>NZ_CP060488.1:5502500-6745934 GCF_014334015.1 Bacteroides sp. M10 | reverse complement strand
AGTAACTTTTAATACATTTATTAATTAAGCAAAACTTCTACGTTTGCAAAATTGGGAATCTTATTCGGAAAAAACAAATCTGTTTTTTCTTGTTTTTTTCATGCGAACAATAATGTGTTTACTTTCAATGACTTATGCATTTGTTGTTGGACACAGTCAGCTTACCCTCTCTCGCGATTTTATAAGTATCTGTATATTAATGTCTTATATACTTAAAATTAGCGTTTTTTCTCATCTTTGTACGTTTGTACGGGAATATTATTTCGGTTTATAGATAGACATTTGAAGAGCAATCTACTTTCTTTTGAAAGCCCCTTGTTATTTAGATGAAATCTATATAACAAGATTTTGCTACTTATCTTTCTTGCCGAATAATGAGAAGTGAACGTATCGTTTCGGGTGCTCTTTCAGGTCCTCTAATAAGCTAGCTGCATTTTCTGTTGTAGCGTTCAGATTATTGTATAAAGTCGGGTCGTTGAAGAGCAGACCGAGCGTGTTATCTTTGCTGTTTAATTTCTCTGTAAGTATTTTTACGTTAGCCAGTGTTTCGTCTATTTTTTTGAAAGTGGCTGCATAATCTATTTCTTTCAAATTTCCGCTGATGACCACAAAGTTGTCTCCGATGGTATTCAGTTTACTTGTGAGTTGAGGAATATCGTTACTCATTAGTCCTTTCACTTGTGAACTGACTACTGCCAGGTTGGCGGTCGTTTTTTCTATTGAGTGCAGAGTGGCAGGAATGCTCTTGTCACCTAAGATATTGTTCAGGGAGATGAGGATAGAGTCCAGCTTAGGCAGCATCTCTTCCACTTTCGGTATCAGTTGTGCTGCGCTTTCCATCATTCCGTTGTTTAGTGTGCCGGGGATCGTATCTCCTACGGCATATTTTTCACGTGGGTTGTTTGCCAGGAGAATATTCATACGTACGCCTCCCATTAGTTCGGATACGAGTTCGGCGGTACTTCCTTTAGGAATCCGCAACTCAGTGTCCAGTTCTACTTCAACAATCACATTTCCGGGTTTGACATAATCATAATAGATGTCACGTACAATACCTACACGGACACCGTCGGCAAATACCGGGCTTGATTTAGTGAGTCCGTTTACGTTTTCAAATTTGGCATAGAAATAGCTGGAAGGCTGAAACATGTGTATACCTTTCAGCCAGTTGATTCCATATATAAGCACACATAGTGCAACGATACCTGCAATACCTATTCTGACTTCTTTTGTAATGTACTTCATTTTATCTTTTTATTTATTTTTTCTTTTCTTGAATTCGGCAATCGCTTCATTGATGTTCATTTTCTCTCCATTTCGGAAAGCGATGATGAAGGCATCCTTAAATTCAGCCGTAATAGTGCGCCTCGTGCGCAACACTTTGTTGTAATCGGTGGAGGCTCCATACGTGTATTTGTATATTCCCCCTTCCTTATAATAATCCACGTCTTTCAGTCCTTTCAGCCGTTTGTCGTTTTTGGCGAGAGGTTTGGAAGCAGTGAGTATCTGTATCTTAAACGTAATTTCACTGTCATTGGTTGCGCTTTCTGCAACAATTGGACGCTTTGGTGCTGTTTTTGCTGTTGCAGTTGGTTTGGTTTTTGCTTCGGCTAGTAATTCTTGCTGTTGAGGAGCTGTGTTTATGCTTTCAGTATCCTTTTGGGCAATTTCCGGGGCGTTGTCTTCTTCCTGCTCGGTTGGGATAATCGTTTTGCTGACTCCCGTAAGGCGTAACTCATGTTCTCGTTTGTAATTCAGGAAAGCCCGGTAAATACCTTTGGCCATACTTCCGGCCCCTTCTTCGGAATTCAGATAGCGTTCTTCTTCCGGAGTAGAAATAAATCCCAATTCTATTAGAATGCTTGGCATCGCACTTGCTTTTAAGACGAGGAATCCTGCTTGATGCACTCCCCGGTCTGCCCGTTTACAGGTTTGGCGAAATTGTTTCTGCATCAGCGAAGCCAGGTGTACACTCTGCTCCATATATTTATCTTGCATGAATTCAAATATAATATATGACTCGGCAGAGTTCGGGTTGAAACCGGCATATCTTGTTTTATAGTCGCTTTCGTAGAGGATTACGGAGTTCTCTCGCTTGGCAACTTCCAGATTAGCGTCTGATTTGGCCAAACCCAGTGTCCAGGTTGAAGCACCTTTTGCGGTACGGTTGTTAGCCAGTGCGTTGGTGTGAATGGAAATAAAGAGATCAGCCTTCGCGTTGTTCGCAATTTCTGCGCGTCGGTCCAAAGGGATGAATATATCTTTGCTACGGGTGTAAATCACTTTGACGTCATCGCAATTCCTTTTAATCAGATTCCCCACTTTCAAGGCAACGTTCAAATTGATATTTTTCTCTTTCGAGATTTTGCCTATAGCACCAGGATCATGTCCACCATGTCCGGCGTCAATAACTACTACGAAATCCTTCCCCCATAAGTGGTTGGTACATGAGGGTAGAAAAAGTAGCCAGAGGCAAATAAATATGTATAATATGTACGGTCTATTCAGTTTCATATCTATAATACGGTGCAAATGTAGTAGAAATTTGTAGAAAACTCATGATTTGTCATTAAGTTTTGTGTTTTTTTCGGTTTAATGATAGCTTTTTTCCCTAAATCTCCGTTACTTTGTGCTTCGAAGTTAAAATGTACGACGATGCTTAAGTTTTTGAAGAATTGGACATTACCTATTGCTATGCTGGTAGGTGCTGTAGGTTATCCGCTGTTTATCAGTCTTTCTTTCCTGACTCCTTATCTTATTTTTACGATGTTGCTATTGACCTTCTGTAAGGTATCTCCTCGTGATTTGAAGCCAAAACCTCTTCATATGTGGTTGTTATTGATTCAGATTGGTGGAGCGTTGGCTGCTTATCTGTTGCTTTATCGCTTTGATAAAATTGTAGCAGAAGGAGTGATGGTTTGCATTATTTGTCCAACGGCTACGGCTGCTGCGGTGATTACTACCAAGTTGGGAGGGAGTGCGGCCAGTCTGACTACCTATACATTGATAGCAAATATCGGAGCGGCTATTGCTGTGCCCATTCTTTTTCCTTTGGTGGAAGTCCATCCTGATGTCACTTTTTGGGAGGCGTTTCTTGTTATTTTGGGTAAGGTATTTCCGTTGTTGATTTGTCCTTTTTTGGTTGCCTGGTTGTTGAGCAAGTGTTTGCCGAAAGTACATCAGAAGTTATTGGGTTATCATGAACTTGCTTTTTATTTGTGGGCTGTATCTTTAGCTATCGTAACTGCGCAAACATTGTATTCTTTGCTCAATGACCCGGCGGATGGTTTTACGGAAATCATGATTGCTGTCGGAGCACTGATTGCCTGTTGTTTGCAGTTCTTTTTGGGGAAGACAATCGGCTCGATTTATAATGACCGTATCAGTGGTGGGCAAGCACTTGGACAAAAGAATACAATTCTGGCTATTTGGATGGCGCATACCTATCTGAATCCGCTGTCTTCCGTTGCACCGGGTTCGTATGTGTTGTGGCAGAATATTATCAATAGCTGGCAGTTGTGGAAAATGCGAAAAAAAGAGGTAAAATAGTAAATAATTAGGGATTATATGATTACTATAAGGATAGCTTTAAATACGGATATAGAGGAAATTCAGTCTCTATATCGAAACACAGTGTTAGTGATAAACAGGCGTGACTATTCACAGGCCGAGGTTGAAGATTGGGCATCGTGCGGAGATGATCCTTCTAAAATAGAGGGTATGATAAAAACTCACTATTTTATTGTTGCTGTTAATCGGCAATCTGAAATCGTCGGTTTTTCATCCATTACACCTCAGGGCTATTTGCATTCAATGTTTATTCATAAGGATTTTCAGGGCAAAGGTGTTGCTACACTATTGTTGAATGAGATAGAACGTTATGCCGTCGCAGCCGGGATTACGCGGATTACCTCTGAAGTGAGTATAACAGCCCGTCCATTTTTTGAAAAGCGAGGGTATATAGTAGAAGTAGAGCAAAAACGCAGGGCTAATCAGCTGTCTCTTACTAACTATTGGATGGCCAAAAGCCTTGTATGATGAAAATTTATAATGGTCGTGTCCCGGCATGTGGCGTGTTTTGTGGTGGGTGTCCTACCTATACACGGCAAAAAAATCCTTGTCTGGGAGCGCAATTGAATAGTGCACGCTGTGAAAAATGTAAAACATTCCCCAACACAAGACATCGGAGCTGAAAATGAAAATGATGGAAAGAATATTTGAAATAAAAGACTTGAAAGCACTGGAGGACTTTTTGCAATCTCAAACAGAAACCTGTTCTTTCTTTGTCAGACTTTTGACTACAATATCATAGGATTTGCTTACAAGTTCTTTGATCTTATCATCAGATACGTCTTGATTGAAATAAACGCTGATCCAATATTTCTTATTCATGTGCCAGCCTGGTTTTATACCGGCATATTCAGTTTGCAGTTCTCCAGATTCGTCAGGGTTACATTTGATGCAACAAAAATCGAAAATCTCAATGTTAACGAAACAAAACCATTTGTCCGCAACATAAAAGCATAGAACGTCACGGCTATATTGGTCGGGTACATTGGGAAAAGGCATCTTCTCGTGAACACCTTTAAAAGAAAGACAGTATTCTCTAAATTCTTCGATATTCATTTCACTTTTTTATGTTCGGTTATCTATGCAAAAATAGTTAGAATAAGGGAGTGGACAACCATCTTTCTATGAAAATATTCAGGTGAGATGTGTTTTCATGTCCTTTATTTGGTTAGTCGACTTCTTCGGATGGATAGTTGATCTTAAAAACTACTTGACGCTCCACCGCCACCGCTATGTCCACCACCAAAACTGCCGCTACTACTTCTACTACTGCTTCTGCCACTACTACTGCTGTGACTATTACTAGAACTGTCACTATTGGGGGGTGTCTTGCGGGGAATCTTCTGTGTTGTCTGCTTTTTATCTCCGCACATCAGGCAAAGAGAGTCGGCAACCTCCAATCCGGCATCGGAATATGTGGGCTCTTTAATTGTTTTCCACGGGCTGATACGCTTGGAAGCAATGGTATGGCATTGATTACACATCCTATATTCGCTTATGGTGATAGATTTATACCGTAAAAGCCAGCCGCAGGAAGTACATTGATAAATACGGTGGATGGCAGAACCTAGTTTGTGTTCCATTTGTTCGGAAGCAGATAATAAAGGGGTTGCAAGCTCATTGGGTAAAAGTTGTAAAGCCACAGCTTTGCAAGAATCGCAGGTTTTACTCTGCAAAATAACACGTTGTTTTTGGTAGAACTTGTACCATAAGGATACCGCAATAAGTGCAGGCCAGACTGGAAAAAACAATACAAGACATCCAAGTGGGTTGTAAAGTGTCAGGACTTTGATTGCTGCTAATGCTGAACTGTCTTTGGGGCGAGCTTTATTTACCTTCATGAGGTAAGTGATAACATTTACCAGTATCAAGAATACCCAAAGCATAGGCGGCTGATTTGCCAGAAAATTCCACAACGTATTGCCGGCACTTTTCCAGTAATTATCAGAAGTGCCTTGAGAAACGGGCTCATAGTCGCTTCCATAAAGCACCAATGTTACAGCCCGGACTCCCTCTGTCATTCCTCTGTCAAAGTCGTTTTTTCTAAACCACGGAACCATTTCATTCTGTTGAATGCGAAAGCATAAAGCGTCGGGAAGTACTCCTTCCAAACCGTATCCGGTTGCGAAAGTGACTTTACGTTGATCGAGCACTAAAAGAATCAGTAATCCGTTGTCGTCCGCTTTCTTTCCGATGCCCCAGTGTTCAAAAAGCTTGTGGGCAAACTCTGCCGGAATATCTTCACCGATAGAAGGGAGTGCAACAACTGTCACTTCAATACTCAATGAATCTTCTAACTGTGACAACATATTATTTATTTCCCACACATAACTTTCATCCAATATCTGATTCGGATTGCTGACCCAATTGGAAGAGCTTTCATTACGCGGATTGGGGACATCTGTTACTTTATAGATATCTACTGTTTGTTCGTGCTCTAAAGCCAATGCAAAAGCATGACTACCAAAGGTATAACAGAAAACAAGAAGTAATATCCGGACTATTCCCCTGAAACTTTTTTGTGTTTTATCTTTCATTATTGTGTTATTAACTGATTGTTCTTAGAGTAGAAAATAACTATCATAACTCTCATTCTTTTTGCTAATATACTTATTCTTTTAATTATAAGTGGTTTATAAAAATGAATGAGAGTATGATACTAGTTTTTTACTCATAGAGAAGATGTTTTTTTCTAATCTCTTTGTAATCCTGTAACTCCTTTTGCCAACTATTCCGGATAGCCTCTTCCGATTCCCCTTTGAGGATAGCCTTGCGTACGCTGTCAGTACCCATCAGCAAATCAAACCATCGGGCACGGGAGAAGAAGGCTGCGCTTTCATCGGATAAGCGATAAAAGTTCAAGAAGTAGAGAAGCGTAAAGCCATTCACATCGGTTACATTCCGGAGGTCTTCCCCATAACAGGTGATACC
This sequence comes from Bacteroides sp. M10, assembly GCF_014334015.1. Classification (GTDB taxonomy): domain Bacteria; phylum Bacteroidota; class Bacteroidia; order Bacteroidales; family Bacteroidaceae; genus Bacteroides; species Bacteroides intestinigallinarum. The sequence continues at coordinate 6,739,433 of NZ_CP060488.1, read as the reverse complement.
TTTGTGCATCGGATTTTTGTCAAAACCGGGTAAGGAGCGGGGAGTAAAAGTAAAACTTCCGTATTTCTTATTAGGTGCGCCCAATACCTGGAAAGGAAAAGTTGTTCCTCGTCCCACGCTGATACGGGTGGCTTCAAAAGGACAGAGTGAGGCGTACAATCGGATAGACTGGTCGTTCGGGAGGTTGGGTGACGGTTTGATGGGAAGTGAATAAGGTTCTCCATGTTTCCACCCGACCATTGGAATTACCTTTAATGAACAAGGATTTTTCTTGTTGGCAATCCATTCTTCTCCGTTTATCATCTGTGCCAGTTCGCCGATGGTACATCCGTGAAGTACAGGAATGGGAAGCATGCCGACAAAACTCTTGTAGCCCGGTTTGAGTATCGGGCCATCCACATAATCGCACGGATTGGGACGATCCAGCACAATCATTTCCTTCTTGTTCTCTGCGCAAGCTTCCATTACATAATACATTGTACTTATATAGGTATAAAAGCGTGCTCCCACATCCTGAATATCGAACAAAATAACATCAATATCTTTTAGCTGGGCAGCGGACGGTTTTTTGTTGTCGCCATAAAGTGAAACGATAGGAGTACCAGTACGGGAATCTTTTCCGTTTTTCACCGTTTCACCCGCATCTGCATTACCTCGGAAGCCATGTTCGGGGGCAAATACTTTGACGACCTGAACATTTCTTTTTAATAAGGTGTCGAGAAGATGAGTTTGCTTTGCCCCCACAATGGAAGTATGGTTGACTACCATTCCAACGCGTTTCCCTTTCAACAGCGGTAGGTATTGATCCATCTGTTCTGCTCCCGTGACAATTTGACTGTTTACACGCATTGGAAACAGCATAATGAACAGAAATATAAGAATGAAGAAAACTCTAGTTTGCATATCGGTGATTTTTTTTGTAATATTGCACAAAAATATTAATTTCTCGTCAAGAGAGCAAAAAATAAAGCACATGAATCCATACGAAATCATTGATAAATATTATCCGGAGAATACGCAGCAGAGACAAATATTAGTAATACACAGTTTGGCAGTGTCCGGAAAAGCAATGAAAATGCTGGATGCTCATCCCGAACTACGTTTAAACCGGAGCTTTGTGAAAGAAGCTGCTCTGTTGCATGATATTGGTATTTTTCAGACCGATGCTCCAACTATTCAGTGTTTTGGTCCCCATCCTTATATCGCTCACGGATATTTGGGAGCAGAAATCTTGCGGGCGGAAGGTTTCCCCCAACACGCATTGGTGTGTGAACGCCATACCGGAGCCGGACTCTCGTTGGAAGATATCATCGCCCAGCAACTTCCCGTTCCTCATCGTGAGATGTTACCCATCACTTTGGAAGAGCAATTGATTTGTTTTGCGGATAAATTCTTTTCTAAAACCCATCTGGATGAAGAGAAAACAGTGGAGAAAGCACGGAAAAGTATTGCAAAATATGGTGAAGAAGGCCTAAGCCGCTTTGATAGATGGTGTTCTCTCTTTTTATAGCACTAAAAAATAATTAAATAACGAAGATTCTAACTCATATTTGGTGAAGTTTGTGTACTTTTGCCACTTCAAGCGTAAACTATTAGTTAATGGCGCCATTGAAAGCAAAAATACTTATATCATTCATACTGCTGATTGTCTTACTGATGCTTCCCGATGAGGCTACGTCTCAGCGTCGAAGAAGAGGAATGATTGCCTCCAATACCGCACAAACGGATTCCCTTCAGGGAAATGATTCGTTGAAAGCAGATACGGTAACGGTACGCATTGATTCCATCGCACCGGTAAAGAAGAAACAACCACTCGATGCACCGGTTGTTTATGAATCCAACGACTCCACTGTCTTTACTCTGGGAGGAGCTGCTACACTTTATGGTAGCGGAAAAGTTAATTATCAGAACATCGAACTCGCTGCGGAAGTTATTTCGATGAATCTGGATAGTAGTACTGTGCATGCTTACGGTATCAAGGATACTACCGGGGTGGAAAAAGGTAAACCGGTATTTAAAGAAGGAGATACCTCTTATGATACGGAAACCATCCGATATAATTTCAAAACCAAGAAAGCGGGAATTACCGATATCGTCACCCAGCAGGGAGAAGGATATGTGACCGGAAGCAAGGCGAAGAAAGGAGCTAATGATGAAATTTTCATGGAGCATGGGCGTTATACAACCTGCGATCATCATGACCATCCTCACTTCTATATGCAGCTGACGAGAGCTAAAGTGCGTCCTAAAAAGAATGTGGTGACAGGACCTGCTTATCTAGTAGTGGAAGATGTGCCTTTGCCGTTGGCCGTACCGTTCTTTTTCTTCCCATTCTCCAGCAGTTATTCTTCCGGTTTCATTATGCCGACTTATATGGACGACTCCAGTCGTGGTTTCGGTCTGGCAGAAGGAGGATATTACTTTGCCATGAGTGACATCATGGACTTGAAGTTGACGGGTGATATCTTCACGAAAGGTTCATGGAGATTATCCGGATTGACAAACTATAATAAACGCTATAAATATTCCGGTACGCTGCAAGCGGACTATCAGGTCACCAAGACAGGAGATAAAGGTATGCCGGACTATACAGTTGCTAAGGACTTTAAGGTAGTATGGAACCATCGCCAGGATGCTAAAGCCAGTCCGAACAGCACATTCTCCGCTAGTGTAAACTTCTCAACCAGTAGTTACGAACGTTCCAATATCAACAACCTTTATAATTCGCAGTTGTTGACTCAAAATACCAAAACATCAAGTATCAGTTATTCTCGTAGTTTCCCTGATATCGGTCTGACCTTATCCGGAACTACCAATATCGCACAGACGATGCGTGACTCTTCTATTGCGGTCACTTTGCCTGACTTGAATATCACATTAAGCCGTCTGTTCCCGTTCAAACGTAAGAAGGCGGCGGGAGCTGAACGCTGGTACGAAAAGATTTCCATTAGCTATACGGGACGTTTGACAAACAGTATCCGTACAAAAGACGACCGTCTGTTTAAAGCCGGGCTAAGCGAATGGGAAAATGCGATGAATCATAACATTCCTATCAGTGCTACTTTTACGTTATTCAAATATTTGCAGGTTTCTCCTTCGGTCAATTATACAGAGCGTTGGTATACTCGTAAGATCAATCAGCAATATAATGAGGTCGATCATAAGTTGGAGGCATTGCCGGGTGATACACTGAACGGTTTCTATCGGGTATCCAATTACTCGGCAAGTTTGAGCTTGAGTACGAAAGTATATGGTATGTACAAACCTCTTTTTGCTAAAAAGAAAGAGATACAGATTCGTCACGTAGTTACGCCTCAGGTAAGTCTTAGCGGTGCTCCGGGATTCAGCAAGTATTGGGAAGAATATACCGATTATAATGGCAATACGCAGTATTATTCTCCTTTCACCGGTCAACCTTATGGCGTACCTTCGCGGGAAGGATCGGGAACAGTCAGTTTCTCTATTTCTAATAACTTAGAGATGAAGTATTATGATGCAAAGAAAGATACGCTTAAAAAGGTTAGTCTGATTGATGAATTGGGAGCAAGTATGTCTTATAATATGGCTGCCAAAGAGAGGCCTTGGAGTGATTTAAGCATGAACCTACGTCTGAAACTGACTAAGAATTATACATTCAACATGAACGCATCGTTCGCTACGTATGCTTATACGTTCGATAAAAGTGGTAATGTAGTAACCAGTAACCGTACAGAATGGTCGTATGGTCGTTTTGGACGTTTCCAGGGATATGGTTCTTCTTTCAACTATACCTTCAATAATGACACATGGAAGAAATGGTTCGGTCCGAAAGAAGAGGATGAAAAAGGGAAAGATAAGAATAAGTCGGAGGATAGCGATGATGAGGAATCCGATGGAACGGAAGGAGACGGTACTACGCCTAAGAAAGTAGAGAAAGCACAGGCTGACCCGGATGGTTATCAGGTATTTAAGATGCCTTGGTCATTGAGCCTTAGCTATTCGTTTAATATCCGTGAAGATAGAACGAAGCCTATCAACCGTTATTCCATGCGATATCCTTATACGTATACGCATAATATCAATGCAAACGGAAATATAAAGATTTCTAATAACTGGTCGCTCTCGTTCAACTCGGGTTATGATTTTCAAGCTAAAGAGATTACCCAGACTTCTTGTACAATATCCCGTGACTTGCACTGTTTCAACTTGTCCGCCAGTCTTTCTCCTTTCGGACGTTGGAAATATTACAATGTTACAATCCGTGCGAATGCAAGTATTCTGCAAGACTTGAAGTATGAGCAGAGAAGTCAGACGCAAAGTAACATTCAGTGGTATTAAAGGGGAAACGATAATGAATGTTTAGCGATAACAAAAGAGTAAGCGATAGATCATAAAAGAAAAACAATGAGCGGTGAACAACTAATGCAATATAAATGCATATCTTGTTCACCGCTCATTGTTTTTTTATTCACTCTTATCTATCTACCATGCGATTTCTGTTTCTCCATGTGCTTTTAGATAATCGTTTGTACGGCTGAAATGTTTGTTTCCAAAGAAGCCGTTGTAAGCAGAAAGAGGAGAGGGATGGGCGGAAGTGAGTACCAGGTGTTTGTTACGGTTGATAAACGCTCCTTTCTTTTGAGCGTATGATCCCCACAGGATAAATACCAGGTTTTCTTTTTCTTCTGCCAGGGCACGGATTGCAGCGTCAGTAAATGTTTCCCAGCCACGGTTCTGGTGTGAACCAGCTTGGTGAGCGCGTACGGTCAGCGTAGCGTTGAGCAACAATACTCCCTGTTCTGCCCAGCGAGTCAGATTTCCCGTAGCAGGGGCATCTGTGCCGATGTCGGCTTTAATTTCTTTGAATATGTTTACTAATGAAGGAGGGAAAGGCACACCATCGTTTACGGAGAAACAAAGGCCATGTGCTTGTCCCGGCCCATGATAGGGATCCTGCCCTATAATCACAACTTTCACTTTATTAAAAGGACAAAGGTTGAAAGCATTGAAGATCAGTTTTCCCGGAGGGAAAATCTGATACTGGCTATATTCGCTTTTGACGAAATCGGTCAGCGTGCGAAAGTAGTCTTTGTCGAATTCTGGTTCTAAATGAGCTTTCCAGCTTTCTTCAATCTGTACGTTCATAGTCTATTATATAAGGTGTATATCAAGTTCTTCACATTCTTTGCGCATATCTTCGGGCCAGATACTGGCTTGTATTTCTCCGATGTGAGCTTTGCGAAGGTAGAACATACACAAGCGGGACTGTCCGATACCTCCTCCGATAGATAGCGGGAGAGTGTCATTCATCAATCGCTTGTGGAAATAAAGTTCCAGCCTTTTTTCTTCTTTTTCTTCTTTCAACTGACGTTGCAAAGCTTCTTTATCTACACGGATTCCCATGGATGACAATTCGATGGAGCGTTGCAGAACATCGTCCCACAGCAAAAGGTCGCCATTCAGTCCGGGCAGGTCGTTCAGCCCTTTGGTAGTGTAGTCATCGTAGTCTGGTGCACGTCCGTCGTGCTTCTTGCCATCACCAAGTTGACAGCCTATTCCTATGATAAACACAGCTCCGTATTTCTGACAGATGGCGTGCTCGCGGCATTTAGGTTCCAGGTTCGGATAAAGCTGGCGCAATTCCTCTGAATGAATGAAATGTAGCTTTTGTGGCAGGCAAGGTTTGATTTGCGGATACATTTCATATACCATATATTCTGTACGGATCATAGCCGCATAAATACGGTTGACGATTTCCTTTAGGAAGTTCACAGTCCGGTCTTCATTGGTGATGACACGTTCCCAGTCCCATTGGTCTACGTAGAGAGAATGCAGATTGCCCAGTTCTTCGTCCGACCGAATTGCATTCATATCCGTATAAATACCATATCCCGGTTCGATGTGATAGTCAGCTAAGGTCAACCTTTTCCATTTAGCCAATGAATGAACCACTTCGGCTTGCGCATCGCCCAGATCTTTGATTGGGAAAGAAACAGGTCGTTCTATTCCATTCAAATCATCATTGATACCCATTCCTTTCAATACGAAAAGAGGGGCAGTCACACGTCTAAGGCGCAGTTCGGATGACAAGTTTAATTGGAAGAACTCTTTTATTTGCTTGATTCCCAGCTCGGTCTGTTTGAGGTCGAGTAGCGGCTTATAGTTCTTAGGTTTTATCAAGTAACTCATAGGTTTGTTAAATGTTAATTGTCGGCAAAGATAGGAATAAAATTGATATATGTAATGGATATTCTCTAAAAGATTGTCAATTTGATAAAGTAAATGCTCTAAAGCATTTCAAAATAACAGTCTCCTAATATAGGGAAGTACCTTAAGAACTATAAAAAAAGGAGAATCATTAGGAAGATGAGAAGATTTTTTATACTTTTGTCCTCGCATTTAGAAAGAATGGCTTCCTTGTTTAAGCAACAAAGGTGTTTTTTCTAATTTGATAAAATAAGTATAAGCACCTGTAGTTCAATGGATAGAATGGAGGTTTCCGGTACCTCAGATAAGGGTTCGATTCCCTTCGGGTGTACTTTAAGGCCGTACTTGCAGAGAGTATGGCTTTTTTATTATTGTATTCTACACTTTGGTGTGTTTACTTATCTTCTTTTTTGTTTTCTTCTTCAGGTTTATTATTAATCTGCAATATGTTTTTTGCGTTAAGTGGTGAGATGACAGAATGCCCAAGTTGGCTTTCTAGCTGCTCCCGTGCAACTTTTGCAACTTTTCCCCCTTCGTGTGCTACTTGTGCGTTTTCAACAAAGCCGGAAGGATTTTTCTCTTTTGACAAGTCGGTAGTGGCTGCCTCTGCGAGCATGTTGAGAATCAGTTCGGTATTTGTCATGTTATCGCGAAGATTTTCTTTTGTTAATCCCTTGAACTTCTTATATCCTTTCGTAGACTTTTCAGCCCATGTTTGGTATATGATGTCTGTTAGGGCTGCAAATTGAATACCTTCTTGCATTCCGTTTCTTTTCCATTCGTCAGTGAGCTCTTTTCGAACTTCTATGGATTTCAATCTTTGGTTTATCCAGTTGTCAGAATATCCTAGTGCTTTATACTCCATCATTGCCCTATCAATGGTTAATTCGGGATCCTGCATTTCGTCGAGGCGTTCTTTTGCAATCTGTGCCATCCACATTTTGAATGGTTCGGCTTTAGGCGATGGAATAGATTGAATGAGGCGGAATAACTGTTCTGTTGTGACCACGTCAGTCAGACGCATTTTACCATCTGCAGCAGGCATTTTCAAAGCGTTACAATTTGTAACGCTTTGGTTTCCCTCGTCTAATAGTCTCTTTTTCAGTACACGCCAATATGTTTGAGGGTTGTTGCTTTCAGTCAACGCAGCTATGATATCTACGATAGAGAAATACCACTCTTCCTTCTTATCGTCCCATACAGCACGAATCTTTTTGTCTTCGAATATTTTTATGGCATCTTTTTTAGTCATAGCCTCCTGTGTTTTGATTCTTGCGCAAATGTACAACTTTTGCATGATATAAAAGTCGTAATAGGTAAATTGTTGTGTTCCATATTATTGTGTGTAGTTGTATAATTTAGCCTAAATAGAATGAAAAAGTTGATTTAAATAAGAAAATTCTCGTGAGAAATGCTAACTTTGTAGATATGAAAAAGTAAAGAATGATATTCTGTAGTAGTATGTTCATAGCTTTCCAGATGTAGACATTTAACGATAAATTATATTAATCCCAATAAATATAAATAAGAATGGAAGAAGCTAGAAAAAAGAAATGGGCTAGTGTTGCGCTGGTTATCGGAGCTATTGGCTTTATCATTATTGTGATTTACTTTACAGTTATTTCAAGTCTCAACATGTAAAACAGATCATTATGGCATTGAAAAATTAAAGCTTGGACATTTCGTTTGAATCTGTCCAAGCTTGTTTTTTATGATTCCGGATGATTGACCGGCCTTATGGTAACACTTTCTCTTTAGCTTCTTGAAACCTGAAGTCCCTTATCAGAAAGAGTCATTTCTACAAAACGAGTACGAGGATTAGGAGCTTGTTCCGTCAGTATCCGTCGGATTTGTCCGGCTGCTTGCGGGTCTTTGGCTACCATATATAAATAACCGCCGCCACCTGCACCGGGGAGTTTGTATCCCAAGGTGTAATCCTTGATTTTCTCGATAATGGCTGCTACTGCCGGAGGATTGGTCCCGCAGTCTAATGCCTGGTTTTGTATCCAAGTTTTGCCGACTAAACGACCGAAACTTTCGAAATTACTCCGTAAAATAGCTTCACTCATATCCATTGCATGAGCTTTCATTTCGGCCAGCAAACTTAGGTGCGGACCGGAATTGAGGAACATGGAACTGACAATCTCTGCCAAAATACTTTTAGCAGTACGAGTAATTCCCGTATAATATAACAGATGACAGTCGCGGTAATCAGGATGAATAAAGAGCTGATCGGGTAACCAGCGTACTAACGGCTTCTGCTCGAAACCTGCTTCGGATTGAAGCAACTTAATACCGGAAAAGACACCGCCATATTGATCTTGCCAACCTCCTCCTGTGGTCAGGAGCTGCTCTAATACTAATGTGTAACTACATATATCATTTTTATCCCAAGCCAGTCCGCAGAAATCATTGATTGCTCCTAGCACGGTAGATGCCAGTATGGAACTGGTTCCCAAGCCAGAACCTGCAGGAATAGCAGCCAGCAGAGTAATTTCGATTCCTGAACCGAAATCTTCCAGCTGTTTAGCTAAAGAAGGATAAGATTCCGTAGAGAATGCCGGTGCAAAACCCGCCAATGTAAGGGCAGCTTTCGGGATAGAGAATGGAGAACCTACCTTTTTATAATCTTGCAGTTCCTCGTAATTCCTTATCACTTCCATTGCACCCATGTCGATAGAGCGAAGAGTGATGTGATATTCCTTGCAAGGTTTCACATATACTTGTAGCGGCGGTTGACCGTTCAGTTCGATAGCAAGATTTACAACACTTCCTCCTGAATAAAGAGAGTAGGGAGGTGTGTCCGTCCATCCTCCGGCCACATCAATACGCACAGGACTGCGTCCCCATACGATTTGATCGGAATAAACATTGAGTATGGGATGGCTCTTTCGTTCGCTCATTACCCCCAATAAACCGTCGCGAAGCAGTTGAAAGGCTGCCTGTTCCTCTTTGGCACAATCCTTGTCTTCACGTAGTTTCATGATACGTGCACGAAGCATCCGGTTGTGTATCCGTAACATGGGGGCGGCATCTTCTTTCAAGACATCAGGCATGTCCAGATTGAAACGTACAAATTCATTTGCGGCATCCAGCAAATCGAGTTGATAGAACACACTCTTCTCATAATTGGCCGCCAATCCTTTCCAGTTTTCCTTGCGGAAAGCATTGCGCTGTTCGTAAAGACGCTTGAGGTTGGCGCTTGCGGATATTTCATCTGCAGAAACTTTCTCTGCTTTCAACCAACGTTTTTTCCCTTCTTCCAGTTGTGGTTCCGAGGTCATCCAGCGTACTAATATGCCTAAATCTTCCACAGAAGCCACTTTAGGGAAGATGGATGCCGATTGTAAATCATCTGTACGCCCTTTTATATCCTCCCAGGTAATTCCTCTATCTTCCATCCAACGGGTGAAAGGAACATTGAGATAAGTAGTCGTTATTTTGTCCAACGCTCCTTTGAATACATCATCCAATCCATACGGACGCGCAACAAACTCATTCTCACCGATAGGAATAATGTCGATGCAAACCCCATCCGGCAAATTGATGCTCCACTGGTTTTCAGGAACTCCTGTAATAATCTGGCGGGAACCTAATTTCCATTCTTTTCCCACATGGCTATTCTCAATCCATAAATTGGCGTTGTCGGCAGAAAGAGACACTTGTGTGATGGAATTCTGTATAAAGATAGCCGGATTCGGCTTTACTTTCCGGTGCATGATTCTTCTTTGGTCCCGTACCTTATCCTGTATGGCTAAAGTAGAAGAAATCAGTTCGTGACTTGTGCCGTAATGATAGAATTCTCCACCCGGCAACGGCAATATAGCTACGGACAACTGATTGATTTCTTCATCTTCCGTTTTAGGATGCTCTCCCAAAGCCAAACCGTAGTCCGAGTATAAGTCATAATAAGTAATATCCTTCGTACCTTCTTTCAATGACCGTTTCATCAATACTTCTATGGCGCGGTCACTCAAAATCCAGATGCCGATATCCATCAGGAAAAGATGAGTTTTCGACAATCCTTCCAACTCTTCCAGAGAAGGTTTCTGCAACATGAAGTCGAGCACCTCCGGTTTTTTCCGGTCGGAAACAAACACACCATGATGAGTTGCCAATGACGGATTCACCCACAGTCCGTAGCATACTACATCTGCGTTCGGAATATCCTGAAGCGGTTTTTCCGAACGGATATATACATCTCCGCTAGCAATCAGCGTATTCAGACCCGCCGGAGCCTGATTCATAATCCTTTCATAGAGCGGGAGCTGCAATGATAACAGATTCTGTCTCAGCTTTTGTCCTCTTTCCCAACTGAAGATCGGGATAGGAGTTAATATTTTGCCGGAAGGGCCGTAGCTGGGTAACCGACGGCTTTGTCCGCCTGCATGGAGCAATATTCTTTTTTCATGTCCTATCCAGTTGCTGAAAGACTCTTGTGGAGCAAATGCCTGATGACAAGCTTGTAATAACCACGTAGTTCCGCCGCCGGAGCCTAGTTTGCTCCCTATGGGGTCTGATGTACAAAACCAATCGGTATGGTTAACTTCTTCCAGTTCGTGGAAGCAATGGATCAAATTGGGTGGTAAAGATAATAACTTTTGCATAGTAGAATCTGCGTTGGCTTAGATAGAATCTAAGCGAATTAAACTCCCGTAAAAATACTATTTATATTCCTGCTTTTCAATATTTTTCTTCTGTTTTGAAGAATAAATTTTCTTTTCAGCTTTTAGATGTCATTTTCAGTCATCATGTCCCAGGTGTCATTAAGCGCCTGCATGGATGGAAATAATAAATCAGCCCCGGCATCCAGCAACACTTGTCCATTCAAAGGACCCGTATTGACTGCTATGGTGAAAATACCCGCGTTGTGTCCGGCTTCCACTCCTAACGGAGCGTTTTCTACTACAACCGCTTCATCCGCTTTGATCCCTCCTTTTTTCAAAGCCATCAAATACGGCTCAGGATTGGGTTTGCCATATTTTACATCGAACGCTGTAACCATCAGTTCTTTATGAAACATTCCCGGATAGTGGTGTTCCAACCGTTCGAGCAGGGATAACTGACCGGAACCGGTGACCACCATCGGAATCAGACCGTCCTTCTTCACTTTTTGCAGCAACTCCCATGCACCGGGCATAGGCTTTGCTTCAGGATATGAATTGAACAAAACACTTTTCTCCTGATAGATACTTTCTATTTCCTCCTGTGTGGCTTCTCTACCCAATTCACGTTGAAAAACAATATTGATTGTAGAGGCTCCTGTCCGTCCTTCATGCATATATGCTTCTTCGCGACTAAGAGTGAGCCCATGAGATTTCATTACTTTATGCCAGGCTTCCGAATGATAAGGCATAGAGTCAAAAAGTACGCCGTCCATGTCAAACAGGACGGCTTTCAGTTTCTTTTTCATACTTTGTACGTTGCGGAATCTTTTTAAGATAATATTTTATTTTTCTATAATCATTTTCTTTAGATCGGACCGGGGGATAATCACATCATATTGTTTCCCGGAATCCTTGCCGATATATCTGTAGGTAATATTTTTATTGTTCTCCACGCAGGTTTTTATGAATATCTGGGTGGCAGGATCGGTCTGACTTGCCAGCGTTGACACGATACTCTCTTTCACTTCGGCTGCGTTTTCTTCAATCTGGCTGATAGGACACAACTCCTCGTCCACACTGCATATATAAACAACCGATTCACCTATGCTTTCGATCTTTTCGACAACGACTTCTTCACTGGCCTGCATTGGAAATTGCAGATTCGCCATTTTCAGTTGTGCTTCAAGCTTTGTCTGTCCGCTTTGTGCCGGGTCGGCATTTGTATTGATAACCTCTTTCAATTCTTCGGCAGTAAGTTCGCAAACCGCTTGCTCGCCCGACTTATTCCCTACAAATATCATGTGTAATCCGGAATTACACTTAGCCATCAACTTCAACATTTCCTTTACATCAGCAGCCGGATTTTGAAACATCATTTTGATAGATGATTTCATGCTTTCCGGATTATCTTTCAAAATCTTAATATTGGTAATTTCCTCGTTCATGTTGAGAGTGTACACTACGTTATCCCCGTCGTAGATGATGCTGGTAATCTTGCCGACTTCTCCCATGTCCAGCGGACATTGTTTGTTGGCTATCCCGATTACAGTTTTGAGTTTGGCTTCCTGACAACCGGTCATGACTATCATTAGCAATGATACGCTACACAGTAACATGAGTCCACTGGACTTCTTTAATAAATTTCCTGCCATTCTATTTGTTTTTTAAGTTTGATTCGCTTCATCTACAACTGTATACGAGGCAAAGATAACGATAAAAAATGAGAGATAAGTTAGAAAGGGAAGATAGTTGCAAATGATGCTCCCAAGCGATTAACTACATAATTATTTGCTGTTTAGAAGAATATGTGTATTTTTGTAACGTTATAAACTCGACGATAGCATGAAAAAGAGAGTATTATTGTTGCTACCATTGTTTTTAGGCGCCTGCTCTAATAGTGGGGAAAGTCCTGTGATTAAGATAGAAAAGCTTTATGCAAAGATCGAATCGGACGGTGAAAATACCAGTTCCGATGAAAAAGACTATGCGAATCAGAGGGAGGAATTGCCGGCCTTGAAAGTGGGAGATGAAGTGAAAGCCTTTCTGCTTTTGGATGGAAATGGGGCAGAACTGAAAACCTTTAAACTTCAGAATGACGATGAAGTGGATACTAAACTCTTTTATGAGCAAACAGAAGTATCTACAGAGGGAAATCTGACAGATGTGGAGAAAGGACAGCTTCGTTTTAAGGATGGTGTGTCAAAGGCCAGAATTATGGTTATGGCGACCATTAAACAAGTAGATAAGAACGGTGATGTAAAATTAGAGTTCTATCTTTCTTCCAAAGCCGAATGTGAAGGAGCACAGGAAGAAATCGGCTTGAAGACAAAAGCCGAAGATGATAAATAAGAGTAATAATAAATAATGAACGGTGAACAAATCCATGCATATAGCATAGTTGTTCACCGTTCATTGTTTATAGTTTACCGTTTATAAAACGTTCTTGATTTATAGTTTTGCGCGGATCGCTTTGGATTCCTCTTCATAACCCGGTTTGTCCAGCAAGGCAAACATATTCTTTTTGTATGCTTCCACACCCGGTTGGTTGAATGGGTTCACACCCAGCAAATAACCGCTGATACCACAAGCCTTTTCGAAGAAATAGAGCAGACCACCAATGTTGTATTCGCTCAATTCCGGAAGTACGATGCGCATATTAGGTACGCCACCGTCTACGTGAGCCAGCTGTGTTCCCAGTTCGGCCATCTTGTTCACTTCGTCCACACGCTTGCCGGCTAAGAAGTTCAAACCGTCCAGATTTGCTTCGTCAGAAGGAACTTCCAGTTTGTGGTTCACTTTCTCTACTGAAATCACAGTTTCGAAGATAGAACGTTCGCCTTCCTGAATCCATTGACCCATAGAATGAAGGTCTGTAGAGAAATCTACCGATGCGGGGAAAATACCCTTATTATCTTTTCCTTCCGATTCTCCGTAAAGCTGTTTCCACCATTCGCTTACATAGTGCAGTTTCGGACAGAAGTTAACGAGGATTTCGATCTTCTTGCCATTTCTGTACAACTCATTGCGGGTAGCAGCATAAATAGCAGCCGGGTTTTCAGCAAATGCAACGTCCGATCCGCATACTTTTTCCATATCGGCAGCACCGGCAACCAGTTTGTCGATATCAAATCCGGCTACTGCGATAGGCAGCAAACCAACCGGAGTCAGTACAGAGAAACGTCCGCCTACGTTGTCAGGGATGATAAATGTTTTATATCCTTCTTTGTCAGCTGTAACACGGGCAGCACCTTTTTTAGCGTCCGTCACAGCAACGATTACTTTCTTTGCAGTTTCTTTACCGCGCTGATCTTCACATTGCTTTTTCAGCAAACGGAAAGCAAGAGCAGTTTCGGTAGTAGTTCCTGATTTAGAAATATTGATGATACCGAATTTCTTATCTTTCAGATATTCAGTCAGTTCGTACAGATAATCTTCGCTGATATTGTGTCCTGCATAGATCATGACAGGAGCCGTTTTCTTTTCCTGCAGCCAAGTGAAACTGTTAGACAAAGCTTCGATTACGGCACGGGCACCCAGATAGCTGCCACCGATACCGGCAACGATTACTACTTCACAGTTATCTCTTAATACTTTTGCTGTAGCGTTCAGGTCGGCCAAGTGTTCTTTAGTGATAGAAGAAGGCAAATGCAACCATCCTAAAAAGTCATTACCTTTGCCTGTACCTTTTTCAAGCATTTCCTGTGCGGCTTTTACTTCAGCTTCGTAAGCAAAAACCTTTTCTTTGGAGATAAATCCAAATGTCTTTTCAATGTTTAAACTAATCATATCGTTCTTGTTTAAAGATTATCTAAAAGAGTCAGTCAGCAATTTAATCTCGATCATTGGTGAGATACGTTCGTACAGGATGTTGTACACAGCGTCCAGTATCGGCATATTGACATGATGATGCTTATTGATTTCTTTGATACATTTCGTACCATAGTAACCCTCTGCAATCATTTCCATTTCAATTTGCGCACTCTTCACGGAATACCCTTTACCTATCATCGTTCCGAAAGTACGGTTACGACTAAAGTTGGAGTAACCGGTCACCAATAAATCCCCCAGATAAACAGATTCATCCACGTTTCTGTTCAACGGATGCACCGTGTTCAGGAAACGATTCATCTCCTGAATGGCGTTAGAGATCAATACAGCCTGGAAGTTGTCTCCATATTTCAGCCCGCTACAGATACCGGCAGCAATGGCATACACGTTTTTGAGTACCGAACTGTATTCGATACCCGCCACGTCATCACTGACAGATGTTTTGATAAAGCTGCTTCCCAGACGGCGTGCGAAGATACGTGCTTTGTCTTTGTCAGGGCAGGCGATAGTCAGGTAGGAGAGTCGCTCCAAAGCTACTTCTTCTGCGTGGCAGGGACCTGCAAGGACTGCTATGTTTTCTGGTGGCACACCATATTCTTTAGTGAAGTATTCCGATACAATAACGTTGTCATCGGGTACGATTCCTTTGATAGCGGTGATGATAAACTTATCTTTTATCTTGGTTTTCAACTTTTTCAGATGCGCCTTCAGATAAGGAGAGGGAGTGACGAAGATCAGTGTATCCGATTCTTTCACAACATCGTTGATGTTGGAACTGAAAGTGATGCGTCTCGTATCAAATTTCACTCCTGTCAGATAAGCCGGATTGTGCCCTAATCGTTTAAAATCGGCAATGCGGTCGTCTCGCCGCATGTACCAATTGATAGAGTCTTCCTGGGCCAGACACATCTTTGCGATGGCTGTAGCCCAACTTCCTCCGCCCATTATCGCTATCTTGCCGGGTAATTTCATTTGTATGGATTTGGATGAAGAACTTATTAAATTTTCTGTATCCACTCAGTTACGTCGTTTACCGACGGATTGGTCAGTTCTAATTTATATTTCTTGTTAATGCCGCAGATGTCCTGGTGCAGTTTCTGCGGATTGACATCTTTCATGTCGGCAACTGTGTTGTAACCGGCTTTTTGAATCACCGGAACCCAGTCTTCTGCAATTCCCAATTCCATGTATTTGGCAGCAGCGTCTTTTTTCACTACTTTTTCCGGGCGCATTTGCGGGAAGAACAATACTTCCTGAATGGTAGTCTGTCCGGTCATTAACATCACCAGACGGTCGATACCGATACCGATACCCGATGTAGGAGGCATACCATATTGTAAAGCGCGCAGGAAGTCCTGATCGATAATCATCGCTTCGTCGTCTCCCTTGTCGGCCAAACGCATTTGTTCTTTGAAACGTTCTTCCTGATCCAGCGGATCGTTCAATTCCGAGTAGGCATTAGCCAGCTCTTTACCGTTCACCATCAGTTCGAAACGTTCGGTCAGTCCCGGTTTAGAGCGGTGCATCTTGGTCAGCGGAGACATTTCAACCGGATAATCGGTGATGAAAGTCGGCTGGATATATGTACCTTCGCAGAATTCTCCGAAGATTTCATCAATCAGCTTGCCTTTACCCATCGTCTCGTCGATTTCTTCCATCTTCAGTTCCTTGCAGACTTGGCGGATTTCCTCTTCGCTCTTGCCGTTCAGGTCATATCCTGTCTTCTCTTTGATAGCGTCCAGAATAGGCAGACGGCGGTAAGGAGCTTTGAAGTTGATGGTTTTTCCGTCAACCACTGTTTCTGTGCTACCGTTTACTGCGATACAAATACGTTCCAACAACTTTTCGGTGAAATTCATCATCCAGTTGTAATCCTTATATTGTACGTAGAGTTCCATACAAGTGAACTCCGGGTTATGGGTTTTGTCCATACCCTCGTTACGGAAGTTCTTACCTATTTCATATACACCTTCAAAACCACCTACGATCAGTCGCTTCAGATAAAGTTCTGTTGCGATACGCAGGTAAAGATCCATGTCCAGTGAGTTGTGGTGAGTGATGAACGGGCGTGCGCTTGCTCCACCGGCAATAGATTGCAGGATGGGAGTTTCCACTTCCGTGTAACCGGCTTCGTCCAAAGCATTGCGCAATGTTTTCACAACAGTGGCACGTTTCAGGAATGTTTCTTTGATACCGTCGTTCACTACCAGGTCTACATAGCGTTGGCGATAACGGAGTTCGGGATCTTCAAAAGAGTCATAAGCTACCCCGTCTTTGTATTTAACGATAGGCAACGGTTTGATAGACTTTGCAAGTACAGTCAGTTTCTTAGCATGGATACTGATTTCACCCATTTGTGTGCGGAACACGAAACCTTCAATACCGATAAAGTCACCTAAGTCGAGCAGGCGTTTGAATACAGAGTTGTACAGTTCCTTGTCTTCTCCCGGGCAGATATCATCGCGGGTGATGTACACCTGGATGCGACCTTTAGAGTCTTGCAATTCAACGAAAGATGCTTTACCCATCACGCGGCGGCTCATGATACGGCCGGCTACGGAAACTTGGCGTGGCTCCTCGTCGTCTTTAAATTCAGCTTTAATATCTGTAGAGAAAGCATTGGTTACATACTCTGCTGCAGGGTACGGATCAATACCCATCGCACGAAGCTCATTCAGGCTGTTGCGTCGAATGATTTCCTGTTCACTTAGTTCTAATATATTCATTTCGTTACGTATTAACTCAATTTTGGAGGCAAAAATACGAAACTTTTCTCATATATCCTGTAATCCACCTCTTTTTTGTATCTTTGCCGCCTCAAACTAATAGGTATGACAGGACAAAAGACACCCACTGCGTTGGGTACGGAAAAGATTGGGAAGCTTTTAATGCAGTATGCCATTCCGGCAATTATCGCCATGACGGCGTCTTCTCTTTATAATATGGTAGATAGTATTTTCATCGGTCACGGGGTGGGTGCGATGGCTATTTCCGGGTTGGCACTGACTTTCCCGCTAATGAATCTTGCCGCGGCTTTCGGCTCGCTGGTCGGTGTCGGTGCGGCTACATTGATTTCGGTGAAGCTGGGACAGAAAGATTATGATACCGCACAGCGGGTTTTGGGAAATGTGTTTGTATTAAATCTTATTATAGGTATCTCTTTTACGGTAATCGTTCTTCCTTTTCTCGATCCGATACTTTACTTTTTCGGGGGAAGCGATGAAACGGTGAAATATGCCCGTGAATTTATGCAGGTTATCTTGCTCGGAAATGTGGTTACCCATTTATATTTGGGGCTGAATGCAGTGCTCCGTGCTTCGGGCCATCCGCAGAAAGCGATGATGGCAACAATAACGACAGTGATAATTAATGTATTGCTTGCTCCATTGTTTATTTTTGTATTCGACTGGGGAATCCGTGGGGCGGCTACGGCTACGGTTTGTGCACAGTTGATCGCATTGGTCTGGCAGCTTCATTTGTTTTGCCGCAAAGATGAACTGATACGGTTGAAAAAGGGTATTTTCCGTTTGAAACGGAAAATCGTATTGGATTCATTGGCTATCGGTATGTCTCCCTTCCTGATGAATATGGCTTCTTGCTTTATTGTGATTCTGATTAATCAGGGATTAAAAGAGCATGGAGGTGATTTGGCGATCGGTGCATTCGGTATTGTTAATCGTATTGTTTTTGTCTTTATTATGATTGTGTTGGGATTGAACCAGGGAATGCAACCTATTGCGGGATATAATTTTGGTGCGAAGCTCTATCCTCGTGTGACGAAAGTACTGAAAGCAACCATTTGCTGTGCTACTGTAGTGACGACGATTGGTTTCCTGATAGGTATGTTCATTCCGGAAATCGTATCTTCCATCTTTACTTCGGACGAAGAATTAATCAGCATTGCTTCTAAAGGTTTTCGTATTGTGGTATTTTTCTACCCGATTGTTGGGTTTCAGATGGTAGCTTCCAACTTCTTTCAGAGTATCGGAATGGCAAGTAAAGCCATTTTCTTGTCGCTGACGCGGCAGATGTTATTTCTGGTTCCCTGCCTGTTGATTCTACCTCACTATTATGGACAAATGGGCGTTTGGGCCAGTATGCCTGTGGCAGATTTGGCGGCTAGTCTTATATCCGGAGGAATGTTGTGGTGGCAGTTCCGACAATTTAAGAAAGTTACTGTTTGATAAGTTTGTTCCGATGTTCTTTAGGAGATATACCGACATACTGCTTGAAATATTTCCCGAAGAATGATTGTGTAGTGAAATAGTATGTGGATTATATGGCTTATTTGAAAGCAGCGGGACAACTGCAAATAATACCAGTATTCTGGACATCCTTATGGAATGTCCAGAATACTGGTTATGATTTGTACCTGTCGGGGAGTGAACGTTCGTGTACGCGGATGATAACCTGTGGCAGTCAATAACCGGAGCAGTTCTTTATTTATTTTAATCCATTTGGTGAATATGCGTATGGCGCAACGGGGTGTAATGTTCGGATTGTACATACAAGCCAATTCTTTTTTCTTATAAGTTTTAATGCGAAACGGAATTTCTTCCTCTTCTGATGGCAATTCTTTCATGTTGATATAATGTTTTAAGATGTTGTAAAGATACAAAATAAAAAAGGCGTTGTCAAGTCTTTTACAGGAATACTTTGGGAAACAGTATCCGCCCGTAGGCGGGTACTGTTTTCCTGCTCTTAAAGGCTGATAATTAATCTTATGCTGCCGGGTCCGGTGCTTCTCCTTTGCCGTCATCCGGGTTTGGATTCGGGTTGGGGTCCGGTTGTTCCGGGCTGATGGAACCATCATCGGAAGCCACCGCTTTTTGAACACTGACTTTGCTTAGCATCTCTTTGAATTTGTAGCCCGGAGTGAAAATGATTTTTACTCTGCGTATCGTATCACTATCTACCTCTTTTTCAGTATCCTGACTTTCGCAATTCATACCTGGACGGAAACATCCGAAATCTCCTAACTGAACAGAGATACCTTTTCTAAGGTTGAGATTTAATGTATCGATCAAAGCATCGAGTACAAATTTTACCGCTCCACTGGGAACCATTCCGACTTTGGTGATTTCCTCGCACAAATCTCTGAAATCCACCGTGTTGGTGATTACATTTTGTGCTACATACTTTTCAGCTTTAGTTTTATCAAAGCCGAACGTTCTTTTTTTAATGACGTATCTAAGTGCCATAGTTTTTTGTTTTTTTAATTGGTTACTTTACTTATCAATTCTCTTTGTGATCACGATGCAAAGATACTATGGGTACTTTCCGGAGAGGTGCTTTAACGGTCCTAGATGTACGTACTTTGATTCACTTTTATTTATTTTGTTTGTATATTATTGATTTATAGATTTTTAGATCTTCTGCTTTAATAGCTGTTTCCAAATAGGGAGTATTTCAATCAGTTTCACGATACTCAAACGCTCTTGATAATCATAAATTATGCTGAAAAACGATGAATGTTGCAAGAATAAACACTATATTTGTACATATTACACCAAGATAATAGAGATATAGCTATGTTACATTCAAACCAATCAGCCCCTGTTATTGATGGCAAAGTGATGGAGTTTGTGATTTTTGCCATTGAGAGTGCCGCCCGGAAGTTGGGTGTTCCGGCTCCTGCTCTCTATAACCGTTTGGAAAAGCTGAACCTTATCCGTCAATACCTGATAAGTGGATATGACATGCTCCACACCCAGAGTCGTGAGTACATAGCCGATACGTTGATAGAAGCTCTTGAAAATTGGGAAGCTCATTATAAAGAGAAAGGAGAACCTGTATGAAAGTCTATCATGGTAGCACGCAGGCCGTAGAATATCCTTTGGTCGGTGTCGGACGTGAAAACCTCGACTTTGGTAAAGGATTCTATGTGACAGATATCTATGCCCAAGCTGAACGTTGGGGAGCTGTCATGGCACTACGCCATCCCGGCAGCACATCTGTAGTAAACATATATGAGCTTGACCTTGAAAAGATAACTTCATCCGGATACAAATGGCTTCGCTTTGACGGGTATGACAATGACTGGTTGGAATTTATTGTCAGTAGTCGTTTAGGAAAACAGCCATGGTTGGAGTACGACATTGTAGAAGGCGGTATTGCTAATGATCGGGTTTTCGACACAATAGAAAATTTCATGGAAAACCAGATTACTAAAGAAGTCGCTTTAGGACGTTTGCGTTTTGAGCAGCCCAACAATCAGTTATGCATTCTCAATCAACGTCTTATTGACGAGTGTCTCTCTTTCAAAGAATATATAACAATAAAATAACTTACGCTTATGATAGATGTATTAGTATGGAATAAATACACTCGTGTAGTGATGCAATTAGCGGAGCGTTTGAATATTTCCCCCGAAAAAGCATTACACTTGTTTTATAACAGTAAGGTATATGCATTGCTTCTTAATAAACAATATCCGCTTATAACGTTGAGTGATGCTTACATCACTGATGAAATCATACTTGAGTTACAACAACAATAATCTTGTTGTAACTCTTAATTCTCTGTTCCAAGAGTTTATACCTTTATATATACAGTCAACTTTCCAATCCCTTCTTTCTGTATTATTCCGTCAGTGATAAAGGAATTTAATTCCTCAATAGCCACTTTTTTATTTCGTCCTGTCAGATGGCTATAATCTGTTCGGCTGATAAATAGGTGATTTTCCAGATATGTGTTGAGGCGGGCGCGACACGTTTCTCGGGAGATACTATTTTTCTTAGGGCGTGTGATAGATTCTCCTCGTTGCAGCCTCATTTTGTCGCCTACTTCTTTCTTGAATGGACGACTTGCGCGGAAATTAATATTTTTCATTTGGACAGACGCTGACCGAATTTCTTTTTTATCTTTAATCGGCGGACATTGCAGCGAGGTAGAGAAGAATCCGAAGTTCCCTATTTCTACATTCCAGCCGTCGGCTAGTAAATCCCGTGCTTCATTGGCAAAGGCTTCCATGGCTCCTGCCAATAAACTTCTGCTGATACCGGTAAACTTGTGGACACGATCCAGAAACTCTTCTTTACCTACGGTTCCTTTGGAGACAATACGGGCGTGTAGCGGTTGTTTCTCTTCTTTGTTTGGACTAGGAGTCTCAAATAGGTCATATATTGCACTCATATACTAATGTTTAATGATTTTATAGTTACTATTAATTCGTTCTACAACTGTTGACTTTTAGTTCTACAGTTGTTTCCCTTTAGTTCCACATTTGTTATTGTTTCGTTCCATATTTGTGGAACGAATTGATATGTGCTACAAAAGTAGCTACTTTATGCAAGAGAGAGGTGCTTTAATTGTAGAGTAGTTTTTTATATGAATAAGATAACTTCGTAATAACTTGTACTTCCTGATTTATTCAATTACTTTTGTAGCGTATAAACCAAAAGAAAGGAGTTGTATAAGTATGGCAAGGCCAATTAAGGAAACTCCGATACTTTTCGGAGAAGATGCTCGGCGATTTGAAGAACGGATGAAAGAGAAGCGTAGTGAAACGCCGGAGCAGCGGGAAAAAAGGTTGAAAGACTATGAACTGGCAATGAAAATCTTTAAAAAATAAAAAATGAATCTTTTTTTTATCGGGAAGCTTTGTTAGCTGTAAGTTATGTACTTGAAAATAAAATGGGACAACAAACAGTCGCATATTTTAGCCTTGCTAATGATCGTATTTCTTTGTCTGATTTTGAGAATAAAACAGAATTTAATCGTTTTCGAAAGCATCGGTTTGTGAATGAGAAACGTTTAAAAAGTTATCCTGCCGCTAAAATTTGTCGTTTAGGAGTCGATTTATCTGTGAAAGGTCAATCAATAGGCTCATTCCTGTTGAATTTTATCAAAAGTTACTTTGTTATTGAAAATAAAACGGGTTGTCGCTTTTTAACTGTAGATGCGTATGCGGCAGCTGTTCCTTTTTATGAGAAAAATGGATTTATTCCTTTGAATAATGAAGATGTGGATTCTGCTACACGTTTGCTTTATTTTGACTTGAATGATATTGTGAAATAGATTAGAGCAGCTTTATCAAATATTTTGTTTTGTATACAAAACAAAATGGTGTACCTTTTATTCTATATATGAAACGAAAAACCTTTTATTGAAGTCTGCCTTTTTGTATACATACGCCTGATCCAATCTTTTTCTTATCAACCAATCATATAATAAATAATAAATCTTATCTTTGTATATTATATGATAGATTACGATTATGACAAAGAGTACGATGGGAACTAAACTTCCCCGCAAGTTGATTTCGAAAATGCAGATTGTGGGCGAACAAATAAAATTGGCTCGTTTGAGACGAAATTTGAGTATTGCACAGGTAGCAGAACGCGCTACTTGTTCGGAACTTACGGTTTCACGAGTGGAAAAGGGGTTGCCTACTGTTTCTATCTTCTAAAAAACGAACTTTAATTCCACCTCCTTTTCCCGACGATAAATTCCACTTTCGCTCCATTAATGAGCGGCAGGTTATGAGTCACGTGCTCTGCCGGAAAATTGAAGCAGACCGGATAGTCATACTCTTTCACCAGATCAGCCAGCGCAGCATATAAATCTTTGCCTGGCGAACCATCTTCTTCATATTTGGTGAATTGATTCTTGACTATCTTCATATTGTTTTGTTACTTGAGTGATTCTTCTGCAAAAATACACGAAAAAAATGATGCCGGATATGTTTCCTCATTAAAACTGGATTGCATAAACTTTAAAACGACTCAAATCAATGGTCGTTGGACTGATTTATACATAGAAAAAGTAACAATCGGGCTGTTATTGTCCGCTTCTGTGCGGACAGTTGTCCGATAATGAACATCGTGTAAATTTGAATATCTGTTGATTATCAGAGATTTATTGTTTTGGCACGCCGATTGACTATATATAAGCGAAAGCGGTTGCGAAACAACAACCACTATAAACGAAGAATAATAACAATAAAAAATAACGATTATGAAAACAAATTTATTCTCAAAAGCAGTTGTGATGGTAGCCGTAGTAATGGCAAGTGTAATGAACTTCTCTGCAAGTGCAATGAACCCTACAGAATTTGTAACCAATAATGAAATGACTGGTGAAGTAATAACCGCTAAGAATATTTATCGTAATGAAGACGGTCACTTGTATCGCCACCTTCGCTATACTTATACTTACGATAACGAAAATCGTGTGATAAGCAAAGAAGCCGCCAAGTGGGATAGTGTAAAGGAAGTTTGGACTCCTTACTTCAGAATGAATGTGGAATACAGTGCCAATGAAGTGACTGTGGACTATGCTCGTTGGGATGATAGAAGCAAGACTTATAACAGTAATGTAGAAAAGGCGGTTTATGCGCTGAATGACAACAATGCAACTCTGTTGCTGGCAAGCACAAAATAAAACAGGATATAGGATAACAGATAAATTGTAAAAGTCGGTTATTGGGAAGCTCATTCAATGACCGGCTTTTATTATTGTTTCTTATAATGTACGCATAAAGAATAGAAGTATTAAAACAAAGAGTCGTATTTACTATTTTGATTCCGTGGGAACATTAGTATCAAGTAACGTTTGCGGTGTTAGCTTCCATAACTCAATGTTAATCGTAGTCCGAGATTGGCACTCTTTATTGAGGGATTAGCTCTATTCCGGATGTATATACGACACTTTACTTCACTTTCGTACCAACTACCACCACGGATTACACGAAATTCACCACTCTTTGCTCCATGAGGATCAATACGTGGTGTATCTGAGTAGTTTCCGTAAAGGTCAAAACACCATTCGTTTACATTGCCACTCATGTCATAAATACCCAATTCATTCGGGACTTTCAGTTTAACGGGATGTGTACACTGTTGGCTGTTGCCATTATACCAAGCAACATTCCAAACCTCTGAACTTCCTGCATAGTTATCGCCTTGAAAATGATTGCCTCCACGGGCTGCAAATTCCCATTCGGCTTCTGTAGGCAACCGGAAGTGACATTTTGTTATTTTGTTTAATTTGGCAATGAACAGTTGGCAATCATTCCAACTAACTTGTTCAACGGGCAGGTCGTGTTTTTTGAAAGTCGATGGGTTATTGCCCATGACTGTTTGCCACAAGGCCTGGGTCACTTCCGTTTCACCTATATAGTAATTTTTTAATAATCTAACTTCATGAGCCGGGTAACCATTATTTTTTTCTTTCGATCCCATAATGAACTTTCCGGCGTTTACTGGCATCATGTTAAAGCTAATCCCATTGACAGAGAAAGTAACAGGTTTACCCTCAATAAAAGGTGGTCGTGATGGCGTTGGTGTAGTTGTAGTTGAATGGGGAATAATATCTTTTAATTCTTGTATGAGAGAATTGATAGGATATTCTTTCATGCATCTCTTATTGAGATCACTCAAAAGAAATTCTAATCCTTTAGGTAAATTTGTGTCATCTATTAGATATGGCAATATTAGTTTGTTTTTGTCAAATGCGTATTTTATTTCTTTCCTAGTATATCTTGACTTATAAGCGTGAGAACTTCCCAGCAGAAGAAATACACGACTTTCAATGATACTATTTGCTAATGTTTCCATAAAGGCGTCACCTGTATGGATACTTACATCGCGAAAGCATTTGAATCCAGCCTTTTGCAAGATTTCTTGTATTTTTGCTGCTAGCTGACTGTCTATTCTGGAGTAGCTTATGAAAATATCGTATTGATTCATATTATTTAAAAATAAGTAAAATATTGATGAGTAATGTCGC
Organism: Bacteroides sp. M10; assembly: GCF_014334015.1. Taxonomy (GTDB): domain Bacteria; phylum Bacteroidota; class Bacteroidia; order Bacteroidales; family Bacteroidaceae; genus Bacteroides; species Bacteroides intestinigallinarum. The sequence continues at coordinate 6,714,081 of NZ_CP060488.1, read as the reverse complement.
TAATGACACTACTCATCAAGTATATTAGGAGGACATACTACCAATTATCAGCCCCAATATGAAAGAGACACCGAGTACCCACCATATTGCAACAGCCCATTTATGTTGTGTTTCCTTGAACGAATTCCAGCTATCCCATTTTTTTGCATTCCATGCTTGTCTTGTGCCTTTGGTACCTAGATAAATTGCACCAATAAGGGCTCCAATTTGTCCGACATATGGAATCCAACCAATGGCGATGAGTAATAAAGGCCAATATACCCCATTGAAAAGCCCCCATATCCAGTTGAAGAAAAACGCACCCCAGTTCCAACTGTCGAGCTCGCTCTCTGTTGGATGAGTAGGAACCGACGATGGCCATGGCGTCGGTTGGGGAATCGGTGTCACAGCAGGTTTGGGAGTAGGTATTGGCGTTGGCTTCGGCACTGGTGTCGGCTTTGATGCTGGTTGTGGTGTCTGGATTGACATGGGTTGTGGCGTTGGAATATTGTTTGCGTTAACTACTAAACCGTATATACATTTTCCCCACTCTTCTGCATTTGGACGTTGGCTTGCATTGTCAGAAAATGCACGGAGAAATAATGATTGTACAGTTTTCGGTAGTATTTTAAACTTATTATGGAGATCTGGATACCCTTCTATTTTATATTGATTAGGTCCAAAAGGGAACAGGTTAGATGAAATACTTTGGAATATCTCATTGCTATCCGCATCTTGTTGAACTCTTGGAGTAACTACATACGGGTGTAGTCCGAACAATATTTGATAGAAAACGATACCTATGGCAAAATTATCCCAAGATTTATTCAGGGGAACAGTCGCTGCTTTTCCAATACCTTTAGTATAATATTCGGGTGGCATATAATTGGGGGTAGCAGCAGTTCCCGGAAATAACAATTTTGAACCTTCACAGATCTGAACAGAGTCCATGTCTACAATAGTTACGTGGCCGTCATGAGTGATCAATATATTCTCCGGTTTGAAGTCTTTTAGGACATATTTACCTGTAGAATGCAAAATATGTATCGGTATTGCAATATTACATATCAACTTCAGGCGAGAGATAAGCGCACTTTTCCCATTAGTTCTATCATATCTGTTATGCCATGGCGTCCCAAGTTTCTTATTGAGTTTTGGTGCTGTCAAGGTTATCAACTGCTTGCTGTCTGGAAAGGCTAGAGGCATGATGAAACCAAGAAAATTCCCTCCGGCATCTGTCACATAATCAAGAGGCCATCCTATCATAAAACCGTCCCCTATGACTTTAGCAGGAGGGGTCGCTACCATATATTTTATCTTGTTTTCTTGTTGTTGGGTACGCTTTTTTTGATAGTATATCTTGGCGCATACATTTTTGAATCGGGATGGCCCAAACAAGATATGCCGAACTTCTCCTTCTCCACCTGAAGAAAAAGCATCATCTGCTAGAACTATTTTTTCATGCTTTGATGTGTATACTTCCATAGTTATAACTTATAAAGTACTGCAAGTATCATCGTCTTATCATCAGTTTCCTTGATAAACGACTTGTTACCTTCCTTGATAAAATCATGCCACTTTGTCTTTCTCTTTTCCAACGAGACTTTTTTAGAACGGAATGACCGAAAAGTGGCGAGTATTGGGTCGAAAAAGTTAGCAAAAGGCAAATTGGGATCATAATACTTTTCTGTGGATTCATCATATTGATTGAATTTCCACGAAGTGTTTTCGCAGCCATCACTCATGAGAGTGAATGCCTGCACTTTTTCTTTAATTATTCGGGCTTCTGGTACCATGACACCAGACATTTCATAAAATGGAATATTCCAGAATTCGGATGATAAAAAGATGGTTTGATTGGCTTCTTCTCCTTTATGCGGAGTAATCATAGAATGCCATTCGCCATCCATATCTTTATATCCGGCACGGCCGTCACCAACATGCGTTACCAACAATCCTGTCGGAGAATGAATAACCACTATGACCGTTGCGCTTAAAGATTTAAAGTCACACTCTTTTGTTTTTGCAAAACTTTCAAGTTCATCATGTACTAATTTGAGAACTTGGTATGAAAGTTTGGTCCAACGAACTTCTGTTGGCAATTTGTCTTTTTTAATCCATTCTTCCTTTTTTATGAGATTTTTGAAATGGATCATTGCTCTATTTACAACAATTCCAGAACCAACGTGAGAGTTCTTGGCTGAACCGGCACCGTCTGAAGTGATCGCTATTCCCCAACCATTACCTAGATATTCGTATTTATTGTTGTCTTGACAAGGGGTGTTAGTAGCTATATGACCATTGCCTTGAACGGATGCGCCTACAATAATCCACTCGTCAGCATCTTCTGCAAAAGCATTTATTTGGGATTGAGAAGGACTAGGTGCGGGAGGATCTACTTTATCAATAGGGGGGATTGGTACTACAGGGGGGACTGGATCTTCATGTGGAGTCAAAGCGTCTGAATCGGAAGAGGCATCAGTTGCCGGTGTAATCTTTGAAGATTCTATATCAGTTTCGTTTGTAGTTGGTACAGAGGGCTCTTTTTCTAAATTACAGTTATCATTTTTATTATTATCTGTATCTTCAGGGTCATTGTTTAAATCTATTTTTGATTCAGTATTCTCTTTGGGTTGTTCAATCATAATATTTGTTTTAGCCATTTTTTTATACTTTAGATACTTTTTTGTTAGCACAATAAGCACTATCAATGCCAATATATAGATAAGGTATTTTATGTGAGAAATATCAAATTGAATGGTGATATTATTTGCTGGATTATCAGGGTCATTGTTTGTTGTCTGTGAGCCTTTTGGGACAGGATTCGCGTTGTTTTGTCCCTCCTTTATTGTCTCTTTGCTCTCTGTAGATTTATTCTCGTCTTGGGAAATGCCATCTGTCTCTATCAATTTAACAAAATGTCCATTGTTGTATTTGTCAAGATAATTTTTGTAATTATTACCTTTATCACTGTTGAAAAGAGTGCATTCTTCAGTAAGGCTGGAAATTTTCGCGATATATTTGCCAAATGCGTCAATAATAGCGTCTCGTTTATCAGCATAGTTCTCAAGCAATTTCAATTCATAATTTTTTCGAATATCGCAAATCTTTTTGTTGTATTCATCAATATTTGTTCCATTAAGAGGCTTATTGGAAAAGTTCACAATCATATAAAATTGTGTCCATTCTTTTTGCTTATTCAATGCCTCCTTGAAGTCGTTGATGCTGTTGTTATTTATTAATTTGATAGTTTCTTTATCTTTAAATCCTACTATTTTGCAAGCTTCTTTTGTTATATCACTCCTTATAGCCCCATATTGGTCTATCAAAGTTTCAGCATTCAGTTGAGCCTGAAGATGCGATATGCAAGTAAGACATAAACATAAGATGGTAATTGTTCGCCTCATATTATTTTTATTAGATTGTGTATGAATCCATCCAATCGGAAGCACCGTTGGAAATATTAATTTTTTGTCCTGTTCCACCTGATATTATTACTTCCATACTTCCACTTAACCATTTGAAGAAAGAACTAAATTTGGTTCCTTTCAATTTCATAGCAGGAATTTGTCCTTGAATACTTTGGAGTACGGACATATTTGCATTATCTACTCCTATTGGCAGAAATGCATAGCGTTTATGGGCCGTATCTTCCTTGATTCGTTCCGCTAAAGTGGCAATGTCTTGGCATTCATCCGGCTCACCGTCGGTTATGAGCACTATCCATGGACGGTAATATGCCTGATTCGTACTTTTATACCATTTTTTACGGGCATCTACTAGTTCTATTGCTTCATATACTGCATCCACAAGTGCTGTGTCTCCATTGGCCTCAAGGATTGGTATTTCGCAGTTGGATATTAAGGATGGTTCTTGTACTATGGTTACATTATCATTGAATGTGATTACCGAAAGTTCTAAACGCTGGCTCATGGTATCGTCAGATTCAATGTTATCATAGAACTGTTTTAGACTTTTATTAAGGTTATCAAGTTTTGAAGTGCCTCCGTTTACGACATTGTAGGTTTTGCCATCAACGAAAATGGTTTGACCTGTTTGGGTTGTTTCAGAGGTGTTTTCAATTATTTCATTCATTGAACCTGAAATATCAAGAACGAGGATACAAAAGCACTTTGGTTCGTAGTTTTCAGCTACTTCCGTTGAGAAATCATTGTTTGCCATAGTTGTTGAATATTGTTAGATTGTAAAAGCGGCCATCCAGTCATCTGCTCCAGCTGACAAATCTACTTGTTGTCCTTCTTCTGCAGTTACGACAGTTCCCATACTTGCACTTAACCATTTAAAGAAAGAGCTGAATTTTGTTCCTTGCAGTTTCATTGGTGGGATATTCCCCTGAATCTTGTCCAGTACTTTCATGTTTGCGCCCTCTACTCCGATAGGTAAAAAAGCATAGCGTTTGTTAACCGTGTCCAGCTTGATGCGCTGTGCGAGAGCATCAACATCTTGATCTCTATCAGGCTCTCCGTCTGTCATTAGTATGATCCAAGGTCTGTAGTAAGCCTGATTGGTTGATTTGTACCATTGTTTACGAGATGCAACTTTGTCAATAGCTTCATTTACGGCATTAACCATCGCTGTCGAACCACTTGCAATGAGAGTAGGCATGGTGAAATTCTCAACTAATGCGGGCTCTTGTAAAGTCTGGACAACATGGCTGAATGTGATAAGAGAGACCTCAAGACGCTGACTTGTAGTATCATCAGAAGAGATTTCATTGTAAAAATCTTGAAGACCTTTATTTAATTCTTCAATGGGTTTGCCTGACATGGAGCCAGATACATCTAAAACTAAAATACATAAACATTTTTGTTCAAAGTTCTCTGCAGCTTCTGCTGAAAAATCATTTTTTGCCATTTTCTTTATTTTTTTAATAAGTTTGCATTCTATTTTTTATCCTTCCCGCATTGAGATAGCCTGTGAGTTGATTGACATGAGTAACTATCCATGAATGATTGGAATCTGCTATGAGAATGAATTTTCGTCAACACCTGTCTTATCTGCCGTGAACTCTGATGTTCTACTCCAATAATATAGTGTGAATATCGAAGTGGAGCAGTACCTACCTGTCCGAATGGAATCCGGTCGATAATATCGTTAATGATTAACGTCATTATATGATAAAGCTTGTGGGGATCAAGAACTAGAGAAGCATTTTTGAAAAAAATACACATCTGTAGATGGCTTTGTTTGGTTACCTTTAAATAATTACCGATATATCGTATGGCGTAGTATTTCTTTATTGTGTTTTTGGGTATAAACATTTCAAATATATTCTGTCCAGTAGTACTCTTTAGAACAATGAAGGATTCCTTGATAAATGCGTGTTCGTATTTACAAAGATGTATTTTGTGTGCTAACTTTTTACTGTTTTCCATAATCAAAATAGATATATGTCTTCAAGGTGTTTTGTTTTGAAATACAAGACTACGAAAATAAACTGTAAAATCAAACAAAATTATCGAAAATCTGCGCAAATAAATAAGAATAGGTGAAAATGTATTTTGTGTAAGAGAAGAAACAGAGGACTGAATCATACAAAGAATGGTGAGAATTATTTCATACAAATGAATGGCTTTCTAATCTAATGTTAGGATAAGTAAGAGGCAGTCACTATCAGGTTACAGATAAATCGTTTTTTGTATCCATGATTATGTGATTGATAGTCTGTCGGAAAATGGAGATATGTAGCAGAACTTGTTTTGTCTTTGATTTTCCTAAAACATTTGCGGCTCTCTTTTGTTGTTTTCCGAAAAGTATTTGTACCTTTGTCATTGGAACGTAGCATGCCGTTTTATGGTATGCGATTGTGTGTTTCCTCGGCCCAGTAGGAAATTGTAGCGAATTTTTAAACTCACGCCGGGAAGACGCCTGTACTTCTATGACTTCTCATAGGGTACGGGCTGTCTGCCCGTGTGTGTTGGGTGTTCGCTACAACCTCCTACTGGCGGGATTGTGACAGCTCCGTACTCTTTTATAATAAAAGGTACGGAACTAGTTAATATTATTAATCTAGTTCCGTTTTTTTATGGCAAATTGGCTCACAACAAAACAGATGTCCGAAAGACACGACATTCAAGAAGCTATTTTAAAGAATTGGGCAAATCTTGGATACATTACGAGTTCCCGAATCGACGATCAGTTGTTTTTGGATGATGAGAGTTTGGATGCTTATCTGGAAGCTCACAAAAGACTTGGTTTAGAAGCAGATTACCTTTCTAAAATCGTAGAAGAAAAGAAATTGGAACGTGACTTTATCATTTCCAGATACGATGATCTACTGTATGTGTTGAGAACACAGAAGACTTGTAAACCTCTATATGAAATAATCATTCGTGAACTGGCAGCATTGATTCTTCACCCTGTTACCCGCAATGTTTTCTATTCTATTTCTACAGGAGAATCAGTAGAGAAAGTGGCTGGTAGGCATCGAATTACCTATCAAAAGGCATTGCAAATTTATAACTCTATACTTAAAGGATTAAAACTGAAGAAAGATATATTGGCTACTTATCGAAAACGTGCTATCAATGCTCGTTTTCTATCTTTGTCAGATAATAATAAGAATATAAATATTGAGCAGGAGGAGTGGATACTTCAATTACCCGTTTGTAAAGTAGCTGATACTCGGCTGGCTAATGTTTTGTATAATCAAGATGTTCGAACGGTAAAAGATTTGTTGGAAATAGTATCGGGAAGAGGATGGAAAAGTATGTTGAGAATAGAAGGAGTAGGAAAAATCTCCTATTATCATTTATTGTCCAAGCTTCAGATGATAGGTGTTGTGGATGAAAGTCTGGATCGGATTCTTGCCGGACACTCTGTTGGTCGGTTTGAGAAGAGATGATAAATAATGGATAAAGCATAATGCAAAGAAATGGAATGTAAAAAGACTATTTTAAAGGAAGATAAGAATTTCGGCCTTTAAAATAGTCTTTTTATATCGTGTATGTATGAACATACTCTTTATCTTTCCGCCTCTATTGTATAAGTAAAACTGTCTGCCCGGTAGTATCCGATGTTGTATTCAATCGGCACTCCGTTCACATCATAAACAAATCTTTTCCTTATTAATATAGGATCGCTGGATTTTATTTCCAGTTTTTCTGCGATAAATTCCCCTGCAAGTCTCGCTGAAATCTCCTCCTTGCTGGTTTTTACCACTATGTTATATTGAGTTTCCAGCATTTCATATAATGGGCGTGTGTAGTCTTCTTCTCCAGTCAATGGAATGTTCGGGTTGAAATAAGAGATAAAGTAGACAAACGGGTATTCCTTTTTTCCTCTGACGCGCTCCATTACTACGCAGCGGGCATCAGGGTTAGAACCTAAATTAAAGAATGTGCCGATTTCTTCAGTCGGACGTTTCAAACTGATATGTAGTTCGAAATTACGAATTTCGATACCTAACATCTTCATTTCCTGCGAGAAACTAAGCCAGTTCTTTACTCCGCCTACGATACCTTTCTTTACCACTTTCGTTCCGTATCCTTTCTTTCGTACCAGAAGTCCCTCAAATACGAGTTTGTTGATAGCTTGTCTTAATGTGTTCCTTGAAATGTGTAATTGTTCAGACAATTCGACTTCATTGGGAAATAGCTTCCCGTTTTTGTACTCTTCAGATTCTATGAGTCTTCTAAGTATCTCTTCTGCCTGAATATGAAGAGGTTTGTCACTGCTATGGTCTATTTTCATATCTATCCTGATTGGTTTATTTTCAGCAAATATAAGATTTATCAAAAAATAATCCAAGTTTTGTTTGGAATAAAAATAAAATCTATATATTTGCACAATCTAAAATATGTATGAACATATAAAATTAAAAACAACTATAATATGAGAAAAGCTAATTATGATAAATTTCCTTCTACGAAGTTGACGGGGATGCTTGTTCAGGGTTGGGATGCTATCATTTCTGTGTTAAAAAAGCAAATGGATGCAAGAAAAGTGCTGGCAGTGGATTTATATACTGGAGTATATGAAGAAGAAGTGCTGGATGCTTTTTCAAAAGAATTCTCCGGAAAGGTGATGAATGTACGTGATTTGATGAAACCGGAACAAGAGATCCAAACTTTGACGGAACGCTTCATGACGGAAGATGTGTTGTTTGGCTATGTGACCAATTTGAAGCTGGAAGATTATTTTGATGCGGATAAATTGGCTGCTGCGCAAAAGCAAATTAGTGAAGCGGAGGATACTATTGTAATAATAGGTACGGGAGCTGCCATGGTGGCTCCGCAGGATGCGATGATTGTATATGCGGATATGGCACGTTGGGAAATTCAACAACGTTTCCGTCGGCATGAGGTAAAAGCTTTAGGGATAGACAATCGGAAAGATGCCGTTTCTTTGCAATACAAGAGAGGCTATTTCAATGATTGGAGAGTATGTGATAGGTATAAGGAAAGATTGTTTGACAGGGTAGAATTCTGGATTGACACCCATGTGGCCGGAACACCGAAGATGATTGATAAGGATACTTTCTTTAAAGGGGTAGAGGCAACGGTGAAAACACCGTTCCGGGTAGTTCCTTTCTTCGATCCGGCTCCCTGGGGTGGTCAATGGATGAAAGAAGTTTGCGACTTGGATCGTGAACGCGAAAATTTTGGCTGGTGCTTTGACTGTGTGCCCGAAGAAAACAGCCTCTATTTTGAGGTGAACGGAGTGCGCTTCGAACTTCCTTCGGTCGATTTGGTTTTGCTGAAAAGTAAAGAGTTGCTTGGCGAACCGGTGGAAGCACGCTTTGGAAAAGACTTCCCCATCCGTTTCGACTTTTTGGATACGATAGGTGGAGGTAATTTGAGTTTGCAGGTACATCCTACCACTCAATTTATCCGTGATAGTTTCGGTATGTACTATACACAGGATGAAAGCTACTACATGGTAGACGCGGAAGAAGATGCCGTAGTTTATCTGGGAGTGAAAACGGGTGTTGATAAAGAAGCGATGATCGACGATTTGCGTAAGGCACAAAAAGGTGAATTGGTGTTCGACGCAGAAAAGTATGTCAACAAGATTCCGACAAAGAAACACGATCACTTCCTGATTCCGGGAGGAACGATTCATTGTTCCGGTGCGAATAGCATGGTGCTTGAAATAAGTTCGACTCCGAACCTCTTTACTTTCAAACTATGGGACTGGCAACGTCTGGGACTGGATGGAAAACCACGCCCAATCAATGTGGAACGTGGTAAATGCGTAATCAACTGGAACCGGGATACGGAATATGTAAATGAACATCTTCGCAACCAGTTTAAAGAAGTGGCTTCCGGAGATGGGTGGATTGAGGAACGTACCGGATTGCATCCGAATGAATTTATCGAAACCCGCCGTCACCGTTTCTCGTCACCGGTGCTGCATCACACAAACGACAGTGTAAATGTGCTGAATCTGCTGGAGGGAGAAGAGGCCGTTGTTGAGAGTCCTACTCACGCCTTTGAACCTTTCGTGGTGCATTATGCGGAAACATTTATCATTCCTGCCGGAGTGAAAGAATATACCATTGCCCCGTATGGTAAATCGGCAGGAGAAGAATGTGTAACGATAAAAGCCTACGTACGCTTTTAATAATGAAATAATTCAATCATCTAATATCTTGAAAACTATGTACGAACATGATGAACGAATCGTAATGACGCTTGATGCGGGAGGCACTAATTTTGTGTTTTCAGCCATACAGGACTGTCGCGAAATAGTGGAACCTATTTGCCTTCCGGCAGCGTCCGATGACTTGGAGCGTTGCTTGTCTGTTCTTGTAGAAGGCTTCCTGGAAGTTGAAAAACGATTGCCTAAACTCCCGGTAGCTATCAGTTTTGCTTTCCCCGGGCCTGCTGACTATGAGCATGGAATTATTGGTGACTTGCCTAACTTCCCGGCTTTCAGGGGAGGAGTGGCACTCGGACCTTATTTGAAAGAGCAATTTGGTATTCCGGTTTTTATTAATAATGACGGTAATTTGTTCGCCTATGGTGAAGCTTTGGCGGGCACTTTACCCGAAGTAAATAAGCGTCTGAAAGAGGCAGGCAGCAGTAAGGTATATAAAAATCTGCTCGGAATAACACTGGGTACGGGATTTGGTGCCGGAGTGGTGATTGACAACCGGTTACTGACCGGAGATAACGGTTGCGGCGGCGACGTCTGGATTATGCGGAACAAGAAATATCCCGAAATGATTGCGGAAGAAAGTGTCAGTATCAGGGCCGTCAGACGAGTATATCAGGAACTGACAGGAAAGGATGCTTCTGCTTTGACTCCCAAAGATATTTTTGATATTGCCGAAGGAACGGCAGAGGGAGACCGGCAGGCTGCTGTCCGGAGTTTCAATGAATTGGGAGAAATGGCGGGTGATGCCATTATCCGTGCATTGAATATTGTAGACGGTCTGGTGGTGATTGGCGGAGGAGTGGCCGGAGCGGCTAAATACATACTTCCGGGAATCATGAATGAAATGAATCGACAGATTGGCACTTTTGCAGGAGCTTCTTTCCCTTGTTTGCAGATGGAGGTGTTCAATCTGGCTGAAAAAGAAGCATGGGATAAATTCTTGGAAGAAAAGGACAAGATGGTGAAAATCCCATTTTCGGAGAGGCAGGTGCAGTATGCCTGTCATAAGAAAATAGGTATTGCCGTTTCTTCTCTGGGGGCAAGCAGGGCGGTCGCTTTGGGAGCTTATTCTTTTGCTTTGTCCCAACTTAATATCTTATAATACATGATAACTCTTCTATTAATTCAAATATAAAATATTTTATGAAACAATCTAATCTATTGAACGCGCAATTTGCCCGCCGGCTTTTTGGAACGGTATTTTCGAGTTGGCAATTATTGGCTGTTATGTTGATTGTTTGTATGAATGTGGCTGTTGGTTTCGAACTGTATGCGCAATCTAATACAATCACAGTGAAAGGTAAAGTGATGGCAGACGGAGAGCCCGTGATTGGGGCTACCGTACTGGTGAAAGGGGTATCTACGGGTACGGCTACGGATATGGACGGAAATTTTACACTGAATGTTGCTTCAAAAGCGGTATTGGTAGTTTCCTCAATTGGATATGAAACACAGGAAGTTCCGGTGAACGGTCGTACATTGATTAATGTGGTGCTGAAGTCGGACGTGGTTGCGTTGAAAGATGTGGTAGTAGTGGGCTACGGCGTACAGAAGAAAGTGAATCTGACAGGAGCTGTTTCTTCTCTTTCAACGGACGAATTGGAAGGAAAACCTATTGCCAACGTTCTGGAGGCTATGCAGGGAACTACTCCCGGTTTGGTTATCCAGCAGGGAACTTCTACACCGGGTAGCGTGCCTTCTATAAACATCCGCGGATTGAATACGATGAATAATAATGATCCGTTGGTGATAATTGATGGAATTGAAGGATCGCTGGCTAATTTGAATCCGGCAGATATTGAACAAGTTTCTATTTTGAAAGATGCTTCTTCTACTGCGATTTACGGTTCACGCGCTTCTAATGGTGTAGTGCTTGTAACTACAAAGAAAGGAAAAGCCGGTAAGGTGGAAATTTCCTATGATTTTATGTATGGTGTTCAGCAACCTACTTCGCTGCCTAAAATTGCGGATTCATGGGTATATGCGGAATTATATAATGAAGCGGCGGTTAATTCGGGAAGATCGGCAAAATTCACTCCCGAACAGATTGCACAATATCGAAATGGCGGCCCGAATGTGAATTGGGTGAAAGAACTGTATAACCGCAATTCTCCTCAAAGCTCACACAGCGTTTCAATGACAGGAGGAAATGACCAACTGTCTTATATGGCTTCTCTGGGATATTTAGATCAGAGCAGTATGTTCAAGGGGCCGGATTATGGCTACAAACGCTACAACGCCCGTTTGAATGTAAGCCATAAGGTGACGAATAATTTTACGTTGAATCTGACTTCACAGTTTGCCCGTAATGACATTAAAGAACATGCTTACTGGACGGAATGGATTATCGAGCAGGCAAACCGTATGCCGCCGATTTATCCGATCAAAAATGAGGATGGCAGTTATAATTATCCTGCCGGAAGTAACTCAAACGGTTTGCAACGTTTGGAAGAAGGTGGTTATCGCCAGAATGTAAACGACGAATTGTTGGGAACTATACAAGCCGAATGGGAAGTATATAAAGGATTGAAACTGATAGGAAGTGCTGGTGGACGCGTGTGGAATAATAAATTGCATGAAAACCGGAAAGCTTTTGAAGGTACGGGAGATTCGGAAAACAAGTTGACCGAACAGTTCTACCGCTCTAAGAATATCACTACCAATCTGATGGTGACTTATAATACGAAGATAGGAAAGCACTCTATCGGTGGATTACTGGGTTATGCTTATGAAGGTTTCTCTGAAAAACAATTCTCTACCAGCCGCTTGACGGAAGATTCTAAATACGACATTTTTGTAGGTGATTTGAGTGGTGATAAGGTAAGCAATACTGGTTCGGCAAGTGACTGGGCTATCTATTCCGGTTTTGCAAGAGCCACTTACAATTATGATGAGAAATATTTACTGGAATTTAATATCCGTAATGACTACTCTTCTTATTTTGCTAAAGGAAACCGTTCGGGAGTCTTCCCTTCTTTCTCTGCAGGATGGCGTATTTCGGAAGAAAAATTCTGGTCTGTATTGAAACCGTATGTTCCTTCTTTGAAAATCAGAGGTTCTTGGGGATTGGTAGGTAATAACCGTATTGGTGCTTATCAATATATGCAGACGGTGTCTGTAAAGAACGGTATCAGTTTCGGCGACAAGCTGGCGCAGACGGCTGAATTTGCTTCTGCAAATCCCGATCTAAAGTGGGAAACTACCCGTATGGCTAATATCGGTTTTGAATTGGGGTTATTGAATAATGATTTGAATATTACTTTTGACTGCTTCAATAATCGTACAAAAGATATTTTGGTGAATTTACCGGTTCCCGGACTGTTTGGTAATGGTGCGCCGATTCAGAATGCTGGTAAGGTAGAGACAAGAGGATGGGAGCTGTCTGTGAATTATCGCCTGAAAACCGGTCCGGTTGTGCATAACTTTGCCGGAAATATTTCAGATAGCTTTAATGAAGTAATAGATACGCGCGGCACGGAGATTATCGGTGGTTCCGATGTACAGACCATTATTAAGGAAGGTTATCCTTTGTATTCTTATTACGCATATCGTTCAGACGGATTTTTCCAGAATGAGGAAGAATGTCAGAAAGGACCCCATTTGGAAGGTATTACACCGAAACCGGGAGATATCCGCTATCTGGATAAAAATGGCGATGGTGTGATTAAGCCGGATGATGACCGTTTTATCGTAGGCAATGATTTTCCGAGATATACTTTCGGCTTTACTTATGGGCTGGAATATAAAGGATTTGATTTCTCTATGATGTGGCAAGGAGTGGGAAAACGTAACAAGTGGATGCGTGGGGAATCTGTTGAGGCTTTCCATAATAATAATGAAGGTCCGGTAATGGATTTCCATCAGGATCGTTGGACTCCGAATAATCCGGATGCTACTTATCCCCGTCTGACAATGGGAGCGGAATCTGCTAATAATGCTGCAAAATCAGATTTCTGGATTCAGGACGCTAAATATTTGCGTCTGAAAAATGCGCAGATCGGATATACTTTCCCGCAGCAATGGATGAAAAAACTCTATGTCAAGAATTTGAGAATTTTTGCCAGCGTGCAGAACCCGTTGACTTTCACAAAGATGAAAGGCGGATGGGATCCGGAATATACCGGAGACGGCAGTGGTCGTGCTTATCCTGTGGCAAGAGTATATTCATTTGGACTTAATGTTAAATTTTAAACTGTACCGTGATGAAAACATCTATAAAGAATTTGATTTTATCTGCTGTTTTGGTAGTGGGCGGTGCCTCTTGTGTTGACTTGGATACGGCACCGTATGACAGAGAAACGGACTTGACCTATTGGGAAGAAGATCCTGAAGCAGCTGTCAAGGCGTTGAATACTTGCTATACGTATTTGGGAAATATGGACGAACAGCTTTACAGTGAAGCTATGACGGACAATGCATACACCAAACAACCCAATGATTTTACACAGAACATTGGCAATGGTTCATATTCTACAGCGGACGCCTATGTGAAAAAGGTGTGGGACGGACGTTATACGGGTATCCGTATGTGCAACCAGTTGCTCGAAAATATTGACCGGGTTCCTGATTTAGATCCGGAATTGAAGAAACGTTATATCGGTGAGGCTAAAGTGCTTCGTGCTTATAATTATTATGAATTGTATACGAAGTTCGGAGATGTGCCTTATACAACGAAAGTGCTTTCTATTAAGGAAAGTATGTCTATCGCACGTACCGACAGAGCTACTGTCATTGCTAATATGTTGGCGGATTTGGATGAAGTGATTAACGGTAATTATTTGCCGACTTCTTATGATGCGGATAATAAAGGAAGGATTACCCGTTGGGCAGCAATGGCTATCAAAGCTAAAATTTATCTGTTCGAAGGTAACTGGACGCAAGTGAAAAATATCACGTCTACTATTATGACGGAGGGAGGATTTAAACTTTTTTACAGCGATGATAAAAAGGCTAGTTATGCGGGATTGTTTGAGATCGCCAATGAATATAACTCTGAAGTAATTTTGGATGCACAGTATCGTCCGACCAGTCGTGAACATCAGATGATGTATGCTTTCCTGCCACCTTCATTGGGGGGATATTCCCAGCTTTCTCCTTTACAGGAATTGGTAGACAGCTATATCATGTTGGATGGAAAGACAATCAAAGAAACAGGAACATCGTTCGATGAAAGTCATCCGTATGCTAATCGTGACCCGCGTTTGAAAGCAACAGTGATGTATACCGGAAACTCATATACGTTGATTGACGGAACAGAAGTCGTTATCAACTGTGAGAAAGGAGAAGGTAAAGATGGATACGGTGTAGGCTCGGATTGTTCGGCTACTGGTTATTATATCAAGAAATACTGGGATAATACGTATCGTGCTACTCTTTATTCCGGTTTGAATCCGATTTTGATTCGTTATGCTGATATTCTATTGATGAATGCGGAAGCATTGGCAGAGTTAGGTGAACTGGATAAGACGGCTTGGGATGCAACTATTAAACCAATTCGTGATAGAGCCGGATTTACACTTGCTTCAGCAGTGGAATTTCCGGAAGGAGCTTCTAAGGATAAACTGATTGAGATTGTACGGAATGAACGTCGTTCGGAACTGGCATTGGAGGGGCATCGTCATAAGGATATTATCCGTTGGAGAATTGCGGATGATGTATTGAACGGATGGTGTCACGGATTGAAAACGAATGAAGTGGTAGGTACGGATAACGGATACGTTCGGGTTGAAAACAGAGCCTTTAATGCAAATAGACATTATTTGTGGCCTATACCACAGGCTGAACGTGACTTGAATGGTAATTTGGTACAGAATCCGAATTGGTAATTGGTTTAACGACTCAAAAAGGAACGATTATGAAAAAGATATTATTAATATGTTCAGTATTTCTGGCAATGGTATCCTGTCAGGAAGATTATGAATTGAATGCGGATTTTACAGTCCCTACGGAATTGAATTCCCCTGCCTCTATCCAGTTGGATGTGTCATCTTCAGTACCTGTTGTGCTGTCGTGGTCCGGAGGCGGTGCGGCAGATGGCGGAATTGTATTGTACGAGGTTTTGTTTGACAAGGCAGACGGCGACTTTTCAAAACCACTGGCTACAATGAAAAGTGATTTGGGAGCCAATCCCAGTTTGTCGATTACTCATGCTGCTATTAATACGATTGCCAGAAATGCTGGTATTTATCCTCTGGGAACAGGGGATATTAAATGGACAGTGACTGCTTCGAAAGGAGGAGTAGTAAAGAAGTCCGATAAGGTGGCTAGTATCACTGTGACTCGTGGAGAGGGAATTGATAATATTCCGGCAGAATTGTATTTGTATGGTTCGGCTACGGAGAATAGTGGACAAGGCGGAATTCCGTTCCGTTGTGTAGAAGAGGGAGTTTTCCAGATTTATACAAAATTGTCTGCTGGAAATATCTCATTCAAGTCTGCTACGACAGGTGAAACATTCAGTTATTATATTGATGATAGTTCGAAGTTGAGAGAGGGTGATGGTGAAACGGCAGTAACTGCTTCCGAAGAGGTAACCCGTTTGACTGTAAACTTTAATACAATGGCTATGACAACAGAAAAAATAGGCTCTTCTGTTCGTTGTATTTGGGGAGCGACATTTGGTGATATAGCCGTATTGGAATATGCTGGTAACGGTAAATTTGTAGGAGAAGGTGATATTCGTTTCCTTGATCCTGCCAAGCCGGAAACTGGGGCTCCTGATTGGTTGACTTGGATAGAAGAACGTTACTACTTTTTAGCTCAAGTGAATGGTGGTGATATGTGTTGGGGTAGAGGTGATGGCGTGAGTGCCGAACGTCCGGTAGGTGGAGAACCTGCTTCCTTCTATGCTTTGTATGAGTTCCAGTGGTCTCAATGGGATCATCTCTGGAAAATGAAAGGTAGTCTGGATTATACGCACGCGACTATTACTATCGATACAAATGCGGATGGATTAATGATACATACATTTACTAATGTGACTCCGATTAATTAATAAAACTAAGTTATGAAAAAGATAAAGACTATTTTAGCTATTCTTCCGGCACTATTATTCTCCTGTGCCGGAGATGACGTAGAGAAATATATTCCGCCTACACCGATTGCTCCGTCAGAACCCGGAGAGGAAGTCGTTTATCATAAACGCGCTAAAGAGCAGTTTGATTTGATTAATCAGTGTTATCGGATCAATAGCGGGGCTACAGAAGGATTGTATAATGAAAATTATCCCAAGAAAGATACTGATAATCCGGCTTCTTTCTTATGGCCGTATGACGGACTGGTATCAGGAGTCGCAGCTTTACATTCTTTGGGCTATGATGTGAATTATGCAGCTATGGTTGACCGCTTTGAAGTTTATTATTCAACTCCCGCTGGAGCTGTGGGTGCTTATGGCTCTCAAACTAATGGTACTACCGGTAGTGGAACGCGTTTTTATGATGATAACTCTATTGTAGGGATTGAATTGGTAGAGGCTTTTAATTTGTTAAATAATCAAGACTATTTGACAAAGGCCAAAAGAATCGTAGCATTTTTGCAAGAAGGTGAAGATGACACATTTGAAGGAGGTCTTTGGTGGAATGAGGATCAGAAGGGACAGCAGGGAGTTAGTGATTCTAATAAGCCTACGTGTGCCAATGGATATGCAACACTATTCTTACTTGAATATTATTCAGTATGTCCCGAAGAGGAAAGAGAGGATGTTTTAGCTTTGGCAAAACGCTTATATGCTTGGACGTTGAATAATCTGCGTGATCCGGAAGATGGTTGCTACTGGAATGATAAACAAGCAGACGGATCTATTAATAAAACAAAATGGACTTACAATACTGGTGTAATGATTTCTAATGGAGTCCGTTTGTACAAGATAACGGGTGAACAGACTTATCTGGATAGTGCCATTGCTTCTTCTGATGGTGCATATAATTATTTTGTACGTCCGCTTAACGGACTAGCTCTGGCTTATCCCGATCATGATCCTTGGTTTACAACCAAACTGGTTCGTGCGTTTATTGATATTGAACCTTATTACAAAAATGCAGGTAATTATATCAAAACATTCATCAACTTCCTGGATTATGCATACGAGAATGCTCGTTTGTCAAGCGGACTGTTTTATGAAGATTGGACTGGAACAGACCCGAAACGGGCTGAACAGTTGTTGATGCAGGATGCTGCACTAGAATCTCTGGGAATTATAGCTTTGTATAAAGGGGAAACTGTGACGGAAGAATAGTGTATGAATGGTAAAATTAGAAATATAGTTTTATTTGTATCAGCGGTATTCATGCTTTTCTCTTGTGCAGGAGAGCCCAAAGCGACTCCGAACAAAGATAAGGCGGAAGAAATGTTTCAACGTGTCTGGGAACTCTATCGGGTTCCCAAATACGGCCTCTTCTCTGAATATTATCCTGGTAGTCATCGTCCTGATCTCACTTATTTTAATGATTCTACCCGACAGGCACAAGAGGTTTCTTACCTGTGGCCTATGAGTGGTGTCTTTTCTTCAGCAGTATTGATGGCTGCCATCGAACCGGAGAAATATACAGTTTATGTTGATTCGATGGTGATGGCGATGGAACATTATTATGATACAACACGCGTTCCTTTCGGTTATCAGGCTTACCCTGTTCAATTTGGGAAGGTAGACCGTTATTATGACGATAATGGTTTGGTGGGTATTGATTACATTGATTCTTATCTGGTAACTAAAAATCCTCATTATCTGGAGAAGGCGAAACAGGTATTGACCTTTATTTTAAGTGGTTGGGATGAGAACTTTGAAGGAGCTGTTTCCTGGCTGGAAGGAGTGAAGGATCAGAAACCAGCCTGCTCTAATGGAAAAGCGATGGTGTTGGCTTTAAAACTGTATGAAGCGACTAAAGACAATTACTATCTGGAGGTAGGAAAGAAATTCTATCATTGGATTGATAAATATCTGAAAGATCCTGAAAGGGGAGTGGTCTGGAACTCATGGCTTACGACGACTTCGGCTGTATGCCCGGATTTGTATACTTACAATACAGGTACTTTGCTACAAGCAGCTGTAGCTTTATATAATTATACAGGCGAACAGGCGTATCTGGATAATGCTAAATTTTTAGCGGAGGGAAGTTACAAAGTGTTCTTTAAATACACGGAAGAAGGTATTCCCTATATTGCCGATTTGCCTTGGTTTAATCTGGTCTTGTTCAGAGGATATCACGATCTGTACAATGTTACGGGAGATCCAAAATATGTGGATACAATGATAAAAGGGCTGGATTATGCTTGGGATCATGCACGCGATCAGGCCGGATTGATGTATCATGACTGGACAGGACGGACTGATGAAAAACGCCGACCGAAATGGTTGTTGGATGCTTCGTGTGTGCCTGAATATTATGCACGTGTGGCGATGATTAAAGGAGAAGTTAAAACAGAAAAAATAAATAAATGATGAAATTGAAATGGATAGGTAGCCTGTTGATTCTGGCAGGTATCGTAGGGTGTAAAACACCTGATCGTCCCAATCTGGTAGAGTATGTGAATCCGAATATTGGTACGGTTCATAGTCGGTGGTTTTTCTATACTCCGGCTGCCGAACCTTTCGGTTTAGCTAAGCTGGGTGCATCTACAAACGGTACGTACGGAAATAATCAAGGTTGGGAGGCTGTAGGTTATGAGGACGGTCATACTTCTATTGATGGTTTTCCCTGCCTGCACGAGTTTCAGATAGGAGGAATTTCACTGATGCCTGTTACGGGAGAAGTGAAAACGAACCCCGGAAAGCTGGAAGAACCGGATAAAGGTTTCCGTTCCCGCTTTGATAAGAAAGATGAAACTGCACGTCCGGGATATTATTCTGTGTTATTAAAGGATTATCAGGTAAAGGTTGAACTTACTGCTACGGCTCGTGTCGGATTCCAACGTTATACATTCCCGGAATCGGAGAATGCTCATATATTGTTTAATATCGGCAATCGCCAGGGAGAAAGTGGAGCTGTACGTGATGCGTACATCAAACAGGTAGATGGAAATACTATCGAAGGGTATGTAATTACAGAACCGGAATATGTGAAGAAGTATCAGGCGGGTGCTTCGGTTGCCATGTATTTTTATGCTAAATTGGACCGTGCGCCGGAATCTGTCGAAGTTTTCTATCAAGATAGTGCTTTGATGGCTCGTAATGAAATAAAAGGGCCAGGTGCTATCATGTGCCTGAATTATAAAACAAAGAAAGACGAGATAGTCAATGTAAAAATAGGTTTATCGTATACTTCCATAGAAAATGCGAAAGTGAATTTGGAATCGGAGGCGAAAGACTTGACTTTTGATGAGGCTATGAAAGCGACTACGGATAAATGGAATGAGTCTTTGAGCCGTATCTTGGTTTCCGGAGGTACGGAAGATAGTAAAATCAAATTCTATACCGGGTTGTATCATGCATTATTGGGTAGAGGGCTTGCCAGCGATGTCAACGGAGCTTATCCTAAAAATGATGGTACCATCGGTCAGATACCTTTGACTAAGGATGGTAAACCGGAATATAATCACTATAATACGGATGCGGTTTGGGGAGCTTATTGGAATCTGACTTCTCTTTGGGCATTGGCATATCCGGAATACTATAATGACTTTGTAAACAGTCAGTTGCTGGTGTATAAGGATGCCGGTTGGCTGGGGGATGGTATTGCCACCAGCAAGTATGTTTCCGGAGTGGGAACCAATATGGTGAGTATCGCTTTTGCGGGTGCTTATAATAGTGGAATTCGTAACTTTGATGTGGAAACAGCTTATCAGGCAGCTTTAAAGAATGAATTAGGCTGGGAAGGCCGCATTGAAGGGGCAGGTAAGATGGATGTGAAACAATTTGTAGAAAGAGGGTATGTGCCTTATGAGAACAGTGTTCATTTCGGTACACATCCGGAAGGTTCGAGCTTCTCCGTGTCTCACACATTGGAATATAGTTTTAGTGCTTATGCAGTGGCTCAATGGGCCAAAGCTTTGGGGCGTACGGAAGATTATAAGCGTTTGATGGAGCTTTCTGCAGGTTGGGAAAAGTTGTTTGATGATTCGCTGAAGATGATTCGTCCGAGAGTACCCAATGGTGAGTTTATTGATAACTTTAATCCATTGGAATCATGGAGAGGTTTTCAGGAAGGAAATGCGATGCAATATACTTTCTTTGTACCGCAGAATCCGGCTCGTTTGATTGAAAAAGTCGGAAAAGATGAGTTTAACAACCGGTTGGATTCTATCTTCACAGAAGCCCGTAAGTCGATCTTTGGTGGTGGAAAAGTAGTAAATGCTTTCTCTGGTTTACAGAGCCCTTATAATCATGGAAACCAGCCCAGTCTTCATATTTCATGGTTGTTTAATTTCTCAGGTAAACCTTACTTGACGCAGAAATGGACGCGTTTGATCTGTGATGAGTTTTATGGAACAAATGGAGAACATGGTTATGGTTACGGTCAGGATGAAGACCAGGGGCAGTTAGGAGCCTGGTATGTGATGGCAGCAATGGGATTGTTCGATGTACAGGGTGGTTCTTGTGAACGGCCGACTTTCCAGATGGGCAGTCCATTGTTTGATAAGATTGAAATCAAACTGAGTCCGGTGAATGCAACAGGAAAAACGTTTGTAATTGAAACGACGGGTAATACACCGGACGCATATTATGTACAGTCGGCTACGCTGAATGGCAAGCCATTGGAACAGTGTTGGTTGTACCGGGATGAACTCTATAAAGGTGGGACATTGAAACTCACAATGGGAAATCAACCGAATGAGAAATGGGGAGTGGAAAATCCGCCTCATTGTTCTGAATAAACAGTTTATTTTCCTCGGTGTCGATGTTGTTTGACAGGACACCGGGGATTTTATATTTTATAATATAGTGGGTTAAACATGAAAACACAAAATTCTATTTATGCCGCCCTTCCCGTTCTTTTCGGGTTCTTTGTAATGGGCTTCTGTGACATAGTCGGTATTTCATCCGATTATGTTCAACGTACTTTCAACTGGTCTCCCGTGATGACGGGATTTGTTCCTTCATTGGTTTTTATCTGGTTCCTGTTTTTAGGTATTCCTGTTGGAAATCAGATGAACAAATGGGGACGTAAAAATACGGTCTTGCTTAGTATGGGAATAACGGTAGTGGGGATGCTGCTGCCATTAGTCGTTTATAACAGTGTGACTTGTATGATAGCTTATGCTCTTTTGGGAATTGGCAATGCTATTTTACAGGTTTCGCTGAATCCGTTATTGAGTAATGTGGTAACCAGCCAACGTTTGCTGACAAGTAGTTTGACGGCAGGACAAGTGATTAAAGCAGTGTCTTCTCTCGTCGGACCGGAGATTGTGTTGCTGGCTGTAGCACACTTTGGAGATGACAAATGGTATTATTGTTTTCCTATATTGGGCTTTATCACGTTATTATCTGCCATTTGGCTGATGGCTACGCCTGTTAAACGGGAAGATTCCAGTGCCGCAACCCAACAACTTTCTATCAGTGATACTTTTTCTTTGTTGAAGGATAAAACGATTCTGTTGTTATTTCTGGGTATCTTTTTTATTGTGGGAGTAGATGTTGCTACTAACTTTATCAGCTCCAAACTGATGGCGGAACGATTTGACTGGACGACAGAACAAGTGAAGTTTGCCCCACAGGTTTATTTTTTAAGCCGTACGGTAGGTGCTTTGCTGGGTGCTTTCTTGTTAGCCCGTATTGCTGAAATGAAATATTTCCGTGTGAATATTGTTGCCTGTATTTTCTCTTTGCTTATTCTGGCCTTTGTAAAAAATGATATGGTGAATCTGATTTGTATCGGTGCTGTCGGCTTCTTTGCCTCATCCGTATTTTCTATCATTTATTCGATGGCTTTACAGGCAAGGCCTGAAAAAGCAAATCAGATTTCCGGTTTGATGATTACTGCTGTTGCTGGTGGCGGAGTAGTTACTCCGGTGATTGGGTTTGCCATTGGAACAGTAGGTGTTATTGGAGGTGTTTTTGTTACTTTAGCTTGTGTGTGTTATTTGACTTATTGTGCTTTTGGGGTGAAGACCGCGAAAGCATAGTATTATTGCGGAGAAGATGCTATCTTCGCCCGAATCCTACTTAGCGACTGCGGAGTTATCCACAAGTAAGACGCAATATGTTTTAAAGGCACATATTGCAATAATTCCGGAGTCTCTCTGATAAGGTTGAGGTAGCGTTCTTTAGCCCGTGGGCTTCCCGAGCTGATAAGCCAGTTTTCCTGTTGAAGAAACTGATGATCCATGAGGCGGAGCCCCAAATTAGCGAGTCCGATGGATGAGGCGAATAGCTGATTCAGAGCTGTTCGGGAAATACAATAGGCCACACTGTCACACATGACCTCAATATTTATTAATGAGTAGGCATTATCTACATAACCCCAGACGGAGAAAGCAGCTTCTCCGTCTGAAGCAAACCAGATGGTAGTATCCACTCCGTCTTTATGATAATAGGCTCGCCATATTCCTGTCTTGATAAAATAAAGATTACAGTTCTTTGTCCCCTCGCGTACTATTAAATCTCTCTTTTTGAAATGTACCTTTTCCATACAGTTCAGTAGAGACTGTACATCGGTTTCTGATACCTTGTATCTATCGCAAAGTTTTTCAATGAATGTTCTCATATTGCAAAGATACTTATCGTCGGCAGACAATGAAACGATCTTTCAAATAAATTCCGAAAATATAGAAAGTAGTTAATAACTCTGCCAATGGTACGGCTAGCCAGATACCCGGTGTACCCAATACCGGAGGGAGCGTAAAGAATCCGATTAACATAAACACTACTCCCCGAAGAAGAGTGATAATTGTTGCCCGCTGACCTCTTTCAACGCTTTGATAATAACCAATGCCAATCATGTTGACGGCAAAGAAAATGAATCCTGCTCCGAAATAAGGAAGTCCGTTTACTGCTATATCGAATGCAGCGTAGCTGCGGTCAATGAATAGCGAAACAATGTCTTGGCAGCATAGTACGGTAAGAATGAAAAAGCTGATACCGCAGATTAAAGCGGTCCGAATGGCGAGATGCAGTGTCTTTCGTACACGCTCGGGCTGTCCGGCTCCGAAGTTATAGCTGATAATGGGTTGTGCGGATTGTGCAATGGCATTATAGACCATGAAGATGATAGGGAAGAAGTAACAGGCAATACTAAAGGCTGCCACTCCGTCTTCACCGAGATGGTGGATGAAAACGTAGTTCCCCAGAAACATCATACAGGCAATGGATGCTTCACTGATAAAAGCAGAACTTCCCAGTTTAATCATATAACCGATGTTGCGAAGAGTCAATAACAGACTTTTGATACTTAACTTTATCCGGCATAGATGGAGGGTATGAGAGAAACGGAGTAGGTAAATTAGTGTCATCAACCCTCCCACAACAGTCCCCAGACTGGTGGCAAAAGCTGCTCCCATTATTCCCCAACCAAATTCGAAGATGAATATATAATCCAGTATGATATTGAGTATGGCTGCAACTGCATTACACATCATGGCATAGGTGGGCGAACCATCCAGGCGGATGCAGAACATTCCTATATTTAATACTTCGTAGAATACGAGAAAAGGAAGATACCATGCCATATATTCTACGGCCAACGGCAACAATCGGTCCGAACTACCCAATAATCTGGCCAATGGCTCTATAAAATAAAGACACAGAGCAGACAGGATAAGTATGAGCAATGCGGAAAAAGCAATTGCCTGAGTGATATTAATATTTGCTACTTTGCGTTTTCCTTGAGATAAATGAATGGAAGCCACCACCGAAGCTCCCACTCCGAACATCAGTCCGATACCCGCTGCAATCATAAAAAGCGGTGCGGTGATATTTACTGCTGCCAGTGCATCACTGCCAATTCCTTTTCCTACAAATATCCCGTCCGTAATAACGAACAGCGCCGAGAATACCATCCCAAGTACCGTAGGAATTAGTAACTTACGGAACAACGTGGAGATGTTCATACTACCGAAATCAATACTATCTTTCATAACTTTCTACCTTTGTCGTTGAAAATGGCGGCAAAGGTAGGGGTATGAGAGGAGATAAAAATTACCATTTGGTAATTTTTACTATATGGTAATGAGATAAGAAGAGGTAATTTATTGATTTGTAACCGATATGCAAGAAGTTGGACGTCATTATCCCAACGACAGAATCAATATTTGTGCCGTCAATACTCGCAGAAACATGGTGAGCGGATAGACCGTAGCGTAACCAACGGCAGGTGCATCACAGGAGGTCAGGTCATTGGAGTAAGCCAATGCCGGCGGATTGGTAGTAGAACCAGCCAGAACCCCGATAAGCGTGAAATAATTCAGCTTGCAATAATACCGTCCTACCAATCCTGTAATTAGAAGTGGCAGGATGGTTATGATTACTCCGTAGCCTACCCATATATATCCTCCGCCATGAATGACTGTGTCTACAAAGCCTTCGCCTGCTCCTAAACCTACGCAGGCGAGGAAGATGGAAATACCGATTTCACGAAGCATCAGGTTGGCACTCATGGTGGTATAAGTAATCAGCTTGTATTTCGGACCGAAACGGCTAATCAGGATAGAAACGATGAGCGGACCGCCTGCCAGTCCTAGTTTCACAGGTTGCGGGATTCCGGGAAATGCGAAAGGAAGACTTCCCAGAATACATCCTAAAGCGATACCTATAAAGATAGGAATCAGGTTCGGGTGATTCAAGCGTTTCATGGAGTTGCCAAGTACTTTCTCTGCATGGGCAACAGCCAGTTCGGAACCTACAATGGTGACACGGTCTCCCATTTGTAACTGTAATTGTGGAGAAGCTACCAAGTCTACTCCCGAACGATTGATACGGGTGATGTTTGCTCCGAAGTTATTTCTGATTTTGAGTTGTGAGAGCGTTTTCCCGTTCAATTCCGGTTTAGTAATCAGGATACGGCGTGAAATGAGCTCTTTGTTCAGTTGTTCCCATTCCATTTTGATTTCCTTTCCGAAGAATATAGTGATTGCTTCCACGTCAATCGGGGTAGAGATCACTAATATGATATCCCCTACATGTAGAATTGTTTCGGAATTGACCAATTCGGTTTCTCCACCCTCGCGGTGTTTGATGCGGGAAATGACAAACTTACGGTTCAGTAACGGGCGGAGTTCTTTAATCCTGATGCCGTCTACCGATTCGTTTCTCACTTCAATGGAGATAGGACGTACGGTAAGTTCCTGGAGATGTCCCAGACCGACTTCTGCTTCTTTTTCTTCTTGAGCAGTATTGATGCGAAGGAGATATTTCAAAGCAAGCAGTGAAAGGATGATACCTACTACACCCAGCGGATAACTGACAGCATATCCCAAAGCAATTTCGGGAGCATCTATTCCATTCAAATCACTATTGGCCTGTTGTGCGGCTCCCAGCCCCGGAGTATTGGTGACAGCTCCGGACAAAATACCTACCATTGTGGTAATCGGAGTTCCGGTGGTGAAGTGCAGGATAACAGTGATGGTTACTCCTAATACTACTACCAGCATGGCCAACATATTCAGGGTAAAGCCCCCCTTTTTGAATGCTGAAAAAAAGCCGGGCCCTACCTGCAAACCAATTGAGTAAACAAACAGAATCAATCCGAATTCTTTTAGAAAGTGGAGCAGGTGTTCGTCCAGATTCATGTTGAAATGGCCGAATACGATTCCGACAAAGAGTATCCAGGTAACTCCCAGAGATACTCCCCGCACTTTGATTTTTGCAAGGATGATTCCAAACGCTATGGTTAGTGACAGAATCAGTACGGAGTGTGCCACTCCGCCGCCCCAAAGATTGGGGTAACCTTCAAATAAATTTCTTAGAACTTCCATTGTGATTATTATATGATGATATTTTTTAGTTAAAAGTACCCCCGGAGAAATCACTTCTGCGGGGATACGCACACATTGAGCATGACGGTCTAATGCCGTCCTTTTGATATTTTAGCTAGAGAGAATTTATCCTCCTTCAATCATTTCCGATGTCATGACTACTCGATTCTTTTTTTACAGTCTGCCGTTTTCCTATCCCACGAGTAAAAACAACTATAAAGGTATGAATGGCAGGTCTTCTGACTGACTCCCTTCCTGATGCCTTCCCGACCTTGACTATCGATACCTGGTCAGTGGTAAAAGTAAATATCAAGAAGTTGAATGGAGTTTCACAGCAGCGGGACTGTCCGGGATTTACACCCGATTCCCTTTTAATTCAGATAGTTGATATGGCTATCTGAAACCAATTCGGGGCAAAGATAGCGAATTTATATAGGAACCCAAATGAATGCTACCTATTTATTTTATACACAGTCTGATTCTTGTCGGATATCTGTTTGTTTATTTGATGCGTACTCTCATCTCCTGCACATCAAACGTGACGGATTCATTTCGGAAAAGTCTTTCTATATGTCCGCTAGCCACCATTTCCGGAGTAGGCAGCGTGTACATCTGCGGATTATCGATGAGCATGATGGAGTCGCAAAGCGATAAGGCAATGTCGAGGTCATGAGTGGAGAATAAGACACATTTTTTTTCTTCCTGTGCCAGTTTCTTTAAAAGCAAACAGAGCTCGTAGCGGTTAGGTAAGTCCAGGAAGGCGGTCGGTTCATCAAGCAGGATGACGGGAGTATCCTGTGCAAGAGCACGGGCAATCATGATTCGCTGACATTCGCCATCGGACATTTTATCCATTGTCTTTTCTGCATAACCGGACATACCGACTAGCTGCATAGCGTCATCCACCCGCTTTTGGTCTTCCGGTTGCAGTTGGCCGATCCAGTTGGTATAGGGAGCACGCCCTAAGGCTACTACATCTTTACAGCGGAGATTAGCGATACGTACTTTATCGGTGGTGACAAAGCTTATATTCCGGGCTAATTTTTCCGGTTTCAATGATGCTATGTTTTTTCCTTGCAGAGTAATCTCTCCTGATTGAGGCTTTTCCAGCCCCATCATAGCACGGAGCAGGGTGCTCTTTCCCGTTCCGTTACGTCCTAACAGGGCAACGAGTTGTCCGCCTGTGATTCGGGCATTTACCGTTTCCAACAGCGTGCGCTGTCCATATCCTAATGTCAGTTCTTTAAGTTCTATCATTTGAATCTACGCAAGTTTTTAGCAATTACCCATAAAATAACCGGAACACCTAGTAAGGCGGTGATGCAGTTAACCGGAAGCAGAAACTTCTTGGCGATGATGTCGCAGAGAAGCATGCTGATAAGCCCTGTCAGCATGGTGCCGGGGACCAGTATCCGGTGGTCGGCGTTGTTGAACAGCAGTCGTGTGACGTGCGGTACTGCCAGGCCGATAAATCCTACCGGACCACAGAAAGCGGTGACCGTTCCTGTCAGCAGTGCGGTAGAAACGAAGATGAACGTGCGTGAACGTTTAATGTTCATTCCCATCGTTCGTGCATAATTTTCACCGAGCAGTAGCAGGTTCAGCGATTTGATACAGGCTACGGAAATCAGTAAGCCGATACATAGCATTGGTATCATGATTCCCAATTGGGTGACTGTGATATGGCTAAGAGATCCCATTGACCAGAGTGTGAACATTTTCAGTTGTTCGGCCGAACTTAGGTATTGGAGTATCTGAATGATAGCGCCTGCTACGTAGCCTATCATAACTCCCATGATCAATACACCGAGAATGTTTTTTACTTTCCGGCTGATAATGGCTACTCCCAATAAGATTACGGCAGTTCCTATCCAGCCCGAACCTACGATACCCAGCGACTGAAGAATTGGAAACTCCGCCCATCCAAGTAATGGAGCACCTAGTATGAACAGAGCTACGCCCAGTCCTGCACCGGAACTTACTCCCAGCAGGTAAGGATCTGCCAACGGATTCTGGAATACTGTTTGCATCTGTAAACCGCTAACGGAGAGTGCTATTCCTATCAAAGCCGCTACCACTACCCGTATGAAACGGATAGAAAGGAGAATATTCCGTGTCATTTCGTCACATTCGCCTCCGGTGAGTACAGCCCATACCTTGGTGATAGGAATATATGTATCTCCCGTTGCCATGTCTATCAGTAATAACAGTATGGCAACTATACCCAGTGTAATGAATAAAAAGGGAGTACGTTTATCAGGCTGTTTCATTCCAGGTGTCTGTAATAGTAAAGTGAATCGGATACGAGTTCGGGGTGAAAGATATGAATCAGGTCACGCAATACGATGTCGGGACGTACTACTGCAGATTCCCAGTAGTCATTACCTCCTGTCGGTGTTGTTCGTAAATTGTTGTTGTAAACAGTTTTTTCGCGTACAGCTTTGGCGTCTACAAATTTAGGATTGACCGTCTTTAGTTCATCCAACGTAGAAGCCATGCCTACATTAATCCAGTAGTCGGCCTTTTGTATCAGTTTGTAAGCCGTTTCCAGTCCGATGGGAGTGGAACTGTTAGAATTGTTTTCTTTGTAGATGTAATCCGCACCCGCATCAGTTACCAATTGTGCCATGTAACTTTGTGTGGAAGGCATCACCCAACTGTCGTTCCACGGGGTATTGAGCATAACGGTAGGACGTTGCTCTACCGATTCGGTGAGCGCTTTCAAAACTTGATAACGTTTAGGGATTTCACGGAATATCTCGATGCCTTTTTTCCTGCTGTCTGTTAATTCGGAAAGAGCTACCAGCCATTCGGCTTTACCAAGCGGTGATTCCTCCAAATATTCTCCTACATACATATAAGGTATAAACAGTTCTTTCAGTTTGTCTGTTACGGCAGTTTGCGCATCTCCGATACCGTATAACAGGACAACATCCGGTTTCAGTCCCAATAATAACTCATAATTCATTTCGGGTCCCATATCCTTAATAGAATCTTTGTGTGCAAGGATATATGGATTGGATACATAGTCGATGCCCGATACTCCGATAATTCTGTCCACTTGTCCTAATGCGTCGAACATGGCGATGTAGGAAGAAGCCATACATACGATGCGTTTGGCTCCGGCAGGAATCGTAGGACCGGTAAATCCGGCAGGCGCTTGTTCACCGTTGCGGGAAATGAAATAAGACATTTTCACGTCTTTGGCTCCCTGCCATGGATTGGAAACCTGAATAAGTGTGCTGGCGGTATTGTCCGCACCCATAATCTTGAATCCGGTAGCATATTCAGGTGTATAGACATCCTGTTTGAAAGCCTCGAGAGAAGTCTTCTTGTTGGATATACAACTAGCCAGGAAGAGAAGACATAGCCATGTGAGGATTGAAATAGGAGATTTCATCTTTATTCGTGTATCTTTTAAATGAATAAATAATTTTCGGTGTCTGAAGATTGACATTGTGGGGCAAAGATAAGTATCTTTGGAGATATTCTTTCTTTTTTTATTGCATTTTCTCCGAAATCATTCCTATTTATGTATCTTTGCAAGGTGAATTTTGGTGTCACTTTTCCGATGCTACGGAAAGAGTGGTGAAAAGGGAATCAGGTGAAAATCCTGAACAGACCCGCTGCTGTAAGCTCCGCTGAAGTTTTCCTGCAATACTCAAATCCACTGTCTCGATCATGAAGAGGCGGGAAGGGCGTCAGGAAAATGGAGTAAGTCAGAAGACCTGCCAGAATGAAGTTTTCGATACTTTCCGGGAGTAAGGTTCGAAAAATACTTGAATAATCTGAAGATTAATCTTATAGATAAAATATGAGCAGATATAATAGTATGCGGCTGAAAGGAAAATACTGGCCGGTTGTTTGCCTTTTGTTATTTCTCGTTTCTTGTGGACAGAAAAGTAAAAACAATACGCAGGCAGTCGGAGTGGCGGTTAGCACCTCTGATTCCTCCCGGATCATTCTTCCGGAATATGCTGAAGGTTTCGAAGTGCAATATGTAGAGGGAGGGTGTCTGGTAACTATTCAAGACCCGCAGAAAGAAAAAGGTAAAGGGGAAATTTATCAGTATGCGTTTGTCAGGGATAAGGAAGCCTTTGCGAAAAATAAAGTATCCGCTGATTATGTAGTGCAGCCCGTTCCGATTAAGAATATCATTTGTATGACTTCGTTGCAGCTGTCCAATTTTATAAAACTGGATGAGTTGGATCATGTGGTAGGTATCACAAGTACCCGCCATTTGTTTAATGAGGAAGTAAAACGCCGGTTGAAAGAGAAGAAAATTCGTAAGATAGGGATAGAGGGGAACTTTGATAATGAAGTCATTATCTCCATGAATCCCGATCTGATTCTGATTTCTCCTTTTAAACGGGGAGGATATGACGCATTGAAAGAGGTAGGTATTCCTTTGATTCCGCATTTGGGATATAAAGAGAATTCTCCCCTCGGGCAGGCAGAATGGATTAAGTTTATCGGTCTGCTGATTGGAGAAGAGGAGAAAGCAAATGCGATCTTTGATTCGATTAAGACTGAATATAATACATTGAAGCAGCTGACGGCAAAGATTGAGAAAAAGCCGGTTGTTTTTAGTGGTGAGCTGCGTGGCGGCAACTGGTACGCCGTAGGAGGACGTAATTTCCTCGCACAACTTTTCCGGGATGCCGGTGCCGATTATTTCCTAAAAGATGATCCGAATACAGGTGGAGTGACTTTAGACTTTGAGACTGTTTATAGCCGCGCGGAAAGTGCTGATTATTGGCGGATATTGAACAGTCATAACGGCACGTTCACTTACGACGCCTTGAAAGCGCAGGATTCCCGGTATGCTGATTTCCGGGCATTCAAAGATAAAGGAGTGATTTATTGCAATCTCAAGGAGAAACCTTATTATGAGAATGTTCCCACTCATCCGGAAGTGCTGCTGAAAGATTTGATTAAAGTATTTCATCCGGAACTGCTACCGGAATATACTCCCGTTTTTTATGAGCTTTTAAAATGAGAAGGATATGAAAACTCCTGTCTGGTTGTTGATGCTTCTGTTGGTTGGATTGATTTTTTTTCTTTTCTTCCTGAATCTCGTATTGGGTTCTGTATCTATACCGTTTCGTGCTGTATGGGATATTTGCCTGTGGGGAGATCATGAGAACCACATCTGGACGAATATTATCTGGAAATCGAGAATGCCCCAGGCAGTCACTGCGTTGGTTGCCGGAGCAGGGTTGTCCGTCAGCGGATTGCAGATGCAGACAGTTTTCAGAAACCCATTGGCAGGGCCTTCAGTGTTGGGGATTAGTTCCGGAGCGAGTATGGGAGTAGCTTTTGTCGTTTTATTGTCAGGCAGTCTTGGAGGAGTGGCGTTGAGCAGTCTGGGGCTGATTGGTGAATTGGCGCTGACGGTTGCCGCTATTGCAGGAGCATTGTCTATCATGGCGCTTATTGCTTTCGCCTCACAGAAAGTAAAAGGAAACGTGACTCTGTTGATTATCGGTGTGATGATTGGTTATGTAGCCAATGCTGTGATTGGAGTCTTGAAGTTTTTCAGTGTTGAAGAAGATATTCGCGCGTATGTCATTTGGGGATTAGGAAGCTTTTCCCGTATTTCCGGTGACCAGTTATTCCCATTCCTTTGCACAATGGCTGTACTTCTTCCACTCTCTTTTCTGTTGATTAAGACATTGAATCTGTTGTTGCTTGGAGACAGTTATGCGCGAAATCTGGGCTTGAATATCAAACGTGCCCGTTTGTTGGTAATCTCCTGTTCCGGAGCTTTGGTGGCGATTGTAACGGCTTATTGTGGCCCAATTGTTTTTCTGGGACTGGCTGTGCCGCATCTTTGCCGTGCTTTGTTCCGTACTTCCGACCATCGGATATTGATGTCTTCTTCTTTACTGGTAGGGGCGGCAATGGCGTTATTGTGTAATCTGATAGCCCGTATGCCGGGATTTGAAGGTGCTTTGCCGGTCAACTCCGTCACAGCTTTGGTCGGTGCACCGGTGGTAGTGTCGGTGTTGTTCCGTAAGCGTAAGGGAGAGGTAAATGAATGATAATCAGAACAGGGAGAAACTTAACATGCAAGAGCAAGAAACCATAACTATCAGGAACCTGGCCACAGGCTATAAAGGAAAGCATAAAACGTATATCGTAGCCCGTGATATCAATGCCAGTATTTATGCTGGCGAACTCACTTGTCTGCTTGGAGCCAATGGAGCGGGAAAGTCCACTTTGTTGCATACACTGTCCGGTTTCCTACCGAAATTGTCGGGAGAGATTCGGATCATGAATAAAGAGGTTGAGAAATATTCCGATGCGGATATGTCGAAAGTCATCAGTGTGGTGCTAACAGAAAAGTGCGACTTGCGTAATATGACGGTGGAAGAGATGGTAGCGTTAGGAAGAAGTCCTTATACCGGTTTTTGGGGAGTGTTGAAGAAAGGAGATAAAGAAATTGTTTCCCGTGCGATAGCCGGTGTGGGGATAGAGGTGCTAACCGGTCGGATGATGCATACGTTGAGTGACGGAGAAAAACAAAAGGTAATGATTGCCAAAGCGTTGGCGCAGGAAACACCTGTGATTTTTCTGGATGAACCGACTGCTTTCCTTGATTTTCCAAGTAAAGTGGAGATGATGCAACTGTTGCATCGATTATCCCGCGATACGGGGAAAACGATTTTCATGAGTACCCATGATTTGGAATTGGCTTTACAGATTGCCGATAAAGTCTGGATGATGGATAAAGAAAACGGTGTGACTATCGGAACTCCTGAAGACTTGTCACTGAATGGTACATTAAGTAACTTCTTTTCCCGTAAAGGAATCATGTTCGACCAAAATACAGGATTATTTAAAATCAACAATGAATATTCTGTAAAGATGCGTCTTGAAGGGCATGGCCAAAAGTATGCGATGGTCAGGAAAGCTCTTTTGCGAAATGGAATTCTGGCAGGACGTGAGATTGAATCTGATGTTTACATAGAAACAGGTAATCTTCAGACGGAAGGATTTTTGCTGCATTTGCCGGAGAATGAAGTTCGAAAAGCGGAAGACATTGAGGTATTGCTCAAGTTGGTGTCCGGTTATCTGGTGAATAGCAGATATAGTTGATTCAAAAAATCCTCAAAACTGTATGGAAATGAGCCGAAATATAATCTCTTAACACTCTACTACAGAATTAAAAAGTAAAAATTTGCTGTCACCTGTCACATGTTTGTATTTAAACATCTGACAGTGAATGAGTAATGGTGTGACGGCAGCATGTGACAGCACAGTGACAGTACTTTTGTTGTCACCTCTTCTCACTCCTTCTTTTAGAAGCAAGTTCCAAGCAAGTTTCCTTTGTTTGAAACTAAAGTTTCAACTAAGAGAAACTAGAGTTTCCAGCCTTGAAACTAATGGTTTCAAGCAATTGGAACTAGAGTTTCAAGCTTATGAAACTAAAGTTCCATCCCATGAAACCAATGGTTTGAAGGTATGAAACGAATGTTTTTCTATGACTAAAAAATATGAAGCTATACAGGTTGTGATTTTCAGGAAAGAGAAAAGGAAGAGAAGAAAGAATCGTGGGAGAACATGTGACAGCAAAAGTACTGTCACTGTGCTGTCACATGCTGCCGTCACACCACTACTCATTCATTGTCAGAAGTTTAAATACAAAGATGTGACAGATGACAGCAGATTTTCACTTTTTAATTCTCTAGTAAATGCTCGCTGGGATTATGTTTCAGCTTATTTTTTATGACTTGACTTATTTCAAAACCGCATAGAAATAAACCTGCCAATAATAGATTTAGAATAGGGTAGAGTGAAATTGATATGAAATCTCCCCAGTCTCATTGATTAATAAAATGGCGAGCTCTCCTTTGGGAAAAAGTGGTGTACAGTGTATATGACATAGTTGCACCAACTTGTTGAACAAAATTTCTTTATCTTTCTTGTTTGGTATTCCCCATAGTTCGCGGGCAAGCGTCATTTGTTCGATCAATGCTAAAGTCTCATCTGAACAGCTGCACTGAATAGCTATTTCTTTTAAAAAGTCTTTGTTCATTACCACTTTCTTGCTGTGAGTATCCAAGTGTCCTTCTGCCAGTTTTACCGCTTTTCCTATCATAATCCCCATGCTTACCTTTTGAAAACCAGTCTCTGCTGCTATTTTTAATGTCTCTCCGATAAAGTTCCCGTAATGCACAAAAGCCTGTGGAGGGAGATTCGGATAGAGGCTCCGGACAAATTTCTCACTTTTGGCTCCGGAATTGATAACCAATCGTTCCGCATTAACTGCATAGGCCACTTCCACTTCCTTGCGTATGGCATCGACGAATGCTTCCGAAGAAAAAGGTTTCACAATACCCGAAGTTCCGATAATGGAGATCCCTCCAATAATTCCCAATTTCGGGTTGAATGTTTTCAGAGCCAGTGTTTCTCCTTCGGGAACGCTGATAGTTACGTCCAGCCCTCCTCCATAAAGCAAGGATAGTTCATTGACGATCATTTTCCGGGGAGTCGAATTAATGGCAGGTTCACCGACGGCTAATCCCAATCCGGGAAGTGTGACTTTTCCCACCCCTTTTCCTTGCAGGAAATGTATGCCGGGAGAATCGGAAAAAGATACAGTGGCTACAATCTGATGTCCGTGGGTAACGTCCGGGTCATCTCCGGCATCTTTGATGACACTGGCAGTGGCGGTATTCTCATCCGTTTTTTCTACCTTATATATAGGTAGGACGACCCTTTCTCCATCCGGTAATGTCACTTCCGTTTTTTCTTCAAAACATTCTTCTGTCAATGCAAGTAAAGCGGCTTTGGCTGCGGCTGTTGCGCAGGTTCCGGTAGTGAATCCACTTCTTAGGGCATAAAATCCCGGTACATTTAGTTCAACAGCCCGTCTCAATCCGTATTTCCCATTTACTGTAATAAAGCCCTCGGGCAGGGGAGGACGGCGGACCACATAAATTTTGATTCCGTTTTTCAGAGCAGCTTCTATTTTTTCGATGAAGCCTCCCGAACTGCCGCTTTCTTTTGTGATAATCGCTTGCGGGGAAAGTTGCTTAAAAAGGAGTGATTCATCTTCTTCGGGTTGATAGAAAATCAGTTTTTCTTTGGGGAATCCTGCCTTTATGGCAATATCTACGGATTCCGACCGTTCCAGAACCCGAAAGATACAGTCATGCTCTTTCCAGAAACCTTGTAGCTTGGTAATAGTTTGAGTGCCGGTAAGAGCCAGTAGTTTCTCTATACCGTCCTGTTTCATACGGGCGACGGCGCCTTCGAAGTCATCACACCAAATGATTTCCTCCGATAATTCCGGATAGATACGCTCCAGGCGCACTACCTTGATCGTTAATTCTTTTGCCGCGAGGAAGATATTCTGGTGGAGTTGTTGCGCAAATGGATGGGCGGCATCTATTATTAATCGGATGTCGTGTTCACGGCAGAAAGAAATGATTTTTTCTGAATCCATGTTGCCGGTCAGTCGCGTCATATTTCTGCACGTGACTTCCTGAAGGGTGCCACGTGTGGAATAATAAAAGGGTTGTCCTGCTTCATCGAGGGTTTCAGCGGCAGTGCGTCCCTCCGTCGTTCCTCCGAAAATCAGTATCATGGGCGGAAAAGATGTTTGAATTCATCAGCATATAGTCTGGATAATCCCTCCCGGTGGTCGATGGCATTACCGACTACAAGCAGGGTAGTAAGAGTCAGATGGTTGTCACGGACAATTTGAGCAAGATCTTTCAGCTTGCCGCGATATATCTTTTCTTCTTTCCAAGTGAGTTTGTAGCAGGCAGCTACGGGCGTTTCGGGAGAGTAGGCTTGCAAGAGTTCTTCCTGTACCTGCTCCACAATAGCAGCACTTAGATAGATGCACATCGTGCTTTGCGAGCGCGCCAGCAAATGAAGTTTTTCTTTCTCAGGCATCGGTGTCCGACCCTCTCCACGTGTGAGGATAATGCTTTGCACTTCTTCAGGAATGGTGAACTGTGATTTGAGGGCTGCTGCTGCGGCCTGAAAAGAAGAAATGCCGGGAGTGATGTGATACCTCATTCCGTATTGGTCGAAGAATGCCATTTGTTCGGCAATAGCTCCGTAAATACACGGGTCACCTGTGTGGAGACGTACCACAAACAATCCCTTGTCATAGAAAGACTTCATGAGGGTGAATTGTTCCTCCAATGTCATGTCTGCCGAGCTTCTGACTGTAGCGCCCGGTTTGGCGTAATACGTCAGTTCGCGTGGCACCAGACTGCCGGCATAAAGAATGAGGCCTGCCTTTTCCAGCATTCTCTTGCCTCTTACAGAAATCAATTCCGGGTCGCCCGGACCGGCCCCCACAATCTCGATATGCCCGTTGTTGCGGTCACTATCAGCAGAAAGTGCTACGGCAAAGGTGAAATTATTCCCTTCGGATAGTATTCCTTTTTGCTTTTCCATCAACAATCTGCCGTAATCGGAGGCACGGATAGCAGAACTTTCGGCCACCCCATCAACGCCTGTCACTTCTTTCACTTTTTCGGAGGGATTCGGAACGCTGATATCTGCCAGTTCTTCGGCTTTATAAATATGTAGTTCACTGTTTGAGAACTGCGTATGTAATTCTGCAATCAACGGTTCGTCTTTTTTCAGTTCAATCGTTGAAATGCTTTTCACTGCAAGTGGAGAAAGATGGTGTCGCAATAATTCATCTTTCATATAAATGCAGACTCCTTGTGGAGAACATTCTTTTTTGCAGCCTACCCCGATATGAAGCACGGGCGGATAGAACTGCAGTGTCGGGATAGGAGCGTCATATTCCCACGGACCAACAGTGATGAGTAATTGGTATTCGGCCAGCGGTATTTCTTCCAATCTATAATAGATATCTGTATGTTCCGGACAGCTCTGTTCAAGTTCGGCCGTTCCTTTATCCTTGACACTAAGCAGCAGGGCTGTCTTGTGTTTATTCACAAACTGAAAAATAGCCTGATTCATGGAAGCCGGTGTTGCCGAAGTTCTCCATCCGTAACGGGAGGTAAACGTATCCAGCGCCCACAACTGTTGATTATCACTTTGGGTGGTGACGATGGCTTCCCCTCCGGTGATTCCCGCAACGATTCGTGTCAGTTCATTGCCGCCTCCGATATGTCCGGACAGTACGGAGATAACGAAACGTCCGGTACTGTCAACGTTAATCACTGCCGGATCGGTATATTTGTTCCGGATGCAGGAAGCAATACTTCTCACACAGATGCCGAGTGCACCGATAAAAACGATTGCTTTAAAATCGGAAAAATGTTCTTTCATAAATCCGCTGTACGAGGTGATTGTTTCGCATCCCTCTGCTTCTCCTTTGAGGTATATGGCGGATTCTGCTAACTCTCTGCTTATATTCCTGGCTATGGGCAGACTTGACTCGGAAATTAAAATGATTGCTGTCTGAACGCTCTTTTCCATCCTGAAAATAATTAATTGAGGTAATGTTGCAAAAGTACAATAATAATCAGTTTCTTTTCTTGAGAGGTAGTGTAAATTTCGTGTTACTAAAAATATTTTTAGATATGTTATGAGATACAAATTAAATGTAGTAATTTTGCAGCACTTTAGGTGATGTTTTCAATCGTCCGATTGAACATAAAAGGGAATCCGGTGTGAATCCGGAGCAGTGCCCGCTACTGTAACATCCATCTATTGAAAGTTTTACTACTGCCACTGTGCCGGATGCACGGGAAGGCGAACTTTCAGGATGAAGTCAGGAAACCTGCCTAAGGAAGAAACAATAGTTAACTTGTTCTCGGGGCTAAGAACATAAACTATAGAAATTTAAGCATAATCACAAAATGTTGAAAAAACTTATTTTGACCACCATGTTGGTCGGTGTATGTTGTGTTGTGTCCGCTCAGGTTACAATCAAGGGGCGTGTGTTGAATTCTGAAACCGGAGAGCCTGTTGTCGGAGCGAATATTCGGGTGGACCATAGTCTGCAGGGGGGAACTACGAATGCAAAAGGAGAGTTTATAATCAAGGGATTGCCTGATGGCAAACAAACCCTGCAAGTATCACATCTCAATTATGAACCGCAACGGTATTCCACTTCAAAGAGTGTAAATGACGTCGTGATACGCATGACGGAAAGTCATAACAATTTAAACCAGGTGGTAGTGACCGGAACCGGAACACATCGCCGGATGGTGGATAGTCCCATCCCGGTAAATGTATTGACTGCCAAAGATATCAAGGAGGCCAATGTTACGAATCTTGAGGAGGCTCTTACCAAACTCACTTCTAACTTTTCTTTCTCTACCAGCGGTATGGGAACGGAAATGGTGCTTAATGGCTTGAATAGCGATTATATCCTTGTATTAGTGAACGGACGGAAACTGATTGGCGATGATGCGTTGATGCGCATCAACATGGCAAACGTGAAACGAATTGAAATACTGAACGGTTCGGCATCTGCGCTGTATGGTAGTGATGCCATTGGTGGAGTTATTAATATCATCACGGATGACAGCAAAAACAAGATTGACGCATCGAGCACTACCAAGGTGAGTGACCACGGACGTTTTTCGGAAGCTGTGAATCTGGATTTGAATGTTGGCAAACTTTCATCGTATACTTCTTACCAACGCCAACAGTCGGATGGCTGGAAACTTCATCCGATGACCGAAACGGTGAATAAAAAAGGGGAAGTGAAACTGGATCCTACCGATAAACAGGCTTTCACCGGTTATCATTCGAATACGGTCAACCAGAGTTTCTCTTATTCTCTGAATCATAAGACAACGCTGTATGCACAGGGTTCGTACTATAATTTCCTGAATGACCGTCCGGTAACGGAATATAAATATAATATGTATCATGAGAATTATACGTATGGTTTCGGTATGAAGTATATTGTGAATAAGAAAGCATATATCGATGCCGATTTCTATTCGGACAATTACAAGTCGGCTTATGACTATATTCAGGAAAGCGGTGACTTCAAGATTGGAGATAAGGAAACTCGTAAGAAACAATATTTTTACCGGGGAAATGTGAAGAGTATTATCAAGGTGAACAGCAAGAACAAACTGTCTGCCGGATTGGAATATCTGGATGAAAAGCTGGAAAGTGAATCGGACAATATCTCTAATAAGACGCTCTACACCATGGCTTTATATGCACAGGATGAGTGGACGATTGCCGAATCTCTGCAAGCAGTAGTGGGATTGCGTTACATTTATAATGAAACATTTGAAGATCATTTCACTCCGACAGCTTCTATTATGTATAGGGAGGGTGGTTTCCGTGGCCGATTGTCTTTTGCAACAGGTTTCCGCACGCCTACTCTTTCTGAAATTTACGCTACGGATCTGGCAAAGACTACCAATCGCTATACTATCGGAAATCTGGAACTGAAACCGGAAGAAAGCAAGAATTTCTCATTGAATCTGGAATATACTCATTCCCGTTTTTCTGTATCAGCAACGGCTTTTGTAAATAATGTGACGGATATGATTAATTACCGTACTTTGAGCGATGAAGAAGCTGCACAGTACGGTGATTATGATGAAGTGCGCCAGCGTGACAACATCGATAAAGTGAGAATCAAAGGGGTGAATGTAAATGCAAATGCTTACCTGGGAC
Organism: Bacteroides sp. M10; assembly: GCF_014334015.1. GTDB lineage: Bacteria > Bacteroidota > Bacteroidia > Bacteroidales > Bacteroidaceae > Bacteroides > Bacteroides intestinigallinarum. The sequence goes on along the minus strand of NZ_CP060488.1, from coordinate 6,674,046 downwards.
TTGGATTCAATCTGGGAGCCGGCTATACGCTGTTGGATGCAAGAAATCTGATAACGGACAAACCGATTGACAAAAGTGTCAAGTATGCAGGAAACGTAAATGCGCAATGGTCTAAGAACTGGGGATTGTATGGACTGAACATCAATATGGTTGGTCGCGGACAGGGAAAGAGATATTCCGAAACGTATGACTATGATTCATCCGGTTTTATGCTTTGGGATTTGAATACAGGACATACATTCAATCTGAAATATTTCATTCTGAATGCCGGTTTGGGTGTTGAGAACCTGTTCGACTGGGTAGACGACCGTCCCTGGAATACGAAGAAACCTTATTCGACCATTACACCGGGAAGAGCTTTCTATGCAAGCCTGACGATTCGTTTTAGAAAATAAGGATAAGAAATAATCGATAAGAGAGATGGAAGATTTGAAACCGGTATATATCGTTTCTTTAGGTCCGGGTGAAGCGGGGCTTATCTCTTTGATAGGAGGTGCTACACTATGTCGGGCAAATGCTATTTTTTGCCCGAAAACAAATGCGCGTTCCCGGTCTTCTGTTCTTCTGAAAGAATTGAAGATAAAGAAAGAATCTATCAGACGCTATACATTGCCGATGAGTAAGAAGCGTGAGATGGCTTATGAGGCTTACGATAAGGTTTTTGAAGAAATAGTCAGCCTGTATTCGGAAGGTTTATGTGTGGCGATAGTGGCTGAAGGAGATGCAGGTTTTTATTCTTCTACCAGTTATTTGGTCGGAAGGCTCAAAAAAGCGGGGATACCTATCAAGCAGATTGCCGGTGTTCCGGCGTTTATTGCAGCGGCGGCTTCCATCGGTCTTTCCATTGTGGAACAAGAAGAACGGTTGACGGTGTGTCCGGGAAAAGTGGACAGGGAACTGTTCAGCCGGATTGCTTCCGGTAGTGAAGTGGCGGTAGTGATGAAACTATCGCAGTGTGAGGAGGAAGTGAAGCATTTTATAAGTTTGGAGGAAGGACTTGTCTGTCATTATTTCGAGAATGTGGGAGCGGACGGGGAATTTTATACGTGTGATAAGAAAGATATATTGGCAAGGGAATTTCCTTATTTCTCTTTAATGATAATAAAAGGTAGATGAAACGAATGAGACAAATATGGTTAACAGGACTTGTTTTGTTGTCTTTATCCGCAGAGGTAAGTGCACAGAGCAATGTCGCCATGCAGGATTCGATTCCTGAAATAGTGGTGACAGGTACGGGAACGGAACACTATCTGAAAGATGCACCTGTGCAGACGGAAGTGATTAGCCGCAAAATGCTGGATAGTTATGCAGGGGCTACCTTGGAAGATATTTTGAGCGGACTGTGTGCTTCTTTTGATTTTAGTGCTGGTGATATGGGAGCCAATATGCAATTGGGAGGACTCGGCAATGGTTATATATTAATCCTTGTTGATGGCAAGAAGATGCATGGTGATGTAGGCGGACAGAATAATCTGGGCTTGATCGATCCGGCTCGTATTGAACGTATTGAAATCGTGAAAGGAGCTGCTTCGGCACTTTACGGAAGTGATGCTATTGCAGGAGTGGTGAATATTATATTAAAGAAACACCGCGAAAATATTTTGATAGAAAATACAAGTCGCGGCGGATCGTATGGAGAATTCCGGCAGTCGAATACCGTACAGTTCAAGGTTGGTAAATTTACTTCTTCCACTAATTTCCAACTGAAGCATTCAGACGGATGGCAGAATACAACTTATGAAGATCCGAACCGTTATGAATATCCTATAACCAATTCCATCAATAAGACTGTAAATCGCTATACGGACTGGCAAGTGGCACAGCGTTTCGATTATCAGGCTACAAAGGATTTGAGCCTTTACGCTGACGGTAGCTTTTATCGCAAACGGATATATCGTCCTTGCGGAGTGCCTGACTATAAGACTTATGATTTCCTTTATCGTAACTCTTCTGTTGCGACAGGAGGTAAGTTGAAGCTGAAAAATAGCAATAGCATTATGCTGGACGTCAACTATGATAGTCATGCTTATTATTATATGTACACTCGCGAGACTTGGGATAAGGAGTATGATGATAGTGGCAAGGAGATCAGTTTTCCATATTTCCCTGGTGATAAAGGATTGCAAAGCGATCAAAGCCGCTTGTTATTGCAGTTGAAAGGTATATTCAATCTGCCATACTTCAATCGTTTGAGTGTGGGTACTGATACGGAAATCAATTGGCTGGATGCTCCCCGTCGACTGGATGAAAAAGATCAGGTATCCGATTATACGACCTCTTTCTATGCGCAGGATGAATGGACGCCTATTGAACGGTTGAATATCACAGCGGGAGGGAGACTGACAGTGAATCAGAACTTTGGTGTGCGCATCACTCCGAAAGTATCGGCACTTTATAAGTTAGGAGCTTTTAATCTGCGTGCTACCTATTCGGAAGGATTCAAGACACCGACACTGAAAGAATTGCATTACCGTTATATCCGTCAGATGTCAATAATCTCATTGAATCTGGGAAATACGGAGTTGGATCCACAGACCAGCCGTTATGTTTCCGGTGGACTGGAATATAATGGAACTCGTTTCAGTATCAATGTCACGGGATATTGTAACTGGGTAGATAATATGATAACTCTAGTCACTATTCCTCTTTCGCAGGCTCCGGGTGATCTGGTTGTTACCTATGATCCTGCCCGTGTACGCCAGTATCAGAACATGGATGATGCCCGTACTTATGGGGTGGATGTGAATGCCAAATGGACACCGGTCCAATCACTGACTCTGACAGGAGGTTATAGCTATCTGGATACTGAAGCGAACCAATATGATGAAGAAGATCAAGTAATGAAACATGTCATTATTGATGGTATGGCTCATCATCGTGCTACTGTGAGTGCCATCTGGACGCATGCGTGGAGACGGAGTAACTATCGTCTTGGCATTGGAGTTTATGGACGTATTCAGAGTAAACGTTATTATCAGGATGATGGAAATGGCAAGGCTTATAATCTTTGGAGGCTGAATACCCGTCACCAATTCAAATTGGGCAAACGATGGAATGCCGAGGTGAATGCGGGAATCGATAATATCTTCAATTATTATGAGACAACGTATCACAGCCTGAATTATGGTACAACTACAGCGGGACGAACTTTCTATGGTTCGTTGATGATACAATTCGGACAAAAAAAGACAAAAAATACATGATGTTTAACCCTTTAAAATTTTAAAGACATGAAACAGTTTAGATTTATGATGATGACAGCTTTAGTAGCTGTAATGTCCCTTTCGGCAGTATCTTGCTCCGACGACGATGATGATGTGGCAAAATCCAACCACGATAAGAAGATGGAAGCAGTAACTGCCGAAGTACAAGCCAACAAAAAGCATGATACAGCCTTGCTGCTAGTGACTTTTGGTAGTACGTGGGATGCGCCTCAAACGACTTTCAATAATATGAAAGCGCAGTTTGCTAGTAAGTTCCCTAACATGGATATTTATTTTTCTTTCACTTCGGAGATTTGTATGACCCGTTGCGCGGCAAAAGGTTGGAATTATTATGCACCTTCTTTCTATTTGGAAGCTATTGGTCTGGCAGGATATAAGACGGTTTGCGTGCAATCTCTTCATGTTATTCCCGGCGAAGAATTCCTTCGGGTACAGAATGTCGTGAAAGATTTCCATAATGATGGTGAGCACCCGGAATTTGCCAACGTGAAAGTATATTTGGGTGGTCCGTTGTTGGAAACAGAGGAAGATGTAACCAATGTAGCAAAGATTCTGCATGAAACTTATAAAAGTAAAGTGGAGTCGAATAATATTGTGACTTTCATGGGACATGGAAATCCCGAAAATTATAACTACGGGAATGGTAACTCTCGCTACACGATGATGGAAGCAGAGTTGCAGAAACTTAATTCTAATTATTTTGTGGCTACTGTAGATATGGAAGATAATTATATAGACGATATGATTTCCCGTATGCAGGCAGCTAACAAGAAATCAGGTAATGTGATCTGTCATCCGTTGATGTCTATTGCAGGCGATCATGCTAATAATGATATGAAGGGTGGTGTTGGTGCCACGGCTGAAGAAGGAAGTTGGCGCTATGAATTGGCAAAAGCCGGATATACTTGCCCGTTGGCTAACTGTGATATCAAAGGATTAGGTGATTATTCCAAGATTGTAAGCGTATGGGTTAGCCATATTGAGAAGAAGGTCGCTGATAATGATGCAATGTATGATCCGGATGCGGAAGAAGAATAATTGGTTGATTAGTTGAGTGTGAAATAATCATACTGCTAATAAACAAAATAAAGCCAACCAAAATGGCCGTATTTGCTATAAATAAAACGGGATCATTTTAGTTGGCTTTTTATATAGTCAGGATATTCTGTGATTTTTTATTCAGAACTATCTGATTACATTTTATCTTGTTTAAGTTTTTATCTTTACCTTTGTTTCAGGTATAATCCTGAAGATGTATGAAAGAAAATAAGATCATAGTAGCAGGTATCGGTCCCGGTAGCCCGGAAGATATTACTCCAGCTGTCGTTAATGCCTTGAAAGAGTCAGATGTAGTGATTGGATATAAGTATTATTTTCAGTTTATTACCTCCTGGCTGTCGGAACAGACAGAATGCATAGATACCGGAATGAAGCGGGAGAAAGCCCGTGCAGAATTGGCTTTTGAATATGCTGAACAGGGAAAAACTGTTTGTGTCATCAGTTCCGGTGATGCGGGAATCTATGGGATGGCTCCGTTGATTTATGAAATGAAACGGGAACGGGGGAGTGAGGTCGAGATCCTCGTGCTGCCCGGTATCAGTGCTTTCCAGAAAGCTGCGTCATTGCTGGGTGCTCCCATCGGTCATGATTTTTGCATTATCTCTCTGTCCGACTTGATGACTTCCTGGGAAATCATAGAAAAAAGAATCACTGCCGCTGCTACTGCCGACTTTGTAACAGCCATTTACAACCCTAAGAGTGAGGGACGTTACTGGCAGCTTTATCGTCTGAAAGAAATCTTTCAGGAATCCCGTTCACCGGAAACGCCCGTAGGTTATGTCCGTCAGGCAGGTCGGGAAGAAGAAACGGTGGTAGTGACCACCTTACAGGATTTCGATCCGGAAGAAGTGGATATGTTTACAGTAATACTGATTGGCAATTCACAAACTTATCAATTTCAGAACCGGATGGTAACTCCTCGCGGATATTATCGCGAACAGGAAAAGGGGGAAGTCGGAAAAGGACAGGAGATTATGATGAACTCTTTCCGGAAGATAGAGGAAGAGATGCAGAATAAAGAGATCGACCTTGACCGTAAGTGGGCTTTATTTCATGCCATACATACCACAGCGGATTTTGAAATGGAGAAGCTGGTATATACGGATAAGGAGGTTGTAAAGAACTTGTATGAACAGATTGCTTCCGGACGGATTAAGACGATTATCACAGATGTCACGATGGTAGCTGCCGGCATACGGAAAGGTGCTTTACAGCGTTTAGGGGTGGAAGTGAAATGTTATCTCTCCGACGAACGTGCAGTGGAACAGTCGAAGAAACGGGGAACTACCCGCTCACAGGAAGCTATTCGCCTGGCTGTAGAAAAACATCCGGATGCTCTTTTTGTATTTGGTAATGCACCTACGGCATTAATAGAACTGTGCGATCTGATTCGAAAAGGAAAAGCACACCCGTCCGGGGTTATTGCCGCTCCCGTAGGATTCGTGCATGTGAAAGAGTCGAAATACATGATAAAGACATTCACGGAAGTACCGAAGATTATTGTTCAGGGCAGACGGGGAGGAAGTAATCTTGCCGCTACATTGGTGAACGCGATTTTATGTTTTGATGATGCCCGGACACTGCGCCCCGGCAGAGATGTATAGAAGAGTATAGACATTTTATATGACAGAATGCAGGAATTTCATATCATAGGAATAACAGATAGTCGCGAACTCTCTTTCAGTAAGGAGGTTCAGGCTTTGATTGCCCGTTCTCATGTCTTTTCGGGTGGAAAGAGACATCATGAAATTGTGGCGGCCATGTTACCGGAATCATCGGTTTGGATAGATATAACTGTGCCTCTTGACGCTGTGTTCGAGTGTTATGCCGGTTATCAGGAAATAGTAGTTTTTGCTTCCGGTGATCCTTTGTTTTTTGGTTTTGCCAATACGGTGATGCGTAAACTGCCCGAGGCTGTTGTCAAAGTCTATCCGTCTTTTAGTTCCTTGCAGCTTTTAGCGCACAAAGCCTTGTTACCTTATCATGATATGCGGACGATTTCTCTGACTGGCAGACCGTGGAAAGCCTTGGATGAGGCTCTTATTTCCGGAGAGACATTGATTGGTTCGCTCACTGACAGAGAAAAAACACCTGCATCCATAGCTGCCCGGATGCAAGCGTACGGATATGCCAACTACCGGATGATTGTGGGTGAGCAGTTGGGGAATGAAGAGGAAACAGTGGCAGAATATAGTGTGGAGGAAGCGATGGAAAGGCATTTCAGGATGCCGAATTGTGTGATTTTAAAGCGTATTACCGTTCGTGAACGGTCGTTCGGAATTCCGGAAGAGCAGTTTGAATTGTTGGACGGGCGGGCGAATATGATAACCAAAATGCCTGTTCGTCTGCTGTCATTGAGTCTGCTCGATTTGAGAAACAGATCGGTGATGTGGGACGTGGGTTTTTGTACTGGTTCTGTTTCCATTGAGGCGAAGTTGCAATTTCCTCATCTCGATATTGTTGCTTTTGAGAAAAGAGAGGCGGGGCGGCAATTGATGGAAACGAATAGTCATCGGTTTGGCTGTCCGGGAATAACGACGGTGATTGGAGATTTTTTGGATATACCGTTAGAGAAATTTCCCATGCCTGATGCTGTCTTTATTGGAGGTCATGGTGGCAAGTTGGGAGAAATGATAAAGAAAATAGCTCCTTTATTGCTTGTTGGTGGGACGCTGGTGTTTAATTCTGTATCCGAAGACAGTAGGAATCAATTTGAGAAAGCAATAGACGATAATGGATTGAAACTTGAACAAGTGATCCGACTGACAGTAGACGAGCATAATCCCATTGATACACTGAAAGCTATAAAACGATGAAACAGACCAGTCATTTTTTAATTGGAGCCGCTTCTTCGGGAGGTGGAAAAACAACCTTTACAACAGGGTTGTTAAGACTGTTTCGTGATAGAGGACTGAATGTGCAGCCTTATAAATGTGGTCCTGATTATATTGATACGAAGTATCATGAGATGGCAGCAGGTAATGCTTCCGTCAATCTCGATCTCTGGCTCTCTTCTCAAAAACATGTAAAGGAGACGTATGCAAAATACGCGGCTGCAATGGATGTATGTGTGACCGAGGGAGTGATGGGACTTTTCGACGGCTTCGAAGGAATGGAGGGAAGCAGTGCGGCTATTGCCGCCTTATTGAATATCCCTGTTGTTCTTGTAATCAATGCCAAATCAACGTCTTATACAGTAGCTCCGATTCTATATGGCTTTAAATATTTCAATCCGTCGGTGCGACTTGCCGGTGTGGTATTCAATCAGGTAGCTTCCGAACGCCATTACTCTTTTTTACAGAAAGCCTGTGAAGATGTAGGTGTAGAATGTTTCGGCTTTCTTCCTCGATTGAAAGAACTGGAAGTACCCTCCCGTCATTTGGGATTGACGTTGGATGCTTCCTATCAGTTTGATAAATTCGCTTCTGTGGTGGCGCAGGCGATTGAAGAGCATGTGGCGGTTGACCGGATTCTTGAAGTATGTAGTGTACCATTGGTTGATTATAATGCACATACCTCGATTCCATCGACAGAAATCTCCAAAGACATTCTTTTAGAAAGAAAATGGAAGATAGCAGTAGCGCAGGATGCAGCATTTAATTTCATGTACCGGGAGAACTTGGCTCGTCTGAAAGAATTAGGGACAGTTACCTTTTTCAGTCCCATGAGCGATGAACATCTGCCCGATTGTGATTTAGTTTATTTGCCGGGTGGTTATCCCGAATTTTTCCTGAAAGAGCTGGAAAGTAACATAGCCGTCAAGCAACAATTAAAAATGTATGTGGAAAGCGGAGGTCGTTTGCTTGCCGAATGTGGTGGGATGATGTATCTTTGTGACAGTATCCGGGGAATGGATGGAAAACAATATGCCATGGTCGGATTACTGCATCAGAGGGCTACTATGGAAAATATGAAATTAAGGCTTGGTTATCGAACCCTCCGGATAGGAGAGCAGGTATGGAAAGGACATGAGTTTCATTACTCTTCCATTGAAAAAGAACTTCCATCCATTGCGGAGGTGACAGATGCAAAAGGAAATCCTGTTTCCACTCCGCTTTATCGATATAAGAATCTGATTGCAGGCTATACACACCTCTATTGGGGTGAAATGAACTTAATGAAACTTTGGGAATGATGAGAAGAATATATACCCGTACGGGTGACAATGGAACTACCGGAATCTTTGGTGGTGAGCGTGTCGAAAAAGATGATATCAGGATTGAGGCTAACGGTACGATTGACGAACTGAATACGGTGATAGGAATAGTCCGCTCACTTCTTCCTGAACAGGATGAATGGCACGAATGGCTGTATGAAATACAGATGGAACTGATGTCATGCATGAGTCATGTGGCTACTCCATTCGTTAAAAGGGGCGAAAACCCGAATACCTTGCGTACGGATCTGACCGGTCTTCTGGAAAAAAGAATGGATACAATGAATACCGCTATGGAAGATAATGGCTATTTTATACTACCGGGTGGTACACAAATTTCTGCACAATTGCATCATGCGCGTGTTATAGCAAGGCGTGCCGAACGGAGGCTTTGCACATTACATCGGCAGGACCCGGTGCCGCAATCTCTGCTTGAATTCATCAACCGATTATCCGACTTGTTCTTTGTCATGGCACGCTATGAAATGTATCGGCAGCACTGGACTGAAGAGAAATGGAAAGCTTTCGGTTATAAGCGCAAAGCTTCAACCCCTGACCAAAGTAAATAGAAAGATGGAGAAGAAAAAACTAAATTCCTTTATGCTTGCCGGAACAGGTAGCGATGTCGGGAAAAGTATTCTGGCTGCGGCATTCTGTCGCATATTGAAGCAGGACGGATATCATCCTGCACCGTTCAAGGCCCAGAATATGGCTTTGAATTCGTATGCCACTCCCGAGGGATTGGAGATCGGCAGGGCGCAAGCCGTTCAGGCGGAAGCTGCCGGTGTTCCCTGTCATACGGATATGAATCCGTTGTTGTTGAAGCCAAGTTCCGAACATACTTCGCAGGTTGTGTTATTGGGGAAACCAATCGGTGACCGGAATGCGTATGAGTATTTCCGCAAGGAGGGAAGGGAAGAATTACGAAAAGTAGTCAATGAGTCGTATAATCGCCTCGCTACCAGATATAATCCGATAGTGATGGAGGGGGCCGGCAGTATCTCGGAAATTAATCTGCGGGACGTCGACCTGGTCAATATGCCTATGGCAAAACACGCTGGGGCAGATGTTTTTCTGGTAGCGGACATTGATCGTGGTGGTGTATTTGCCAGTGTGTATGGTTCTATTCTGTTGCAGACTCCGGAAGAACGTTCATTGATTAAGGGTATTATTATCAATAAGTTTAGAGGGGATATCCGCCTGTTTGAGTCCGGAATAAAGATGATCGAAGACCTCTGCAAGGTTCCTGTGCTTGGAGTAGTGCCCTACTATAAGGGAATTTATATAGAAGAAGAGGACTCTGTGATGCTTGAGTCTAAAAACCGGGAGGCTATAGCCGGAAAAATCAATATAGCTGTGATCTTGCTGCGTCATCTGTCTAACTTTACCGATTTTAATGTGTTGGAACGGGATGAACGGGTGCATTTGTATTATACCAATAATGTGAATGAAATAGCGAAAGCAGATATTGTATTGTTGCCCGGAAGCAAGAATACGCTGGATGATCTTTATGAATTGCGCTGTAACGGAGTAGTACAAGCTATTCTGAAAGCTCATCGGGAAGGGGCGACCATCATGGGCATCTGTGGCGGTTATCAGATGATGGGGCTGGAAGTACGCGATCCTGACGGAGTAGAGGGAAGTTTTAAATTACTTCCCGGCTTGGGGTTACTTCCTGTCATCACTACCATGCAGGGAGATAAAGTGACCCGGCAGGTGAATTTCACTTTTGATGAGTCGGATACGGTTTGTAAGGGATATGAGATACACATGGGCAGAAGCGTACCTGCCGGAGGATTCTCCCCTTCTCCTTTAAATAAACTGGAGGATGGAAGAGAGGATGGTTACCGGAATGGCCGGAAGTGTATGGGAACATATATTCATGGCATACTTGACAACCAGTCATTTATAGATTTCCTGCTCAAGCCTTATGCCGACAAACTGGAACAGCAGACCTTTGACTATGCAACATTCAAGGAAGAACAATATGATAAGTTGGCGGAACATGTGAGAAAACACATCAATATGCCGTTACTTTATAAAATATTAGAAAGAAATGATTGAGGGACACGGAGACGATCTTTATAAATACGGAAAGAAAATAGTTAGCAATTTCAGTTCGAATGTGTATAACCGGATCGATCATTCGGGACTTTACCAACGACTGAATGAGCGGCTCTCTACCATTTGCAGTTATCCCGAGCCGATGCCTTATTCTTTGGAAAGTGAAATAGCCCGGAGGTATTCGCTCACTCCCCGCCAAGTTTGTGTGACTAATGGAGCGACGGAAGCTATTTACTTGATAGCACAAGTCTTTCAAGGACGTATTTCAGCTGTGTTGGGACCAACCTTTAGCGAGTATGCGGACGCATGCCGGGTACATCGGCACAAAGTGAAGCCTTTTTATTCGTTGGACGCTTTACCGGAAGATGCGGAATTGGTGTGGATCTGCAATCCGAATAACCCGACAGGTGAAGTGCGAAATAAGGAAGACCTGAAAGCATTGGTCGATTCTCATCCTGATAAATTGTTTATATTCGATCAGTCTTACGAGTATTTCACATTAAAGTCACTTCTTGGGATTAAAGAAGCCGCTTCCTTTCCAAATGTGATCCTGCTCCATTCAATGACCAAGCAATACGCGATTCCGGGACTGCGGGTAGGTTATTTTACTGCCTCCGAGGGATTGACCGATGATGTTCGTTGCCGTCGGATGCCTTGGTCTGTGAATAGCCTGGCTATTGAAGCCGCAAAATATCTTCTGGAAGAGGGAGACGGCATTTCAGCGGATATTCCGCAACTTCTGGCAGAACGTGAGCGACTGACAAACCTCCTGCTTGCCACGGGGATGTTAGAAATATGGCCAACTGATACGCACTATATGTTGATAAAACTACGTATGGGGAAAGCGGCGGCCCTTAAGGATTTTCTAGCCGTGAATCATGGAATACTCATTCGGGATGCATCCAACTTTGAGGGATTGGACGAGCGTTTCTTTCGGATTGCTACGCAAACTCCCGAAGAAAATGATAAGCTGGTGAAAGCAATCAGTGAATGGATGGAGCAGATAATGAGTTAAGATATATTTTTGTTTATGATGAGTTACTTTATCGTTATAGGAGTAGTGCTGCGTGTTTTATTGCCGGCCTGGTTGATGGATCGTCTATTCGGTGATCCGGTGTCTTTGCCTCATCCTGTCATCTGGTTCGGCAAGATGATTGCTTTCGGGGAAAAGAGACTGAATAAAGGATCTTATAAGTTATGGAAAGGAGGAATCATGTCTGTTCTGTTGATCCTGTTCGTTTATTCGGTCACCATAGGAATCGAATATGCCCTTTCTTTTTTAGGAACTCCTGCGGTGATCGGTTTTGATATAATCTGCATTTTCTTTTGTCTGGCCGGAACTACATTGATTAAAGAGGTCAGAATGGTATTTGAGGCGGTTGATCGTTCTTTGGAAGAGGGACGTATTCAGGTTGCCCGTATTGTAGGGCGTGATACCTCCGAACTTTCTGCACAGGAAGTCAGGACTGCTGCTCTTGAAACTTTGGCGGAAAATTTGAGTGACGGAGTGATTGCTCCTCTTTTCTGGTATTTGTTGTTGGGCGTTCCGGGAATGATGGCCTACAAAATGGTGAATACGCTTGATTCCATGATTGGTTATCATAGTGATCGTTATCTCCTTTTTGGGCGTGTGGCAGCTCGTGTTGATGATGTCGCTAATTATATTCCTGCCCGTCTTACTGCTTTTCTGATGGTCTTGGCAAGTGGTCGGCTGAAACTCCTGTCATTTGTGAAGAGATATGGCAGGGAACATGCAAGTCCCAATTCCGGCTATCCGGAAGCCGCTCTTGCAGGTATCCTGAATTGTCGTTTCGGCGGTCCTCATCACTATTTTGGTCAACTCTTTACAAAGCCTTATATCGGAGTGAATGAACGTTTGCTGGACACATCCGATATGCGGATGGGAGTTGCTGTCAACCGTCGTGCAGAAGAGATGATGATTGTCCTGACTGTTTGTTTACGGGCGCTCTTGATATAGAAAAATTCCTCCATAGGCAGGTACTGCCTGAAATGCTTCTTCCGGTTGAATCAACTTTGCATAAATCTGTGCGCAAATCAATACGCCGCCATGAGCAAATACTACTATATTTTCAGCCTCCTTTTGTCTGACTTCGTCTAAAAACGCGGCTACCCGTTTATACTGATCGGCAAACGATTCTCCATTGGTTGCTTTTACATTCAAGTAATCGTCGTACCAGCACTGTAGATTCGGGTCTTTGATTTTATCAAAATACTGCATTTCCCAATCTCCGAAATTAAGTTCCAGTATTCTTGGGTCACGGATGGCATCTCCGAATCCGCAATATTGTGCCAGACGGGTGCATCTGGATAGAGGACTGGTGTAAGCCATATCAAAGTGAATGGATTCGATTTTAGCTTTGGTTACGGCTGCTTCTATCTCAAATGTAGGACGTAAAGGAACGTCTGACTGACCGTAACAAAGACCTTTAGGAACGTCGACAGAGGTATGTCTGATTAGATAAATATTCATAGGATTACTTATTTTATATAGATAGACATCACTGCTCCCAGCCAGAAACTTATTTCGCTTAAGAGAAATAATGCACCACAACAATCTCCGGTATATCCGTTCAAACGTCGTTTCATCATCCGGCAGATAAAGGAGAATACCAGAATAGGAAATATACACACGGGCCAGTAGCTTGGAGGAAGTAATAGGAGAGGCAGTATTCCCCCCATCGCAGACATAACGATCTCCCCCAAATTCATTCTTGTATATACTGTTCCGGATTTGCTATCTTCTTCTTTCCGTGCGTAGGGCAGGTAATTGATGATATTGGAAGAAATGAATTTGCTCCAGGTATCTCCGCTTAGTAATAAGAAAGGAGTAACTGTTAAGGGAAGTGCGACCAGTAGATTGTAAGCAAGCAGATAATAGATGATTAATCCCAAAACTCCGTAGCTTCCGATATGGGAATCTTTCATGATGCGTAACGTGCTTTCCCTGTTCGTTCCACCTCCGAATCCATCGAAGAAATCGGCCAATCCATCCTCATGCAATGCTCCTGTGATAAGTAAACGTGAAGTCAGTGCCAGGATTACGGCTACTCCGTGAGGTAAAATAGTACTGGCTCCCCAGAAAATCAATGCCATCATTCCCCCGGTCAGCCAGCCACTGAAACTCCAATAACTGACAACGTGTTTGAAACACTCCTGCGGAACTTCTTTTATTTTCCAGAAAGGCAATCGTGTAAAGAATATGAGGGCGGCAAGTATCTGGTTCATCTTAGAAATATTTAGTGATAGAAGCATGAGCAAATGAATCCATCTCATTCAGCATTTTTACAGCAGAATCTACAATGGGATAGGCACAAACGGAACCGCTTCCTTCTCCAAGTCTTAGTCCGAGATTGAGTAGGGGACGTGCTCCGAGATAGTCCAATAATAGCTTATGTCCGCTCTCGTCTCCCTGATGACCGAATATGGCATAGCTCATCACTTCCGGATAAAGGCGTGAAGCGGCAAGAATACAATTGGTCATAATAAATCCATCAATTAGAATAACCATTCCCAGTTCGGCAGCTTTGAGCATTGCTCCTACGGCCATTACCATTTCGTAACCTCCGAAACGGCAGAGGATTTCTTCTGTGGAATGCTCTCCCGGATATTGTTCGAGAGATCTTTTCAGAACTTCGTATTTGTGATTTATTCCCTGATGATTGAGTCCGCTTCCTGCACCTACACATTGATCTAATGGGATTCCGGTGAAGCAAGTCATCCATAAGGAAGAGGGCGAAGTATTTCCGATTCCCATTTCACCGAAGCTAATGATATTGCAGCCTTCCTGGTGAGAAGTGTCCACACATTGGGCACCATGCTCCAGGCAGAGTTCCATCTCTTCAGGTGTCATGGCTGCTTCATGAAGGAAATTGCGTGTTCCTCTTCCGACTTTCATGTTAATGATGCCTTTTTCATAAGGCAAATCATAATCGACTCCTGCGTCTACAATTTTAAGAGTGAAACCGTGCTGTCGGCACAGGAAGTTAATCCCTGCTCCTCCATGAAGAAAGTTGCTGATTTGTTGCCAGGTTACTTCTTTAGGAGATGGGCTGACTTTTTCTTCTACGATGCCATGATCTGCGGCAAAGATTATATTTTGAGGATGAGTTAATCGTGGAGAAAGGGATTGTTGGATCAGTCCGATTTGCAAAGCGATTTCTTCCAGTCTTCCAAGCGATCCTTTAGGCTTGGTCAGATTATTGATTTTGTCAATCAGAGCTTCTTTGATAGCTTCATCCGGCTTTTGAATATGAAACGTTTTCATGTTTATTTTATTTTTACGGGAATACCACTTGCCATGAGATATACATCGTCGGCATGCGATGCGATGTATTGATTGGTCCAACCTTGCAAGTCTGTGAATTTACGTTGCAGTTTGTTCTCGGAAACTCCCCCCCAACCAATCTCATTAGTTACAAATATGAAAGTGGCGTCCTGCTGGGTAAATTTGTCGAATTCTTTTTTGACGGCTTCCAATGAGGAGGCAACATTAGAATCAAACTCCATAAAGAAGTTAGTGCACCAAAGAGTTACACAATCTATCACTACGACTCTGCCCGCTACATTGTGACGGCTCAATTCTTTTTCTTCTTCTATATTTGTCCATTCAGGACCGCGGTTCTTTTGATGGCGTTCCACCCTTTTTCTGAATTCTTCGTCCCATATCCTGGCAGTGGCCAAGTAAACCGGTGACGTAGTAAGTTCATGCGCTTTTTTTTCCGCGAACGAACTTTTACCGGATCGTTGTCCTCCTGTGATTAATATAATCCTTTTCATTAAGTTGCTGATTGAATAATGGATGGACAAAGGTATAAAAAATAACTCTGGGATTAAACGTTTTACGTAAAAGTTATTAACTTTGTCCCGATTTGTTTTAGATCAACATAAATATCAGACTTAACTACTATTAGATATGAACGCTTGTAAGTTAGTGGGATTGCTTTTGCTGCTACTTTGGGGACATACTGCTCTGTATGCTCAACAAGTGAGAACTGTGCGAGGAAGAGTGCAGACAATGGAAGCCGGCAGTAATGAGAAGCGGGCATTACCATCTGCCAGCATTGTTATTTTGGCGAAAAGCGATTCTGCCTTTATCAAGGGAATAACAAGTGATAAGAATGGGCGTTTCATTCTTAATTATCAACCGCAGAAGAAAAAGAAATACCTGTTGAAGGTCTCTTTTATGGGAATGCAATCTGTATACCGGGCACTGGAAGACTCTGTATCGGTGAATATCGGTACAGTGGTATTGAAAGATGATGATATTCAGATTAGTGAAGTGACGATAACGGGAAAATTGCAGGAAGTAGTGATGGAGGGAGATACTACGGTTATCAATGCTGCCGCTTTTAAAACTCGTGAAGGAGCTTATCTGGAAGATTTAGTGAAGCGTGTTCCCGGATTGGTATATAATAAGAAAGATAATTCGTTGACATACAACGGACAGCCCATCAGTGAAATCAATGTAAATGGCGAAGCTTTTTTCTCCGGAGATAAAAAGACGGCACTCGAAAATCTTCCGGCAGACCTGATTAGTAAGTTGAAAGTATATGATAAGAAATCGAAAGAAGAGGAGTTCACCGGAATTAGTTCAGGAGAAAAGAAATATGTACTTGACTTGCAGACTAAGGATGAATTGAATAAAACCTGGCTGACAAATGCAACGGTAGGATACGGGAATAACCAGAAGAAGGATTTTGAGGGGCAAGTGAATTATTTTAGTAAAGACGGAGATAATCTTTCTTTTATCGCACAGTCTACCAACAGATACCAGAATAGTACGTACAAGGATAATATCAACAATTCGGTAGGAATGAATATGACTCATAAATTCGGTAAGAAATTCTCCCTGACCGGAAGTGTGAACTATAATTTGAACCGGAACGGAAATCTTTCTTCCATTTATCAGGAACAGTATTTGCCGGCAGGTAATCAATACTCTGCGTCTACTAACGAAAGTAATTCTAAGGGGCGGTCGATTAGTTCTAACTTCATGGGAAGCTGGGAAGTAGATAAACGTACACGTATACATTTTACCGGTAATTTAGGAATCTCTCCTAATAGGAATGAAAACAGTAGCCAGAATGCATCCTTTGATGCTCCTCCCGGCATAAGTCATGAGAGCTTGTTTGATGACTTTGAATCTATTCCCCGGGATATAAAAGTGAACCGTAGTGAGAACCGGTCGCGTTCGGAAAATCAGTCGAACCGTTATAGCTGGATGATGGGTATTATGAGACGTCTGAATGAAAAAGGTACAACGCTGGCATTGAATATCCAGAACTCGGATTCGTGGGGAGATAATGAAAGTTTTTCGCTTTCCAAAACTACTTATTTCCGTCTCGAAGATAAATTGGGTAATGATTCGGTGCTTTATCGTAACCAGTATTTGAAGTCGCCTCAAAAAAATAATTCATGGAGAGTCGGGATTACCTTTGCCCAGCCTATTGGCAAGAAGATGCATTTTCGGGTAGCATATAACTGGGATACTAGCTATGAGCGTGATAATCGTGATACGTATGAATTATCTTCTCTGACGAAGTCGGAAGTCTTTGGTGAGCTACCTCCCGACTATGAAGCAGGATATGTGGATAGTTTGAGTAATCGGAGTCATAGTCGTACGAATGGACATAACCTGGATGTGGGGCTTAATTACTCTGATGATACCTGGATGTTTAATGCCTCATTGGGGATGACTCCGCAAAAACGTGCCATTGAACGGAAAATGGGAAAGCTCTATGCAGACACTACCGTGCATACTATCGACTTTCAGCCTATGATATGGGTGAATTGGAAAAAGAAGGAGGCGCGGATCACTTTCAATTATAGCGGTAGAACCCGGCAACCCTCTTTATCTGATTTAATGCCGCTGACGGATAACAGTAATCCGTTGTATATCACCCGGGGAAATCCGGATTTGAAACAGATGTTTTCTCATAGTGTCCGTGTGGGCTTTCAACATTCAAAAAAAGGTATATCTGCGAATATCGGTGGGCAGATGGAACAGAACAGTGTGACGCAGGTAGTGCTATATGATGCAAAAACCGGTGGACGTGAGACATCTCCTATTAATATTAACGGAAACTGGAATGTATATGGAAGTGCCAACTGGTGGAAGCGTCTGGGACATTTTTCCTTGCGGTTGGATATGAACGGTAATCATAGCAATCGTGTCAGTATGATTAATGAAGACAAGAGCCTCGAACCGAAGAAAAGTACGACACGTGATACCGGATTGGGGTGTGACGCGAATGTATCTTATCAGCCCACCTGGGGAGGTATTGATTTCTCTACTTCCTGGAATTATCAGTATTCGCTTAATTCTATCAATGATAACGATACCTATACGCGTAATTATAGTTTTCGTCTTGAGGGGTACGTTGATCTTCCTTTTGGCTTGCAATTACGGACTGACGGGGCTTATTCTTTCCGTAATGGTACGAATATCCGTAAAGGCGAAGATGACCAGATGTTGTGGAATGCAAGTGCCAGCTGGCGGTTCTTGAAAAAGAAAGAAGCGGAACTGTCTGCTTATTGGGCGGATATTCTCGGGAAGAGGAAAAGTTTCGGCCGTACGACTTCTTCTGATGGTTTTTATGAGTTCCGTAACCAGGAAATAAAAGGATATTTCATAGTCACTTTCAAATATAACTTTCGTTTGATGATGTGATTTTTAGAAAAAAGTCGTATGTTTGCTACAGAACCATAAAACAAAATGTACTATGAGCGGTAATTATGTTATCAATATCGGCCGTCAGTTAGGTAGCGGCGGAAAAGAAATAGGAGAGAAGTTGGCAGCCCGTTTGGGAATCAACTTCTACGACAAGGAACTGATTAATCTGGCTTCGGAGGAAAGTGGATTGTGTAAGGAGTTTTTTGAAAAGGCTGATGAAAAAGCCTCGCAGGGTATTATTGGCGGACTGTTCGGTATGCGTTTCCCTTTTATCAGTGAGGGAGCTATGCCATGTAACAACTGCTTGAGCAATGATGCCTTGTTCAAAGTACAGAGTGATGTGATCCGTCATCTGGCAGCAGAAAGATCTTGTGTCTTTGTAGGACGTTGCGCAGATTATATTCTGAGAGAGCATCCTCGTTGCGCTAATGTTTTTATTTCAGCCTCTAAAGAAGATCGCATAGCGCGGTTGTGTGGCATGCATCATATTGATGCGGAAGCTGCAGAAGAAATGATCGAAAAAGCGGATAAGAGACGTTCGGAATACTATAATTATTATAGCTATAAAACGTGGGGAGCAGCAGCTACTTATCATTTGTGCATCGATTCTTCTTCTTTGGGAATTGAAGAGACAGTGCGGTTCATTGAAGAATTTGTAGTAAAGAAACTGCAGCTTGTATGACAGGATAGAAAAGCAGATTGAAAAAATAAATAAAGCCGGCGTATTCCATTTGGATATAGCCGGCTTTATTGTTTATATGCTAAACTTGATTTACATCATTGCTAATAATATCATCTGTCCCGTCAGAATACGGAGGAACATTGATAACGGATAAACTGTAGAGTATCCCACTGCCGGAGCATCTCCGGAGGTTGTTTGATTGGCATAAGCCAATGCCGGTGGGTCGGTATTACTACCGGCTATCAATCCCATCAGGGTGAAGTAGTTTACCTTATAATATAATCTTGCGATGGTGCCGATGATAAGTAGCGGGATAACGGTGATAAGGAAACCAGAACCTACGTATAGTAATCCGTCTCCCTCGACTACCGTTTGCACGAAATTGGCACCGGCATCTATACCGACACTGGCAAGGAAGAGAACGATACCGATTTCACGAAGCATCAGGTTGGCACTCATGGTTGTATAAGTCACTAAATGCAGCTTATGACCGAAACGTCCGATAAGAATAGCCACTACCAGCGGTCCGCCTGCCAAACCTAATTTTAAAGGAGTCGGCATACCCGGGAATGCAATCGGAAGACTACCCAGAAGGATACCTAAGAAGATACCAACGAAGATCGTAACAATGTTCGGTGTATCCAAGCGTTTCAACTGATTACCCAGTACACCGGCAACACGTTCTACTGCATCTTGCTGTCCTACCACCATAACGCGGTCACCTACCTGAAGTATCAGATTCGGATCGGCAAACAGGTCCATACCGGAACGGTTGATACGAGTGACATTGACCCCATACATACTACGGAAGTGCATAGAACCTAATGTTTTACCATTGATTTCCGGTTTGGTAACCAGAATACGACGGGAAACCATTGGGAGGTCTTGTTTTTCCCAGTCGAGCTCCACTTCTTTTCCGATAAATACTACAATTGCAGGAGCGTCTTCTTCCGAGCAGACGATAAATAACTGGTCGCCTATATTAAACACTGTTTCATGGTCGGGAATACTTACATGACCATCATGGCGAATTCGGGAGCAAACGAACTTACGGCCCAGGAAATTCTTGATTTCAATCAGCGTTTTTCCACTAATTGATTCATTGCGAACTTCCAGGCTCATCATGTGAGGTTTGTGGTGTGAATCTCCACTTTGGATTTTCAGGCTTTCTTCTTCTTTCGCCATATTGACACGGAAGATGTAACGGATGGCAATGATAGAACCAATGATACCTACCACACCGAGGGGATAAGCACATGCATAACCGAGAGCAATCTGCGGACCGGTATAATGCAACTGATTCAGAGCCTCATTGGCAGCACCAAGTCCCGGAGTATTTGTCACTGCTCCGTAAAGGATACCTACCATCATCGGCAGTTCTACCCGGCCGTTCCAGAGGTAATAAAGCCCCAGTGCGACAGCAATATTTAACACTACGATGCCTACAGCCAACAGGTTCAATGTCATTCCTCCTTTTTTGAAAGAAGAGAAGAAAGATGGCCCCACCTGAAGACCGATACAGAATACGAACAAGATCAATCCGAATTCACGGATGAAATGTAGGATGTGTGTATCGGCTGTGAAGCCGAAATGTCCCATTAGGATGCCGGCAAACAAAACAAATGTGACGCCCAAAGATACTCCGAATATCTTTATCTTGCCCAAATACACTCCGGCTGCCACTACAAATGCGTAGAGAAGCACGATGTGAGCTACGGAGCTGGGGTCCCACAATAAACTTTGTAACCAATCCATAATATAGCAGTTTTTATAATGTTTTTCTAAAAACGGGTGCAAAATTACTCATAACATTGGAGCAAATCAAATAAATGGAGAACTAAAAAAAATAAAGAATGAAGAATTTCTATACAGATTGTATGCACTTGACGAATCGGGGCGTCCTGTGCGAATTTTCCCTAAAAAAGAGATTCGTTTTAACTTATTGGTTATATTTGCAGGTCGAACGACTGACATTTAGAAAGAGATAGATAAAAATAAAGACAATATTAATCTTGTTTTAATTTTAAATAAACTATGGCAGACAAAAAAGAAAAACTCTTCTCAGACTTTTCTCCTGCCTCCACCGAACAATGGATGGAGAAGGTTACAGCCGATTTAAAAGGTGCTGATTTTGAGAAGAAGCTCGTTTGGAAAACAAACGAAGGGTTTAAAGTGAAACCTTTTTATCGGATGGAAGATCTGGAGGATTTAAAAACTACTGATGCACTTCCTGGAGAGTTCCCTTATTTAAGAGGAACTAAAAAAGACAACAATGCATGGTTGGTTCGTCAGGAAATTAGAGTAGAATGTCCGAAAGAAGCCAATGCGAAAGCACTGGATATCCTAAATAAGGGTGTTGACTCACTTTCTTTCCATGTGAAAGCAAAAGAACTTAATGCGGAATATATTGAAACACTGTTAAGTGATATTCAGGCAGAGTGTGTTGAACTGAATTTCTCAACTTGTCAGGGGCATGTGGTTGAGTTGGCTAATCTGCTGGTAGCTTATTTCCAGAAGAAAGATTATGATGTGAAGAAACTGAAAGGTTCTATCAACTATGATTTCTTCAACAAGATGCTGACTCGTGGCAAGGAGAAAGGTGATATGGTACAAACAGCCAAATCTTTGATTGAAGCAATTCAGCCGCTTCCTTTCTATCGTGTGCTGAATGTAAACGCTTTATCATTGAATAATGCAGGCGCTTATATTTCTCAGGAACTGGGTTATGCTCTGGCTTGGGGAAATGAATATATGGGTCAATTGACTGATGCCGGTATTCCTGCTGCCATAGTAGCCAAGAAAATCAAATTTAATTTTGGTATCAGTTCCAATTATTTCCTTGAAATAGCGAAATTCCGTGCGGCACGTTTGCTTTGGGCAAATATTGTAGCTTCTTACAATCCCGAATGTGTGCGTGATTGCGAGAATAAAGGTTCTAACGGAGAATGTCGTTGCGCAGCAAAAATGGCGGTTCATGCCGAAACTTCTACTTTCAATCTTACTTTGTTTGATGCACATGTAAATCTGCTTCGTACACAGACTGAAGCCATGAGTGCTGCATTAGGAGGCGTAGACTCTATGACGGTAACTCCGTTTGATAAGACTTATGAGACTCCGGACGAGTTCTCAGAACGTCTGGCTCGTAACCAACAACTGTTGCTGAAAGAAGAATCTCATTTTGATAAAGTGATTGACCCTGCTGCCGGTTCTTATTATATTGAGAATCTGACTGTGGCTATTGCAAAACAGGCTTGGGAGCTCTTCCTTGCTGTAGAAGAAGCAGGTGGCTTCTATGCGGCATTGAAAGCAGGAACTGTTCAGGCTGCTGTGAATGAGAGCAACAAAGCTCGTCATAAAGCAGTTGCACAGCGTCGTGAAGTGCTGTTGGGTACCAACCAATTCCCGAACTTCAATGAGAAGGCTGGCAATAAGCAACCTGTTGAAGGTAAGTGTTGTTGCGGAGGTGACTCTCACACTTGCGAAAAAGAGGTGGATACTCTGGTGTTCGATCGTGCTGCCAGTCAGTTTGAAGCATTGCGTCTCGAAACAGAAGCATCAGGCAAACGTCCGAAAGCGTTCATGTTAACCATTGGTAATCTGGCCATGCGTCAGGCACGTGCTCAATATTCTTGTAACTTCCTGGCTTGTGCTGGTTATGAAGTCGTTGATAATCTGGGATTTGAGACAGTAGAAGCAGGAGTAGAGGCGGCTATGGCTGCAAAAGCTGATATTGTTGTTATTTGTTCCAGCGATGATGAATATGCTGAATATGCAATTCCTGCTTTCAAAGCACTGAATGGTCGTGCTATGTTTATCGTTGCCGGTGCTCCGGCTTGTATGGACGACCTGAAAGCTGCAGGTATCGAAAACTTCATCCATGTTCGTGTCAATGTATTGGATACCTTGAAAGAGTTTAACGCTAAACTATTGAAGTAAGATGAGAAAAGATTTTAAAAACATCGATATATATGCCGCATTTCAGCCGACTAATGGTGCTGAATGGCAAAAGGCTAACGGTATCTCCGCTGACTGGAAAACACCGGAACACATTGAAGTGAAGCCTGTTTATACAAAAGAAGACCTCGAAGGAATGGAACACCTTGGCTATGCTGCCGGACTTCCTCCTTATCTGCGCGGTCCGTATTCAGTAATGTACACTCTTCGTCCCTGGACTATCCGCCAGTATGCCGGATTCTCTACCGCCGAAGAATCAAATGCATTCTATCGCCGTAATTTGGCTGCCGGTCAGAAAGGTTTGTCAGTGGCATTCGACTTAGCTACTCACCGCGGTTATGACCCCGATCACGAACGTGTAGTGGGTGACGTAGGTAAAGCCGGTGTATCTATCTGTTCATTGGAAAATATGAAAGTGCTGTTCGATGGTATCCCATTGAACAAGATGTCTGTGTCTATGACAATGAATGGAGCTGTACTTCCGATTATGGCATTCTATATCAATGCCGGTCTGGAGCAAGGTGCTAAACTCGAAGAAATGGCCGGTACTATCCAGAATGATATTCTGAAAGAATTCATGGTGCGTAATACTTATATTTATCCGCCTGCATTCTCTATGAAGATTATTTCTGATATTTTCGAATACACTTCGCAGAAGATGCCTAAGTTCAACTCTATTTCTATCTCCGGTTATCACATGCAGGAAGCAGGTGCAACCGCGGATATCGAGTTAGCTTATACATTGGCTGATGGTTTGGAATATCTTCGTGCAGGAACGGCAGCAGGCATTGATATTGATGCATTTGCACCGCGCCTGTCTTTCTTCTGGGCGATTGGAACCAATCATTTTATGGAAATAGCCAAGATGCGTGCTGCACGTATGTTGTGGGCAAAGATTGTGAAACAATTCAATCCGAAGAACCCGAAATCACTGGCATTGCGTACCCACTCACAGACTTCCGGTTGGTCACTGACCGAACAGGATCCGTTCAACAATGTGGGACGTACTTGTATCGAAGCGATGGCTGCGGCTCTGGGACATACTCAGTCTTTGCATACCAATGCATTGGATGAGGCTATTGCTCTTCCGACAGACTTCTCCGCACGTATTGCCCGTAACACTCAGATTTATATCCAGGAGGAAACGAACATCTGTAAGAACGTTGACCCATGGGGTGGTTCTTACTATGTAGAAACCTTAACCAACGAGTTGATTCACAAAGCTTGGGATTTGATTCAGGAAGTAGAAAAACTGGGTGGTATGGCGAAAGCTATCGAAACTGGTATTCCAAAGATGCGTATCGAAGAAGCTGCTGCACGTACACAGGCTCGTATTGACAGTGGTCAGCAGACAATTGTCGGTGTGAACAAGTATCGTCTGGAAAAAGAAGCTCCGATTGATATTCTTGAAATTGATAATACAGCCGTTCGTCTTGAACAGATTGAAAACCTGAAACGTTTGAAAGATGGACGTAACCAGGCTGAAGTGGACAAAGCATTGGCAGCAATTACCGAATGTGTGAAGACTGGCAAGGGTAACTTGTTGGAATTGGCTGTGGAAGCAGCTCGTGTTCGCGCAACATTGGGTGAGATTTCTTATGCTTGCGAACAGATAGTAGGACGTTATAAAGCAATAATTAGAACGATATCAGGCGTGTATTCATCAGAAAGTAAAAACGATAGCGACTTCAAACGTGCTTGTGAACTGGCCGAGAAGTTCGCGAAGAAAGAGGGACGTCAACCTCGTATCATGGTTGCAAAGATGGGACAGGACGGTCACGACCGTGGTGCTAAAGTCGTAGCAACCGGTTATGCTGATTGTGGTTTCGACGTGGATATGGGACCGTTGTTCCAGACTCCGGCGGAAGCTGCTCGCGAGGCTGTTGAAAACGACGTTCATGTAGTAGGTGTTTCTTCACTGGCTGCCGGACATAAGACATTGGTTCCGCAAATTATTGAAGAACTGAAGAAACTGGGTCGCGAAGACATTGTAGTGATTGCCGGTGGTGTTATTCCTGCACAAGATTACGATTTCTTGTATAAGGCAGGTGTAGCTGCTATCTTCGGTCCGGGTACTCCGGTAGCGAGAGCTGCTTGTCAGATTTTGGAAATTCTAATGGATGAAGAATAATCTCTGAAATTCTTTTGAATCATATTGTATTCCCACCTTTTAGACCGGTTTAGGTTTAAAAGGTGGGATGTTTTTTTGTTTATATTCCTTTTCTTCTCCTAATTTTGTCATTTGTCCAGCTTTCAATAGAAGATTTCATAGTAGATGAATATATGAATAGATGCGGTTTATTTCATTCAGTGGAACTTCTCCGATCTATGCCTTTATGGACTTTTTTCTCTCTTCATGCGGTCAATGAGAAATAATCGTGTAACTTTGTAAGCTGTTAGTGTAAAAACAAGAAGAGAAAAAATGATAGTTTGCATAGCCGAAAAGCCATCAGTAGCACGCGATATAGCCGAAGTACTCGGCGCTCATACCAGAAAAGAAGGATATATAGAAGGAAACGGATACCAGGTGACCTGGACATTCGGGCATCTTTGTACCCTGAAAGAGCCGCATGAATACACGCCTAACTGGAAATCGTGGAATTTAGGTAGCCTGCCAATGATTCCTCCACGTTTCGGCATCAAGCTGATAGAGAATCCTACATACGAAAAACAATTCCACATTATCGAGGGACTGATGCAGAACGCAGATGAAATCATCAACTGCGGTGATGCCGGGCAAGAAGGAGAATTGATTCAGCGTTGGGTGATGCAGAAAGCAGGTGCACGCTGTCCGGTGAAACGTCTGTGGATTTCTTCATTAACAGAAGAAGCTATTCGGGAAGGGTTTGCGAAGCTGAAAGATCAGACAGATTTTCAGTCGCTCTATGAAGCCGGACTTTCCCGTGCGATGGGTGACTGGTTATTAGGAATGAACGCCACCCGTCTTTACACCATTAAATACGGTCAAAATAAACAGGTGCTCTCTATCGGCCGTGTACAGACACCGACTTTAGCACTGATTGTCAACCGTCAGTTGGAAATAGCCAATTTCGAACCCAAACAATACTGGGAACTGAAAACCAACTATCGGGATACCACTTTTTCCGCACTTATCCGCAAAAGTGATGAAGAAATAGCTGCGGAAGAAGAAAAGAACGGTGGAAAAAAGAAAATAGATAATCCGGGTATCGACCCTATTGCTAACCGGGAAGAAGGCGAGGCATTGGTAGAACGCATAAAAGATCTTCCGTTTGTAGTCACCAGTGTTGGCAAGAAAGATGGGAGAGAGTTCGCCCCACGTTTGTTCGACTTGACTTCTCTTCAGGTAGAATGTAATAAGAAATTCGCTTATTCGGCTGATGAAACGCTGAAACTAATCCAGTCTCTTTATGAGAAGAAGGTAGCTACCTATCCGCGTGTCGATACCACTTTCTTGAGTGACGATATTTACCCGAAATGTCCCGCTATCCTGAAAGGACTCCGTGATTACGAAGTCTTGACAGCTCCGTTAGCCGGCACTACACTTCCTAAATCGAAAAAGGTATTTGACAACTCGAAAGTGACGGATCACCACGCCATTATCCCCACCGGAGTCTATGCTCAAAACCTGACGGATATGGAACGTCGTGTCTATGACTTGATAGCTCGTCGTTTTATAGCCGTGTTCTATCCGGACTGTAAGATTTCTACTACTACCGTTATGGGCGAAGTGGATAAGATAGAATTCCGGGTAACCGGAAAACAAATCCTGGAACCGGGATGGCGTGTCGTGTTTGCAAAGGACGTAAAAGATCCTACTGAAGAAAAAGAGGAAGAGGATGAAAATGTACTCCCTACCTTTGTAAAAGGTGAAAGTGGTCCTCACATTCCCGATTTGAACGAAAAATGGACACAGCCGCCCAGACCTTATACTGAAGCGACCTTGCTTCGTGCAATGGAAACAGCCGGAAAACTGGTGGATAATGACGAACTTCGCGATGCCTTAAAAGAGAATGGTATCGGTCGGCCGTCTACCCGTGCTGCCATTATTGAGACATTATTCAAGCGGAATTATATTCGTAAAGAAAGAAAGAACCTGATTGCCACCCCAACAGGAGTGGAGTTGGTGCAGCTCATTCACGAAGAATTATTGAAATCGGCGGAACTGACAGGTATTTGGGAAAAGAAGCTTCGCGAAATTGAAAAGAAGACATACGATGCCCGCCAGTTTCTCGAAGAACTGAAACAGATGGTTTCGGAAATAGTGATGAGTGTACTTTCTGATAATACAAACCGACGCATTACTATTCAGGATGCAGTAGCTGCAAAAGCTGAAGAGAAAGAAAAGAAAGAAACTAAAAAGCGCGAACGTAAACCGAGTGTACCGAAAGAGAAAAAGCCGAAAGCAGAAAAAGCGGTAAGTGAAGTGAGTTCTAATTCGGCACCTTCTCCGGCTCCGGTTACTACTCCTGCTTCAATTCCTTCTGCTACAGGTGATGTAGATACGTTTGTAGGTCAGCCATGTCCGCTTTGTGGTAAGGGAATTATTATTAAAGGAAAAACCGCTTACGGATGTTCGGAATGGAGAAATGGATGTACTTTCCGGAAAAATTTCTAATAGAAAAGGGATAAGATAATTGGAAGTAAAAAGTCCGTCATATCACAAAGAGAGTGAGAGATGGAGGTTCTGCAATTAGCAGGTTAGATTTAATCTGTATGATATGAATGCGGCCTCTTTATTATGCTGTATTGAAATAAATTAAGTGTGTTTGCATTCCAGGCAAATTTCCTATCTTACTATTGCTTTTTACTGATTTATTCTGTATCTTTAGTGGTTTTCATCCTTTCAGAGATAGATGGTCACCTTATAGAATGATTAATATCACCTTATAAAGTGACGTTCGTCATTCTATAAGGTGACTATTGTCCCGTTGTAAGGTGACAACTACTCGAGTGCATAAAAGATTCTAGTTTTCTGCATAGAAAATCTTAAATCTATGCACTGAATAATCTTAAATACAATAAAGATTATGGAGATATTACTTTATGGAAGTAGAATGTCTTACTCCATTTTTATACGAATTTTACTTCGTTCCATAGCTGTTATCTTGCGATTAATGTCTTCTTGTACTGGTGATTTTCATTTTATATGCTGCCGCACGATGACAAGGTAAAGTACACTGCTGAAAATAGTTAAGTGAAAAACTACCTGGTTTGTTGAAAAATACTATATTTGTACACAACTCTAAATGTTCTATTTATGAAACACGACTGTCAACTAAATCCCATTGATACGGATTATATGGTATTGGTGCATGATATGGTACGATTATCAGAACAAATAGCTCGAAATGTACACAATATGGGCAGGACTTGTATGTTTTGCTATCAATAAGTTATAAGCATGAACCGTTTTATAAACTACTACAAGAAGATATTCTCACAAGAGTATATGGATCGCACCATTTCGGGGGGTATCAAGTCGCAACTCACCCTGTTACTCGTTACTATTGCTACGGTGCTGGCTATTTTCTTTATCATCGTCATGTTCTTTTCTATCCAATTGTATGGACATGAGGAATGGGGCGAAAGGCTCTGGGTGGTGTACAACAACTTTGTGGATCCTGGTAACCAAATGAACGAGACAGCTTGGTCTAGCAGGCTATTGCTGGGAATTGTTAGCTTTTCGGGATCCATTTTATTGGGCGGTGTACTCATCTCTACCATTTCCAACATTATAGAGCGGCGTGTGGATGTAGTAAACACGGGGCGAATGACTTACCGCAACATAACTCAACATTATGTATTGATAGGCTTCAATGAACTATCTATCAATATGATACGCGAACTATATAACGAATGTCCTTCGGTACGTATCTTACTGATGAGCGGTATAGAGGCGGCAACGGTACGCCATCGCATACAGTCTGCCTTGCCCATCGAAATAGAGCGGCAAGTGCTTGTTTACTTTGGCAACATTGAGTCGATCGAAGAACTTCAGCGGTTGAACATAGCGAGCGCGAGTGAAGTGTATGTATTGGGTGATGAGGAACGTTGCGGACGCGATGCTAAAAATATAGCGATTGTGCATTTGGTAAGTGCTCTGCGTGGCAAATGCCCCGATGGTAAGGTGATGCCTGTATATGTGCAGTTTGACAGTATCCCTTCATACTCTAACATACAGAAAATGAATCTGCCGCCGGAGGTGTTTTGCGTTGAGGGGAAACCTAATATCTTTTTCCGTCCCTTTAACCTCCACGAGAATTTGGCACGGCAACTATGGAGTCTCTATGCTGCCGATAGTGAAAGGTATTATGATCCGCTAGACTATCGCCCCATAAGCATAACGCAACAACCTGATGGAAGCTGGAATGCTACTAGCCAAGACTATGTGCATCTGGTTATTGTGGGATTCAATCGGATGGGACGCTCGTTGCTGCTTGAAGCACTACGTATCTGCCATTATGCCAATTACGATGACCGTCTGCCGACAGATGAACGCATACGTACCCGCATCACTTTGGTAGATCGAGAGATGGAGTCACAGAAAGACTACTTCAAAGCTCAATTTCCTTATATAGAGAGTCAGATAGACGATATTGAGGTAGAATATTGCCATGACGATATTTGTAGTACTGCTATGCGCACCCGTTTACAACAATGGGTACAAAATAAACACTGTATGCTTACAGTGGCTATTTGTGTGCATGATCCCGATTTGAGTCTCTCATTAGGGCTCAACTTGCCGCATGAGGTTTATCAGCATCAGTGTCGTGTACTTATCCGTCAGGATTTCAATAACGATTTGTCGTCGATAGTGGACGATGAGCAAGGGCGTTATCGTTATGTCAAGGTGTTCGGCATGGTAGACAGGGGAATGAAGAAAAACATCTTGCAGGATAAACTGGCTTTGTATGTGAATTATCTCTACGATTGTTGCTATACGGATGAAAGCCTCAAGCAGAAAGAGGTGTTGAAGAAGATGTATGAATCTTATGGCAACCACTCTGCCGACTTCATTTTGATGAATCACCAGGCACAGTATCTGTGGAATAAATTGAGCGAGCCGTTACGTTGGGCTAACCGCTATCAACTGGATGCCTATAGTGTATTTTGTCGTACGCTGGGCTACGGTATTAAGCGGAGCGAACGTTCGCCGGCACGCATATCCGGATCTATGTTCAATGAGAATCTTCCGTCTCAAGTTTTGTATCTGTTGGTGCGCATGGAGAAATACCGATGGAATGCCGAGCGTACAGTGGCTGGCTGGAGACGTGCCGAGGTGAAAGATAAAGTTTTCTTGCAACACCCTCTCATTATGCCTTTCAACGAATTGCTGCAAAAGTACCCCGAAGAGGTGGAGAAGGATGCTGACGTTATTCTTAATCTGCCCTATGTACTGGCATTGGGAGGATATGAACTTTATAAACTGGCCGATCAATGAGTCGACTTGACATTTGTATATAATAACAGTATTTAGATCTATGAGAAACATAAAAGTCTTTAGGGATATTCAGTAAATGTCCCTCTTTCTTGTAAATACAGAGAGCAGTTCTCCTTTTCGTGAACTTTTCTCTGTATTTTTCCTGGTAAATTCTCGATTCTTCTATCTTTTTACAAGAATATTATTTACATATTATTGTTTTTTCTTCGCAACGCTGCGTTATGCACATGCTTTTTTAGGTGAAGTTAAAAACCTCTCCTCTTCTGCTCTTATTTCAGTCTGATTATGCTGCCGTTCTTTTTTTCTTTTCAACCTTTTCTATCATACATACCGCGTTGGCCGTATGTATTCCAAAGAAAATCCAAAGTATTTCCGTTTTTCTGTTTCTGGCTTTTATCCTGGCCCGTGAGTAATGTTGTTTCTGTGTACCAAAACTTCCTTCCAGACGGGTAGCTCTTTCACGGCTAAGTTCCGACCGTAAGATCTTCCGAAGCGGCTCATCTTTGGCAGCTCTGCCCTTACGCTTAAAGGAAGTACTTATATGATATTTTGTACAAAATTTCCGGTTGGCATTATTAGCATAGATTGAATCCGCCGCAAGCGCCTTAACCCTAACCTTGGTCAGTTGTTGTTGCAGATGAATACAGTCTTTTAAACGTACTCCTTCGTTAAAAGCCTTAAAGGAGATATGTTCTATAAAGGAGATTCCATCTATCTGTATATTGTTGACCTTGGCTCCGAATTCAACGGATTTGGTTTCCTTGCCTCTGATAATGGGGCGAAGGTGATGCCGGTCGATACTCACGATACGGTTAGGCACTTTTTTGCCTGCAAATAAATTCTTCCCTTGCTCAAGGACCGTCTGTATGACCGAGAAACGTCTTTGATAATCAGAGGATAGTGTAAGCCTGTGTCTGTAGGATGAATGAAGCTGCTCCAGCTGATCCAGTAACTTTTCCAATAACTGAAGTAGTCTGCGTTTAACCATACGGGTCTGTGATTTCCTGCGTTTACGCAGTTTACTGTAAGCAAGGTATGCACGGCTTACATCAAGATACTTGTTACGGGGACGTTGTATGTGCAATGTCCGACAATGTTTGCACAGATGACGATGAAGCCATACAACACCTTCCCATAAGAGTTTGACATCAGTAGGGAAACGCAGATGACTTTCATAACAGGTGGCATCGGTCATACAGACATGAAGGTTCTCAAGATAAGGTTTCCAACGGTCAGCCAGAATAGGCTGGAGGGACTCAATATCAAGGCGATCTGCTAGTTCCTGACGAATTGCACTGACGATTTTAGGATTGGTCAGTGGATGAAGAGGATCAATCTGAACACCACAAAATAACTGGTAATGAATATTACCGTTTAAATGTTCAATCAGTTGTGAGTCTGAAAAGTTGGTATAGGACTTCAAGACCATTAAGGCGATTTTACCTTCAGGAGAAAAATAACTTTTACGACCCAGACGAGATTCATGTAAACCCATCTGTTGAGCCAGTTCGGAGAAAGGAAAAAGAGAATGAAGCCGCCCCAATTCACTCTTTTCAAAACTTTGACGATATTTTTCGAGAATATCAAATTCTGTAAAACCCAAAGTAGGTTCGATTTCTGAAATTTTTCGTATCTTTACCATGTGTCTTTATTTTTAATTACCCCCGTTTTAGTCGTCAAACTGTATTTACGGGGAAATGCTTAAAGATACAAAAAAGGCAACTAATTCGCAATGAAGTAGTTGCCTTATATTTTTTATTTACTGAATATCCCTCTTTATTGCTTCGTCGTCCGAACTCGATGAAGATAAATTGCAGATGGAGTAGCAAAATAAATGTTGTTACTCCCTTTCTGAATCTGTGTTTTCTTCAATAGAATTAATCTCTTGAATAAGCAACGCCTGAAGTTCGTCTTTGGGTAACAGTAATTGATACTCAGCTACCCCGATAGGCTTGTTTATATCTTGCAAAGCGATCTCTACATCTAAGTGATCCTTATCAGCGCAAAGAATGATACCAATTGATGGGTTCTCATTCTCTCCTTTTTCCAATCGGTCAAGCAACGAAAGGTAGAGATTCATTTTGCCAACATATTCTGCCTTAAAAGCACCGATCTTCAATTCGATAGCAACGAGCGAGCGCAAGCCCCTATGAAAGAAGAGCATATCCACCGCATATTCCTTGTTGTTATACTCCAGACGGTATTGGTTGCCAATAAAAGAAAATCCTTTGCCTAATTCCAGTATAAACGATCTGATTTTAGCAACCAACCGCTTCTCTAATTCCAATTCTTTAACAGGTTCTGTTATTCCAAGAAATCCTAAGTTATATGAGCTTTTAAAGACCTCATTCGCATAGTTGGCTTGTGCCACAGGTAAGACTGAATCAAAATTATTCGTTTTGATTTGTGTCTGACGAACTGCATAGGTATCCATCTTTATTGCATTGAGTAACATATCTCTCGACCAACCTTTCTGCAAGCACTCTTCTGCATAAAATTTCACAGCATTATTGTCATCTATCTTGTTTATCAATAATAAATTATGTCCCCAAGGTAAAACTGCGACAGCTTGTCGCAGTTTTGAATCGCAAGTTTTATATCTTTCATAAAAACGCTTCATATCCCATAGATTACGAGGAGACAATCCCATATCCGGAAACTGTTCTTTCAAATCCACCGATAATCGTTTAACTACGCCACTACCATATCCACTCTCTAAGTTTCTATCAAAGAGTAACTTCCCGATATTCCAATATACAGAATTGACGGTAGTGTTTACTTGCCGGGCAATGGTGGCACGAGCAGTCTGAATCTCAGAAACCGCCTGCTGCAATATTTGAGCGTACTCGCTATCGTTTATAATTATTTCTTTTGTCATATCATTAATCCTTTCAATGCTAATCTATTATATTTTCTTCAAAACGGTAAAGTTCCACACCTCACCAACGAAGAGTTGATTTATTTCTGATAACATCTCTGTAAGCCGTAACGGCTCACGAAGTATGAATACTCTCTTTTACCGAGTGGTACAATCAAATGGTCGAAATCAATATTACCCTCTTCGGTACGCTTGACAATCCCCCACATAGTGACATTCATCGACTCCAAAAGTGAATTGAGAGCTTTGAGCTGAGCTTCCGAGTCATAATTTCCGGCAATAAACAACACATCCACCTCGTGAACTTTCACTTGCTCTCGAAGCCACGTCAAAAATAGAGAATGTTCACCTTTACGGTCATATTCAAAAAACGTCTGCCCTAAATGCCAATTTGCGGTATGGATTATCTTCATGGCTAATTCTTAATGTGATATTTATCCTCTCGCTTCTTGAAAGCATCAACTCCACCCTCTAATATCTCACAGACATGTTCTCTTATTCCTTGTTTATATAAGATTGCAGTCTCTTTACTATTTGTAAATGTATTCTCTAATGATCCATTTACATATTCGAATCTATATTTCCTGTTTTCAGATCCATTTTCTCCTGCTTGATTTGCAACGATTATATTTTCAGCATCTGTATTTACAACTAAATTAGCATTATGAGAAACCATAATAATTTGCCTTTTACGTTTACATTGTTTAATGTAATCGTTTAGATCCTGATAAACAGTTCTGTTATCCAAATTATCTTCCGGTTGATCAATTAAAATTGGACAGTCCGCCTGACTGAGACTTAAATACAACTGTAATATTACGATCCCCTTTTTGCCTTCTGACATTGTATGAATACTATCCGAGCCTTTCTTTATATCGTATTCTATAGCAAAACAGTTTTTGAGAATGGCAAGCAAAAACTCCTTGGTAGTTTTACCTTGTTTGAAATTTAAAAATCGTTCGTCTTCTTTTATTGCAAATTGAACTAATTTGGCAATTTTCTCACAATGGTTTTCTTTTCTGTACTCATACTCATTAGTATTAAATATGTCAGCTCCAAATTGATTACTCAGATAGCTTTTCATATTTATTATATCGCTAATTGAATTAACAAACACAGTATTATTAAATACGGTCTTAGCCCGTATATCCAATTTAGTCGTTTCTATACTCCACTTATCTGCAATAGCAGCATTCAGTAAGTCCGATAGGTTATAATACGAATTTTCTATTGCTTTACTATTTGTTACAAAGTTTAGATTCGCAATGCTTTCTCTGAATTGTTTTATCTGTTGATCCTTCTCTGCTATTGTTGTGAGCCGTTTTTCTTCTTCCTTTTTTAACTGCTCTAATTTTACAACTTCAGTTTGTATTGCATTTTTCTCCATTAATGGTTTCAATGCATCCGTATTCGCCGTAATATTTGCTGTTATAGCATCAATCAATTCGATATTTTTTTGAATTTTTTCTTTTATTTGCGCAGATGAAGATGTTATTATTTCAGCAAGTGACTTATTTAGTAGGTCCTTAAAACCTGTAAATACTCCATTAACAGCTTCATTTTCACTTGTAAATCTAATTGCGCTGCATATATCATTATTTATTTGATTAATAATGTAGTTCTCTAAACGACTATACTCTTCGTTTGTTTGTTCTAATGCTTTCTTTTTTACTTCTTGTGTTTGATTATCAGCTATTAGTTTATCATATAGCGTTTTTTCCTCAGGAGTCCAGCCTGCATTTTTAGTTAATTCGTTTATTTCTCCTATAATCCTGTCAATCTCATTCTCAATAGCTTTCTTATCTCCCAATTTAGTTCTCTCTTCTTTTGCAGTATTTAGTTGGGTATCTAATTTACCCCATTCAGTTATGGCAGATTCGATATTAGAGATTGCTTCTGTGATTATATTATTCGATTCTTCAAAAATAGCTTTAATACGTTCATCTTGCTTTATTAGATTCTCTATAAATTCGTTCAAAGAACGATAAGTCGTATTTTTATATTCCTGATTTCGAACAAGATTTTCTATATGCAATTGCGGTAAAAATTCTATTATACGAGCATCATCTTTTGTTCTCTTTCGGGTAGGATCATCTTTATAATATATCTCTATTGATGTATTTTTAATTACTTGTTCATAGTTCTTTATGTCTGTTTTATTGCCCATTTCTGAAGCTATCAAGTGAAGTAACAATGATTTTCCAGATGATTTACCTCCAATAATTGCATTGAGTCCACTGCTCAAACCAATCTCCTCACATGGAAATTTATCTTGCCCGGAAGTATCTACAAATTTAATTTTCTCAATGATATTATAGCCCTTCTTATCATCTGGATGGTCAATCTGAATTTTTACTCGATCTTCAGGCTCGCATATAATCTGTTTCAAACCGTCAAAGGTAGTGTCTGCTTTAATCCATGTATCGCAATAATAATTAGTCGATTGAATAATATCACCATTCTCATTGGTGTTTGCAGTATCTAAAAAAGAAAAATCATGAATATCTCCAGAATGGAGAAGCTTTTTATTTCCATATTCATTAAGCCATTTTTGGCAATTCAAGAAAGTTTCTCTTTGAGTCGCTGATAAAAAGGCATTAACTCTATTGTAAAGGTCTTCTTTTAACGGCTTTAGTTGATTGTTTTTTTCTAAATTAGACCATTCTTTATAGCCCAAAAA
Source organism: Bacteroides sp. M10 (assembly GCF_014334015.1). Taxonomy (GTDB): domain Bacteria; phylum Bacteroidota; class Bacteroidia; order Bacteroidales; family Bacteroidaceae; genus Bacteroides; species Bacteroides intestinigallinarum. The sequence goes on along the minus strand of NZ_CP060488.1, from coordinate 6,638,233 downwards.
TGTAAATGTTTTATTCTTCCATGTCTCACAATTTAACAACTCAAAAACTTTAGCCGTCGGTGGAACTAAATCGCTAAATCCCTTTTGTAAATCATTGCCTCCTTCAGTTGTAAGATTATTAACAGATAACATTTTTGTTTTATGTTTATCTATAGAAGATATTGGAATTTGTGAAATAAATTCCTCTCGAATCTTCTTGATTTCCTCTTTTAAATTATCTTCATCAATATCAAAAAGGATATGTAAATTGATCTTTTGCAGTTTATTCTCGTTGCCACTTCCAAAGGTATCAATTCTAAACTCCAATATGGGAAAAATTTTATCAATATTAGAAAGCCTCCCCTTTTGTCGATACTCCATTACTTTTTCATATCCATCGATGAAATAATAGTCTGTAATGCCAATAACCTTTACATCTTTGGGTAATCGTTCAAGTGCATCTATAAATTTATCAAACGAACCGGTTCCGCCATAGTTTTGATAAATAGAATATGGCGTATGTATGTGCAAATCCCATTTACGCCACTCAGAGCCTTTATTGTATTTATGTTCCATCTTATCAGACATTTAAAAGGTTAATTTCGGTAATCCATTTACTATCTCCACCGTCTCCATGCTTAACGAAATAACAGAAAGCAATAAATCCAGAATATAGTGGGGATTATTGTGCTCCGTTGCCCAATCGTTGGGATTGTTGGTGATGCCGCTATCTTTATGGGTAGTGATGGCATAACGCTCCATGATCCATTCGATGGCACTTTTGCCATTTACTACGTATTCATAAGCTGTGGCCGGTATATTTTCAATCGTTATTTGGCTGTTGTATATAATTTTGCTTTTATCTGTTTTGGAGGGAAAGCGCATCTTTTCAACTTGATAATTGATTGTCTCAATCTCGCCTGATTGCATTGCTTTTTCTATTTCGCTCTGCGGAATGGTATTATAGGTCACAATGACTCCAGTTGCCGAAGGACGGTTCTCATAGTTCAAATGCAATTCCGCTAAGGTTCTTCCTGCTTTGCTGAAACTCCAAAAATCACGGGCTTCATCCACTAATGGAATACGGGGCAACATTTTTTTAAGGTCGGCGGCAAAGGATGTACGATATTCCGTGCTGTGCAGAATGCCGTAAACATAGTAAAAAATATCTTCTTTGCCCACATATGGACCGTAGGCTTTGCGACAACGTTCTAAAATGAAATCGGAGATGGCATCACGACGAATATAATTATTCTGAATGGTATCCTCGGCATCATCAAACAAAGTTTTACTCTCAATTTTACGTTCCTCATAGTGATACATTGGGAAACATTGTCCATTGAACATTACTTGCAAATCAGGTATCGCATCAGTAATTAATGCAGAGAAATCTTTGCTCGCACCAATACCAGACAGGCATATTACTTTGTTTTCCGCTTCGGGATAAGGAAATAGCCTCTTATTCATATAAAGCATTGCATTAAAATCCTTGTCGAAATACAAATTGTTCTTACAGAATGGTCTGTAAAAACCTATTGTAAAATTTTCAGGATAATATTTATGCATCTTCCCTTTTTGTAGGTCTTCTTTTTGATTCCTATTCCAACTAAATTTTGTTGGATCTAAATTAATATATGAATCTATTGAAATGTTTTCACTTTTGTTTTTAGCTAGATGAAATGATGATACTTGTTCATTATAAAAATGAATCATCTTTTCCACTGTCAACATTGATTGTTTTTTAGAAAAATTATAAACCCAAGCGTCTCTTCCTGTGGCTAATCCCAATGAGTAAGTGGTAAACACTGATTTGGTGCTTAAATCAAATTTCTTTTCAGGAGCAAGCGGAATGAAATTTTCAAAAGCATCATTGCGCTGATTAAGCCAATCGCCATGTTTATTGGGGCTCAACTGTTGCCATTCTATATGTTCAATCGAACCGAATTTCCGGAGAATAGCCAATTTATCTTCACGACTCAGGTAATCGCCGATGTCGTGATAATATATTGTAGCAGGAGTTTCATCTGCTTTGGTTTTTTTTACAAGTAACGTTATAGCAATCGGTGTGCGAGAACCTGAACCGAAAATTTTACCACCTTCTCGTCTGGATAATTCACCGCTGGTGCGCTGATTTCCCCGCAAATTAAACACATAAATGGTAGAAAAATCCTTTTCCAAACATTTACGGAAACTATCCATGCCATTTCCATCTATCCAAGCTCCATTTGAGACAAAAGCTATAATACCACCGTTTTTCGGATCGAGACGGTCTGTGCTCCAGCGGAAAGCTTTTATGTAACTATCATAAAGAGCTTTAACCGATGTAGCACTGCTTCCTTTCGCATAAGTACTCGCAATTTTTGCATCCAACTTTGCATAACTTTGATTTTGTGCATTGTCGTTAGCCGACTTCTGCCCAATAGAGTATGGCGGATTACCCATAATAACACGCAGAGGAGCTTTCTTTTGCTCGATGACACGTTCCGAGTTTTGAGGGAACATTTCAGAAAACAGCTTCTCGCTTGCATCGCTTTCGCCCAATTGGAAAGTATCAGTGAGGCATATACCGTTGAACTCCTTGTATTCTGATTGGCCTTTCATTAGGTCGTGGAATGTATTTTCAATGTTTACGGCTGCAATATAGTATGCCAGCAATACAAGTTCGTTCGCATGTATTTCCTTGCTGTATTTATGTTCCAAGTCTTCGGTAGAGATTAATCCGCTTTGAAGTAATCGGGTGATGAAAGTTCCTGTTCCTGTAAAGGGATCAAGAATATGTATATTTTCATCTGATAAAGATCGGTTGAACTCTTTCCGCAATACCGCATCCACCGAATGAATGATGAAATCGACTACCTCTACCGGAGTGTAAACAATACCTAGTCTCTCAACCATCTTCGGGAAAGCGGTTTTGAAAAACTTATCGTAGAGTTCAATGATTACCTTTTGCTTTCCTTCTGCATTGTCTATTTTATCCGCACGGGTACGGACCGAATCATAAAACTTTTCCAGTATTTCGGTATCTTTATTCACAACATCACTCTCGAGCAAATCCAGAATGGCTTGCATGGATTGAGAAATCGGATTGTTCTTTACGAACGAATATCCATCGAAAAGAGCTTCAAAAACCGGCTGGGTAATAATATGCTGTGAAAGCATCTCTATTGCTTCATCGTCAGTGATGAACGGATTTATGTTTTTATGCAATCCGTCCATAAACTGCTCAAAAGCCCAGCGATGTTCTTTATCGTGTTCAATCAATCGTTTGATGCGTTCGATATTGCGTTCTGCAATTTCTGCTACATCCTTTGCCCATTGTTCCCAATAGCGTTTATCGCCTACTTTCTGAACCATTCGGGCAAAAAGGATACTTTGCAATTGCTCGAACTGAATGGTCAGTTGCCGATTTAATTCGGAGCCTTTTTCTGAAGAATATTCTTCCTTATTACTGCTACCGGTATAATCGGGGCGACCTACGACAATCTGTTCGGGCTTCTTTCGGTTCAGTTCCAGTTTATTGACTGTGGCATTGAAACGGTCATCGTGAGCACGCAAGGCATTCAATACCGTCCAGACTACCGCATAACGAGCATTGTCGTTCAATGCTTTTTCTGGAGCAACATCGGCAGGCACTACCACCGGAATAATGATATATCCGTATTTCTTTCCCGGCGATTTTCGCATTACACGTCCTACCGATTGGACGACATCGACTTGCGAATTTCGTGCCGACAAAAACAAGACCGCATCAAGAGATGGAACGTCTACTCCTTCACTCAAACAGCGAACATTCGTCAATACACGGCACTCCTTTTCATCTTCAGGCACACTTTTAAGCCACGACAGTTTTTCTTGGCGTATAGTAGCTGCCATTGTTCCGTCAATATGATCGGAGGCGACAGCTACAATCTTATCTTTTTGCTCTTCGGATAACTCCGAATAATAAGATTCCAGAGTTGAATTAAACGTATTTGTTATCTTTTTTGAAGCCTGTATATTTGGGCAGAAAGCTACCGCACGCTTCATAGGTTCAGGATCACTGTCTTTTATGATACCGGCATCCCCTAAAATCTGTTTGGAAAGCGCATTGATACAACCTATCAGCTTTGATACATCATCCGATGATATTTCATTCTCAGGATTAGCTACCATTTTCTGAACGGCAACAGGCATATCATTTTCACTGACAGTCAAGATCAGTACTTTATAATCAGACAGCATTCCCTTATTGACAGCTTCGCCAAATCCGATACGATAAATTTCTCCTCCATAAATACGCTCATCATCCATAGAACAGAGAATGGCATCCCCTTGTGCGGCTTTGGATTTGCTGTCATCGCTATACAGGCGAGGTGTTGCGGTCATATACAATCTTTTCTTTGCTTCTATAAAATCATTGTTATGAACCTTAACAAAGGCAGACTCATCTTCTTTTGCCAATGTAACGCCGGTGGTTCTGTGGGCTTCATCGCAAACAATTAAATCAAATATAGCTTTATCTCCAATTTCCTGCTTGTAGGCTTTCTGCGCTTTTGCAATAACCTCGATGGATTGATAAGTAGAGAAGACAACAGTCATCCCACAATCGTTTTGCGAATTGCTTTTGAGTTGGCAGATAATAGATTCGACATCGGTTGAAGCAGGTAAAGCCAAATCCACCGTGCTGTATCCATCCAGATCTTCGCTTTTGGTTTTCTGCTTTGAAACTTCAGCATCCGAACAAATACATATTGCTTTTATCGGTTCGTCGGCTTCAGCATACCACTCCTCTAATGTTTGCCCGAGTAAAGCGATAGACGGCACTAAAAATAGGATAAATCCCTTCCCATTTGTTTCATTTTCTGCAATTCTTAGCGATGTAAATGTTTTGCCTGTTCCGCAAGCCATGATTAGCTTTCCCCTGTCATTATCCTTAAAATAATGATGAGCTTTAGTTAATGCCGTTTTTTGATGAGGGAAAAGTTCTTTCTTGACCAATCGGGATGCTTCACCCGATAATCCTTCTTCCAACTTACACCAATCGACAGGAGCACTTTCCAGATGGAATAAACCGATACGGGAAACTGCCGGTTGCTGGTTACGGATGGCCTCTTCGGCATTGATACCCCAATTATTGGTAGTAGAAATCCAAAGACGATGAGCAAAGGTAGAAGTATTGCCCGATTCATCCGTAAAACTTCTGCTCGATGTGGAAAGAAACGAATCCACCGCAGGTTTATCTATTGTTGCATTTTCTGCATAACACTTACATTGAATAGCCCAATAATCCCCATTATGCGTATAAGCAACCAAATCTACTCCGGTATCCTTACCACCAAAATCCTTACGAAATGGAAATTCGTTCCAAAGCCAAACCTTTGAAAAAAAAGTAGCATATTTAGGGTCGGTCTGCAAGTATGCTTGCATTAATTTCTCAAACTTATCTCCTTTATCTCTCTCTGAGAAAGCATATTTGCGGAATTTATCAAGTATATTTTTGAATGTCATATAATTATTTGCTTTTATTTATCAATTCACGTCTATCAACATTCAGGAGAATTGCTATCTTATCAAGAACCTCCAATGATGGCTGTATCTTGTTAGAACACCATTTAGAAACAGTAGAAGGGTCTTTACTTAACTGCTCGGATAGCCATTTCCCTGTCTTTCCTTGTTCTACAAGAACTACTTTAAGCCGGTTGATTTGATTTTGTTTCATAATACTTCATATTGGTATTTACTGCAAATATATTGAAAAAGAAGATTAGTAGCATTACTATCAAGAACAATTATTTCACACCCTTATCCAATTCTTTACAATCGCCCGACTTCGGAGGGCGATTACTCCCTGCAAGGGCAAGGTGCGGCGAGTAACTCGCTGCCTTTTGAGTAACTCAAAAGACACCATGCTATGTTCCTATGAACATAAAAATCCGTCAAAAACGGATTGAAATTAGTCTTGATTATTTCCCCATCCTTTCATACCGTAAGTTTTACTATTATCAAGTTTGACAACTTGGTAATTTGCAAACATGGAAACAGACTGGCGTTGGTTATCCATGTGCAGAATACGGCACAATACCGCATAAATATCTGATATTTGGAACGGTACGTATTCGTGATTTATATTTGCCGGCTGTTTGGAAATTTGAAGGAAAGGTTATCCGCAAAATTGAGTATTTGACAGCTTGAAAGTTTATAAACATGAAAACAAGCAAACAATCCAATTCGCAAAAAGGCAAATTGCCAACCAATTTTGAATGAATGGATTTTTGACAAATTTCCAATAAGAAAGGAAACCGGAAAAATTTAAAATAAACAGTATGTATCCCTTTAAAAAGTTAGATTTATGAAACAGAAACCCTTGTTCATCGCTTTCTCCACCCAAAAGGGAGGAGCAGGCAAAAGTTCCTTTACCGCCCTTGCGTCAAGTCTCCTGCATTATGCCCACGGATATAATGTCGCCGTTATCGACTGCGACTATCCGCAATGCAGCATCTACAAAATGCGCAAACGTGAAATCCGTCAGTTGGAGAACAACCTTTATTATCAGGCAAAGGCGGTAACCCTGCTGGAAGCCATCGACAAGCAGACCTACCCGATTGTCTGCGCCCGTCCCGAAGAAGGCATATTCAAAGCCAATGAGTTCTTTGCATCCGAGAGCATGGAATATGACGTGATATTCTTCGACCTGCCTGGAACAATCAATAACGAGGGAGAGTGGTGTCCACCTTCCTGAACATGGACTATGTGTTTGTGCCGATGTCACCCTCCCGTATGTCTATGGAAAGTACTCTCTCTTTCATTATTCCCGTAACCGAACTGATATCCTCACAAAAGCAGTTGAATCTGAAATCCGTCCATCTTTTCTGGAACAGGGTGGATTCCCGTGTGCGTAAAGAGTGGCTGGAACATTACGCTACAATAATCGGTGACTTCAAACTCTCCCTGCTGGATACGGTCATCCCACAATCAGCCCGGTATGACAAGGAACAGTCCATATCGGGAAATGAAGCGGTTTTCCTCTCGACCATATTTCCACCGGACAAACAATTGGTCAAGGGAAGTCATATAGATTGTCTGATAGAAGAAGTAAAACAAATTGTAGGATTAAACAGAAACGACCATGCCTGAGAACAATAAGACAGACTATAACAGGATTCTCGAATGGGTATCACAAGGTATTCCCGTGGATTCAGCGAGCAAAAGACCGAAACCCGATGGGAGGAAAGATTATATCCAACCAAGAGAGCAGGGCGAAAAGGAAGAAGTACAACCTGTTGTTGGACTGCCTGAACAATCGGAAACCGTCATTCCTCCCAAAAGTGCGGAATTTGGAAAGCGAAAAAGAAAAACACGGGGAGATTATGACGGACATTTCTTCAACCGGGTGGATTTCACTTACCGGAAGCCGTTATATATCACAGCAAACACCCATCGCAGGCTCATGCGAATCGTCCACCTGATGGATTCATCCAAAGCGACCATCAGCAGCTATGTGGAAAACATTCTGTGCCATCATTTGGAGGTGTTTAAAGATGACATTGACAATATCTACCGGAATAACAACCTTAATCCGACAGAAGAATGAACATAACCATGAAAATCCTGCTCGTTTGCGGATATTATCCTGAACCTCTATCTGTGGTGCATAACAGAACCGTTCAGAAGTCGGTTATGGCAGGGATGCAGTAAAATGGTAATATTCCTTTGGTCTGTGATACTCAGTGTTGCAGACAGTTCTGCCGGATTATGCAGGAGAGGGTGGCATTTGAAAACAGCCACGAGCATTTTCATCATAGAGTGGCATCATTGCAATTATTTCGGTGTTGAACTGCGTTTTGTCAAAGGGCAGCTCAAGTATGTCGTCAAGCGACAATACTCAACTGCCACGGGTATCGAAGTGAAGGAGATTGTCACGGACAGCCTGATAGCTGCGGTTGCTTCAATCGAGAATCCGCATGGCTATCCGGAAAAATATGATTTTGAGGATATTCAGAATTTAGGGGAGATTATTTCGGGGAATAAAAGCCGTTTGGATGAAAAAACGAAACATAAGAGTGTAAAAGTGGCTTTGGAACTTCACGACACGAATCTGTTTGATGCGTTGGTCAGCAGATTCCCCGATGCGCAACTCAGGGTATTGGAGGCATTGGAAGAGATAAGGGAAGATACCAAGAATAACAGTGCCTCCAACATCAATTACAGGAAGTTCATCCGTGACTGTTGAACAGCTCTTTTTACACAGGAAAAGAGACTGTTGCTTCCATTCCGGTGCCACAAGCTGCCAGTCGGTACACAATCCATTGCCATATGAAAACTTCGTTCTTTCTTTGCCCGTGAAATAAGAATTACGAATCAATAAATCAGGAACAATGGAAGTAGTAAGCATGGAAGTCTCGACCTTCGAGGCAATGATGGCAAGGGTTGAATCCTTTGCCTGTTTATCTTAGCCATTGTAACGGAATGGCTGACCCGATTCGGATTACATGACGGAACGCCATTTCAGTCTTTCCTTAATTAGGCGATTGATTACAGTTGAAGCTGATATATAAAGGTATATTGGAGCACTCGGGACGGGCAGTTGCCTTTCGTAAAATCCATTTTCTAAGAATCCCTGCATTGCAGCTATGAATCCGAAAAGCGAGAGCGATTACCATATCCAGCCCGTAATAATCTGATAATAGTGTGGCTCCAATCACCGTGCCACCGTGCTGCGTATCTATTGTAACTACTCCCGATTTTAGAATCGCCCGTACATTAGACCGTATAGTCGGTATCATTGCCCCGAGCAGTTCCGCTATCTCAAAATCTCGCATTTGTACATTATCCGGAATGAATACATTCCCATCCTCACTGATTTTTATTAGTTTCCTTTCCATAATAATTACTTCTTTAAATGTTTGAATGATTTTGCTGCACAAACCTTAACCGGCATTTGTTTATCCTCATAAATATTGAACTTATCAGCCATATTATTTGATAAAAGCTTCATATTCTCATTAATTTTCTGATTCGTGAGTTTTGCATATAGTTGAGTGGTTTTGATGCCCAAGTGTCCCATCATACGACTGACCGTTTCCAGCGGAACACCCTGTGAGAGAGTTATAAGCGTTCCGAAATTATGACGGCTCATGTGATAGGTGATATTCCGCTCAATACCACACTGTTTGGCAACTTTTTTAAGATTTGCCGCCAATGAAGAATACCCCACCATGTTAAAAATCTTATCACTTTTCCGCTCCGGCTTGTATTTCTCAATTATCTGCTTGGGAATATCCAATAAGCGGATATGGCACTCACTTCCGGTCTTTTGTCGTTTAAAGTGAATCCACATCGTACCGTTGCCAGCTTTACTTATATTAGATAATGAGAGATTACACAAATCGATATACGATATTCCGGTGAACGTGCTAAAGACAAACATATCCCGTGTGTGACGCAAAGATTTAGAAGTAATAGGGGTAGCCATGAACCGCTCCAATTCATCAGTAGTCATGTGCCTACATTTCTTTGGCGGTTGTTCCGGACGATAATCTGCAAAAGGATCTCTAAGTAGGGTTCCTTGATTGATTGCTCTGCAGATTATTTTCTTCAGGAGTATCGTATATCCTCCGATTGTATTAGGTGAATGGTGTTGCTCCACCCGAAGATAAAAATCGAATTGTTCAATGAAAGAGTAGTTCAGTTGCTTTAAAGGAATATCTTCCATCTTATATTGGCTTTGCAGAAACTGGCGAACATGATTGTAAACCAGCAGATAATGTTTATAGGTTTCTCTCGTTCTGTTCACTCCTACCTTTTGGGCATACTCCTCATTGTGTTCGGCAAAAAGAGAAAGGAGGTTGTCTTTCTTCCGTCCGATACCCAACAGCATATTCTTTACCAGCTCGGCTGTAACATTACTCTGTTGCTGTAAGAGTTCGCTATGGTATTTCTCTATAGAATCAGTCAGTTTATTCAACTCCCGATTTGCTTGAACCGCTTCTCTACTTTTTCCTTTCAGGCGATAATCTTTGGCATCCCATAATGTGGGGTTCACATCTATTTTTGCACTGAACTGAGCTATCTCGGCATTGACAGAGATACGCCCCATGACGGGGCATAGCCCGTTTTTCTTTACCTTATTCTTATTGATATAGAAGATAACGGCAAAAGTGCTGTATCGTTTGGTTTTATTATCCAATGTACTCATCGTATTCAGTCTGCTAAGTGATACCTGTTGGTGATACGCTTCTCCAATTTACGCATGTCAGTGTTTATCTTTTCATTGGAAACTTGGGCATAGATGCGTGTTGCCCGTAAATCCCGATGTCCGAGCATCCGACTGACTGTTTCCATTGGAACTCCTTGGGATAGAGTTATTAAACTGGCATAGCTATGACGTCCTTAATGATAGGTAATGTTCCGTTTTATACCGCATATTTGGGCAATCTTCTTTAAATTTCCATTGGTCTTGCTGCAACTAAGCATCACGAACATTTTCCCATCTTTGTTCAGTCCACGATATTTCTCAATAATCTGCAAAGGGAGTTCCAGAAGGGGAACATGAAACTCTGTCCCGGTCTTCCTCCGTTTAGAGTGAATCCACCAAGCACCATCTTCTGCTTGCATCAGATTGCTGTATGTTAAATTACGGATGTCGCTGAATGAGATGCCGGTGAAAACAGAAAACAAGAACATATCACGCACCAGATAGCGGTTAGGAGTATCTAACGGGGTTGTCATTATTTTGTGCAATTCTTGTTTGGTTAGTGATTTAGGCTGTAAAGGTTCTCCCACCAATGAGAATCCTGCAAAAGGATCACGAGTGATAATCCCTTCGTTTATGGCTCGCTTGATAATAATCTTCAGGTGTCCGATAATACCAACAATGGTATTGGGCTTGAATTTCAATTGTACCCGCAGGTAGAAATCAAAGGCTTCGACAAAAGAATAATCCAATGCCTGAAACGAAATGTCACTCAGATTGTACTTTGTTCGTAGAAAACGGCGTAGGTGGTTGAATGATACACCGTATCGTTTATAACTTTCCAATGTTATGTTTACACCGATTCTGGCTGCAAGTTGGTGATTGTACCGGTTGCAATAGCCGATAAGTGTTTCCTGCTCGGAAGCGATACCTTGAAAGGCATTTTTCACCTCTTCTGCGGAAATTTCTTCTTTTTTCGCCAACAGTTCTTTGTAGCAAGAGTGAATTGACAGACTTATCTTGTCAAGTTCCCGATTCAGTCCGGTAGCTGCCTTACTTTTGCCTGTTGCCCGTGCAGACTTAGTATCCCAAAGGGATACCTGCACACTACACTTGGCACTGAACTGTACCATTGATTTTCCGATAGTGATGCGCCCCATAATGGGAGTTGTACCATCATTTTTCACCTCCTTATGGCGAAGGTAATAATGCACTTTTAGCTCTTTACTCATAATCCTTAATTTTTGAGTGTAAAATTAGTTTCTTATGAGCTAAAGGTCGGAAAGCAAAATACAGTGATTCAATGAATAAAATTCCGTTTGAACACTATTTTAAGCAGGATTAAGACTTACAAAACCAAAATATCGCCAAGTATAACCTTAGCTGCTGTAAATAAGCGACTTTCAATTATGTATCTACACAATGCTGTTTTCTAAAACAGGTAACGGATTCGTAACAGAAAGTCTTCTTAAAACTACTATATTCTGCATTTTCGCTACTTGGCAATGAAGAGAGATGCTACGCATATTACACCGTTAATCAGCAAGTTACGTTGTTTTGACCGTTTTTGCTTTGACAGGATACAATCTGGATACAAAATGGCGCAACGTGATTCATTGCAACAGTCATTGCAAACTACCCGTAGGCTCATTAAACAGCAGTTGGAGTGGTATGAAAAAGAGGGAGGCAGTGTATCTCAAGAAAAAGCGATTCAGCTTAAGCAGGCGTTACAACAACTAGAGGAAAAGTACAAACTAATGAATAGAAAATGAAGTAAGCACTATACAAAGATTGTGTACTTTTAATCTGGCAGTGACACTACCAGCCGTAATCCATAATCAATATCCCATCGTTGCGGGTTAACTCCGTAGCGGCTGGTGACTTTACAATATTTCTCGAAAGTATAATAACTACCTCCACGCAACACTTTATGCGTATCTTTTTCGCTTATAACCGGAGCGATGTTTCCGGTAAAAGGAACCTTTCTGTCATACCAGTCCATACACCATTCATATACGTTTCCACTCATGTCATAAAGTCCCAGTTCGTTGGGCTTCTTCGTTCCTGTTTCTTTGGATACGTAAGTATTGTAATATTTTTCTCTAAACCAGGCAACCTGTTCTGCATTATTGCTGCCGGCATAGATGAAATTCTTGGTTTTTAGTCCCCCACGTGCTGCATATTCCCATTCTGCTTCGAAGGGGAGACGGAAGGGTAGACCGCTTAATTGAGAAAGTTTTTTGGTAAATCGTTGAGCGTTAAACCAATTGACTTGGTCTACCGGATAGTTACGTCTGTGTTGGTTAGAAGGATTTTCTCCCATAATGACATACCATTCATCCTGACTAACTTCATATCGGTTGATGAAAAAAGAGGCTACATCCACGGGATAGTTGTTGTTGTCTCCGAGATTGGCTGTACCACCTTCCACGTAAACCATATTCCATAGTATATAGCGTATAACCTCTTTTTGTTCTTTATTTATTGTTGGTGACCAGTGTAAGGCTTTTTCTAATTTGGAGGGGAGAGTGTCAATAATACTTGCTTCTCTTCGACATTTATCGTGGTATCGTTGCCACACTTGTTGTTCTTGCGCTCTGCTTGATAATGCGATTCCTTGTAATAGAAAGCAAATGATTATAGTTTGTTTGGTGTACTCTTTTATCATGATAATTGTATGTTTATTTATTGGACGAACTAAAGTAGCAATGACTGCAATAGTAACACTTAAATTTGTTTAATATTTTTCGCTAAGAAATGATCTCTGTGATGATAACCCTCATACGTTGAAAACCAAAAAATTCTTCCTGCATTGGATAAATGCCTTTTTTTCATTAAAATCCTCTTTCTTTTAGGCAATAATCGTGGTGCATTTGTTATTTATAAATAAGAAGATCAATTATTTAAATAGAATGAACATGAAGAAAAAATTAGCAGGAGTTGCATTGGTGTTGGCTGCCGTCTCTTTGATGAGTATACAGCCTGTAGAAGCATGTACGCGTGCAGTGTATATAGGCCCTGACCAGATGGTGATAACAGGACGTACAATGGACTGGAAGGAAGATATCATGACGAATATCTATGTATTTCCGCGTGGCATCCAACGTATGGGACATAACAAGGAGAAAACTGTGAACTGGACTTCCAAATATGGAAGTGTGATTGCTACAGGATATGATATAGGTACTTGTGACGGAATGAACGAGAAAGGATTAGTGGCTAGCCTGCTTTTCTTGCCGGAATCCATTTACTCTCTTCCCGGCGATACCCGTCCGGCAATGGGCATCAGCATTTGGACACAGTATGTGCTTGATAACTTTGCCACGGTACGCGAAGCGGTGGATGAATTGAAAAAGGAGACTTTCCGCATTGATGCTCCCCGTATGCCGAATGGAGGACCGGAGTCTACCTTGCATCTGGCCATAACCGATGAAACAGGCAATACGGCTGTATTGGAATATCTGGATGGGAAATTAAGTATTCACGAAGGAAAAGAATACCGGGTGATGACAAATTCTCCTCGATATGAACAGCAGTTGGCCATTAATGATTACTGGAAAGAAATCGGTGGCTTGCAGATGTTACCGGGAACCAATCGGGCAAGCGACCGTTTTGTACGGGCTTCATTCTACATTCATGCTATTCCACAAATTGCGGATGCAAAGATTGCAGTTCCCAGCGTGTTGAGTGTGATGCGTAATGTTTCCGTGCCATTTGGTATTAATACACCGGAGAAGCCTTATATATCTTCTACCCGTTGGCGTTCCGTATCCGATCAGAAGAATAAGGTATATTATTTCGAATCTACCCTGACTCCGAATTTGTTTTGGCTGGATTTGAAGAAAATTGATTTTAGTCCGAAAGCCGGCATTAAGAAACTGTCTCTGACAAAGGGCGAAATTTATGCAGGTGATGCAGTGAAGGATTTGAAAGACAGCCAATCATTTACCTTCCTTTTCGAGACTCCGGTCATGTAGTTTGTCAGTGTGATAGATATATAAAAGAGTGGTGGACAAATGCTTGTAATCAAGCTTGTCCACCACTCTTTTATATGTATCGTTTATAACTTGATTGTTATTTATCCGGTTTATCGTCTGGCATATTCCTGATGAAACTCTATGACCGCCTCTATCCCTTTCCGGAAGATATCCAATGAGCAATTCTCGTTCGGAGAATGGATCGCATTCGATTCGAGTCCAAATCCCATCAATACGGTTTTGATTCCCAATACCTGTTCGAAAGTAGAGATGATGGGGATACTTCCGCCACGGCGTACCGCCAACGGCTTTTTCCCGAAAGCGATCTCGAAACCTTTCTCTGCTGCCTGATAGGCAGGAAGTGAAATCGGGCACACATATCCTTGTCCCCCGTGCATGGGAGTCACTTTCACCTGTACTGTATCAGGAGCGATACTAAGAATATAATCTGCGAACATTTGCGAAATCTTATGGTGATCCTGATGCGGTACTAACCGGCAAGATACTTTAGCATAAGCCTTTGAAGGCAGTACGGTTTTAGAACCTTCTCCTGTATATCCGCCCCAAATGCCACATACGTCAAAAGACGGACGGCAACTGTTACGTTCCAATGTGCTATATCCTTTTTCTCCGAAAAGCTCTTTTACACCGATTGCTTCTTTGTATTTCTTTTCGTCAAAAGGAATATGGGCTATCATTTCCCGTTCGGCTTGCGGCACTTCTTCTACATCATCGTAGAATCCGGGAATAGTGATACGTCCATCGGCATCCGTTACTTTGCTAATAATCTGGCAAAGTACGTTGATCGGATTGGCTACCGCACCCCCGAAATGTCCGGAATGCAAGTCACGATTCGGTCCCGTCACTTCTATTTCCCAATAAGCCAACCCGCGCAGACCAGTGGTCAATGAGGGCAGTTCAGCTCCTAGCATACTCGTATCCGACACAAGAATAACGTCTGCTTTCAGCAATTCTTTATGTTCTTCGCAGAAAGCTTCCAGACTGGGCGAACCTATTTCTTCTTCACCCTCGAAGATGAACTTCACATTATTCTTCAGTAATCCGTTTTTGACGAGATATTCAAATGCTTTCACCTGAATGAACGATTGTCCTTTGTCATCATCCGCTCCACGTGCCCAGATATGTCCGTCACGTATTTCCGGTTCAAACGGTTCGCTTTTCCAGAGTTCCAATGGTTCGGCCGGCATCACATCGTAATGAGCGTAGATTAATACAGTCTTTGCATCCGGGTCCACGATCTTTTGAGCGAAAACAACCGGATTACCTTGTGAGGGCATTACCAATGCTTCGTCCACACCTGCTTCCAATAACAGCTGTGCCCAGCGTTCCGCACAAGCCAGCATATCGTCGTGGTGCTCCGGCAGAGCACTGATGCTGGGAATGCGAATAAGGCTGAACAAGTCATCCATCATCTTTGGTTCGTGTGCCGCTATGTATTTTTGAATCTCGTTCATTAGAGTTGTGTCGTTTTATCCAGTAAGTAATAATCGAGTATAGTCATGGCGGCCATTGCTTCTACGATAGGTACGGCACGAGGTAATACACAAGCGTCATGACGTCCGCGTGCTTTCAGAGTGGTGTCGACGCCATCAATGTTGACAGTTTCCTGTTCCATCAGCAGCGTGGCAATCGGTTTGAACACTACACGGAAATAAATATCCTGACCATTACTCAATCCTCCCTGAATACCTCCGGAGTGATTGGTGTGCGTCTCGATCCGTCCGTTATTGTTATAGAAAACATCGTTCTGTTCGGAACCTTTCATTTTCAATCCCTTGAATCCTTCGCCGTATTCGAATGCTTTGGCAGCGTTGATGCTTAACATGGCGTTACCCAAGGCAGCATGAAGTTTACCGAAAACAGGTTGTCCCAATCCGATGGGGCATCCCTTAATGACACAGGTCAGTGTACCTCCGATGGTATCGCCTTCGCCTTTTACCTTATATATAAGATCTGCCATTTCTTTTGCTTTTTCAGGGTCCGGACAACGTACATCGTTGGTTTCTATCAGGTCGAAATTATAGTCCGAGTAAGTACCCTCCAGTTTGATAGGACCTACCTGCGAGGTATAGGCAGTGATATTGACTCCCAGTTGGCGGAGTGCCAGCTTAGCCAATGCACCGGCTACAACGCGCGAAATCGTTTCGCGTGCAGAGGAACGTCCGCCGCCGCGATGGTCACGGATTCCATACTTCACCGTGTATGTGTAATCAGCGTGTGAAGGACGATATACATTTTTCAGATTGTTGTAGTCATTGGGGTGTTGGTTTTCATTCCAAACGATAAAACCGATAGGACACCCGGTTGATTTCCCCTCAAAAATACCTGAAAGAAACTCTACTTTATCAGCTTCTTTGCGTGGGGTGGTAAGGATTGATTGTCCCGGACGACGGCGATTTAGTTCTTGTTGTACAAATTCTTCGTCGATGGTAATTCCTGATGGGAATCCGTCAATCACCCCTCCAATTCCTTTTCCATGAGACTCACCGAAACTTGTGAGTCGAAAGATATTGCCAAATGAATTAAACATAGTTGTGGCTTTTTTAAAATTACTATATGCAAATATAACAAAGTTTTCGGTAAGAAAGTTGCGAACTCGAAATAACTTCGAAAAAGGAAGCATATTGAACCTTTTTTCTTCTTTTTAGTTTATAAAGGACGAATTTATTGTAATAACTAAACCAAAGACGTATGAAAAAGAATCTATTGTATTTATTGGCATTGGTATGCTCTCTTACTCTCTTTGCTGCTTGTAGCAGTGATGACGACGATAGTGATAACAAGAATAATGAGAATCCTCCCGAAGAGGAAGCTGTGATAACGGCTCCGGATGTAATCGGAACGTATTGGGGAAATCTGGATATATCCATGATACCGGATGGCTCCGATCAGGAAATTGTCATCGGCGACGGAATAGAGAAGTTTATCACGCTTTCGCAGGTCAGCAATACGGAAGTGAAGATTGAACTGAAGGATTTTGAATTGTTCATCAACCAGCAGATATTAAAATTTGGAGATATTGTCATTGATAAATGTGAAGTGAAGAAGGGGGAAGGTGTGTCTACATTCACCGGACAGCAAGATCTTACATTTGAAGGAGATGCTGCTTCTTTGGGTACTTGTCCTGTAACAGTTACGGGAACTGTAGAAGATGGAAATGCAGACATGACTATTAATGTGAAAGTGCCTGCATTGCAACAGACGGTGAAAGTAACCTACTCCGGAGTGAAGCAGGTGGCAGAGCCTAGTGGGACTTAAAAAGCATACCCGAAACCTATATTCAAGTAGATGGGGTACATAGCAAAAGTGACTGTATTAAAATCGTTTTTAAATATATCATTCAATCCCCAGGTAAGATCGGCATACACATTGAGGTGCTTGAAGGCTCGCCATCCGGCTCCTACCTGTAATCCCCACTGGAAATGTCTCAAGTCGTCCGAGAAATCGTATGTTGCAATTTTACCGTCGGTAAACTCAACCTTCGGACCGGTGGGATTATCTTCCCGCAAATATCCTTCGTATACGTGACCTGAAAATTCTCTTGAAAGTAGATAGGAGAAATAAGGTCCGGCTTTGATATTCCACCGGTTGGTTAGTTTGTAGGTAGCCATCAGAGGTATTGTCAGTCCGGCAGTATGTACTTTGGTTTTTACTCCGCCTGTCCATACTCCGCTGATTCTTTCACCTCCCTGTCCGAGAATCTCCATATTGTAATTCTTCACGGTGGCTTCGGTAGTCATTGCTTTGTTTTCAAGCCGCAATCCGACTATAATTCCGAGCTTGTTCTGAACGGCAATCCATTTGGTCACTTCACCTCCTATACTGATAGCTAATGTCGGGTTATATCCGTCAATGGAACGGATTTCCACCGGAAGAGGAAGCGGGGCTGTGCCGCCAATGCTGAAACCTGCTTTTATTTCATATTCCAGTCCGTGAAGGGCGGAACGGATCAGTGTTTCATTTCGATCAACCTGTGCATAGCCGGGGAGGGCTATTCCTATACAGGTTAGTAAACTGAATATATACGGATAGATTTTCATTGTTCTTGTTGTTATAAAGTTATTTAGTTCCACTAATCTTCCGAGTGATAGATTAACTCGGCCTCGTCAATGAGCAATGTACTTCCGATTGCTCCGTTAAAATGATCTCCTTCCAGACTTGAGGTGAACACTATGGCTATATTATATTTTCCATCCATTAGCTTTTCCTTATCTATGAATTTGCCGGGGAGAGTGGTGAAAGGAAGCTTAAAGTAAGTCCATTCGTTCGTTTCTTTGGCATTATTAATCCGTGCTGTTGAAATCAGGTTTGGGCTGGTAAATGCGTTCGTTCCGTCAAGGGTTGGAACAGATTCGCTGGTTTCGTACATGATGGCATATATGTCACAGATATCCCGTTTCCCATTTACAGGTTTGCCTCCTTCTGTAAACTGATCTCCCGCTTTGTACTTATAATAGCCAGCCAGATAAGTAGGTACATGCCGGAAAGGAAGACCGAATTTAGTTGCTTTAAGCGGATTACTCATCGCATTGCTTACATCGAAGGAACCGATAAACAGATTTCCTGCCGCGATAGGCATTCCTGCTATTTGTCCAAAGAATCCGGTACTGCGTGTCACTAAAGAAAGGCATTTGCCGGCTTTTCCGTCTGTTATTTGGAAAGTGGGATAGTCATCAGCAGTTTTGGCTACGCCGGTCATGGCATAGCCCGCATTTCCGCTGGCCCATTCCATAACGACTTTACCTCCTTCGCGTTCTACAAATATGTAGTACTTCTTTCCGCCAAGCGTATCTTCGAAATTATAGTTCGTGGCAAGTTCCGTGTCGATAACGGATATGATATACGTTTTCTTCCAAACACCATCGGCAGCTGTAACAGTATATTCTTGTGGAGTATTGAAATTTCGTTCCGTACCGCTAAGAGGATTAATTGTAGCTCCCGGAGTCAATGTAAATTCAGGTGTAAGTTCTGAAATATCAGTTCCCGGACCGACGAAGATAGTGATGGAATTATTGTTAATAATAGGACTGGTTGTCATGGCTACTCCCGGTAGTGTGCAACTTATTATGTCTGCTTCTGCATTGAGAGCTTCTTCGCCGATACAGGAAGAGGAAACAATAGCCAGTAGCAAATAAAGAATCATGTGTTTTGCTTTCATTTTTCTATCAATTCTTTCTGTTAAAGTTTGGTGTATGGGAGATTTTATAACAATATGAGATTTTATTTGTTCATTATAGAATGTTGGAAAAGAAAGATTTTCCTATTTTTGTGGAACCAAAACTTATAAGTCCATGACTGAATCAGAAAGAAGGCAAATTATAGAGTTGATTAAGAAAGAAGTCATTCCGGCTATTGGATGTACGGAACCTATCGCAGTAGCGCTTTGTGTAGCTAAAGCTGCTGAAACGTTGGGAGTGAAACCGGAAAAGATAGACGTCTTGTTAAGTGCTAATATACTAAAGAATGCCATGGGAGTCGGAATCCCGGGAACGGGTATGGTAGGTCTTCCCATAGCTGTGGCTTTAGGTGTGTTGATTGGTAAATCAGACTATCAGTTGGAGGTGTTGAGGGACTGTACGCCGGAAGCAGTGGAGCAGGGGAAACTGTTCATTGCAGAAAAACGGATTTGTATTTCTCTGAAAGAAGATATTACGGAAAAGCTTTATATCGAAGTGATCTGTAAAGCGGGAGATAAAACAGCTAAAGCTATCATTGCCGGTGGACATACTACCTTTATATATATAGCCAAAGATGAACAGACATTGCTCGACAAGCAACATACAGTCAGCGAGGAAGAGGAAGATGCTTCGCTCGAATTAAACTTGCGTAAAGTCTATGACTTTGCACTGACTGCTCCGCTGGATGAGATTCGCTTCATTCTTGATACAGCCCGTTTGAATAAAGCTGCTGCCGAGCAAGCCTTTAAAGGTAACTACGGACATTCTTTAGGTAAAATGCTTCGGGGAACTTATGAACATAAAGTGATGGGTGACAGCGTATTTTCTCATATCCTCTCTTATACATCAGCTGCTTGCGACGCCCGGATGGCGGGTGCAATGATTCCTGTCATG
This sequence comes from Bacteroides sp. M10, assembly GCF_014334015.1. Lineage (GTDB taxonomy): Bacteria > Bacteroidota > Bacteroidia > Bacteroidales > Bacteroidaceae > Bacteroides > Bacteroides intestinigallinarum. Next base: position 6,618,014 of record NZ_CP060488.1, on the reverse strand, counting down.
AGTAATTCCGGCAGTGGTAATCAGGGGATATCCGCTACACTCCCTGTCGTTGTCTTTGCCGAAGAGAACGGAAAGAGCGAAGAAGAACTTATCCGTGCTTTAATGCTAAGCCATCTCACTGTTATATATATCAAACAAAGTTTAGGACGTCTGTCAGCTTTGTGTGGCTGCGTGGTAGCTGCTACCGGATCCAGTTGTGGAATCACCTGGTTGATGGGAGGAAACTACAATCAGGTTGCCTTCGCCGTTCAAAACATGATTGCTAATCTGACAGGAATGATTTGTGACGGTGCAAAACCGAGTTGTGCATTGAAAGTAACTACCGGAGTTTCGACAGCCGTATTATCTGCAATGATGGCAATGGAAGACCGTTGTGTGACTTCCGTAGAAGGAATTATCGACGAAGATGTAGATCAAAGTATCCGCAACCTGACAAGAATCGGCTCGCAAGCCATGAACGAAACGGATAAAATGGTGCTTGACATCATGACGCATAAAGGATGTTGATTTCAAGTATTAAGTATCAGGTATTAAGTATTAGCTCAAATAACGGCATAAAAAAAGTATTAAGTATTAAAGCCCAGCTGTGTTCGCACGGAATTAATACTTAATACTTTATAATTTAATACTTTATTTAGTGACAGTGTCCGCCTTCGCAACCGCAGTCGTCGCCACAGCCATCACCGCAGCTGTCGCATCCGCAACCGCAGCCATCACCACCACTCATCATTTTCACAAGTTCCTGAATTTCTTCGTTCGTAGCAGGACGGCTTTCCAGTATTTCACCTTCAAAGATCAGGTCGGCACCAGCCAACGGATGGTTGAGGTCAACTACTACAATATCCGGTTTGATTTCTACTACGCTGGCATTTACGCGTTGACCGTCACCAGTCATCAAAGGTACGATGTTACCTTCTTTAATACGTTCGCTGTCAAATTTGCCATCTATTTCAAATATATTTTTGGGGAGGTCAATGACGTGTTGTTCGTCATATTGTCCATAAGCCTTATCTGCCGGAATGGTAAAGTCAAATTTATCACCTTTAGAAAGAGCAGTTATTTGATTTTCGAAGTCTTCGAGTGTTGTTCCTAATCCTGAAATGAATTGAAAGGGATGTTCTGCTTTTGCTTCTTCGAACAACTCTTTTTCACCATCTTCCATTGTATATAGTTTGTATGCAACGGTAATGTACTTGTTTTCTACTGTTTCCATCTGATATTTTTTGTTTCTGATTAATAATTCCCGGTAATCCGGGTCGACAAAGATACGAATTATTTGCTTGTCCTCCGGTATAGGGAGGGTAAATTTCAGATTATTAAGTGCTTTTGTCAGAAAAGGAAGGTGGAGTATGTACTTAGATAATAGTTGTAAATTCAACCTTTAAGTGATAAAATAGAGAAATAACACCTCTCTTTTCTTACAATTATTCGCTTTTAAGTGATTTTTTTCTTCGATTTGTTTGGATATAATAAAAAAGCCCTTACCTTTGCAGCACGAAAATAAAGAAAAGAAGATATGAATATGTTACATACATCTATTAACCTAGCAGTCCTGCATATTATTCGCGTCGTGGTGGTCCCATCAAGAGCGTGAGAAAGGTTTTTGTGTTGTATGTGTTCGTACCATAAAAGATAGAATTTAGAGCCTTTCTCACTTGTGTGAGGAAGGCTCTTTAATTAAAAGATAGATTGAAATGAAAAAGCAATTACGCAGTTCGTTTAGTACACAAGGCCGTCGGATGGCGGGAGCCCGTGCGTTATGGGCAGCCAACGGCATGAAGAAGAATCAGATGGGTAAACCCATTATCGCTATCGTCAATTCGTTCACACAGTTTGTTCCGGGACATGTGCATCTGCATGAAATCGGTCAGCTGGTGAAGGCAGAGATTGAGAAGTTGGGATGCTTCGCTGCGGAATTCAATACAATAGCTATCGACGACGGTATAGCAATGGGACATGACGGTATGCTTTACTCGCTTCCTTCACGTGACATCATTGCAGACAGTGTAGAGTATATGGTTAATGCGCACAAGGCAGATGCAATGGTATGTATCAGCAATTGCGATAAGATTACTCCTGGAATGTTGATGGCGGCTATGCGTCTGAATATTCCTGCCGTATTTGTATCGGGCGGTCCGATGGAAGCCGGAGAATGGAATGGTCAGCATCTGGATTTGATCGACGCGATGATTAAATCGGCCGATGAAAGTGTCAGCGATCAGGAAGTAGCGAATATCGAGCAAAATGCTTGTCCTACTTGCGGATGTTGTTCCGGTATGTTTACCGCCAACTCAATGAACTGCCTGAATGAAGCAATCGGACTGGCTCTTCCCGGAAACGGAACCATCGTAGCTACACACGAGAACCGTACGCAGCTTTTTAAAGATGCAGCAGAACTGATCGTGAAAAATGCAAAGTTATATTATGAAGAAGGAGACGAAAGTGTACTTCCCCGTAGCATTGCTACCCGTCAGGCTTTCTTGAATGCCATGACGCTGGATATAGCAATGGGGGGGTCTACCAATACAGTTCTTCACTTGTTGGCTATTGCTCACGAAGCTGAGGTAGACTTCAAGATGGACGATATCGACATGCTTTCCCGCAAGGCTCCTTGTCTCTGCAAGGTGGCCCCCAATACACAGAAATATCATATTCAGGATGTAAACCGTGCCGGTGGTATTATAGCTATCATGGATGAACTGGCAAAAGGCGGTCTGATAGATACATCTGTTCGACGGGTAGACGGAATGTCATTGGCGGAAGCTATTAATGAATATTCAATCACCAGCCCGAATGTAAGCGAAAAGGCAATTAAAAAATATTCGAGCGCAGCCGGAAATAGATTCAATCTCGTACTTGGTTCACAGGGCATGTACTATAAGGAACTGGATAAAGACCGTGCAAACGGATGTATCCGCGATTTGGAACATGCTTATAGCAAAGACGGTGGATTGGCCGTATTGAAAGGTAACATTGCCCAAGACGGTTGTGTGGTAAAAACAGCAGGTGTAGACGAAAGTATCTGGAAATTTACCGGACCTGCCAAAGTATTTGATTCGCAAGAAGCAGCCTGTGAAGGTATCCTCGGAGGCCGAGTCGTCAGTGGCGATGTCGTCGTCATTACGCACGAAGGTCCGAAGGGTGGTCCCGGTATGCAGGAAATGCTTTATCCTACCTCTTATATCAAATCTCGTCATCTCGGAAAAGAATGTGCTTTGATTACCGATGGACGTTTCAGTGGTGGAACTTCCGGATTGAGTATCGGACATGTTTCTCCCGAAGCGGCAGCTGGAGGCAATATCGGAAAAATTGTAGATGGAGATATTATCGAAATCGATATTCCGGCCCGGAAGATTAACGTGCAACTGACGGATGAAGAACTGGCGGCTCGTCCGATGACTCCTGTCACTCGTGACCGTTATGTACCGAAAAGCCTGAAGGCGTATGCCAGCATGGTAAGCTCTGCCGATAAGGGAGCAGTGAGATTAATCTGATATAGTTCATTTATCAACTATCAACTAATATGAAAGATTTAATAACAGGTGCAGAGGCTATGATGCGCTCCTTGGAACATCAGGGAGTGACTACCATCTTCGGTTACCCCGGTGGTTCCATAATGCCGGTGTTCGATGCCTTGTACGATCATCAAAATATATTGAACCATATTTTGGTTCGTCACGAGCAGGGAGCTGCCCATGCGGCACAAGGTTATGCCCGTGTATCAGGAGAAGTAGGTGTTTGCCTGGTGACGAGCGGTCCCGGAGCAACTAATACGGTAACAGGTATTGCAGATGCGATGATCGATAGTACCCCTATCGTAGTGATTGCCGGGCAGGTAGGAACAGGGTTTCTTGGAACGGATGCTTTTCAGGAAGTTGACTTGGTAGGTATTACGCAGCCGATCGCTAAATGGAGCTATCAGATCCGTCGTGCGGAAGATGTAGCTTGGGCGGTAGCACGTGCGTTTTATATTGCCCGTAGTGGTCGTCCCGGTCCGGTGGTACTGGACTTTGCCAAGAATGCGCAAGTAGAAAAAACGAAATATGAACCGACGAAAGTCGATTTTATCCGCAGTTATGTTCCTGTTCCCGATACGGACGAGGAGTCTGTACAGGCAGCTGCCGAACTGATTAATAACGCCGAACGTCCGCTTGTATTGGTTGGACAGGGTGTTGAATTGGGAAATGCACAAAACGAATTGCGTGAATTTATCGAAAAGGCGGATATGCCTGCAGGCTGTACGCTGCTCGGACTGTCAGCTTTGCCGACAGAACATCCGTTGAATAAAGGTATGTTGGGTATGCACGGTAATTTGGGACCGAATATCAATACCAATAAATGCGATGTACTGATTGCTGTCGGTATGCGCTTTGACGACCGTGTGACTGGCAATCTGGCTACTTACGCGAAACAGGCGAAAGTGATTCATTTTGATATCGATCCTGCAGAAGTCAATAAGAATGTAAAGGTAGATGTAGCTGTTTTGGGAGATTGCAAGGAGACATTGGCTTCTGTGACTAAACTCCTGAAAAAGAAAACTCATACCAAATGGATTGATAGCTTCAAAGAATATGAGAAAGTAGAGGAAGAAAAAGTAATCCGTCCCGAACTTCACCCTGCAACAAACTCTTTGAGTATGGGAGAAGTGGTACGTGCGGTAAGCAATGCTACTCATCATGAAGCAGTTTTGGTAACGGATGTAGGTCAAAACCAGATGATGTCTGCACGTTACTTCAAATATACGAAAGAACGCAGTATCATCACTTCCGGAGGACTTGGAACAATGGGCTTCGGCCTTCCCGCAGCTATCGGGGCAACTTTTGGAGCACCGGAACGTACCGTATGCGTATTTATGGGAGATGGCGGACTGCAAATGAATATTCAGGAGTTGGGTACGATTATGGAGCAGAAAGCTCCGGTGAAAATTATCTGCCTGAATAATAATTACCTCGGAAACGTACGCCAGTGGCAAGCTATGTTCTTCAATCGCCGCTATTCGTTTACTCCGATGTTGAATCCGGATTACATGAAGATTGCTTCGGCTTATGATATTCCTTCCAAACGTGCTTTCACCCGTGAAGAACTGAAAGAAGCTATTGCAGAAATGCTGGCGACAGATGGTCCGTTCCTGCTCGAAGCGTGCGTAGTGGAAGAAGGCAATGTTTTGCCGATGACTCCTCCGGGTGGTTCGGTCAATCAGATGCTGTTGGAATGCTAGGGGAAGTTGAATATTGAGAATGGAAGATTGAAAGTTCGCAATTAAAATTTAGGATTATGAGTGACAAGACATTATATACGATAATAGTTCATTCCGAAAATATAGCCGGATTGCTGAATCAGGTAACTGCTGTATTTACTCGTCGGCAAATCAACATCGAGAGTCTGAATGTATCTGCTTCTTCTATTAAAGGTGTACACAAGTATACGATTACAGCCTTGACGGATAAGGACACCATTGAGAAGGTAGTGAAACAGATCGAAAAGAAGATCGATGTGATTCAGGCACATTATTTCACCGAGGATGAAATATACTTCCATGAGATTGCACTATATAAGGTATCTACTCCTGCTTTTCAGGAAACCCCGGAAGCATCCAAGTTGATCCGCAGATACAATGCCCGTGTAGTGGAAGTTAATCCGGTATTTTCTATTGTCGAGAAAAATGGTATGAGCGAAGATATAACCTCACTCTACGGTGAACTGAAGGCTTTAAATTGTGTTTTGCAGTTTGTACGGTCGGGACGCGTAGCGATTACCACCAGTTGCTTTGAACGGGTGAACGAGTTTCTCGATGGACGGGAAGCCATGTATAACCAGAGTAAAAACCAACAAGAATAATGAGTGAAGAAAATAAAATAGGAACTTATCAGTTTGTGGCAGAACCGTTCCATGTTGACTTTAACGGACGTCTGACTATGGGCGTACTGGGAAATCATTTGTTGAATTGTGCCGGTTTTCACGCAAGTGACCGTGGCTTTGGTATTGCAACACTGAACGAGGATAATTACACTTGGGTACTTTCGCGTCTGGCCATTGAGTTGGATGAAATGCCTTATCAATATGAGAATTTTTCAGTTCAAACATGGGTGGAAAATGTCTACCGCTTGTTTACTGACCGTAACTTCGCTATTATTGATAAGGATGGGAAGAAGATTGGTTACGCGCGTTCCGTATGGGCGATGATTAATCTTAATACCCGCAAACCGGCCGATCTATTGACCTTACACGGAGGAAGTATCGTAGATTATGTCTGTGATGAACCTTGTCCTATTGAAAAGCCTTCACGTATCAAAGTGACAAGCGATCAGCCAATGGCTACCCTGACGGCAAAATACAGTGATATTGATATTAACGGTCATGTGAACAGCATCCGTTACATCGAGCATATCCTTGATTTGTTCCCGATAGAGCTGTACAAGACCAAACGTATCCGCCGTTTCGAGATGGCGTACGTAGCCGAAAGTTACTTTGGTGATGAGCTCTCTTTCTTCTGCGATGAAGTGAATGCAAACGAGTTTCACGTAGAAGTAAAGAAGAATGGCAGCGAAGTTGTTTGCCGTTCGAAAGTGATATTTGAATAAATGTGAGAATACAAAATTAATTAATAACGGATGACGTAAGTCATCAAAAACTAAAAACAAAAAGAAAATGGCACAGTTGAATTTTGGAGGTACTACTGAAACTGTAGTAATCCGTGACGAATTTCCATTGGAAAAAGCTCGTGAAGTATTGAAAAATGAAACAATTGCTGTAATCGGTTATGGCGTACAGGGACCTGGACAGGCACTGAACTTGCGTGATAACGGTTTCAATGTAATCGTTGGTCAACGTGAAGGAAAAACATACGATAAAGCAGTAGCAGACGGATGGGTTCCGGGCGAAACTTTGTTCGGCATTGAAGAAGCTTGCGAGAAAGGTACTATCGTAATGTGCTTGTTGTCTGACGCAGCAGTAATGTCTGTATGGCCTACTATCAAACCTTACCTGACTGCCGGAAAAGCTCTTTATTTCTCACATGGTTTTGCTATCACTTGGAACGACCGTACAGGTGTAGTTCCTCCTACTGATATCGACGTTATCATGGTTGCTCCTAAAGGTTCGGGTACTTCTTTGCGTACAATGTTCCTCGAAGGACGTGGCTTGAACTCTTCTTATGCTATCTATCAGGATGCTACAGGCAAAGCAATGGACAGAACCATCGCACTGGGTATCGGTATTGGTTCCGGTTATCTGTTTGAAACAACTTTCCAACGTGAGGCTACTTCTGACTTGACAGGTGAACGCGGTTCATTGATGGGTGCTATCCAAGGTTTGTTGCTGGCACAGTACGAAGTATTGCGTGAAAACGGTCATACTCCTTCTGAAGCATTCAATGAAACAGTAGAAGAACTGACACAGTCATTGATGCCGTTGTTTGCAAAGAACGGTATGGACTGGATGTATGCTAACTGTTCTACTACTGCTCAACGTGGTGCTCTTGATTGGATGGGCCCATTCCACGACGCTATCAAGCCGGTAGTTGAAAAGTTGTATCATAGCGTCAAAACAGGTAACGAAGCACAGATTTCTATCGATAGTAATTCACAACCTGATTATCGTGAAAAATTGAATGAAGAGCTCCGTCAACTGCGTGAAAGCGAAATGTGGCAGACTGCAGTAACTGTTCGTAAACTTCGTCCGGAAAACAATTAAGCTGGATAAATTATACAAGTTTATAAAAGGGAGAGGGCTGTTTGCTTTCTCCCCTTTTTTTGTTAAAAAGAGATTTAGAAATGAACAAATGAGGCTTGCCGAATTTTTTTTTCAAAAATATATTGATAATATGGACAAAAAATGCAAGTTTATGTTTATCTTTGCGTCATCAGATAAAATAAACGAGAAGTATGAATTAACTTAACCAGCCCTGAAGAATGATTAACATCACTAAATAAATAAACGAATGACGCTGCTTTTGATTTCTCAGAAGTGGTGATTTAGTGTGTTTTACCTTTGTGGAAATTGATATTTCTTTTTAAGATCTGTATTTGTATATTGAAAATAAAAGTCATTTATTGACTTCTTAAATAAAGAATAGTACTGATGTGAAATAAAATATTGTTTGTTTTGTTTGTGTTAAAACGAAGTGCGGTTTCGTGAGAAAGTGCACTTTGTTAAAAGGAGGATTAAGTATTTAATCCTCCTTTTTAATGAATAACATCAGCCTTTTATAGAAAGGATGTTTGGTAAGGGTGGAGGCATCTCCTAATATAACAAGCTTCATTCGTGCCCTTGTAATCGCTACATTCATTCTTCGCAAATCATTCAGGAATCCAATCTGCCCATCCTCGTTGGCACGTACAAGACTGATGAAAATAACATCTCGCTCCTGTCCCTGAAAGCCGTCTACCGTGTTTACGGTGATGAGGCTGCGGAAAGGACGTAAAAAGCTGCTCCCTTTGATCTTTCCCCTCAAATATTGCACTTGCGCCTTGTAGGGTGAAATCAGACCGAAATCAATTCTTTCATCCAGTATCCGTTCTTTGCCGATACGTTCGATATATGCTTCCAGTTCCTGTAGTAATAGATTGGCTTCCTGCTTGTTGATGCGTCCGAAGCTCTCGCCTACAAAATCTTCGTGAAAGTCCATTTCTGAAGTATCAATCCAGTTCATAGGAGTGTCAAAGTCAAGAATACCTCGGTAGCGCACTTCCGGGGCAGCTTCCAGTTCTCCGTGGTAGAACCAGTCGGAGGGAAACTGCATGATGGCCTCATGCATTCTGTACTGTACCTTTAGTAAAGAGACAGCAGAAGGCTTTTGCTGAACCACTTTTTCCATTAACGTGTGATCCAGTCCTCCACGAGCGGCTTCTATACATTTGATAGTCGGCGGGAGCTGGCAATGATCTCCTGCAAGGATGACACGGTCTGCTTTGCGGATGGCAATCCAGCAGGCAGCTTCGAGCGCTTGAGCAGCTTCGTCAATGAACAAAGTAGGAAAACGACGCCCGTTGAGCAGACGATGGTTACTGCTGACTAGCGTAGAAGCAATCACACGGGCACTATCAAAAAGATCGGCATTGATTTGTATTTCCAACTCCGTAGCACGATCGCGGAGATGACTCATGCGATTACGCATACCTTCCCGTTCGGAATAACTACCCCGGCGCATCCGGCTACCCATTTCACGGATAGATTTGCGAATTCCCCAAAGTTCCGGATAGGCAGGATGGCTTTCAAACCTACGTTCATAGGTGGATGATAGCATTTTGTCGTTGACCCGGGTAGGATTTCCGATGCGGAGTACGGGTACTCCCCGGTCTACCAGTTTCTCACAAATCCAGTCGACAGCAGTGTTACTTTGTGCACAGACAAGCACCTGCGGTTCCCGGTGCAATGTTTCATAAATCGCTTCGACAAGAGTCGTTGTTTTTCCGGTTCCCGGAGGACCGTGAACGATGGATACATCACGCGTGCAGAGTACCTTGTTGACAGCTGTTTCCTGTGTGCTGTTCAACCAGGGGAAGCGGACAGGATACAACTCCCGGAATCCCGGTTTTTGTGTGCCAAGCAAAATATCACGCAGTTCTGCCAGACGATTATCTTTAGCGCGTATGGTGTCTTCCAGTGCCTCGAACATGGCCCGGTAGGATGTTTCGTCAAAATAAAGTTGCACCCCCAGTATGCCGTCAGTTTGCAGTTCCGCTAAAGCTCCCGCTCCTGGAAGTACAACTACCATTCGCTCCTCATCCGCAAAGCTGACAGTAGCGATGAAATTCATGTACTTCACTTTTCCTTCGAATGATTGGTGGAAAAAGCAGACGGGACGGCCGAACTCGAAGGAATGCTCTATTTCTTTATTTTCGGTCCGTGTAATATCTATTACAAGCTGATTCAGAGAATTGTAGTAACTTCGGCCAAGAGAGACGGGATACCAGCAGAGACCGCGTTTCACTTTACGGGCAACGCCCATTGTTTCGGTCTGCCGTTTAAATTCTTCCTTCTCGTATTCATACTCCATCCGCAGGAGGAGTTGCTGTTGCTGAAGGTCGATGATTGGACTTTTCGGATTATTACTCATAATAGGCGCAAAGGTAACAAATCTTCGTTCCGGGTAGAAAAAATATTTCATTTTGTTAAACATTACTCGAACGCCGTTCGTTATTTTTATAGATAGACTCATAAAAGATAAAACAATATGGTATATGATGTGACTATGTTAGAAGCTTTCTACGCTGCTTATAAAGGAAAGGTAGAACACGTACGGGCTATATTGAAACGCCCCTTAACGTTGGCCGAGAAAATTTTGTATGCTCATCTGTATGATGTAGCCGATTTAAAAGATTACAAACGGGGAGAAGATTATGTGAACTTCCGTCCCGACCGTGTAGCTATGCAGGATGCGACTGCGCAGATGGCATTGCTTCAATTTATGAATGCAGGTAAGAATCAGGTGGCTGTGCCCTCAACAGTACATTGCGATCACTTGATACAGGCGTACAAAGGTGCAAAGGAGGATATTGCTACGGCAAGATTGACCAATGAAGAAGTATATGACTTCCTTCGCGATGTATCTTCCCGTTACGGCATCGGTTTCTGGAAACCGGGAGCAGGTATTATCCACCAGGTAGTACTCGAAAACTATGCTTTCCCCGGAGGTATGATGGTAGGAACGGATTCTCACACTCCTAATGCAGGCGGACTGGGCATGGTGGCTATCGGTGTCGGTGGCGCGGATGCAGTGGATGTGATGACAGGAATGGAATGGGAACTGAAAATGCCGAAAATTATCGGTGTCCGTCTGACCGGAAAACTAAGTGGTTGGACATCTCCGAAAGATGTAATCCTGAAACTGGCCGGCATTCTTACCGTAAAAGGAGGAACGAATGCTATTATCGAATATTTTGGTCCCGGAACCGAATCCCTTTCTGCTACCGGGAAAGCTACCATTTGTAATATGGGTGCCGAAGTAGGGGCTACTACCTCTCTGTTCCCGTTTGACGGGCGCATGGCTACCTACTTGAGAGCTACCGGAAGAGATTGTGTAGTCGATTGGGCTGAAGCTGTCGATGCCGATCTTCGTGCGGATGATGTAGTGACTGACGAACCATCCAACTATTACGACCGTGTGATTGAAATAGACTTGTCGGAACTCGAACCTTATATAAACGGTCCTTTTACACCGGATGCCGCTACTCCAATTTCCGAATTTGCGGAAAAAGTGTTATTGAACGGCTACCCCCGCAAAATGGAGGTGGGCTTGATTGGTTCATGTACCAATTCTTCTTATCAAGATTTGAGCCGTGCGGCTTCTCTGGCAAAACAGGTCACTGAAAAGAACTTGAGTGTCGCTGCTCCGTTGATTGTCAATCCGGGTTCGGAACAAATCCGGGCTACTGCCGAAAGAGATGGTATGATTGAAGCTTTTGAACAGTTGGGCGCCACGATTATGGCAAATGCCTGCGGCCCTTGTATCGGTCAATGGAAACGCGAGACGGACGATCCGACACGGAAAAATTCAATCGTTACTTCTTTCAACCGTAACTTTGCCAAACGTGCTGACGGTAATCCGAATACTTATGCGTTTGTAGCTTCTCCGGAACTGACGATGGCATTAACGATTGCTGGTGACCTCTGCTTCAATCCGTTGAAAGACAGACTGGTAAATCATGACGGAGAAAAGGTGAAACTATCCGAACCTGTAGGAGATGAACTTCCTTTGAAAGGTTTTACATCCGGGAACGAGGGATATATTGCCCCACACGGAGCAAAAACAGAAATCAAGGTGAAGCCTGATTCTCAACGTCTCCAGCTCTTGACGCCTTTCCCGGCGTGGGACGGACAGGATTTACTGAATATGCCTTTACTGATTAAAGCACAAGGCAAATGCACTACCGACCATATCTCTATGGCAGGTCCGTGGCTCCGCTTCCGGGGACATTTGGAGAATATTTCCGACAATATGCTGATGGGAGCTGTCAATGCTTTCAACGGTGAAACGAACAGCGTTTGGAATCGTTCAACAAATACTTATGGAACAGTTTCCGGTACGGCAAAAATGTATAAGTCTGAAGGTATTCCGTCTATAGTTGTTGCCGAAGAGAATTATGGAGAAGGTTCCAGCCGTGAACACGCAGCCATGGAACCGCGCTTTCTCAATGTGCGTGTCATTCTGGCTAAGAGTTTTGCCCGTATCCACGAAACGAATCTGAAGAAACAGGGAATGCTTGCTCTTACTTTTGTAGACAAGGCGGATTATGACAAGATTCAGGAACATGATCTTCTGTCAGTCGTAGGTTTAGTCCATTTCGCACCCGGTCGTAATTTGACGATTGTTCTTCATCACGAAGACGGAACGAAAGAAAGTTTTGAAGTACAACATACATATAATGAACAGCAGATAGCCTGGTTCCGTGCCGGTTCTGCTTTAAATGCAAGATAAAAAATGAGCAAGATAACCATGCAAACAGATGGTACGTTGCTGGTGCCTGATGTGCCTACCGTACCTTATATTACCGGTGATGGAGTAGGAGCGGAAGTGACTCCTGCCATGCAAGCCGTAGTGGATGCAGCTATCCGGAAAGCCTATGGCGGCAAACGTCGGATCGAATGGAAAGAAGTGTTGGCGGGAGAACGTGCCTTCCATGCAACTGGTTCCTGGTTGCCGGATGAAACAATGGAAACTTTTCAGGAATACCTGATAGGAATCAAAGGCCCGTTGACAACTCCTGTCGGAGGTGGAATCCGGTCGTTGAATGTAGCGCTGCGTCAGACACTTGATTTATATGTCTGCCTTCGTCCGGTCCGTTGGTATCAGGGAGTACAGTCGCCTGTCAAATCACCTGAAAAAGTGAACATGTGCGTGTTCCGTGAAAATACGGAAGATATTTACGCAGGTATCGAGTGGGAAGCCGGTACTCCGGAAGCTGAAAAGTTCTATAAATTCCTGAAAGACGAAATGGGAGTAACAAAAGTCCGTTTCCCGGAAACCTCCTCTTTCGGTGTGAAACCTGTATCACGTGAGGGTACCGAACGTCTGGTACGTGCTGCCTGCCAGTATGCACTCGATCATCATTTGCCTTCTGTAACCCTGGTGCATAAAGGAAATATCATGAAGTTCACAGAAGGTGGTTTCAAGAAATGGGGCTACGAACTGGCACAACGTGAATTTGCCGATGCTTTGGCAGACGGCAGACTGGTGATAAAAGATTGCATTGCCGATGCTTTCTTGCAAAATACACTCCTGATTCCCGAAGAATATTCCGTAATAGCTACCTTGAACCTGAATGGAGACTATGTTTCCGATCAACTCGCAGCTATGGTAGGCGGTATCGGTATTGCTCCGGGAGCAAACATCAACTATCAAACAGGACATGCCATCTTTGAAGCGACTCATGGAACAGCTCCCAATATTGCGGGAAAAGATGTGGTGAACCCTTGTTCTATTATACTTTCGGCAGTGATGATGCTCGAATATTTTGATTGGAAAGAAGCGGCTGCTCTGATAGAGAAAGCCTTGGAACAAAGCTTCCTGGACGCTCGCGCTACACACGATTTAGCTCGTTTTATGCCGAATGGAACCTCCCTCTCTACTTCCGCTTTCACTCGTGAGATCGTGGAAAGAATTGAAAAATAAAAGTAACGAATAAAAAACGAAGAAAGATGAAAAAAGAGTACCTGATTTACAAACTTTCCGAGGAGATGAAGGAAGCTACCCGGATTGATAATGAATTGTTCCCAAAGTTTGATGTGAAACGCGGATTGCGTAATGAAGACGGCACGGGTGTATTGGTAGGTTTAACCAAAATCGGTAATGTAGTAGGCTATGAACGTATTCCGGGTGGTGGACTGAAACCGATACCGGGAAAATTATTCTATCGTGGTTATGATGTGGAAGATATTTCGCATGCCATTATCAAAGAGAAACGTTTTGGTTTTGAAGAAGTGGCTTACCTGTTGCTTTCCGGACGTCTGCCGGATAAAGAAGAACTGCTTTCTTTCCGTGATTTGATTAACGACAATATGCCGTTGGAGCAGAAGACAAAAATGAATATCATAGAGTTGGAAGGAAACAACATCATGAATATTCTTTCACGCAGTGTGCTCGAAATGTACCGTTTTGATGCGAATGCGGATGATACTTCCCGAGATAACCTGATGCGCCAGAGTATTGAACTGATTTCGAAATTCCCCACTATCATTGCTTATGCGTACAATATGCTTCGTCATGCTACTTTCGGACGTTCTCTGCATATCCGCCATCCGCAGGAAAAACTCTCTATTGCCGAGAACTTCCTGTACATGCTGAAAAGAAATTATACCGAACTCGATGCTCGTACCCTCGATTTGTTGCTGATTCTTCAGGCAGAACATGGGGGTGGTAACAACTCCACTTTCACCGTTCGCGTTACTTCTTCTACCGGAACGGATACATATTCGGCCATCGCCGCAGGTATCGGTTCATTGAAAGGCCCGCTTCACGGAGGTGCAAATATTCAGGTTGCCGACATGTTCCAGCATCTGAAAGAAAATATCAAAGACTGGACAAGTGTGGATGAGATAGACACTTATTTCACCCGAATGTTGAATAAGGAAGTATATAATAAGAGCGGACTGATCTACGGTATAGGACATGCCGTTTATACGATCTCCGATCCCCGTGCTCTTCTGTTGAAAGAATTGGCTCGTGACCTTGCCCGTGAAAAAGGAAGAGAAAGCGAATTTGCTTTCCTCGAACTGTTGGAAGAACGTGCTATCGCTACTTTCGGACGTGTTAAAAACAACGGAAAGACAGTATCCAGCAATATTGACTTCTATTCAGGCTTCGTGTATGAAATGATCGGCTTACCGCAGGAAATCTTCACTCCTCTGTTTGCTATGGCGCGTATCGTAGGCTGGTGTGCACATCGTAATGAAGAATTGACCTTCGAAGGCAAACGAATTATCCGCCCGGCTTATAAGAATGTACTCGATGATTTGGCTTATATTCCAATCAAGAAACGTTGATAAAAACAAATCCTTTAATTGAATATATAAGTGATCCCGGATGTATGCCTGGTAATTCCAGGTATGCGTTCGGGAATGCTGTTTTTATGTTCGTAAAGGAATGTATTTCAGATTCTTTCTCTTTTTTGTACCGTCATTCATCTCATTTTTGTTATTTTTGCGTGTTACAAAAAAAAGATCGACATGAATATAGATGCTTTTAATCTGTTTCTGGGCGTGATGAGCCTGATTGCCTTGGTTGTTTTTATCGCCCTTTACTTTGTGAAAGCCGGATATGGCATTTTCCGCACGGCATCGTGGGGCGTAGCTATATCCAATAAACTAGCCTGGATATTGATGGAAGCTCCGGTTTTCCTGGTGATGTCCGTAATGTGGATATATTCCGAGCGTCGGTTTGAACCGGTGATCTTCACTTTTTTCCTGTTCTTCCAGATTCACTACTTTCAGCGTGCCTTCATTTTTCCTCTGTTACTGACGGGAAAAAGTAAGATGCCGCTGGCAATCATGTCGATGGGTGTTCTTTTTAATTTGCTGAATGGCTATATGCAAGGTAAATGGATCTTTTATCTTGCTCCCGAAACGATGTATCAATCCGGTTGGTTCACTTCACCGTGGTTTATTATAGGCACACTGCTTTTTTTCACAGGTATGTTGACGAACTGGCATTCGGATTATATCATCCGGCACTTGCGTAAACCGGGAGATACCCGGCATTATCTGCCTCAAAAAGGAATGTACCGTTACGTCACTTCCGCCAACTATTTTGGTGAAATAGTAGAATGGGCAGGATGGGCGATACTCACCTGTTCACTTTCCGGACTTGTTTTCCTTTGGTGGACGATTGCTAACCTTGTTCCCCGTGCCAATGCCATCTGGTGCCGTTATCGCGAAGAATTCGGAGATGCGGTGGGAGAACGGAAACGAGTGTTCCCTTTCCTTTATTAGGTATTAGAGGCACTTTTCATCACGACTTCAATATGACTTAATAAATATAACTACTATGGAATCTAAACTTTTTAGCCCGGTCACTTTTGGGCCTTTGACGTTGCGGAATCGAACAATCCGTTCGGCAGCTTTTGAGAGCATGTGTCCGGAGAATACTCCTACGCAGATGTTGCTGGATTACCATCGTTCGGTAGCTGCGGGAGGAGTGGGTATGACAACAGTGGCCTATGCCGCTGTGACGCAAAGCGGACTTTCTTTCGACCGTCAGTTGTGGTTGCGCCCGTCTATTATTCCCCGTTTGCATGAATTGACAAAAGCTGTGCACGATGAAGGTGCAGCAGTGGGTATACAAATCGGACATTGTGGAAATATGTCCCATCGGAATATTTGTGGTGTCACTCCTATATCCGCATCTTCGGGTTTTAATCTTTACTCTCCTACGTTTGTGCGTGGAATGGAAAAGGAGGAGTTGCCGGAAATGGCACAAGCGTATGGAAATGCAGTCAATCTGGCGAGAGAAGCAGGATTTGACGCTGTTGAAGTACATGCAGGACATGGATATCTGATTAGTCAGTTCCTTTCCCCATATACCAATCATCGGAAAGATGAATACGGTGGTTCGCTCGAAAACCGGATGCGTTTTATGGACCTGGTGATGGAAGAAGTGATGAAAGCGGCAGGCAATGATATGGCTGTTTTCGTGAAAATGAATATGCGTGACGGTTTCAAAGGAGGCATGGAGATTGACGAATCGATACAAGTGGCCAAACGTCTATTGGAACATGGCGTTCATGGATTGGTGTTGAGTGGAGGCTTTGTGAGCCGTGCACCGATGTATGTGATGCGGGGTGCCATGCCGATCCGTTCGATGTCTTACTATATGAATTGCTGGTGGTTGAAATACGGAGTTCGTATGTTTGGTAAATGGATGATACCCTCTGTGCCTTTTAAAGAAGCATATTTCCTTGAAGATGCACTAAAATTCCGGGCAGCTCTTCCGAATGCGCCGCTGATTTATGTCGGCGGTCTTGTTTCCCGCCAGAAAATAGATGAAGTGCTCGATTCCGGTTTTGATGCCGTGCAGATGGCGAGAGCTTTGCTCAACGAACCGGGATTTGTAAACCGGATGAAAAAGGAGGAACAGGCACGCTGCAACTGTGGACACAGTAATTATTGCATCGGTCGTATGTATACGATAGAAATGGCTTGTCATCAACATTTGAAAGAACAAATTCCTTTGTCTTTGCAAAAGGAGATTGATAAATTGGAGAAAAAATGAGTGAAATGAAATGGGCGATTATCACCGGTGCAGACGGAGGAATGGGGACAGAAATAACACGTGCCGTAGCCAAAGCCGGTTATCGAATCATAATGGCATGTTATAATCCGAAGAAAGCGGAGATTGTTCGCGAACGTTTGAGCAAGGAAACCGGAAACCCGTATTTGGAAGTAATGGCTATTGATTTGTCTTCCATGCAATCGGTAGTTTCTTTTGCCAACCGGATATTGGAAAGAAACCTCCCCATTGCTCTGTTAATGAATAACGCCGGAACGATGGAGACAGGTTTTCATACTACTTCTGATGGGTTTGAGCGAACGGTAAGTGTGAACTATATGGGACCTTATCTGCTTACCCGGAAATTGGTTCCGCTGATGGTGCGTGGAGCGCGTATCGTCAATATGGTTTCTTGTACATACGCAATCGGTAAACTCGATTTTCCCGATTTCTTTCACAGAGGAAAAACGGGGCGTTTTTGGAGAATTCCTGTTTACAGTAACACCAAACTGGCTTTGTTACTATTTACTTTCGAACTCTCCAGGCAACTTAGTGAGAAAGGAATCACCGTCAATGCCGCTGATCCGGGAATTGTTTCTACTAATATCATTACGATGCATAAGTGGTTCGATCCGTTGACGGATATTTTTTTCCGTCCTTTTATCCGCAAACCGAAGAAAGGGGCTTCTACGGCAGTCGGTTTATTGTTGGATGAAAAGGAAGCAGGCGTGACAGGACAATTGTATGTCAATAACCACCAGAAAAACTTGTCTGATAAATACACGAATCATGTGCGGAAAGAACAGTTATGGGAGGTGACGGAATGTGCGTTGGCGAACTGGCTGAAGTAGTATTTACTTATATATAGGTATTGCGCATATCTATATATCTCTTTTATATTGTCTTATTTTTACCGAAAGATAGGGATTGTTTTGTACTTTTCTTTCTACTTACCTTTGTATCGCTTTTAGAGCGATGAAAAGGTATAAAGTAAAAAGGTAAAAAGGAGATGAGTAATAAGTATTTTCTGGTTTTTCTAGTGTTCTTGTTTTCCGTATCAGCATATTCACAACGTGGGCATCATCGTAACAGTTTGATTTCGGGTAGAGTGATGTCTACGGAAAAGGAAGTCGTGGATTTTGCAACGGTCTATCTGAAAGGAACCAATCACGGTTGCTATACAGATGAAAAGGGCATCTATCATTTGAAAACTACGGCGGGTGAATATACTCTGGTTGTTTCAGCTATCGGCTATCAGACCGTAGAAAAGAAAGTCAAACTAGGCAAGGGAGAGAGAATAAAGGTAAATATCACCATTGCTCCGGCAGTAAAAGAGTTGGGAGAGGTGGTAGTTACGACATCCGGTGTCGGTCGTGTGAATAAATCTGCTTTTAATGCGGTAGCCATTGATGCGAAGAAACTGCATAACAGTACGCAGACCTTGGCGGGCGCACTGACTAAAGTGCCGGGGGTAAAGCTCCGTGAATCAGGTGGAGTAGGGTCGGATATGCAATTGTATATTGATGGTTTCAGCGGGAAACATGTGAAAATATTCATTGATGGCATACCACAAGAGGGAGCCGGTGCTGCATTCGATTTGAATAATGTACCTATTAATTTCGCAGACCGTATTGAGGTGTATAAAGGAGTGGTTCCGGTAGGATTCGGAACAGATGCCATCGGAGGCGTTGTGAATATCGTTACCAACAAGCAGCCCGGAAAATGGTTTATGGACGCTTCCTATTCTTACGGGTCATTTAATACTCATAAGTCATACGCACGTTTCGGACAAACATTCAAGAACGGTTTCATGTATGAAGTCAATGCTTTCCAGAATTTCTCGGACAATGATTACTATGTGGACACTTATGTACGCGAGTTTGAGATTCGGGAAGACGGCAGCGTACGTTTTCCGCCGCTCGATAAAAGCAAAATTTATCATCTGAAGCGTTTTAACGATCAGTACCATAATGAAGCTGTGATCGGAAAAATCGGTCTGGTGGGAAAGAAATGGGCGGACAGACTGGCATTGAGTTTCAATTATTCTCATTTTTATAAAGAGATACAGACAGGCGTTTATCAAGATGTCGTGTTCGGTGAGAAATTCCGCAAGGGACATTCGTTGGTTCCTTCATTGGAGTACTATAAAAAGAACTTGTTCGTCAAGAATCTGGATTTGCTATTTACTGCCAACTATAATCATAATATCACCAACAATGTAGATACAGCTTCCCGAGCTTATAACTGGCGAGGAGATTTCTATGAAAAGGGCAGCCGGGGAGAACAATCTTATCAGAATAGTGAATCTAAAAATAAAAACTGGAATGGAACACTGAAGATGAATTATCATATCGGACAGGCGCATACATTTACTTTCAGCCATGTGATTAGTGATTTTGAACGTACAAGTCGTTCTACGGTAGGCTCTTCTTCCAAATTTACGGATTTCACTATACCTAAGATTACACGTAAGAATGTCAGCGGACTTTCTTATCGTCTGATGCCATCGGAAAAGTGGAATGTTTCTGCATTTGCCAAGTACTACCGGCAATACAACAAGGGACCGGTGTCACAAAACACAGATGGTATAGGCAACTATATCAACCTGTCCAATACCGCAAGTTCCCTCGGATATGGTGCAGCGGGTACGTATTTTCTATGGAAGGACCTGCAGGTGAAGCTATCGTATGAGAAGGCTTTCCGGCTTCCTACGACAGACGAGCTGTTTGGAGATGAAGACCTTGAAGCCGGCAAAATAAACCTGAAACCGGAGAAGAGCGACAATATCAATTTGAGTTTCAGTTATAATCACCAGTTTGGCAGGCACGGACTGTATGCCGAGGCCGGTCTGATCTATCGGGATACGAAAGATTACATAAAAAGAGGATTGGATGTGCTGGGAGGAACCAGTTACGGGTATTATGAGAACCACGGTCATGTGAGAACGAAAGGATATAATCTGTCATTACTGTATAGCTTTTCACGTTGGTTTGATATAGGAGGAACATTCAATAGTATTGATACCCGCGATTATGAGAAATATCTGGCAGGCTCTTCTTTGCAGGAAAGTATGCACTATAAGGTGCGCATGCCCAATCTTCCCTATCGTTATGCCAATATCAACGCTAATTTCTATTGGAACGACTTGTTTGTCAAGGGAAATGTATTGAGCATAGGGTATGATAGCTACTGGCAACATGATTTTCCTCTTTATTGGGAGAATCTGGGAGATAAAGAATCAAAAAATATAGTGCCGGAACAATTCTCTCATAATCTGTCTTTGTCCTATACAATGAAACACGGACGTTATAATGTATCATTTGAATGTCGGAATTTCACAGATGCCCGGTTATTCGACAATTTTAGTCTGCAAAAAGCGGGGCGGGCATTCTATGGAAAGTTCAGGGTATTTTTCGGTAAATAGGTAGAGTAAGTTTTTAGTATAAATCAATAATAAAGAATATATGAAGAAGTTTTTATTACAGGCTTTTGCTACAGCTTTTTGTTTGAGTAGCGGTGTGTTTGTCGCATCTTGCGATGATGATAATAATCCGGTAGATAATCCTGCGATCGATGGAAATACGGCCTATGTGGTTGCTGCCACATCCGGTGAAGCCAGTTATCTGGTGGTGGCCAATTCTTTGGATGAGGGAACGGTGTCGACCCAGGGGAATGGAACTGAAGTGATTGGCGGTACATATTGGGTGTATAAAGGATTGGATTATGTTTTTGCCTTAGTTTATAATAAAGGCGGAGCGGGTACGGGAGCTTCTTATTATCTCGGTGCCGATGGTAAAATGAAAGAAAAATATACCTATACTTATAACCGTATCACATCTTATGGAACCTGGGGAAATAAAGTAGTGACCGTTTCTACCGGAGATTCGAATATAACGGATGAGGACCAGAATGTGGCTCAAGCTTTATTGTTTAACTATCTGGATGCGACGGATGGTTCCCAGGAAGAAGGTACATTGCTTGCCGAAAATTTCTTGGGTAACGGCGAAAAAGTTTCATGGGCAGGTTTGGTTGAAGCCAACAACAAGATTTATACGTCGGTGATTCCGATGGGTATGAGTAAATACGGTATTAAACAGTGGCCGGACAAAGTGACGGATCAGGAACTTGTGACTAAAGCTGATGGCGGTAGCGGCAGCGGTGCCTATACGGCTGGTGTCATTCCCTCTACACAATATCCCGATCATGCTTATGTCGCAATTTATAGTGGTACTAATTTCAACGAGACACCGGTGATTGCTACGACAGATAAAATAGGTTATGCATGTGGCCGTATGCGTTCACAATATTATCAGACTATCTGGGCTGCTGATAATGGCGATGTGTATGTATTCTCTCCCGGATATGGACGTACGGCTGTTTCGTCTGCCGATTTGAAAAAGGTAACGGGGCAGAAACCTTCCGGTGTGATGCGTATCAAAGCAGGCACAACTGCTTTCGATCCGGATTATTATGTGAACTTTGAGGAAATAGGAACTCGTCATCCGATTTTCCGTTGCTGGCATATTTCTGAAGATTATTTCCTGCTCCAGTTGTATAAAAACGGTGCGGAAGATATGATTCAGAATGGTAAAGATGCCGATGTCAGTGAATTGGCGGTGTTCAAGGCAGAAGATGAAACAATTATACCCGTTACAGGTTTGCCGGCTGATGGTAAGTTTGGCGGTGAGCCTTATGGAGAAAATGGTTATGCTTATATGGCGGTTACTGTGACTACCGGCGAAAAACCGGCTTTCTATAAGATTGATGCAAAGACGGGTAAAGCAGTCAAAGGCCTGACGGTAAATGCTGATGCCATTACTACGGTAGGTAAGATGGAATATCTTTCCAAATAAATACCGGTTTAGTAGAAAATAGTTTTTAAAGATGAAAGCCTGCCGAGCGGAAAGCTTTGCAGGCTTTTCAAGAATGATAATGAAAACATGAAGAAAATATTCAGAAAGATACATTTGTGGCTTTCCATCCCTTTCGGGCTGATAATCACTCTGATCTGTTTTTCCGGTGCGATGCTGGTATTCGAGGATGAAGTGAATGAACTGTCTTGTCGCGATCTTTGCTACGTGGAAACGGTGAAGGAAGAACCTGTTTCTATCGGAAAGTTACTTGAAAAAGTGGCATCTGCATTGCCGGATAGTATCTCTGTGACCGGTGTCAGTATTTCTTCTGATCCCGAACGGGCTTATCAGGTCAGTCTTTCCAAACCACGCCGTGCCTCTTTATATGTAGACCAGTATACGGGTGAAATAAAAGGTAAAAAAGAACGCAGCGGCTTTTTTATGTTTATGTTCCGGATGCATCGTTGGCTGTTGGATAGTATGAATCCGGGAAATGAAGGAATATTTTGGGGAAAGATGATTGTAGGTGTCAGTACACTGCTATTTGTGGTGGTACTGGTCTCTGGTATTGTCATTTGGTGGCCCCGTACACGTAGGGCACTGAAAAACAGTCTGAAGATATCGGCAACAAAAGGCTGGAAAAGATTCTGGTATGACTTACATGTGGCAGGTGGAATGTATGCTCTGATCTTTTTGTTAGCTATGGCGCTGACGGGATTGACATGGTCTTTTCCATGGTACCGGACGGCTTTTTATAAAGTTTTCGGGGTAGAGGTACAACAACGGGCTTCCCATGGAAATGAACAGAAGCATAATGAGCATAAAGGAAATACCGGACTGGCTAATCAGGAAAAGAAAGGGGGAGGAAATGGTAGGCGAAGTGCTGATAAAAGAGAGGGTTCGGAAAGCAATCATAGTGATCGGTATTCTGCGGCTTCGCCATTCGCTTGTTGGCAGGAAGTGTATGATAAGTTAAAGCATCAAAATCCGGAATATAAGCAAATTAGTGTTTCTTCTGGTACGGCAAGTGTGTCTTTCGACCGCTTCGGAAATCAGCGTGCGTCTGACCGTTATTCTTTCAATACAGATACTGGTGAATTTACGGAAACAAGTCTTTATCAACATCAAGACAAGTCAGGAAAAATTCGCGGCTGGATTTATTCGGTACATGTCGGCAATTGGGGAGGGATGTTTACCCGCATACTTGCTTTTATTGCTGCTTTGATTGGAGCTGCATTACCACTGACCGGTTATTATTTATGGATAAGGAAATTCATCAGGCAATCTAAAATAATATAGGTACGAAGAAATAGAAGCTGCATAATGGTAGATTATTGCCAGCAATAACATCTTTTGCCCATTTCTATAGCGCTATGAGCAAACCATATGGTTTTGTTTAGGTAATACATCATGATTTGTACTCTTTTTATCGTCAATCTGTCAGGATAGTATTTAAGTTGTTGAATATCAATTTTATATATCCTGACAATAGATGCTGATAATATCCTGACAATAAAATATATGAACTTTTATTGTCAGGCTTGACTTCTTATCAAGTAGCTTGTTTTAAGGTTGATTAAGTGAGGTTTTATAACGAGAGTAGCCGGTATAGTTGCGTTGGGATGCCGGTATAGTTATGTTAAGATGGTAAGCATTCGGTCTCGTGCGTATTCTCTCCAAACTCTTATAAAGTCAAAAGCCAGACGGAGTACGTCTGGCTTTTGACTTTATAAACCTTTCTTGTTTATCCTTTCCAATTAAATGGCAGTAAATCGGAGTAGTCGTTTTTCTCTTCTCTTTCTTTATCCTGTACTCTAATCACCACGTCCTGCATCCATAGTTTTGGGTTCACCTTATTTTCCCTGCAACATCCCATCAGTGAAAAGAATATTGCCGCTGCGTGTGCTGCCTCATGCGATCCGGAGAAGAGTGTATTTTTTCTGTTTACAGTCAACGGTCTAATAGAACGCTCCACCGGATTATTATCAATGCAGAACTGTGCATCATTGACATATCCGGACAGTTGTTCAAAGCGTGTGTACATATAGAATATGGCCTTGGCAACAGGCGATTTATCGACCGTATGTTCATATTCCTCTTTGCACCATTTTTCCAGTCCTTTGATAATAGGGTACGATTTTTCCCGGCGAAGCTTTACTACAGCCTCGCCTTCCAGATGTTCTATCCTGATTTCCTCCTCCACAGCATACAGTCTGCCTATTTGTTCAAGTGCATACCTTGCTCTGGGAGGGTCATTTCCTTCCGCTTCCACAAACTTGCGCCTGACGTGTGCCCAACAGCACAAGTGCAACTTTCCGGGTAGCGTGTCGAACTCGTCATATACTGCAAAGCCGTCACTCTGTACCACGCGGACCTGTCCTGCCAGCAGTGTGTCTATTCCGCTGCTGCCACGCCCCTTGTGATATTCAAAGAAGGGGGTATGAAACCGGGGCAGATAGAAGTTCCACATATACCCGCGATGAAGAGCACCGGGTCGGTCGCTTTCAAGTACGGGGTGGGGCGTCTCATCGGCCATGACGTAATAACTGTCCTTAACCAGTTCACGAAGCTCATTGTAGATCGGCTCCAAACGCTGTGCGGCAGCCATCATCCAGTTACTTACGGTGGAAGGACTCAGATGGATGCCTTCACGCTCAAAAATGTCCAGCTGTCTGTGCAGAGGCAGGTGATCGTAATATTTGGCGGTGGCAATGTGGGACAGTACACTCTCCGAGGCATTGCTGTGAGGGTGTGCCATTACGGGCATGGGAGCAGTTATGATACGACCGTCGGCAAGCCGGTATTTAGGACGGATGATGCGTCTCACATAGAATCGGGCAGGGCTGACGGCATATTGTTCGCTCACTTCCTCCCCCAGCTTCGTCGCTCCCTCCAGAGAAAGACCTTCCGGCATGGGAATGATGATTTCTTCACGGGGAAGGGACGGATCGATGGGCTTACGGGCGTGGGGAGTAATCTTTTGGGTGAAGCTCTTACGGAAACGATTGTAACCATTCTCCGACCGGGCAGATTTCTCAGCCGTTTTCTGCTCCTCCGCTACCGGGTCATTGACATCGGACGGAGATTCAAAACAGATGCTCAATTGGTTGGCATCTTCGGGAAGATGACGTTTTTCACTGGATTTACCCCATAAACGGCGTGTCAAATCAGCCAATTTCCATCTCAGGTCAGCAATGACGGCTGTACAGGCTGAGATTTCCTCAACTTGGCGGGAATACTCCTGCAAAGAGGCTGCGTATTTTCTCTGAAGTTCCGCATGTTCCTTTTCAAGACGTTCACGTTCCTTGCGCAACTCTTCGTACTCTTCCAAAGTAAAGGTAATGACTGGTTCTTTCACTGCATATCCACTTTTTTATTATGTGGCAAAGTTATCAAAATAAACCTGTACGGCTTGTAGGATGGGAGATTACTTTTCAACTGTTTTCCGATACTTTTTAACAGTAAGCAGCTCATTCAGGCGATTCCAGGAAATTTGAAGAAAATCTCTTTTCCGTTCGTCCTTTTTCAAGAAGAAAGAACTGTGGTTCAGACGACGGCATTCCAGTCGGTATTCGTCCTCGCACCGATAGAGGATATGCAATCTGCTACGGGAACGGTCAAGAAAAATATGACAACTCTGCTCTGACACGCAAGAACCCGTGTGCCGGATGACCTCGCCACAAAGACCGTCAATACCTTTATGGAAATTACAACCATTGGGATAAAGGTAATAAGACCAGAAAGGACTGTTACGGAAAAGACCAAGACCTAAGGGGAGAAGTAGATCCTGAGGAGAATGGATGCCAAGACTGGAAGCCGAAACTTTATAACGACGACCACCATCAAATATGAAAAGAACAGAATCAAAATGGTTAGACTCGGATAAGAGACTACGCAGCTTTTCACTTTCACTAGAAAATACTAATACTGAACACATAATGGATTAAGATGATTATGAAGGCACAAAGGTAGGAAAGAAAAGAAGGGAAAGAAACACGCACGAGCCCGAATGCTTACTTAAGATGCCGCTATTAGTAGTTCGTCACGGCCGTGGTGAGATCTCTTCATGGCTGTGGTGAGATGCTACCACGGCCGTGACGAATACTTACCACGGCCGTGGTGAACTACCAATACCGGCATCTTGATTGAACAATGCTTACCGGATAATAGAAGTATAACGGCTGTATAATGCTTGTTTAATGGGGATCTGTCACGAAAGGTAAGTAAAACTGGGCGGATAGGATATACGGGAGGGTAAATCATGAAATAATGGTCTGACAATAAGAACCGCTAAATTAATATATGTGAATGTGCTCGGTGATGTAGTTGTAGTTCATCTCTATACCACATTATATAAATAAAAGAGCAGTGAATAAATGGGGTTATCCCATCATTCACCGCTCTTTGTCGTCATATATCAGTAAAAATAAACTCTTTAGAATAAAAAAATTAGATCGAAAGCTCTTTCAATACAGTAACAAGATCTCTTTTGATAGGTTTGTCATTCTTAATAGCCTTGCTGAACGGTACGTAGACGATTTCGTCGTGTTCGATTCCGATCATAACATTACGTTGATCTTCCATAATAGCATCGATAGCAGCAGCACCAAGGCGGCTTGCCAGGATACGGTCGTGAGCGGTAGGGCTACCACCACGTTGCAGGTGACCTAAAATCGTCACACGTACATCATATTGCGGATATTCGTTTTTCACACGTTCGGCATAATGCATGGCTCCTCCTGTCAGTTCGCTTTCGGCTACCAATACAATGCTACTGTTTTTTGATTTGCGGAATCCGTTTTTGATAAACTCTTCCAGTTGGTCGACTTCCGTACTGAATTCCGGAATAATGGCAGCTTCCGCACCCGAAGCGATAGCTCCGTTCAACGCAAGGAAACCGGCATCACGTCCCATAACTTCAACGAAGAACAAACGTTCATGTGAAGTGGCTGTGTCGCGAATCTTATCTACGGCATCCAATATGGTATTCAATGCAGTATCATATCCGATGGTCGTATCTGTACCATAAAGGTCGTTGTCAATAGTTCCCGGCAGTCCGATACATGGAACATCAAATTCCTGTGCAAAGATACGCGCACCTGTCAGTGAGCCATCTCCACCAATGATAACCAAAGCATCGATGCCTTCTTTTTTCATGTTGTCATAAGCCAACTGACGACCTTCCGGAGTCGTGAACTCCTTACAACGTGCCGTTTTCAGGATAGTACCACCCAACTGGATGATATTACTCACATTCTGACTCTTGAATTCTTTGATTTCACCTGTAACCAGACCTTTATATCCTCTGTATATACCTTTAACTTGCAATCCATTGTAGATGGCTGCACGTGTCACTGCACGTATAGCAGCGTTCATTCCCGGAGCATCACCTCCGGAGGTCAAAATTCCGATACACTTAACTGTTCCCATATAACAATCTCTCATTAATTAGTTTGACGCGGCAAATGTACAACAAAAAGTTGAAAGCAGTGGTTATGAAGTTTTTTTTCGTAAGAAGAAAACATTAAAAATGTTCAAATGACCTTTTTCCGCTTTCCTTTTATTCGTTCATGTTACTTTGCCGTTTCCTTATGTTGCTTTGCTATTATTCTTTGTCAGAATAAAGCTGTTATTCTTTGATGAGTGTCCGAATGTGATTGTAAATCTTCTCCATCAACCATTTAGGAGTAGAAGTCGCACCACATACGCCAATTGAATTTACGTTTTGAAGGAGAGAAGGATCTATTTCGTTCTCGTTATCTATCAAATGTGAATTGGTATTCACCTTCAAACATTCTTCGAACAGCATTTTTCCGTTTGAACTCTTTTTGCCGCTGACGAAAAATATCAAATCGTGTGTAGCCGCAAATTCCCGGAGCTTAGGCATCCGGTTGGCAACCTGACGACAGATAGTATCGTAATATTCGAAAGTCGCCTCCGGTGAAATATGTTGTTTGAAGTATTCCACGATTTCCTGAAACTCGTCCAGTGACTTGGTAGTCTGTGAGAAAAGACGGATGCTTTTGTTTAAATCCAACTTTTTGGCTTCTTCTGCCTTTTCGATGACAATTGCTTTTCCATCTGTTTGACCCACCAATCCCAGCACTTCAGCATGACCGCTTTTGCCGTATATGACAATTTGTTTTTCTTTGTCACTGTCTGTCAGATACCCTTGTCTGATGCGTTTTTGCAAACGTAATACTACCGGACAGGTCGCATCGATAATTTCTATATTATTTTCACGGGCAATCATGTAAGTTTCCGGTGGCTCTCCATGTGCGCGAAGCAATACCTTGGCATTCTTCAGTTGCTTGAATTCTTCCCGGTTGATCGTGATTAATCCCATCGTTTTAAGCCTTTCCACTTCCCGGCTATTGTGTACAATATCTCCGAGACAATAGAGAGTCTCTCCCTTTGCCAACTCCTCTTCTGCCTTATGAATGGCTGTCACCACACCAAAGCAGAAGCCGGAACCTTCGTCTATCTCTACCTTGATCATAAAGCAAACTATTTACTTACCTTATTAAATTGTCCGAAAAGCCATTCCTTTTGCTCTTCAATCGATAAGTGGGTGTTATCCAGAAGCAGAGCATCTTCAGCTTTGCGAAGTGGACTTACTTCCCGATTCTGGTCGATATAATCCCGTTGTTTCACGTTTTCCAGAATTTCGTCGAAGCTGGCTTCCTGTCCTTTTGCTTTCAGCTCGTCATAACGACGTTGAGCACGGATTTCGGGAGTAGCGGTTACAAATATTTTCAGTTCCGCATCCGGGAAAACGGTAGTTCCTATATCCCGGCCATCCATGACAATGCCCTTTTCCTTTCCCATTGCCTGTTGCTGCGCCACCATTTCTTCACGTACGAAGTCAAGTGTACTGATAGGGCTCACTTTGGAAGAAACCTCCATTGAACGGATTTTATTCTCCACATTCACGCCGTTCAGATACGTGTCGGGACGTCCGGTTTCCTTATTCAGCCGGAAAGATATACGAATGTTCTTGATTTCTTTTTTCAGTTTCTCCGTATCGATCACGTCTCCGTTGAAAATCCCGTTCTCTATACTATATAAAGTGACCGCACGATACATGGCTCCGCTGTCAATGTAAATGTAACCCACTTCGCGGGCAAGATCTTTGGCCATTGTACTTTTTCCACAAGAGGAAAAGCCATCGATTGCAATTGTTATCTTTTTCATATTCAGTTCATCTGATTTGTCCGCCAAAGATACGGTAAATTTGAAAATCAACCATAGCTTTGCCGTTAAAAGGAGCAAGACAAGTACGAAAGAATTAAAAAAGTTAAAAAGCCGGATAAAAAGAGGTGAAGAGGGGAATGAATCTATGAAAATGTACTATATTTGCCCAGAGACACATGGAAGACATTTTTTTTTAATCATTATATTAATAAATTTATGGAAGTTAAAAAATCACCCAAGGCAGACCTGGAAGGCAAGAAGTCAACATGGCTGCTCATTGGTTACGTGGTAGTTCTAGCTTTCATGTTCGTGGCGTTCGAATGGACCCAGCGTGACGTGAAGATAGATACAAGCCAAGCAGTAGCTGATGTCGTGTTTGAAGAGGAAATCATTCCTATTACCGAAACCCCTGAACAACAAGCTCCGCCACCACCCGAAGCTCCGAAAGTAGCCGAGTTGCTGGAGATTGTAGATGATAAAGCTCAGATTGAGGAAACAACAACTATTATCAATGAAGATAATCAAGCTCGCGTAGAAGTAAAATACGTGCCTGTACAGGTTGTTGAAGAAGAGCCGGAAGAACAGACAATTTTCGAGGTTGTAGAAAACATGCCGGACTTCCCGGGCGGACAAGCCGCTTTGATGCAGTATCTGGCAAAAAATATTAAATATCCGACTATTGCACAGGAAAACGGAACTCAAGGACGTGTTATCGTACAGTTCGTTGTTAACAGAGACGGTAGTATTGTAGATGCGAAGGTTGTACGTAGCGTCGACCCGTATCTGGATAAAGAAGCCCTCCGTGTGATTAATACCATGCCGAAGTGGAAACCAGGTATGCAGCGCGGAAAACCGGTACGTGTTAAATTTACGGTTCCTGTGATGTTTAGATTGCAGTAATTTGTAACACTATAAATTGGGAGGCTGCTTTCGGCAGCCTCTTTTTATTCATTAATTTTTTTATTCATCATGTTTACAGCTTCTCAATTACTCGATAAGATAAATAATCATATCTCTGAAATCCAGTTTACCCGGACGCCGAAAGGGCTTTATGAACCGATTGAATATATCCTTTCTCTGGGTGGGAAGCGGATACGTCCTGTATTAATGTTGATGGGATATAACTTGTATCGGGAGGATGTTGCGTCTATATACGATCCTGCCACTGCAATTGAAGTTTATCACAATCACACCTTGTTGCATGATGATTTGATGGATCGTTCGGATGTGCGCAGAGGGAAACCTACCGTGCACAAGGTCTGGAATGATAATACTGCTGTACTTTCGGGAGATGCTATGCTGATTCTGGCATTTCGGTATATGACGGGTTGTCCACCGGAACACCTGAAAGAAGTGATGGATTTATTCAGTCTGACTACACTCGAAATCTGTGAAGGACAGCAACTGGATATGGAATTTGAATCTCGCTGTGACGTCACAGAAGACGAATACATTGAAATGATTCGTTTGAAAACAGCTGTATTGCTTGCGGGTAGTCTTAAAATAGGTGCAATTCTGGCAGGAGCGACTGCTGAAGATGCAGAGAATCTATATAATTTTGGAATGCATATCGGAGTAGCATTCCAGTTGCAGGATGATTTGTTGGATGTATATGGTGATCCGGAAGTGTTCGGGAAGAAGATAGGTGGAGACATCCTCTGCAATAAAAAAACATATATGCTTATCAAAGCACTGAACCGTGCGGATGAAAAGCAGCATGCTGAATTGAATCGTTGGTTGAATGCTGAAGCTTTTCAACCGACTGAAAAAATCGAAGCGGTAACTGAAATCTATAATCAGTTGAATATCCGCAATATCTGTGAAAGCAAAATGCGTGAATATTATACGTTCGCTATGGAAAGTCTGGCGGCGGTAGCTGTTGCGGAAGACAGAAAAAAAGAACTGAAGAATCTGGTGAAATTATTAATGTATCGTGAAATGTAGTTAAGTATCGGAGATATGCCTTATAGACGACTACCAAATACAGATCAAGCAAGAGTTCGGGCGCTGAAAGCGGCTGTCGAAAAGGGAGAGATGTATAATGTGCGTGACTTGGCTATTACATTGAAGACATTATTTGAGGCGCGCAACTTCTTGCATCGGTTTGAGGCAGCGCAAATTTATTATACACAGTGCTACGATAATCAGTCGCGTGCCAGCCGTAAACATCAGATGAATGTGAAGACTGCCCGGCTCTATATCTCTCATTTTATTCAGGTGCTCAATTTGGCAGTGCTTCGTGATGAAATCAAGGTAACACATAAAGAGTTATATGGCTTGCCTGCTTCCAATACCGTACCAGACCTGTTGAGTGAAGCCTCACTGGTAGAGTGGGGGAAGAAAATAATCGAAGGCGAACAACTAAGGACCACTCAAGGTGGCATACCTATTTATAATCCGACTATTGCACGTGTGAAAGTGCATTATGATATTTTCCTGGATAGCTATGAACGGCAGAAGAACTATCAGGCATTAACCAATCGTAGTCTTGATGAACTGGCGTCCATGCGTGACCGTGCGGATGAATTGATTTTGGATATCTGGAATCAGGTAGAAGCCAAATACCAGGATGTCACTCCCAATGATACCCGATTAGAAAAATGTCGCGATTATGGGCTGATATATTATTATCGCTCCAGCGAAAAAATAAAAGAAGAAAAAGAAATATCATGTTGATCGATACTCATTCTCATCTTTTTGTTGAAGAATTTACCGAAGACCTGCCTCTGGTGATGGAACGTGCCAGAAAAGCAGGAGTTTCCTATATATTTATGCCCAATATAGACAGCACGACCATTGATGCTATGTTGTCGGTTTGTAGGGATTATCCGGGATTTTGCTATCCGATGATCGGATTGCACCCCACTTCTGTCAATGAATCGTATGAACAGGAATTAGCGATTGTTCACAAATACTTGTCGACTTCCCATGAGTTTGTGGCTATCGGAGAAATAGGTCTTGATCTTTATTGGGATAAGACTTTTCTGAAAGAGCAAATCTTGGTTTTTGAAAAGCAAATAGAGTGGGCGCTGGAATATGGTCTTCCCATTGTAATCCATTCAAGAGAAGCGTTTGAATATATATATAAGGTAATGGAACCCTATAAAAATACCCCATTGACCGGCATTTTTCATAGTTTTACCGGGACATCGGAAGAAGCGGCGAAATTGTTGGAATTTGAAGGATTTATGTTAGGTATCAATGGAGTTGTAACTTTCAAGAAATCGACTTTGCCGGAGGCATTGACGACTGTTCCTTTAGAGCGCATTGTGCTCGAAACCGATTCTCCCTATTTGGCTCCCGTGCCGAACCGGGGAAAGAGGAATGAAAGTGCCAATGTGAGAGACACACTCATGAAGGTGGCTGATATTTATCAGAGGGATCCGGAGTACGTGGCACAGGTCACTTCTGTGAATGCGCTAAAAGTGTTCGGAATCCGCAAATAAGGTTCGAAAGGTTTTAAATTATATTAATTTGCCGTATTTATTCGAGATAAAAGAGGGAGAATGCTTCTTGAAAAGAAAAAAAAGAATACATTTGTAGCTGAAAATGCTGAAAACTCAGAGGGAGAGATGCTCGAGTGGTTGAAGAGGCACGCCTGGAAAGCGTGTATACGCCAAAAGCGTATCCGGGGTTCGAATCCCCGTCTCTCCGCGGAAATGAAAGAGAGATGAGAAGTAAATACAATAATAATAATCAATTAATTAATCTTAAAAATTAGACACACAATGAAAAAGTTATTTGCAATTGTTGCTGTGATTGGGGCCTTCACTTTTGGCTCAATTCAACTTGCTCAGGCTCAAGACGCTCCTGCAGCAGAACAAACTGAACAACAAGCTGCTCCTGCCGCTGAAGCTACTACAGCTGCTGCTCCTGCTGCAGAAGAGGGTGGTATTCACAAGGAAATCAAAGTTAAATTCATCGAAGGTACTGCATCTTTCATGAGTTTGGTAGCTATCGCTTTGGTGATCGGTTTGGCTTTCTGTATTGAACGTATCATTTATTTGAGTTTGGCTGAAATCAACACAAAAAAATTCATGGCATCTATCGAAGCTGCTTTGGAAAAAGGTGATGTTGAAGCTGCTAAAGACATTGCTCGTAACACCAGAGGCCCGGTTGCTTCTATCTACTACCAAGGTTTGATGAGAATCGATCAAGGTATCGACGTAGTTGAGAAGTCAGTTGTATCTTATGGTGGTGTACAGGCAGGTTACCTTGAAAAAGGATGTTCTTGGATCACACTGTTTATCGCAATGGCTCCGTCACTCGGATTCTTGGGTACTGTAATCGGTATGGTGCAGGCATTTGATAAGATCCAGCAGGTAGGTGATATCTCTCCGACGGTTGTTGCAGGTGGTATGAAAGTTGCCTTGATTACAACTATCTTCGGTTTGATCGTAGCATTGATCCTTCAGGTATTCTATAACTACGTACTTTCTAAAATTGAGGCTCTTACAAGTGAAATGGAAGATTCTTCTATCTCTTTGCTTGATATGGTAATCAAATATAACTTGAAATACAAAAAATAATCTGAAATGAGTAAGTTAACATATAGAATATCGTATTACGCACTGTATGCGATGTTTGCTATTATTCTGATCGTTATCGGCTTGTTCTTCTTAGGAGGAGATGCCACTGGCGATGCCTTGATTCCGGGGGTAGATCCCGAGATGTGGCAACCAGCTCAAACAGACGCCTTACTCTATCTGATGTACGTTTTGTTTGGTGTAGCTGTTGCTGCCACTGTGATTGCTGCTATATTCCAGTTTGGCGCAGCTTTGAAAGATAATCCGGCAAATGCTATCAAATCTTTGCTTGGTTTGGTTCTTTTAGTTGTTGTTTTAATTGTAGCTTGGTCTATGGGTGATGGTACACCGATGCAGATCCCTGGCTATAGTGGTACTGACAACGTTCCTTTCTGGCTGAAAATAACTGATATGTTCCTTTATTCTATCTACATCTTGTTGTTTGTAACTATTGTTGCAATCATCGCGAGTGGTATAAAGAAAAAATTATCGTAATCAATTGAGGACACTCAATTAAATAAGTGATTAAAAATGGCAAAAGGAAATAGAAAAGTTCCTGATATTAACTCAAGTTCTACGGCGGATATTGCTTTCTTGTTGCTGATCTTCTTCTTGATTACGACATCAATGGATACGGACCGTGGTTTGGCAAGACTTTTGCCTCCACCACCCGAAGATCAAGACCAACAGAACACAGATAAGATCAAAGAACGTAACGTCTTACAGGTATACCTGAATAAGGATGATGCCTTGATGTGCGGAAATGATTATATCGGTGTTGATGAGCTAAGAGAAAGAGCTAAAGAATTTATTGCTAATGTTGCTAATGCAGAACACATGCCTGAAAAAACACAGAAGAATGTAGAATTCTTCGGCACATATCTGGTTAATGACAAGCATGTAATTTCTTTGCAGAATGACCGTGGATCTTCTTATCAGGCATATATCAGTGTGCAGAACGAATTGGTGGCTGCATACAATGAATTGAGAGACGAGTTGGCTCAGGAAAAATGGCAAAAGACATATGCGGAATTGAATGACGATCAACAAAAGGCGATTCGTGAAATTTATCCGCAGAGAATTTCTGAGGCAGAACCTAAAAAGTACGGAGAAAAAAAGAAGTAAGTAATGGGAAAATTTAATAAGACTGGTAAACGTGAAATGCCGGCATTGAATACTTCTTCGTTGCCTGACCTTATCTTTACTTTGTTGTTCTTCTTTATGATTGTAACAACAATGCGTGAGGTAACATTAAAGGTGCAGTTTACACTTCCGCAAGGTACTGAACTCGAAAAACTGGAGAAGAAATCGCTGGTAACATTCATCTATGTAGGGGAACCTACACAAGAATATCGCGCGAAAATGGGTACTGAAAGTCGTATTCAGCTCAACGACAGCTATGCTGAAGTTGGTGAAGTACAAGACTTCATTTTCCAGGAACGTGCAAGTATGAATGAAGGTGATGCAGCTAAAATGACTGTGTCTCTGAAAGTAGATCAAAAGACAAAGATGGGTATTATTACTGACGTAAAAAATGCTCTTAGAAAATCTTATGCTTTGAAGATTAACTATTCGGCTACGAAACGTGGTGAGAAGTAATTAGTTAATTTAATATATAAAAAGAAAGGGTGTCCAATCTGTTTGGATATCCTTTCTTTTTATATATTCTTAAAATCAATATAAGTAACTTTGCAGATTAAATTTTTATAAGTCTTTCTTCATATTATATTTTTTACTCCGTATACTTCCGTATGAATTTTATTCTTGATTGTTTCAAAATCTTTTTCACAATCCAATTCTCCGTGTACCATTAAATACATGGGTAGAAAATCATCTCCGGGTTTGTAAGGAGGTTGGCTATAGTCTTTTTCCCACAGCGTAAAGCCTTGACGTTGATAAAAGCTGATACGTCGTTTTGCCATTTCCTCTATCGGACGTTCTACTTCCAATACGATCGGGCGTTTCAAATAATTGCACAAGTATTCCAGCGTGCGTTTTCCATAGCCTCCATTTCGCAGGGCGGGATTGGTTGCAAAGTGTTCTACATAGTAGAAACTGTCAAAATCCCAATAGGTAATGAAGCCGACTGGCAGGTCATCATCAAAGATGATGTTATTATGAAAGTTGCCCGTACGATCAGTGTACTCGCGCAGTTGTTCCAACTGACGGTACTCTTCCGGTGGAAACGAATCAATTAGAAGCTCTTCCATGAATTTGTAATGTTGCAGATCCGACGTACTAATTGGTTGAAGTCTAATCATGAGGTTTGGGTTTTAAGTTTGACAATAATATAATTGTATTCCATTAAGGAACATAAAATTCAATCATTCGACGGATGGCACGTTGACAAACCGGACAAAACTCCGGATATTCGTTTGTTTTCATGCGACAGTCATAAGCCGGACGATAAATGCCTTTGGCAGAGTAGCCACCTCCTTCATATACTCCTACGGGATATTTCTTATTTTCAGCAATAGGGGTCGGGATCGGGGTACCTGACGGAAGCATATCTTTCCATTTGGAAGCGAAGTTCACACGCGTTGAAATATTCTGTTCCCATGGTTCGACATCCAGCGGATAAGTATCTGTCATCACATCATCATCATAGAAATATTCGTCAGCCAGTCCACCGAAACTGTGTCCGAATTCGTGCACGACTACCGGCTTGAACATCGGGTGATGGGCCGTGGTCAGCGTATACGAATTGTATATTCCACCACCACCATATACATCCGTGTTAGCCAGGATAATGATATGTTCGTAGGGGATGCCTGCCAATGCATTATGGATAGACTTTACCCGGCTGGTAGTCAGATAACGGTCCGAGTAAAAAGTATCGAAATGAGAGTGAACCGCCGTTTGTTTCCACTGATTTTCGCGGGGAATACTGACACCACTGTCCGTAGAAGGACTGGCTACGGCAACAATATTAAATTTACCCTTCATGGAGCGGAACGGCTCATACGAAAACAAACTTTCGCAGGTACGTTGGGCATCCTGGTAGAAAATATCCATTTCTTTTTCTGTGTATCCTTCTGCAAGGATGGCAACATCTATGCAGTCTTTTTCATTACCACTTTGAAGCATATACCGATGCGGAGTGACATGTGATACCCCCCGTTTATGAATCAATATATCATCCGGACGCACGATATGTTTATAGGTAGCCAATCTTTTTTTTCGCGGAGAATATAAAGTGACTTCTACCTCCACAGGCTGTTTAGGATAAGGAAGAAGGAAAGTATTCTCAAATCCTTTGGCTGTTTCTTTAGCTTCGTCTGTGGACAGCCACTCTTGAAACAAAGAAGAGAATGACGTTTTGTAGATACACTGTTTGCTGGCAAGGTCTTTCACTATAATTTGTCCGTTACCTTCCAATGGAAGTTCCGAAAGATGATGTTGACGTCCTGCCCAGGTAGGAAGTTGTGATAGCTCATCCAGATAAATAGCCTGTTGTGTAGCATCCCCGGTAAAGATATAATCCACTCGCAATGTTTTGTTCTGAAAATAATCAGCAAAATTCTGTGCATAACTTCCTATAGAAGTACAGAAACACAGAATAATACAGCAAATATGTTTCATATTAATGGTATATTTATGTTTTTCGCAAAGGTACGAACTATTGTTGACTTATCCGCTTTCTGCAAATAAAAGTAATAGATTATAGTATTTGTTGTCGAAAAATCGCTAACTTTGCATAAAAGATTCATTGATAAAAACAATTTGATTCAAAAATGGGACATCATCAATTAGATGCTTTAGATGAGCAAATTCTGAAACTGATTGCAGGGAATGCGCGTATTCCTTTTTTGGAAGTAGCACGAGCATGTAATGTTTCCGGCGCTGCAATCCATCAGCGTATTCAGAAGCTTACTAATTTAGGTATATTAAAAGGTTCGGAATATGTCATCGACCCCGAGAAAATCGGATATGAGACTTGCGCTTATATTGGTATATATCTGAAAGATCCCGAATCCTTTGATTCGGTAACAAAAGCTTTAGAAGCTATCCCCGAAGTGGTGGAATGTCATTTCACTACCGGAAAATACGATATGTTTATCAAAATTTACGCAAAGAATAACCATCACTTATTGAGTATTATTCACGATAAGTTGCAACCATTGGGTTTGGCGCGTACCGAGACATTAATCTCCTTCCATGAAGCCATTAAGCGGCAGATGCCAATCATGGTCGACATAGAAGATGAAGATTAATCGTTATTTTCTCACGTAATCAACAAAAGCATAGGAGCAGAGATGTTTCTCATCCGCAGGATGAGCTTCTCTGCTTTTTTCTTGCCACATCTCTGGCGATACTTCCGGAAAATAGGCGTCGGCTTCGGGAGCCATATCATCTATTTCTGTCAGGCAAAGTTCGTCAGCGAAAGAAAGAGCTTGCTGATAAATACTTGCTCCTCCTATAATATAAATGTGTTCCTCCTCTTTACAACTTTGCAAAGCTGCTTCGAGTGAAGGGAAAACTTCCGCACCGGGACATTCTGTAGCCGGGTTGGAAGATAAAACGATGTTTCTGCGATTGGGTAATGCGCCTTTCGGTAGTGACTCGAAAGTTTTGCGTCCCATCAGTATGGTGTTTCCGGTAGTTAATGCTTTGAAACGTTTCAAATCATTGGGTAACCAGAAAAGAAGTTTGTTCTCGAAGCCGATAGCCATACGGCGGTCTACGGCAGCAATGATAGATATTTTACTCATAAAGTTACACGGCTACTGCTCCTGCAATATGCGGATGCGGGTCATAGTTCACTAATTCAAAGTCCTCAAATTTGAAGTCAAAGATACTTTTCACATCCGGATTGATCTTCATTTGTGGCAATGGACGAGGTTCACGTGATAATTGGAGCTTCACTTGTTCCAAGTGGTTCAGGTAGATATGTGCATCACCGAAGGTATGAACAAAATCTCCGGTTTTCAGTCCCGTCACTTGTGCCATCATTTGCAGCAATAATGCGTATGATGCAATATTAAAAGGAACACCCAGAAAAATATCTGCACTGCGTTGATACAGTTGCAGGCTCAACCGTCCGTTTGCTACATAAAACTGAAAGAAAGCATGGCAGGGAGGCAAATTCATATTATTCAAATCTGCTACGTTCCAGGCGCTTACAATGATACGTCGTGAATCCGGATTATGTTTGATTGTTTCCACCACTTCACTGATCTGGTCGATAAATCCACCGTTATAGTCAGGCCATGAACGCCATTGATAACCATAAACATGTCCTAAGTCGCCGTTCTCATCCGCCCATTCGTTCCAGATGCGCACTCCATGTTCCTGAAGATATTTCACATTAGTATCACCTTGCAGAAACCAAAGCAATTCGTATATGATTGATTTCAGATGTAGTTTCTTGGTTGTCAGGCACGGGAAACCGTCATCAAGATTAAAACGCATTTGGTGACCGAAAACGCTGATGGTTCCGGTTCCGGTACGGTCACTTTTTTCTGTACCTTCGGTTAGTACACGATTGAGTAAATCCAGGTATTGTTTCATAATGAATAAGTTGTGGTGAAAATGATTCTCCGCACAAAATTACAAAAATGGAGTGAATAAATTAGCAAACCAGCCGACGAACTTCTTCCACGGGGAGCGCTTTTTCCAGAATTCAGGCGTTAGTTGAGTGCAATGCTCGATATCGTTCCGGAACATTGTATTTAATTCACCCGTTATTTTGGTATCAAAGATGAAAGCATTAGTTTCGTAATCATAGCGCAAGCTGCGGCTGTTCAGGTTGGCAGTGCCAACTGTACAGAACAAATCATCCACCATCATTATTTTAGAGTGATGAAATCCACCGTTATACATATAGACAGTAGCTCCTCTTTTCATCAGTTTGTGTAACTTATAAAGTGCGGCATCCGGAGTAAACGGGATATCGGAGGCAGAAGAAACCATGATTGTAACATTTACGCCTCGGTCGATTGTCCGGTTCAACGCCTTTTTGATTGAAGAAGTCGGTACAAAATAAGGATTGACGATATGAACATTCTTTTGGGCTGAATAGATGCTCATGGCATAAGCGTGGCTTAACATACGGCTATTCTTTTTCGGGGTACGGTCTACGATTGCTACCACAATATTCGTACTGTCCGTTTGTTCCTTATGTTTGGGGAAATAAGCGGCTCCACCTACATTCTGTTTGGTTTCCTTATTCCAGATCGTTAGGAATATCTCCTGCAGATCATTGACAGCATCCCCTTCAATGCGTGTGTGCATATCACGCCAAGTTCCGATTTTGGGTAGTCCGTTAATGTAGTAGTCAGCGATATTCATACCACCGGTATATGCCACTTTTCCATCGATGACAGCTATTTTCCGGTGATCGCGATGGGCGGCGTGATTGATATAAGGGAAAGTGAACGGATCGAACTTAACAATCTCGATTCCTTGTTCACGTATTTTCTTGAGATGTTTCTTTTTAAGTGGTTTATTGTTCGACCAGTTTCCGAATGCATCGAACATAGCTCGTACTTCGACCCCTTCTTTCACTTTTTCGGCCAGCAGAGCAAATAAAGCATTGGCGATGGAGTCATTTCGGAAATTGAAATATTCCAGATGGACGTGGTGTTTAGCTTCCCGGATGGCTTCAAACAAATCGATAAACTTCTCCCGTCCGCTTTTTAGCAGTTTTACCTTATTATTATCAGATATAGGGATTCCCGATTCTTGTAAATAGCGTAGCACAAGGGAATCGCTGGTTAATCCGATTGAGTCCCTGGGATGTATCATCAGACTGTCGATGATACCTGCCTGAACACTCAATATAGGCAGGAACAGAAATAAAATAAATATACGTAATTTCAAAACTCTTCTCACTCTTTTAGTTTACAGAAGAACAAAGATACGATATCTAAGTTTGGGCTCCTTTGCTAACAAGGGCAAATTTATCATTCTTTAACGAAACAGCTTCTTTCCAGGAGTTAATTATGCCATCGAAGCAACCTTTCGTGTAGCCATGAATAATAGTACAACAGCTGCGATAATAATTGACTTCGGATCAAGGCTGGAAGTGCCATGATTAATCATACCGATAAATACTTCTCTTATGGTTTCCCAAGCTGCTTCCAATCCGCCTAACCATACAAAAAGTGCGGCCGCCACAGTCATCACGAAAGCGCTCCAGATACGAGCCAGGCGATTACTACGATCGGGTAAGTGGTGCATGACACGGCGACTGAATCCGTTATCTGCCATTTCCTGCTTGTTTTCTGCGAAGAAATCGCGCAAGAGCTTATCATTGTCTATTTCTGTCATAACCGTTTTGTTTTAAATACGTTGCTAATTTTTCTTTCCCGCGTGACAGATGGCTTTTCACTGTCCCTGACGGTACTCCTACAATCCCTGCAATTTTGTCGATACTAATGTCCTCCATGTAGAACAACGTGATGCAGGTTCTTTCCACTTCTTTAAGCATTTTGAGCGACTGGTAGACATCCATTTTTTGCCCGATATTCTCCTGTTCGGTGCTGTTGATGGCGTCTATTTCTCTTGTATCCAAGTCGGCTGTCTCTTTCCGGCTGCGAATATAATCATAAAAAACATTATAAGCAATACGATACAGCCACGTAGAGAAACTTGACAAGTTCCGGAAAGAGGCAATGTTCGTATACGCTTTGAT
Source organism: Bacteroides sp. M10 (assembly GCF_014334015.1). Classification (GTDB taxonomy): domain Bacteria; phylum Bacteroidota; class Bacteroidia; order Bacteroidales; family Bacteroidaceae; genus Bacteroides; species Bacteroides intestinigallinarum. The sequence goes on along the minus strand of NZ_CP060488.1, from coordinate 6,576,602 downwards.
AAATGTATCTTGCGCAAGGTCGTCACTCAATTCGCTGTCGCCGCAAGTCAGGTTGAGGAAGAATCGCCGGATGGGCGACTGGTACTCCTTCACCAACTGGTCGAAGGCCCTGGTGTTCTTGAACACCACGACCTGTGCGACTAACGATATATCATTGAGTTGGCTCATTTATTCTCGTCGTTCTTTTCTTCGTTTACTCCATTGTCTTTCTCTTCGGATTCGGAAGGGATGATTTCGAAACTATCGGTTCTAACGTTATTCGGGTTCTTTTTTTCATCCTTATTACCTGTATACATCCGGGTAGCATTTGCGTCTTGAGTCTGTTGTTTACTACCGATAATCCATTGTCCGATACCCATGAATGTAACGAGTAAGCCGATAGCTCCAATTCCAAATTCGCCGGTGATTGCCCAGAGGAAGATGAAAAGACCAATACCCGTAAAGGTGTTCTTGATGCCTTGTGAACGCGAATCGACAGTTTTGGTTTCGCGGATAAACTCTGCCGGAAGCGGTTGGCCGGCAGCAAGTGCCTGTTCGGCAAGGCGATAACGTGCTTTCCGGTTTTTATAACGGAAGAAGAAGATTACAAATAGAATGAATACCGGAAATCCGAATACGGCAACGATTGCTATGATTGCTACCAGAATACCTCCGCCGGCACTAACATTGTGGAAGGGGAAATCGCTGTCATCCGAATCGAATGTGAAGCTGGCTTTACCATGAGTGGTGCTAACATTACTTGAGTTTGCATTCACGTCTGCAGAATCAGCATCTGCTGTGTCTACACCAATCACTGTGACAGCAGTATTGTTCGTATTTGCTTTATTGTCTTTGGTCACAGTTACTTTTACTTTCCCGATGGAATCACGAACAACGGTAGTCTGGGCAACAGCCAGTGTGCAAGTGGTCAGTACAACCATCAATGCTAATAGAAAATTTTTCATATCAATAGTTTTTTAATTTATTTCTTTGTCTGTTAGACGTAGTTAATATCATAGAAAGTTGCAAAGAGACGAAATATTTTTGATATTTGCGGAAATTAATAAACGAAAAATGGAATTACCTGCTTCTTTTATAGGCTACACCCGCGCTCTATTGGGCGATGAAGAATACGACAAACTGGCTGTTGCCCTCCAACAGGAACCACCGGTTAGCATTCGGTTGAATCAATTGAAAATCAATCATTCTTTATCGGATAAAGTACCTTGGTCTTCCGAAGGATTCTATTTGGAGGAGCGTCTCACTTTCACGTTCGATCCCTTATTTCATGCAGGCTGTTATTATGTTCAGGAAGCTTCTTCTATGTTTGTGGAGCAGGTACTCCGGCAATATGTCACCGGGCCGGTGAAGATGTTGGATCTTTGTGCGGCTCCCGGTGGAAAATCGACTCATGCCCGTAGTGTACTTCCCGAAGGGAGCCTGCTGGTAGCCAATGAGGTAATCCGGAATCGTTCGCAGATTCTTGCTGAAAACCTGACGAAGTGGGGACATCCGGATGTGGTAGTGACTAATAATGATCCGGCAGATTTTTCAGCTTTACCCTCTTTCTTTGATGTGATTCTTACAGATGTTCCCTGTTCCGGTGAAGGTATGTTCCGTAAAGACCCGGTAGCTGTGGAAGAGTGGAATCCCGAGAATGTGGAAATCTGTTGGCAGCGCCAGCGACGGATTATTGCGGATATCTGGGATGCGTTGAAGCCCGGAGGTATTCTTATATATAGTACGTGTACATTTAATACAAAAGAGGATGAAGAGAATGCACGTTGGATTCAACAAGAGTATGGAGGCGAACCGTTAACTGTGCAGGTGCAGGAGAATTGGAATATAACAGGAGATCTTTTGTCAGATAAAGGGGATTATTCTAAATCTTCTATTCCCGTCTATCATTTTTTCCCTCATAAGACGAAAGGTGAAGGCTTTTTTCTGGTGGCTTTTCGTAAGCCGGAGACGGAAGAAGAGATTCCGGTATCTTCTTTCGCGAAAGAGAAAGCTTTCAAGAAGAAGGATAAGAAAGGAATAGCAGCATCTTCTCCTGTATTGAAAGAACATCTGAATATGGCCAAAAGCTGGTTGAATGATGAAAATTCGGACAAGTATATTTTATTGGCGGAAGGAACAAATATCCGGGCTTTTTCGCAGTACTATACTAATGAATTGACGACGATGAAACAAAGCCTGAAAATCGTGTCGGCAGGGATTGAGATAGGCGAGGTGAAAGGAAAGGATTTGATCCCTAACCATGCGTTGGCAATGTGTACCTCCCTTTTGTGCCGGGAAGCATTCGCTATAGAAGAAATAAGTTATGAACAGGCTATCACTTATTTACGAAAAGAGGCCATTACCTTACCGGCAACAGCCCCTCGTGGGTATGTTTTGATTACTTATCGGCATATCCCTCTCGGATTTGTGAAGAATATCGGCAATCGTGCCAATAATCTTTATCCGCAAGAATGGCGCATCCGTAGTGGATACTTACCGGAAAATATACGCATCTTATCCGCAGACATTACTGATTAAGGCAGTATTCCCGTAGGTATTTCTTGTTGGGTAAGACTGAAAACAAGTTGTCTGCCCTTTCCGGGTTCTACACCTTCTGCTATTTCTTCCAGTGTGTAGGCAGGAGGCGGTTCGGGCGATGTCCGTGTCTCTCCAATGGGGGGAGTGTTCCAGTTCAAATTCAGATTCTTGTCCAGTCGGTGATATAGATAGGAGTTTCCCCACAAGATGAATTTATGTGGTGTCGTATCTTCGGAAAACGTGAGAGTTAGTGTAACTTTCTCATCGTCTCCTTCTTCTTTTTCCAGTTTGTAACTTCCTTGAGTTATTAATTCAAGTCCGGGTGAAAAAGCCGTCGGTTGTCCCTGCTTGAAGAAATAAACATCCCGTGCGTGGTTGTTAATCAGGAAAATGTCGGAAATGCCGGGTAGAAGATTTGTGTCTCCGTTGGGTAAGTTAGACAAGTAGCTGCGGAGCAACTTTATATTTTCGTAATTATCGACCACCTTGATTGGTAAAGTGCAACTCTCTTGTGTGGCGTTGTCTGTTACTGTCAGATAAGTCGTTCCGGTGAGGATACCGGTTACATAAATCATACGTCCGGCAGGTACTCCGCTCCAGCCAGTTTCAGTTCCGGCACTTGCGATGCGTGTGTCTTTCACTGCAAGTGAGTAGTCACCATTTCCGCTTTCCAGGCCGAGGTAACGTCTGCCACCCATAGGCACTTCGTATTCACTGTTGTAAAAACGTAGTGGATTGTCGTCATCATCTTTACAGCCACTTAGTAGCGTAAGGATGCAGGATAACATGAATAAATAGAAATGTTTAGGTCTCATATTTCAGATTTTATGTTTGTTGCAAATGTAGTGTATTGTTTTGAAATATCCAGTCGGAATTTGAAGAAAATGAGAGAAGAGGAGATCTATGGAATATATATTTAGGCATGAATTACACTGAATACATAACTTAAAAATAGAAATTAGTATGTTCAGCGTAATCCATGCCTAAAGAGTTTTATGTACTATTTATAGCTTGCTTTTGTAAATCCGTGCCATTGCCTTTTGGTACTGATTTTCCAATTGCAGATAATTTAGATGACTTTGATAGATCACCGACACTTCTACAAAGTACTCGATCATACTAATTTGTCCACCTGCCAAAGCTTGTTTCAGCAATGCCAAATCTTGTTGCGACTGGAAAGTCTTGCTATATTCTTCCATTGAAGCATGCAGCGTTTTCGCTTCCCGGTAAAGTTGTGCCAATTCTGATTCCACTTGCAGGGTAGCATTATCCTTTTGCAAGTCGATGTTGAGTGCCTGCGCTTTAGCGATTTTCACCTTATTCCGATTTTCGAAAAGCGGGAAGGAGAAGCCTACCACTACACCGTTGAAAGGCACACCTGTTTCCGTATTCCGACGGTAGCCGAGTTCCAGCTTCGGCAGCCACTGGGATTTATTGACAGCGATTTGTTTACGTGCAACGAGACTCTCGTTGCCTAGTGCCATTAGAGTACGGTCCGTTGCCATGACTTCCGATTTCAACATTTGGTAATCGCTCGGGAGCGGTATAGCCGGATATTGGTTCTCCTCGAAAACCACCGGAATATTACCATTTAGTGTATTCAACTCCTGCTGCTTATTGCGGAGTGCTGTTTCGTTCAGAGACGCTTCCGTTTTAACATTCAGCAGTTCCAAGTTGATTTTATTGGTTTCGAGCGCATTTGCATCTCCCGTTTGGAGACGCTTGGCGTACATTTTAGCAAGCTCTTCCGCATTGCGGAGACGTTCCTCTAAAATATGCTTTTGCTGACGGAGCATAATAATATCCAGGCAGAGTTCTTTAGCCTGTAACAGCTTCTCCTGACGAAAAACATCCGCCTGGCTGTCAAAAGCTCCTGCTTTCAGGCGGTTCAACTTGTTACGTGTAGCATATAGACTGGGGAAATCAAAGCTTTGTGAAACAACTAGTTCACCGATTGTTTCGTTTTTATCTTTCGCTCCCCATAGATGCGCATAAGAAAGAGTAGGGTCAGGCAAGTTATTATCCGTTTTGGCTTCCAGCTTTTGCGAAGTAATCAGTTGCTCGTTTGCTTGCAGCTCCCTATTGTTCGTTTCGATATTCTTCAATACCTGGTCAATTCCGTTTTGGGCTTGCACTCCGCCTATGGTTAAGAACAGAAGTGCAGTGCTTATGATTTGTTTCATTCTTATTTTCTTTATTTGTTACAAGCTTTCCTGAACCTTTTTCCGGTGCATCATCAGATAAACAATCGGAACTATAAAACCGTTCAGGAAAGTAGACGTTAATAATCCTCCTAAAATCACTTTAGCCATCGGACTCTGGATTTCGTTACCGGGCAAATCACCGGCAAGTGCCAATGGAATCAGTGCCAGTGCAGAAGACAATGCCGTCATCAAAATCGGATTCAGACGGTCGAGAGAGCCTTGAATTACACTGTCGTACACGTTCAAACCCTCTACCTGTTGCAAATGGTTGTAGTGACTGATTAACAGCATACCGTTACGGGTTGCAATACCGAATAAAGAGATGAAACCGATGATAGCCGGAATGCTGACTTCCCCTGTTGTAATCACCAAGGCAAAGACACCACCGATCAATGCCAGCGGAAGATTCAGCAAAATAACCCCGGATTCTTTCACGCTGCGGAACTCATTGTACAGCAACAGGAAGATAACCACGATACTGATAAATGAAGTCAACGCCAACGTCCGGCTGGCAGCCTGCTCGCTTTCAAACTGTCCACCATACTCGATATGATAACCTTCGGGTAATTGTACCGATGTGTCGATGCGTTTCTGAATATCATTCACAACACTGCGCAAATCACGATCGGCCACATTGGCGGAAATGACAATTTTACGTTTCACATTCTCGCGGTTGATCGTATTCGGACCCATGGCCGATACCACTTCCGCTACATAGCTCAAAGGAACTTTGCGGCCGTCGTTCGTGTCTACCATCAGGTTACGGATTTTCTCCATCTCATCCCGGGCATCATCCTTCACTTTTACGATCAGGTCAAAACTTTTGCCCTGTTCATACACTTGTGAGATTACTTTTCCAGCCAAAGCTACATTCACATATTCCGAAAATTCCGGCAGGGTAATACCGAACTTAGCCAGCATTTCCCGTTTAGGCTGTATTTTCAGCTGCGGACGTTCAATCTGTTGTTCTACGTTCAGGTCGGCAACACCGGGAATGTCACTGATCGCTCCTTTGATTTGATTACCGAGTGAAAACATTTTATTCAGGTCATCACCGAATAACTTGATAGCAATATTCGCTTTCGTACCCGACAGCATCGCGTCGATACGGTGGCTGATCGGTTGTCCGATTTCTATGTTTGCTCCGGTGATCGTACCTAATTTTTCACGTACATCAGCTACCAGTTCACTGCGCGAGCGGTCTTTCAATTCGAACGGAGCTTCTATTTCAGAAACATTGACTCCTAACGCATGTTCATCCAATTCAGCACGTCCCGTTTTTCGGGCTACCGTTTGTATTTCGGGAATCGTCATCAATAACTCTTCGGCACGATGTCCCATTTTGTTGCTTTCTTCCAGCGAAATACCCGGTAGAGAACTGATATTGATGGTGAACGATCCTTCATTGAACGAAGGGAGGAAACTGCGTCCAAGTGTGAAAAACACTCCGAGGGCAACTACAAAAAGTCCGATTGTACTTCCGAGAGTCACACGTTTATGTGCCAATACCCAAGTCAGTGCTTTTTCATAAATCCCTTTCATCCAGCGGGCAACAGGAGCTTCTTTCAGTTCCTTGTTCGTCTTATTGCTTCCTAATAGATAAGAGCAGAGCACCGGAGTCAGTGTCAGGGCAACTATCGTAGACGCAAACAGGGCCACGATAAAAGCAACGCCTAGTGGAACCAACATTCTGCCTTCCATGCCGCTCAAGAAAAATAACGGAACAAAGCTGACTACGATAATCAACGTTGAATTAAGGATAGGCATGCGCACCTCTTTCGACGCATTGAATACCACTTCGAGCGTACTTAGTCTTTCTGCTTCCGCTTTCAGGCGGTTCTCCCGCAGTCGTTTATATACATTTTCCACATCGACAATGGCGTCGTCTACCAATGAGCCGATAGCTATCGCCATACCTCCAAGACTCATGGTGTTGATTGTCAGCCCCATGTAGTGTAAAGTCAGGATCGAAACGAGCAGGGAAAGAGGTAGTGTCACCAATGAGATCAGCGTAGTACGTACATTTGCCAGGAACAGGAAAAGCACGATGACAACGAAAATTCCTCCTTCAAAGAGTGATTTCTTCACATTGCCGATAGAGCTTTCGATAAAGCGGCTTTGACGGAATATGTCCGTTGAAACTTTTACGTCCGGCGGCAGATTTTTCTGGAGATCTTTCAGAGATGCTTCCAGTTTGTCCGTCAGTTCCAGTGTGCTGGTAGCCGGTTGCTTGGTAACAGTCATCAGGACAGCGGATTTGCCGCGTTCTGAAGCAGTTCCCAGTTTTGGAGCTTTCGGTCCGATGGTTACGTTTGCAATATCTTCCAGTGTGACGGGGAAGTTGTTCACCGTCTTCACTACCGCTTTGCCAAGTTGCTCTGTCTTGGAAGTGGATAGTACACCGCGTACAATATATTCATTTCCGAATTCATAGAGCACACCTCCATTGGCGTTCAGGTTCATATCCTGTGTCACAGTCATCACTTCTCCCATTGAGATGCCGTAATGACGCATCCGTTCGGGATCTAGCTGAATCTGGTATTCTTTGATGTCTCCTCCGAGCACAGCCACTTGTGCCACTCCTCCGGTAGACAACAGGCGGGGACGGATGGTCCAATCCGCAATCGTGCGGAGATCGAGCATCGAAGTGGAGTCGGCAGTCAGACCGATGATGAGCATTTCGCCCAAAATGGAAGATTGTGGTCCGAGAGTCGGTTTGCCGACATTAACCGGCAGTGATTCGCTGACCACTGCTAATTTCTCACTAACAATTTGGCGAGCGAGATAAATATCCGTTCCCCAGTCAAATTCTACCCAGACAACGGAAAATCCGTTAGTAGAAGAAGAGCGGACACGACGCACACCCGTAGCTCCGTTTACGGCAGTTTCAACAGGAAAAGTAACGAGCTGTTCAACTTCTTCCGCAGCCATACCGTTCGCCTCGGTCATGATTACTACCGTAGGTGCATTTAGGTCGGGGAATACGTCTACTTCCGTATGCATGGCGGTGTACGTTCCCGCAATAAGCAGGAGGATGGCCGCACAAACTACAACCAACCGGTTGTGTAGGGAGTAATGTATAATTTTATTAAGCATGATGTTTCATTAATTGAGAGTTATAAATAACTTGATAGATACGCCGCACAAAAAAACGGCTGCGACGCCTAGTCTCTTTAGTGTTCGTGGCTGTGTGCCGGGATTGCATTGCTTGCGCTTGCCAGTCGAACCTGATAAGCACCCTCGGTCACTACACGGTCACCAGCCTTTACACCAGTCAGGATTTGAACGCTTTTGCCGTTGTCGGCTCCTATCGTTACTTCCTGTTTTTTATAACCCTCTTCGTCCAGTTGCAGATATATGAAGAATATGCCTTGTTCCTCTGTCAGCGCGGTGCGCGGAAGAGAAATCACGTTTTCCATTGCTGAAGAAAGCAGGAATACCTCTACGAATGAGCCGGGAATCACTTCCCCTTTGTTGTCGAACTCAAAAGTGACAGGCACATAAAAAGAATTGTCTCCGGCAGCTTTTCCGAAAGAGAGAAGTTTACCGTTCAATGTTTTCAACTCGTACACCTGATTATTATAGGGAGTCTGGAAATTGGCGGAACTGATCGTGCGGAGATACGGGTAATACTTTTCTGACACTTCGGCACGGAGGAAAAGACGACGGTTCTGCGTCACACTTACCAACGGTTGTCCGATGGTCACATAGTCACCTTCTTTCACGAGAATACTTTTCACATATCCGGCAATAGGAGCCGTAATGCTTTGTCCGATAGCCGAGTGATTCTTGGAAAGAGCTTCGTAACTAAGACGGGCGTTTTCGTAACTTTGTTCCGCTTGTGCAAAATCCTTGTCGGATACGATCTTGTTTTTAACAAGCTCCTTCATACGTTCGTACTCCTTCTTGGATACTTCGTAGGCAATGCGGGCACGTTGCACCGGATCACCGTCAGCGATATTCTTTGAAGAAATGGTGACTAGTGGAGTGCCGCTGCCGACGCTCATTCCTTCCGTTACTTTTCCACGGAAAGATACCACGCCGGCTACTGTAGCTACGGCAACCGATTCATCCCCTTGAGCAGCCAGCACCTGTCCGCTGGTTTTAATCACTTGCTGGAAAGGTGCAGGTTCAATAACGCTCACCTTTACACCGGCTGCTTCAGCTTTTGCTTTCGGAAGAATGATTTCATCACTGTGGGCTTCGGCAGCTTCGTTGTGTTCATCGGCTGCATCATGATTGTGTGCTCCGCTACATTCGCCTTCATGGGAATGATCGGGTTCCTCTGCCTCGTGATTATGTCCTTCCGCGGCATGATCGTGTTCGTTGTGTGTGTGTGTGACGGTACTATTATTACAGGATCCCAGCACGAATAAGCCCAGGATTCCCACGAAAATAAGTTTTTTCATAATGATATTTTCCTACTAAATTTTACTGTTTTCTTTTTACGCTACAAAGATAAGGTAACGCAGATGCAACTGATTTGCATTTACGCTTTTACGCAAAAACAGAGTAGGGAGGGGCACGAAGAGAAGTGGTACGATGGGTATTCGTACCATGCAAGGAGTCTCGGTAGACATAATAGTTCTTGATCCGTTTCTCTTGCGGTCGTAATAGATGTTCGATGATTACATCCGTGAATAAGGTAGCGATGAATACATAATCCGGTCCGCTATCCGTATGGATGGATGGAGTGGGAGAGTAGAAACGAGTCATACATTCGCTGCTGCAACATGAGTCGTTTCCCGGGTGATGATGATGCGTGGGACATTGCTGTTCTACAGGCAAGTCCTGCTTCATGCAAATCATTCCGTTGGGGTGATGATGATGGGGAATAACCGCTGCCACCAACATAATAATGTTGATAAAAAACAGCAGAGTTACTATTATTCCTTTCTTCCCTTTCATCCTTTCTTTTAGAGAATTTATTTTTTTAGCGATTCTTTTTCTTTTTCCTGCAAACGTTCCAGCAATTCGGTTGCTGACACATAAATAACTTTTCCATCCGGTGTCCCCTGACTAAGGAGTGTGCCGTTACGAGCATTTTTTTCCAGCAACCGCTTTTCTGCTAATTGAAGGCCGCGCCGTAATTTATCGCTCAATTCTTGCATTTCATTATTTGACATAATTCTTTGAAGATGGATCATGTTGCAAATATACAAATACTTTTATTCCGCCTGCAGCCGATACCCTCTTTTTATTATTTATTATTTCTTTTCCAGTTCTTGCAACGAATCCATTTTTTTCTTTTCGAGGAACTCGTAGATGCCGCAAAGATGTTCCGTCACCTTTTGATTACCGAACTCATACACCTTGGTCACCAGTCCGTCGAGGAAGTCACGGTCGTGTGAAACAACAATCAGTGTGCCGTCAAAATCCAGCAATGCCTGTTTCAGGATATCTTTCGTTTTCATGTCCAGATGATTCGTCGGCTCATCCAGGATCAGGAGGTTGACAGGTTCCAACAGCAATTTAATCATGGCAAGGCGGGTACGCTCCCCACCCGAAAGTACTTTCACCTTCTTCATCGATTCCTCGGGACCACCAAACATGAAGGCACCCAGTAAATCACGAATCTTGTTCCGGATATCCCCCTTGGCTACATCGTCAATCGTTTGGAAAACCGTCAGGTTTTCATCCATCAACGAAGCCTGATTTTGAGCGAAATATCCGATTTGTACATTATGTCCTAAAGTCAGTGTACCGTCATGTTCGATTTCCTTCATGATACATTTCACGAGTGTAGATTTACCTTCACCGTTTTTACCGACAAAAGCTACTTTATCACCACGCTCAATTGTCAGGTTAGCGTTGCGGAACACCACTTTCTCTTCGTATGCCTTTCCAACACCTTCCATGATAACCGGATAACTGCCCGAACGGGGTGAAGGCGGGAATTTCAGTCGCAATGCAGAAGTATCCTCCTCATCGACTTCGAGCAATTGCAGCTTTTCCAGCATTTTGACGCGGCTCTGTACCTGCAACGTCTTTGAATATGTTCCTTTGAATCGTTCGATGAACTCCTTCGTTTCAGCAATAAACTTCTGCTGCTCGTCGTATGCCTTCTGCTGCTGTTCGCGGCGATCCTTACGCAGTTGCAGATATTGGGAATAATTCACCTTATAATCATAAATACGTCCCATCGTCACTTCGATGGTACGTGTTGTAATATTATCCACGAATTTGCGGTCGTGGCTGATTACGATAACTGCTTTCCCGTTATTAATAAGGAAATCTTCCAACCATTGAATAGATTCAATATCCAGATGATTAGTCGGCTCATCGAGCAAGAGTACGTCCGGTTTCTGTAACAGCAACTTAGCGAGCTCGATGCGCATCCGCCATCCACCGCTAAAATCACTCGTCTGGCGTTGAAAATCGCTCCGGGTGAACCCTAATCCGAGCAATGCCTTTTCCACATCCTCTTCATAATTGGTTGCGTCAATCGAATAAAACTTCTCGCTCAAGGCAGACACTTCTTCAATCAGCGCCATGTAACTATCGCTCTCGTAGTCCGTCCGTGTCTCGAGCTCTTTGTTCAGTTTTTCAATCTGCGCTTCCATTTCATGCAGATGTGAAAAAGCCTGTGCCGTTTCGTCAAACACTGTTCTTCCGTCTTCCGTCATCAGATGTTGAGGCAGATAGGCCACTACGCAATCTTTGGGCGTGGAAACTTTTCCACGTGTCGGTTGTCGTGCGCCTGCCAAAATTTTCAGCAGCGTACTTTTTCCCGCCCCATTTTTACCCATCAGTGCGATGCGGTCTTTTTCATTAATTACGAAAGAAATATCACTAAATAAAGTAGTGCCGCCAAACTCTACGGCTAGTCCGTCAACAGAAATCATACTATTCTTTTAAATTGAGGCGCAAAGATAGCGAAATATATGAATCTTTTTTATAACTTGCGGGCTGAAAAGGGAAATTGATCCAAAAAAACAGATAAAAAAACAATATATAAGCGATATGGAAAGCGAACAAATGAATGAATTCAGACCCTTAATTTTAGTAGCTGAAGACGATGACAGCAACTTTAAATTAATCAAGGCTATCATAGGCAAAAAGTGTGATATCGAGTGGGCTAAAAATGGGCAGGAAATGGTGGAGTTGTTTCAACAGCACCAGGAAAGAACCAAAGCAATGCTGATGGATATCAAGATGCCGGTGATGAACGGGTTGGAGGCAACGAAGATAATTCGTGAGTCTAATACCGAAATTCCTATTATCATGCAGACAGCTTATGCTTTCAGCTCGGATAAGGAAAATGCAATGAACGCAGGAGCAACTGAAGTATTGGTGAAACCTATTACTTTGAGTATTCTCCGCACTACTTTAAGCAAATATCTACCCGATTTGCAGTGGTGAAATTGATTCGTACGGGAATTTTTTTAATTTATTTAAAAGATGCTTAAACGTTAAATACGGAATAGCGTAGAAAAAGAGTATGATTGGGTAGAAAAATGGTATGTAAAAGATGCCGTTGAATATTCCTTTTTCTCTATTATATTTGAGCATTCATCTGATGAAATTGGATAAAATAAAATAGGCGAACCTCACGGTTGGCCTATTTTTGTTCGCCTCTGTTAATTTGTTAGAGTACAGAAACGACTCTATGTAAAGTCTCTCCTTTGAGAGATTTTAAGTTCATTATTTGTTTCCGCCGGCCCACCAGACAGCTTCGCTATATACATACTGGCCATCACCGAAAGCAGCTTTCACTTCAGGATTTGCCAATACGTCGTCTGCTCCATAACCGAAGCGCAATGGGAACTTATTGTTGTTCAGCGGGTTCTTCAGTACAATGAAGTTTTCTCCTGCACCTTTCAAACGACGGTAGTCGTTATAGGCTTCCAGTGATTCGCCGGATGCACCGAAGAAGGCGAGATACTTCTGTATCATTGTCTCTTGCAGAGGGTTGGCATCGAATAACGGTTCTACTTCATCCGTGAAATAGGTTTCTGCTACATCTGCCCCCAAATCGCTGTCACCATCATATACCCAAGTGTCAGCGGCATCTATAATTGAGTTTTCCAGATTCTCGAATCCGGCAGTGATTGCAGCTTTTAAAGCACTCTTAGCTTCACCCAGTCTGCCCCCCAAACGGCATAATGCTTCTGCTTCGAGGAATTTCACTTCGTGATAACTGATTAAAAGAGTAGGAGCCGACATTGCCCATGATATCATTGACATACCATAATTGTTCTGCAACTCTTGCGGAGTTCCGTTTGGAGCCGCTTTGATACCTGCGATGTCTGTAGCTTGCGTACCTCCGTATCCATAAGCAATATAGCCGGTGGGATCGGGCTCCAGAAATGCTTGCGGTGCTCTGGGGTCATTGCGCTCAACAAACTTTTCAATCAGACTGGCACTGGCTGCCAAACTGTTACGGCTATAGCTGAATGACCAAAGCGGATTCAACTGCGAATCAGCGTCATAAACAGCCAGTTTACATTCTTCACTTGCATTAGCAAATGATTTGCTCACATAAGTAAGAATGTTCTGAAGATCAGTTGTCTTATTGGCACTTTTATTGAGCAGACGCATTGTATAGCGTGCTTTTAACGCATAAGCTGTCTTGAGCCACATACTTGCTTGAGTACTGGTGTTTGAACCGTAGATCAAGTCTTTAGAACCGACTGCGCCGGACAGACCTGCATCTTTGGCAGTACCGTTATCCAGCAGAGTGATGGCATCATCCAGATTCTGCATCACTTCCTGATAAATGCTTTCCTGCGTATCTATTTTGGGCTGCATATACATTGGTGTGCCGTCCGGATTGAGGATACCAGTCTGGCTGTACGGTGTATTTCCAAATACATCGGCAGCCACTGCTCCGTTGTAAGCGAGCAGGATTTTAGCAATTGCTTCCGTCACTACGTTTCCTTTTTCCGAAGGATCTTCTTCACACTTCTTGATAACGATTTTAGCGTTCTTGATATTTGAATACACGTTGATCCATGCGTTGTTGTAGGTAGTAGCCGTTGTAGGCTCTCCGCTACGTACTTCCGCCCGGTAAAGCTGGTTGGATATACCCGTTTCGTGTTCAATGTAAACAGAAGAATAGAGCGAGAAATCCCCTCCCACAGTGCTGAATGCAGTGCTTACCCCTAAGTCCGTAATCAAAAATTTTGCAGGCGCATCCAGAGGATTGTTAGGGTTTTCATTGATTTTATCCATTGCGTCTTCCGTACAAGCAGAAGCAATGGCAGCAGTCAAGAAAGAAACTGCCAGCAATTTTCCTATTGATTTATATTTTTTCATTGTCTTGCAGATTAAAATTTAATGTTGAAACCAAAGCCGAAACTAGCTGTCTGCGGCATTGAATAATCTTCAAATGCTCCTGCCATGTTGTTGTTACCCTGACTGGCTTCCGGATCGAGGTCAGGCAATTGAGCCCAGATCAGGATATTTCTGGCAAATGCGTTTACAGAAAGTTCTATCGAACGTTTTTGAAGAATTTTGTAGTTGACAGCTACTTCACGCAGTTTGATGAAAGAATTGTCATATACAGAAGATTCGTCAATATCGTTCAGGCGGCTGTAAAATACCTGTTGTGCGTTTGCACCTGTGATGGCGATATCATTTTTAGTTCCATCGGTTTTGTATCCGTCGAAGATGATGGTACCTTCGCGGTTTTCCGTTCTCTTGCTGACACCGTAGTAGTCTGCCAGTCCGGTTGTTCTGCTGTACATCTGGCCACCCTGTTTCCAGTCAAGTACTGCGCTGATTGTACACTTCCATAAGCGTAATGTGGTGTTGAAACCCATCAGGAAGTCCGGAGAAACCTTACCAATTACTTGTGCTTCACCAGCGATAGGAAGACCGTTTTCGTCTACCAGACGATTACCGTTTTCATCTCTCTTGAAGCCTACCCCATAGATTACAGGGAATTTCTCACCTGCCGAAGCACGTACCTGCGGAGTAACATAACCACCCAGAGAGATATTTTCTACACCCGGTGCCAGTTCATCTACGTAGTTATCGATTTTCGTCCAGTTGAATGCAAAATCCCAGTTGATATTCTTCGTTCGGATGGGGTTGAAGCCGAGAGTGAATTCATGCGTGTTGGTATGAATCTTTCCACCGTTGGTGAGTAGTTTGCTAGCACCGGTAGAAGAAGCCAAAGGCACTTCGAAAATCTGGTCTTTTACATTCTGGCGTGAGTACGTATAACTGAATGTGATTAAGTTATCGAGGAAGTTCACGTCAGCACCCACTTCATACGAACGTGTGTTCTGCGGTTTCAGTTTCGGGTCGAAAATCGTGTAGTACGGAGTATAGGCGGTAGTGCCTTTCATCGGGTACATGATTGGAGTCAGCATATAGAAACCACCTCCGTATGTCGGAGTCGAGTAGTAGTTTTCGAGGAAATCTCCTGCCTGTCCTACTTCCGCATAAGATACTCTCAATTTAGCGTGATTAACGACATTGTTTTTCAATGCATCCAATTCCGTCAGGATAAAACCAGCCGAAATAGAAGGATAGAAGAATGAGCGGTTCTTACGTGGCATATTAGATACGTAGTCCTGACGTCCGGTGAGGGTCAGATAAAGCATATTTCTGTAAGAAGCTGATACGTTACCGAAGAATCCCACCGTGCGGTTTTTCCATGTCTCTTCTTCTGTCTGTTGAGTAGTGGCGTTGTTGATGTGGTTCCATCCCGGGAAGTTGTAGTTCGTACCATATTCATAATACTTCTTTCTGTTGCTTTGGATAATTTCGTTACCCACTACCGCATTCAGTCCCCAGTCCTCATTAATGTGCCAGTCGTAGTTGATGGTCAGCAATGAGTTATATGTAGCGTTTGTCCAGCCGTAGTTCTCGATCTGTCCGCGACCGCCACCAGTGTTACTACCATATCCGTAGCTGTCTACGTAGTGAGTAGTGTAAGCATCCACACCGACCATGTATTTTGCGTTCAACTTGTGGTTAGTTGTGCCGAAATCAGTCTGATAGCTTGTATATACGTTTCCGAAGAAACGGTTGGTATCTTCTGTGAATTTATTATTTTCCATCGCCCAATAAGCGTTGTCAAAGCTACCACGGAAAGAATTTTGTGTGTACGGGTTGCCGTCTACATGGCTTGGAATTCCGGCCAGATCATAACTGGGAGGAGCTGCGTAAACCGTTCTCAACAGACCGTTACCGGAAGTCACTGCCTTGTCGATGGAAGTAGTGATGTAGTTGGCTGTAAATCCGGAACTCCAGTTACTAGTCAGTTTGGTGTCGGCACTAACCTTTACATTATATCTATCCATACCGGTGCTTGAGATAATACCGTCCTGGTGCGTATTTCCCAATGAGATAGAGTAGGAACTTTTTTCGAGCATCTGCGCGACATTCAGTGAGTTGCTCCAGGTAATTCCTGTATCGAAGAAATCTTTGGCATTGTCGTATGCCTGTGGAGTGGCCCATGGGTCAAGACCGGCTGACGCACGTTGGGGTACATAATATTTTCCCTGTTGCTTACCGTACTGTTGAGTGTATTTGTTGTCCGTGTTACCACCATACGTTGCATCGTTGGGAAGTTCGGAAATTTTAGGTCCCCAAGAGGTTCCCGAAGTGGGACTGAATTTTCCACCCGAACCTTGTGCGTATGTTTTCTGGAACTCCGGCAGACGGCCGACTACATCGAAGCTGACATTAGAAGAGAAGCTAACCTGCGGTTTGCCTTTTTCCAATCCTTTACCACTTTTGGTCGTGATGATAATCACACCATTGGAAGCACGGATACCATAAAGCGCAGAAGCAGCCTGACCTTTCAAAATGTTGATACTTTCAATATCATTAGGGTCGATATCCACTGCACGGTTGGCGAAGTCCGCTCCGCTCACACTACCATTGTTCTGGATATCTGTGCTAACGTCAGGAGTACTGGTCACCGGCATTCCGTCGATAACGTAAAGCGGAGTGTTGTCACCCGAGAAAGAACGTGCACCACGGATGGTGATCTGTGAAGAAGCTCCCGGCATACCACTTGAAGGCTTCACGTCCAAACCGGACACCTTACCTTGCAACGCTCCCGCCAGATTAGAGTTGGCAGCTTGCGTCAGTTGATCTGATTTTACGTCCTGAACGGCGTAGCCCAGTGCTTTTTTCTCGCGTGAGATACCCATGGCTGTCACCACAACCTCATCCAGTGCCTTCGCGTCGCTTTTCAAAACAACTTTTATCACTCCCGGTTTGATGGAAACGTCTTGCGAAATCATTCCTACATAAGAAACGCGCAAAGTTTTAGCAGAACTTGGTATGTAGAAGTTTCTGCCTTTATCATTGTTAATAGTTCTTTAACCCTTTTGAAGGTGCAAAATGATAAAAAGATACCGTTTTGGAGGTAATAATGTTCTCTTTTTCTTGAAAAGCCTGATTTTGGTGCTATCTTTATGACAGAAACTATCTTTTAAAAGATGCTAAATTTAAAAGAAGTTGTTTTAACCTATCAGTTTTTAGAAACTTATTGCTTTCAAAACGATACTTTTTAGTTAAATACGTAACACTTTTTTCGATTTGTCATAATTCGTGTTATCTTTGCAACCTGTTAGAGACAAAAAATCTGTTTATAGGTTAAATTTAAGAGAGAATTTATGAAAAGAAAATTGATGTTCTTAATGACCTTCCTTTTTATAGGTATAGGTCTGGTGACAGCGCAAACATCCAGAGTTACCGGTTTGGTTACCTCTGAAGAAGATGGGCAACCTGTCGTAGGTGCTTCAATATTGGTGAATGGCACTACCCTTGGTACTATCACTGATATTGACGGTAAGTTTACAATCACGAATGTACCAAGTTCTGCTAAGACTTATTGATTTTTCTTTTCTCCTTTCCTTCTGCTTTTTTTCTCCTATCTTGTTGTTTTTCAATGTTTTTGTTTCGGATTTTAAAAATTAACCTATTCTTCCGGTTTCTTTTATTGAAACTTCCTTTATCAATTCTTATCAATTTAGTAGTCTTTGCTTCTCATTGATTTTTGAGAAGGGATTAATATTCTACCCAAATTTTTAATAAATTTCCCGGTGTTTTTCTTTATCTAGGCGTTTTTTAATATTCGTGTTTTGGAGGTATGAGTTAAATGTTACAATCTAATAGTGATTGAAATTATGAGTGATAGTAAAGAAGAATGCAAAAGACTGCAAGTATAAGTTGTCTGACACCCGGGTCTCATGATGCCTGACACCCGGGTGTCAGCATACCCAACACCCGGGTGTCGGTATGTCTGAGACCCGGGTGTCAGATAACCTAGTTCTACTAACTAAAATAAAGGTAAAGCTATACTATTTAATTTGCATTAGAACAAATCAAATTTACGTCTCTACAAAATGGGATTTTCAGCTTGTGTTATTTTATTCCGCCACGATCACTTTGATGTCATAACCTATGAAAAGTCCGCTCTCTATAACACCGGTGATTGCCTTCAGTTGTTCTTCGAGCGAAGAGTCGATGTAGTTGAAACGGGTGTCGAGGATAAAGTTGCCGTTTTCTGTAAAGATAGGTCCGTCTTTGCCACGAGCGGGACGAAGAACAATCTCCGAGGCACCCAGCCGCTGCAACTCATGCTCTACATAAGTCAGTGAGTCCGGAAAGACCTCTACAGGGATGGGAAATTTGCTTCCCAGCTGATTCACACGCTTGCTGGGGTCGATGATGATGAACGTTTTGCGGCTGCTTCTAATCAGTAGTTTCTCTTTGAACATCGCTCCGCCACGTCCCTTAATCAAGTTCTGTTGCGGATCTACTTCGTCCGCTCCGTCGAATGTCCAGTTGGGGCGTTTGTTCCAGAGGGTAGTTTGGGGGATGCCTAGCTGTATGCAGGTCATCGAGATTTCTTGTGAGGCGGGAATCACTTCGATATGCAAGTACTCTTCACGAATTCGTCGTGAGAGTTCGAACAGAGTCAGGTAGACTGTAGAGCCGGAGCCGGCTCCTATCACATCTCCGTCTTTTGCCGTGGCGGCAATTTCACGGGCTACGTGTTCTTTTGCCTCCCGGTTGATGATGGAGTCCGACCATTGCAGGTGTTTTATCAGGTGATTTTTCCAATCCATAAATTTGCGTTCTAAATCGTTTTCGTTTTAAGTTCCTCTTTTCTATATAACGAATTTGTGAATCTGTTTGTTTGTTCGTTTCAAATTCAGAAGGAAAAAACTCATTAGCGGCAATTCAATCATTTAAATCGTTAATAAACGATTCGTTAATTTTTAACTTTATTGCGTTAAACGTTAACGAACCTCTGCTTTTTATTAAACCGTGTTATAAGTTAGGCTGCTTTGGCCTGAAAATTTGGAGATGACCGAAAAGTCCGTATCTTTGTACTGTGTTTTTCATAGTATTAGATTTAAGGTTAACAAAGATTGGCTGTCTGGGATAGATAGCCTTTTTTTTGTCCCTACCATTCCTTACAGAATCAGCCAGATGGCAATGATGTGCCCGATGCTGCCTCCCAGACAAAACAAGTGGAAAGTGGCATGCATATAGGGTTTGCGCAATGAATAAAAAACAGCTCCCACAATATACGAAACTCCTCCGCCAATCAGCCACCAAAAAGCGGTAGTGGCTCCCAGTTCTCCCAGATGATCTAACAAAGGTTTCATGGCTACCAATATACAGGCGCCCATACCTACGTAACAAGCCGTTTCGAGATTGCTGTGTTCTTTCAGCTTTTTGAAGCTAAGAATGAAACCGGCGATAGCCGACAGCCAGACGAAAGCGAAGATTCCCCATCCCCATCCGCCGGCATGCCGCAGAACGAGCAGGGTAAAAGGAGTGTAGGTTCCGGCAATGTGCAGGTAGATAGCTCCATGATCGAATTTGCGGAGCAGCTCTTTCAGCTTTCCCGGACGGCTGCCGTGATACCACGTAGAACTGATATAAGAGGAAAGCATCCCCGCCAGATAGACGGATACACAAGCAACTGCCCACTGCGGTTCCATATTCTCGGAAGCCTTTTCCAATAGGAAATATCCGGCCACGATTCCAAGCAGGATGCCTATTCCGTGGCTAAGGGTATTTGCCCATTCTTCTATATGATTGTATCGTTTGTTCTTCAATGTTCCTTTTTTTGAATGGTTAAGTCACAAAAAATGTTGAGTCGCAAAGATACTTTATTTTCTGTAAAGCGTTTCCCTCCTTATTCTTTTTTTAAAATGATTTTTCCTCCATATTGTCCTGCCACTTGCTTGCGGAAATCAATGAATGCCGCATATTCATCCGGACTGTAAACCCCTTTGCGCATAAACAATCGGTGAGTGATGTAGATTTCCTTATCTTTCACCTGAATACCGGAATGGAAACTGCCGAACTTGCTTTTCACGTCAAGCGGTTTCGGAAGTCCTTCGATTACATATCCTTCCGGCAGTTGGATGCGGATGCTGTCGGTATCTGTGTATCCGTAGTTGATGTAAATGGGATAGGTGCGCTTCGTCACAGGAGGAACACTGAATTCTTTTCGGAACACATTGGTGGGGATAAACAGACGGTTGCCCGTTTTATGCCCGTATTGATTGCTGGTGGCAGTGTAGTCGAAGGTGATAGACGGATTGGGCTCCTTGCACTCGCTGATTTGCAGGTTCTGAATATCGGCTTGGGATAAGTTGATGCTTGAACGGATGCGGTCTTTCTGTTTGTTAGGCTCCAGATAGACGATGCCTGCTTCATTCTCATATTGGAAAATCCGGGAGATTTCGTTCACCTCTATCCGTGCCTCGGCTGTGGGGGAGAGGGTGATGTTGGCAACGATGTGCTGCGTGTTCAGTGAGTCGGGATAGGTGGGTAGGCGATACATCTGGCCGCCGGTCGGTTCGATGAGTAAGGCGTCGTGTCCCGCAATGTCTTGGTGGACATAACCGAAGGGAAGCGATGGGTTGGTACATTCCAGCCAGAGCGTATCTTGGGGAAGTGGAACTTGTAGGATGACGTGATTCATCTGGTTGGCACTGGAGAAGTCCGGTAGTAAACGCTCGTTGGTGGTGCTGATGACTGTATAAGTGGAAGCAATTCCCAACTCTTTCAGCATGGCGCGGGTGTAATTGGACAATCCTTTACAGTCGCCGAATCCCGTGCGGCAAACATCGGCGGCGGCAATGGGCTGTAAACCTCCGATACCTAGTTGGATGCTCACGTAACGGGTGGTTTTGGCCAGATAATCGTAGATTGCTTTCACCTTGTCCCGGTCGGTAGTGCAGTGGGCTGTCAGTTCGTGCAGTTTGGCGCGGAAAGGTTCGGTGAGCAGGTCGCGCCCGTCGAGCAATCGGTATTGCCATTCTCCGTACTTTTGCCAGTTGCTCATATCGCCTTCCGACTTGTCGTACTTGAAGGCGGAAGGCGCAAAATAGACACGTGGAAACAGTTCAGTAAAATCCGGTCCGAAAGGTTCTTTAATGATGGGAGAGAGCTTGGAAGCGGTGGCTTCGATCACTTGCTGCCCGTCGGCTCCGGTGGACTCTTTCACTTCGATTCCTTTTCCTTGCGTGTTCAGTTCGCGGTATCTGCATCCTTGTCCTGCGGGCAGCTCGATCCGGTAAGTCGCTTTCTCTACTCCCTGGTTAAATT
Source organism: Bacteroides sp. M10 (assembly GCF_014334015.1). Lineage (GTDB taxonomy): Bacteria > Bacteroidota > Bacteroidia > Bacteroidales > Bacteroidaceae > Bacteroides > Bacteroides intestinigallinarum. The sequence continues at coordinate 6,555,339 of NZ_CP060488.1, read as the reverse complement.
CTGCCTGCGGGACAAAAGGGAGATAACCGATCAGTCCGTTGTTGCATTTCATTTCCCATTCGTATTTTACTGTGAAAGGGAAAGAAGGATAATTACATTCGTAATAATAGAAATAATCGTCCGTGCTAAGCGAAGAGCTATATTCACTTTTCTGTAGTTCGGATTTCTTTATCTTGCGTACACTTTGTCCGGTGGCATTGAGGATTTCTCCGGAGAATTTCTGCAAAGAACGGAACATGTCACATCCGCAGAAGAAATATGCTGCCTCCAATCCTTTGCGGTTGAGGACGGTGATTGTCAGGCTTTCTTTTTCGATGGATTGAGTCATGGATTTGCAGAGAACCTCTGTGCGTGCTTCCACAATGATGGAATTGGCGTCCTTGAGAATATCCTGTGCACATGCCGGCTGTATGTGCAGACTTAGGTAAAGAATGGCACAGGACAGACCGAATGCCCGGCATATCCTTTGTTTCAGGATGGGGTGGCTGGAACGAATCATTTTATAAATAGGTAAAGTTTATATTTTCTTGAGTACTAAAATCTCGTTGTTTTTCTCGGCAATCATTTCCCAGAACGCTTTCACTCCTTTGTATTCGTCGATGAGATGAAGTAGTTTATTGAAAGCGAATGAGTAAGTGAGGGTGATTGTGTTATTTTTTTGCTGGATGTTGTATCGGCAGAATCCTTGTCTGTCTTCCGTTTGCAGATTCATCGACTGTGGCAGTTCGTCTACGGCATATCCTTCGGGAAGTGTCAGGTTGACCACCAGCATGAGCTGTTCGGTGTAAGGCATTTCCAGCGGCAGTCGTCGTTCCACCTGGATAAACGGACACTTGCTGACATGCATGAAAATCAACGGGTTGACGTAAATCAGATGATCGTTTACGGTTGCCTGCTTCTCAAACTCGAAACTTTCCGTCACTTTGGGTGAGAAGATGTTCACTCCTTCCGTAGTGAACTTGGTTATCTTGATGTTTTCTTCCGTTTCCAGTTTGTTGATAAACTCCGTGCTGTCTTTGGCTGCATGATAACGGCTGCGGAAACCGGAGGCATATTGTCCGACGTAGCCCGATTGGCGGTTGCCGATGATCTTTCCGTCAGGATGAATTTGAGCTTTGACGGATGAACGTATCTGGTTTTTCCCGAGCCTGCTCAAGTCTATCCAGTTGTCTTGGCCTATGCCGTTGATGAGGCGTGCGCGGTTTACCATCAATACCGGTGGCAGGATATTCATGAATCCGTTGGTAACGGAACCGTCGAGGAACACAAAAGTGCTGTCGGTGTCGGCTATGCCGACAATAAAGGTATTGAGCTTCTGGATAGAAGGATGGCTAAGGGGAAGGATTCCCAGGTTTTTACGGCTCATGACTACCGGATAACAGGGAATTTGAGCGTCACGCAACATACTCATTAACGCAAAGTTGATATCTGCATTGCTTCCTGTACCGTTTTTGACAGCCTTTTTCACTTCGCTGCCGTAGAGGGCGTATTGTCCATTCCACGAAATTTTGCTTTTGAGGAACGTGTAGATGGCCGCAATCTTGTCCTGTCGGTCGGAGAGCTTGTCGAGAGACAGTGCCGCCATTTCGTCCCGGTACGGGTTACGCATTTTGAGTGGCGAACCGAAATCTTCGTCCTCCATCAGCATTTTGTCAATTTCCGTCCAGGTGTGCGTAAATGATTTGTAAAGTGCTCCGGGGAAGCTGATCCCCCGCAGTTCGAAGTTGACGCCGCTCCTGTAATCGTCTGCACACCATACGTAGCTGTCCGGGCGGAGAGCGGGTAATTGTTTGCCGGTGAAACTTAGATGGCGTCCCGTACAATCGATTTTTTCGATCTGCCCATTCTGATATTGCAGGTGGAAAGACATGCTTTCCGACTGATCTTTCGGATTTAAGGAATGTGATCCTCTCATGTCGAGGTTGAATTCGAAATATTCAGGAATCGTGATGTCGTATTGTGTCAGGAGTACGGGGATATCTCTTTGAGCTTCCCAATGGTTGATGTTGTAATAGAAGTCGGAATTGATCTGATATTTGTATTCGAATACGGTTCCTTCGCGGACGGCAGGTATTGAGAATTTGACCTGTTCATAAGTTTTGTTGAGTCGCTCATTGAAAATCAGGTCACGTTTCATTTTGGTACGTACTATTTTCCCATTTTCCATGTTGTAGGCCGAGGCGTCAATCTGGCCGACATTCTCCTTCATGATTCCACTGTTCGCATTGGAGTAAAATGGAATGTTGATGTCGGCATAAGACGTACCTTCGGATTTGAGTATCTTGATTTTTGTTTCGTATGTGTACACAAGCCGGAACTCGTTGTTAATCAGGTCGTAGTGGGCGGTATTCTTTGAATAGAGCACTACGGCTGTGGCGGCTGTGTCAGGGGCGTACGCAGTCATGTTCAGCTCTTCCTCCGATGGTTTGCCGTATTTCAGGCTGGGGGTGATGGTGTTTGTGTCTGTTTGCTGGGCAAAGCTTTGCCACCCCAGTAATAAGAAAACGAAAGTTAACAGTGTTTTCATCATGATTTTGGAGTTTTAAGTTGTGATGATTCTATAGTTTCTTGAGCACGATGAGTGCGTTGTTTTTCTCGATCACTTTGGTCCATAGTTCCTGCAGTTGTTTGTATTGTTCGGTGAGGAATATAGGTTCTTTCAGGTAGAAAATATAATTAAGTGAGATTGTATTTCCCTGTCTCTGAATCATATATTTGCATTGCAAGCCGTCTCCTTGTGTACGGATGACTTGTGGTTGGGGCGTTTCTTCCACTTCATATCCTTCGGGGAGAGTCAGCGTAGCCAGCATTGTAAACTTGTACGGATAGGGAAATTCGATAGGAAGCACTCGTTCCGTCTGGATAAACGGGTTGCTCTTTAGGTGCGGGAAGAGCATCGGATTTATATAAAGGTGATCGTCCGTCCGGTCGGTTTGCAGGACGAAGTCGAACTCTTCTTCTATCAGTGCCCGGTCATTTTCCTGCTTTTTCACTTTCAGGTTGGTGACGGTGAGTTTGTTTTTCAGGCTGCCATTGCTTTCGGGATTCGAAACGATGCTGTCCTGTTTATGTTTCTCGTTAGCCTGATATTCTACGGCTTCCTGTCCGTAGAGAATGGTGCTGCGATGTCCTTTCACTTGGTTTCCTTCCAGGCGGGCTTCGATTTTCATAAAACTTTTGTTGTCGGCAAGAGCCATTACGTCCACCCATTTCTTTTCTTCTGTCTCTTTCGGGGAGAGGATGCGCGCCTTGTTTACAGACAGTTCGAGCGGAAGTATATTGAGAGCGGGTACGTCCATGGAGCTGTCTAAAAAGACGTATTTCTGTTTGTTTATGTCGTAGACGGCGACAATGAACGTATTCAGTTTTTGCAGGGAAGGAAAGTGGTAAGGCAGGATGCCCGACGAACGTCGGCTCATAACTACCGGATAGGCTTCCAGTCCGAAGTCTTTCAGGATGCTGATAAGGATGAAATTCAGGTCGGCGTTGCTGCCGTTTCCTTTGGAAATCACCTTTTCGAGTTCCTTGCTGTAGAGCTGATAGCGTCCGTTCCATGCCATTTTCTTTTTGAGTACCTGGAAGGCGCAGATGATTTTCTCTTCGAAACTCATTTCGCTGTTGTATGCCTGTTTCGTTTCCGGGCGGAAGGGGTTGGTGAAGGAGAGGTATTTGCCGAACTGTGTGTTTTCCGGTTTCAACAGTTGGTTGTCTACATCTTCCCATTTCTGGCTGTACGGCTTGTATTCATTGGGGGTGAATTGCGTGCCTTGCAGGTCGAAACTCACTTGCACCTTGTAGTCTTCCGGACACCAGCAGTAGGGTTCGTCCTGACGGATAGCCGGAAGGTTGCGTGAGGTAAAGGTGGTTTCCTGTGCCGAAACGGTGAAGTCTTTGCTGACTCCCGCACTGCCCCCCTCACGTTCCGTGGCATGAATGGAGGAGTCTCTTTGCTTCACTTGTATGTAGTCCTTTCCCCGCAATTCGATGTTATAGATAAACACATGCGGGATGGTGATCTTATACTGGTTGTAGAGCATCGGGAGTTCTTCCTGCATCATCCAGTTGTCGATGTGTGAAAAATAGTCGGAGTAGAGTTTGTAGTGATATTCGATGACAGTGCCTTCTTTGACAGCAGGCAGAGAGAATTTTAGCATTTTATACAGGTTGTTGATCCGCTCGAAAGAGATGGATTCCCGCTTCATGGACGTTTTTATACATTTCCCGTTTTCCATATTGTAGGAGCAGCCTTCTATGTCACTGGCTCTTTCCTGTCCTTCATCCTTATCGGTGGGAGAGTAGTAGGGAACGGACACGTCGGCGTATGACACTCCTTGCGGTTTCAGGATTTTGATGCGTACCCAATGCTCGGTAGTCAGTTGAAAACCGTCGTGGTAGACGAAGTCACTTTGTCCCTGATGGAAGAGATAAATGGCCGTGGCGGTGGTGTCCGGGGCATAAGAGGTGAGAGACAGTTCTTCTTTGGAAGGTTTTCCGTACTTTAGATTGGGCTCTATGGTGGCTGTTGTGGCTTGTTGCGAGTGGACAGGCGACAGAAATTGTAACAGAAATGCGCAGAGAATAAATAGTTTTCTCATAATTGTGTTTTTGTAGTATGCTCACAAAGATAAAAAAAATAGAGAAAGGTGTATCACCTTTCTCTATTTTAATTTTGTTTTATGTATAAAATATATTATACCAAATGTCCGATCCATTCTTCGCGGTCGCCAGGGAGAAGGTCGATAACGGGAACTTCTACCATCGTGTAGCATCCCGGTTGTTGCTTCATGGAAGCACGTGCCACGCATACCAGCACTTGTGCGGTCAGTGCGGGGTTGTTGATACGCATATTAAATTCGAACAACTGGTTCTGTGTTTTGCCGGATACACCTTTGCGAGTCAGATTTACACCATGACCCATGTCCAGCAGGGCGTCTACACTCGGAACGAGTTTCACGTGTGTTTCATCGTTCACGAAGTAAGGATCTGCTTTGATGGCAGCGGCTACTTCTTCGAATTTATATCCGTCTTTCAGTTCGATATATACCATGCGGCGGTGGATTCCCGTGCCGGTCGGAATGGTCATGGAAAGAGCGGCTTTCACTCCGTCAACCGCTTTTACGGCTACAGTGTGTCCCATGCTCATACCCGGACCGAAGTTGGTGTAGGTGATGCCTTTCGGAGCAATCGCTTCCAGCAGGGTGCGTACAATAGAGTCGCTTCCCGGATCCCATCCGGCAGAGATGATCGATACGGCTTTATGTTCTTTGGCGGCTGCATTCAAGGTACGGCGCAGGTCAACGATACCGGTGTGGATATCGAAACTGTCTACCGTATTAATCCCCATTGCCAGGTATTCTTTTGCATATTTCTCAACGCTGCGGGTCGGTGTGCAAAGAATAGCTACGTCTACATCTCCCAGCTCTTTTATGTCCTTCACTACTGCGTAGTTTGCTAACTCTTCCGGTTTGTTCTCTGCTCCTGCACGACGAACGACTCCGGCTATTTCGAAATCAGGTGCTGCCTGAAGCGCTTCAAGTACATAATGTCCAATGTTGCCATAACCAACGATGGCAGCTCTTACTTTTTTCATTCTTTTCTTGGTTTTAATGAACAAATTTCTTTCTTTTGCTTGCAAAAGTAAACAAATTACTACTAACTTTGGTTCATCTGCTTTAATATTTTTATTTTTTTCATATTCTTCATATCTAATGCATCAAAAGAATAATCTGTGAAAATCAGTGTAATCTGTGGTGAGAAAGTTTTATCTTTGTCCCTGTTATGATAGAATATATTAGAGGCGAACTTGCCGAACTAAGTCCGGCAACCGCGGTGATCGACTGTAACGGGGTGGGATATGCCGCCAATATATCCTTGAATACCTATTCGGCTATTCAGGGAAAGAAAAGCTGTAAGCTATATATCTACGAGGCGATTCGTGAGGATGCGTATGTGCTCTACGGATTTGCCGAGAAACAGGAACGGGAGATTTTTCTGTTGCTGATTTCCGTCTCGGGTATCGGGGGGAACACGGCGCGTATGATTCTTTCGGCTCTCTCGCCTGCCGAACTGGTGAACGTGATCAGCACCGAAAATGCGAACATACTGAAAACGGTGAAAGGCATCGGGCTGAAGACTGCGCAACGGGTGATTGTCGACCTGAAAGATAAGATAAAGACGATAGGTGCGTCTGCTGTCGGAGGGGCTTCTGCTGGTCTGTTGTTGCAACCTGCCAATGCGGAAGTGCAGGAAGAGGCGGTGTCTGCATTGACGATGTTAGGGTTTGCTGCTGCGCCTTCACAGAAGGTAGTGTTGGCTATCTTGAAGGAGGAGCCGGATGCTCCGGTAGAAAAGGTGATTAAACTGGCTTTGAAACGTTTGTAGTATGAAGCAACAGAAGATATATATGAAAGCATGGCTGGATGCTCACGGTCGTGCAAAGGCGGTGGATACGGATGAATGGTATCTGGATTTCGCTAACCAGCTATTGCCGTTGGTGGCAGATTCTTTTATATACGGTGGGAGAGAGTTGGAGGAAGATCAGAAGCGAGTGGCTTTGACGTGTGCCCTGTATTTGGAAGATTGTGTAGCGGATGGAGGAAACTGGCGTCAGTTTATTCATTGGCATCGGGAAAGTTACGGACGTTATTTGCCTTTCTACGCATTGACGGAAGAATACTTGCCGGACGAAATTAACCGTGAAGATGTTGTTTTCCTTTTGTGGGCGATCAATTCTCCGGTTGGCGATGATTTTGATGGAGTGGAGAATCCGATGGATGCGGATTTGCTGGAGTTTGCGGATGCACTTTATAACCGTTTGGATGTTGCGTTCGAATTGGCACCTATCAGCGATCATCTGGCAACGGACTGGTTGATGGAAACGGAACTGATGCAAAAGAAACGGATGCCTCTGCCGGTAGCTTTGCCGGGTGAAAAGATGCCTACGAACGTAGAACGTTTTCTTGAAGCGAGCAAAGGTGAACCGCTTTTGTACTTTGACTCTTATGAAGCGCTGAAATTTTTCTTTGTGCAGTCGTTGAAGTGGGAAGATGAAGAGGATTCTTTGTTGCCTGACTTAAAGGAGTTTGGTAACTTTGTGGTTTTTGCCAATCCGAAAGGGTTGTTGATCGGTCCTGATGTGGCCGAATATTTTGCCGATAAACGTAATCCGCTCTACAATGCCGAACTGGCTGAAGAGGAAGCCTACGAGCTGTTTTGTGAAGAAGGTTTGTGTCCGTTCGATTTGCTGAAGTATGGAATGGAACATGATCTGTTGCCGGAAGCACAGTTCCCGTTTGAGAACGGAAAAGAGTTATTGCAGGAAAACTGGGATTTTGTGGCTCGCTGGTTTTTGGGTGAGTATTACGAAGGAGAATAGGAATAATAAGAATAGTAAGAATAGTAAGAAATAAGTGCGGTCTATATAAGTACTGTCTATGTCAATCAAAAAAAGTAACAATCCTTTTGCCGGAAAGACAAAGTCCACAGCCGGTAAAAAGAAGACGACCGGAAAACGGGTCGGAAAATCAAAGCAGGAAAAGGCTAATAATCAGTTGAATAGAAGAGTGAAATAAAGGAATGTAGACCACGCCGTTTTTGGTTACCAGGCTACGCCGTTTCATGATGGCAGACTACGCCTTTTCTTCCTACCAGGAAACGCCGTTTCTCCCACGCAGAGGATTAAGAGTCTCATTATACATTTGACGGGAATAGTTGTCGTTTATGAAAAATAACAACTATTCCCGTCTGTTTTATTATTAACCAATGGCTTTTTCTGGTGGATGACTTCTCTTTTGACGGTTATGAATCAATTGATATTTTAGCAAATAAGTATTGAAATGCAGATTAACACAGATTTTCGCAAAGAATAAAATAGTTCTCAAACATGGTGCAGTCTTCTAATAATCTGCGTTAATCTGCGTTTCAATAAATGTCCATTTAGCTCATTTCCGTACGGATAGGTTTCTTTTTGCTGAATGGTTTTCCTCTTATTAATCGGTAATTTCCTCCTGTGCTTTCCGCTCTTTCTTCTTATTGATGAATCCGATTTTCAGGTTGGCTTCCTCTTGTTCTTTCTTAATCTGCTCCATGGCCGAGAGGATTTGTGCTAATTCGTAGACACTTGCTGCGGCTTGGCGGTCGGTCGGACTCATTGTTGTTTTATAGGTGCGGTCGCCTATATATTCCACACGGATATTCTTATCTTTATTGAGATTCAGGAATTCGATCACATTTCCGTCTTCCCCTAGTTTGTAGTCCGCTTTTTCTATTTTCTCGTTCATGTCCGTTGTTTCGTAGCTGTCTTTGGAACCCGGAGTTTCTGCAAAACTGCCATCAGGAGCAATCACTTTCACTTTTGTATGGTGAATATTACCGGCACCACAGTAGATGGAAGTCATACTCATTATACCTTGCTCGTTCACTTGGAAGCGGAGGTACGAACGGTGCATATTCTTTTCAATGGTCTGTGTAGGCCAGAGGTAGTTGCCGACTTGTTGATATTCGGCATCTTTTTCTAGTTTGAATTTGTCCTTGATGGCATTGAATTCTTCCGTCTTTGCCTGAAAGGCGCTATCCAGGTAAGCAAGCGTTTTCTGCTGTGCCTTTGTTTCAACATCGAGCATCAGTGCCTGACCCGCTTTACGTGCTTCGAACGCTTTGGGATAGAGAATCTTGATACTGTCAATTTGTAACTTAGCTTCTTCATAGTCGCCACGTTCGTAGGCAGCCTTGGCAACCATCAGTTTTTCATTGGCTTTTTTCTCAAGGCCATTTCCGCAGGCAGCTAATGCCAGCGTACCACAAAAGAGGATAATCAGTTTTTTCATCACAAATTTTATTTACTGGTTTTGTTATTTGCTATTTTCAAATGAACAGTGTCCGGCCTTCATTTGCAGTTCATCGTTCTTCGTTCACTTTATTAGCGGCAAAAATACAAATATATCCCTTATTTTTGTAATTTTGTTCCCTCAAAACTGATAACTAAAAAGAATGATAGAGTTGACTCAAGAGGAATTGAAGCAGCATTTTAGCGAACCCATCTTCGGACAGATAGCCGAAACGGCTGATGCACTCGGTATGGAGTGTTATGTGGTAGGTGGTTACGTTCGTGATATTTTTCTGCAGCGTCCCTCTAAAGATATAGATGTAGTAGTTGTAGGAAGTGGAATTGCAATGGCGGAAGCCCTTGGAAAACAGTTGGGACGTGGTGCTCATGTTTCTGTTTTCAAGAATTTCGGAACAGCACAAGTAAAATATAGAGGCACGGAAGTAGAGTTTGTTGGTGCACGTAAGGAGTCTTATCAACGGGATTCGCGTAAACCTATTATTGAAGACGGCACGCTGGAAGACGATCAGAACCGTCGTGATTTCACGATCAATGCTCTGGCTGTATGTCTCAATAAAGCACGTTTTGGCGAATTAGTAGACCCGTTCGGAGGTTTGGAGGATATGAAGGAAAAAAACATCCGCACTCCCCTCGACCCGGATATCACTTTCAGCGATGATCCCTTGCGCATGATGCGTTGCATCCGTTTTGCTACGCAACTGGGTTTTTACATTGACGATGATACTTTCGAATCGCTTTGCCGGAATAAGGAACGGATTGAAATTATATCCCGTGAACGTATTGCGGACGAACTGAATAAGATTATTCTTTCTCCAATCCCCTCAAAAGGGTTTATTGATTTGGAGCGTAGTGGTTTGCTGCCGTTGATTTTTCCGGAATTTGCTGCCTTACAGGGGGTGGAAACAAGGAACGGGCGTTCCCATAAGGATAATTTTTATCATACGTTGGAAGTGCTAGATAATATCAGCAAGAAGACTGATAACCTTTGGTTGCGCTGGGCTGCTTTGTTGCACGACATTGCCAAACCTGCCACGAAACGTTGGGAACCTAAAGCGGGATGGACGTTCCATAATCATAACTTTATCGGTGAAAAGATGATTCCGCATATCTTCCGCAAGATGAAGTTGCCGATGAATGAGAAGATGAAGTATGTACAAAAGCTGGTCAGCCTGCACATGCGCCCGATCGTTATTGCGGATGACGTGGTGACAGACTCGGCTGTACGCCGTCTGCTCTTTGAAGCGGGTGATGACATTGACGACTTGATGATGCTTTGTGAAGCGGATATTACTTCCAAGAATATGGAACGTAAACAGCGTTTCCTGAATAACTTCCAGTTGGTTCGACAGAAACTGAAGGATTTGGAAGAGAAAGACCGTGTCCGTAACTTCCAGCCACCTGTGAGCGGAGAAGAAATTATGGAGATTTTCGGCTTGGAACCTTGTCGTGAAGTTGGAGTTTTGAAGAGTGCTATTAAAGATGCAATCTTGGATGGAGTGATTCCGAACGAATACGAAGCGGCTCATGCTTTCATGCTGGAACGGGCAAAGAAGATGGGAATGACGCCTATTCGCTGATAGAAGGATGGAACAGATATAAAATCAGGCATCGTAATCTATAGTATTCAGACACTGATTTATGCGAATCAGTAGTTGAATTGGAGTAAAACAAGGCAGTATTGAGTGGGATGCTAACGTATAAGAGAATGTATCAAAACTCCCCTCTCAACGAAATTATCCTCGTTACAGGTAGTTGTAGCGAGGATGATTTTTAATTTATGAGGGTTTTGATACACCTTCTTTTTGAATGTTTTTTCCGGCTCACTTGTATGGGCACGTTTCTTTTAGCAATATCTCTTATTGAAATTTCTTATCTTCTTCGAGGAGTTCCTGGCTACATTGCTCCCGTGACAGAGGAGTAAAGAGTTCTATCAGATTTTCTTCGGGATCGCGCAGGTACACGGTACGCATCCCCCAATCGGACATATCTGTAGGTTCATTAATAAATGTCACGCCTTTTGCTTTTAGAGCGGCAAAGGTTTCGTCTACGTTATCTACACTGAAGGAGATCATTGATTTTTCGCGCATCCCAACAGGTTGCTGTTTATCTGCATTGCCTGCCGAAGGTGCCATCCAGTCGGATACAAAAAGGGCTAAGCCTTCTATTCCGTCGGCTACTTTAAAGCTGGCGTAGCCGCTGGTTTCATCTCCCCAGGCTGGTTCCAATCCGAGTTGTTCGGTGTAGAATTTGAAGCATTTGGCGAAGTCGTTTACTAATAATCTTACATTGCTGAATTTCATTGTTTACTGATTAGTGGTTTGTAATTTATTCCTTATAATCAAAATGCAAATATAATCATTCTATTGGATGGAGCTTCGAAAATCCGTATTTTCCTCAAAACAGCATCGGAATGAATGATAACTTGCTTTCCAACTGCTGATTACTCATTATTTCTTTATCCGTACGTTTACCGTTTGGGCAACGTCACCGAAAAATGAGGATTCGGAGTATGTTGTTCAAAGATGATAGCCTTTATCTTTTCCACGATATCCGGATGTTGGAGTGCTATGTCATGATCCTCATGAATATCTGTTTTTAGATTATAGAGGAACGGTGTTCCTTTTTTCACTACCATTTTCCAATCATCCATGCGTACGGCAATCTGGTCTGTTTCATCAAATTCCCAATACAGAAAATCATGCTTCTTTTGCTTATTTTGACCCAACAGTGTGGGAGCGAAAGAAATCCCATCGAAATAATCGACTTCTTTTTCCTTATTGCGGTATTTCTTTTCGTAGTCTTTGATACCGATCACTTCGCAGAACGTCGGCATTAAATCATAAAAAGCACAGATGTGATCGTTTACTTCGCCTGCAGGTATGTGTCCCGGCCAACGGGCGATAAATGGAATACGTATTCCTCCTTCGTGACATTGACGTTTCAATCCGCGTAGTTTTCCGTCTCTGCCGAAGAAAGTAGGATCAGCTCCGCCTTCCTCGTGAGGGCCGTTGTCACTCGAGAAAATAACCAATGTGTTTTCGTCCAGCCCCTTTTCTTTTAGTTTTTTCAAAACTTCGCCCACGTAATAGTCCAGGCGGGTAATCATTCCGGCAAATTGGGCGTGTGTATGTGTGATGGCGTTGTATCGTGAGCCTTCGCTTCCTTTAAATTCTTTATCCGGGTTGAATGTAACTTTGTATTCATTCAGGATAGAATCTTCCGGCTGAACGAGTTCCGCATGAGGCAAGGTGTAAGTCAATACGCCGAAAAACGGCTGTTTACCGTCTTGCTGATCCAGCCACTCCAATGCTTTCTGGTGGATCATGTCGGCCGAATATTGCGGACGTTTCAGGTAGTCGGGACCATACATCGGATATTGGATGTTTTCATCCATCACTACACGTACCACTCCGGTGTCGCCCAACGCTTTACTATAACGGTTCAGGAAATTGGGATAATAAAGATGAGCCTGAAACTGACAGATATAACCGTAGTATTCGTCTATCCCCCGTTTGTCGGGAGTGGAACAGGAGCCTTCGTAACCTCCGGCCCATTTGCCGAACATACCTGTGGTGTAGCCATTATCTTTCATTATCTCCGGCAGGATTACGTGGTCGGGATCATAAGGGTGTTGCCCCACTATTGAGTATTCTTTGTTCTGTCCATATTCCACAATCGGTGCATTTTTCCAGTATTCCTTGTTACCTCGTACTTCACAATGGCCTGAATGTTGTCCTGTCATGAATGAAGCTCTGGAAGGGGCGCTGACGGGACTTCCTGCGTATGCTTGCGTAAAACGCATTCCTTCACCGGCCATGGCGTCTATATGAGGGGTGCGGATAAATGGTTGACCGTAGCATCCCAAGTCTCCATATCCCATATCGTCACAAAGGATGAAGAGGATATTGGGCTGGGTATTTTTTTTCTGTCCGTTGGCAGATAGGGTAGATAGAAGCAGGGCGCTGCCTATCAACGGGATTGATTGATAATTCATGATGTTGTTGTCATTAAAATGAAACATTTCCTTCGCGTACGCTTTGAAGGATACTTTGCAGTTCTGCCACTTTCTCCGGCATATTTTTTGCATAGTTGGTTACCTCTTTCACTTCTTTCATCTTATAAAGCTGGGGTTCTTTAGAGTTTCCGGTTTCTATCTTCGGTCCCCATTGAATCATTTTCGGTCCGTCATTCGGTTCGATGTATTTCCAGTCTTTGGTGCGGACGGAAAGCGTGTGATTGGAAGCCTGCTCTATTACCCACGGGCGGTCTGTCTTTTCTTTACCCAGCCAACTTCCCAGATAGTTGTAACTATCCGGTGCGGTATTCTTAGGCATCGTAGCTCCGGTCAGGGAAGCGAGAGAGGCGAGCCAGTCCACTTGTGAAACCAATAAGTCTGAAGTCATTCCTTTTTTTACTCCTGCAGGCCAGCTGACGATGGCAGGAATACGGGTTCCTCCTTCAAAGGCACTATATTTGTTGCCCCGTAGCGGTCCCGCAGGACTATGACCGTTGAGTAGTTCTTCTGCTTTGTCATCGTATCCGTCGTCTACTACCGGGCCGTTGTCACTTGAAAGAATAATGAGTGTATTTTCTCTTAATCCCAGTTTTTCGAGTGTATTCAGGATTTCACCGACACAATAATCGAACTGTACGATAGCGTCACCTCTTAATCCCATCGGATTTTTTCCTCTGAAACGGTCGTGAGGAAAGCGGGGCACATGTACGTCATTGGTGGCAAAGTAGAGAAAGAAAGGTTTGTTTTGGTTTTCCTCGATGAATTGAATGGCGTGTGTGGTAAGTGAATCAGCAATGTTTTCGTCTTTCCAGAGTGCCTTTCCACCGCCTTTCATAAAACCGATGCGTGAAATTCCATTAACGATCGACATGTCGTGACCGTGACTTGGCTTGAGGTTATAAAGTAATTCAGGATTACTTTTTCCGGTTGGTTCACCCTCAAAATTCTTTTGATAACTGACTTCGATGGGAGCACTCGGATCATAGTTGGCTACTTTCCCGTTTTCGATGTACACACAGGGTACACGGTCGGCTGTGGCTGCCATAATGTAATGATAGTCGAAACCTAAATCGCCCAGTGCGCACGGTAACGGAGCATTCCAGTCTTGAGTGGCGGTTTGATCTCCGAGTCCCAGATGCCATTTGCCTACTGCGGCAGTGGTGTAACCGACACTTTTGAACATATCTGCCATGGTGTATTGTTCGGGGCGGATAATCATTCCGGCATTTCCTGCCGCTACATCCGTTCCTTCTTTGCGCCATGCGTATTCTCCGGTTAGCATGGAGTAGCGGGAAGGGGTGCTGGTGGCGGCTGTTGCATGAGCATTGGTGAAAAGGATTCCCGATTTTGCCAGTCGGTTGACGTTGGGTGTCTGTACGTTTTTAGCTCCGTAACATTCCAGATCGCCGTAGCCGAGATCGTCGGCGTAGATAAATACAACGTTGGGTGTTTTTGACTTTGTCGGTGTGGTGTTTTCCGGTGCTTTGTTGGCGGCTGTTGCAGCGCAGGCAACAGAGGATACAAGGGTTAGAATGAAAGGTTGTTTCATTGGTTTTGGGGGTTAAGTGTGTTATTATTAGTAGAAAAAGATGTGCCTGTTCTTTGCCGGACACATCTTTTTCATCGTCTGTTTAACTTAATTCAATGATTTCTTCATTGCAGTTCGTCAGTTTTTCTATTCCTTCGTTGGTCACTACCCAAGAGTTCTCGATACCTACGGGACCTACACCCGGAATAACGATTTTCGGTTCGAGGGCAAAGACCATACCCGGTTCTAATTGTTGCTTTATGCGGGGAGCCAGTACCGGAGCTTCGTTAATTTCAAGCCCGATGCCGTGACCGATAAATTTGGCTTGTTGTCCTGTTCCCATAAATTTGTCGGCAAATCCGGCTGCTTTGACCACTTCGACTGCTGTGTCGTAAAGCACTTCACAGGCAATACCCGGTCTGGCAATGGAAGCAATCTTTTCCTGGATATCCAGACAAACCTGATGGGCGGTGTAAGCTTCTTCGGGCAGTTTGCCGATGGAGAATACACGGCTCATATCGTTCATGTAACCGTTGAAGTTGCCACCTAAGTCCACCATAACGCTTTGTCCCTCTTTTAACGGAGTTTTATTTGCTCCTCCCGGCAAGGCAGGATCAAGTCCCTGACCGCCTAAGGCAAAATCATAAGGAGAGGGGTAACCGGCATTATCTCCGGTCAGTACGCTACCCATGAATATTTCCATACTGCGTCCGAATACCCGGAAAATTCCGAGGCAACCTTGCAGGCGCATCAGGCGTTCTATTTCGATGGAAAATTCAATGTCCGTCATACCGGGACGATAAACACCAGGAATCTGCTCATAAGCCTTTGCATGAGCAATGCCGGAGCGGCGGAACATTTCAATTTCTACAGGTGTTTTCACGCTGCGTGCCTGGCGAATCAACGGGGTACCATTTACCACTTCCGCTTCCGGGAAGAGACCGGCCAGACGACAATATTCCGTATAAGGAAGTTCGTCACCTTCTAACATCAGTTTGGTTGGCATCGGCAATCCTTGTTCTTTCAGCAGATCAACAATTTGTTCCGGTTTGCGGATAGAGAATGAGTGCTCTCCTGTGATGTTATTAGGACGTTTAAAAAATAATAGTGCAGGCGAATGAAGGGGGAGGTAAAGATAGCCACTGACTACACAGCCATACGTGTAAATTAAATTTGCATTACACGTGATAAGTGCGGCGTCAATGCCCTGCGACACCATCAGACTGCGAATCTTGTCACGGCGGAATTTCAATTCGGGTTGTAGCATTTTTTATTTATTACTTGATTATTAATTACAAAACCAATAATGGTAAATTATTAGTTGTGAGTTGTTTATCGCATATAACAAATTCACAAACTATTATTTAACCTATCATGCTACAAAGATAATTAATTCCAGCGAAAATAATGTTAATCTCAAAAAAATAGCGCTACCCGCGTCCTGTCACAGGAGACGAGCAGCGCAAACCACAAATACAAATACAACTAAACAAAGTCCTTAAATAAATTGAGAATTAAAAATTGAGAATTGAAAAATAAATGTTTTGTTGACTAACATAGTCCACTACCAAACTCTTTTATTTTTTAATTTTTAATTCTCAATTTTCAATTTAAACAACGCCTTGTCCCATCATTGCGTGAGCTACTTTCATAAATCCGGCAATGTTGGCACCCTTCACATAATTAATGTAACCGTCGGGTTCCGTGCCGTACTTCACGCATTGTGCATGGATGCCGTGCATGATTGCATGGAGCTTTTCGTCCACTTCGGCAGCACTCCAGCTAAGGTGCATTGCGTTTTGAGACATTTCCAGACCGGAAGTGGCTACACCACCTGCGTTGACCGCTTTACCCGGAGCATACATCGTCTTATGTTCAATGAAAAGATCGATAGCTTCAGGGGTACATCCCATGTTGGAAATTTCTCCGACGCAAAGTACGTCATTTTTTATGAGATTTTGAGCATCTTCTCCATTTAATTCGTTCTGGGTGGCGCAAGGAAGCGCGATGTCCGCTTTCACTTCCCACGGGCGTTTTCCTTCTACGAAGGTTGCGTTCGGATATTGTTCAGCATAGGGAGCCACAATATCGTTGCCCGAAGAACGAAGTTCAAGCATATAGTCAATTTTTTCACCGCTGATGCCATCCGGGTCGTAGATATATCCGTCCGGACCGGAAATTGTAATCACTTTTGCACCCAGTTCGGTAGCTTTAGTAGCTGCTCCCCAGGCAACGTTGCCGAAACCGGAGATTGCCACTGTCTTACCTTTTATATCGATCCCTTTTGCCTGAAGCATCTGGTTGACAAAATACAGTCCTCCGAAACCAGTAGCTTCCGGACGAATCAATGAACCGCCGAATTCCAATCCTTTGCCGGTGAATGTACCGGTAAATTCACGAGTCAGTTTCTTATACATGCCGAACATATAGCCCACTTCACGTCCTCCTACGCCGATGTCACCGGCAGGCACATCCATGTCCGGTCCGAGATGACGCCACAACTCCAGCATAAATGCCTGGCAGAAACGCATGATTTCAGCATCGCTCTTACCGCGTGGAGAGAAATCGGAACCGCCTTTACCGCCACCCATAGGCAGGGTAGTCAGTGCATTCTTGAATGTTTGTTCGAAACCGAGGAACTTCAAAATGGAAAGATTAACGGATGCATGGAAACGGATACCACCTTTATATGGGCCTATCGCATTATTGAATTGTACACGATAGCCGAGATTGGTCTGTACCTCGCCTCTATCGTCCACCCATGTCACACGGAAAGTGAAGATACGGTCAGGTTCTACCAATCTTTCTATGATTTTAGCTTTTTCAAATTCTGGATGTTGATTGTATATATCTTCGATAGAAAGAAGAACTTCCTTCACTGCCTGAAGATATTCAGATTCACCGGGATGCTTAGCCTCCAAAGAGGACATGATTTTCTGGATGTTCATGATACTATATTTTAAAAGGTTAATTCTGATAAAATGTCAACTAACTCACTGCAAATATAGGAAAATTTTTCAGATGTGATTGGTTTTATGCCATTATTTTGATTAAATAATGATAAAATGATAGTGGAAAAAAGCATTAGGTATAAAGTATTAAGTGGTAGGCTACGCTGCAAACCGCATGAGCTCATACTTAATACTCTATACCTAATATTTAATGTAAGTATTAAGTGCTCATACTTAATACCTGAATTTAATACTTTGTACTTTTTACTTCTTAAAATCCGGCTTCATGTCCAAGTTGTACATGATGAAACCGTAGATGTCTGCTTGTTCTTCAAGTACTTTTGCCATCGGTTTGCCTGCACCGTGACCTGCTTTGCTGTCGATGCGGATCAGTGTCGGGTTTGTACCGTCGTTGTCTGCTTGCAGCGTAGCGGCAAACTTGAATGAATGGGCGGGAACCACACGGTCGTCATGGTCGGCAGTGGTTACCAGTGTTGCCGGATATTTTGTGCCCGGTTTCAGGTTGTGCAATGGAGAATAGCCTTTGAGGTATTCAAACATTTCTTTGCTGTCTTCGCTTGTTCCGTAATCGCTTGCCCAGTTCCAACCGATAGTAAATTTATGATAGCGAAGCATATCCATCACGCCTACCTGCGGAATTGCTACACGGAACAGGTCCGGACGCTGTGTCATGCAGGCACCTACCAATAGACCACCATTGGAGCCACCTACAATGGCGATTTTATCTTTATTCGTATATTTTTCGTTGATAAGATATTCGGCAGCAGAGATGAAGTCGTCGAATACATTCTGCTTCTGCATCTTAGTTCCGGCTACGTGCCAGTCTTCACCGTATTCGCTGCCACCACGCAGGTTGACTTGTGCGTAGATACCGCCATTTTCGAGGAATGGGATGCGCATTGCACTGAAACCCGGATTGAGGCTGATGCCGAAACCACCGTATCCGTAGAGAAATACAGGATTTTTTCCGTCTTTCTTCAGATCTTTCTTATAGGTAAGGAACATCGGAACTTTTACACCGTCTTTGCTGGCAAAGAATACTTGTTCCGTCACAAAATCATCCGAGTTGAACTGTACTTTCGGTGCACGGTATAGTTCGTAGGTGTTCTGGTCCATATCATATTTATAAGTGGCACCCGGAATGGTGAATGAAGTGAATCCGAAGAAACATTCTTTATCGTCTTTGTTGCCGCTAAAGCCTACCGAACCGAGTGAAGGCAGTTGGATTTCCTGAATCTGCTTGCCGTCGAGGCCGTAAACGTATGCATGGTTCGAAGCATCTTTGTCGTAAGTAAGGAACAGTTTGCCACCGATCACTTCTGCATTTGAAAGAACGGCTTCTGATTCGGGAACGAGTTCTTTCCAGTCTTCCAGTTTCGGACGGTTGATGTCGGCTACCATGATCCGGTTTTTCGGTGCACCATAGTTAGTATAAATATAAATCTGGTCGCCGATCACTTCAATCGGGTAGTATTGGTAGTCGAGGTCGGTAGTCAGTTGGATGAAAGGAGAATTCGGCTTTTTCAGGTCCCTTATAAATAAGTTGTTGCCTCTTCCGGCACCGGATTCTGTGAGGAAGAGAATACGTTCGTCTTCGCTGGTGCTGGCTGTATAGAAACGTTTCGGATAAGCCGGATTCTGATAAATCAGTTTATCTTTCGATTGCGGTTCACCTATTTTGTGATAATAGATTTTGTGCTTTTCGTTTACGTTGGAGAATTCTTTTCCTTTAGCGGGAGCATCGTAGGCGCTGTAGTAGAATCCGTCTCCCTGCCAGGCGGCACCGGTAAATTTGGCCCATTCGATGTGGTCTTCCAATAACTTGCCACTTTCAGTGTTCATGACAAATATTTCAGACCAATCCGATCCGCTGCGTGAGATACTGTAAGCGGTATATTTGCCATTGTTTGAGAAGTAAAGACCGGTCAGTGCCACTGTGCCATCGTCCGAGAGCTTGTTCGGGTCGAGGAAAACGCGAGGCTCGCCGTCCAGTGAATCCTGTACGTAGAATACACTCTGGTTTTGCAGGCCGTCATTTTTACTGAAGTAATATTTACCATGTTTCTTGATTGGCGCACTGATCTTCTCGTAATCGGCCAGTGTGGTCAATCGTTTCAACAAGTTTTCCCGGAATGGAATCTGATTTAGATACTCATTCGTTACTTTGTTTTGTGCTTCTACCCAGGCAGTAGTAGCTGCACTGGTGTCATTTTCCAACCATCTGTAAGGGTCGGGAACTTGTGTACCAAAGTACACGTCTACGGTGTCTACCTTTGCCGTCTCGGGGTAGACTAGCTTTTTCTGTTGGGGAGCGCATGACATCACCATGATTCCACTCATTAATAAAGTTACTTTTTTCATGTGAATAAAAAGTCTTTTTGAATAAACTTAAAGTTACAAATCTACAAAATAATAAGAGATAAACAAGTAAACTTTATAAAGAAGATGATGGAAAATGAGATTTAAAAAATTAACTTTGCAAAAGTAATCATCAAGTATAAAGGACTATGGGTAATTTTATTACGAATATCAAGGTTAATCACATTTTTCATTTGGAGAACTTTTGTATTCCAATTTCTGAAAATGAGAAAAAACATCTGATTATTACGGGAAAGAACGGAAGTGGTAAGACTATTTTGTTGAATGCAATTGTGGAGCATTTGAGCAAGGTTTGCAATGATAAGACATTGAGCTTTTTAGATTATGAGAAACATTTAGAGTCTTGCCGAATACGGTTACAGCAACATAAAGTTGTAGGTGATTCACAGAGAATAATAGCTGATCAAGATAGCGTTGAATTATATAAAACTTGGATTGAAGAAGTTTATGGCAAAGTGGAACTTTCATTCCATGATATATATTCCATCTCCAAGGATTTTCTAAGTCAAGATTTTATCATAGCCTATTATGGAGATGAACGTAGATCTCTTTTTGTAGAACCTAAGAATCCGATTAAACCGGATTTGGAAATGAAAACTGATCTGAAACATAATAAAGTAGATCAGTTCTTGAATTTTATGGTTGACTGTAAAGTGCAAGAAGCCTTAGCCCGCAATGAAGGAAAAATGGAGGATGCTGATTATATTCGTCAATGGTTTGTCGGTTTTCGTAATATCCTCCGTCAGATATTTGATGATACAACCCTGGAACTTGATTTCAATTATAAAGATTACTCTTTTCTCATTCAAACACGTGGAAAATCGTTTAAATTCACGGAGTTGTCAGCAGGATATTCAGCTGCATTGGATATCGTAGCCGATTTAATCTTAAAAATGCAGTCACAGGATAATGTGGTGCGTGCATACGAGAAAGAGGGAATTGTGTTGATTGATGAAATAGAAACACATCTTCATTTGGAACTACAGCGAATGATCTTGCCGATGTTGACTACTATTTTTCCTAATATACAGTTTATTGTTACTACTCATTCTCCTTTTATTCTTAATTCTTTAGAGAATGCTGTTGCTTTTGATTTGGAACATCGTGAACCAATTGAAGACTTAACGGATTATTCTTATGAAGCATTAGCGGAAGGTTATTTTGGTGTTCGCACAGATTCCAGTGAAATTCAAATGCGTTTACAACGGCTGGAAGAGCTGATTCGTGCAGAGCAGCTTTCTGTTTCGGATAAAAGTGAATTGGATATGTATCTGAAAGATTTTGATAAGATTCCGGAGGCAGTAGCTCCTGCAGTTAAAGCTAAATATTATGATCTGAAAAGAGAGTGGCAAAATAAGAATTAATTAAGATGATTAGAATTTGTAAGAATGCAGATAAGCCACAAACTTTAGATAAAAGTTATAACACGGACGAAGTCTGCAAACAATTACTGATGGATCAGAATGATAAATGTTATTTGTGCGAACGGCATTTGACAACAGATTATCAAGTAGAACATTTCAAGTCGCAAGCTAATAATGGAGACTTGAAACAAACATGGGAAAATTTATTTGTAGCTTGTGGATACTGCAATAATAAAAAATCGAATAAGTATGATGATATCTTAGATCCGATCCATTATGACATAGAGACTATAATAAGGCACTCAAATGACTTTGTTAATCAGAAAGTAATATTTAATAGTGACCATGCGACTTCCGAAGTGCTTTCAACGATTCAGTTGTTGAATTTATTATTTAATGGGAAACTACCTTATAGGAACTGTCGTGAACAACGATTTTATGATGAGTTTATTCAAAAAATGAACTTTTTCTCTTATGCTGTTAATGAATATATGTCAGGTAAGAAAGAAGATTATTATCCGGTTATAAAGGAGTTGTTGGATATTCGTAGTGAATATTTGGGATTTAAATATGCCATTATTCATAGTAACGATCTGCTGAAACATGATTTTGGAGATATGACGATTTGGAATAAGAAAGGAGAATGACTTTATGCTTAGTAAATATAAATTAAACCAGCTTTACTTCAAAGATACACAATTCGCCAACCTGATGACAAGGCGGATTTTTAATGTGTTATTAATCGCTAATCCTTACGATGCTTTCATGTTGGAAGATGACGGGCGCATTGATGAGAAGATTTTCAATGAATACACTTCTTTGTCTCTGCGCTATCCACCTCGTTTCTCGCAGGTATCTACGGAGGAGGAAGCACTGTCACAGTTGGAAAATATGTCGTTCGACCTGGTGATTTGTATGCCGAGCACGGGGGATAATGACAGTTTCGATATCGGCCGCCATATCAAAGAGAAATACGAGCATATTCCTATCGTCATACTGACCCCTTTTAGCCATGGTATTACCAAACGGATTATCAATGAAGATTTAAGTGCGTTCGAATATGTGTTCTGCTGGTTGGGTAATACCGACTTGTTGGTGTCTATCATTAAGTTGATAGAGGACAAGATGAATCTGGAACACGATGTGCAGGAGGTCGGTGTGCAGCTGATTCTTTTGGTGGAAGATGGCATTCGTTTCTATTCTTCCATTTTGCCGAATCTGTATAAGTTCGTGTTGAAGCAGAGTCAGGAATTCTCTACCGAAGCCTTGAATGCACACCAGCGTACGCTCCGTATGCGTGGACGTCCTAAAATAGTGTTGGCACGTACGTATCAGGAGGCGATGGAGATCTATCATAAGTATCAGAATAATATATTGGGGGTAATCACTGACGTCCGTTTCCCGAAAGTGGAACGGGGGGAGAAAGACGGTCTGGCAGGTATCAAGCTGTGTGCGGAGATACGTAAGAATGATCCGTTTGTTCCTTTGATTATCCAGTCTTCCGAATCTGAAAATTCGTCTTATGCAGCCAAGTATGGTGCCAGCTTTATCGACAAGAACTCCAAGAAGATGGACGTTGATTTGCGCCGTATCGTTTCCGATAATTTTGGTTTTGGTGATTTTATTTTCCGGAATCCGGATACCGGGGAGGAGATTGCCCGCGTCCGGAATTTGAAGGAGCTGCAAAACATTCTTTTTGCCGTACCTGCGGAGTCCTTCTTATATCATATCAGCCGGAATCACGTGTCGCGTTGGTTTTATTCGCGCGCCATGTTCCCGGTGGCTGAATTCTTGAAACCGATCACCTGGAATAGTCTTCAGGATGTGGATGCTCACCGTAAAATCATCTTTGAGGCGATTGTGAAGTATCGTAAGATGAAGAACCAGGGAGTCGTAGCGGTCTTTAAGCGCGACCGCTTCGACCGTTATTCTAACTTTGCCCGTATCGGGGATGGTTCTCTCGGAGGAAAAGGACGTGGACTGGCATTTATTGATAATATGGTGAAGCGTCATCCGGAGTTTGAAGAGTTTGAAAATGCGCGTATTGCTATTCCGAAAACAGTGGTGCTTTGCACGGATGTCTTTGATGAGTTCATGGACACCAACAATCTGTATCAGATTGCGTTGTCGGATGCGGATGATGCTACGATTTTGAAATATTTTTTGAAGGCTAAGTTACCGGATCGGTTGATAGAGGACTTTTTCACTTTCTTCGATGTAGTGAAGTCTCCGATTGCCATTCGTTCCTCTTCCTTGTTGGAAGATTCCCATTATCAACCGTTTGCCGGAATTTATAACACCTACATGATTCCTTATCTGGACGACCGCTATGAAATGTTGCGGATGCTTTCCGATGCTATCAAAGGGGTGTATGCTTCGGTTTATTTCCGTGACAGCAAAGCGTATATGCAAGCTACGTCGAATGTAATTGATCAGGAGAAAATGGCTGTTATCTTGCAGGAAGTGGTTGGCAATCAGTACGGTGACCGTTATTATCCTTCCATGTCCGGTGTGGCACGCTCGCTTAATTATTATCCGTTAGGGGATGAAAAAGCAGAAGAAGGAACGGTGAATCTGGCTTTGGGATTGGGGAAATATATTGTTGACGGTGGCATGACCCTTCGTTTTTCTCCTTATCATCCTAATCAGGTGTTACAAACCAGCGAAATGGAAATTGCCCTCAAAGAGACTCAAACTCGTTTCTATGCGTTGGATTTGAAAAATGCCGGACATGATTTTTCTATCGACGATGGTTTTAATTTGCTGAAACTTCATGTTAAAGAGGCAGAAAGTGACGGTGCCTTGCGTTATATTGCTTCTACCTACGATCCGTACGATCAGATCATTCGTGATGGTTTATATCCGGGAGGACGTAAGGTGATTACTTTTGCTAATATCCTGCAACATGATGTTTTCCCGTTGGCTCGTATCTTGCAGTTAGTACTGAAATATGGTGAACAGGAGATGCGCCGTCCGGTTGAAATTGAATTTGCAGCAACGTTAAGTCGAGAGCAGGATAAATCCGGAACTTTCTATCTGTTGCAGATCCGTCCTATCGTAGACAGCAAAGAAATGCTGGATGAAGACTTGAACGAGATTCCTGATGAAGATGTGATTCTCCGTTCGTATAATTCATTGGGACACGGTATTATGAATGAGGTATATGATGTGGTTTATGTAAAAACGGACAATTATAGTGCTTCCAATAATCAGACGATTGCCTGGGAGATAGAGAAGATCAATCAACAGTTCCTGAACGAAGGAAAGAACTATGTATTGGTTGGCCCGGGACGTTGGGGAAGCAGTGATACATGGCTTGGTATTCCGGTGAAGTGGCCTCATATTTCGGCTGCCCGTGTGATTGTGGAAGCCGGTCTGACTAATTACCGGGTAGATCCCAGTCAGGGGACACACTTTTTCCAGAACCTGACTTCTTTCGGGGTGGGATATTTCACGATCAACGCCTTTATGAATGATGGAGTCTATAACCAGGATTTCCTCAATGCACAACCAGCAGTGCAGGAAACGAACTATCTCCGTCATGTTCGTTTTGAAAAGCCTGTGATAGTCAAGATGGACGGTAAGAAGAAGCTGGGAGTGGTCTTGATGCCGGAGGCTTAAGGTGATGTGTGATTTATTCTATTTATCCGTTATTTCTATAGGCTAATGGGCTCATGCCGACATATCGTTTGAAGTATTTGCCGAAGAACGATGTGTTGGCAAAATTGAGTGAATTAGAAATCTCTTGAATGGAAAGATGGGTGGACTTCAATTGTGATTTGGCATCCATGATGACCATGTGTGCAATGATTTCTGCACATGTATTCCCAGTGACTTTCTTAACTGTAGTACACAGATGGATATTTGAGATCTTGAGTTTCTCGGCGTACCATGCTACATTTCGAGTATGATTGTAATTCTGCGTCACCAGTTGAGTGAAATTTTTGTAGATTAGTTCACCTTTAGATAAATATTCTTTAGTGTTTTGTAGTTGGGTGTTATACATGGCAGCTATTCCTGCGTGTATATTGTTGTACAGGTGCGGAGTAATGCTTTTACGGGTTGATTCATTGAAAAAGGCATATAATTTTATCAAGAATTGAAAGTATTCCGCTAATAATTTGGTCCCTTCCGGTTTTAATGAAATGACAGGTCTTCCTATCGTTATAAATAAAGTATTGATGGATGAAGGGGTTAAATTGGCTTGTTCTATGTATTTTGATGAGAATCCTCCGAAATAAAGTATGGGTTCTCCGCTTACACTGTGTATCTGAAGAATGCTTC
The DNA here is from genome assembly GCF_014334015.1 of Bacteroides sp. M10. GTDB lineage: Bacteria > Bacteroidota > Bacteroidia > Bacteroidales > Bacteroidaceae > Bacteroides > Bacteroides intestinigallinarum. Next base: position 6,529,952 of record NZ_CP060488.1, on the reverse strand, counting down.
CCGGCATGATAGTAACAAAATCGTTAGCTCGTACTGTGATACGGTTTAGATTGACTGAAGCCTCAATTTCTCCATCCATACATAATACGAATATTTCCGATTTCAACCGGCAGGGAAAGTTTGTATATAAATTGAGCAATTCTTTGTTAACTCCTGTACCTATGAGCCATTCTTCCGGCAAGTCTATTTTGGGTAATTCTTCCATATATCGTACTTCTTACTTTATTACAAAGATATGTAGATTTAGGGAAATAGGCTCTCTTTTCTTTTCTTAAATTATAATTTTGACTTGAAAAATGGTATATTACAAGGGGTTTTGAGTATATTTCTTTAAAAATAGGACAGAAACAAGAAAAATAGACCTTGCGAAGATGTGGAAATAGTAGTTACTTTGCAGCTGTGAAATTTTGGCATCTGTGCGATGGTATATCGCGCATTTGCTTTTATTAATTAAAAAGAGAATTTAGACATGAAAAAGAAATTATTTTATTATCTGTTTGCAGTATTGTGTACTGCGACATTGTTTACGTCTTGTAGTGATGACGATAACAAAAACTCTGAATTACCAGGAATTATTGATAATGAGATTGTTGGAAATTACAAAGGCTCGATGAATGTGTTTTATGAGTTAGAAACTGGTGATGTACCTGTAGCCGAAAATATGTTGCAAAAGATAACAATCAAAAGAACATCTGATACAGCTGTAGGTTTGGAATTGAAAAATTTTGTGATTACAATCGGTGCAGAGAATGTTACTATTGGAGATTTGGCTGTTAAAAATTGTCCGGTGGTTATAGATAACAATAATTATTCATTTAGCGGCAATGAGAATCTTTCTTTAGTAGTAGGGGAATGTGCTGTATCTGTATCTGGGGTTGTATCAGGCAGCAATCTGAATTTGACTATAAAAGTGGATGTAAACGGTGGAACTATGAAAGTACGTGTAGAGTATGTAGGTACGAAATTGGCAGGTTCGGAAAGTAGTGAAGCAAAGATTAGTAGTTTTATTTTTGACAGGAATGTTGCAGAAGTGGATTCTTTAGTGTTAGGAGAACCTGTTATTGATGAAAATGCTAAGACCATAACTTTTGTAGTAGCTGATACTGCAAAAGCGGAGCATTTAAGAATTTTGGTCCCTACTATTGCTCTCTCTAATGAGAAAGCTGTTGTATCACCTGAAAGTGGAACTGTACAAGATTTTAATTCTCCTGTACAATATACTGTGACGGCTGAAGATGGTACAACTGTTACATATACAGCATCTATATCTTTTAAAGAATTAGCATTGGATTTTGAAAATTGGATACAGGATAAAACTTATGGTTATTATACTCCAGCAGGTTCCTATGCTTCTACTAATGGTGGTAGTTCTATTGTATATAGTTCTTTAGAAGGAATTGCTAAGGATAATCCTGATGTAGTTGTTCCTCCTTATTGTGTTACTTATAATACGGAAGATGTTAAACAGGGGCAACGGGCTGCTTGTTTGCAAACAGTGAGTTTAGCTCATGCTAAAGCAGATTTAAAAAAGTATGGTGGATGGATGGGGGCAATAATGGCTAATATGGCTCCTAATATAACTGCTGGTAGTTTATTTTCTGGTAAATTTGAGTTGAATGCGGCAAAACCATTAAAATCTACAAAGTTTGGAATAGCTTGTATATCTAAACCATTGAAGTTTTCAGGATGGTATAAATATACTCCAGGGGAAGTTTATTATGATAAAGACTATAAAGTAGTAGAAGGAGCTGTTGATGAGTGTGATATTTATGCTATTTTATATGAAGCAAAAGATAAGGATAGTAATGATATTACATTGGATGGAGAGACAGTGAATACTAGTGATGCTATTGTTATGCGTGCGGGTATTCAAAGTGGCGTTGCGACTAATGGATGGGTGCATTTTGACTTAGATTTTAGCGAAGTAAATGGAAAAACTTATAATGCCTCAACAGAATATAAAATTGCATTTATTTGTACGTCTAGTAAAAAAGGTGATGCTTATGAAGGAGCTCCGAATAGTACTTTAATGCTTGATGATCTGAAAATAACATTTGAAAAATAGAATATAGTAGGTTCTTAAAGAGAGTATATATAAACTTTCTTTCAAATAAACGCCCTCGTTACATTATTGTAATGAGGGTATATTTTTATTAAGAAATCTAGCTTATTATCATTTGATTTATGAAAGGTATATGAAACGAAAACTCTTGAAAGAAAAACAGATCATCTCAATAGAAAATGAGATGATCTGTTATATATGATTCTTGTTTTATATAGTCGAAAAAGAATTTTAATGATATATGATTCTTCGTCGCCGCATTATTGTTTTAGAATGCATACCCAAATCCTACATTCAAGTAGATAGGATACATAGCGAATGAGATTGTTTTAAAGTCTTTTTTAAAGATATCATTCAATCCCCATGTTAAATCAGCATGTACGTTTAAATGTTTGTAGGCTTTCCATTCTCCTCCTACTTGTAGTCCCCATTGAAATTTGCGTAGATCACTAGAAAAGTCATAAGTTGCGATATTGTCGCCAGTGAAGTTTACTCGGTCTCCAGTTGCATCTGGAGAGCGAAGATGTCCCTCATAAACGTGACCAGAAAAGTCTCCTTCCATCATATATGATAGATAAGGGCCTGCAACTAACTTCCATCGGTCACTGATTTTATAATTGGCTAAGATAGGTACTGTTAAAAAAGACATTTTTACTTTGGTTTTAACTCCTCCTGTCCAAAGTCCTTCTACCTTTCCACCTGTCTCGTTGAAAATTTCCATTCCATAGTTTTTTACTAAAGCTTCGGTAGTCATGTTTTTATTATCAAGGCGGAGTCCTAAACTGATTCCCCATTTTTTTGTAGTGTCTAGCCATTTGGTTATATTTCCTTCCAAAGTGATTGCTAATCCGGGAGAGTAGCTTTCGATACTTCGGATTTCTTTAGGAAGAGGAAGAGGAGATGTACCACCTATGTTTACACCTGCTTTGAATTCGTAATCTAATCCGTGGAGAGAAGACCATAATAGGCCTTTATGCTCTGATGATTGTGCATTGATTTGACTAATACTAAAGAAGAGTGTAGCTACACTAGCCAATATGTATTTTTTCATATATGAATTTCTTTTTAATTTGTTATTCGTTATTTTCTTCATCTTCTTCGCAGTGGATTTTTACTTCGTCTATCCATAAAGTACTTCCTACTGATCCTTTGAAAGCAGCTCCTTCTATACTGGAAGAAAATACTACGGCAAGTTTATATTTACCAGCAGCGAGATCGTCATCATTAATTGTTTTATTGTTTTGAGGAATAAACTCTAAATCAAAGAATGTCCAATCGCTTGTTTTTACCATCTTATCCGGTGAAATTCTTGCAAGAGATATTATTGTGGAGGAACTTAAAGAATTATAGCCATCCAAGAAAAACTCTACATTTTCTGCTTCATATAGAATGGCGTATATGTCTCCCTTATCTTTACCATTCATTGAATGATCTATTGCAGGTATTGGAGGATTTTTACTTTTATCGATACCAGATGTATATTCGGTGCCTGGTTGAAATTTGAAATATCCTGTGAGACGTGTAGGGTGCTTAAAAAATGGAAAGCCGAATTTGGTTGCTTTCATTGCATCTTTTAGTGCATTACCTACTTCAAATGTACCAATGAATAAGTTTCCTGCTGCAATAGGCATCCCCACTCCTGTACCAAAACTTCCAGTACTTTTGGTCTCCAGTTTCACTCCTTTACCTATATACCCTTGATCCTGTATTGTTGGGTAATCCAGTGGTGATTTTGCCATCCCAGTCAGCTGGAAGCCCGGATTTCCACTTGCCCATTGTAACATTTTTGCTTCTTGCTGATTGAATTCATAGAATATGTGAAACTTATTGTTTCCGTCTTCTATATTCTCAAAATGGTATTCAGTTGGAAGTTCTGATTTGATGACTGTGATGGTATAGACAGCTTCTGTAGTACCGCTTTCAGATGTAACCTTGAATTTACGTTGGTATTGTTCCAATGTTTGTTCAGATGTAATGGGAACTTTCGAAGTTGAAAAATCATATTTGGGAGCATCGTCATTTGCTATTGCATTAACAGGATTGATATTAGCTCCATCAGGCAGTTCGAATTTAATTTCTAATGCAGATAAATCTGTAGATTTAGACACATAAATTGATACAGTTTTGCTGTAAGTATTAATGTTAGCTAATTGGATATTGCTGCCACTGCATCCGTCTATAGCTGCTTCGACATTTTGAGCTTCATCCTGAATGCAGGAAGCAACTGCCAGACATAATATCGTTCCGGCGAATAATTTTTTTAGTTTCATCAGTCTGTTATAAATATTAAGGGGTTATACAGGGGACAAAGATAGTTAAAAGAGTTGAATGGCTATTTCAGAAGAATGTTAAAAGAAAATTCTAGCTTGTCGGTAATACTATACAAAAGCGACTGCCTTAAAATTTTGAGATAGTCGCTTTACTAATAAAATCTCTTTTTTTACTCTTTCAAAGCCTCTTGCAAATCAATACCCAGCGCTTTGGCAACTCCTGTTCCATACGCAGGATCAGCTTTGTAGCAGTTGCGTACATGACGTTGTTTGATAAATAGTTCGGAGTCTCCCATAGCACGAGCTGTGTTTTCGAACAATAATTGTTGTTCTTCAGCCGGCATCAATCGGAATAAGTCGCCCGGTTGGCTATAATAATCGTCGTCATATTCCCGTTCATTGTAGTTGTAGACTTCACCAGTAACTTTGAGAGGCGGTTCTTTCATGTCAGGAGAATCCTGCCATTCGCCGTAGCTGTTCGGTTCATATCCTTTGGTAGCACCGTAATTACCGTCTACGCGCATAGCACCGTCACGATGATAGGCGTGGAAAGGACAACGAGGTTTGTTGACCGGAATTTGTTCTGCATTCACTCCTAGACGATAACGTTGTGCGTCGCCATAAGAGAATAAACGACCTTGTAACATTTTGTCGGGAGACAGACCGATACCGTCTACAATATTCATCGGGTTGAAAGCAGCTTGTTCCACTTCAGCAAAATAATTTTCCGGGTTACGGTTCAGTTCAAGGATGCCGACATCTTGCAGAGGGAAATCTTTGTGCGGCCATACTTTAGTCAGGTCAAACGGGTTGATGCGGTAGTTGTCCGCTTCTTCCTCCGTCATTAACTGAATTTGGAACAACCATTTTGGATAGTCACCCTTTTCGATACTCTCGAAAAGGTCGCGTTGGTGAGATTCACGGTCTTTGGCAATGATGGCTTCTGCTTCTTGGTCAGTCAGATTCTTGATGCCTTGCAAGGTGCGAAGATGGAATTTAACCCAGATACGTTGATTTTCTGCATTGATAAAACTATAGGTGTGACTGCCGAAACCGTGCATGTGGCGATATGAATAAGGGATACCGCGAGGACTCATAGTGATGGTAACTTGATGCAGAGCTTCCGGCAAAAGTGTCCAGAAATCCCAGTTGCTGTTCGGGCTACGCATATTCGTTTTCGGATCCCGCTTGATGGCATGGTTCAAATCCGGAAATTTAAGCGGATCACGTAAGAAGAATACAGGAGTGTTGTTACCCACCAAATCCCAGTTACCTTCTTCCGTATAAAATTTCATGGCAAAACCTCGGATGTCACGTTCTGCATCAGCAGCTCCACGCTCTCCGGCTACAGTGGAGAAACGGACAAAACATTCTGTTTGCTTTCCGACTTTACTAAAAATAGCTGCACGGGTATATTTTGTAATGTCATGAGTAACGGTAAAAGTACCGTAAGCTCCTGAACCTTTAGCGTGCATACGTCTTTCCGGAATCACTTCACGATCAAAATGGGCAAGTTTTTCAATAAGCCAGGGGTCTTGTAACATTACAGGTCCGCGTTGACCTGCGGTTTGCGAGTTCTGATTGTCGGCGATAGGACGACCGTTCGCAGCAGTTAGTTTTTTCTTTTCCATAAATAGATTTTTTGTCGGATACAAGTATAAGCAGACTGTGCCTTTTTATTCTCTCATCCGGGATTTATAATATGCAACAAAGATAGACGTCTTTTGCTCACTTGTCAAACAGAAAATTTCTATCTAAAGATAGAGAATAACTATGAATTGTGTATATATTGCCTGTTATTTTTTATTGCATAAAAAAAGCTCCCGCACTTCCTTTCGGAAGGCGGGAGCTTTTAAATAAACTATAGCTTATATATCTTTTGCTGATTATACGATACCTTGTGCCATCATTGCTTTAGCAACCTTCATGAATCCGGCTACGTTAGCACCCTTCACATAGTTTACGTATCCGTCAGCTTCTGTACCGTACTGAACGCAAGCTTCGTGGATATTCTTCATGATACTCTTCAGTTTTTCGTCTACTTCTTCAGCACTCCAGCTTAATTTGATAGAGTTTTGAGTCATTTCAAGACCTGATACTGATACACCACCGGCGTTAGCAGCTTTACCCGGAGCATAAAGGATTTTTGCATCCTGGAATACTTTGATAGCTTCCGGAGTAGAAGGCATGTTAGCACCTTCAGATACAGCGATACAACCGTTTGCTACCAACTGACGAGCGTGGTCACCGTTCAATTCATTTTGAGTAGCAGAAGGAAGAGCAATATCACATTTTTCACCCCAAGGTTTAGCTCCTTCTACATATTTGCAACCATATTTTTCTGCGTATTCACGGATACGGCCACGGTACAGATTCTTCAGTTCCATGATGTAATCCAGTTTTTCGCGGTCGATACCGTCCGGATCGTAGATATAACCGTCAGAGTCAGAGCAAGTAACTACTTTACCACCTAGTTCGATTACTTTTTCGATTGTATATTGAGCAACGTTACCAGAACCGGAAACCAGACAAACTTTACCTTTCAAATCAGTTCCTTTTCTCTTCAACATTTCCATCAGGAAGTAGATGTTACCGTAACCTGTAGCTTCCGGACGAATCAGTGAACCACCGAATTCACGGCCTTTACCTGTAAATGTTCCGGTAAATTCATGAGCCAGTTTCTTATACATACCGAACATGAAACCTACTTCGCGGCCACCAACACCGATGTCACCCGCAGGAACGTCAGTTTCAGGACCGATGTGACGCCACAGTTCCAGCATGAATGCCTGTACGAAACGCATTACTTCGGCATTTGACTTTCCACGAGGAGAGAAGTCGGAACCACCTTTACCACCACCCATTGGCAGAGTAGTCAGTGAGTTTTTGAATGTTTGTTCAAAGGCAAGGAACTTCAAGATAGAAAGGTTCACAGATGCGTGGAAACGGATACCGCCTTTGTAAGGGCCGATTGCGTTGTTATGCTGAACACGGTAACCCATATTGGTCTGAATATTACCTTTATCGTCCATCCAAGTTACACGGAACTGATATACTCTATCAGGAATACACAAACGTTCGATCAAGTTTACTTTATCAAACTCCGGATGTTTGTTGTATTCTTCTTCAATAGTAGAAAGTACTTCTTCTACTGCTTGATGATACTCCGGTTCATTGGGAAATCTTCTTTTCAGATCGTCTAATACCTTTGCTGCATTCATAATCTTTTTTTTCTTTAATTGGTTGATATAAATAAAGTGCTAATTTGACAATTTGCTAATATACCGTTTGACTATGTGCTTTTGTGCTATATAGCAGATTTGCACATTTGTGTGTGGGTACATCGGATATTTGTTTTCGGTTGCAAAAGTAAAGATAAAATTTGAACTGGCAAACATTTTATAAAGAAAAATGCGATAAAACATCAAATTTGATATTTTATCGCATTAAAAATAGGAAAAAAGATATTTATTTGTTCTTTTTGATCGACTTATAGACAGGAATAAATACTAATGCTGCCGAAATGCCAAGCATTACCACCGTCATCCCGTCAATTCGTTCGGCTTTTGTCAGAACTAGATAGCAAAGCGCCAACCAAAGCAGGCTGATGCAAACTATTTGTGATTTGGATAACGGACGTTTCATTTACCTCCTCTTTTCTTTTTGTCAACGATGGCGTCGATCACGGCTACAGCTGTGATATTGACAATGTCGCGGACAGAGCTTTCGAAATCGGTGAAATGAATAGGTTTGTTCAATCCCATCTGGATAGGGCCGATGAATTCCGTATCCGGGTCCATTGCCTGCAACAGTTTGTAACCGGCGTTTGCTGAACTCAAGTTCGGGAAAATCAATGTATTTACATCTTTTCCTTTCAGGCGGGTAAACGGATATTTGGTATCACGCAATTCGCGGTTCATGGCAAAGTTTACCTGCATTTCACCGTCGATAGCCAGTTCCGGATATTCTTCCTGCATGTGGGTAACAGCTTCGTGCACTTTCACAGGGCTACCTGCAGTATCAGCACCGAAGTTGGAGTATGACAACATTGAGATAACCGGTGTGTGATTGAAGAAGCGAACTGTTTTATCAGACAGTTTGGCGATGTCAATCAATGTTTCCGTATCCGGGTGGCGGTTAATCAGTGTGTCTGCCAGGAAGTAAGTACCTTTCTTGGAGTTCAGGATATGCATTGTTCCGAAGTGTTTGAAGCCCGGTTGGATGCCGATAACTTCTTTGGCCACTTTGATCGTATTGCTATATCTTGTATAAAGTCCGGTGATGAAAGCATCCGCATCTCCTGTTTCCACCATCATCATACCGAAGTAGTTGCGTTCGAACATTTTATCGTTGGCTTCTTCATAAGTAAAGCCTTCGCGTGCACGTTTTTCTGCAAGAATGCGTGAGTAACGTTCGCGGCGGTCCGATTCGTCCGGGTGACGGAGATTGACGATTTCAATACCTTCCAGGCTAAGATCCATTTCTTCTGCCAGTTTTCCGATAGCTTCGTCATTTCCTAATAAGATAGGATGACAGATACCTTCGGCTTTCGCTTCAACGGCAGCTTTCAGCATATTTGGATGGATACCTTCGGCAAATACGACACGTTGCGGTGAACGGCGAGCCGTATCATACAGTTGGCGGGTCAGCTTGGATTCATAACCCATCAATTCGCGCAGGTGAACACAGTAAGCATCCCAGTCTTTGATTTCTGTGCGAGCCACTCCGCTTTCCATAGCAGCTTTTGCCACTGCACAGGAAACTTCAGTGATGAGGCGTGGATCTACCGGTTTCGGGATAAAGTATTCCGCACCGAAAGAGAGGTTGTTCACGTGGTATGCCGCATTGACTACATCGGGTACCGGCTGTTTTGCCAGGTTAGCGATAGCGTGTACGGCTGCAATCTTCATTTCTTCGTTAATTGCCTTTGCTTGAGTGTCCAAAGCACCGCGGAAGATATACGGGAAACCGATTACATTATTAATCTGGTTCGGATAGTCGGAACGTCCGGTAGCCATCAGTACGTCGGGACGTGCTGCCATGGCATCTTCGTAAGAGATTTCCGGTGTCGGGTTAGCCAATGCGAACACGATCGGCATCGGAGCCATGCTGCGTACCATATCCTGGCTTAACACATTTCCTTTCGACAGGCCGAGGAATACATCTGCACCTTTGATGGCTTCTTCCAACGTGTGAATATCCGTGCGGTCGGTTGCAAAATATCTTTTCTGTTCATTTAGATCCGTGCGCGCTTTGCTGATAACACCTTTACTATCCAGCATGACGATGTTTTCGAGACGTGCACCCAGTGACACATACAATTTAGTACAAGATACGGCAGATGCACCTGCACCATTCACAACGATTTTTACATCTTCGATTTTCTTTCCGGCCACTTGCAGGGCATTCACCAAACCGGCGCTAGAGATAATAGCAGTACCGTGCTGGTCGTCGTGCATGACAGGTATATCCAGTTCTTCTTTCAGGCGACGTTCGATTTCAAAACATTCGGGAGCTTTGATGTCTTCCAGGTTGATACCTCCGAAAGTAGGAGCAATAGCCTTTACTGCAGCAATGAATTTCTCCGGATCTTTTTCATCCACTTCGATGTCGAAAACGTCGATGCCCGCGTAAATTTTGAAAAGCAGACCTTTACCTTCCATTACAGGTTTACCGCTCAATGCACCGATATCACCCAGTCCGAGTACGGCTGTACCGTTGGAAATAACGGCCACCAGATTGCCTTTAGCCGTATATTTATATGCATCCTGCGGATTCTTCTCAATTTCGAGACAAGGTTCTGCTACACCGGGAGAATATGCGAGTGATAAGTCAGTTTGTGTACTATAAGGTTTGGTAGGCACTACCTCAATCTTACCGGGTTTGCCCTGTGAATGATAGAGCAAAGCGGCTTCTTTCGTTATTTTAGCCATGGTATTTATGAAATTTGTTAATAAGTTATCATTTGACCGCAAATGTAGGAATAAAAGTTCGAAATTGTAGCTGTTGATTAATAATTTCTATTAATTTTATAGCAAAATGGCTGAAATTATGATATGATATGTCAAGGATGTGTTTTTGTATTCTATACCCTTTTAAATGCTATGATATTGATTTATTGAAATTTTAACAAGTGCTTTGGTTGTTGGCTTTAGTTATTTCGCTATTTTTGAATCGATATATGATTTAACCTTATTTTATAATGATTACCACCCAGCAACTTCAATTATTGAAGGAAGGAAATAAAAATGCTTTTGAAGCATTGTATCGTGGATACAATGCGCGCATTTATAATTTTGTCCTTTCTATGGTGAGCAATGCCGGGGTGGCGAAAGATATCACACAAGATATTTTTCTCCATATCTGGGAGAGGCGGCTTAATATTGATCTGGAAGGGAATTTTGACGGCTATCTTTTTAAAATATCCCAAAATATGGTATATCATTATGTAAGGCGCGAACTCCTGCTTCAAAATTATGTAGACAAGCTTTCGAATGAGTCATCTGACGAATCCGTAGAGATGGATGAAGAACTGGATTATTTGTTTTTGGAAGAATATATCCTGAAACTTTTAGAAGAACTGCCTCCAGCTCGCCGGGAAGTTTTTATGCTTTACTGGAAATCAGGGTTGAACTATCGTGAGATAGCTGACCAGCTGAATATCTCGGAAAAGACTGTTGCCACGCAGGTACACCGTTCTTTGGATTTCTTACGTGACAAACTGGGAATAATTGCCTTTTCAGTCTCTCTCTTCTTGCATGATATCTAATGCATAAACTTTAATAAAAGTTAATATCTGAATTATTTCGATTTCTTTGTAGTCCTTTTCTGTCTCTCAAGACTAGTATAAATAGAACAGGAAAATTATGGAGCAACACGATTACATAGTACTATTGGAAAAATTCTTCAAGAAGGAGGCCTCTTCTGAAGAAAGAAGGATACTTATTGAATGGATTCGCAAACCCGGAATTCGTGATGAGTTTAATCTGCTTTGCGAGCAAATGTGGAAAGAAGCCGCCGTTGAAATTGATAAAACGATGGAAGAAGAAATGTGGAATCATCTGCAGAGGAATTTGGATGAGTCCAAGATCCTGTCTCCGAAGAAACGGCGCTGGCAACCTATTATATATAAGGTGGCAGCCACCATCTTATTACCGGTTTGTTTGGGACTGGCCACTTACTTTGGGGTAGAACATATAAATAAGGTATCACAAGACCCTTTCATGATGGCCGTAGATTATGGACAGAAAGCGAATCTGACTTTGCCCGATGGAACAAAAGTCTGGTTAAATTCGGCCACTCATCTTTCTTATGATGCGGAGTATAATAAATCCGACCGGAAAATCTATTTGGACGGAGAAGCCTATTTCGAGGTGGCGAAAAACAAAGAAAAACGTTTTATCGTCTGTTGTAATGATCTGGAGATAGAAGCGTTAGGAACTACCTTCGATGTGAAAGGCTATCGTGACGATCATTCCGTCACGACACTGCTGGCAGAAGGAAGTGTCAGGGTTTCTAATAAAACGGATGCTACCTTGTTGAAACCCGGGGAAAAGGTAGAATACCATAAGAACAAGCAGACATTTACTAAATCGGCAATTTCGGATATGCGTGAAATTGACTTTTGGCGGAACAATATGTTGATTTTTAATTCATCATCTTTAGCGGAGATCGCGACTACGCTGGAGCGGATGTACGGAGTGAAAGTCGTGTTTGACTCCGAGAAACTGAAGAACGTGCTATTTTCCGGAACCATTCGGAACAGCAGTTTGCATAATGTATTTTACATTATAAGCCTTACTTATCCTTTAACTTATGAGTTAGAAGGAGATACGGTGAGAATAGGAAGTAGTATTAACTAAAAAAAGACAATTTATGGAAGACACCTCATAATAAAATAAAGAGGGTAGAATCATGTAGCAGCATAATTCCACCCCGAAATCAAATACGGTTTATACATGATAGTAAAAAAGAAATTTTCCTTATGTGGATAAGGGAAAGAGAATCCTTTTTGCTTCACGATTTCACAAAGATAATAAAAAGTCTAATTTTCAGACTTATATTTTAAAGAATTTAAAGCTAATTACTAATGAGAAAACAATTACATATCATATTCAGGCTTGTTATGTTCAGTTGTATCTTGTTGTTTGTGTCTCAAGAGGCAAGTGCACAGATCACTTTCTCCGTGAAGAATCAGACGATACGCCAGACGATACGAGTGATTGAAAAGAAGGCCGATTACAGCTTCTTTTATACGGATAAGCTTCCCGGATTGGATCAAAGAATTTCATTGACAGTGAACAATGAAAGTATTGATGCGGTTTTAGAAAAAGTTTTTAAAGGATCATCTATTAGTTATAAAATAGAATCGGGTAAGCAAGTGGTGCTTACTCTGAAAAGTGAACAGAACGCCCCCCAGAAAGGCGATAAGAAAACAATCACCGGTGTTGTGGCCGACCGGAGGGGAGAACCTTTGATTGGTGTCACAGTGAGAGTGGAAGGAGAGAATATTGGAACTGCTACTGATATAGACGGTCGTTTCTCTTTGGAGGCTCCTGTGGGGGCAAAGGTCAGCTTTTCCTATATCGGTTATGTCTCCCAATCTCATACAGTCAATAAGCAGAATGTATACAATGTGTCATTGAGTGAAGATTCGCAGGTATTGGAAGAGGTAGTTGTAGTGGGATACGGCTCTATGAAACGGAAAGATATTACCACTGCAGTATCTGTTGTTTCCACGGCAGATATTGAAGAACGTCCGATCATGACAGCTGCACAGGCTATTCAGGGAAAGGCAGCCGGTATTCAGGTTGTACAGCCGTCGGGTATGCCGGGTTCCGGAGTGACAATCCGGGTGAGAGGAGCCACTTCGGTACAGGCATCCAATGAACCGCTGTATGTGGTGGACGGTTTGCCGTCGGATGACATATCGAATATCAGTCCGAATGATATTGAAAGCATGCAAATCTTGAAAGATGCCTCATCGGCAGCTATTTACGGAGCACGTGCGGCAAACGGAGTAGTGCTGATTACAACTAAAAGAGGAAAGATCGGTGCACCACAAGTGAAAATGAGTGCTTATGTGGGTTTCTCTAAATTAGGGAAAAAAATAGATGCGTTGAATACGGAGCAATATAAAGACTTGATGAAAGACTTGAAAGCAGTTTCGGATGTTGCCCCCAATATCCCCGAAAGTGAAACGCGCTATGTGGACTGGACTGATTTATTCTTCGGTACGGGTGTCAATCAGAACTATCAGTTGTCTGTGGCAAATGGAACCGAGAAACTGCAATATTTTGTTTCCGGAGGTTATTCCGACGAACAGGGTATTGTGGAGAAAGCACATTTCAATCGGTATAATTTCCGTGCAAACCTGGATAGTGAGCAGACCAAATGGTTAAAGATGGCACTCAATTTTGCATATTCGCATACAGGCGGACAATGGGTGAACGAAAGCCGCAGTTCTTTGCGTGCCGGTTCCATCTTATCCGTTGTGAATACTCCTCCGTTTATGCAGAAGCGGAATCCGTATGATCCGAACGAATATGATGAACAGGCTTACGGTGCACGTATTCTGAATCCGCTGGCTGCCAATGCCGCAGACAGTAACACGAATACAGACCATATAAATGGCTCACTCGGCTTCACGGTTGACATACTCAAAGGACTGAAGTTTAAAACCACTTTTGGCATTGAACTGACCAATGAACATTGGGACTACTATCTGGACCCGATTTCAACTTCGGACGGACGGGGTACAAAAGGACGTGTGGAAGAGAGTTTCTCACGAAACTTCGAATGGCTTTTTGAAAACTTGCTGACCTATGATTGTTCATTCAATAAACATAACCTTTCTATTTTGGGAGGGGCTACCCAGCAGCGTGCACAATATAACGGTTCGTGGATGGCAGGTTTCGACCTGGCAGAGTCTTATCCCGATATTCATTCCATCAGTGCCGCCAATCAACTGGATAAGGATGCTTGCGGTTCTTCTGCTTCCGCATGGACGCTGGCCTCTTTTCTGGGGCGTGTAGCCTACAATTACGACAGCCGTTATTTGCTGACGGTTAACTTCCGTGCAGACGGTTCTTCTCGTTTTGCCCCGGGACATCGTTGGGGTACTTTCCCTTCTGTTTCCGCAGGTTGGAGAATTTCAGGCGAAAAGTTCATGCAACCTTTGCAAGACATTGTTACCGACCTGAAATTACGTGCCGGATGGGGTATGAATGGTAACCAAGGCGGTTTTGGAAACTACGCTTACATGGCTTCCATGAGCGTCAGTAAACTGCCCGTTTCGGAGGGAAACTTATATCCGGGACTTGCCATTAAACCCGGCTCGGCAGCCAATAAAGAACTGACCTGGGAAAAAACAAGCCAATGGAATCTGGGACTCGACCTGACCATGTTTGATTCCCGCTTATCCTTCTCAGTAGATGCTTACTACAAAAAGACCACCGATTTACTATTGACAGTCAGCCTGCCGGAGAATGTGGTGCCGAGCAGTGTGACAAGAAACGACGGTGAGATGGTGAATAAAGGTATGGAGTTCACTCTCTCTTCCCAGAATTTTAAAGGCAACTTTCAGTGGAATACTGATTTCAATATATCTTTCAACCGGAATAAGCTGACGAAGCTCGGTTTGAATAAAGTCTATTATTATGCTGAAATGTACGAATCCAAGGAGAAAGCCGTCATCCTGAAAGAAGGTCTTCCGTTAGGCACATTCTTTGGTTACATATCAGAAGGCGTTGATCCGGAAACCGGAGATATTATCTATCGTGACTTGAATGGTAACGGTTTTATCGATCCGGAAGATCGCACTACTTTGGGAAATGCCCAACCCAAGTTCATTTACGGTATGACGAATACATTCTCGTATGCCGGTTTCGACCTGTCTGTATTCTTGCAGGGAAGTCAGGGCAATAAGATTTTTAACGCATCGCGTATTGATATGGAAGGCATGACAGACTTTAGAAATCAGTCGGTTCGTGTGTTGGATCGTTGGAAACGACCGGGTATGATTACCAATGTCCCCCGCGTTGGTAATACAGAGAATAATCATAACTCCTCCCGTTTTGTAGAAGATGGATCTTATCTGCGCCTGAAAACAGTCACTTTATCCTATAATTTTCCTAAGAAATGGTTGAATAAGATACATCTGTCCAGATTGCAGGCTTACGTCACCGGACAGAATCTCTTCACACTGACAAAATACAAAGGATACGATCCTGAAGTAAATGCTTTTGGCGGAGACTCCGTTGCTCAAGGGGTGGACTATGGTACTTATCCTCAATCGAGGGCGGTAATTTTTGGTTTGAATGTTGAATTTTAATAGCTGCGAAAATGAAAAACATAATAAAGTTAGCGTATGTCGTACTCTGTACATTAGTCGTTTCATGCAGTAGTTTCCTGGATGAGAAACCGCAATCGGATTTTATGCAGGAAGGTACCGGAACGGAAGATCAGGAGTCTAAATATGGAAGTCTGGCAGATGCACAGGCCGAGTTGCAGGGTGCGTATGAGAGTTTTAAAGCAGATATATTCCAGTCGGAAAATTATACCATTGGAGATGTGCAGTCCGATAATTGTTATATCGGCGGAGATGGTGTGGCCGAACAGGAGTTTGATTTGTTGAAACTGACCTCTACCAATTATAAAGTAGAACTGGTCTGGTCACAGTATTATTCGATGGCGGGCACTGCAACCAGTGTAATTGAAAATACGAAGATGATGGATCCTACTTCTACCGTAGCAGAAGAACGTAATCGTGTTATTGCAGAAGCCAAGTTCTTGCGGGCATGGGCGTATTTTGATATTGTCCGTTTATGGGGTGATGCCCCGATGGTGCTGGATTTGATTCCGACCATTACAGCCGAAAACCTCGATAAATGGTATCCGGTGATGTATCCGGAACGTTCTGCCACAGATAAGATATATGACCAGATTCTGGACGACCTGAATGAAGAAAATACCATTCGTTACCTGGTAAGCAAGAATAAAGGAATTTTCCAGGCAACTAAGGGAGCAGCCTATGCTTTACGTGCCAAAGTGCTAGCAACGAGAGGGGAGAAATCAACACGCGACTATACCAAAGTGGTTGAGGCTTGTGACAAAGTAATAGCAGAAGGCTATACGCTGGTCAGCAATTTTGACGAGTTGTGGCAACCCGACAAGAAATTTTCTTCAGAAAGCATCTTTGAAGTCTATTACACCTCCGATGCGCCCAACTGGGCTTACTGGGTATTGCTGAAAGAAGATGACGGATCAGTAACCTGGCGACGTTATTGTACACCTACTCATGATCTGGTTGCTAAATTTGACAAAGAGAAAGATACCCGTTATGCATCCAGTATTCTTTGGAAATCAGTGCCTTATGATACTTATTGGCCGGCAGACAGTTATCCGTTGTCTTATAAGATTCGCGAGAAGACTTCCAATATCATTTTGATGCGGTTGGCAGATATACTGCTGTTGAAAGCCGAAGCACTGGTAGAGTTGGACCGCACCCCGGAAGCCATCCGGATTGTAAACAGCATTAGAGAACGTGCCGGTTTTGCTCCTTCTTCTTTAGATGAAAATATGGGGCAGGCCAGAGGACGCCTGGCGGTAGAGAACGAACGTCAATTAGAGTTGTATATGGAAGGTCAGCGCTGGTTCGACCTGGTACGCAATAATCGTTTGCTGGAAGTGATGCAGAAGCATAAAGACAAAGACGGCAGATTGCTGTTTGCAGGTTTGCAGGCTTTTCGGCAGTTGTGGCCGATTCCTCAAGGAGAGAAAGATAAGAACACCAATCTGACTCAAAATGAAGGCTATTAATGAAAAGAGGAACGTAAAACTTTAAAAGAAAAAATGATGAAACACAATAATCTGTTTTTATGGCTGCTGGGGCTGACTGTTTGTTGGCTGGCTTCATGCAGCGAAGAAGATGGCCGGGTGACGTATCCATATTCGTGTCCCGAAATATCGGAACTGCAATTCTCAACTACCGATCAGACACCTGCTGCCGATTCTCTTTATTTTTCTGTGAAGATTCACGATCCGCAGACTCCTTTGTCTACGCTGGAAGTGAAATTGATGACAGGTGAAACTTTGGTCAGTTCGCAGTCGATCCGTACGAAAGGCACTGATGTCTCGATTGTTGAAAAAGGGATTTATATCCCGTTTGAAGCCGGACTTGAAGAGAATCAGGAAGCGAAGGTGATTCTGACAGCCATTAATGTGGAAGGTAGTGAAGTCACTCAAACATTTGATTTCCATATCACCCGTCCGCAGATTCCCGAAGTGCTTTATCTTCACTATAACGGTGAGGTGGTAGAAATGAACCGGAGTGAGGACAATCCTTACCTGTATCTAACGGAAGTTTCCGATTTGGAAGAGGGGTATCCGATGGAACTATCCGGAAAGATCTCTACCGCAGCATCATTGGATGATGCAAAACTGATCTGGGGAGCTGCCGAAGCAAGCAATACGGCAGTCCTTATTGAAGCGTCGGGACCCAGCTTTGCTTTTGATTACCGGGATTGGTTTGTCGAACAGATCACTTTCAATGTGATGACTTTTGAATTGGGAGTAGTCGGCTACCAAAAGAACCTGAAAATTAAAGAAACCGAGTTGATAGCCAGTGAGGGATTTTTCCGAGCACAGATTAGCTTTACGCAGGGTGAAGAGTTTGAAATGAGTGGATTTGAAGATGTGGAACACGCTTACAACCGCGACTTCTTTAGCTATAATCCGGACAATGGAAAGTTTACCTTCCTGCGCAAATCCGGAACTTGGGAGATCTATTATTCTTCTAAATACAATTATATCTGGGTGGCACGAATGGGTGATACGGCTCCCACTTGCTTCTGGCTGATAGGACACGGATTTACATGCGCACCCGTCTGGAATGAAGCATATAATAGTGGAGGCTGGAATTTGGAAGACATATCACAGTTAGGATATATTGTGCCAATCGGTGAACAGAAGTACCAGACCACTGTGTATTTGAGTAACACTCATGAATGGGAATCCTTCGAAATCGAAATTTACAGCGGTTTGGAATGGGATAATAAAGATCAAGGCATGCTGCTGCAAGAAGGTTCATTGTCCGGCGACACGGATGGAATCGAACTGTCTGCTTCCAATGGAATAACAAGTGGAGACGGTTTCGTTCCCGGTTATTATCGTCTGACTTTCGACGTCTCGCAGGGAGTAGGCAAAGAAACTTTGCACATCGAACGATTGAGTGATTAATGCCTAAAAGAATGATATATAGAAAACAGGAAAGCCTATGAGAAATATGCTATATGCAATATGGGGAAGTCTGTGCCTTCTGCTGGTCATTTCCGGTTGTAAATCGACTGACGGGGCGAAAGCCCCCGTGTCATTGACCTGGGAGATGGGAGCTGTGGAAGTACAACCCGGCTACTATGAGAATTCATTTGTCCTGAAGAACATATCGGATGCTCCTTTAGGAAAGGATTGGATCATCTATTATTCGCAGCTACCTCGTGAAATTCTGCAGGAAGAGTCTGCTCCGGTCAAAGTGGAAGTGGTGAATGCGAACTTCTTCCGGATGTATCCGGCAGAAAATTTCCAACCACTGGCTCCGGGAGATTCGCTGACCGTGACATTCTGTTGTACCAACGGATTGAAAAAGCTGTCACATGCTCCTGAAGGCACTTACTGGGTGAGCCAGTCAGGCGGCAAGCAAGGTATTCCCTTGCCTGTCGGACTGACCATACAGCCGCTGAAAGGAATGGAGACAGAAGACTGGTATCCCGCGCCGGATAAGGTATACGCTTCGAATTTGGCGTTGGAGACTACAGCCCAGTTGCAGCAAACCGATATTTTTCCGTCAGTGAAAGAAGCGGTACCGGCTACCGGCAAAGAGGGTTTTGCTATAGAAAATAAAGTAAAACTGACTTTCCATCCCGATTTTGCCAACGAAGCTGGATTACTGAAAGAAAAGCTGGCAAGCATCCATGGTCTGGAAGTCGTTTCCAAAGCGCCGGTAACAGTTCATCTGGATTATTTGCCGGAACGGGAAACAGCAGTGAACGGCGAATATTATCGGATTGATACGGGAAACGGACTGATAAATATTTCAGCTTCCACTTCACATGGCATTTTCAATGGGACGCAAACCTTGCTCTCCCTGTTGAAAGGCCAGGAAAAGCCGTTCCGCTTGGAAGCCCTCTCCATCCGCGATTATCCCGATTTGCCGTATCGCGGGCAAATGCTCGATATTTCCAGGAACTTTACGACTGTTGAACATCTGAAAAAGCTGGTAGATGTAATATCTTCTTATAAACTGAATGTACTGCATTTCCATTTTTCGGATGATGAAGGCTGGCGTCTGGAGATTCCCGGCCTGGAAGAATTGACCTCGGTTGGCGCACGCCGGGGACATACCACGGATGAACTGGAATGTTTATATCCGGGTTACGATGGCAACTATGATCCGTCTGCAGCTACCTCCGGCAACGGATATTACACCCGTGAAGAATTTATCGATTTACTGCGTTATGCAGCTCAAAGACATGTGCGTGTGATTCCGGAGATTGAGTCTCCGGGACATGCCCGTGCGGCAATCGTGTCCATGAAAGCGCGCTATCATAAGTATGTGAATACTGCCCCTGAAAAGGCCAACGAATATTTATTAAGTGACGCACAAGACACTTCCCGTTATGTTTCCGCGCAGTCTTATACGGATAATGTCATGAATGTAGCATTGCCTTCTACATACCGGTTTATGGAAAAAGTGATTCGTGAGTTGATAGCCATGTATGAGGAAGCGGAGGTACCTTTGACTACGATTCATTTAGGTGGCGATGAAGTACCCGAAGGAGCCTGGATGGGTTCTCCTGTCTGCCGGGCGTTTATGGATGAACACGGGATGACAAGTGCCCACGAACTGTCTGAATACTATATTACGAAGATGGCAGACTATCTGCAACAACATCATTTGCAATTCAGCGGCTGGCAGGAAGTAGCGTTGGGACATCCGGAAACAACCGATCGGCATTTGAACCAACTTGCAGCAGGAGTGTATTGCTGGAATACGGTTCCTGAATGGGAAGCGGATGAAATACCTTACCGGATAGCCAACAAAGGATATCCGGTGATTCTCTGCAACGTGAACAATTTCTATCTGGATTTGGCCTATGACGCTCATCCCGACGAAAGAGGTCTCTCGTGGGCGGGATATGTCGATGAGTCCAAGGGGTTCTCCATGCTTCCGTATAGCATTTATCGTTCTTCGCGTACCGATATGGCAGGCAATCCGGTCGATCCGGACATCGCAGGAAAGGGAAAAACGACTTTGACCGCTTCCGGAAAGGAACATATTCAGGGAGTGCAGGCACAATTATTTGCTGAAACCATCCGTGATTTTGAATGGGTGGAATATTACACCTTCCCCAAAATCCTCGGATTGGTGGAACGCGGTTGGAACGCTTTTCCCGCCTGGAGCACTTTAACAGGAGAGAAAGAACGTCAGGCTTTCAATAAAGAACTGGGCCTGTTCTACTCCAAAGTGAGTGAGAAAGAAATGCCTCACTGGGCGTCCCGAAGTATCAATTTTCGTTTACCTCATCCCGGACTTTGCATCAAAGAAGGGCAACTCCATGCCAGTACCCCTATCCGGGGAGGCGAAATACGCTATACGACCGATGGCACGGAACCGACCCTTCGTTCGGAACTTTGGAAAGCTCCCGTAGCCTGTGATGCTTCCGTTGTGAAAGCGAAACTGTTTTATTTAAATAAAGAGAGTGTAACAAGCACTCTCAAAGTAGATTAATCCACAAAAGTAGATAAGTTATGAACTATGATAAAATAAAAAGAACCGGAATATTGTTCTTGTTGGGAATAGGTGCGATCACATCGTTGTCGTGCAATGATAATGATAACGCGAACTACCCGGAGCGAGTGCCCACCCGCCTGTCGGTGATGCCTTTGCCGGAAAGAGTCGATTATAAAGAATCGGTTGTCTCTCTTCCGCAGAATGTGACTGTCAGCCAGAACATTCCGGCTTCCACGTCGCAACTGTTGAAATCCACCCTGGAAGAGAAACTTTCTCTTTCCGTCAGTGATGCCTCCAACGATCGTGCCTTTATCCGTGTGAAACAGGAATCGGATTTGGCAAAAGAGGCTTACCGGCTCACCGTTACCAAAGAGGGAGCCTGCGTTTATTATTCAACGGAAACCGGACTTCTCTGGGGAATCCAGACATTGAGACAAGCGCTCGAACAAGCAAATTTCTTCACTTCCGGAAGTGCTAAATATCTTCCGATGGTCGATATAAAAGATGCTCCCAAATATGATTGGCGCGGATTTCATATCGATGTAGTCCGCCACATGTTTACGGTTGATTATCTGAAAAAGGTGATAGACTGTTTGTCTTTCTACAAGATAAACAAGCTTCACTTGCATCTGACGGACGATCAGGGTTGGCGCATTGAAGTGAAAAAATACCCGTTGCTGACGCAGGAAGGCAGCTGGCGCGACTTTGACGAATATGACAAGAGATGCGTAGAACTTTCCCAACAGGATTATAACTATGAGATAGATCCCCGTTTCGTGAGAAACGGTTCTCAATATGGTGGTCATTATACGCAGGAAGAGATGAAAGGTTTGGTAAGTTATGCGTTGGAAAGAGGGATCGATATTGTACCCGAAATTGACATGCCGGGCCATTTCTCGGCGGCTATCAAAGTCTATCCCGAGTTGTCGTGCACGGGAGAAGCCGGATGGGGAGAAGAATTCTCTTATCCTATCTGTCCCTCGCGTCCGGAGAACTATCAGTTTGTGCAGTCCATCATTGATGAGATGGTCGAGATTTTCCCTTCGGAATATTTCCATATCGGAGCTGATGAAGTGGAGAAAGATAACTGGGAACAGTGTGAAGTTTGTCAGCGATTGATGCAGCAGGAAGGTTATCAGAAAGTGGATGAGCTGCAAAACCATTTTGTAAAGATCATGACGAACTATGTGAAGGGTAAAGGCAAGAAAGTGATGGGATGGGACGATGCTTTTCTTGAAAAAGAACCGCAGGATTTGATTTATACGTATTGGCGTGACTGGCTGCCCGATCAGCCGGGAAAGATTACCCAGAAAGGTTATCCGATTATATTTATGGAGTGGTCCCGTTTCTATTTGAGCGCAACGCCTTCAGACGAAGGATTAAGCTCTTTGTATAACTTCGAGTTCGAACCCCAGTTTCCAGGCATCGTGAAGCAAAATGTATTAGGTTTCCAGGCTTGTGTGTGGACGGAGATGATTCCTAATGAACGGAAGTTCGGTCAGCACGTGTTTCCCTCTCTTCAAGCATTTTCGGAGTTGGCGTGGGGAAGTAGCCGTAACTGGATTGATTTTACCAATCGCCTGAAATGGCATGTTAAATGGTTGAATGCGAATGGATTTTATTTCACCAAACCGGGATTTCTTTAATCCCGGTACACTAAGAACAATATGAAATCAGAACGTTTACTTTCATTAGATGTACTCCGGGGAATCACCATTGTCGGAATGATTTTGGTGAACAACCCCGGAACATGGGAATCCATTTACGCACCCTTGCGACATGCCGAATGGAACGGACTGACTCCGACTGATTTGGTCTTCCCGTTCTTCATGTTTATAATGGGCGTTTCCATGAGTTTTGCCTTATCCCGGTTCGATCATCATTTCAGTCGCGGTTTTATCATCAAACTGGTACGGCGCACGGTGATCTTGTTTTTGTTGGGACTTTTTCTTTCCTGGTTCTCGTTGGTGTGCGCAGGGGTGGAACAACCTTTTTCGCACATACGTATTCTGGGAGTGTTGCAGCGGTTGGCATTGGCTTATTTTTGGGGTTCCTTGCTGATTGTGGGTGTCCGGCGTCCGGCAAATCTGGCATGGATCTCCGGGATCATTCTGGCGGGCTATTCCATCTTGCTGGCTTTGGGACACGGATTTGAACTTTCCGAACAGAATATTATTGCCGTTACAGATCGCACACTATTCGGAGAAGCCCATCTGTATCGGGAGTGGTTGCCGGATGGCGGGCGTATCTTTTTCGATCCGGAAGGCCTGTTGAGTACCTTGCCGTGCATTGCGCAAGTGATTATCGGTTATTTCTGCGGAAATATTTTGCGGGAGAAGACTGAAATCCATCACCGGCTGTTGCAGATCTCCATACTGGGTATTGCCCTTTTGTTTACAGGATGGTTGTTGAGTTACGGCTGTCCGTTGAATAAGAAAGTATGGAGTTCGACTTTTGTGCTGGTGACTTGTGGTTTTGCTTCCTTGTTTCTTGTATTTCTCACTTGGCTGATTGATATTCGTAAAAAGCAGAAATGGGGATATCCTTTCCATGTTTTTGGCACGAATCCATTGTTTATTTATATAGTGGCCGGTGTGTTAGCTACTTTGCTGGAAGTAATTACGGTTGCGGGGAGTAGCTTGCAGGAGAAGATTTACACTTCCATTTGGAGCGTTCTTCCCGATGCTCATCTGGCCTCTCTGATTTACGCCCTTCTGTTTATCGGATTCAATTATCTAATTGTATGGGTGCTGTACAAAAAGCAAATATTTATAAAGATATAAGAGGTAGACGACAGGTTTGAAAAAAGTAGAGTTTATGTCGGATAGCTACAATAGTTTATTTTCGTAGCCGGATGATATAAACTCTATTTTTTGTCACGATGGTAGGATGTCAGGAATCAATACTTATTTGTGTTTCGTAGGAGAAACTACAGCTTTATCTCTTCCGTGAATATCTCCCCGAAACGATTCTTAACCACCACCTTGACAGATTTTGCATCTTTGGAAGGCTGTGCACGGAAAAGATGACGTGTGCGATAACCCGTTTTCTTTCCCTTTACCATATTGATATAATCCTGATCCTCATCGTCAAAAGCCTGCATTGCACCTTTCAACACTCCATCCTCATACCAGTTTACTGTATACGTCCAGTCCCAATCCCAGATATTGGCTACCACATAGTCTTTCTGGCTTTCAAACTCTCCCGGTTGGTAAAGCCGGAACTGATAGTCCGGAGAACACCCTGTTGCCTTGTAACGCCATTTCACATCATCACCTTTCACTTGTACTACCAGATAACCGTTCGGTGCTCCGCAACGATTCACGTGTCCTGCCCACCATGCGCCGCAAGCAGCCCCGATATTATGTTCGTAAATGGTAGGAGCGGGCAACTGATTTTCATAAAAGTGCGTGTGTCCGGAGAAAATATGTACTTGGTAAGGCCTCAACAGTTGGAAAAGCGCATTGGCGTTGCGTGCATTTCCCCCTGCAGCTACCGTGTTATTAGCTACCGGAGCGTGAACGTTCAGGAACACGATGTTTCCTTTGGGCACATAACTTAAATCCTTTCTCAACCAGTCCAAATCTTCCGGCGTGAAGCGTTCCGTGTATTTCTTGTTGCCGTCGTAGTCAATATCCTTCATTGCTATCACATGCACTTTACCGATATTGAATGAATAGTTGGCCGGGCCGAATGACTGATAATAATTCTGTTCCCCATAACCATCCGCCGGATGATCCGTCTGTGTCATGGATTTGTAGAGCAGGTTGAAGTCGTGGTTTCCCATCAGTTGGAACATCGTCATTCCCAAGTTGGACACCGCTTGACGGTAAGGAGCGTACAGGTTCATGGCATCCCACACCAGATCCCCCAGTCCCATGCCGACGATTTCGAAGTTCTTTAGTGAGTCGGCAGTCTGTTTCAGGTCGGGCACTGTTTCCGTGCGGAAGCGGTCCAGTTGCTTTTCGTTTCTCACTTGCGGGTCGGAAAGGACGATATATACAAATTCATCCACCGGTTTCTGCCGTTTAGTCAATACGAAGTCACATTGGTTCTCGCTTTTCCCGGCGTCCAGATATTGATAGAAACCATCGGCTACCCCCTCTTTGGAAGGAAGCTCATACGCTGCCGGAGTAGAGATATAAACCATCGGATAACGTGCCGGATCAGTATTCAGAACATAGTTTCCTTCTGCATCAGTCGTATTGAAATGTGCCCCGTCCGTCACCACTACACCGCTGACGGGTTTACCAGTATTATCTTTCACACTACCTTTCACCACCGTCTGACCAGAGGCGGCAACAGCATTCAGCTGGAAAAGTAAGACCGCTGCAAACAGCGTATTTCTAAAATTGATCTTTTTCATTGCTTATAACTTTCTTAAAGTAACCTGATTGAATAATGCGATAATTTCTTCCGGTTCATCTGCCGACTTGAGAGCCTCCTCAAAAGACTTGCTGTTATCATCGAAACACATCACATTGGCACAATCCAGAATATGACCCATGTTGAATGTAGCAACTTCCCGGCTCACCTCTTCTTTCTTCAATGCCTTCTTATAATATTTATTCACTTTATTGACTGCCTTGTAAATAGAAGGCTTCAAGATTTCGACCGAAGAATCCGTAAATCCGATTGTTACATCATACTCATGCGTATAATTCTGGATGAAAGTATTCCATTTTCCGGTAATGTCACTTCCCAGATAATGTTCCGTTTCAAACACCGGTTTGGTAGTCGGGATTTCTCCATACACGTCGAATATAAACGCCGCTTTCGGCTTTTTGCCTACGGGAGTAGCTTCTTTTTCGTTTTTGGAAACATTGTCTTTTCCGGAGATATTCTCGTTCATGGCGAGCTCTCCTTTCTGCGCCATTGCTGCCATCGTTATAACTAACACAACAGCCATACTGATTATTCTTTTCATATTCATTGAATTTTAAAGATTGATTGAAATGATGATTATTGCCGCAATCTTGGTAACCGACACATTCATTTATTGCTGCCACATCAGTCGAATATGGAAGTCATCGCCTCCCATGTTCGCTTTAGCCGCCTGATAATTCTTCAGGTTAGTACGCTGCAGAGCAGACGGATATTTAAAGCGTTTCGGCATTTTGTTATTAGCATTTGCGATGCCGGGTCCCACAGGTAACACAGGAAAACCGGTACGGTTATATTCAAACCACTGCTGATAATCGCAGAAGAACAGTGCGACAAACTTCTGGTTCATGATTCGTTCCATCGTATCATCATAAGCAGCTTCCGGATTTTCAAAATAATGGTCAGGCATTTTCTGTCCCCACTGTTCGATAGCCGCCTGCACTCCCTTCTGATAAGCCTCTTTGGCAGCGTTGCTTCCTCCGTCGATCACTCCTTTTTTCAGTAATTCCGCTTTGATGAATTCCACTTCGGCATAAGGCATCATGGCAAGTTTCATAGGCGCCTTCGCCATTTCCTGATTCAGTCCTGAAGCAGTGATTGAAGGCAACGTCTGATAACCGCTGGGCAAACCCACATAATCTTTAGTCTGGTCGGGGAGAGTGACCTGTGTTGCATACACCTGCAGACGAGGATCGTTCCAGCCTTTCAGTAGATTGACAAAGAACTCGGAAATCTGAACATAAGAAGTGAAATCCTGCGGACGGGTGAGCGGAGCTTCCTCCGGATAAGTTCCGCTGATGGCAAGAAGGGCGGCATCATCGTTCGATTCGAATACCGGATAAGTAGCGGGATCGGTCAGCATGGTACGCAGCTCTTGTTTCGCGTTGAATTCCGGTACGTCGATCACCCGGAGCAGTGCACGCAGACGGAGCGAGTTGCAGAACTTCTTCCATTTCAAAATACCGGTTGCATCCCCTTTGGACGTCTTGTACAACATTTCGCCCGATTGGTTGTAGATCAACCCGTTAGCTTTGTCGAACAACTCGTTGGCAGTTTTCAGATTGTCGATAATCTGTTGGTACACCTGCTGTTGGGTGTCGAACTTCGGTGCAAGTATTCCCTCGTCGGCGGAGCAGGCTTCGCTCATCGGAATATCACCGAAGGCATCCGTCAGAATCTGGTATAGCCAACATTGCAAAGTCAGCGATATAGCATCGTAGTTGGGTTGTTTGGAGGCTTCCGGCAATTTTCCGGTGAGGCGCATCATCTCTTTGGCGTTGTTGATCCATTTATAATAAGTAGTCCATGTGCCGTCTCCTTCGCTGTCCGTCATATACCACCATCCCACACCGTTGGTGCTGCTGGTAGATACGGCACATTGCATCAGGTCGTAGGTATAGCTGTTGTAGCGTTTCCAGTTGTAGACCGATGTTTCGTATAAAATCGGGTTGAGCAGAGTGCCGGGATTCACCTCATCCATGCGGGTGGGGTCTGTATTGAGTTCGTCGAAGCTGGTGCAGGAAGTCGTGCAGAGAGCTCCGCACAAAGTCATTCCCCATACTATATTTTTGAAAAGTTTATTGGTTTTCATAAGTCAGTGTTTAAAAAGATACGTTAATATTCAGTCCGAAAGTACGTGCCGTAGGCAGTGAGCCCGTCTCCACACCGGTCACCATCGAACTTCCGTTGAGGGCGGCAGATTCGGGGTCGAACAGAGGATAGTCGGTGATACAGAACAGGTTGCGTGCGTAGAGTGCCACCGATGCTTTGCTGAACGGTGTTTTCTTCAGTGTGCTGTTCGGCAACTTGTACTCCAGTCTCATTTCGCGTAACTTGAGGAATGAAGTGTCGAACGTGTTAGTTTCCACATTGGCCATCCGGTAATATTCCTTATAATAACTTTCCACGGTCACCACTTTGGTGTTTGGCGAGTAAGTTCCGTCATCGTTCTTCACCGTTCCCGGGGCAATCATGTACATCCCGTCTTGTGGTGAAAGTCCGGCGGCAGCGATGCGCGGGTCGTCTTTCGACATATAAAATTCCGTTCCCGGCAGACGCCCGTTCAGCGTATGTTGCAGTTTTCCCTGTTCCGTCATTTTGTGGTGCGAGTGCGAGTACATCTTACCTCCCACCTGTCCGTCGAGCAAGACGCTAAGCGTGAAGTTCTTGTAAGAAAATTCATTGTACAGTCCGGCTTTCCATTTCGGATAGGCCGTGCCGACGTATTCGATCTCTCCCGAACGTTCGGGCAATCCGTTGTCGTTGATGACCACATTTCCTTCCGGGTCGCGTACCAGTTTATATCCCCAGAGATCGCCCGTGGTTCCACCCACACGTCCGATGATAGACACACTACCGATACTGCTGATTAACTGGTTCTCATCCGCCCCTTCCGCCAGTGAGAGAATCCGGTTCTCGTTCTTAGACCAGGTGAAAGTAGCGTTCCAGCGGAAATCCCTGCTGACTACCGGAGTAACGTCCAACTGGATTTCGTAACCGCGGTTGCGGACGCATCCCGAATTGATGGTAGCTTTGCTGTAACCTGTCGTCGGGTCCATCGGAGCATCCAGAATCTGGTTTTTGGTGCGGTTATAATAGAACGTGAAATCGAGTCCGATGCGGTTGTGAAACATACGGAAGTCGAATCCCGTTTCGTAATTAGTCGAAATCTCCGGTTTGAAATCCTGATTATAGAGCGTAGAAGATACGATGGCCGATCCGGGAAAATCGCTCGTGCCATAATAGGGCGATGTCTTGTAAGGGTCTGTGTCGTTGCCGACCTGTGCCAGCGAACCTCTCACTTTCAACAGACTGATCTGTTCCGGCAACGTGAACCACTCGTTCATCACTGCACTGACGCTGACCGACGGATAGAAGAAAGAACGGTTGCTTTTCGGCAGGGTAGACGACCAGTCATTGCGCCCGGTGACATCAAGAAACAGTTTATCCTTATACGAGAAATTGGCCGTGAAATAAAGACTGTTCAACGCTTTCTTTTTGATAACCGTCTGCACGTTCGGGTTGGAAACACCGTTTGCCAGTTTGTATACTCCTGGCGTAATCAATCCTACCACCGAGGCAGCCAACATATCGTAGCTTTGTTGCATCATGTTTCCACCTGCCGAAGCGTTGACACGCAATCCGTTGGCGAATGAATCATGGTAAGTAAATAAAGCATCACTGTTTAATTCATAATCGAACACATTCTGTTTCTTGAAAAATCCGTTTCCGAAAACCACGTCACTGATAGGACGATGCTGTTCGCGTTGGTCTGCTGACAACTGGATACCGGACCGGATCATGAAATCGAATTTACTGTTGATGCGCAGATTGGCAGAAACGGATGATACATTACTGTGTTTCTCCGAAGGATTTTCAGATTCGTACAGAATGACATACGGGTTTCCGATAAATGAACTGTACGGTTGGAGCTGTTTCACGTTTTCCTGTCCGGTACGCCACATCGGACGCAACCAGTCGAGGTTGACATTCGGATTCTGGAAGATAAGGAAGTAGGAGATAGAATTACTGTTATATCCCAGTGCAGGCGTGTTGTTGAGCTTGCGGTACGTATAACTCGACTTGAAATTGATGCGCAGTGCCCTCGAAATCTGCTGTTGGGCGGAAATCATGGCGGTGATACGCTGGAAACCTGTATTGGGGAGAATCCATTCGTTCTTGGTGTGGGTGATGGACGCCCGCACGCTGCCCCGGTCGGATTTTCCGGTCAAGGCTACCGAGTTGGTTAGGGTATATCCCGTCTGGAACAAATCTTTGCGGTTGTTTTTGTACGCTACCCAGGGAGTGGCTACAGAAGCACGATCCTGTGTCACAGGGTCATATTGGTAGAACAACCTGTTGGCGTCGAAGCGTGCTCCGTAGGCACTACTGGTTCCGCTGGTGCTTGCGTAGCTGCCGTCTTCCGCTTTTCCGTAAGAGTAATAGGGCTGGCCTTCGTAGATAGAACCTGCCGGACCGATATTACTCGGCAATCCCTGTCCGAATTCATACTGGTAATCGGGCCATCTCATCACATCGTCAATACTGAAGTTACCGCTGTAAGACACACCGATACCTTTGGGTGCACCCGCTCCCGATTTGGTAGTCACCATAATCACGCCATTGGCTGCACGCGTACCGTACAAGGCTGTCGCACTGGCTCCTTTTAATACTTGGATGTTTTCGATATCATCCGGATTGATGTCGGAGAATCCGTTACCATAGTCCACGGAAAGTTCGCTGTTTGAACCTGCACCGTAGGCAACACCCGGATTGGTCATCGGACTACTCATCGGTACACCGTCCACTACCACCAATGCGTCGTTTCCGTTCTGGTTCAGCGAGACGTCCCCCCGCAGCGAGATACGGCTCGAATTGAGCGGACCACCGGAAGAGATAACACTCAATCCGGCTACCTTGCCATTCAGTGCCGTCGACCAGTTGGTGGGCAGGGCGCTCGTAATCATATCCCCTTTCACGGTTTCCGTGGCATATCCCAATCCTTTTTCTTCACGTTTAATCCCCAAGGCAGTCACCACCACATCATTCAGTTGTTGCGACTCTTCTGCCAGTTTAACATTCATCGTGTTGCCTGCATAATTCTTCTGTAGCGTTTTATACCCCACATAACTGAATACAAGCAAATCCTTTTGAGTCAATGTTTTCTTAGTCTTCAGGGAGTAGTTTCCATCGATGTCGGTCACCGTGCCGTCTGTCGAGTTTTTCACAGCTACGGTAGCCCCGATTAACGGTTCCCCACCTTCACTCGTTATTTTTCCTTTCACTGTTGTCTGTGCGTATGCAGAGCCACAGCACAAGAGCCCAATCAACAGAGAAAGCAGCCATTTGTTTCTTTTCATAATCTTTTACCTTGCTTCTTTTAATTTATTAAATGCAATAAAGTTATTCACACCTGTGTTTTGTTTCACGGTGCAAAGGAATACAAGGCAGATTAAGATAGTATTACAGATCTGTTAACAATCTGTGTTGTGTCGTAAACACTAATTAGTATAATCCGTTTGTTCTTGTGACAGAAGTTGTGGCATGGCGGAAAAAGCAAACAGATTTATCGGATAGTACATCCGTAATTCTTTAATTATCATTATATTTGTCACTTTATTATGAGGAAAGGTTTCTTTGCTTTGGGGCAATCGGCTGAATGATGTTTGGGTAGGAATAACCTATAATGTCTTTAATCTAAAATGAAAAATAATTAATGGAAATTCAGAATAGTATATTTAACTACGCTACTTTGCTTAAACAAGTCAAGGCACGGGTGGCACTCGCACAAAAAAAAGCGATTTACTCTGCTAATGAAGAAATGCTTTCTATGTATTGGGACATCGGCAAACTTCTTTGTGAAAGCCAGAAACAGATAGGCTGGGGAAACAATGCGCTTGAACAGCTTGCCAATGACCTGAAGAATGATTATCCGAAAGTGAAGGGCTTCTCAAAAAGAAACTGTCAGGTGATGATTCAATTCTATAATGAATATAATCAGCAACTTACAAATGCGCAACCAGCGGTTGCGCATTTGCAGGCAGCTTCCATAGTATTGCCGATAAAGCAATTAAGCTGGTCACACAACATCATTTTAATACAACGGGTAAAGGACCTGAAAGCTCGCTATTGGTATATGATTCAATGTTTAAAGAGTGGCTGGAGTCGTAATTTCTTAATCGAAGCGATCAATCAGGACTACTACCATACCTACGGAGCATTGGCAAACAACTTTGATACCACTCTTCCTGAAATACAAGCCAAGCAGGTAAAAGAAACCTTAAAAGACCCCTATATCTTTGATATGCTGACTTTCACTGACGAATATAACGAAAGAGATGTAGAGTTAGGGTTGGTTAAACATATTGAAAAGTTCCTTCTCGAAATGGGAGCAGGCTTCGCCTTCATGGGTAGACAATATCACATCGAAGTGTCCGGCAATGATTTCTATATTGACATCCTTATGTACAATGTGTTTATGCACAGATATTTAGTCGTGGAGTTAAAAAAAGGTGACTTTCAGCCCGAATATATCGGCAAACTGAATTTCTATTGTTCCGCTGTAGATGATATTCTTTGTCGGGAAGGGGATAATCAGACGATTGGTTTACTTCTTTGCCAGAACAAAGATCGTATTATGGCTGAATATGCTTTACGTGACGTGCACAAACCAATAGGTATTTCTGATTATGAGTTGGGTAAATCAATCCCTCAAGATATAAAATCTGGATTGCCTTCCATCGAAGAACTGGAAAGTAGACTTTATCAGGGATTACAGGACAATGAAAATACAGAGTAATTTAGGTGCGGTGGTGTATAGGCGGAAAAATACACCACGCTCGCCTATCTGTAGTATTTTTGTTGTTTTTATTGCATGGAATACTTACTCTGATATTCCTTCGGCGATATCCCCTCGTGCCGTTTGAAGTACCTCCCCAAATATGACTGGTCGGGAAAACCGAGCCGGTCGGCTATCTCCTGAATGGTCAGTTCGGTAGATTGGAGCAATACTTTGATTTCGAGGATAGCAAAGTCGTCGATAATCTTTTTGGCGGAGTCGCGTGTCACACTTTTGCAGATACCCGTCAGGTACTTGGTGGAGATGCACAGTTTGTTGGCGTAGAAAGTCACTTCCCGTTGCGAGATACAGTTTTCGTGTACCAGTGCGACGAAATTCTTGAAGATTTCATCCTGCCGGCTTCCCCCTTCAATTTCCCGGCGGTCGAAGTGGCGGTAACACTTATCGTAAATATCCAGCATAAACGATTGGAGATGATTCTTGGCAATCTGGTTGCGGAAGCGGTTTTCGCGGTCGTTGTATATGGCCGTTGTGGCATGAATCAAGCCGTTGATCGCTCCGGTATTTTCTTCCGGGAGCTTATAGCACGGTTTTTCTTTCATGAACCGGAAGAAAATCGGTTCGAACCGCAGGCAGGCTTCGCGAAACATTTCTTTGGGGAATCCGAAGAAAGAAGCAGTGAAATCGCTGCTGCTGCCGTTGACACGGATAATCGTTCCCGGCAAAAGCACGATTTGAGTATTTTCTACTATTTCATAGTCCTTCAAGTCGATTGTGACATGTGCCCATCCGCTTCTGCAAAAATAGATGGCACCCCCTTCCAGTTTCCACAGGCGATGCATAATTGGCGACAGGTTTTCGTCCATTCCGGCAACGAACGGTTCACGGAGGATGGCTAGGTTAGAGTTTTTTTGTTCCATTGTTCTTCTTATTTTGGGTACAAAAATAGGACTTTTTCACTAAATATCGGTTTTAATGTTCCTAAAATGAACAAAACTGAATACACTATGTCCAGTTTTCTATGAAGAAAACAGCCTACCTTTGCCGCGTTCAAAAATAGTTAAATAGGTAACAGAAAATGAGTAAAAAGGTATGTAAAGTGAAGCAAGGGCTATTGTTGCTCTGCTGTATGGTAGCTGCTACGGGCTGTAAACAAGCTCCTCCGGCACAAATGGAAACAGAATATGAAGTGATGACCGTTTCTCCGGCCGACCGGATGATTTCAAGCGCCTACTCGGCGACCATCCGCGGACGTCAGGATATTGATATTTACCCCCAGGTAAGTGGTACGTTGACTAAAGTCTGCGTAACGGAAGGTCAGCGTGTAAAGAACGGACAGACATTGTTCATCATCGACCAAGTGCCGTATGAAGCTGCTTTGCAGACGGCAGTGGCAAACGTTGAATCGGCCAAAGCCTCTCTGGCTACGGCGCAACTGACCTATGACAGTAAAGAGGAACTGTATAAAGAGAACGTAGTTTCCTCTTTCGATTTGAGTACGGCAAAAAACTCCCTGTTAGCTGCCAAAGCACAGTTGGCACAAGCCAAGGCGCAGGAAGTGAGTGCCCGCAATAATCTTTCTTATACGGTTGTGAAAAGTCCGGTTGACGGAGTGGTAGGCACGTTGCCTTACCGTGTGGGAGCTTTGGTAAGTTCCGCTCTTGCCCAGCCGTTGACTACCGTTTCCGACAATTCGGATATGTACGTCTACTTCTCCATGACGGAAAACCAATTACTGGGACTGATCCGCCAATACGGTTCTAAAGAGGAAGCATTGAAAAATATGCCTGCCATCGACCTGCAACTGAACGATAAGTCAGCCTACTCCGAACGGGGACAGATTGAATCTATCAGTGGAGTGATCGACCGTTCGACGGGTACGGTCAGCCTGCGTGCCGTTTTCCCGAATAAGGAAGGATTGCTGCATAGCGGTGGTGCGGGTAACGTGATTGTTCCTGTTCAAAAAACAGGTGCGCTGACCATTCCACAGGCTGCCACTTTCGAAATACAAGATAAGAGATATGTTTATAAGGTAGTGGACGGCAAGGCTCAATCCAGTCAGGTACAAGTGACCCGCGTCAATGGCGGTCAGGAATTTATTGTAGATGAAGGATTGGCACCGGGAGATGTGATCGTGGCAGAAGGAGTAGGTCTGCTTCGTGAAGGCACTCCTATCAAGGCAAAGACAACTACTACTGAAAATTAAACCGAGGAGGAATCATTCATGAATTTAAGAACCTTTATAGAACGCCCCGTATTATCGGCAGTCATCTCTATCACGATTGTCGTAGTGGGTATCATCGGGCTGTTCAGCTTGCCCGTTGAGCAGTATCCCGATATTGCTCCGCCTACCATTATGGTGAGTACCACCTATTATGGCGCCAGTGCGGAAACATTGCAGAAGAGTGTTATTGCGCCTTTGGAAGAGGCGATCAACGGAGTGGAAGACATGACCTACATGACTTCTTCCGCCACCAATTCCGGTTCGGTGAGCATCACCGTCTATTTTAAGCAGGGCACAGACCCCGATATGGCGGCTGTCAACGTGCAGAACCGTGTATCACGTGCTACGGGACAGCTTCCGGCGGAGGTAACCCAGGTCGGCGTGACCACTTCCAAGCGTCAGACGAGTATTCTGCAGATGTTCTCATTGTATAGTCCGGACGACAGTTACGACGAGAACTTCCTGTCCAACTATATCAGTATCAACCTGAAACCGCAGATTCTTCGTATCTCCGGTGTGGGCGACCTGATGATTATGGGCGGTGAATATAGTATGCGTGTATGGATGAAACCGGACGTGATGGCACAGTACAAACTGATTCCATCCGATATCACCGGTGTGCTTGCCGAGCAGAATATCGAATCGGCTACCGGTTCGTTCGGTGAAAATTCCGATGAGACTTATCAGTATACGATGAAGTACACCGGACGTCTCATTACTCCCGAAGAATTCGGGGAGATCGTTATCCGTTCCACCGACAATGGCGAAGTCTTGAAACTGAAAGACGTTGCCGATATCCAACTGGGACAGGACAGCTACGCTTACCACGGTGGTATGGACGGTCATCTGGGTGTATCCTGTATGGTGTTCCAGACGGCAGGTTCCAATGCGACCGAAGTAAACCAGAACATCGACAAACTCCTTGAAGAAGCAAGCAAAGATCTTCCGAAAGGCGTGGAACTGACGCAGATGATGAGCTCCAACGACTTCCTGTTCGCTTCCATTCATGAGGTGGTGAAAACGTTGATCGAGGCTATCATCCTGGTTATCCTTGTGGTGTACGTCTTCTTGCAGGACTTCCGTTCTACATTGATTCCGCTGGTCGGAATTGTGGTTTCCCTGGTAGGTACGTTTGCTTTCATGGCGATAGCCGGATTCAGTATCAACCT
Source organism: Bacteroides sp. M10 (assembly GCF_014334015.1). Lineage (GTDB taxonomy): Bacteria > Bacteroidota > Bacteroidia > Bacteroidales > Bacteroidaceae > Bacteroides > Bacteroides intestinigallinarum. Next base: position 6,494,256 of record NZ_CP060488.1, on the reverse strand, counting down.
GCTGACCCTGTTTGCGTTAGTGCTCGTTATCGGTACGGTGGTGGATGATGCCATTATTGTCGTCGAGGCGGTGCAGGCGCGGTTCGATGTGGGCTACAGGTCGTCGTATATGGCAAGTATCGACGCTATGAAAGGAATCAGTAATGCCGTTATCACCTCTTCGCTAGTGTTTATGGCGGTGTTTATTCCGGTGTCCTTCATGGGCGGCACTTCCGGTACGTTCTATACCCAGTTCGGTTTGACGATGGCGGTTGCGGTAGGAATCTCGGCTATTAACGCGTTGACTTTGAGTCCGGCTTTGTGTGCCCTGCTGCTGAAACCTTATATTAATGAAGACGGAACGCAGAAGAACAACTTTGCGGCACGTTTCCGTAAGGCTTTCAATTCGGCTTTCGATGTGATGGTGGATAAATATAAGACGATTGTATTGTTCTTTATCAAGCGCAGATGGCTGACATGGTCGTTACTGGCTTGTTCCGTGGTGTTGCTTGTGTTACTGATGAATAACACGAAGACCAGTCTGGTGCCCGACGAAGATCAGGGTGTTATTTTCGTGAATGTAAGTACGGCGGCAGGCAGTTCGCTGACAACGACGGACGAGGTGATGGAACGTATCGAAAAACGTCTGATGGAAATACCTCAACTGAAACACGTGCAGAAAGTGGCCGGTTACGGATTGTTGGCAGGACAGGGTAGCTCGTTCGGTATGTTGATTCTCAAACTGAAACCGTGGGATGAACGTCCGGGTGATGAGGACAATGTGCAGTCGGTGATCGGTCAGGTATATGCGCGTACGGCTGATATCAAGGATGCCAGTGTGTTCGCCATCTCTCCGGGTATGATTCCGGGTTACGGTATGGGTAATGCGCTCGAACTCCACATGCAGGATAAGATGGGAGGCGATATGAACGAGTTCTTCACCACCACCCAGCAATATTTGGGAGCTTTGAACCAGCGGCCTGAAATATCGATGGCTTATTCGACGTTCGACGTGCGCTATCCGCAGTGGACGGTAGAGGTGGATGCAGCTAAATGTAAACGTGCAGGTATCACGCCCGACGCTGTGTTGAGTACGCTGTCCGGTTATTACGGTGGACAGTATGTGTCCAATTTCAACCGTTTCTCTAAAGTGTACCGTGTCATGATTCAGGCCGATCCGGTGTTCCGTTTGGACGAAACTTCCCTCGATAATGCTTTTGTGCGTATGTCGAATGGAGAGATGGCGCCGTTGAGCCAGTTCGTTACGCTGACCCGTAGCTACGGTGCGGAATCGTTGAGCCGTTTCAATATGTATAACTCCATTGCGGTAAATGCGATGCCGGCCGACGGATATAGTACGGGAGACGCCATCAAGGCTGTGCAGGAAACTGCCGAACAGTCTCTTCCGAAAGGCTACGGCTATGATTACGGAGGTATCACCCGTGAGGAAAACCAGCAGAGCGGTACGACGATCATTATTTTCGGTATCTGCTTCCTGATGATTTACCTTATTTTGAGTGCGCTTTATGAGAGCTTCATTATTCCGTTCGCTGTGCTTTTGAGTGTGCCTTGCGGATTGATGGGTAGCTTCCTTTTCGCCTGGATGTTCGGACTGGAGAATAATATTTATCTGCAAACAGGTTTGATTATGTTGATTGGTCTGCTGGCGAAGACGGCTATTTTGCTGACGGAATATGCTGCCGAACGTCGTAAAGCAGGTATGGGGCTGATTGCTTCTGCGGTCAGTGCGGCTAAAGCCCGTCTGCGTCCGATTCTGATGACGGCATTGACGATGATTTTCGGTCTGTTCCCGTTGATGATGTCAAGTGGAGTGGGAGCCAACGGTAACCGTTCATTGGGTACGGGTGTAGTAGGTGGTATGACCATCGGTACATTGGCGTTGCTCTTCATCGTGCCTACTTTGTTTATCGCTTTCCAGTGGCTGCAGGAACGTTTGCGTCCCGTGCAGAGCAGACCGACGCATGACTGGCAGATTGAAGAAGAAATCAAAGTGAGCGACGAAGAAAAATCTAAAGCTGGAAAAGAATAATTGATGATTAAAGGTTTTAGACCTGAATTAAAATAAGAACTAATGAGAAAAATAATCATTCTGTCCGCAGCAACGCTTATATTGAGTAGTTGCGGTATCTACAATAAATACAAACCGGTATCGGAAGTTCCCGAAGGACTTTACGGCAGCGAGTCTGTTGCTGCCACCGATACGGCAAACTTCGGCAACCTCTCGTGGCGGGAGGTCTTTACCGACCCTTATCTGCAGAATTTGGTGGATTCGGCACTCTTGCGCAACACCGATATGCAGACTGCCCATTTGCGTGTGAAAGAAGCGGAAGCCACGCTGCTGACGTCCAAACTGTCTTATCTGCCTTCTTTGTTTCTGGCACCGGAAGGAGCTGCCAGCAGCTTCGACCGTGGAAAGGCTACACAAACTTATTCGCTGCCTGTGACTGCTTCGTGGGAACTGGATATTTTTGGAAAGGTGACAACAGCAAAGCGTCGTGCGAAAGCTGCCTATGAACAGAGCAAGGAATATGAACAGGCTGTCAAGACGCAGTTGGTAGCATCCGTTGCCAATACGTATTACACCTTGCTGATGCTCGATTCGCAGTATGAGATAGCTGTGGCTACCGAAGCTGCCTGGAAAGAAAGTGTAAATGCTACCCGTGCCATGAAAAAGGCCGGGATGGTGAATGAGGCCGGACTGGCGCAGACGGAGGCTACCTACTTCAATATATGTACCACTGTGCTCGACCTGAAAGAGCAAATCAATCAGGCGGAAAATTCACTGGCACTTTTACTGGCAGAAACTCCCCACAAAATACAGCGTGGCAAACTGGGAAATCAACAGTTGCCGGAAAACTTCTCCGTGGGTGTTCCCTTACAGATGCTTGCCAACCGTCCTGACGTGCGCAGCGCAGAATTTTCGTTGGCACAGGCTTTCTATGCAACGAATTCTGCCCGTGCCGCTTTCTATCCTTCCGTCACGTTGAGCGGCAGCGCAGGATGGACCAACAGTGCAGGGAGCATGATTGTCAACCCGGGTAAGTTCCTGGCCTCCGCTGTGGCTTCCCTGACGCAGCCTTTGTTTAATAAAGGAGCGAATATCGCCCAACTGAAAATAGCGAAAGCCCAACAGGAGGAAGCCCGCCTTAGTTTCGAACAGACCTTGCTGAACGCAGGCGTGGAAGTGAACGAGGCACTGGTGCAGTACCAGACTGCTCGCGAGAAAGCCGACTACTACAACAAGCAGGTGGCTTCTCTGCAAACAGCAGCCAAGAGCACAAGCCTGTTGATGAAACATGGCAACACCACTTATCTGGAAGTATTGACCGCCCAACAGACGTTACTCAACGCGCAACTGTCACAAGTAGCGAACCGCTTTACCGAAATCCAAGGCGTAATCACTTTGTATCAGGCATTGGGCGGCGGCCGTATGTAGGGAGGTATGTATGAATCCAGAAACACTGCGTTGCCGGATACTCGACTACACCAAGCGGGAAATGTACCAGCATGGTGCCGACGGGTTGACGATGGATGATATAGCCAGGGGAATGAAGATGTCGAAGCGGACACTCTACAAGCTCTTTCCCAGCAAAACGAGTCTGTTCCGTGTCTGTCTTTCTGATTTTGCCAACGGAATCAGAAGCCGGATCCAGCAAAAACAGATACGGATGGACAGCTCGTGCATGGAGGCACTTTTTATCACAGTGGATGGCTATCTCACCCTACTTCATTCGCTGGGGAAGAAGTTGCTGATGGATATTGCTGCCGACAGGGAATACCGTGCTGCTTTCGAGCGGGAGGAGGCTTTCTGGTTGCAGCAGTTGATTGATGTTTTGACGCATTGTAAGATTTGCGGTTATCTGCTTCCCGGAGTCGATCCCGACCGTTTTGCACCGGATTTGCAGGAGGTCATCTACCAGAGCAGCTTGCAAGGCACCCCGTACTTAGTGCAGCGTATGTTGAACTATACGCTTCTGCGGGGGCTTTTTAAGATGGACGGCATCCGTTATATTGACGAACACCTGAAACCTGATAATTTGAATGTTTGTGTATGAAGAGAAAGAGGTGGGCTACCCTGCAAAGGGAGCTCACCTCTTTTATTTTTTTCGTTCGTAAACGGTTGGTTACAAGATAGTGCCTTTATGAATCCGATTGCTTTATAACCCTTCGATTATACTTAAAGGTAAATCGGTACATTCGGCGATAGCCTCATTGTCTATCCCTTTGGCTTTCATGTTCCGGGCTATTTTCAGTTGGGCTCTTTGTGTACCTTCTTTCATTCCTTTCTCTATACCTTTTTCCAACCCTTCTTTTATTCCTTTTTGTTCAGCTGCATCCATTGTCACCAAATAATCTCGGTACACTTTGACGCTATTGTCGTATCGCTCCCTGTCTTCCGGAGACATAGAAGCCACATCAGCGATATCTTCCAATTTCTCGAAGACAGCTTTTCGTGCCTTGAACGGCAAGGTAGGTCGATATAAAATCTTATTTCCACTCATCCGGTCGTTCTATTACATATCCGTTTGGTAGTTGTACTTTTTGGGGCAATATGTGTTTTTTGAATATATTAAAAGCGCCATCAAGTTTACGTGTGCCATCGCTTAGATTCGATAAGTTAGATGAATACCTGTTAGGAGGAAAATATACATAGACCTTTTGTAACGGGTTAAATTCTCTTATTAGCTCTACAGGTGGTATTAAATCGCTGTCAGCTGATACAATGATGGCAATGTCACAACGTTTTTTATAGGCGTCCGACAGAATTTTTGTAGCTATACGTACATCTGTCTCTTTTTCCTCAAAAGAATGAATGATACCACCACAATAACGGCATTTAATCTCTTTTTTGAGGTATTTACCCAATATCAAGTTAAATTTAGGATTGCATTTGTTAGCTTGAAATAGTTTGTCTTGTCTATCATGCTTGCCTACATCTGTTGGACGAGCTGAAAAGTAGTTGACTTCTACCAGTTCTTGATATGGCTTTAGAAAGCTATTAAAGAAGCCGACTAAATCCAGCCAATAACACATTTTCCATTTTTTCGATTTCAGCCCGTAATAGAAGTTAAAACCGTCTACATAGACTATTACTTTCTTTTTGTCTTCCATAGTGTTATATATAAAAAAACCCATCTTTAATTGATGGGTCAGCCTTAGTGTTTCTCAACTAAGGGGGGCAATTTGTATTGCAAAGGTACAATCATTTTTTAGAATAACAAATTGATAGGTCTTTTTTCTTTCTTTTTTCATGATTTGCTCTATTTTTTTGTTTTCTCGAATTGTAAGCATTCACTCTACAAGTCGAGGTCTTTTCTTTCTATTATAAAGATGTAACAGTTCTTGGTTTTCCATCCCTTTTGCAGTAAAAATAAAAAGGTTCCTTGTTTATAGGCAGACTTTTCCGCTTTATCTTCCCCTGATTAGCTTTTTCAGTGTCCCGTTGTAGGTGTTTTCAAATTCCGTCGGATGATTGAGTGCCCAAAGAATGTAATCACCCGGTTCATTCTTTTTGAGTAGGGTAGGGCGGTATTGGGAACTAAGAATTTTCCATAAAATACCGCCGGGACCTCCCAATTCTTTACGTCGGGCAAGGCCGACAATCGCTTTCACGGTCTGTTCGTTCCGGATGCCGATAGTTTGCATATTAAGTAGAAGTATAGCTTCCGAGCCTCCTCCCGCTTGCATCCCTTCCGAAACCGTTTCTTTTCCAATCGATTTATCCAAAGACAAACCCTCTACAACGACAGGCGGAGCCTGAAAAACGCTGTTTGACGGAACGGGTGGCATGATCCTCTCATTCTCCTTTCCGTCTTTTCCTTCCCTCTCTGTCTCTATGTCTTTTTTTATTTCAGATTTGATTTCATTTTCCATATCCCTTTCCTGTTTACCTTTGCTATCTGTATCCGTTTCTTCTTTTGTTTGTGGCATTGTTGTAGCAAATTCATGGGGTTTTGTAACACTTTTGCCGGAGTCATCCGTATTTTCCGGTTCTATTTCACTACTCTCCTCATTGATAATCCAGAAATGTTCCAGGGGCAATTTATATTTTCTCCGGCTGTCGGTGATGATTTTATGATATTGTTCCTGAATCGCCTGTGAAGTCAGTACACCATACTCCTTATATATAAGATCATCGAACAACCCCACTGACAGGCAATCATCAATGATGGCCTGCATTTCCTCTTCCCCGCAACACGCTTCCTGGGCGATGTCGAAAAGAGTGTCTTTGTTCCACAAAATATAATAACCTTTTTCTTTATAGATGAGGCAGAGCAGCGAAGTGAGTGCGGCAATCCCTGCCGCGTGGTGGCGACAGGAGATGCGGCGTACTTTTCTGTCCTGCAGAAAATTGACATCGAGGGGGAAATAATCTAATCCGGGTTTGGAAATGCGGGCCATGATGATAAAATGCTGGTTGTAAATGGTTGATTATTACTGAATAAATTCTGCTTTTACATCGAAGCAGGGGCAGGATTTTATATACTCGTCAGGTGAGATAATGCCGTCTCCATTGAGGTCAGGACTGGTGTCCCGATGTCCTATCACCTGCTTCAGAGAAGGGAAGACAAGGCGCAAATCTTCTACCAGCCGGACGAGTGCTTCACGCTGCGCTTCCGTTCGTGTGTCGGCGGGCCGACCGTTCCTGTCCAATCCGCCAATGTAGCAGATACCGATAGACCGATGGTTCCAACCCGTGCAATGCGCTCCGTCGAGAGCAACATCTCTTCCCGGTTCAATCGTACCGTCGAGACGGATGACGAAATGATAACCGATAGAACGAAAACCACGTTGACGATGCCAGCGGTCGATGTCGATAGCGGTAAAATCCTGTCCCGCACGAGTGGCGGAACAGTGGATGATGATCGTGTCTTTCATGGCAGAATCCTCCTTTCCTGTTTGCAGACGGCAGGTGAGATAACGCCGAACGCAATAGCCTCCTCTTTGGACAGTTGGCGGTAATATTGCTTTGTTACTGAATGGAGCACCGGAGAGAAGGGAGCATCCATCGGCGGCGTTGTCGTTTGATTAGGTATGGTGGGCCGATTAAGCACTGTAATCAGATCAGGTCTTGTCTGAACCATAATAAAAGCATCTCCCCGATGATGTTGCACACGCAAGGCGTGTTGTTTCACGCGGTCCGGATGCTTTAGTTGGAGGATAAGCCAGTTTCGGTGCGCAGGCTTCAGACGTTCCTCTCTGACCATTTCTTTCATAGACGGGTAGGCACGCAATACTTTCCCCATTGCATCCGTAACGGCGAAAGGTGTTTGATGAGATCCCACTCCTGTACGTCGTAATCCCGTCCGGATGGCATGCATCATATTGGTGTATGCATCGCACCATTCGAGGTTTGACACGTGGTTGTTCATCGTGTTGCCGTCGAGGTGGTTAATCTGTGGCAGCTGCTCCGGGTTGGGGATGAATGCTTTGGCAACCAAACGATGAATTTTGTATTCGATACAAACACCTTTATTCGGCAGTATGACAGTTTCGTAACCGGTCCCCATGATTTTGGCACAAAGGATCAACTTTGATCTGCCCTTGAAACTCAATACCCGTCCGTGATCTGAAATCATATAGTCGGGGTTTTCTTCAATAAATCTCCAATTTTCCATACTTGATATTGATAATGTTAATAAAATTATACTCTGTTAAAAAATAATTGTTTTTCTGAATCATGCGGGGAGAAACGGCGTTTCCTCCATCTGTTAAACGGCGCTTTCTGGTGCGGAGAAACGCTGTGGTCTGTATGTGTTAAACGGCGTTTCTTCCTCCTCCTCCGTATGAGGCTCGAGCCGTTCGGCACAATGAATCAGAAACTCCAGTTCTTCCCGGCAGCCTTGAATGGCCTCGTATAGCGAATCTACGTTATACTGTCTGCAAAGCGCCTCCCATTCTTTTCGTTCCTGCCCGTTCATTCCGTTCTTTTGCAGATTCATTTTTACTTGTTGCTGTCTTGCCCGTCCGTTTCGATATCCAGAAAATTTTCAGCGTGAAAGGTGCGCCAGCCTTTGGCTTCGATGTCATAGTAGACAACGAATGTATTTTCCGGTTTGGGTAGATACGGACGGTGGAAGCTATGTTCATATCCGGTGAGGGTGCCGGTAGCGTGTCGGATGGTTCCATCCTGTTTGGTGTAGCGGAAACAAACATTTCCGTGATGCATCTGCCGGATGAGAGCCCCTATCCGGTGAGCCGTGACGAGTGCATCGTGCCGGTTCATACCGTTGTTTTGCCGGATGGCGGCAGCTTGCTTCATTAGCTGTACCCGTTGGAAGGAATGATTTTTTTCAGTTTCAGTCATTTTGATTCGTTTTAATGATTTGATTATGGGGCAAAGATAGAAAGCAGGTAATGTAAAAGCTGTTCAGGCGTGAACCATAAAAAGACGTTGAAACGATTGAGTCATGATTGAGTGCTATGTGAGAAAAAGTAAATGGCGGAAGATTAAACTTATCTGTGGCAAAACTTGTTTATTATTTATTTTAGAATTACTTTTGCCACAGAATAAAGGAGGTGACTAATGAAAACCATGAATCAGATTGTCGGAGAGAACTTGAAGAAAACCAGAGAATTATCAGGTTTTACGCAGGAGCAGGTAGCGAAATCTATCGGTGTGGAGCGGTCGGCTTATAGTAACTATGAAAGCGGTGTTCGTGAAGTGCCTTTTCATTTGTTAGAGAAGATTGCTGATTTGTTTGGCTGTGAAGCGTTTCTTCTGTTTGAAGATAATGTAGAAGCCGACAATGAGATTCTGGCTACTGCTTTTCGTATCTCCGATGTTGAAGAAGGGGATTTGAAAGAAATAGCCCATTTTAAAGATCTCGTGAAGTCTTACCTTAAAATGGAACGGATTGGAAATGGCTCCAAATAAATTCATCATAGAAAGACAAGTGGCGGAATTTCGCGCGGATAACGGATTGAGTGCTTCGGAAGCCATTAATCTGAAAAGTCTGTTGCTGAAATTGAATGTATTGACCATTTTCCGCCCTCTTTCCGATAACTTTTCGGGAATGTGCCTCAAAGACGGTTCCGGACATCGGTTCATGCTCGTGAATTCTTCCCATTCAAGAGGCAGGCAACATTTCACGATTGCCCACGAACTCTATCACTTGTATATTGAAAGTAAACCAACTCCGCACAAATGCAACCCTTGTAGTGGAAGTAAAGACCCCGTAGAACAGAGCGCCGATATGTTTGCCTCTTCTTTGCTGATGCCGGAGGCAGGACTTTGTCAACTTATCCCGGAAAATGAACTGAAAACAAAAAAGATCTCATTGGCAACAGTGTTGAAATTGGAACATTACTTTTCTGTTTCCCGCTCTGCACTGCTTTATAGATTGTTGAATGTTGGTTTACTGACCAATGCTGCACGTCTTGCACTGGCAGATGAACCGGTGAAACACTCGGCTTTGTGTTTCGGTTATGACACTGCATTATATGATCCGGCAAACGAAGGACTGGTAATCGGAGACTTCGGCGAAAAAGCCCGCTCACTTTTTGAACAGGAAAAAATATCAGAGGGGCACTATTGGGAGTTACTCCGCAAAATAAACACACATGCAACAGAAGAAGACGAAAATAATACTGGATGCTGACGTTATCATCCATTTTGTGAAAGCGGAAGCATTTTCTTTGTTGCCGGACATCTTTCCCGAATACGAATATGTTATTTTGGTTTCTCCCCTACGGGAGCATCGCTGAAAGATTATTTCCAATTACTTAAAACGTTTGGACACGGTGAGAGTGCCTGCATGATTTATTGCAGAGACCACCGTGATGTGCTGGGTAGCAGTAATTTGAAGGATATAAAGGACTATTGTTTGCAGAACGGTATAACTTTTCTGACTACTCTTGATTTTCTATATTATGCTTTTTGCCGGAAGAAGCTTTCGGCAGAGGAATGTAACGAGTTTATTGCTAAGGTAATTGCTTCAGGGAGCAAGTTGCCGGAAGTTGATATTACCCGCTATAAATGTACAGTCGCGATTTGACATCGCTTTTCTATTCTATTGATTTATTTTTAGTAATAGTTTCGGTATCTTTTCTTAGCGCAAATCACAGCTTTTGGAACGAGTGATTTCTTTCCTTTTTGGCAGATTTTATTTCATCTATTTTCTTGATAATAGTGGTAAGGTAGAAAATGGGTACCCCAAACCCTCTTTCTTTGTGAAAATATGGATGAAAAATATAGAATGTGTCATGCTTGAACATATATGTTAAAATAAGCATTGTACTTTTGTCGTGAATTTTATATGTAAATATTAAATAAAATGTAAAAAATGACTAAGGTAGAAAGAGAAGTGATTTTTAACAGTGAAAATGGTCAGAAAGAAATGACCGGTGTACGTCACAGTGACGATGATGTTAAGAAGAAAGTAATTGATTGTGTTTTTAAGTTGGGGCAACTGAATAATATTCCAGAAAAATATGTTGAAAAGAATTCGGATTGTTCGCGTTCGTCCGTGGGACGTGTGTATAGGTGTAATTTCGACGGTCGGAGTCCTATACCAAATTGGACAACTATCTTTAATTTTTTCTCTTGTGTGATTGGAAGGGCAACGATTATTGTCAATATTCCGGAGGTGTTGTGCTGGATTCTGAAGCTTTTTCTAGGAGATTCTGCGGATGTAAGCTATACAGTTGATGATAATCATCATATTCGTATTGATATTCAGTTTCATGACGATAAAACACTGCTTCCGGAGACTGGTGAAAAGGAAGGAAAGGTGAAGAAAAAAGATGGAGAATAGAGGAAAACGGAAGGGAAATTACCAAGTTCTTGATGAACTTGGTACATTATTGATAACGAACTTTCCATCGAGGTCGGTGGTGGTTCCTATAGATGTACCTTTAACTAAAACGGATGCTCCTATGACGGGCTGGTTGTCTTCTTCGGAGAAGACAACGCCCATTACCTTTCTGGAGGTTTGAGCGATTGCCAGGCTAATGCCTGCTAACAGGCAAGTTAATAACAGCGTTAGTTTTCTTTTCATATAGTTTTTATATAGTAGAATAGTCTGTTTTGCTATCTTACGATTCGCAAAAGTAAGCACTTTTTTAGAAAAACAAAGAAAAATATGAAAAAAAATATGAATTTTCGCTGTCGATACAAAATACTTGTAGCAAAAAGACTTAAATACAAAATAAATACATGAAAGGCTGTTTCTTATTTCTTTTTGGTAATTAATAGGTGAAAAGGACTGTCTTTTTGATAAATAAATGTGGCTAAATTTGTAGATAATATGTTTAATAACACATAATAAATTGCAAATAAATAATTGTAGGTAGAAAAAAGATAGTTTATTGGAAAAAGAAAGAAAACCGATCTGTAATCTCTTATATTAACACTCCAATTAGGGGGACGAAAGTTACTGCCGGACTCGAAGTTTGCTATATGAGAGATATTTTCTACCTTTTCAGTAAGTAGATAAAAAGCAAAAAAGGACGATTTATTTTGCGTTTTACTTCCTTCTTTGCTTTTCTTATTCCCTTTTCAGTATCTTCTTTTTTATATTTATTAAATGTTTTGTGCTCAAATACTTATGTAAGGAGGGGGCAGAAAGTGCATGAGTTCATCAAGAACTTTGCAAATCACCTATGTCGGCATGAAGCCGCAGGATGTTCCTATCAAGTCCGGGACCATCAAGGTAATGATGAAATCCGATTCCGAAGTATTACAGGAAGTGGTAGTGACCGGTATGCAGAAAATGGACAAACGTCTTTTTACCGGAGCCACCAAACAATTAAATGCCGATAATGTGAAGCTGGACGGTTTGCCCGACATTAGTCGCGGACTGGAAGGTCGTGCGGCAGGAGTTTCCGTCCAGAATGTTTCGGGCACTTTTGGAACTGCCCCCAAGATTCGTGTGCGTGGAGCCACTTCCATTTACGGAAGTTCCAAACCGTTGTGGGTTGTTGACGGAGTGATTCTGGAGGACGCCATCGACGTAGGGCCCGATGACCTTTCCTCCGGTGATGCCGAGACACTGATTAGCTCCGCCATAGCCGGGCTGAATTCCGACGATATCGAGAGTTTCCAAATTTTGAAAGACGGTTCGGCAACCTCCATTTACGGTGCACGTGCGATGGCAGGCGTTATCGTAGTCACCACTAAGAAAGGACGTGCCGGAGTCAGCAAGATCAGTTATACGGGCGAGTTCACCACCCGCGCTATCCCCAGCTATAAAGAATTTAATATCATGAATTCGCAGGAACAGATGGGAATCTACAAAGAAATGGAACAGAAAGGCTGGCTGAACAGTGCCGACCTTTTCCGCACCAGAGACACCGGAGTGTACGGTCGTATGTACCGCCTCATCGACGAATACAACAACAGTAACGGTCAACGCGGACTGCTCAACACCACCGAAGCCCGTAACGCCTACCTCCGTGAAGCGGAAATGCGCAACACTGACTGGTTTGACGTGCTTTTCACCAATGCCGTTTCGCAGAACCATTCCGTCAGCATCACCGCCGGAACGGAAAAATCCTCTTTCTACGCCTCCTTGAGTGCCATGCTCGATCCTGGTTGGTACAAGCAGAGCAAGGTGAAACGCTATACGGCCAATGTGAACACAACCTATAATATATATAAAAATCTGTCGCTCAACCTCATATCCAACGCCTCCTACCGCCAACAGAACGCGCCGGGAACGATGAACTCCACCCTCGACATCGCATCAGGAAAAATGTCCCGCGGATTCGACATTAACCCTTATTCATACGCGCTCAACACAAGCCGCACACTCGACCCCTCCGTGGACTATATCAGCAACTACGCCCCATTCAATATTCTCCACGAGCTCGACAATAACTACATTGAAATCAATATGGTCGATGTGAAATTTCAAGGCGAAATGAAGTGGAAAGTGATTCAGGGACTCGAATTAAGTGCCCTCGGAGCCGTTAGATACCAGACCTCATCGCAGGAACACAACGTGCTCGATGACGCCAACCAAGCAATCGCCTACCGCACCGGTATGGACGACGCCACCATTCGCGAGCAAAACAAATTACTCTATACCGACCCCGACAACCCATACGCCCTGCCTATCACCCTGCTGCCCGAAGGCGGCATCTATCAGCGTCAGGACCGCCGTATGCTAGGACTCGATTTCCGTGGAACACTCTCATGGAATCATCTTTTCGTCGAGAAACACATCACCAACTTCTTTGCCGGAATGGAAGTGAACAGCCTTCAAAAAACATACTCCTCCTTTCAAGGCTGGGGAATGCAATATTCGATGGGTGAAATTCCGTCCTACGTCTACCAATTTTTTAAGAACGGCATCGAATCCAGTTCGCGCTATTACAGTTTGGGACACTCCGAAACCCGGAGTATAGCCAGCTTCTTCAACGCTACGTATTCTTATGACGGACGCTACACCCTCAACGGTACTTTCCGTTATGAAGGAACCAACCGCATGGGGCGCAGCCGTTCATCCCGCTGGCTCCCCACATGGAACCTGTCCGGTGCCTGGAACGTGCATGAAGAATCTTTCTTCAAAGCGCTGCAACCCACCCTTTCCAACCTGACACTGAAAGCCTCATACTCCCTCACCGCCGACCGCGGCCCGGCGGAAGTGACCAACTCGCAAGCCATCATCCGCAGCTTCTCGCCCTACCGCCCCTTTACCGACATTCAGGAAACGGGACTTTATATTGATGACATCGAGAACAGCGAACTCACTTACGAGAAAAAGCATGAGCTGAACATCGGCATCGACCTCGGCTTGCTCGAAAACCGCATCAACTTCTCCGCCGACTGGTACCAGCGTAACAACTACGACCTGATCGGTGTAGTCCCCACACAGGGAGTAGGCGGCGTCATCAACAAATATGCCAACGTAGCCACCATGAAATCTCACGGTGTGGAATTCACGCTTTCCACCCGCAACATCCGCACGAAGGATTTTTCATGGAACACAGACTTTATCTTCTCCTATGCCAAGAACGAAGTCACCCAACTGAAAGGACTCACAAGCATGATGGAACTCGTTTCCGGCAACGGCTTTGCCCGCGAGGGATACCCCGTGCGCGGACTCTTCTCCATCCCTTTTGCAGGACTTGATGAAGACGGCATTCCGCAATATCTCATCGATGGGGAAGTGACCAGCACCAGCATCAATTTCCAGGAACGCGAAAAACTGGATTACCTGAAATACGAAGGTCCTACCGATCCCACCGTCACGGGAAGTTTCGGTAATGTATTCACCTATAAAGGCTTCAAACTGAATGTCTTTATGACTTACTCTTTTGGCAACGTAGTCCGCCTCAACCCGGTGTTCAACTACAAATATTCCGACCTTACCGCCATGCCGCGTGAATTCAAAAACCGCTGGACTGTTTCCGGCGACGAAGCGAAAACGAATATTCCGGTGATACTTAGCGACCCGCAACATCAGGCGAATACATCGCTTTATCTTGCCTACAACGCCTACAACTATTCTACGGAGCGCATTGCCAAAGGCGATTTTATCCGCATGAAAGAAATATCACTGATGTATGAGTTCCCGAAAAGCTGGATTGCTCCTGCCAAAATATCCAACCTGTCGCTCAAGTTGCAGGCCACCAATCTCTTCTTGATCTACGCTGACAAGAAGTTGAACGGGCAGGACCCCGAATTTGTGAACACCGGAGGGGTGGCATCCCCCGTTCCGCGTCAGTTTACCCTCACCCTGCGTTTGGGACTGTGATTGTAACCCCCAATAGAGAACCCGAAAAAATATACAATAGATGAAGACGAAAATAAACCATATACTCCCTGTGCTGCTGCTCGCCGCAGCTTCCGGTCTGACTACCGTTTCATGCAACGATTTTCTGGACAAAACGCCGGACAACCGCACGGAACTGAACACCGACCAGAAAATAGCCAAACTGCTTGTATCGGCCTATCCCGACGTATCGCCCAACGAACTGTTCGAACTCTACAGCGACAACTCCGACGATAGCGGCCCCACCTACGGTTACTACCAGCTTTCCGAAAAGGAATGTTACAACTGGGAAGATACCAAAGAGGAATATCAGGACACACCCAATTCCCTTTGGGGAGGTTATTACGGTGCAATTTCAGCCGCCAACATGGCACTCAAGGCGATAGAGGAGAAAGGAAATCCGGCATCGCTCAACCCGCAGCGCGGTGAAGCACTGGTGTGCCGTGCCTACTGCCATTTCATGCTGGCAACTATCTTCTGCAATGCTTATGACACTCATGCCTCCGAATCGTTGGGAATCCCCTATATGGAAGACGTGGAAACCACCGTGTCGCCCCGTTACGAGCGCGGCACGTTGGAAGAAGTGTACCGGAAAGTAGAACGTGACCTCCTGGAAGGAGTGGAACTGATTTCGGACGACGGATATTCCGTCCCCAAATACCATTTCACCCGCAAGGCCGCCTATGCCTTTGCCGCCCGTTTCTACCTTTATTATATGCAACCCGATTTCTCCAACTGCGACCGGGTGATTGACTTTGCCACCCGTGTGTTGGGCAGCAACCCGGACGACTTGCTCCGCGACTGGGAAGCATTGAGCAATCTTTCCGTGAACGGAAATGTGCAGGCAGATGCGTATATCGCTTCTTCCAATGAGGCCAACCTGCTGATAAGCAGCACCGTCTCCAACTGGGGCGCACTCGGAAGCGACTATCTGGTAGGTCCGCGTTACTTCCACAACCAAACGCTCGCCACCAACGAAACCAGTCTTTCTGCAGGACTGTGGGGCAGCTCGGATTATTTGTATCTGAAACCTTTCTCCACCACCGGATTTGTAGCCAGCATCCTGCGTAAGAGCGGCCTGTATCAGGGTGGTTATCTTTATTATATGCCGGTACTGTTCTCAACGGACGAAACCCTGCTTTGTCGTGCAGAAGCATACGCATTGAAAAAAATGTACCCCCAGTCGGCAGCCGACATCACAAGCTGGCAACGTGCCTACACCCGCAACAAATCGGCCCTGACACCCGACCAGATCAATGCGTATTATGATAAAATGAATTTCTACACGCCTTTCACGCAACAGACGCCTAAGAAACAGCTTGCTCCCGATTTCACTATCGAGGAAGGGATGCAGGAAAATATTCTTCACTGTATTCTGCACA
Source organism: Bacteroides sp. M10 (assembly GCF_014334015.1). GTDB lineage: Bacteria > Bacteroidota > Bacteroidia > Bacteroidales > Bacteroidaceae > Bacteroides > Bacteroides intestinigallinarum. The sequence continues at coordinate 6,478,154 of NZ_CP060488.1, read as the reverse complement.
TACGCCGTGTCACTACCCTGCACGAGGGGATGCGCTGGCCCGATATCAAACGGTATGGTATTATGATTTATCGTCGCGACATGACTACTCAACGTGTCACTGACGAAATGCCGCCGAACGACTTGCGCCGTGCCATCCAGATTCCGCGAAACGTGATTGTGGCGGGAATGCAGCCTAATCCGAGAAGAAACTAACAGAGAAAAAAGTGAAAATTATGAAGAAACAGATCATTTACTCTTTGCTTGCTCTCACCACAGTCTGCCTGGGGGCTTGCAACAATGACGACGAGATAGACACCGCGCACAGCATCTTCTCTACCGAACCGCTGGAGAGAAATGCTTTCGATTACTGGCTGCTCGACAACTACACCTATCCTTATAACATCGACTTCATGTACCGCATGAAGGATATCGAGAGCGATCATAAATACAACCTCGTGCCCGCCGACTATGACAAAGCGGTGGCACTGTCGAAAATCATCAAACACGTCTGGATGGACGCTTACGTCGAACTGGCGGGAATGGATTTTCTCCGGGTCTACGTACCCAAGACATTTCACCTCATCGGATCGCCCGCCTACGAAAGTAGCGGAAACATGGTGCTCGGCACGGCAGAAGGCGGAAAGAAAATCACCCTCTACAACGTGAACGACCTCAACATAAAGAAGATCAATATCGAAAAGCTCAACGAGTATTATTTTGAAACAATGCATCATGAGTTTGCACATATCCTGCATCAGAAACGGAATTTCGACCCTTCTTTCAACCGCATTTCGGAGGGAAAATACGTGGGAGCCGACTGGTATTACTACATGACCGCCCAGGGTGCCATGCCCCGCACGGACGATGTGGCCTGGCCCGACGGTTTCGTGACGGCCTACGCCATGAACCAGCCCAACGAGGATTTTGTGGAAAACATAGCCATGTATGTCACGCACACGCAGGCTTACTGGGACAATATGATGACGGCTGCCGGAGAAACGGGTGCTGCCACCATCAACAAGAAATTCACGATTGTCTACAACTATATGCGCGACACATGGGGAATAGACCTCAACGAACTGCGTAAAATCGTGCTGCGCCGCCAGCAGGAGATTACCGAAATTGACTTGAGCACTATTCAATAAGTGCCGGTCACCTCTTGTTTTTTGATTGACGATTGGATGATTATTTAATTACACATTATTATGATGAAGAAAAATAGAACGATATATTTCCTGTTGGCCCTCGTCTGCCTGGGTTTGCAGTCGTGCCTCTTTCAGGAAGAAGATTATTTTGACGATTCGTCTGCCAACCGTGCCACGGCCGATGTGAAGCGTTGCAGCGAACTGCTGGAAGCAGCACCCAACGGATGGGTGATGGAATATTACGTCGGTAAGGACTACTCGCTGGGAGGTATTACCCTGCTTTGCAAGTTCGACGGCCAGCGGGTGACGATGGCTTCGCAAATGGCGGGGGCGGACGAGACAGTCAGCTCGCTTTACAGCGTCAAGTCCGAGCAGGTAACGATGTTGTCTTTCGATACCTACAATTATCTGGTGCATTATTTCGGTCAACCACAGGGAAGTATGGCCGACGACCCGAACGGAACGCTCGGAGGCGACTATGAATTCGTGATCTCCGATGCCACCGCCGACCGTATCGAACTGAAAGGCAAGAAATATGGCAACCGCATCGTGATGAAGGCTTTTTCTGCCGACCAGACGTGGAAGCAATATCTCACCCGGATAAAGAAAGTGGAGGACGATGCTTTCTTTTATGAATACGACCTGCGGATGGACGGACTCTACACCGGGCAAATGCTACGCAGCAACTATACGTTCATTGTGACCTATTATGACGAAGTTGGAAAGGTGCATCAGAAAACCGTACCTTTTATGTTTACCACCGACGGAATGCGTTTTCACGAACCGGTGACGATAGACGGACAGACCATGCAGAATTTTGTTTGGAAGAACGAGGAGATCAGCTTTGTCTGTACCGACGAAGGAGCTAAGGGGGTGAAAGTAACAGGTATCTACATCGACGGATATCAGAGTTATGACTACTACCCGGGCACTTACCAGATGGATTTCTATCGTCTGAACGATGCGACGAACCAGATGGAAGTGGCTTCGCAGGAGATTCAACTGGTGAAGAACGAGGACGGCAAGAGCTATTGGCTCAAAGGACTCGAATATGACATTCTGGTAACTTATGACAAGCCGCGTGGCGGACTTTCCATCCTGCCGCAATTATTGAAGAAAGTACAGGGAGGTTACGTGTATCTGGCTATGTGGGATTTGATGAACGATTATGTTTTGCGCAGTCCGGCAATCGGTCTTATCAGTTATCCTACCACCGACGGCATTTATCTGGTGGACAATGGAGTGTGGATGGGTGAAATCTCCGGATTTATCTTCGGTGTGTACGACTCGCAGGATGAGGAGGCCTCTTTCATGGGATACACGGATGCAGTTGCAGCAATCAGGTTGATTAAAAAAACAATAGAAGAATGATATGATGAATAAGTTAGTTATACTGTTATTATCTGCGTGTTGTCTGCTGACGACAGCGTGCGACAAGGAAAACGATGAAACGGCACAAGGCTTCCGCATCATGAATGCGGATGTTGATCTGGCAGCCGGAGGCGGAACGGTGGAAGTGGCTTTGCAGGCTACCGGAGAACTGACTGCCGTTTCGGGTGCGGACTGGTGCAGGGTAATCGAAGTGACAAACGAAAAGATAACTTTGCTTGCCAGAGCCAATTATGAGTATACGTCACGTGCCACGCAGGTGACCGTGAGCGATGGCAATAGCGAACAGAAAATTGTAGTGACGCAGGAGGGAAATATTTTTGCTCCCGACTCCGACCAGCAGGTGATACGCCTCGGAAATGCTCCTTCACAGACGATTGTACGAGTGAATAGTTCGTTCGATTTCAAAGTGAGCGTGCAGCGGGGAATCGACTGGGTGGAGGTGCCGACTGCTTCAAAAGAAGATGGTTTCTTGCTTGTGTTGAAAGAGAACAAAACCGGGAATCCCCGTGCCTGCCAGTTATTGGTCAGCACCAATGAGGGGCGGAAGTTCCTTTACTACGTCTACCAGTATGAAGTGACGGACCTGCTTGGAGCGTGGGGAAATAGCCAGATTTATGTGAAATGGGATACGAAGAATATCGAAAACGCCTATCCCTTGTCGGCTACTGAAATTTCGAAGAATGTCGATGGCGAGGGATATACCATTAAGATGTCGTTGGCAAATACTCCGGCGGCGCAATATCTGAAAGACCCCGCAAAGGCTACGATTTCATTGCAGGCTACCTACGAAAATGGATCGTTTGTGGTTCCTATCGGTGCGGCACAGAAAGACTTTATGGTCGTGGAAGAAGTTGCGGATGAGGTGGCAGAAGGCGCTTCGGACGGAACGTTAGGTGGAGCATCGGACGGAACATCGGATAATCGGGCAGGTGTTGTTTTGCAAACCCTGTACGGTTTTTCTGTGGCGGCTTCTTCCAATATTTATTCGAAAGGAAATTTTGGTTTCGCTCCTGTACTCTATCAGGATGGTTCTGTCGGAATCAGTTTTCAGGACGTGACCGGAGCACCGGAAAGCGGATGCTACCTGGCGATAGCATTATTTGACGGACAGCAGTTCCTGACCGGAACACTGAAAGATTATATCCTTTTCCCGGATATTGCACTTTTCAGATAAAACGAACATTACCTTGATGAATAAAGAAAAGAACTACCGTTGTGAAACGGAATGAGAATTTACTAATTCTCTCTTAATTTAACTTTACTATATGACAGGCGGGGATACTCGCGCGAAGAATGGGAATCCTTTTCCCGGGCTTACTCCGCCTTTTTTATGATTCCCGGTCGCTACGGAAGTTCTTTTCAATGATGTAAAATATATAAATCAGTCTGATATGGATAAGAAAATAATGAAGTTGTTGGGTGTCTGTCTGTTTGTTGTTGCGTCTGTGGGTGCGTTGACCGCTTGCAGTGACAATGACACCGAAAATCCGGAGGGAGGAAAACCAGGCGGAGAAGACGTAAACCCGGTGCCGGAAGTGGTGGAATTTGTCAATTCCAACCTGGTGTACTGGGGAGATGAGGACGGAGTGGGAACGGATCATTTTGTGTTGACGCTTTATACGGATATGGAAGTAGATGTCACCGGAAGCCCGATAGGACCGGGCAAGATTATGGCATTCAGCCTGAACGTCCCGCCATTTGCTTCGGAAGCTACGGAATTTCCGCTTCCCGAAGGTACTTTCGAGGCGGCATTGAACGGATACACGTTTGATGAATGGACGTTCAACCTCGGATATATGAATCAAATCGATCTCCCGACCGGAAAGGTGGATATTCCTGCCGGAACTTTCTACGGTGATGTGAAATCTTACTCTACGAGTGTCGATGCCGATTTGCTTTCAGGTGGTAAAATGACGGTGAAACGGCTGTCCGGTGGTGAATATTCGATTAGCGGAACATTGGTGGGCGATCTTTCCTTGAAACGTTATTTCACCTATACGGGAAAAGTAATCACCATCGACCGTCACGAAAGCAAGGATGAAACTCCTAATTCTACGCTGACCACCGATATTGCGCTGAATGGATGGACGCAAGCCCGCCTGCAGGATAAGGGCGATTCTTATTATCTGCAAGATGAGTCGTGCCGGGTAGTCGAGCTTTATCTGGCGGAAGAGAGTATAAGTCTTGTCGACACTTGGCCGGCCGGTAATGGAAGAGTTTTGAAGGTGGAATTTTTCGTGGAATGGGCTACGGATGTAACACAGGGTATTCCGGCAGGTATTTATACGGTGGTGGCGCGTGATAAGGAATCATATGGTATTCCGCGCGAGTTGCTGAAACCGGGAAACATAGCTTCGGGTTATCCTAACGGCTTTACTTATCCGGGAGGAACCTGGTATGAGAAACTTCAGAACGGAGCCATGAAAGAATATGCACGCATAGACGGCGGAACCATGACCGTGGCACGCGACGGCAACAAGCACACACTGACGATAGATTTTATTGACTGTGATAAGGAACACCCGCACCATGTACGTACCACTTATTCGCAGGATGCTCCTATTACCGTATTTGATTATCGTCCGCAGTAAATACGGGTGGATGGCATCATTTTACTAATAACGCGATTTTATAATTAACCCCAAAAAACGAGAAATATGAAAACTAGATTTATTTCCTTTTTCTTATTCATGCTGGCAATGAGCTGTTTTGTGGCATGTAGTGACGATGATCCGGCCACTGATCCCGAACCGGAGCCGGAACCGGAACCTGTGGAAACAGTGAATACGTATACGTATAAGGATAAGACGATACAAGCTAAATCGGTGTCTTGCTTTGAACAGGATGGCATTGTATATGTGTGTATGAGTCCGTTGCAGAGTTTGGAAACGCTTGAAGACTTTATGAATAGCGGAAAGGAATATGTGATGCTGGGAGTGGATAAGAGTCTGGTGGGCAGTCCGGTTACGGTAGGTAGCTCTGAAGATGACGATTATGTGCTTTATTACATGGATGCCGATGGTGAGGCTATTGTAGCCGTCGACCCTTACGAATGGGAAGAGGTGCTGATGCAAGGCAAGATCACTTTGACGATGACTCCGGGTGAGAATGAGACATCGGCTGTGAAAGCTACCTTTGATTGTACGTTAAAAAGTGGCGGTAAGTTTACAGGGGAGGCCGGTTGTAACTACAAGGCTCCTGCAAAGCTGTCCAGCGAATTTTCATTCGGAAGTGAAGTGCGTCCGTTGAAATCGGCGGTGGCTACTGTCATCGGAGGGATTCAATACCTTTATCTTAGTCCGGACGCGGGAGTGACAACGGTGGAAGATATGTCGGACACGGAGTTCCTGATGATCGGAATCAATCCGGATATGTTGGGACAGGTATTGGATATCACGTCTTATGACGGTACGGATTATGCTTTCTATAATATGACAGAATTGGGAGCTGACGATCTGGGTGCGGTGGAGCCTTATGGATGGTCCGAAATATGTTCGGCAGGTAAGTTCAAAGTAGAAAAGACGGACGATCATGTGAAAGTAACTTTTAGCTTTACTTTGCTTTCGGGTGAAAAGTTCGAAGGTTCTTATGAGGGTGCTTATTTTGAAATTAAGCAGAGTACGACGAATATATTAACGTTGAACGGAGAAAAAACGCGTGACATCAAAGCTACTTTCTATGAAAAGACAGATGCAGGAGTAGCGTTGTATCTCACTCCGTCGGGAATTTCATCTGCTGCGGACTTGGAAAATGTAAACTCGTATTATGTGCGCCTTTTTGTTCCGAATGCAGGACTTAACGGGCAGGAGGTGGATATTACAGATACCAATCTGGCTTTTGAGTTTACTTATTATAGCCCGTATGACGAGGAAAGAATACAAATATCCAAAGGTCATCTGGAGGATGCGGCGGGTACGTTCAGTGTATCGAAATCAGCGGATAATGAATATTCATTGACGCTTAATCTCAAATATCTGGGTGACAACAGTCTTAAAATATCAGGTAACTATAGCGGTACTTTCACGGTGTATGATACGACGATCCCGAACGAATATCGCTTAGGGGCAGACGGTGCTCCAGTCACTATTCAGTCTGTTGTGGTGGATAAGACGGGTGCAGATATCAGTGTTATTTACCTTTCACGGCAGGCAGGTATCACTACTGTGGCGGGAATGTCGGCAGCGGATGCAGTGGTGCGTCTTCCGAAAGCAATGATGGATGGAGTGCTCCGTGGATTCTCCGGTAATGAGGAAAATGCGAAAATCTCTATTACGTATGAAGGAGTGACGTACAGTCAGGCTAATACCACATTGGGCAACCTGGCTCTGGGAGGCCGGACTTCGGTGTCTCTTCAGGGCAATGAGGTTGAAATGACTTTTGAAGTGGTAGGTATTAAGAAGTATGGCGATGTCAGTTTGTCCGGCTACTATAAAGGTGCGGTGACGGTAATAGAGTGACGATTTAATGAAGTGTATTCATGAAGAAAATCTTATTGAAATATTTAAATTTATTCGTTTTATCGGGACTGCTTCTGGTGGGTTTTGCCGGATGCAGTGACGATAAAGATAATGATCCGGTAAATCCCGGTCCGGATGTGGAGGAATTGCCTTCCATCGGCACTTATTCGTTCCGGGGAGAAGCGAACAAGATCGTGTCCGGTGTGGCCTCTATGGACGGTGACTATTTCACCTGTATCCTTTCTCCGGAAGAGATGGAGGGTGGGAAAACTAATACTTATTTTATGTTTTCTCTTCACATGTACTGGGAGGGGCAAGTGGTGGATGCATCGACTTTGTATCACAACGACCAGTATGTCTTTATCTATGAAGATCCGTTTTATTATTATTCCCAATATAAAAGGGTGACAGGAACGTTTTATGTGAAGCGTAACAATGATAAGAATGTTACTGTCAAATTGAATCTGCGGCTTCACGACGGTGTCCGTTTTAAAGCGGAGGTTACAGCCGATTTGATGAAGCCGTCGGGAGAAGGTACTCCGGAATGATATAATCCTTTTCTTATATAATGGGCGGACATTTCGCTACAGATTATCTTGGATTCTTTATAACAGCAATTAGTAAGTTATAATTTGATTCGCGTGATCTGTGATGAAATGTCCGCTTTGTTTGGTTTTGCCTTGTTTGTCTTTGGTTCGTTTTTGGCTTGTTTTTGGCGTGTTTTGTCTTTGTCCGAATGATATTCCTTATAAAAGAGCCGTTTCAAGGCTCTCCTAAAAACTTGAAGAATAGCCCTACTTGTGCCGGAGTGAGCAGGATGGCTTTTTCACTATATCCGGTTAGGGCGAGTGCGGCTTGCAGTGCGGTATTCTTGGCAATCCAGCTACGGAGGGTACGTCGTGCCGAGGCGGACTGTATGTGAGGCAGGTAAAGTCCGGCCAACTGGCTTTTGCTATAGGATTGTATGCGGGTACGGTTCTCTGTTTCTGCTTTTGGAGTTGTCTCTGTTTTCATATTGACTGTTTTTTAGAGGTTTATTTTGTCTGAACTCATACAAAGGTACGCCTTTTTATGTCGGTTGGTTCTGTTTTGTACAGAAGCCTTTGCAGGCATGAATCGTATCAAATTGTGCTTGTCTGTTCTCTCTTGCGACGGGTTGTAACATCGTGTTTCCCTGCTTTCTTCTCTTCGTGTACTTTTGTCTTCGTAATCGGTTACAGACAGTAGTTATTTATTCATCAATCAAAAAAGAAAGGAAAATAGTATGCCATTAATTTACAAACCTTATCAGGCAACACTTGCCAACAAGGAAGGACAGAAACTTTATTACCCCCGTCTGGTGAAATTCGGGAAAATGGTCAATACGCAGAAAATGGCGGAATTGATTGCAGAAAAAGCCTCGCTGACGGCAGGTGATGTTCATAACGTGATTCGTAACCTGATGTCGGTGATGCGTGAACAGTTGCTCAACAGTCGCACGGTGCGCCTCGAAGGCTTGGGAACATTTACAATGATTGCCAAAGCAGGAGGAAAAGGAGTGGAGTTGGAGAATAAGGTCAGCAGTTCGCAGATCACTTCATTGCGTTGTCAGTTTACCCCTGAATACACCCGTGCCGCTAACGGAAGTGCTACCCGCGCATTGACCACCGGAGTGGAGTTTGTGCACATCAAGGATGTAGCGGGTTCGTTTGTTGCCGACGATGTCATTGACAAAGACCCGGATGACGGCAACGAACCCGGTGGCGGAGGAGGCGAAGCCCCGGACCCGGCCGCTTAACCGAATTGGTTTATACCATAATTTAGACACGGATTACACGGATTTCGCGGTCTTTAGTGTTGTTATTGCTGCAAAGTAGCCGTGTTAATCTGTGTAATCCGTGCCTGAAAAAAAGATAGTAATTAATTAGTGACAGGTATTTAAAACGGATTATTAACCTTTAAAAGAAAACGGATGAGATTATTATTGGAAAAGTTGCTGGATATTCTTGAAGCAGTTCTGCGTTTCCGCCATCGGAGAAACGGCAAGACAGAAAAGGATTAGCCAGGTAGAGAAGAGTTAGCGTACCTGAAAAAGGTATGAAACCGAATCGTGTAAACATAATAAGACGTGTCGCCCGCACGTAGCTCGCGTAACAGATAAAAACGTGTAGCAATCCATAAAGTAGATATTAAAGTACAGAAGAAGTGAAAAGTTGCCTCGTTCATTCGAGGTAGCTTTTCTTTTTTTTCGTATTCCGAAAATCCTTTTTCGGAAATAGGGTGAAAAAGCAAAAATCAGTAGTAATTTTTAAAAGGCAGAAATATTTCTTTGATTTTGTATAGAACAAAAGAAAATAATTTCCCACTTTTGTAGCTGCAATAGGGGATATACGCCCTGTGAGATGTCTGTTTTCTGGAAAAAGGATGAATGGAAACAGAATACTTCTTGCGTTAAAATCAGAAAAAAGTTTTCCGTTTTGGAAAACTTTCTGTATCAGCGAGAAAGAAAAGTTTCCCGAATTTTAATGTTAAAAGCTAACCAAGCTATTAGATAATCTTCTATCTTTGTATCCGGTTTCGGAGCTAAAAAGAGGTTTAGTCAATGAGGGAACGCTGTGTAAATCGGCGACAGTACCCGCTGCTGTAATTCTCGAAGAATCCGCACAATAAGCCACTGCATCGATGGCGGTGTGGGAAGGTGTTGCGAGGGAGGGATAAGTCAGAAGACCTGCCGGAATTTTTTAATTTTCAATTTTTAATTTTCAATTTAATAAGCTTTCGGGAGTTAAAGTTATGAACTACGCGGAAATTTGTATCATCAAACGTGATGGTAAAAGAGAAGATTTCTCTATCAGTAAGATCAAGAATGCAATCAGTAAGGCATTCAGTGCAACCGGTTTTCAGGATGAGCAGCAGTTGGTGGCTGACATCACTATGAACGTAATCAGTCAGTTTACTACTCCTACTATTACCGTAGAAGAGATTCAGGATTTAGTAGAAAAGTCGTTGATGAAAGTACGCCCGGAAGTAGCGAAGAAATACATTATTTATCGCGAATGGCGGAATACGGAGCGCGATAAGAAAACCCAGATGAAGCAAGTGATGGACGGCATCGTTGCTATCGACAAGAACGATGTCAACTTGAGCAATGCCAACATGAGCAGTCACACGCCTGCCGGACAGATGATGACGTTCGCTTCCGAAGTAACCAAAGATTATACATATAAATACCTGTTGCCGAAACGTTTTGCCGAAGCACACCAGTTGGGAGATATTCACATTCACGACTTGGATTATTATCCGACAAAGACGACAACCTGTATCCAATATGATATGGACGACCTCTTTGAACGCGGTTTCCGCACAAAGAACGGCAGTATCCGTACCCCGCAAAGCATCCAGAGTTATGCTACGCTGGCTACCATTATCTTCCAGACGAACCAGAATGAGCAGCATGGCGGACAGGCGATTCCTGCTTTCGATTTCTTCATGGCAAAAGGTGTGGCCAAATCTTTCCGCAAACATCTGGCATCATTCATCAATTTCTATGTCGCCATGGAAAACGGAAATCAGGCCGATGAGAAATCCATCCGCACATTGATTAAAGAATATCTTCCGTCTATCAAGGCTACCGAAGCCGAACGCGAAACATTGCGCATTGCTTTGATAGCTTTACAAATCATTATAGATAAAGAACACCTTGCCCGTATCGTTGAGAAAGCTTATCAGCAGACTCGCAAAGATACCCATCAGGCCATGGAAGGATTTATCCACAACCTGAACACGATGCATTCACGCGGCGGTAATCAGGTGGTATTCAGCTCCATCAACTACGGTACGGACACTTCTGCCGAAGGTCGCATGGTGATCGAAGAATTGCTGAAAGCTACCATTGAAGGATTGGGCACAAGAGGCGAGGTGCCTGTATTCCCGATCCAGATTTTCAAGGTGAAAGACGGAGTTTCTTACTCGGAGAAAGACTTTGAGAAAGCAATGAAAGCGGAAAATATCGAAGAGGCAATGACCGACCATTACGAGGCTCCCAATTTCGACTTGCTGTTGAAGGCTTGCCAGACTACGGCGAAAGCATTGTTCCCGAACTTCATGTTCCTCGACGCACCTTTCAATCAGAACGAGAAATGGAGAGCAGACGATCCGAAACGTTACATCTACGAATTGGCGACGATGGGTTGTCGTACCCGTGTATTTGAAAATGTGGCAGGAGAAAAATCTTCTTTAGGTCGTGGCAATCTTTCATTCACTACGCTGAATATGCCGAGACTGGCGATCGAAGCCCGCATCAAGGCGGAAAACCTGATAGAGGATGAACGCAACAAGGATGCCATTGAACAGAAGGCAAAAGAAATTTTCATCGAATCCGTACATACTATGTCGGTTCTTGTAGCCGATCAGCTTTACGAGCGTTATCAGTATCAGCGTACGGCCCTGGCACGTCAGTTCCCGTTCATGATGGGAAATAATGTGTGGAAAGGCGGCGGTGAGCTGAACCCGAACGAGCAGGTGGGGGATGCATTGCGCAGCGGCACGCTGGGTATCGGATTTATCGGCGGACACAATGCGATGGTGGCTCTCTACGGACAAGGTCACGGACACAACCAGAAAGCATGGGACACGCTGTATGAAGCTGTGATGGAAATGAATAAAGTGGTAAACGAATATAAAGAAAAATATAACCTGAACTACTCCGTTCTGGCTACTCCTGCCGAAGGACTTTCGGGACGTTTCACCAAAATGGATCGTCGGAAATATGGAAAAATCCCCGGAGTGACAGACCGCGACTATTATGTCAACTCTTTCCACGTAGATGTGAAAGAACCGATCAGCATCGTTGAGAAAATCAAGCGTGAAGCTCCGTTCCACGCCATTACGCGCGGCGGACATATCACGTATGTAGAGCTGGACGGTGAAGCACAGAAGAATGTACGTGCCATCGCCAAGATTGTGAAAGTGATGCACGACGAGGGGATTGGCTACGGCTCTATCAACCACCCGGTAGATACTTGCCATAACTGTGGTTACAAAGGGGTTATCTTCGATAAATGTCCGGTGTGCCAGAGTGAAAGCATCCTCCGTATGCGCCGTATAACCGGTTACCTGACAGGCGATTTAAGTTCCTGGAACTCTGCTAAACGGGCAGAAGAACAAGACCGCGTAAAACACCTGTAAGGAGTTGAAAATGGCCTCACTAATAGGCTTCTATCTTTAATTTTTTAATTTTCAACTTTCAATTTTCAATTTAAGAAGTGAATTTATTAGGAACTTATCCTGAAACGATTGTCGATGGTGAAGGCATCCGGTACTCTATTTATCTTGCCGGATGTTCTCATCACTGTCCCGGTTGCCACAACCCGGAGAGCTGGAATCCGGGGGCGGGGGAAGAATTGACGGAAGAAAAAATACAGTCCATCATCCGTGAAATCAAGGCAAATCCTTTGCTGGACGGTGTTACTTTTTCCGGTGGTGATCCGTTTTTCCATCCGGAGGAGTTTCTGCTTCTACTGAAACGGGTGAAAGAGGAGACGGGGATGAATGTGTGGTGCTATACAGGATATAGCTACGAAGAAATCAAGGCACAGCCCCGCTTGAGCGCTGCCCTTGATTATATAGACGTATTGGTGGACGGACGCTTCGAGCAGGCTCTTTTCTCTCCGTATCTGGAATTCAGGGGAAGCAGCAATCAACGGATCTTGAAACTGAAATAAACTGCACTAAAAAAACTTATTTTTCAAAGGAAACAAAAACACCTCTGTCATAGTTTTGTTTACCTTTACACATCCCTCCGGGAGGAACGACTACACTTACAAGAATAAGTTTTTATGGTACAATCGATAAATTCAACTCAAGAAATAGAGGAAACCGACGGATTGCCGATGCCTAAGCGTATTTGGGCGGTGGTGTCCGTCGGATTCGCTCTTTGTATGTCGGTATTGGATATTAACATCGTCAATATCGTACTACCCACGCTTTCGCATGATTTTGGGACTTCTCCTGCTGTAACAACCTGGATTATCAACGGCTATCAGCTGGCTATCGTCATATCGCTACTGTCTTTTTCCGCTTTAGGTGAAATTATCGGTTACCGGAAAGTCTTTCTTTCGGGTATCGGTCTGTTTTGCATCACTTCATTGATTTGTGCCTTGTCCGATTCGTTTTGGACGCTAACCGTCGCCCGTATTTTTCAGGGATTCAGTGCCTCTGCCATCACCAGCGTGAATACGGCGCAGCTGCGTTATATCTATCCGAAGAGCCAGATTGGGCGGGGAATGGGGATTAATGCGATGGTTGTTGCCATATCGGCTGCCGCCGGGCCTTCTGTGGCGAGCGGTATTCTTTCTATTGCCAGCTGGCATTGGTTATTTGCTATTAATGTTCCGTTAGGACTTACCGCATTGTTTCTCGGCATCAAACATCTGCCAAGGCAGGAGGAACGCTCGAAACGCAAATTTGATTATATCAGCGCCATAGCGAATGCGGTTACCTTCGGTCTGCTTATATATACGCTGGACGGATTCGCCCATCACGAGGAAATGGATTTCCTTTTCATCCAACTGGTTGTATTGGCAGTGGTAGGCACGTACTATGTGCGTCGACAACTCACGCAGACTACTCCGCTACTGCCGCTCGACCTGTTGCGGATTCCGATTTTCCGGTTATCCATCCTGACTTCCATTTGTTCCTTTATCGCTCAAATGTCGGCAATGGTTTCCCTGCCTTTTTTCCTGCAGAACACTTTAGGACACAGTGAGGTGATGACCGGACTTTTGCTTACTCCGTGGCCGTTGGCTACGCTGGTCACGGCTCCATTGGCAGGGTATCTCGTGGAGCGTATTCACCCCGGTATACTGGGAAGTATCGGGATGGTTCTGTTTGCCATCGGACTTTTCTCGCTTTCGAGTCTGACAGCCGAATCATCTGATATAAGTATTATCCTGCGTTTGATGTTATGCGGTGCGGGCTTCGGATTGTTTCAGACGCCGAACAATAGCACGATTATTTCTTCCGCTCCTACGCAGCGTTCGGGAGGGGCCAGTGGGATGCTGGGAATGGCCCGCCTGTTGGGACAGACCACCGGAACAACATTGGTTGCCTTGCTTTTCAGCTTTGTCACTCATAGCCGGAGCACGGCTGTTTGCCTGATGGTGGGGAGTGGATTTGCCGTTGTGGCAGCTATCGTCAGTAGTTTGAGGCTATCGCAGCCTTCCACCCTGAAAAGAAAATAGTGAAGTCCTGAAAGGGGATTAAGTCTTTCAGAACTTCACAGGAACATCATACAACATATTAGTAAGTAATCATTCAAGATGAACTTGAAAGATTTGACTTTCTAGTATTTCGTTTCCCGTATGATTTCTACCAGACGGCGGAAGTCTTCCGGATGCACATCACCGATGTTTCCGATACGGAAGGTATCTGCTTTTGAAATCTTTCCCGGGTAAATCACGAATCCTTTATTTTTCAGTGCATAATAGAATGTTTTGAAGTCGAATCCTTCATGCGGATAAAGGAAAGAAGTGATGATAGGCGACTGGATGTCATCTTCGAGCAGTGTTTTGAATCCGAGTGCACGCATTCCTTCCACCAAAATACGGTGATTTTCGCAATAACGTTGGTAACGTGCTTCTACGCCTCCTTCTTCAATCAATTCGGTCAGGGCTTGTTTGAAAGCACGGACAACGTGTGTCGGTGAAGTGAAGCGCCATTTTCCGTGTCCCTTTTCCATTGTTTCCCATTGGTCGTAGATGTCCAGGGAAAGAGAGCGTGCCACTCCTTTGCAATATTTTAATTCCGAACGGCGGGCGATGATGAATCCGAATCCCGGTACACCCTGAATACACTTGTTGGAACTGCTGATTAGGAAGTCGATACCGAGTTCGTTTACATCTAAGGGGATACCTCCGAAGCTGCTCATACAGTCTACAATCAGCTTTTTACCATGCATCTTGACGATGTGGGACAGTTCTTTGATCGGATTCAGGATACCGGTCGTTGTTTCGCAATGAACGAAAGCGACATGTGTGATATCGGAGTTATTGCTAAGATAATCGTCTATATATTCAACTGATACCTGCTCTGTTTCTTCAAAAGCCAGCATGTCGTAGTCGAGATGGTAATATTCTGCAATGTTGCCCATACGGTCGCCATAGGCTCCGTTGCTACAAATCAGGAGTTTGTCTTTCGGGGTGATGGTGGCGCCTAAAACGGCCTCCACGCAATAGGTTCCGCTTCCCTGTAAAAGGATGGAAGTGTATTCTTCCGGTTTTTTAGTGGCGATGTTAACCAGGTCTTTGCGGAGTTCCTGAACAATGCCGAGGTTGTAGTCTTCGTCCCATGTACACCAGTCGGTCATCATGGCTTCTTTTACTGTTTCAGAGGTGGTTAGAGGTCCCGGAGTTAATAACAAATATGGTTTCATAATGATGTTTTCTTTAGAAATGAATAAATAAATGATTTTGTTTCTTTTCTGATTGTTGGGTGCGGGCTTGAATGTTAGTTGCCGGCGTTGATCGTTTCAATCAGTGCGGGAAGTTCTTCGATAGTGCGTATCACGTAAGAAGCTCCTGCGGCAAGCATGCGCTCTTTGACATCGGCGATGCGGGCTTCGAGTTCGGAGGCAGGCATTGATTTTGTTTCTGCTTCGGTAAGTGCCATTTCATTGCTGCCGAGAATCACGCCTACACTATACACTTTCGCGTTCACTCCTTCGTGAATATCGGCAATCGTATCACCCACTTTTATAACGGCGTCGAGGCTGGGGACTGCTAATTTCGTCAGGTTCTCAAAAATCATGTAAGGAGCGGGACGTCCGGCGGGAAGTAGGTTGGGAGTGGCGCAATAATCCACGTGGTATCCTTTTGCCTGTGCGGCGGGGAGAACTACATCCATCATTTCGCGGGTATAGCCGGTGGTCGATCCTATTTTAATACCTGCGGCACGCAATTTTTCCAAAGTTGGGATTACTCCCGGAATAGGGTCTGTGTAGTTTTCGAGAGAGGCGAAGAGATACTTCTCGAAAAGGCGGTTTAGTTCTACCACGTCTTCTTCCGTCCAGGCGCGTTGGTAACGGGCGGTAAACTGTTCGTTCACGTCAGGCATGGAAAGTAGTTCGCGGATGTGTTGAATTTTGGGTAGTCCCATTGGTTTGCGGGTCTGTACAACATCGATTACCAGTCCTTTTTCGGCAAATGCTTCGATAAAAGCAGCCACGGGGGCAAAACATCCATAGTCAACGGCTGTACCAGCCCAGTCCATAATAATACATTCAATCTTTTTCATTCTTGTTTCTATATAATATTGGTTTATTCGTCAGAAATTAGTAAGAAGCGAGGGAGGGGGCGGGGCAAGATTCGTTCCCGCGTATTTCACCCTGTTTCCCTTTTCTGTATTTTTGTGTCAGATAAATCATTGCTAAGGTGAACGCAAAGGTGCAGACGATTCCTACTGTCCCTGCCATCGTATTGTAGAATTCCAGCCAATTTAAATCCGGGTTGAAACATTCTTTCACTACCAATACCACCACTGTGCCTGTGTAGCCGATGGAATCGACCATCGCTATGAAGAAACCTACATTTCCCTTGATGCGGAAACAGGCGATGAAGCGGTCGAAGAAGATGGTTTGAAAGCTCAAGTAAGAAAAATAGAGGCAGAGGCTCTGGATAAATAACCACACGAGCGGAGAAAGTTGCAGGGTATGGTAGTTGAATGCCACAGTGCTAAGTGTGATTGCTCCCGCAATGACAAGGGTCAATAGAACGGAAAGTACTTTGATGTGGCTTTTCATCACTGCCAGGGTGGCGAAAATAGCCAGGATAATCAGTGTGACTACACCGTCCACTTTGGCGAATACCCACGGGGAAAGTCCGGCGGCATTGACGTCTATGATTTTCACCAGAAAGTCTTCCTTGACATCTTGCAAAACGGTGAGAAAGAGGTTGGCGAAGAAAAGCAGTGTCAATATGGGAGCAAAGCTGCGGAACAGGTTCCAGCGTTGTTGTTTGTTGAGAGTGACACGTTCCACACGCAGTGCTTTGTCTTCGGCAGTCGGTTTGGGCAGGTGATCGAGGATATAGCCCAGTCCTGCCAGCAAGGGTAATGCTACCGCACCGATCAGAGCAGGCATCCAGAACTCACTGACGTGCAGGGTGTCGACAACGAAAAGTCCGATGGATTTGGCTGTGCCGCTACTGACTGCGATACTGAGTCCGAAAAGGGAAGCGAGCAGATCCGTCACCCGGCGTCCTTCGAGGAAGCTGAAGATGACTCCCCACATACAGCCAAGCGACAGTCCGTTGAAGAACAACGCCAACACATTGAACGGGCGGGGTAGGCATCCGAAAAGAACCAAAGAGAGTTCGGCCACTAAAATAGAAACAAGAATGAATTTCAGGCGGCCTTCTCTCTTCAGTTCGGAAATAAGTTTGATCCCGATAAACTTGGATACCATATATCCGAATATCTGGATGATGCTGGTGGCTATCTTATAGTCCATACCAAATAGTTCCATGCCGTCGAACGTGGCGGCGGTGAACGGTTTGCGTAGTGCGTAGACTAATGAATAGGATAGCAGTGCCGCTCCTCCCGCATAAAGGATAAAGAGTAAATCGGAAAGTTTCTTTTGGGCCGAAGGCGACAGTTTTTCTTTGAAATTCATAATGCTATTTTTTTTGTTTCCGGTGCAAAAGTAGGGTGTCGGAGCGAACGAAAAAATGAATTTCAATGAATCATATTGTATATATGAGCCTTTAAGTGTACTGAAATATTAATGTAATATTCATGCAATACAAACATAATACCTTAGTCATTCCTTTGCAACGGAATCAATTAACAAACCGAAAAATCATGGACGAACTTACGGATATTTATAAAAGAATAGAGTACCTGCGCAACAACGGGGTGAAGATGAAAGAAATTGCCGACCGGGTGGATATGGCTCCGAGTGTGTTGTCTGCTTTGTATTCGAGTGTGCTTCCCGCTTATATCGACTTATTGAAAACACGCACACCGGACGAGGCGCTGGATGAAGCTTTGGCACTGGTGAATAATGTTTCCAAGAAACGCTTATTAAATAATGTGGGATCGGTGAGGCTGTTGCTTCAGGAGATGGAGCCGGACGTGCAGAGCGAGGCGGAGAATGGCAACTCTTTTATCAAGTTGCTGGGGAAAGAGGCGAAGGAGTCTGTGCAGGAGGTGTATAATTATAGCGGTATGTATCTTAGTTACAGTTTGTCGTCTTCTACGGATAGCTTGAAGATCGAGCCGTACATGATTTGTGCTTCCGAGAATAATGAGTATGTGAAGGTGGGGATGATTAATGCGTATAAGTCGGTGCATTGGGGGAGCGGGATTATCAGTAATCATCAGAACTCTTACCTGATGTTCAACGAAAGGGATTTGCCACAGTTTGCGCTGGTGACTATTTACCTGCAACTTCCGCATTATGAGTTTCCGAATATGCTGAAAGGGCTTTATCTCTGTCTGGACTACAATCATAATCCGATTGCGCGTCGTATTGTACTGGTGAAACAGTCGGATAGTACGGATGTTAATCAGTTTCTGGAGATGGAAGGGTGTCTGGTTCCGCGGGCGGAATTGACTCCGGAATTGGAGGTGTACTATAATTATACGTGTCAGGAGGGAGATTATATCAAAACGTGCACGGTGCCTTCACCTAAGTTGGATGAGACGGATTTGGAGAGAGAGAAGAAGATGTTGAAGATTTAAAGACAAACAACAATAAAAAAAGATCCCGGATGAAAATTGGTTTTTAAAACCTTTTTCATCCGGGATGATTCTTTTTATATGTTTTCTCTATCTTTCTATTGTTATATTCGCTAGAAGAAGAATCGCAAAATATCATTGAAGTTAGCCCATATCAACAGACCGAAGAGCAGAATCATACCGGTCATCTGGGCGTATTCCATAAACTTGTCGCTCGGTTTGCGGCGGGCTATCATCTCGTAGAAGAGGAAGAGCACGTGGCCACCGTCTAATGCGGGGATAGGGAGGATGTTCATGAAAGCCAGGATGATGGAAAGGAAGGCTGTCATATACCAGAACTGGTGCCAGTCCCAGGTAGCGGGGAAGATGCTGCCGATCGTTCCGAAGCCGCCCAGTTGTTTGGCTCCTTCTTTTGAGAAGAGGTATTTCATGTTTCCTACATAGCCTTTCAGGGTTTTCACACCGAGGGAGACACCTGCGGGGAAGGATTCAAAGAAGGCATATTCTTTTTTTACCATAGGGAGCAGACGGTCTGTGACGAGACAGGCGGTTACACCCATCAGGTAGGCGGAGTCTACACGCATACTTAGCGTGTCTGTTGCACCGTTACGCACATAAGTCAGCGTGATTAGACGCGGATCTATGCTGTCTTTGAGCAGGGTTGCTTCGTTTTTCTTACGTTCTGCCATCGCTTCTTTGAAGTCGGAGAAAGAGATCGGTGTTCCGTTCAGGGCGATGATGCTGTCACCTGCCTGGATTCCTGCTTGTGCGGCAGGAGAGTTCACCATTACGCTGTCTATAACGTACGGGAAACGGTAGGAGGCGAAGCGGACACTGTCTGCCAAGAGGCGTTGCATCAGGTCTTCCGGGATATAGACGGAGGCTTTTGCCCCGTTACGGATGACGCTTACTTCGCGTGCATCGGCAATCTGGCTCAACATGTCGCCGTCATAACGTTCGAAAGGAACACCGTCGGCAGAAAGGAGGATATCACCGTCCTGGAAACCTACCGCTTTGGCAGTCTCGTTGAATTCCATACCAAGAGGGGCTTCCTGTACCTTTATATATTGGTCGCCCCATGCAAAAAGAATCATGGAGTAGATGAACAGTGCCAACAGGAAGTTGAACAGTACGCCACCCACCATTATCAGCAGACGTTGCCACGCCGGCTTGGAGCGGAACTCCCACGGTTGTTCGGGTTGTTTCATCTGTTCGGTATCCATCGACTCATCAATCATGCCGGCTATTTTGACATAACCGCCCAATGGCAACCAGCCTACTGCATACTCTGTGTCACTTTTCTTGGGTTTGAACTTAAAAAGGGTGAACCAAGGGTCAAAAAATAAGCAGAATTTTTCTACACGCACCTTAAACAAACGGGCAAAAAGAAAATGCCCGCCTTCATGAACGATAACGAGCAAGGATAAGCTCATAATCAATTGCAGGGCACGAATCAAAAATGTTTCCATATAGTCTATTTACAGTTTAAAGCCTTCAACTAATTCTCTACCGAAGAGAGGATATAAAGGCTATTTTCAATTTATATTAATACTAATCAATTTCTTTATTTTCTTTGTTCATCAATGGGATGAAGCGGATCATATCAGACTGGCTGCTATTTTCCTTGCTTCCGCATCCGTAGCTACATAATCGTCGTATGTCGGATTGGCGATGAAGGCAACCCGTTCCATTGTTTTCTCTATTACGTCGCTCATGCCGAGGAAGCTGATGTCGTCTTTCAGGAAAGAGGCTACCACTACTTCATTGGCAGCATTGACGATACAGGGCATATTCCCTCCGCGGTACATCGCTTCGTAGGCGAGTGCCAGGTTGCGGAACCGTTTCGTATCGGGTTGCTCAAACGTCAGATTCGTGCATTGGGAGAAATCGAGTCTGTCGAAAGAAGAGCTGATACGGTCGGGGTAGGAGAATGCGTACTGGATGGGCAGGCGCATATCTGGCATCCCAAGTTGTGCCTTGACAGCTCCGTCTTCAAACTGCACCATCGAGTGAATGACTGATTGCGGATGCACCACCACTTCGATCTGGCTGGGCTGAACACCAAACAACCATTTGGCTTCGATCACCTCAAAACCTTTATTCATCATGGAAGCGGAGTCGATTGTGATTTTTGCTCCCATTTCCCAGTTGGGATGTTTCAAGGCTTGCGTCTTTGTGACGGATTTCAGCTGTTCCAAGGTGCAAGTGCGGAACGGACCTCCGGAGGCTGTCAATATCACTTTCTCGATCGGGTTACCCACTTCTCCCGCTAAACACTGAAAAACAGCAGAGTGTTCAGAGTCTACCGGCAGAATCGGAGTGCGATATTGTTGTGCCAACTGATTAATCAGTTCGCCCGCTACTACCAATGTTTCTTTATTGGCCAACGCAATCGCTTTCTTGGCGCGGATGGCGTTGATGGTTGGTTTTAGTCCGGCATAACCGACCATGGCTGTCAACACCATGTCGATGGGGCCTGCTTCTACAATCTGACAGATAGCGTCTGTGCCTGCGTACACTTTGATAGGCAGGTCGCTCAATGCTTCTTTCAGTTCGGAATACTTTTCTTCGTTGGCTATCACTACCACTTCCGGCTGGAACTTCCGTGCCTGGGCAATCAGTAGTTCCACGCGGTTGTTGGCTGTCAGCGCATAGGCTTCGTACAGGTCGGGATGTTCTTCGATGACTTGCAGAGCCTGCGTCCCGATGGAGCCTGTTGAGCCTAGGATAGCTATTTGTTTTTTCTTTTTGTTAGTCTCTATATTCATTTTTCTATTATCACTTAAAATACGATGTATTTTTCGGGATTCACCGGATGACCTTTATACCAAAGTTCGAAATGGAGGTGCGGCCCTGTACTAAGTGTGCCGCTGTTTCCTACCAGAGCGATGGCTTCCCCTCCTTTCACGCGTTCACCTTCCTTTTTCAGGAGGGAGCCGCAGTGTTTATAGATTGAAATTAAATCCTGGTTATGTTGTACGCCAATCAGATAACCTGTCTCGGCGGTGTATGTGCTTAGGATGACGGTTCCGTCCATAGTTGCCAGTACGCTTTCGTTGGGATTGGCGGCGATGTCGGTGCCGTAATGTTTCTTCTCGGCATTGAAGTGGTCGGACACCATACCTCGTGTCGGACGGTATAAAATGAGTCCGGTCACGTCCGGTTGGGAAGTGATGGAGGTCAGGTTATATTTTTCATTCTCTTCATACTGACGGCGGAATTCTTCTTCCCGTTTGGTACGTTCCATCAGTGTGTCTTCGCGGGCAGTGGTCAGTGAATCGAGTGTCTGCACGCTGTCGATGGATACTTTTCCACTGAAGATATCCTGAATGTTCATGATGTAAAGATTCTGCTTGTTGAGCACTTGTTGTAAAGAGTCTACACGCAGGGCATTGTCTACGATTTGTGTACGGACTTCACTGTTCATGTATCCGGGGAGGTAGTTGCGCAGCGGGGTGAAGGTGATGATGCAGGAAGCGATCAGGAAAAGTACCGCCAGCACGCAAAGTAATACGGAAAGTCCATTGAGCTTGGATACGCGAAGTCCGACAATTTCTTCAAGTGTATTTTCATTAACGATCGTTAGTTTATACTTGAACTTGAAATTTTTCCAGAAAGCTTTACTTCGTCTTCTCTTTGGCATCTCGGGTATTTACTGTTTTTACGATTTACTATTTACTATTTTCAGTGGATGAGCGGCTCATCGTTTGATTCGTTCTCACCGGTCATCTTCCAATTCCTCCAGATTGAGCAACCCTTCGGGAAGTTCCACCGTGATGAGTTTCTGTTTCTGGTCTATTCCTACGATAAATTCCTCCTGGGCGGGAACGAGCAGTTCCTCTTCTTCCGCTCCTTCAACCACGAAAAGGGTGTTTACCGTAGTGGTATCTACATCTATAACTTCTCCCAGAAGTCCGTGATGGATGTCTTCCATCTGGAAACCGATAAAGAAGTTCCAGGATAATTCGCCATCTTCCGCTTCTTCGGCGTGTTTCACGGGGAAGTAGACTTCAATGTTGGTGAACATTCGGGCACGTTCGGCACTGTCGACTCCTTCCAGTTTCACCAAGGCGGTGGAGTCTGAACGGAAGCGGTATTCTTCGATGAAGAAAGGCACGAAAATGCCATCGAGCAGGCATATCAGGTAATCACAGTCCACACGGTCGAAAATATCGTCCGTGAAGGTAAATTGCAATTCGCCGTGGATGCCGTGCGGTTTATTGAATAATCCTATCTTGTATACTTCTTCTTTCTTTATCATATCCGGGTGATTCTGGCTCCGATAGCGTTCAGACGTCCTTCGATGTTCTGATAACCACGGTCTATCTGTTCGATGTTACTAATGGTACTGGTTCCTTCGGCGCTCATGGCGGCAATCAGAAGGGCGATACCGGCACGTATATCCGGTGAAGTCAGGCGGGCACCGCGCAGCTTGAAGCCGTGGTTGTGTCCGATGACTACGGCGCGGTGAGGGTCGCAGAGAATAATTTGTGCACCCATGTCGATCAGCTTGTCCACAAAGAACAGGCGGCTTTCGAACATTTTCTGATGGATCAGTACGCTGCCTTTGGCTTGTGTGGCTACAACGAGCATCACACTTAGCAAGTCGGGAGTCAGTCCCGGCCAAGTGGCGTCGGCTATTGTCATGATGGAGCCGTCGATAAATGATTCTATCTGGTATGTTTCCTGTGCGGGAACGTAAATATCGTCTCCTCTTTGTTCGAGCTTGATGCCCAGACGGCGGAAGCTCTCGGGGATGATTCCAAGATTTTCGTAAGAAACATTCTTGATGGTAATTTCGCTTTTCGTCATTGCCGCCATGCCGATGAAGCTGCCCACTTCAATCATGTCGGGCAGTACGGTGTGTTGCGTGCCGTGCAGTTCTTCCACGCCTTCGATGGTGAGCAGGTTGGATGCGATACCGCTGATTTTGGCTCCCATCCGGTTGAGTAACCGGCAGAGTTGTTGCACGTAGGGTTCGCAGGCGGCATTGTAAATGGTGGTCGTACCTTTGGCAAGTACGGCTGCCATGACGATGTTGGCTGTTCCGGTGACAGATGCTTCGTCCAGTAGCATATAGCTTCCCTGAAGTCTGTCGGCCGTTATTTCGTAGATACCCCGCTCTTCGTCGTAGCGGAAGTCGGCCCCTAAATTCTGAATACCTACAAAGTGAGTGTCCAGACGGCGGCGACCGATTTTATCTCCTCCCGGCTTGGAAATCAATGCCTTGCCGAAACGTGCCACCATGGGACCTATAAGCATCACAGAGCCTCGCAGACTGGAACATTTCTTTAGGAATTCATCGCTTTCCAAATAAGCCAGGTCTACATTTTCTGCTTTAAAACTATAAGAATCAATGCCTTTCTTTGCAACCGTCACTCCCATCTCCCGCAAGAGCTGAATCAGGTTGTTGACATCAAGAATGTCAGGTATATTGTTCACCGTCACTTCCTCTGCGGTCAGCAACGTGGCACAGATTATCTGCAAAACTTCGTTTTTAGCTCCTTGCGGGTGGATTTCTCCGCTAAGCCGATGTCCTCCTTCGATTACAAATGAAGCCATTAATTTTTTTAGTATTAAGTATAAAGTGTTTTAGTATCTTCTTTTATTGTTTTGACGATTGTTGGTATAGTTCGTCTTCGGACGGTAGTTCTGATTCAGGCGTTCTGCCATCAGCCGGACGATATCGTCGGTCATTTGGAGTTCCCCGTTAGACAGTTCGTATAGGTCTTCGGCAATCTTTTTGTCGTCCACTGTATCTTTGTTCCATGCCAGGTAATCCTTTTTCATGTGGTTGCAGATAAGGGCAATCAGGTTTCTCTTTTCGTTTCCTTCAGGGAATTCGATCGCTTTTTTTATCAGTACTTCCAGCGTATGTCCGTAGTGACGGTAACGCATACGGGCAGTGGAGTAGGGGATATGGTCCGGGCGGGTCACCAGATTGTCCTTGCGGATGATTTCATACGGATAGTCAATATCCAGCTCAAAACCGGACATGATAGCCAGGTGGTCCCAAAGCTTGTGCTTGAAATCGGGTACATCACGCAAATGGGGGAACATATTTCCCATAATGTTGATGATGGTGTTGGCACAACGCTGACGTTCTGCACGATCCTGAATGGTCAACGCATAATCTACCATGTTCTGGATGCTACGTCCGTATTCGGGAAGCGGCATTCTTTTCTGTTGAGTATTGTATTGCATTTGTTAAATTAAAATTGAGAATTAAAAATTAAAAAATTAAAGAAGCTTTTTCGGCATGGAGGCAACGAATTCTTTCAGGTAGAAAGGTTCGAAGTAAGCCACGTCTTTATAGTCTTCATCGGCCACTGCTTTTTCTGCCAGTGGGAACATCATTTTAGCCAACGGATGGATATTGTCGATAAAATGTGCGTTCGGATGCGTGATCTGTTCGCGGCATTTGTCGGCTCCGTTTCCAAAGAAATAAACCGGTTGTTCGTTCAGGAACTCCAGGTAAGAGTTCTCATCTACGATGTCGGCGGCAACTGTACGTTTCACTTGTAGACGACGGTCATAGACGGCTGCATATACTTCCATGCGGCGGGCGTCGATCATCGGACAAAGCAAAGCGTTTTCGGGCAAGTCGTGATACAACAGCACCGGAACACTCAATACTTCCAGCGTCGGGATACCGATCAAGGGGATATTGCGCCCGTAACAAACTCCTTTCGCCATAGAAACCCCGATTCGGAGTCCGGTGTACGAACCCGGTCCACAACTCACTGCAACGGCATCCAAAGGGATGGCATGACTGTCTATGAACGACAATGCTTCATCTACAAAAACTCCTAAAGACACGGCGTGTGAAGGGCCTTTCAAGTCTTCTTTCACAAAAATCGTCTGTCCGTCTTGACTGGCCGCTACCGAGCAAACAGAGGTAGAGGTTTCAATATTCAGTATACACGACATAAAAATCAGCTTATTAAATTGTCGCAAATTTACATGATTATTTCCAATTCTTAAAATATTCGTGTACTTTTGCACAAAACTTTAAGGTTATGATACAGTCTATGACAGGATACGGTAAAGCTACGGCCGAACTTCCTGATAAAAAAATAAATGTAGAAATCAAGTCGCTCAACAGCAAGGCAATGGATTTGTCCACTCGCATCGCTCCGGCGTATCGTGAAAAAGAGATTGAAATCCGTAATGAGATTTCTAAAGTTCTGGAACGTGGAAAAGCTGACTTCAGCCTGTGGATAGAGAAGAAGGAGGGCGCGGATGCTGCTCCCATCAATAAGGATGTGCTGAAAAGTTATTATAGCCAGTTGGATTCGATAAGCCGCGAACTGGGGATTCCTTGTCCCGCACCGGAAGACTGGCTCCAACTATTACTCCGCATGCCGGACGTGATGACGAAAACGGAAATTCAGGAACTGACGGAAGAGGAATGGAGCATGGTGCATGCTACCATACTTGAAGCCATCAGTCATTTGGTCGATTTCCGCAAACAGGAGGGGGCTGCATTGGAAAAGAAATTCCGTGAGAAGATTGCCAACATCAACAGTTTGCTCGAACAGATTACTCCTTACGAGAAAGAACGTGTAGAGAAAGTGAAGGAACGCATCACTGATGCTCTCGAAAAGACGTTAAGCGTAGACTACGACAAGAATCGTCTGGAACAGGAACTGATTTACTACATCGAAAAACTGGATGTCAACGAGGAAAAACAACGTCTTAGCAACCATCTGAAATATTTCATCAGCACGATGGAAAGTGGTAGCGGACAGGGTAAGAAGCTTGGTTTTATCGCCCAGGAAATGGGTCGGGAGATCAATACGTTAGGCAGCAAGTCCAATCATGCTGAAATGCAGAAGATCGTAGTTCAGATGAAGGATGAACTGGAACAGATTAAGGAACAGGTGCTGAACGTGATGTAAAACAGTATCTATCATTTTTAATTCTTAATTCTTCATTAAACTTATGACCGGTAAGCTAATTATTTTCTCTGCTCCGTCGGGTTCGGGCAAATCTACTATAATCAATTATCTGCTGACGCAGAACTTGAATTTAGCGTTTTCTATTTCTGCTACCAGCCGTCCTCCGCGTGGAACGGAGCAGCATGGGGTTGAATATTTCTTCCTTACGCCGGAAGAATTTCGCCAACGCATTGAGAACAACGAATTTCTGGAGTATGAGGAGGTGTATAAGGACCGTTATTACGGAACGCTGAAAGCGCAGGTAGAAAAGCAATTGGAAGCGGGTCAGAATGTGGTGTTTGACGTAGATGTGGTTGGCGGATGCAATATCAAGAAGTTTTATGGCGATCGTGCGTTGTCGGTGTTTATCCAGCCGCCTTCGGTGGAAGAATTACGCTGCCGGTTGGAAGGACGTGGAACGGATGCGCCGGAAGTGATTGAAAGTCGCATCGCTAAGGCGGAATATGAATTGGGTTTTGCTTCGCAATTCGATTGTGTGATTGTCAATGATAATTTGGAAACTGCTAAAGCGGAAGCTTTGAAAGTTATCAAAGAGTTTTTGGAACAATGAATAAGCAGAAAACCGGAATCTTCAGCGGATCATTCAATCCGATTCACATCGGACATCTTGCTCTAGCCAACTACCTTTGTGAGTATGAAGGATTGGATGAAATCTGGTTTATGGTGAGTCCGCAGAATCCTTTGAAAGCACAGGAGAAGTTATGGAATGATGAATTACGTCTCGAACTGGTAAAGTTGAGCATCAGTGACTATCCTCGTTTTCAGGCTTCAGATTTTGAGTTTCATTTGCCTCGCCCCTCATATAGCGTATATACGTTGGAGAAACTGCGTGAGGCATTTCCCGATCGCGAGTTTTATTTCATTATCGGTTCCGATAATTGGGAACGTTTTGGATATTGGTATCAGTCCGAACGTATCATTAAAGAGAATCAGATTCTTATTTACCCCCGTCCCGGCTTTCCCGTCAAAGAGGAGGAATTGCCGGAAACGGTGCGTCTTGTTCATTCTCCTGTATTTGAAATCAGTTCTACTTTTATTCGAGAAGCATTGGATGCAGGGAAAGATGTTCGATACTTTGTGCATCCAAAGGCTTGGGAGGCTATCCAGTTTACTCCGTTAATCGATGAAGAGTAATAACGATGATTTCCGCCGGAGCGCCGACACGGATTGGTAATTTGGAGGTTCCTATTCCGTTTGTTATAATCAAAGGTATTTTTGCAGAATTATATGCCAGTCCGGTGATGAAACGATTGCCATAGTGTGAGTTAAGTGCCGGGGCAACTCCGAATACACGGACTTGTCCGCCGTGGGTGTGTCCTGCCAGGGCAAGGTCGGTGTTAGCTACTGAAACATCTTCGATGTAATCCGGAGTATGAACCAGTAAGATGACAAAATCTTTGGGAGAGAGTGCCAGAGTAGGCGATACTCCGTTGCGCCCCAGATCAAAAGGATTGCGCACTCCAGCGATAATGATCTGCTGCCCGTCTTTACGAAGCGTATCTACTTCATGTTCTAACGGACGCATGCCGTAATGTTTCATTGTATTCACAATATCGTCGTGGCAACGTTCGTAGTCGTTATTGCCCATTACCCCATAAGTGCCCATCGGTGTTTTTACGCGTGCCAGTGCGGAAAACAAAGGTTCCACATATTCACAACCTTCCTGATAGTCACCACCCATTAGAAGCACATCAGCCTTTTGAGCAATCAGTAGGCGGACAAGGTCGTTCAGGCCTTTTTCTTTCAGCAGACTTTTGTAGTGTAAGTCGGAAATGAAAGCGATACGGAAACCTTCAAAGGCTTCGGGAACATCGTGGTGTGTAAAGTCATATTTTACTACACGGTCCACTCCGGTATAGACAGAAGATACATCTACGCTGGAAGAAGTGATTTTTGTTCCCCGCAGTACCAGATCCGACGATTCGTGTGTATCGGTAGAAGTCTTTTCCTTTGTATTCTGCTTTTTGTTTTTGGAAACATTCAGCTCTTTGAGTTGCGAGTGGTCGGGGGAGAATAACCCGGCTATGGCATTAGCCGTATCCGGATAAATAGAATCTGAATTTAAAACAGGGCGTGGCAAGGTAGCCACCATATTCTTTTTCGACTTACAGGAAGCCAGCAAAAGCAATGTCAACAGGATAACAGGGTAGATTGTTTTTATTTTCTTCATCTTCTCTTAGTTTGAAGTTTTTCGGGGTGCAAAGATACGAAAAATCATGTATCTTTGTCCGTCAAAACTATTTATAATATATTAAAGTATGGAAGAAGTAAAGCGTAACTCGCTACAAGCATGGATATTAGCTGCACGTCCCAAAACGCTGACAGGGGCCATAACTCCGGTTATGATAGGTACTGCTCTTGCTGCAATGGACGGACGTTTTCACTGGTTGCCTGCACTGATCTGCTGTCTGTTTGCAAGTCTGATGCAAATTGCCGCTAATTTCATCAATGACCTTTTCGACTTCCTCAAAGGAACAGACCGGGAAGACCGGTTAGGCCCCGAACGTGCTTGTGCGCAAGGATGGATTTCTCCGCAAGCGATGAAAACCGGGATTATTATTACGGTTGCTCTTGCCTGCCTTATCGGCTGTACGTTACTCTTCTTTGCCGGGTGGGAATTGATTATCGTAGGAGTGCTTTGTGTGTTATTTGCCTTTCTTTATACCACCGGTCCTTATCCTCTTTCTTACAACGGTTGGGGCGATGTATTGGTGATTGTCTTTTTCGGCTTTGTACCCGTAGGCGGAACATATTACGTACAGGCGCTAACTTGGACACCGGATGTCACTATCGCCTCTTTAATCTGCGGACTGCTTATCGATACATTGTTGGTAGTCAATAATTATCGTGACCGCGAAGCGGATGCACGCAGTGGAAAAAGGACAGTGATCGTTCGTTTTGGCGAGAAATTCGGTCGCTATTTTTATTTGATGCTGGGGATTACCGCTTCTCTTCTCTGCTTGTGTTTCCTTCGTGAAGGTCATTTCTACGCCGCTTTTCTTCCGCAACTTTATCTGATCCCTCATTTCCTTACCTGGAAACGGATGGTGAAAATATACAGCGGTAAAAAATTAAACAGCATATTAGGCGAGACTTCGCGTAATATGCTGCTTATGGGTATTCTTATTGCAATAGGAATGTTGATAAATTGAGAATCATTTCCCGTACATCTTTTCGTAGTAACCCTGATAATCTCCGCTGGTAACTTCTTCCACCCAAGCTTGGTTGGCTAAATACCATTCGATTGTCTTTACGATACCGACCTCGAATTTAGTTTCGGGATACCATCCTAAGGCATTTGTTATCTTGGTGGGGTCGATAGCATAACGTTGGTCGTGTCCCAGACGGTCCTTAACGAAAGTAATCAGATCTTCGTTGATCCAGTCGATCGAAATATCTCCGTTTTCGTCTTTCACTTTCTTTTTGAGAACCTGACGATATTCGGGATTTTCTGCCATCAGACGGTGGATAGTCGAAATTGTCAGTTTCACGATTTCGAGGTTTGTTTTCTCGTTGTGTCCACCAACGTTGTACACTTCTCCGTCTTGACCTTCACGCACAACGAGGTCGATTGCTTTGCAGTGGTCTTCCACATAAAGCCAGTCGCGCACATTGCTACCGTCACCGTAGACGGGGAGATGCTTTCCTTCGAGGATATTCTTGATAATCAACGGAATCAATTTTTCCGGGAAGTGGTACGGACCGTAGTTGTTGGAGCAACGGGTAATCGTTACCGGCATTTTATAAGTGTCGTGGTAAGCCATTACCACCATGTCTGCACTTGTCTTAGAAGCACTGTATGGGCTGTGAGGACAAAGCGGAGTTGCTTCAGTGAAATACCCTTCGGCTCCCAATGAACCATACACCTCATCGGTAGATACCTGATGATAGCGTACACCTTTTCTCCAGGTCGGATATCCTTGTTCGTCTTTCCCCATCACCCATGCACGGCGTGCACAATCCAGTAAGTTCTGTGTTCCGAGAATGTTGGTAATCAGAAACAGTTGCGGATTTTCAATGCTGCGGTCCACATGGCTCTCGGCAGCGAAATTCACCACATAGTCAAAACGATACTCAGCAAAAAGACCGTCTACCACATCGCGGCTACAAATGTCTCCTTTGATAAAGACACAGCGTTCGTTGTCGATGTCTTTGGCAATCGTTCCTAAGTTACCTGCATACGTCAAAGCGTCCAATATCACGACTTTGATGTCGTTATGTTTGGCTAAGATGTACTTGATGTAATTTGCCCCGATAAATCCTGCGGCACCGGTCACTAGATAAGTTTTCATATTTTATTCTTTATGTTGATTTTAGGATTGTTTAGCCAATTCGATAAGGTACTTTCCATACTCGGTTTTTTCGAGCTGTTGACCCAGTAGAAGCAACTGCTCCGTCGGAATCCATCCCTGACGCCAGGCGATTTCTTCAATACAGCTGACGTAAAAACCTTGGCGGTTCTGAATAGTGGCCACGAAGTTGGAAGCTTCCAGCAGACTGTCGCAGTTACCCGTATCGAGCCATGCAAATCCGCGTCCGAAGAGTTCCACTTTCAATGTACCTTCTTCCAGATACAGACGGTTCAAGTCTGTTATCTCATACTCTCCACGTGCTGAAGGACGAAGAGCCGCTGCTTTTTCCGTCACACTGGCATCGTAGAAATAAAGTCCCGGAACGGCATAATTACTTTTCGGCACTTCCGGCTTTTCTTCCAGTGAAATCACTTTTCCCTGTTCGTCAAATTCCACTACACCATAAGCGCGCGGGTCTTTCACGTAGTAACCGAAGATGCAGGCGCCCTTTTCTATATTGGCAGCCCGGCGGAGCATGGCGGAGAAGCCCTGTCCGTAAAACATATTATCCCCAAGAATCAGACAGCCCGGTTCGCCGTTCAGGAAATCGGCTCCCAATACGAAAGCTTGTGCCAGTCCGTTAGGTTGTTCCTGAATTTTATAGGAGAAAGACATACCCAGTTCCTCACCCGTTCCCAACAAGTCGCGGAACATCGGCAAGTCGCGTGGAGTCGAAATAATCAACACTTCGCGTATTCCTGCCAACATAAGTGTTGACAACGGATAATAAATCATCGGCTTGTCATACACAGGCATGATTTGTTTGGAAATCGCTTTAGAGAGCGGATAAAGTCGGGTGGCACTACCACCGGCTAGAATAATTCCTTTCATGTTCGTCTGAGTTATTCATTAACTGCGTGCAAAGGTCGGAAAGAATTCCGACGTGGCAAAATTTTAAAATAATTTTTCAATCTGGCAGGAACATTTATTTTATTTGTCCGCCAATTCGATGACTTCCAAGTCCTGAAAGGCCCCCTGGTTGATAACAAAACGTACCAAAGTCCGTACCTTGTGGAAACCGGACATGCCGGCAGCTCCCGGATTAATATGCAACATATCCAGTGTTTTATCATATTTCACCTTTAATATATGAGAATGTCCGCTGATAAAAAGTTTGGGCGGACGTGCCATCAGACTGCCGATGATGGAAGGATCGTATTTCCCCGGATAACCGCCGATATGTTTAATCAGCACTTCTGCACCATCCACCGTGAAACGGTTTATTTGCGGATACAGCTTTCTGATTTCCTGTCCGTCAATATTTCCATATACCGCCCGGAATGGACGGAAGGCGGCTAACTTTTCCGCTACTTCCAGCGAACCGATGTCTCCGGCATGCCAGATTTCGTCACACGGTTCAAAATATTCCAGATATTTCTCGTCCCAGTAAGCGTGAGTATCAGATAATAATCCAATTCTTGTCATAAATTTCTTTGTTTAATCCCACAAAGATACTATATTTGGAAAAATCTTAAAGCACATGGAAAGCAAATATAATTATTTCAAGCGAGATATTAGTTGGCTCTCATTCAATTACCGCGTATTGTTGGAGGCTCTGGACGAGCGTCTACCGCTCTACGAACGTATCAACTTCATCTCTATCTACTCTTCCAACCTCGAAGAGTTTTACAAAATCCGTGTAGCCGACCATAAAGCTGTTGCCTCCGGCGCTACGGAAAGTGATGAAGAAACCGTACAATCCGCCCGCGAACTGGTAGAAGAAATAAATAAAGAAGTCACCCGCCAGCTGGATGACCGTGTACGCATTTATGAAGAGAAACTACTACCTGCCCTGCGCAAGAATCACATCATCTTTTATCAGGACAGACATGTAGAACCGTTCCACCAGCAGTTTATTAAAGACTTTTTCCGGGAAGAAATTTTTCCCTACCTGCAGCCTGTGCCTGTATCCAAAGATAAAATAGTCTCCTTCCTGCGGGATAACCGCCTTTACCTGGCCATACGAGTCTATCCGAAGAAAGAAGGAAATGAAGGAACTACCAGTCTAACAGAATCCCGGCAACCTCTTTACTTCGTGATGAAGCAACCCTACGCCAAAGTGCCCCGCTTCATCGAACTTCCATCCCGCGAGAAAAACCATTACCTGATGTTTACCGAAGATATAATCAAGGCAAACCTCAACCTTATTTTCCCCGGCTACGATGTCGATTCCAGCTACTGCATCAAAATCTCCCGTGACGCTGACATATTGATTGACGACACCGCCAGCAGTGCCGACCTTGTCGCTCAACTCAAGAAGAAAGTGAAGAAACGTAAGATCGGTGACGTCTGCCGTTTCGTCTACGACCGTGGTATGCCTCATGACTTTCTGGACTTTCTGGTAGACGCCTTCCATATTCAGCGCGATGAACTTGTCCCCGGCGACAAGCACCTGAATCTTGAAGACCTGCGTCATCTTCCCAACCCGAACAAATCTCTTCACAGCCTCGAAAAGCCGAAGCCAATGAAGCTGACCATTCTTGACGAAAAAGAATCTATCTTCAACTACGTTGCCAAGAAGGACCTGTTATTATATTACCCTTATCACTCTTTCGAGCACTTCATCCACTTCCTGTATGAAGCCGTGCACAACCCGGAAACCCGTGAAATCATGGTAACCCAATACCGCGTAGCTGAAAACTCCGCCGTCATCAACACCCTGATAGCCGCCGCCCAAAACGGCAAGAAAGTCACCGTATTCGTGGAACTGAAAGCCCGTTTCGACGAAGAAAACAACCTTGCCACGGCCGAAATGATGCAAGCCGCCGGCATTAAAATAATATACAGCATACCCGGTCTGAAAGTACACGCCAAAGTAGCCCTTATCCGCCGCCGTGGACTGAACGGTGAAAAAATACCCAGCTACGCCTATATCAGCACCGGTAACTTTAATGAAAAGACCGCCACCCTCTACGCCGACTGTGGCCTTTTCACCTGCCGTCCGAAGATAGTGGCCGACCTCTATAACCTCTTCCGCACCCTGCAAGGCAAAGAAGACCCGAAGTTCACCACCCTTCTTGTCGCTCGTTTCAACCTCATCCCCGAATTGAACCGCCTGATTGATCGGGAAATCGCCCTCGCCGACGAAGGCAAACAAGGCCGTATCATCCTAAAAATGAACGCCCTCCAAGACCCCGCCATGATTGACCGTCTCTACGAAGCCTCCGAACACGGCGTACAAATAGACCTCATCGTCCGTGGAATCTGTTGTCTTATCCCCGGACAGTCATACAGTCGTAACATCCGTGTCACCCGTATTGTAGACAGTTTCCTCGAACACGCCCGCATCTGGTACTTCGGCAACGACGGCAAACCCAAAGTCTTCATGGGCTCCCCCGACTGGATGCGTCGTAACCTCTACCGCCGCATCGAAGCCATCACCCCCATTCTCGCCCCCGACCTGCGTGACAGCCTCATCGAAATGCTTAATATCCAGCTCGCCGACAACCAAAAAGCCTGCTGGGTAGACGACAACCTGCGAAATATATTCAAAAAAAGAGCGCCCGGCACCCCCGCTGTACGAGCCCAATACACCTTCTATGACTGGTTAAACAAAACAAATAACTAAAAAACAACCAACTAATTAACTAACATAAGAATCCCATACCCGTGTCCTGCAACTTACAACACCCCACACGGCCTTCCCGCAACGTTCCCGCTGCACATCCCCGTTATACGCCCTTACTACATGGCTTCCCTCGCAACAACCACACCGACATCTCATGCAACCTCCCCCACAACGCCCACCCCGCACGCCCCTCCGGCCTACTTTTTTCTCCGTCAAGCGAGCCCCCGTAACGGAGCGTCAAAAAGGGCAGACTGTTTGAGCGTAGCGAGTTTCTGCCCTTTAGCGCAGTGCAGGGAGCGAGTAGGAGAAAAAAGTCAGCCTTGAATTTTTCTTTGCTTCTTTCTTTTGTTTCAAGACAAAAGAAAGACGATTACGAGACAAAAGAAAGATGATTGTAACATAAATGTAACATGTATGACACCTCCCTGCAACGTCAAATCCCGTCCTTTGCAGCCGGAAACAACATACACATATATTTATTATGGAGACTATTTATTTATGCATTATCATCTTCCTCTTTGTACTAGCTGTTTTCGATCTGATAGTCGGAGTCAGTAATGATGCAGTTAACTTTTTGAACTCTGCGGTAGGCGCCAAGGCCGCTTCGTTTAAAACCATTCTTTTCATAGCCGGTATTGGTATATTCATTGGCGCTTCCCTGTCCAACGGTATGATGGACATTGCCCGGCACGGCATCTACCAGCCCGAGCACTTCTACTTTGCCGAAATCATGTGCATTCTGCTGGCCGTCATGTTGACCGACGTAGTACTGCTGGACGTATTCAACTCCATGGGGATGCCCACCTCTACCACCGTTTCACTAGTCTTTGAACTACTCGGAGGTACCTTTGCCCTCTCACTTATCAAAGTACATAATAGCGATACCCTCGGTCTGGGCGACCTCATAAACACCGACAAAGCCCTCTCCGTCATCATGGCGATCTTCGTCTCCGTCGCTATCGCCTTCTTCTTCGGAATGCTTGTACAATGGCTTGCCCGTGTGATATTCACTTTCAACTATACGAAAAAGATGAAATACAGCATTGCCCTCTTCGGAGGTGTAGCCGCTACCGCTATCATCTATTTCATGCTTATCAAAGGACTGAAAGACAGCTCCTTCATGACCTCTGAAAACAAACACTGGATACAAGACAACACACTGATGCTAATCACCGTTTTCTTTGTATTCTTCACCGTACTGATGCAAATCCTTCACTGGATGAAAATCAATGTTTTCAAAGTCGTCGTACTGATGGGAACCTTCGCTCTGGCTCTCGCTTTTGCCGGTAACGACCTTGTCAACTTTATTGGCGTTCCCCTCGCAGGTTTCTCCTCTTTTTTAGATTACACCGCCAACGGAGAAGGAAATCCGAACGGCTTCCTGATGACCTCCTTGCTGGGACCTGCTAAAACACCGTGGTATTTTCTTATCGGAGCCGGAGCCGTCATGGTCTACGCCCTCTGCACCTCTAAAAAAGCACATGCTGTAATTAAAACATCTGTCGACCTTTCCCGCCAAGATGAAGGAGAAGAAGCATTCGGAAGTACTCCTATCGCCCGCACAGTAGTCCGCATCAGCATGACACTTGCCAATGGAATCTCCCGAATAATGCCGGACGGCAGCAAAAAATGGCTTGACTCCCGCTTCCGCAAAGACGAAGCAATCATTGCCGACGGAGCTGCTTTCGACCTTGTCCGCGCTTCTGTCAACCTGGTATTGGCCGGTCTGCTCATCGCCTTGGGAACCTCCCTGAAACTTCCCCTTTCCACCACCTACGTAACCTTCATGGTAGCTATGGGTACTTCTTTGGCCGACCGCGCCTGGGGACGTGATTCAGCCGTTTACCGTATCACCGGCGTATTAAGCGTCATCGGAGGCTGGTTCATCACCGCCGGAGCCGCCTTCACCATCTGTTTCTTCGTAGCTCTCGTACTCCATTATGGAGGTAACATCTCTATCATCGCCCTCATCGGTATAGCTGTATTCATCTTGATCCGTAGCCAGGTGATGTACAAGAAACGCAAAGCGAAAGAACAAGGTAACGAAACGCTGAAGCAACTGATGCAAACCACAGACAGCACAGAAGCCCTGCAACTGATGCGTAAGCACACCCGCGAAGAACTTTCCAAAGTATTGGAATATGCAGAAACAAATTTCGAACTGACTGTCACTTCATTCCTTCATGAAAATCTGCGAGGATTGCGTCGTGCCATGGGGTCCACTAAATTTGAGAAACAGCTCATCAAACAGATGAAACGTTCGGGCACCGTCGCCATGTGTCGTCTCGACAATAACACCGTACTCGAAAAAGGACTTTATTACTATCAAGGCAACGACTTCGCCAGCGAATTGGTCTACAGTATTTCCCGCCTCTGCGAACCTTGCCTCGAACATATCGACAACAACTTCAACCCATTGGACGCCATCCAGAAAGGTGAATTCAGCGATGTATCCGAAGATATCACCTATCTGATTCAGCAGTGTCGTAAGAAAATGGAAAACAACGAGTACAACGACTTCGAAGAAGAAATCCGTCGTGCCAACGACCTCAACGGACAGCTTTCACTATTGAAACGTAAGGAACTGCAACGCATCCAAAGCCAATCAGGAAGCATCCGGGTGAGCATGGTGTATCTCACGATGGTTCAGGAAGCACAGAACGTAGTCACTTACACTATCAATTTGATGAAAGTAAGCCGTAAGTTCCAGATGGAAACTGAAATGCCGTAAGGACGAAAAGCAAGGATCGTCCACTGAATAACGGACGAATCATACTCCGCACGGAAAGGACTGTCTGATAAACCCTGTTTATATAGGAGGGGTGTATCAAACAGTCCTTTCTTTTTCAGAAATAGGTTTAAAAAAGCTCTATTCTTTAGTATTTGATCTGGTAAAATTGTATATTTATAGTCGATAAGATACTTGAGACGATTTTAGATGCAATGATATAAAAACGAAATGAATGAAATATCAGTTAGAAATAACCACCTTACTGGTTCCTGTCAATGTGCATCAACTGTTTGAGAAATGTGAATGGCCTGAACTAAACTGTTTTGACAGAGAAATGGTTGAAGGCTATTTCTCTGATTTGGTGAATGGTATTCAAACCGATGAGGCTTTGGACGATTGGACGCTGACCGTTGTCCTTTATATCGGCACTTATTTGGGAGCCAACCATATCAGTATCTGGAAACATGGAATCACCGATACGGTAACTAAAGAAAAAGTACTGACGATAGGTATACCTCTTCCTTGTAGTAAAACCATTCGTTGGGGAGTGAAGAAGAAAGGACGTTTTACGGGTAAAATACCGGATGAAAGCTTTAGGAGGAATAACAGACTCCTTCCCGTCAACTTTGCAAAATATGATAATATGGAGACCTATATAGAAGATAACATCCGGATAGCCCTTTTGAACCTGTTTGAAGTTGGTTTTACCCTGAAAGGATATAAAGTAAAGAAACGGTGATAAGTAACTGAATTGTAATCAAACTTCTTTTTCATAGGGATTAAACTTGCTTATCCCGGCAGGAAAACGTATCTTTGTTGGTAAGAAAACTATAACCGCAAGTTCTGATTATAAAACCGGAACTTTTGATTATGTAATCAGAAGTTTCAGTTATAAAACCAGAACTTGCGGTTTTAGTTTGTCCTATAGGAAAAACAACTTTTCCTGTAGGGGAGAACAAGTTTTCTACCTATAGCGAGTAAGTTTTCTATTAATAATCAATATTTCAAATAAACTTTAGTATTATGGCAATGTACGTAATGGAAGAAATGCCCGATATTCATGGAACGGGCGAACAGGTACTTTATCCTCGGTTTGCAATGATAGATCAGGTATCTACCGAGGATTTAATACGTCAGATAGCATCCAGCAGTGGCTTTAATGTCGGAGATGTGGAAGGCGTAATTACACAGATCGGTATTGAAATGGCACATCAGATGGCAGAAGGCAAGTCTGTGAAGCTGGATGGTATCGGAACATTCTCTCCTTCGTTGGCGTTATGCAAAGATAAAGAACGCGAAAAGACCGGAGAGGGTGAAACCCATCGTAACGCACGAAGCATTGTGGTGGGGAGCGTGAACTTTCGTGTAGACAGGAAGATGGTGAGGCGTATCAACGGAAGATGTCTGCTGGAAAGAGCTCCGTGGAAGTCGCAACGCTCTTCACAGAAGTATACACCGGAGCAACGACTAGCATTGGCTGTTAGATATCTGGAGGAACATCCTTTTCTGACGGTCTACGAATACCGGAAACTGACAGGTCTGCTGCGCACGGCGGCTACCAATGAATTGCGCCAATGGGCGTATACGCCCGGTTCCGGTATCGGGATTGATGGCAGAGGAACACATCGGGTGTATATAAAGAAAACATAATTCATCATATTTGTATGATGATACTTTGAGATTTTGAATTAAGAGCATTGGGGGGAATTGCGGTGAGGGCGCTTTTCTTCAGGGATGTGCTTGAGTGATAACTAAAATTAATAAAAATGGGGAATTTGATTTCATTTATGAAGGAAGTAGCTGAAGGGCTTCGAAAAAGTGGGAATTATGGAACTGCTCATGTTTACAGGAGTAGCATGAATGCTATCATTGCATTTAATGGGAGCAGGAATCTGTCATTCAAGAAAGTGAATCAGGAGTTTCTTAAAAGTTTTGAAACGTATTTGCGGGAAAAGGATTGTAGTTGGAACACGGTTTCAACCTATATGCGTACATTGAGGGCGGTGTACAACCGCGCGGTTGACCGTCGTATGGCATCTTATATACCGCATCATTTCCGGTATGTTTATACAGGAACGCGTGCTGACAGAAAGCGTGCACTGGAAAAGGAGGATATGGAACGATTGATGAAAGAGCTTCCCAAACAAATTCATCAGGGAAGGGAAGAATTACAACGTACGCGCGCGTACTTTTTCTTAATGTTCATGCTTCGTGGTATGCCGTTTGTAGATCTTGCCTATCTTAAAAAGCAGGATATGGTGGGGAATGTGCTTACTTATCGTCGTAGAAAAACCGGGCGGCTTCTAACTGTGACGCTTCTGCCGGAAACTATGAAACTAATAAAAAAGTATATGAACACCGATTCTGCTTCTCCTTATCTTTTTCCCATACTGACTGGCGGAGAAAGTACCGAAGCTACCTACAGGGAATATCAGATAGCTTTGCGTAATTTTAACTATCAGCTTCTGTTGCTGAAACAAGTACTTGCATTGACTTCTGATTTAAGCTCATATACGGCTCGGCATACTTGGGCTACAATGGCATATTATTGCGAGATACATCCAGGCATTATTTCAGAGGCGATGGGACATTCATCCATTATCGTCACAGAGACTTATCTAAAACCTTTTAAGAATAAGAAAATAGATGAAGCGAATGTGACGATTCTATCTTCGCTGAAGAGGAACTATATTTGTGGCAAGTAACTGATTAATAGTGCTGTTACTTTGTAGGTAACGGGGAGAAAAGACGCTGCAAATATGAGCATATTTCTTAAAACATCCAAACAAAATCGTACATTTTTTCTAATAAACTACTCAAAATAGGAATAAACACAGAAGAACACGTGGATTCTTTGTCTTAGAGCTTTGTTAACGTCTAAATTTTGCAATAGATTTCCCGCCCCTCTACTTTTTCTCATAAGCAGGGGTAAGAAGATTCGTCATATATCGTATTATTTTCTAGTATAGACTACTCCAAAAGAGCAGGCACAAGGGTTTTCCCGTTACCTACAAAGTAACGGGAAGAGGGGGAGTGAAGCGAAATAAATCATGAATTAGTACAAACAAATTTTTTATTTATTAATTGTATAACATTTAATTTACTTTTATGAGAAAATGGACGTATTTAGTCGCAACCTTGCTCATGGCAGGTACGACGGCGACATTCACGGGATGTATTGATACCGATGAACCGGAAGGCATTGCAGAACTTAGGGGAGCAAAGTCTGATTTTATCAAAGCTCAAGCTGCAGTTGAGCTTGTAGAGGCTGAATTGAGAAAAGCACAGGTTGCAGAGCAAGAGTTAGTTAATGCAGGTTTGGCACTTCAGAATAAATCTGCAGAAATTGATTTGCAGTTGCATGAACTGGATATTCAGTTGAAGCAACTCCTGATTGAAAAGGAAGAAGCTGCTACTGCACAAGCAAAAGCAGAAGCGGAAGCTGCCATTGCAAAAGCGGAAGCTGACAAAACTAAGTGGGAAAATGAAAAGGCATTGATTGTTGAGCAGTATAAGGAAAAAATGCTTCTTGCCGAAACTGCCACTGCTAAAGCACAGGAAGCTTACAAACAAGCTATGGAACAGATTGAAGCTTCCAAGTTGTTGCTGACAGATGAAGAACAAACTCGTTTGAATGGTGTACAAGCGCAAGTCGCCTATGCAAAACAAGCAATGGACAAGGCAATGTATGGATATTCAACAACTGTTATCAAAAGAATTCTGTCATCGGAAGTTGCGAATTCCACTACTACAAATCCGGATGAAAGCACGGAGACTAATTCTTCTACGACTAAGTATTATGTTTATCTTATTACTGAAGATCCTACCCAGTCTGCGGATGGCTATAAAGCCGGTAGCTTGAAAAAACTTCAGGAGCAATTAGCTAACTATTCTGATATAGTAGCTGATAATAATTTAGAAGCGGTTTTGGATAATGCATTGAAAAATGCAGAATTTGCTTTAGAAATGACGCAGAAGTATGCTGATAACTTGAAAGCTATCTTGGATAATGAGTATACTACTGTTGCAGATTGGGAAGCAGAAGTCAAGAAGCTGGAAGAAGAAATTGCTGCTGCAAAGGTCAAGGAACAACAGTATAATATTGAAAAAGGCAAGTTGGAAGTTGCTAATCCTAAACTGATATCTGACTTGGATGCTACTAGTAATA
Organism: Bacteroides sp. M10; assembly: GCF_014334015.1. Classification (GTDB taxonomy): domain Bacteria; phylum Bacteroidota; class Bacteroidia; order Bacteroidales; family Bacteroidaceae; genus Bacteroides; species Bacteroides intestinigallinarum. The sequence goes on along the minus strand of NZ_CP060488.1, from coordinate 6,436,687 downwards.
AGTTGGAGACTGCTAAAAATAACCAGAACTCTAACAAGAACAAAGCTAAAACAGCTGCAGCTTATTCTAAGAAAGTAGAGGCTGAAAGTGTAAAGAAAGGATTGAATGATGTAATACCTAGTGGAACAACTGTTGCTGGTTATAATTCTTCTACTGGTACTTTTGCCTATGCTAAAAGTATACAAATTACTGAAGCACAAAGTCAGATTGATGGTTGGGTTAAGCTGATTGATAAGGCTACTAAAGGTGTTGATTTGGAAAATATAGAATGGGCTAAACCACAATTGGCTACAGCTCTTGCAACACAAAAAGAAGCTGAAGAGAACTATGCTAAAGATTATAAAGCATGGGAAGATGCAATGGCAGCTTATGATGAAAGTCTGAAAATAGAATTGGAGAAATCAGAGGTAGCCGCTAATGCTGCAATAAAGAAATATAATGGACTTAAACCGGAAGATAGAAAAAAAGAAGCTAATATTGATGCTGTAGCTATGGCTTTAGTTGCATACTATAAGGATGCATTGGCTAAAGAAGCACAAGTTACTAAGGCAACTGCGACAAAAGGAAGTGAGACGAAAAAAATCTCTGCTTGGCTGATAGCAGACGCTAATAACTTTAAAAAGGTTGTTGGAATAGACTTAGGTATTATTGTTTGGGGAAATGATGGTGACATTACTACTGCAAATGAAATATCTACTGCAAATATTGGAAAATTAATGGAGGTAGAGCAAGATTCTAATGTAAAGACTCCATTGGAAAAGTGGAAATCTGCTTCTTCTGCTGTATTTAGCGATAATTTCAATTCAGCTAATAATCCAAGAAGATTGCCGGTAACTAAGGACGAAGTAATAGCTGCGGCTGGTGGTAATCATGTAGACGCTTTGAAGAATGGTAATTATGGTTCTCTTGGTAAGATGATTTGGGCAACAGCAGAAACAGCTAGTCTACAAGCTATAATTGAGCAGGTAGAAACTTATAAAGCTTTGAAAGAGGCATTTACTGCTCAAAAAGCTGTAGAACAGACTGCTCAAGATAAAGCAAATGCTGCTTTGGCGGATGCTGTAGATAAAGCTAAGAAAGCTAACGACGAAGCCCAAGCTGCTTATGACAAAGTATTTAAAGAAGTAAATGATAATATTGCAACAGTACAAAAAGAATACGGCAATAATGAAATTATCAAAGGTAAGATTGAAAAGGAAATCACTGTTTATTTGAATAATAACTTTACTAATGGTGATTTAGGTTCTTTGGAAGCGATCAAAAACTTGGTTAAGGAAGAACATATGACTGCTCTGGCAGGTGTTACTACTGCTAAGGCTGATGTTGCTAAAGCTAAGAGAAATATAGAAAAATTAGCAGCTGGTACTTATACTAATACAGATATTACTGAATCATTGGTAAGTATTCAGGAAAAGATCAAAGTAAAACAGGCTGAATATGATGCTGCCAAGGTAGATTATGATACTGCAAGCGCTCAGTTGAAAGCACTTCTTGCTATCTTCTTGAAATAATTCCCTAACTACGTAAAAGTAACAAGATGATAAAAAAACTATGCACATTACTTTTGCTGACCTGTATGACAGCTGCGCCTTCAATGGCGCAGCATTACAGCAGCAGTGATGATGCGTCGTTTGCCCCGAAGAAAGGACAGTGGCAGGTTTCAGTCCTGCTTGGTAGCGGAAAGTTCTTTAACGAGAACACCTCTTATCTGCTTCCTAAGTTCTCCAATGACGGAGGAGTAGTCGGACTTCCCAATGGAGGGAAGGATAACTCCGGCGATCTGAACCGCTATCTGAACATCGGGAGTCTGAATAATAATAGTCTGGTCAATATAGCCGGAATTGAAGGTAAGTATTTCGTGTCTGACAATTGGGATGTAAATTTCCAGTTCAGCATGAACGTCAGCCTCACTCCTAAGAAAGACTATGTAGAAGGAGACAACAGTGTACCCGACATGATTATCCCTGCGCAAAGTTATATCAATGCACAGATGACCAACAACTGGTATGTATCTGTCGGTTCCAACTACTATTTCAAGACTCGCAACGAACGTATTCATCCGTATCTTGGAGGCGCACTCGGCTTCCAGATGGCACGCATTGAAACAACCGAACCATACACCGGAGACACCTATAAGGATAGTGACGACTCGGAAGAACTTCCGTCACAGGTCTATGTTTCCGGAAGTAAAGCCGGTCAGATGTACGGTTTCAAAGTAGCTGCCGTAGCAGGTATTGAGTATAGCATTGCCAAAGGTTTTGTTTTCGGTTTCGAAATGCACCCTCTGGCTTACCGCTATGACTTGATACAGATTTGCCCGAAAGGATTTGATAAATATAACGCCAGTCACCACAATATCAAAATATTTGAAATGCCTGTAGTGAAACTGGGATTCAGATTCTAAGGATGAATGATTATACAAATGTATGAATGAAAAGAGAAAGCCGTTCAGCTGATAGTGCGGACGGCTTTTCTTTTTTAAAGAAGAATGAAGAGCTTAATGAACAGATATGTGAAACTTTTATCTTTTCTTCCGGGAATATGTCTGATAGTGGCTTGCACCGGGCATCAGATAAAAGGTTACGAGATTAACGGTAGTACACCTTTGCCCGAATTCGAAGGAAAAATGGTTTATATGAAAGATTTTTCGAGCGGGCAGCTGGTAGATAGTGCAGAAATAGTCCACGGAAAGTTTGATTTTTCCGATACGGTGACTATTGTGTCGCCCGTAGTAAAAGTGCTTTCTATTCGTGCCGGCAAATCGGGACTGGAATACCGCCTCCCTGTTGTCATAGAAAATGGTAGTATCCAAGCCTATATTTCCGATGTGGTTTGCACAGGAGGAACAATGCTGAATGAACGAATGCAGGATTTTCTCATGGCTGTTGATGAATATTCTACAGCCTGCGAGAACAAGCAAACGGAACAGATAAAATCCGGATTTGCGGATTTATTGAAAAAATACATAGAAATCAATGATGACAATGCAGTAGGAGAATATATTCGGACTGCCTATCGTTCATCACTTTGATGCAATCAGATTGCTTTTAAGACTATAAACTAAATTTCCCACATAATAATATCCTCTCCAGATATTTCCTCCATATTTTTATAGAAGGGAATGTTGCATAAGAGAGACAGAAATGCGCCCTTGTGAAAGTCCATATTTCTGTATTGTTATGTTTTGAGGACGTTCCCGTATTTCCCATTCCCTTTTTCCCCCGGGAACGTCCTTTTCAACGACCTTCTGTTGTATATCTCATATAACTTACGCTGTATGGAAGAATCTAGTGGATCTGTACTATTGGTAACTTTTCATACAAAGATAGTGTTTTTTACAAATACTTTATATCTTTGCAAAACAATGGCATATGCCGGGATTTAACCATACCACTGAAAATATGAAAACAAAAACTTTATTAGGCTTCTTTCTTCTTTCTGTTATGGCTTTTTGTGTATCAGCCTGTCAAGATGATGCAGAGATTATCTTATTTAGTGGTTCCGAACTGGTTGACGAAACAGGAACTTGTACAAACACAGTTTCTTCTACAGTCTTGTATCTTAACGGATGGGAAGCGGAGAATATCGGGATAGCCAATGGAAAAGGTGGCTACTCTGCACAAAGCTCCGATGAAACAATTGTGACAGCAACAGTCATCGACAACCGATTATGGCTTAGTTCGCATGGTAAAAAAGGGAAAGTAACGGTTACCGTTACTGATAAGGATGGTAATTATGTCACCCTGCCTGTGACTGTTTCTTATGGCGTATTGACATTTATGTGCGTCGACCAACCTGAATTTCAGGTTTCCAGACCCAGTGAAGATATGTTGTCATTGGATTCGGAAAGCGAGTTGCAGGAAAAAGTAAATGTGGCAATGGCTCCTTATTCTTTTATAAATAAAGGAGATATCTGCATTTTGCGGCCGGATGATGTATATCATTTATCTGAAGAAGGAACAGGAGGGAAATTCATTTATAAGACAGAGGATGAGCAAATTCTTGTTGAAGGAACATACCAGATAGAGTGGGCTTCATTGGGTGGAAAACAGAAAAAGGCTTTTGTTTTTACATATATAGATAAAAATAATGTAGAGCAACAACACACGTTTTTTAATTTTAGTCCGTATTTAGGAACTCAAAGTTCTACAAGAGAAAGAGGACCGATTACTACGGCATGGTTGGAGGAGGTATCCGATTCACCTTATCTGGAAGGAGTTTTGCCGGCGGATAGAACAGTTGTATATTGGGTGGATACAGTGATTTCCAGTTTGTCTGCCGAGGCTGTGTGATTGGAAGTAACTGATTAAAAAAGGAAAAGCTCTTTATAAGGGACTGAATGTTTGGAAAGCCCTTGAAGCGAAAATCATTCTTATTGAGATATTAAAGTGCACCCCAAAAGTTTTAGATCTAACTTTTGGAGTGCACTTTATTCAAGGTCCTTTCGGATATTCAGGTGAGTATATTTTCAGCCACTTTCTGATTATTTACGTATATCTTATTGCAAAGCCCGGATACGTACTTCTGTGCCTGTCTCATTTTTCAATCCGTCTTTTACTTTATGGATATCTGTTTCTCCGTAATGATAAGGGTACAAAACACGTGGCTTGATGATTTTGGCTGCCCGTATCGCTTGTTCCGGTGTCATGGTATATGGTTGGTTAACCGGCAGAAAAGCGATATCAATATCTTTCACTTGGTTTAGTTCCGGAATATCCTCCGTATCTCCGGCAATATAAATACGAGTTCCTCCTAAAGTCAGAATATATCCGTTGTCACGTCCTTTGGGATGAAATTTATCCCTGCCGGGAGTCGTATTATAGGCGGGTACGGCTTCCAGTTTGATATCTTTGGCGAGTTGAAGCACATCACCGTTCTTCATCTCTTGTCCTCTATTCAGCTTTTTCCGGCAGTTAGGATTAGCTATAATTTTGGTCTGGTTTGTTTCGATAGCTGCTATTGCTTTAGTATCGAAATGGTCGCCATGTTCATGCGTAATCAGAATGAAATCCGCTTTCGGCTGTTGTGTATAGTCGGCATAATCGGAAACAGGATCAATGAATATTTTTTGTCCTGCATAGTCCAGTAATAAGCTGGCATGTTTGAAGAAAGTGATCTTCAAGCTTTTACCATTCTTGGTGGTAAACGAATCCATTTCAAAGTTTGACATCTTTGCTGTCTGATTAATTGGTTTATCAAACGAATGGGAATAAGAAAATCCGTAAGAAAGGCATAATACGAATGCTACTAATAGATTCTTTTTCATATCTCTGCAGAATTTGGTTCCCTGCAAAGATAAACATCCGGGAGGATTTATCGGTTCACATTTGAAATGATTCTCTTCGAAATTAACTTTCTTTTTGTGGAAAATAAGAAGGCACGGGAAATATTTCATTCCCGTGCCTTCTCTTATTATTTTATGCCTTTACGGTATTCTTATGCGTTCAATGCCTGTTCGATATCAGCAATAATATCATCCGCATTTTCGATACCTACCGATAGACGGATCAAGTCCGGGCGTACACCTGCTTCCATCAGTTGCTCATCCGTCAACTGGCGGTGAGTATGGCTCGCCGGATGGAGCACGCAACTACGTGCATCCGCCACGTGAGTAACGATCGCAATGAATTCCAGTGAATCCATAAACTTGATAGATACGTCACGTCCGCCTTTCAGTCCGAAGGAGATGACTCCGCAGGAACCATTCGGCATATATTTCTGTGCAAGGCTATAATATTTATTGTCCGGCAGTCCGCAATAGTTTACCCAGGCAACTTTCTCATTTTTAGAAAGATATTCGGCTACTTTCTGCGCGTTGCGGCAGTGTTGAGGCATACGCAGGTGCAACGTTTCAAGTCCCAGATTCAATAAGAAAGAATTTTGCGGGCTTTGGATGCTGCCGAGGTCACGCATCAGTTGGGCAGTTGCTTTGGTGATATAAGCACCTTTGCCGAATGCTTTGGTATAAGTCAGTCCGTGGTATGACTCGTCCGGAGTACAAAGCCCCGGGAATTTTTCAGCATGAGCATCCCAGTCAAAATTACCGCTGTCTACGATACAGCCACCTACGCTTGTAGCGTGTCCGTCCATGTATTTGGTGGTAGAATGAACCACGATGTCAGCTCCCCATTCAAATGGGCGGCAGTTGATCGGAGTCGGGAAAGTGTTGTCAACAATCAAGGGAACCCCGTGACTGTGTGCGATACGTGCGAACTTTTCAATATCCAGTACTTCAAGAGAAGGGTTGGAAATCGTTTCACCGAATAAAGCTTTTGTATTCGGTTTGAAAGCTGCAGAAATTTCTTCTTCGCTGGCATCCGGATTAACGAAAGTCACATCGATGCCTAGCTTCTTCATGGTCACGCCAAACAGGTTGAACGTACCTCCGTAAATAGCGGAAGAGCAAACAAAGTGATCTCCTGCCTGACAGATATTAAAAATGGCATAGAAGTTGGCAGCCTGACCGCTGGAAGTCAGCATAGCGGCTACACCACCTTCAAGAGCGGCAATTTTGGCGGCAACAGCGTCATTCGTTGGATTTTGCAGACGGGTATAAAAGTAGCCACTGTCTTCCAGGTCGAACAGGCGGGCCATCTGCTCGCTGGTATCGTATTTGAAAGTTGTACTTTGATAGATGGGCAATACGCGTGGTTCGCCTTTTTTAGGCGTCCATCCTGCCTGTACACACAGGGTTTCCGGTTTGAATTGTTTTGCCATAATGTTATCGGGTTTTAATGTTTTATTTCAAAAAATGTTTTAATGCTGCAAAAGTAGGGAAAATAATTGTATTTTTGCCCTGTTTATGAGTGAAATGATACTCTTGCGAAGGAGATAGTTAATGTAGTTATGAAAAATAAACTCTATATTCTTTTATTCTTAGCTTTTCTTTTTTCGGGCACAACTCTTTGGGCACAGCAGAAGGCAACTCCGAAGGCGGGTGAAGGCATCTCTTCTTTTCTGTTGAGGCACAACCGCTCTCCGAAGAAGTATTACGACGACTTTATTGAGCTGAATAAACAGAAACTGGGAAAGAACAATGTGCTTAAAGTGGGCGTGACGTATGTTATTCCTCCGGTAAAGAAATCGACGACTACTCCTGCCAAGAATACAACTTCCGAAAGCACAGGGACAAAGCAATCATCTTCAAAAGCTAAATCAACAAAAATAGGAACCACTATCAACGAACCTTTGTTTGGAAAGCAACTGGCTAATGTGAAAGTCACTTCCAACCGTCTTGCCGGTGCTTGCTTCTATGTGGTCAGCGGACATGGAGGTCCTGATCCGGGTGCTATCGGGAAAGTTGGTAAATACGAATTGCACGAAGATGAATACGCTTATGATATTGCCCTCCGTCTGGCACGTAACCTGATGCAGGAAGGGGCCGAAGTCCGTATCATCATTCAAGATGCTAAAGATGGTATTCGTGATGATTCGTACCTGTCAAACAGTAAACGGGAGACTTGTATGGGCGATCCAATTCCTTTGAATCAGGTGCAACGCTTACAGCAACGCTGCGATAAAATAAACGCCCTTTATCGGAAAGACCGTAAGAACTACTCTTATTGCAGGGCAATTTTTATTCATATCGATAGCCGTAGTAAGGGAAAACAAACGGATGTCTTTTTCTATTATTCGAATAAAAAGGGAGAAAGCAAACGATTGGCGAATAATATGAAAAATACGTTTGAGTCAAAGTACGATAAGCATCAACCCAACCGGGGCTTTTCCGGCACAGTAAGCGGGCGTAACTTATACGTGCTTTCCCATACCACTCCCGCTTCCGTCTTTGTGGAGTTGGGTAATATCCAGAATACGTTCGATCAGCGTCGGCTGGTGATGAATTCCAATCGTCAGGCACTCGCCAAATGGCTGATGGAAGGCTTCCTGAAAGACTACAAGGAGAAAAAATAATATTTTTACTTCTCCTTTCGTGAACAAAATAAAAATCAGAATGTTTTATATATGCAAATCGCCTGATGGCTACTTGTAGGTATGCGAATATATATAGGCTAGTGAATATGCCTCCCCGGCATAACAGGAAGATTGCATAGTAGTTTTGTCGTGTTTTATTTTGTGTTTGTGTTGTGACGGTGCTGCGATGTGAATCGGGGTGCCGTTTTTTTCGTTTCTCTTGAATTCGTTAAAGAGCGCGTTATTTCATTTTCTTATCATATTATTGAATTAAATCTTATCAATCCTGTGAACAAAATCCGGAAATATATGTTATTTATTGTGCAAATCGCCTGATAAAGCTTCTTATGCGTATGCGAATATAGATAAGTCAAGCAAGATATGCCTCCCCGGCATGACAGGAAGATTGCATAGTAGTTTTGTCGTGTTTTATTTTGTGTTTGTGTTGTGACGGTGCTGCGATGTGAATCGAGGTGCCGTTTTTTTTGTCACATATAAAGAAACGGCAGGCTTACAAATAAGAAACGAGCTTACAAATCTCCTAAAGTATATCATAGAATCTCTGCAAGCTCGTTTTATGAGTGGTGCTTTTGCGCACCTTATCCTAGTTGTTATAAAGGCATATTACCATGCTTCTTGGGCGGGTTTGTCTGCATCTTGTTTTCCGTCATTTCCAGTGCCTGAATCAGACGTTTGCGAGTCTGTCTCGGATAAATGATTTCGTCAATATATCCCAGCTCGGCAGCCTGATACGGAGTGGCAAACTTTTCTTTGTAGGCTTCCAGTTCCTTGGCCTTTGTTGCTTCGTCAACTTTGCGGAACAGGATATTGATGGCGCCGTCCGCACCCATTACAGCAATTTCTGCACTTGGGTAAGCGAAGTTCACGTCAGCTCCGGTCTGCTTGGAGTTCATTACGATATAAGCACCACCGTAAGCTTTGCGGGTAATCACTGTCAGTTTGGGAACAGTGGCTTCTGCAAATGCATAAACTATTTTTGCACCGTGACGGATGATACCATTGTTTTCCTGTGTATATCCCGGAAGGAATCCCGGAACATCTTCGAATGTAATCAATGGAATATTGAAGCAATCGCAGAAACGGATAAAACGGCTTGCTTTGTCGCTGGCGTCAATATCGAGAACACCGGCAAGATAAGCTGGCTGATTCGCTACGATACCTACCGAACGACCTGCCATACGGGCAAAGCCAATGATAATATTCTTAGCAAAGTTCGGCATCACTTCGAAGAAATAGCCGTTGTCTATAACACGTTCGATAATGTCTTTCATGTCATACGGTACGTTCGGGTCTACCGGAACGATTGTATCCAGAGAAGTATCTTCGCGGTTTGTTTCGTCAGTGCAAGGTTTTTTCTTAGCTTCATCCATATTATTCTGCGGTAAGAAAGAAAGCAGTTCACGGATGCTCATCAGCAATTCTTCTTCGGTATTGCACATAAAGTGAGTCACACCGCTTTTGCTGCTATGTGTCATTGCGCCACCCAGCTCTTCTTTACTTACTTCCTCATGAATCACAGTTTTTACTACATCCGGACCAGTCACAAACATGTGACTTTTTTCTTTCACCATAAAGATGAAATCGGTCAGGGCAGGAGAGTAGCAGGCACCTCCGGCGCAAGGACCCAGGATTGCCGAAATCTGTGGAATCACACCGCTGGCCATTGTATTCTGATAGAAAATATCAGCATAACCGGAAAGGCTCTCGATCCCTTCCTGGATACGTGCACCGCCCGAATCATTCAAAGCGATAATCGGGGCACCGTTCTTCAATGCAAGTTGTTGTACTTTCACAATCTTTTTAGCATTGGAAGCTGACAGTGAGCCGCCATATACCGTAAAGTCATAAGCGTAAACAAACACCTGGCGACCGTCCACCTTTCCGTAACCGGATACGATACCATCTCCCGGAATTTTGTTCTTATCCATACCGTAGTTCGTACAACGGTGAACCATCAACTTATCCAGTTCAACGAAAGTACCCTTATCGAGTAACATCTCGATACGTTCGCGGGCAGTCATTTTACCGCTTTCATGTTGCTTCTCTATTTTATCAACGCCTCCACCAAGAGAAGCGATGCGGTCACGTTCCTCGAACGTGGCGTATGCTTTATTTATTTCTTCCATAATGCAATCCGTTCTTATTATTATGCAATCGGTTCTAATGTTATTAATGTCTGTTCGCCGGTTATGCTATCACCTTCTTGAACCAGAATTTCTTTAATGCGGCAATCCGAAGTCACTTTGTAGTTGCTCTGCATCTTCATTGCTTCGATAACGATGACAGTATCTCCCGCTTTCATTTCCTGACCGACTACAACAGGTATTTTCACTACCTTGCCCGGCATCGGAGAAATGATACAGTCATTCTGTTCCTCTTCCCCTTTCTTGCGCATCCGTAGATATTTCGCCTGGCTGTCCACAATTTCTACATTGAAACTGCTATAATGCGTATTCACTTTATAGCTTTTCCCGTTATCACGGCGAATCAGCTGTGCATTCGAACTGCGTCCGTCCATCAAGATGTTGCAAGTGCCGTTTTCCGCCATCACTACATCTGCTTCAAACGGTTTTCCATCAATGGTAAGCACCACCTTGTTATCTTCCTTGCTGACCAACTCTACTTCGGCCACACGGTTTCCTATATGAATTTCCATAATTGAATTCTCTTTGTTAAAATTAGATTCTCAACACTCCCTTGTGCAGTCCGAACTCTTTCCATTTGCTGATAGGACGGTTGTCGGTAGCCATACCGCTGTTGTTCTCTTCGAGGTTCATCAAGTAGTCCATATAGGCGGCAATCAAAGCAATATTTTCGGAATGTTCGCTGGTGCGCATGATGCGTTGTTGCAGATATTCGCCGTTCTTGGTGATGAATCCTGTATCATAGTGACCTTCCACGAAATCGGGAGTGTCCATGATGGCACGCAGATAGCTGATGTTGTTTTTCACACCGGTCAACTTATATTCGTGGAGTACGCGGCGCATCCGCTCGATAGCGTATTCGCGGTTGGTAGCCCATACAATCAGTTTACCGATCATCGGGTCGTAGTAGATTGGAATTTCATATCCCTCGTACACATAACTGTCAATACGCACACCGATACTGTTCGGCTCTGTAATCTGTTTGATGATACCCGGACTTGGCATGAAATTCATTTCAGTGTCTTCGGCACAGATACGACATTCGATAGCGTGCCCGCGTTGCCGGATATCCTCTTGTTTCAGTTGAAGCACTTGTCCGTCGGCAACTTTAATCTGCTCTTTTACCAAATCTACCCCAATCACTTCTTCCGTAATCGGATGCTCCACCTGTAAACGGGTGTTCATCTCAAGGAAATAATAGTTGCGGTGTTTGTCAACAAGAAATTCGATAGTACCCGCACCGATGTAGTTCACCGCTTTAGCCGCAGCTACCGCCTTTTCACCCATATCTTTCCGTAGTTCGGGAGTGACGAAAACCGAAGGAGTCTCTTCTACGATTTTCTGGTTACGGCGTTGCACGGAACATTCGCGTTCGCATAGATGAATGACATTTCCATGCTTGTCACCAAGAATCTGGAACTCGATATGATGAGGCTCTTCAACGAACTTCTCCAGATAAACCGTGTCGTCGCCAAAGGAAGACAACGATTCGCTCTTGGCAGTAGTATAAGCTTCTTCCACTTCTTCGGCACTGTGGATGAGGCGCATACCCTTTCCACCACCGCCCATAGAAGCTTTCAGCATCACCGGGTATCCGATCTTATTGCAAAGTTCTATGGCTTCTTCCACACTTTTCAAATTGTCTTGTGTGCCGGGAACAACGGGTACTCCCGCCTCGATCATTTTGATACGGGCAGCAATTTTATCCCCCATGGCTTCCATTGTTTCCGGATTAGGTCCGATAAAGATGATTCCTTCTTCCTGACATCGACGGGCGAAGGTAGCATTCTCGGACAAGAAGCCGTAACCCGGATGGATGGCGTCCGCATGAGCTGCTTTCGCCACTTCGATGATTTTTTCTATATTCAGATAACTCTCTTTGGATGCTGCCGGCCCTACGCAATAAGCTTCGTCTGCATAAAGCACATGCTTCGCGGTCCGATCTGCTTCGGAGAAGATAGCGATACTCGTTATCTCCATCTCCCGGCAGGAGCGCATCACCCTTACGGCAATTTCACCGCGATTGGCTACTAAGATTTTTTTTATCATACTTTTTTCAATTAAGTACATACTTATTAATGTCTTCCCATCTAATGGACATACTCCACCCGACGAAAAACAGTATTTTTTTGATTTGGGGCTTAACAAGTGATGCTCTTTCTCCTAACCCACGAGGAGGGGAGCGTCTTACACAAAATGGCAGGTCTTCTGACTGACTCTTGTCTTATTTGCCTTCCCGATTAACATCAGTGGCGTTAAATTAGTTCAATTATAAGACATTGAACAGAGCTTCACAGCAGCGGGACTGTTCGGGACTTACACCCGATTCCCTATTAATCGTCGTCCGTTGGATACGGATTCTGAACCATTTCGGGGGGCAAAGATAAATAAATATTAAATAAGATGTTCCTTTTTTGCACGAAAGTTTCATTTTTGTGCAATGCTTGTCTTTAAATAAGGATTCTTTAATTAGTGTATAACCTTGCTACTTTTCTAAACTATATTTCTCCTGATATTGTTAGGTTGATAGTAATTAATTAAAAGGAGATATTCGTATGAAAGAAAAGAAAATAGCTCGTGAAGAAAGAAATCAGGAGAAACTGGCTAACGGTGATTGGGTAATGGCAGAGTTTTATGCAACGTGGTGTCCTCATTGCCAACGTATGAAACCGGTTGTTGAAGAATTTAAGAAACTGATGGAAGGAACATTGGAAGTGGTATTGGTAGACATCGATCAGGAACCTGCCCTTACAGATTTCTATACAGTTGAGTCGACTCCTACCTTTATTCTTTTTAGAAAAGGACAACAGCTCTGGAGACAATCCGGCGAATTACCTTTGGAAAGATTGGAAAGAGCAGTGAAAGGATTCAAATCCTGACGATTATTGCATAGTTTGTTACAATGATATGCGTAGCTGATTCTATGCTGGTATGTCTTTGTCTGGCATACTTCTAATATGCATAAAGAAAAGCAGAAAGTATTCTCCGGTGAGGTACTTCCTGCTTTTCTTTATTTTCTTTGTTTTTATTGCTGTCTGTTGAGTCGTAACTCATACAGGCAAGCCTGTACCTCTTCAAGACTGCCGGTATGTTTTCCTTCATCATCAGACAGTTTGATACATTCTCTCCATTCCTGATTGACATTCATCTTACATTGTGTCAGTTTCATCACGATGTTCGAAGGCTCGAATCCGGTATCATTGGTAAGGTTGGTACCGATTCCGAAAGAGCAGCGTATTTTGTTCTGGCAGTATTCCTGAATATCTAATGCCTTTGTAAAGTCGAGGGCATTGCTGAAAACGATGGTTTTGGTCGTCGCATCAATTCCCAACTCTTTATAACGGGCAACCAGCTTGTCGATAAACTCAAACTCATTACCGGAATCGCAACGCACTCCGTCAAATAGTTTAGCCTGTTTGCGGCTAAGGTTACTAAGGAAGATACCGGAAGTATATGTATCGGAAAGTGCGATACCCAAATCCCCGTCATAAACATTCACCCAGTTTTCGAGTGCCATATAGTTGGCATGTTTATATCCGAACTGTGCTCCATGAAACATAAACCATTCATGTGGATGAGTCCCCATCATTTTCATTCCATATTTCATTGCAAAGTTACAGTTGGAAGTTCCGGTGCAATAATGTGCCGTCTCATTCAGCTTCTTGATAACCGTTTCCTGCACATCAATGGAGAATCTTCTCCGTGTGCCGAATTCGGAAAAGCGGAGCTGATGTTGATTCGATAATTCTATTTTCTCCGACAGCTTGCAAAGAATCTCGTTCATGTCTGCTACATTGCCAAAGAAACGGTTTTTGATTTCAGAGACAATCGCGAGCAAAGGCACTTCATACAGCGTCACTTTATAGAGCAAATCAGTCACCTCAATGTGAAGATGACAGGCTTCATCCAGATGAATATCAATCTTATTCGGGTCGAAACGAAAAGAAGATAACCACTCCCAGTAGACCCTCGGAAGGAATCTGCAGTTTTTCGTCATATATTCCAGCTCCTCTTCCGTAAACCTCAACTGACTAAGATTCATAATCTCTGTCTTGAGTGCCTTCAGGAAATCTTCGGTATATTGAGTTTCATTCCGGTCGTTGAAACTAAACGTGCCCATTGCATAGGGAAACAGTTTGATATAAGCATACGATGTGGTAAACTTATAAAGATCGGTATCTAGTAATGTCTTAACAATCATTTCGTTCGCTCTTTATATTTTATAACGTCGTAAAGTTAGTATTTGTTGAATAATATAACGACTTAATCATTAATAATTATGCCTTTTTTTATTCGGGGGAATAAAGTCAGGATCTGAATATATATTCTGTTTGTAATGGCAAATTCCTTATCTCTTATTATACTTACCTCAATAAGTCAAGCCGATTTTCAGCGTAATGGAATGGTGCGACAATTCTTCCTTAAACGTCGTATGGAAATACGGATCTTCCTGTTTCTTTGTCCGTTCCAGTTTCTGGAGTTCATAACCTGCCATCAAATTCAGTTTAATTTTCCGGTTGACTTTGAATTGTGCACCGATGGAAGGAGAGAGGTAAAAGCCTCCGTTTGCTTCTCTGTCTGTGGCAAAAGACCCACCGATATGACATTCCAGATAAGGAGTCAGTCTCCTGGGCTTCGTTATATAAAATTGCGCACTGGCATAAAGCGGAATGAGCAACTTCTCATAAACAGAAAGTCCGCTGCCCGTACCGATGGCAAACCGTTGACTGATGTGGTAATGACTGACGATTTGCCAGTTGAAAGGCGTGTAAGAAGGCTGATTCATAGAAAAACCTGTTCCGATATATGTAGTGTAAGAGAGACGTCTGCTGTCTGTTTGTCCGTCGGCACATACAGTGATGAAAGATAGCAGCGCAAAGATGAATATAAATTTCTTCATAATGATGTAAGGATAGAGTCTGATAATACGATGGTTAGCTACTACTATTGCACATACACGTTTATACTTTTAACGATATGCAATGCAGTTGTGAGTGAAGAAGTATCTTTGCTAAGACCTCCATTACTTCCATCCGGGCTACTGTGTCCGATCAGTTTGGCTGTAAATTCTTTCTTGCCGGAAGTCAAATCCACTTCTGCTGCGTAGACAAGGGCAGGCTGTCCGCTCCCTTCTTTTCCACCGGAGTAATTGGCGTCTCCTTCTTTGGCCGATTTCGGATATGCATCATTGAAATCTGTAGAATGATTGATTTCAATTTTGACTATAAACTTCTTCTGTTTTCCGGTTGGCGACATCTTCACATTAAAACTACCTTTCGGAGTAGCTCCGCTGATACCGTCCGTCAACGGTTCCTTTTTGCTAGGAAGATATAACCCGTCTTCATATTGGATTCCCCGCTGATAACACCAATGCGGCAGCGCTTCCTTTCGGCGGTTACCGCCGGAGGCTTGCCAGGATTGAGTGGCTATTTTGTGTGTCACATACACGGTGGACAGATAATTCCCTTCCATGTCTTCAGTCCAGATTGCAATCTGGGGCGGATTTTTGATGTTGATGCCTAGAAACAAAGGAAAATTATGCAACCACTCTTCCCCTTTTTCAATAGATATTTTAAGATCGTTACTGTCGTATTCTACTAAATCCCGGTTGCATCCACTATTTATCAATAGAGAAAGAAACCATATTCCCATTATTGTCATTTTATTCATTTGATTAGAGTTGTTTTTGTAACCAGAGGTCTACTAATAGATTGATGCCTTCTTCCAATTCCTCCCAGCCGCTTTCCTGCTGAATCTTGAGGCCGTTGTAGACCGGGCAGTTTTCTTCGAGCAATGCCAGATAACTGATGGCTGCGGTGATGATGGAAGCCATAGCGGCAATCTCTTTTTTCGGATGTTTTGAAAGTTTGCTGACTGCCTCTACCAGCCAGATTCCTTTCTCTTCCCGTTTGTTGCGCAACTCTTTCACAAACTTATTGTCCGTTGTCAGTTCCCAGCGATACAGGCGTTTCAATGTATAATTCTCCCGTAACCGCATAATTTGTCTTTTGAATATCTGCTTGATAAATGTGGCTAAATGAGCCTGATCCGGTAACTCTTCATCGAAATTAATCCAATAGTCGTTCTGCTGAATGTAGGCTGCTATCAGTCCATCCAGCGAATTGAAATAACGGTAGATAAGCATTTTTGAAACTTTGGCCTTGGCTGCTACCGCATTGATGCCCAACCCCTCGAAGCCGCTTTCTTCAATGATGTCGTTGACGGCTTTAATCAGGGTCATTTCCGTAGCCTGTCTGTTTTTAGTAATCTCTTTTTCCATACTTTGATACTTTTGTTACTGACTGGTCACAAAGATATGTTTCCTATCGGTAACATCAAGGAAAAAGAGATTATTTTTTGTAATGGTTGCCGGTTAATAACCTATCATCTTTACCGATAATACGTTATCCGGTCATTTTATGATAACGCCACTGTCGGATTATGAACGGTCAGTCCGCCATCCACCACAATCGTTTGTCCGGTGATGTATCTGGCATCGTTCGAAGCCAGAAAAGCGATGGTAGCTGCAACATCCTCCGGTTCTCCCAAATAAGGAGTGGCACATTGACCGAGGAAGATATTACGTACATCCTCATTCAGGTTGTCCAATGCAGCGGGAGTAAGTACCAGTCCCGGAGCTACGGCGTTGCAACGGATGTTTTTCTTTCCCATTTGAGTAGCGATATATTTCGTCAGGTTGATGACACCCGCTTTGCTGGCGCCGTATAAAGTACCGTTGGCATCAGCCGTAAGTCCGCTTATGGAAGCTACGTTGACAATGTTTCCGCCGCCATTGGCAGTCATGATAGGAATGACCTGTTGGGAAAGATACATCGTGCAGCAGAGATTCAGGTGGAATGCTTCGTCAAAGTAGTTGATGTCCAGCTTTTCGATGCTAAGGTCACGTTTGGGATCAGTTCCTCCTACATTATTAATCAGTACGTCTATTCTTTGATATTCATTCATGGAAAAATCAATCAACTCTTTGCAACTCTGGAGTTCGGTGGCGGAGAAATAGACATGACGCACGTCAGCCCCTGCGTGCGTGAGTTCGTTGGCAAGCTGCTCCGCTCTTTTCTCGGAATGGTCAGCGATGACTACTTTGCCTCCTTCGGAGACAATGCGGCGTGTGGTTGCTTCGCCGATACCACCGGCGGCACCGGTGATGACAACTACTTTATTTTCGAATCTGTTCATATAATGGGAATTTGATGGTTACCTTTTATTAGAAACAGCTGGCAGAGGAATTTGTTAGCCCTCATAAACTCTCTTTAATAAGATAAGGTGTTCGATTCGAAAACTTTTGCATCTTTTCCAGTTTTACGCTCTGATTATTTAAGAAAACTGTTAAATGTTAATGCCTGGCCGCTCATTTGTTAATACGGCTCTGATTCTATTAAACCATGTTATAAGATACGCTGCTTTGGCCTCAAAATTTGGAGATAACCGAAAAGTCCGTATCTTTGTACTGTGTTTTTCATAGTATTAGATTTAAGGTTAACAAAAGATTGGCTGTCTGGGATAGATAGCCTTTTTTTATGCCTGTAAGCCAACTGCAGACCGAAGAGATTAAAACAACGAATATTGGTTATCCCGCAGGCTTTTCATCTCCCGTTCCTTTACGATATCATCTTCGGATAAATGGCCGATGAGTAGCGGTGAGTTTTTATCATGTTTCCTCCTATTATATACTGCCGTGTTATAATTGCCTTTGATGGCATAACAATAAATACATCCGTTCAGGCAACTTTCATAAGTTCCGATATCAATGCTTTCAATGCAGTTGCAGATGTTACGCTGGTTTTTATCCTTTTGGGCGAGGATAGGATAACCGATGATCTTTTCTATCAGATCCTTATCAATACACAGGCCACTCGGAATACCTAAATGTCTTAAATCCACTTTTACAGTACAAGTATCCAGCTGTATGTCGGGATAAACGTCGATTGTTTTTTTAAAGGAGACAGCCATTTCTTCTATTTCCTCTTGAGTCAGCGGATGGATGTTGAATAACCGTACAGAGTTCCGGATATGCTGGTAATGATCTATGAATCCCAGCATACATTTGGCAGTGTGGTCTTTGAGTCCGTCGGCAATCCGGGCAAATGCTTCCTGGTGGAAAGAAACATTATATTCCTCGTTCGTCAGTATCGGATCATATCTCCAGATCACCCTTTCCCTGCCGATTTTATCAGCCAGCTTTTTAAAGGTATCCATTCGTTTATCGATGGAGGGCAAATGATTTTCCAGCTTTTCTCCGTAGGGGTTAAGTGTAAATTGGAAGTAATAGTTGTAATCCTGCAATTTCTCCAGTTGGTTGAGCATAGGTGCCGGGTTCTTGGTCCAGAAAACAAAGCAATCTACTACAGCAGGAGATAGAGAGACCTTGCTAATCATTTTCGGATGATATGGATTGGGCACTAATACATATCCTTCTTTAATCCGGTTGAAAAACCACTGGGAATAGAATGCCGGAATATCTGTCTGGCGGCTGGCACTGATTATCATAGTTCAAAGTTACAAAAAAAAGACGATGTTGTTTCAATGATTCCCCCTTTTTTGTATTCTTACTTACCCAAGAAGTAACTTGTGTGAATGAATATGTTAAATGTTAACGTGTGAAGTCTGAAATGTTAATACGCTTTCCAGAGTATTAAACCCTGTTATAATATGGACTGTTTAGGCTCTAAAATTTGCTATTTACCTGAAATATGGTACCTTTGTACAGTGTTTTTTTCATAAGTATTAGATTTAAGGTTAACAAAAGATTGGTTGCTCGTGATGAGTAGCCATTTTTTGTTTTTATACACTATGATTGTTTATTCCTTAATCATAGTCAACAGCATCTTAAATCTCTCCACTGCTGTAAGGGCATGCGGCGCATTCGCCGGAAATACGATACTTTCTCCTGCTTTTACGGTGAACAGAGTTCCGTTTACGGTAATATTCGCTACCCCTTCCAATACCTGCACGAGCGCATCAAACGGGGCACGATGTTCGCTTAACCCTTCTCCTTTGTCGAAAGAAAATAAAGTGATATTTCCTGCCGGACTTTTGATTAACTGTTTGCTGATAACGCCTCCTTCAGTATATTCAATGAGAGAAGCCAAATGGAGCACAACTCCTTTTTGAAATGATTGTTCCATATTTGTTTTATTTTTAAGTTAATATCATATAGAGAACACTTTTCGAATATGCATTGTTTGTCTATAACAAAAAACGATTTTTATTGTTATAGTACGAAAGACTCAATAAACTAACCATTATTATGAAGAAGAATATCTTATTGTTTGGAGCACTGATAGGTGCTTTCTTAATGGTTTCCTGTTCGGGAGGAAACAAGAAACAGGCTGCGTCCTCCGTCACTCCGGAGGAATTGGATAATGCCAGTAAAGTGATAAACTATTATCATACATCGCTCATCGTGTTGAGGCATGTAGCTAATGCAAAAGACGTAAATGCGGTCTTGGGATATATGGAACAGACAGGAAAAGTTCCTGAAGTATCTCCGATAGCACCGCCTGAAGTATCTGCCAGAGACACTGCGGAATTGATGGATCCGGGAGATTACTTTAATATACAAGTCCGTCAGAATCTGAAGCAGAGTTATAGAGGACTTTTCAGTGCACGGGCGCAATTCTATGATAATTTTAATAAGTTTCTCTCTTACAAGCAGGCCAAAGAGACAGCCAAGGCTGGCAAGCTCTTGGATGAAAACTATCGGCTAAGTGTAGAAATGTCCGAATATAAACAAGTGATTTTTGATATTCTAAGCCCTCTCACGGAACAGGCTGAAAAAGAACTTCTTGCCGACGAACCGTTGAAAGATCAAATCATGGCTATGCGTAAGATGTCCGGCACTGTGCAAAGCATAATGAATCTTTATTCCCGCAAACATGTACTGGAGGGTGCTCGCATTGATGTGAAGATGGCAGAATTGAAGAAAGAACTCGAAGCTGCAAAGAAACTTCCTGCTGTCACAGGCTATGATGAAGAGCAAAAGAATTATTATAGCTTCCTGTCTTCTGTGGAATCGTTTATGAAAGATATGCAGAAAGCAAGAGATAAAGGCGCATATTCCGATGCAGATTACAATGCGATGTCGGAAGCCTACGAATATGGACTTTCCGTTATCTAAAGAATTCTTCCTCTGTTTGAATGAGTTGCAATCATGCTTCTTCAAGCAGAGGATGCTTTTTTAATTAAGTAAAGAAGTCCTTTTTTTACTATCCCCTTTTAAACAGGAGTTTTACTTTTGCATTTGGATTAAGAAATAATATCTTTGTTATATGCAATCATTTCAATTGATAAAACCCTGTTTTGCCCTGGCTCCCTATATACGGCATTACTGGATATTGCAAGACGACTCAATAGCTCCTGTCTCCGAACGGACTCTGCCTATTGGCTGTATGCAACTGGTATTCCATAAAGGGAAACAACTTCTTTTGTTGGGCGAGTCGGAGCTGCAACCCCAATCCTTTATTTCCGGACAATCGGTCGGTTTCTCGGATGTGATGTCTACAGGCAGGATAGAGATGATTACTGTTGTTTTTCAGCCTTATGCGGTAAAAGCATTGTTTCACATACCCAGTCATCTGTTCCGCGGGCAGACTGTAGATACCGATGCGATGGAAGATGTAGAACTGTCGGATTTAGTGAAACAGGTCACGGATACTTCTGATAATGCAGTTTGTATTCGGTTGATAGAGCGGTTTTTTCTTCGTCGTTTATACACTCTTCCCGAGTATAATCTCAAGCGGATGTCTGCTGTCTTTCATGAAATAAACCTCCGGCCGCAAATCAATATTTCTCATTTGTCGGAAACAGCCTGTTTGAGCAGTAAGCAGTTTGGGCGTATCTTCGCCGATTATGTCGGCACTACTCCCAAGGAATTTATTCGTATTATCCGTATGCAGCGCGCGTTATCCATGCTGCAACAGGATGCTACGATTCCTTTTGTACAAGTGGCTTATGAATGTGGCTTTTCCGATCAGTCTCACATGATAAAGGAATTCAAACTCTTTTCCGGTTATACCCCTGCGGAGTATCTTTCTGTATGCGCCCCTTATTCCGATTATTTCTCTGAACTCTAAAGATGTCTCTTTTTTCCTATCGGGCTTCCTCGTGTTACCCTACTTTTGCAATGTCTTTGCAAAGGCTTAGTAGTAACCATAAAAAAGAAACGAGATGAAAAAATTAATTGCATTTTTTGAGATTCCTGCTACCGATTTCCGTCGGGCTGTCGATTTTTATGAAACTGTGTTGGGTGTGCAACTTCCGACTTTTGAATGTGAAACAGAGAAAATGGCTTGTTTCACGGAAGAAGGTGAAACTGTCGGTGCTATTTCTTATGCTTCAAATTTCGACTTTCTTCCTTCAACGCATGGCGTACTTATCCATTTCAACTGTGAGGATATTGAACAAACATTGGAAAAAGTGCTTCTGAAAGGAGGGAAAGTTGTCATTCCCAAAACAAAGATTGAGGCAGACGATAAAGGATGGTTTGCCGTATTCACGGATAGTGAAGGAAACAGGATTGGCGTCTATGCTGAAAAATAACAGGTAGGGAAGAGGGAACAGCCTGTCTGAAAGTGACTGCTGTTCCTTCGTCTCCTTATCCGGATTATTCTACTGGAATATAGATCTCCGTCAACAACTCTTCGGGGGGAGTGTCACATGGATTGTTTAGATAGCGTTCAGCACTGGCTTCATCACGTATCGTACATTCCATTTCGGGCAGATACTTTCCGTAAATCGTATCGTATACAGCTTGCAGATTGTCATACGGCCCTTTATAAAGGAAAATAGCATAACGTCCGGCTGGGATAACCTTGAATCCTACATCACTTTTGGGGGCAACCTTTACAGGCATTACCATGCATACGTCTGTACGCAGTTTCTCGGCTGGCGTCACTTTCGGATCATCGTGGTAGATGCAAAGCGGGCTGAAATCTCCCATCGGCAGTTTTTGTTCTTTGATGAATTGGAATAAACGGCTCCAAGTGCCACCATAATCATTCAGTTTGTAGTCGCCTGTAAGGCGGATATAAATCACATTCCGTTCCGAGACATTTCTGATCTCTTTTTTTAGTTCCAGGTCTGGCCTGATAATCGCTGGTTTCATAATTACAAAGTTTTTATTGTTTCTATATTCTAAAGGTGAAATGCCATAAAATTGCTTGAACACTTTCGATAATGAAGAAGGGGATGCGTAACCAATCCGGTAGGCGATGTCAGCAATCGGAATATCCGAGTAGCGGAGTAGGCGTGCGGCAGCTTCTGTCCGCGTCCGGACAATAAACGTACCAATCGGTTCACCGAGAAAAGCTTTCATGATTCGGTGAAAGTAAAAAGGAGAAAAGTTTGAAATTCTGGCCAGAGATTTTAAATCAATATCTTCTCCTAAATGTTGGATGATGTATTCCACTACAACATTTACGCACTTTTGATATTCCTCTTTCGTTGTTTTTTTCTGTTGCATAACTAATTTTGGTATTTCACTTCGCAAAGGTATTGGTAAAAAAGCGAAATGACTTGTCCGATATTGCGGAAATGTCAACTTTCTATTTTCTTTCTATGGTTGCCCTATACCTGTTTTGAGAATTTATTTTGATATATAATGTACCTTACAGTGGTGTTATGGTGTGAACCATGACCAAATTTTTAACCGTTAATTGCGAAATTGATTTTCTTGTTTTAAATAATGTCAAAAACTAAAATAAAAAAGCCGGTTTTGTTATAAACTATTATTAAAATGATTATATTGTAACCGAATTATTAATAAAAATAGCCATGGATAAAACAATTGTAGGGAACAATGCCGGAAAGGTCTGGTATGCCCTGAAAGAAATTGGTGAAATTTCAATACCTGAATTGGCGAGAAGATTAAACCTAAGCGTAGAAAGTACAGCATTGGCCGCCGGTTGGTTGGCACGAGAGAACAAAATTTGTATCCAACGGAAAAATGGATTAATTGCTTTATCTGATGAAAGCGCTTTTCCCTTCAGCTTTGGATAATAGCAGGTTTTGTGAGTGAATATCTTTGAAGTTCCGTTAACTTATAAGTAAGAATATGTCCGTATAAGGTATCACAAGTTAAGTTTGAACTTAAGAAGTTTTATATTTAAAAGAGTTGCTCAATAATAGGGCAACTCTTTTAACGTATAATAAACGTATAAAAATGTCGAATCGTGTCCGGATGTAGATAAAATTTATATACTTGTATTTCACAATAATAATTGCCAGTTTTTTCTCTGGCAATTCTATTCCGGAGAATATCTTTAGAATCCTACCCGTTTTCTTCCCTGGGAGAAATCCATTCCTTCGTAATTATAGATTTCAGCCAGTGTCATGGGGTGTGTCTGTTCGGGAATATCCAGGCTTTCTTCCTTGATTAGTTGATTAACCTTATCAGTAGTCAGGTCTTTAAACTCGTACCGGGCAGCCAGACGTCCTTTTCTAAGCAATGCTTCGTCGATATCTTTTAATGGAGCATTAAAGGTGCAGATAAATTTGATACACAATTCATCGCTCAATAGCCCGTCGCTAATATTCAGTATGTTGACTAAGCCGGCATTCATACGGTTGCCTCCGTTGCGGCTTGATAATAGTTCTTCGCAATCCTCTACGATGAAGATAGAATTCTTTTGTTGGCGGATGAAAGTGATAAAACTCGGATCCGAAAGTTTATCTACCAGGTCTCCACTCATATAGATCATTCTCTTTTTTCCAAGATTGATAAGGTGGCGGATATAAGTCGTTTTTCCTGTACCCTGTTTTCCATGCAAAATGATTAATCCGCTTTTGTTGTCCTCCAGCAGGAAGTTTTCGATCTCGGCAGCTACGGGAACAAAATCATCGTTATAGTGACGATCAATCTGAATAGCAGGTTCATTAACTTGCGATTGTTTTAGGCTGAAGTAGTTATGAGAGTATGTTACTATAAATAGATTGTTAAGTTTCTCATTTTCCTTCTTGTGGTTTTCGCAAATCTGATTGATCTGATTGATTTCCTCCTTGTCGATATTGGAATAGACAATCTTTACGCAATTATCAAAATAGCCGATCATCAAATTCTTTTTGCAGATGACGATACAGTCGTATAACTCTTTTGTAGATGTATTATCTTCTTCTTCCTCCTCTTCTTCTTTTTCATTTTCAAAATGATTGCAGTACACATGCTCGAATATATCGAACGCGTCATCTTGCTGATAAAGTTCCTTGATTTCTTTCAGAAAATCCTGGTTTACTTTATATTTTACCATTTTCATGGAAGGGAATCGTTTGAATATCTGATAGAATAGACTACAAATGCTACTGTCGCTGAACCATCCTGTGGAGTAATCAAAAATATCTGTGAAATCTGCGAGTGTGTATTCTTTACTCATTTTTTCTTTTTATATAAATAGAATGGCAAAGGTACGAAATAAATCTATGATATGAACTGAACCGATTTATCATTTTCTCGAAAAACATAGGTGTGGATAGTTTCCTGTATTTATATCAAAGCTCCTGCAAATGATTTTTCATTTTCATTTCTCATGTTCTCATAATATATGTGATAACCATCTTCAAATCAGTAATATAACACTATGAGAAATAAAAGAATAAAGGGTATTTCTCATAGTATTACCAGCATTTTGTCCACAAAACAAAGTATTTCTCATAGCTTTTTAAGGCATTTCTCATAATCTTTCGTAGGGTAAAGAGGCTAATTAATTGTAATAGATTCAATGCTACATATTCAGTTATGCATTAATAATATATTATAAAGCGTTTATGAAAGTGTATGGAGTAGATATTCTCATGTTTTCCTACCGGTATCTGAATCGTTCCACTAGAGTGGAAAGGTCTGTTCACTAGAGTGGATAGAACCGTTCACTCCAGTGCAACGATCTGTTCACTAGAGTGCAACGATACGAATAGTGGTAGGAAGAAATAACAATGATTAGGGAAAAACATAAAGGTATAAGGTGAATAACATACAGGAAAGCAGTAAATAGCAAGAAGTTGCTTAATAAAACCGAAGAAGGAAAGGGGTAATCGTAAATCCGGCAAAAGTCCGGAAAAACTACAATTATACTGTATGAGAAATGAGTAAAATGTATAGACGGAGTATGAGAATAAGATGAGAAATGGCTTAAAACCTATGAGAAATGCTCTATTTTACGGACTAAATCACGGAACAGCTATGAGAAATGCCTTTTTGTGTTTTATTTCTCATAGTATTATCTGTTTGATTTACAGCTGATTATTATGTATATTATGAGAACATGAGAAATGAAAAAGAAAAATCCTTTTCAGTAAAGTGAAGATTCTACGTATCATTCTCATACAAGTATCATATTAATGAATCAAACTAAGGAATGGAATCCACTATAAAACCACTATCCTTATATCTATCTTTCTTTCCTCTTATTTTTATGAACTGATTCTTTAATTGCTCCCTAATGCAAACTGATTCCCGGCACACCTACGCGCCCGCGTGTGATATAATAATGTGTATCCCTCTCGTCGTTTCCGCACACAATTTCCCCATACTTAAAAAATATGTTCTACAACATCGTTATGCATCAGCACTTTAGCAAATGTATTCAAAAATAATTAGAAAAAATAGTTTGATATATTTGGAGTGTATACCAAAAGGGCGTACTTTTGCACCCGCTTTCCAAGAGAAGAAAGCCTTGAAAAATTGACTTAGTGAAAAGCGGAATCCCACTTAAAGAAAAGAACAAAAAACTTCCGAAAAAGTTTGGATTATAATAAATAAAGTTCTTATCTTTGCAGTCCGATTCGCAAAGAAAATTGGCAAGAGTTATTCTTTCATACATTCTTTCCCTTTCGCATAGAGAGCCAGAGAAATTGAGTAAAAAGAAAAACTAAAAAAAACTTCCGAAAAAGTTTGGTGGTTAAAAATAAAGCCCTTACCTTTGCACCCGCTTTTAAAACGAAAGCAACAAGTTCTTTGAAATATTGATAAACAATACAAGTAGTACAAGTAAAAAAATAGAACCGTCAATACTTGTCTTATTCAGTAGCGATACAGTTAAGACTAATAGGTATTTGAATAAGGTCAATAAATTTACGGCGTCCTGAACAGAGCAAAAAAGTCATCTTAACCGATGATAAAAAATACTTTTACAATGAAGAGTTTGATCCTGGCTCAGGATGAACGCTAGCTACAGGCTTAACACATGCAAGTCGAGGGGCAGCATTCTTCTAGCAATAGAAGAGATGGCGACCGGCGCACGGGTGAGTAACACGTATCCAACCTACCGATAACTCTGGAATAGCCTTTCGAAAGAAAGATTAATACCGGATAGTATACGAATATCGCATGATATTTTTATTAAAGAATTTCGGTTATCGATGGGGATGCGTTCCATTAGTTTGTTGGCGGGGTAACGGCCCACCAAGACTACGATGGATAGGGGTTCTGAGAGGAAGGTCCCCCACATTGGAACTGAGACACGGTCCAAACTCCTACGGGAGGCAGCAGTGAGGAATATTGGTCAATGGGCGCAGGCCTGAACCAGCCAAGTAGCGTGAAGGATGAAGGCTCTATGGGTCGTAAACTTCTTTTATATGGGAATAAAGTTTTCCACGTGTGGAATTTTGTATGTACCATATGAATAAGGATCGGCTAACTCCGTGCCAGCAGCCGCGGTAATACGGAGGATCCGAGCGTTATCCGGATTTATTGGGTTTAAAGGGAGCGTAGGTGGATTGTTAAGTCAGTTGTGAAAGTTTGCGGCTCAACCGTAAAATTGCAGTTGAAACTGGCAGTCTTGAGTACAGTAGAGGTGGGCGGAATTCGTGGTGTAGCGGTGAAATGCTTAGATATCACGAAGAACTCCGATTGCGAAGGCAGCTCACTAGACTGTTACTGACACTGATGCTCGAAAGTGTGGGTATCAAACAGGATTAGATACCCTGGTAGTCCACACAGTAAACGATGAATACTCGCTGTTTGCGATATACAGTAAGCGGCCAAGCGAAAGCATTAAGTATTCCACCTGGGGAGTACGCCGGCAACGGTGAAACTCAAAGGAATTGACGGGGGCCCGCACAAGCGGAGGAACATGTGGTTTAATTCGATGATACGCGAGGAACCTTACCCGGGCTTAAATTGCAAATGAATATGTAGGAAACTATATAGCCGCAAGGCATTTGTGAAGGTGCTGCATGGTTGTCGTCAGCTCGTGCCGTGAGGTGTCGGCTTAAGTGCCATAACGAGCGCAACCCTTATCTTTAGTTACTAACAGGTCATGCTGAGGACTCTAGAGAGACTGCCGTCGTAAGATGTGAGGAAGGTGGGGATGACGTCAAATCAGCACGGCCCTTACGTCCGGGGCTACACACGTGTTACAATGGGGGGTACAGAAGGCAGCTACACGGCGACGTGATGCTAATCCCAAAAACCTCTCTCAGTTCGGATCGAAGTCTGCAACCCGACTTCGTGAAGCTGGATTCGCTAGTAATCGCGCATCAGCCATGGCGCGGTGAATACGTTCCCGGGCCTTGTACACACCGCCCGTCAAGCCATGAAAGCCGGGGGTACCTGAAGTACGTAACCGCAAGGAGCGTCCTAGGGTAAAACTGGTAATTGGGGCTAAGTCGTAACAAGGTAGCCGTACCGGAAGGTGCGGCTGGAACACCTCCTTTCTGGAGCGATGTCGTAACTGTCACCTAAACGTGACAGCCACTTATAGACTTTAAAGGTTCTGTTTTTTGTACTACTGGTACTTGTTTATTTATAATATATAGATCAACCATCTATAGAAGTATAGATAGAGATAAACAAGAGAAAAAAGAAGCCGAGTCTAACATACAGGTAGACAAGGTTGAACTAGTCCTATAGCTCAGTTGGTTAGAGCGCTACACTGATAATGTAGAGGTCGGCAGTTCAACTCTGCCTGGGACTACCAAGCTCAAGAACGAAGGAATGACGCGTAAGCGGAATGCAGCAATTCTTGATAACCTCTTGGGGGATTAGCTCAGCTGGCTAGAGCATCTGCCTTGCACGCAGAGGGTCAACGGTTCGAATCCGTTATTCTCCACCATCTCTGAAAAGAGAAACGATCTTTGACATGATGTACAAAAAGTAAAATTTTAGTAAGAGCTAAAAGTATATATCAAACCGTACGTGATTGATATTGTCATTGAGTATTATTTTTTAATTCTCAATTCTCAATTTTCAATTTAAGAAGTTTGAAAGAAAGTAAGCAAGGGCGCATGGCGGATGCCTTGGCTCTCGGAGGCGATGAAGGACGTGATAAGCTGCGATAAGCTTCGGGAAGGTGCAAATAACCTTTGATCCGAAGATTTCCGAATGGGACAACCCGTCATTCTGAAGGAATGACATCTTGCATAGCAAGAGGCTAACACAGGGAACTGAAACATCTTAGTACCTGTAGGAAAAGAAAATAATAATGATTCCCCTAGTAGTGGCGAGCGAACGGGGATTAGCCCAAACCAATGTTGTTACGGCAATATTGGGGTTGTAGGACCACGACATCGCAAGAAGTTTAGTGAGAAGAACCCTTTGGAAAATGGGACCATAGACGGTGATAGTCCGGTATTCGAAGCTAAACGAAGCGTAGTGGTATCCTGAGTAGCGCGGGACACGAGGAATCTTGCGTGAATCTGCCGGGACCATCCGGTAAGGCTAAATACTCCCGAGAGACCGATAGCGAACCAGTACTGTGAAGGAAAGGTGAAAAGCACTTCGAATAGAAGAGTGAAATAGTCCCTGAAACCGTGCGCCTACAAGCGGTCGGAGCTTTGTAAGAAGTGACGGCGTGCCTTTTGCATAATGAACCTACGAGTTACTTTTTCCGGCAAGGTTAAGTGTCTTAAGACATGAAGCCGAAGCGAAAGCGAGTCTGAACAGGGCGATTAGTCGGAAGGAGTAGACGCGAAACCAAGTGATCTACCCTTGGTCAGGTTGAAGGTTAGGTAACACTAACTGGAGGACCGAACCGATAAGCGTTGAAAAGCTTCCGGATGAACTGAGGGTGGGGGTGAAAGGCTAATCAAACTTGGAGATAGCTCGTACTCCCCGAAATGCATTTAGGTGCAGCCTTGGGAATTACTACTGTGAGGTAGAGCGACTGATAAGATGCGAGGGCTTCACCGCCTATCAAGTCTTGATAAACTCCGAATGCGCAGTAGTTCGATCCCAGGAGTGAGGGCATGGGTGCTAAGGTCCATGTCCTAAAGGAGAAGAATCCAGACCATCAGCTAAGGTCCCCAAATAATTGCTAAGTTGAACTAACGAAGTCAGATTGCTAAGACAGCTAGGATGTTGGCTTGGAAGCAGCCATTCATTTAAAGAGTGCGTAACAGCTCACTAGTCGAGGAGTTTGGCGTGGATAATAATCGGGCATCAAGCAATTTACCGAAGCTATGGGATCCGTAAGGATCGGTAGGGGAGCATTCCACTCTGCGTCGAAGGTGAAGCGTGAGCTTTGCTGGAGCGTGTGGAAAAGCAAATGTAGGTATAAGTAACGATAAAGGGGGTGAGAAACCCCCTCGCCGAAAGACTAAGGTTTCCTGATCAACGCTAATCGGATCAGGGTTAGTCGGGTCCTAAGGCTCAGCCGAACGGTGAGGCCGATGGCAGAACAGGTTAATATTCCTGTACTACCTTAAAGAGTGACGTGGAGACGGAGGAGTGACAGCGCCGCGGACTGACGGAATAGTCCGTTGAAGGGTGTAGATGTTGATTATCCCAGGCAAATCCAGGATAAGAGTCGAACCTGATAGTATACCGCGTTCTTCGGAACAAGGTAATAGTGCGTGTAAACATACTCCCAAGAAAATCCGCTAAACTTAATCTTTAAGGTACCCGTACCGTAAACGGACACACGTAGTCGGGTTGAATATACTAAGGCGCTTGAGTGATTCACGGTTAAGGAACTAGGCAAATTGACCCTGTAACTTCGGGATAAAGGGTCCCAACGAGAGTTGGGCGCAGAGAATAGGTCCAGGCAACTGTTTAACAAAAACACAGGGCTGTGCCAAATTGAAAGATTACGTATACAGCCTGACACCTGCCCGGTGCTGGAAGGTTAAGAGGAGATGTCATCGCAAGAGAAGCATTGAATTGAAGCCCCAGTAAACGGCGGCCGTAACTATAACGGTCCTAAGGTAGCGAAATTCCTTGTCGGGTAAGTTCCGACCTGCACGAATGGTGTAATGATCTGGACACTGTCTCAACCGTGAGCTCAGTGAAATTGTAGTATCGGTGAAGATGCCGATTACCCGCGATGGGACGAAAAGACCCCGTGAACCTTTACTATAGCTTAACATTGAATTTGGGTAATTGATGTGTAGGATAGGCCGGAGACTTTGAAGCAGGTACGCCAGTATTTGTGGAGTCGCTGTTGAAATACGGCCCTTTGATTATTTGAGTTCTAACTCGTAGAAACGAGGACACTGTTTGGTGGGTAGTTTGACTGGGGTGGTCGCCTCCAAAAGTGTAACGGAGGCTTCTAAAGGTGCCCTCAGGACGATTGGTAACCGTCCGTAGAGTGTAATGGCATAAGGGCGCTTGACTGGGAGACAGACAAGTCGATCAGGTAGGAAACTAGAGCATAGTGATCCGGTGTTTCCGTATGGAAGGGACATCGCTCAAAGGATAAAAGGTACTCCGGGGATAACAGGCTGATCCCTCCCAAGAGCTCATATCGACGGAGGGGTTTGGCACCTCGATGTCGGCTCGTCACATCCTGGGGCTGGAGAAGGTCCCAAGGGTT
This sequence comes from Bacteroides sp. M10, assembly GCF_014334015.1. Taxonomy (GTDB): domain Bacteria; phylum Bacteroidota; class Bacteroidia; order Bacteroidales; family Bacteroidaceae; genus Bacteroides; species Bacteroides intestinigallinarum. Next base: position 6,405,852 of record NZ_CP060488.1, on the reverse strand, counting down.
GGGCTGTTCGCCCATTAAAGTGGCACGCGAGCTGGGTTCAGAACGTCGTGAGACAGTTCGGTCTCTATCTATCGTGGGCGTATGAAATTTGCGTGGCTCTGACACTAGTACGAGAGGACCGTGTTGGACTGACCGCTGGTTTACCAGTTGTGCCGCCAGGTGCATTGCTGGGTATCTAAGTCGGGATTGGATAAGTGCTGAAAGCATCTAAGTACGAAGCCAGCCACAAGATTAGATTTCTTAGGGTCGTCAAAGACGATGACGTTGATAGGATGCAGGTGTAAAGGTGGTAACATCAAAGCCGAGCATTACTAATTGCCCGTTCACTTTCTTTCGAACATGTACCGGTTGGGTATATACGTTTAGCTTTCTAGACACTAGGATTTTACTTTTCATCATGTCATAACCTTATTCAGGTGGTTATAGCACGAGGGTTCCACCTCTTCCCATTCCGAACAGAGAAGTTAAGCCTCGTCACGCCGATGGTACTGCGTAACAGTGGGAGAGTAGGTAGCCGCCGTTTTTAAGAAGCCCCTTGATTCAAAATGAATCAAGGGGCTTTCTGTCATTTGGTACTTTGCGAAAAAAGTGCTATATTTGCGACCGACAATTATTTTATTAAACGTTTAAAGCAAATTTAAAAGGTATGAAAACTAAATTATTTTTGGCTGCTGTAGCAGTAACATTTTCTTTTGCAATGATGTCTTGTACTGGTAACAAAACTACTAACGCTGCTTCTGAAGGTGAAGAGACAACTGTAGAAACAGTGGAAGCTGTTGTTGAAACTGATTCTTGCTGCCAGGCTAAGGACTCTTGTGCTACTGCTTGCGACAAAAAAGCTGATTGCGCAGAAAAGAAAGAATGTTGCGATAAGAAGTAATCTATTGATTTAGAACAATAAAGAAGGAGAGGGAGAGAATGGTTCAAACATTCTACTCCCTCTTTCTGTTTTAATAAACATATCGCTTTATTCGTGATACATTTTTGCTAATAATCGGCTTTAACTTATGAAATGATATTTTTTTCGATAAAAAAGTAACGTATTATTTGGTGGTAAAGAAATAATCCATACCTTTGCACCGTCAAACTAATAAAAGAGACAAGAAATGAATCAGATGTTTATACATATTCTACTATGCGGTATTATTATTCTACTATCAAAGGTTAGTGGAAGTGAGTGCTGCGCGTAAATGTGTATAAATGAAAATATACGAAAGCCTTTCTCACTTCCAAGTGTGAAAGGCTTTTTTTAATGCTAATAATTATATAATATACATAAGAATATGGACAATAGGTTATTTATTTTTGATACCACTCTTAGAGATGGTGAACAGGTTCCGGGATGCCAGTTGAATACAGTAGAAAAGATTCAGGTAGCAAAGGCATTGGAAGCGTTGGGAGTAGACGTGATTGAAGCCGGATTCCCCATTTCGAGCCCGGGGGATTTTAATTCAGTAATTGAGATTTCAAAAGCGGTGACTTGGCCTACTATCTGTGCTTTGACCCGCGCAGTTCAAAAAGATATTGATGTAGCCGTAGATGCACTGAAATTTGCTAAACATAAACGTATTCACACCGGTATCGGTACTTCTGATTCGCACATTAAATATAAATTCAATTCGAATCGTGAAGAGATTATCGAACGTGCAGTAGCTGCTGTGAAATATGCCCGCCGTTTTGTAGACGATGTGGAATTTTATGCAGAAGACGCAGGCCGTACGGATAACGAATATCTGGCACGTGTGGTAGAAGCTGTTATCAAAGCGGGAGCTACCGTAGTGAATATCCCTGATACAACAGGTTACTGCTTGCCTTCAGAATATGGCGCCAAGATAAAATACCTGGTTGACCATGTAGACGGCATTGATAATGCCATACTTTCTACTCACTGTCATAATGACTTGGGTATGGCTACTGCCAATACGATAGCCGGTGTTTTGAACGGTGCGCGTCAGGTGGAAGTTACCATCAATGGTATTGGCGAACGTGCAGGAAATACTGCTCTCGAAGAAATCGCCATGATTATTAAGAGCCATCACGAAATAGATATTCAAACCAATATCAATACGCAGAAGATTTATCCGACCAGCCGTATGGTATCCAGCCTGATGAATATGCCGGTACAACCCAATAAAGCAATCGTTGGACGTAACGCTTTTGCACACTCTTCAGGTATCCATCAGGATGGCGTATTGAAAAATGTACAGACGTATGAGATTATCGATCCGCATGATGTGGGTATTGATGATAACTCTATCGTATTGACTGCCCGCAGCGGGCGTGCTGCATTGAAAAATCGTCTTTCTATATTGGGAGTGAATCTGGATCAGGAAAAACTGGATAAGGTATATGATGAGTTCCTGAAGTTGGCTGATAAGAAGAAAGATATTAATGATGATGATATTTTAGTATTGGCAGGTGCAGACCGTAGCCAGAACCATCGTATCAAACTGGATTACTTGCAGGTGACGAGTGGTGTCGGTGTTCGTTCGGTAGCTAGTTTGGGATTGAATATTGCCGGTGAGAAGTTTGAAGCTTGTGCCAGTGGTAATGGTCCGGTAGATGCTGCCATCAAAGCATTGAAAAAGATTGTAGAACGCCACATGACTCTGAAAGAGTTTACTATTCAGGCTATCAGTAAGGGAAGTGATGATGTAGGTAAAGTGCACATGCAGGTAGAATACGATAACCAGATTTATTATGGTTTTGGTGCCAATACAGATATTATTGCTGCTTCGGTAGAAGCCTACATCGACTGTATTAACAAATTCAAATCGTAAAAAAGAGATTGACAGTCGGTTTGGTATTACAGAGATTGATTGAAAGAGTAAATAGTAATTAGTAAAATAGTAAATAAACAGATGAATACATTATTTGATAAGATATGGGATGCCCACGTGGTGACTACTGTGGAAGATGGCCCTACACAGCTTTATATTGATCGGTTATATTGTCACGAAGTGACTAGTCCGCAGGCTTTTGCGGGATTGCGTGAACGTGGAATCGGAGTATTGCGTCCTGAAAAGGTATTTTGTATGCCCGACCATAATACACCGACACACGATCAGGATAAGGAGATTGAAGATCCGATTTCTAAAACGCAGGTGGACACGCTGACGCAGAATGCGAAGGATTTTGGTCTGACACACTACGGCATGATGCATCCGAAGAATGGTATTATTCATGTGGTAGGTCCCGAACGTGGTTTGACCTTGCCGGGAATGACGATTGTTTGCGGTGACTCTCACACTTCTACTCACGGTGCAATGGGAGCGATTGCTTTCGGTATCGGAACGAGCGAGGTGGAAATGGTGCTGGCTTCACAATGTATTCTCCAGTCGAGACCGAAAACAATGCGTATCACTGTAGACGGTGAACTGGGCAAAGGGGTGACTGCAAAGGATGTGGCTCTGTATATGATGTCTAAGATGACTACCAGTGGTGCTACGGGTTACTTCGTGGAATATGCAGGTTCGGCTATCCGCAATCTGACAATGGAGGGACGTCTTACCCTTTGCAACCTTTCTATTGAAATGGGTGCGCGTGGTGGTATGGTTGCTCCGGATGAAGTGACTTTTGAATATATCAAAGGACGTGAAAGTGCTCCGCAAGGCGAAGCATGGGACAAGGCTTTGGCTTATTGGAAAACATTGAAGAGTGATGATGATGCCGTGTTTGATAAAGAAGTCCGTTTCGAAGCGGCTGATATTGAACCGATGATTACCTACGGAACGAATCCGGGTATGGGTATGGGAATCACACAGCATATTCCTACTATGGAAGGAATGAGTGAAGCTGCACAGGTTTCGTTCAAGAAATCAATGGAGTATATGGGATTCCAACCGGGTGAATCTTTGTTGGGTAAGAAGATTGGTTATGTATTTCTTGGTGCTTGTACAAACGGTCGTATTGAAGATTTCCGTGCATTTGCTTCCATCGTGAAAGGTCGTAAGAAAGCGGAGAATGTAATTGCATGGCTGGTTCCGGGTTCATGGATGGTAGACGCACAGATCCGTAAGGAAGGAATCGACAAGATATTGACGGAAGCCGGATTTGCTATCCGTCAGCCGGGATGTTCTGCTTGTCTGGCAATGAACGATGATAAGATTCCTGCCGGAAAGTATTCGGTATCTACCAGCAACCGTAATTTCGAAGGACGTCAGGGACCCGGTGCACGCACTTTGCTGGCTAGTCCGCTGGTAGCTGCCGCTGCTGCGGTGACAGGTGTGATTACCGATCCGAGAGAGCTGATGTAATTCAACCGTAATTCGTAAATCATTAAATTGTAAATAAGACGATGGCTAAGACAAAATTTAATATAATAACAAGTACTTGTGTACCTCTTCCTTTAGAAAACGTAGATACTGACCAGATCATTCCGGCACGTTTCCTGAAAGCAACCACTCGTGAAGAAAAATTCTTTGGTGATAATCTTTTCCGTGACTGGCGTTATAATGCTGACGGTTCCCTGAACAAGGATTTTGTGTTGAACAATCCTACTTATAGCGGACAGATATTGGTGGCAGGAAAAAACTTCGGTTCGGGTTCCAGCCGTGAACACGCTGCCTGGGCTATTGCAGGATATGGTTTCCGCGTGGTGGTATCCAGTTTCTTTGCCGATATTCATAAGAATAATGAGTTGAACAACTTTGTGCTGCCGGTGGTTGTTACCGAGGAGTTTCTGCAGGAGTTGTTCGATTCGATAGAAGCGGACCCGAAGATGGAAGTGGAAGTGAACCTTCCCGAACAGACCATCACCAACAAGGCGACAGGTAAAAGTGAACATTTCGAAATCAATGCTTACAAGAAACTTTGTTTGATGAACGGATTGGACGATATCGATTTCTTGTTGAGCAATAAAGATAAAATAGAAGAATGGGAAAAGAAGGCGTGAAAATAGAAATCATGGACACAACGCTCCGTGATGGTGAACAAACCAGCGGAGTATCTTTCGTGCCTCATGAGAAACTAATGATCGCCCGTTTACTGTTAGAAGATTTAAAGGTAGACCGGGTGGAGGTTGCTTCGGCGCGTGTGTCGGACGGTGAGTTTGAAGCCGTGAAGATGATTTGCGACTGGGCGGCCCGTCGTAGTCTGCTCCATAAAGTGGAAGTGCTCGGCTTTGTCGACGGGCATACTTCTGTCGATTGGATTCAGCGTACCGGATGCCGTGTGATTAATCTTCTTTGTAAAGGTTCACTGAAGCATTGTACGCAACAACTGAAAAAGACACCGGAAGAACATCTGGCGGATATCATAAGTGTGGTGCATTATGCCGACGAACAGGATATAACCGTCAATGTTTATCTGGAAGATTGGAGCAACGGTATCAAAGATTCTCCCGAATATGTATTTCAGTTGATGGATGGATTGAAAGAGACGAGTGTCAAGCGTTTTATGTTGCCTGATACGTTGGGTATCTTGAATCCTTTGCAAGTGATAGAGTATATGCGGAAGATGAAGAAACGTTATCCGAATACTCATCTCGATTTCCATGCGCACAATGATTATGATTTGGCTGTGAGTAATGTCCTTGCCGCGGTATTAAGCGGTGTCAAAGGATTGCATACAACCATCAACGGACTGGGTGAACGGGCAGGAAATGCTCCTCTCGCAAGTGTGCAGGCTATCCTGAAAGACCATTTCAATGCGGTGACCAATATCGACGAAAGCCGTTTGAATGATGTCAGCCGGGTAGTGGAGTCTTATTCGGGAATTGTGATACCTGCCAATAAACCGATTGTAGGTGAGAATGTCTTTACGCAAGTGGCCGGGGTGCATGCCGACGGGGATAACAAGAATAATCTCTACTGCAATGATTTGCTTCCCGAACGTTTTGGCCGCAAGCGCGAATATGCATTGGGTAAGACAAGCGGTAAAGCAAATATCCGTAAGAACCTCGAAGATCTCGGATTGGAGCTGGACGAAGATGCTATGCGCAAGGTAACGGAACGCATCATCGAGTTGGGCGACAAGAAAGAACTGGTTACACAGGAAGATTTGCCGTACATTGTTTCGGATGTGTTGAAACATGGAGCAGTGGGTGAGAAGGTTAAACTGAAGAGCTATTTTGTGAATCTGGCTCATGGGTTGAAACCGATGGCAACGTTGAAGATAGAAATCAACGGAAAAGAGTATGAAGAGAGTTCAGGCGGCGATGGTCAGTATGATGCTTTTGTTCGTGCGCTGCGTAAGATATATAAGGTGACATTAGGACGTAAATTCCCGATGTTGACCAATTATGCGGTAACCATTCCTCCCGGTGGACGTACGGATGCATTTGTGCAGACAGTTATCACGTGGAGTTATGATGAGCAGGTGTTCCGTACCCGCGGACTCGATGCCGACCAGACAGAGGCTGCCATCAAGGCTACTATGAAGATGTTGAACCTCATCGAAGATGAATACGAGAAGAGCAAGTGAGAAACAACTTGCCCGAAGAATGTTTTTTATAAGAATATATAAATAGAAGAATAAACGATTATGGATTTTAAAATTGCTGTATTAGCAGGCGACGGCATCGGACCGGAGATCTCTGTGCAAGGTGTAGATGTGATGAGTGCCGTTTGCGAGAAGTTTGGTCACAAAGTAAGTTACGAATATGCAATCTGTGGAGCTGATGCGATTGATAAAGTAGGCGATCCGTTTCCGGAAGCAACTTATCAGGTTTGTAAAGAGGCGGATGCTGTTTTGTTCTCTGCCGTAGGTGATCCGAAATTTGACAATGATCCTACTGCCAAGGTACGTCCGGAGCAAGGTTTGCTGGCTATGCGTAAGAAACTGGGTCTTTTCGCTAATATCCGTCCGGTACAGACATTCAAATGCCTGATCCACAAATCTCCGTTGCGTGCGGAGTTGGTAGAGAATGCCGATTTTATCTGTATCCGTGAGCTGACCGGAGGTATGTATTTCGGTGAAAAGTACCAGGATAATGATAAGGCGTATGATACAAACTATTATACTCGTCCGGAAATCGAACGTATTTTGAAGGTGGCTTTCGAATATGCGATGAAGCGCAGAAAACATCTGACTGTGGTAGATAAGGCAAATGTGTTGGCTTCTTCCCGTCTGTGGCGTCAGATTGCACAGGAAATGGCTCCGAACTATCCGGAAGTGACAACTGATTATATGTTTGTGGATAATGCTGCAATGAAGATGATTCAGGAACCTGCTTTCTTCGATGTGATGGTAACGGAAAATACATTCGGTGACATCCTGACTGACGAAGGTTCTGTAATCAGTGGTTCTATGGGCTTGCTTCCTTCTGCTTCTACAGGTGAAAGTACTCCGGTATTTGAACCGATTCACGGTTCATGGCCGCAGGCTAAGGGATTGAACATTGCTAATCCGTTGGCACAGATTCTTTCTGTAGCTATGTTGTTCGAGTATTTCGACCTTAAAGAAGAGGGTGCATTGATTCGTAAAGCCGTAGATGCTTCTTTGGATGAGAATGTACGTACGCCGGAAATCCAGGTGGCTGACGGTGCTAAGTACGGAACAAAAGAAGTAGGACAGTGGATTGTTGATTATATCAGGAAAGCTTGATAAACCCGGATAAAAAAGTAAAAGCCTGGCATCGGATAACGGTGTCAGGCTTTTACTTTTTAGTTCGAAATAGTGTTGTTATGTTCTACCAACTTTTAATAGTGGAGTATAGAATGATACCGAGTATAGTCAGTAATCCTACATAAATAGTGACTGACCATTGTTTTATTTCTTTTCTCTTCGTGCGGGTGGAAGGTTCCAGATAGATGGCTGCTTTGTGGGCGATAGTGCAGAACAACCAACCGCCGAATCCTCCGATAATACCTCCTACGAGTAAATCACCGGGATAATGTACACCCAGATATATACGTGTGTAGCAGTTGAGTATTGCCCAGGTCAGGATGAAAATGCTTAGCCAACGTTTACGGAACAGGAATATGACAAACATGGCAAGACCTAATGAATTGGCTGCATGGCACGATGGGAAACCGTAGCTTCCTCCGCGGTAACCATTTACGATATATACTAGATCTACAATCGGGTTCTCCGGATTGGCGGGACGCAGACGTGCTACTACCGGACGAATGATGCTGCTGCACATCTGGTCGGCAAAGGTGATAGTCAGTGCAATGGCAGCCACGTAGCACAGTACTACTTTCCAGTGGAAGTTTTTTAATAAAATATACAATATAGTGGCATACATGGGAATCCAGATGAATTTACCCGTGAAAGAACTCATGAAATAATCCCAGAAAGGGGAATGTATGCCATTGAAATACAGGAAGATATTTGTATCTATCTCCGAAAGATATTGGACAATTCCGGTGTGTATCATCAGGCTTTATTGATCTATTTTTAATGTCGCAAATATACAATAAAGAATAGAAAATTGTCCTATATTACTTTATAAATATTCAATATAACTCATTTCCTAGCGTTTCGCCAGGTCGTCGTAGAGCTTCTGCAGGAACGCTTTTCCCTTTTCCAGATTGGCTCCTTTGGCGGTACCTTCGTCCAGTTGCACAGTATTTGCGTCCAGATTGTACACTAATTGGTTATCAGCGGTAATCATTCCGAAATAGTTCGGGCGGGTAAAGTATGCAAAATGAGGAGAGGCCGGATTCATGATATTCTTGCTGAAAGTAAATTCATCATGCGGCAATCCTAATTGGGCAAGCAAGGTGGCGGCAATGTCAATCTGTGAAGCATAGGTATCTACCACAAGAGGTTGTTTGATTGCACCTCCGATTAAAATCAGCGGAATGGTTTGGCCGTCCAGCGGATTTTCTATTGGATACGGATATGCACCCTGATGATCGGGAACGAGTACAAACAGTGTATTTTTCCATAGCGGTGTTTCTTGATACTGTTTCACGAAATCTCCCACGCAACTATCGGCATACGCAAAAGAATTGAGGATTTTATCATCCAGCCTGTGGAACGGGACTTCGAATGGTTCGTGGCTGCTTGATGTCTGTACGAGTTTCAGGAACGGTTCTTCTTGTTTTTCTTCTTTCAGGTCTTTCATCAGGCGTTGGAATAAGACGTGATCCTGTGCTCCCCATTTTCCTGTACGTTCGGACAGAGGAAAATCTTTATCGGAAATAATCTTCTCGATGCCGGAAGATACCAGATAAGAGCGCATATTTGTGAAATCGGCATCTCCGCCATAGTAATATTCCAGGTTGTATCCGGCATTTTTCAGGCTGCGCGGGATAGAAGGAAGTTTGTCCGTCTTTTCGGGATATTTCATGATGCTGGTGCTTGGCTGGCCGGGATATCCGCTGATGATGGATGCCAGTCCGCGGTCTGTGCGGAAACTGCTGCCGTAGAAGTTGCTGAATAATACGCCTTCTTTAGCGAATTTATCCATATTGACAGCCACATTGGGTTGTCCTCCGAAAGTTTCCATCAAGTGTGTGGAGAAACTCTCAAGGATAATAAAAATAATGTTCGGACGTTGTGTATTCAATAATTGGGGGATGCTGTCTGTTGCTGCGACAGGTTTGTCTACCATCTCTGCAAATAATTCGTCGGCTATTTTCGGGTCCATGAAGCGATATTGCTTATCGAAATTATTCTGGTGGGTGGCGGAATACATGAAGCTGAATGCCGGATTGATGGCTGCATGATTCATGCGTTGGTCCTGACTGAAATATACCTTGCTCAAATTCATGGTGGATACGCTGAATCCGCCCCGGATAGGGATGAAGAGTGCCGCTGTCAGCAAAAGGAGCGCAAGCGAGACATTCTGACGTCGATAAGGTATTTTCAGGGGCTTTTTTTCCCGGATAAGGACGTAATAGAAAATGAAGTATAAAATTGCTGCATAGATCAGCATAGATAAGATTCCCAATAGTACAAACCAAAAGCTGACGCTTGCCATAGCATCTTTGGGGGAAGAGAAGAAATAGAAAACGGGGGTGGCATCCAGACGGAATCCCCAAAAGCCGTATAATCCCAGGTCGATGATAAAAATGCAAGCCATGACAAAGGCGATTACCCCGAAGTATCCTTGCCGGATGCGGCGGAGTATGGATGAATTGGTCCAAGCGGAGGCGATGAGCAGTAAGCCGGGGATAGCGGTCAGGTAGCCTGCAAGAGATAAATCCAGAGGCAATCCGTGCCACATGACGCGGAAGTAGTCACCTAAAGATACATTGGTATATAAGTCATGGTAGTAAACCATGAAGATTGGTTTCTGAAGAACGAATAAAAGAACAAATAAAAAATAGGTCGTGAGAAATTGTATGATTCTCTTTTTCATATCTGTAAACTTAAAAAGATTGAACGGATACAAAGTTACTATACTTTTCCTTATCTTTCTCATGAAGTGATATAAAACATACCTTTTTTTCCATATCTTTGTCGTGTCTGTGACAAAAATAAAGTAATAAGATGGCAAAGATTGCAAGGAAACTAACAGATTTAGTGGGGAATACCCCTTTGATGGAACTTTCCGGTTATAGCGGAAAGTACGGTCTGGAACAAAATATTATTGCCAAACTGGAGGCTTTTAATCCGGCGGGAAGTGTAAAAGACAGGGTGGCTCTTTCGATGATTGAAGATGCCGAAGTTCGGGGATTATTGAAACCCGGTGCGACGATTATTGAGCCGACAAGCGGAAATACAGGTGTCGGGTTGGCAATGGTAGCCACTATTAAAGGGTATCATTTGATATTGACCATGCCTGAAACAATGAGCCTGGAACGGCGGAATCTGTTGAAAGCGCTGGGTGCGCAGATTGTATTGACAGACGGGTTAGGAGGGATGGCAGCTTCTATTGCCAAGGCGCAGGAGTTGCGTGATAGTATTCCCGGTTCGGTGATCTTACAACAATTTGAGAATCCGGCTAATGCGGCTGTTCATGAGCGGACGACAGGTGAAGAGATCTGGCGGGATACAGACGGTGAAGTGGCTGTTTTTGTGGCCGGAGTGGGTACCGGAGGAACGGTTTGCGGTGTAGCCCGTGCTTTAAAGAAACATAATCCGGATATTTATATTGTGGCGGTAGAACCGGCGTCGTCTCCTGTATTGGCAGGAGGAGAGGCGGCTCCGCATCGTATTCAGGGTATCGGGGCAAATTTTATTCCCAAACTTTATGATGCTTCTGTGGTAGATGAGGTGATGGGTGTACCCGATGATGAAGCGATTCGTGCGGGACGTGAGTTAGCGTCGACGGAAGGTCTGCTGGTGGGAATTTCTTCGGGAGCAGCTGTGTATGCTGCCCGTCAACTGTCACTGCGTCCGGAATTTAAGAACAAAAAAATAGTAGCGTTGTTACCTGATACGGGAGAGCGTTATTTGTCGACCGAACTGTTTGCTTTTGACGCATATCCATTGGATTAATTCATTCATTATAAAAAAGACCTGAACCATGGTAAGAATAATTATAGCTTTGCTTTTTTGTTTTCCGGCTGTTGCCTTTGCACAAACTTATCAGCAATTGTCCGAGAGAGCCATTGAATGTATTGAGAAAGACAGTCTTCCCAAAGCAGAGGAACTTTTGCTTCAGGCTTTGAAGCTGGAACCGAAGAACGCCAAAAATGCGTTGCTTTTTTCTAACCTGGGATTGGTACAGCGTCGCTTGGGTGAGTTTGATAAAGCGCTGGAGTCTTATTCTTTTGCACTGAATTTTGCTCCTTTGGCAGTTCCTATTTTACTCGACCGTGCCGCTATTTATATGGAAATGGGAAAAACAGACCGTGCTTATACCGATTATTGTCAGGTGCTTGATGAGGATAAACAGAACAAGGAAGCTTTGTTGATGCGTGCCTATATTTATGTGCTCCGCCGGGATTATCCGGCTGCGAGAATCGATTATAATCGTTTGCTGGAACTGGATCCGCAGAGTTATAGCGGTCGTCTGGGATTGGCTACTCTGGAGCAGAAAGAAGGAAAATTCCGGGAATCTCTTGAAATTCTGAATAAGATGATTACGGCTACTCCTGACGATGCGACACTTTATATTGCCCGTGCCGACGTGGAACGTGAAATGAAGCATGAAGATCTGGCATTGGTTGATTTGGAGGAAGCGATCCGGTTGGATGCTGCCTCGGCTGATGCTTATCTGCTGCGTGGGAATATCTATCTGGCACAGAAAAAGAAAGGACTTGCCAAAGCTGACTTTGAGAAAGCCATTTCATTGGGAGTGCCTCCGGCTGATCTGCACGAACAGCTTAAGCAGTGCAAGTGACGTATGATTATTCTACAAACTGCCTAATCAGATTAACGAAGTCTTTTCCGTATTTTTTCTTCTTGTATTCTCCGATACCGCTGATTTCTCCAAACTCTTCGATAGTGGTGGGACGTGAGATGCAAAGCAGATGCAAAACTTTATCTGACAAGACGATATAGGCAGGCAAAGCTTCCTGATCGGCAAGCTGTTTTCTTAATCCTCGCAATGCTTCGAACAAATCTTGGCTTTCGCCGCCTGCTGCACCGAAGGGGAGTTCTTTGGCGATAACCACTTTTTTCTTTTTTCCTTTTCGGGTAACTGCTTCCTCATGTTGGATAACTACCAATGCCGCTTGTGTCCTTCCGAAGAGAACATTGCTTCCGCTTGACGTTATCTTAAGATGATTGTTCTCATTATAAGCTATTTCAAAGTAGCCGAGTTGCAACATCTGAAGCAGATAGTCTTGCCAGTCACGAGGAGGAATATCGCGTCCGGCACCGAACGTTTTAAGTTCCTGATAACCTTTTCCGGTAACTTCAGCAGAATAGTTTCCACGGAGAATATCAATCAACAGTCCTATGCTGATTTGCTGTTCCGTACGTGCGATGGCACTTAATGCTTTTTGCACGATGACCGTACCGTCAAATCGTTGAGGTGGATTTTTACAAACATCGCAGTTACCGCAATCCTCTGTTGTTGTCTCTCCGAAGTAACTTAATAAGATTCTACGCCGGCAAATGTCAGCCTCTGCATATTGCTGCATACGTTGAAGCTTTTCCAGATTGATGTTTTGCTGATTACTTTCCGAAGCGAATTTGGTAAGTAATATTAAATCTCCTAATGAATAAAACAGGACAGTACTGCTGGGCAGTCCATCCCGTCCGGCACGTCCTATTTCCTGATAAAAACTTTCTATACTTTTAGGCAGGTTATAATGTATGACCCAGCGGACATTTGATTTATCAATCCCCATTCCAAAAGCAATGGTGGCACATACTACCTGTATGCGGTCGTTAATAAAATCATTCTGTGTTTCGTCCCGGTGTTGGGTGGATAATCCGGCATGATAGACACCGCAGCGAATACCCTGCTTTTGCAACATCTGTGCGACGGTTTCTGTCTTATTTCGGCTCATGCAATAAATAATCCCGCTTTCTCCCCCGTGGCGGTGAATAAATTCTAAGATAGCCTTGTTCTTCTCTTTCGCTTGAAAACCACGTTTCACAGTCAGGCTAATGTTGGGACGGTCGAAAGATGAGATAAAGATACGGGGATGGTTGAGATTTAATTGCCGTACAATGTCTTCGCGCGTGATTTTATCCGCAGTAGCAGTTAGTGCGACAATCGGTATTTGCGGAAATTGTTGGTGAAGCACTCCCATTTGTGTGTATTCCGGACGGAAGTCATGTCCCCATTGTGAAATACAATGCGCTTCATCAATAGCAAACAGAGAGATGTTCATATCCCGCAACAAATAATCCTTTTCTGCTAAAAGTTTTTCCGGTGAAATGTAAAGCAGCTTCAGGTGTCCTTCAACACATGCGCGACGCAGTTGGACGTTTTCCGTTTCGTCATTACTGCTGTTCAGTGCTCCGGCAGCGATGCCATTTGCCAGCAATGCTTCTACCTGATCTTTCATCAATGAGATAAGTGGGGAAACGACAACGGCAGTACCTTCGCAAAGCAATGCAGGGAGTTGGTAGCAGATTGATTTTCCCCCACCAGTAGGCATTAATACCAATGCATCCTGTTTGTTCAGGATGTGGCGGATGATTTCTTCTTGCAGAGGACGGAAACTATCGTATCCGAAATATGTCTTTAGAGTTTCTCTCATTGATGCTGATTTATCCATGCTGCAAAGGTACATTTTTCTTTGGCAATTTTCATTATGTGTAGATTTCAGTTTCTGATATGAATTATAAATAAGTTAAAGTTTCTTATTATTCAACCCTATTCCCTCTTTTTCAAGGTTTTTGATTGTTTATTTAGAAAAAAAATGCACAAAATAATTGTGTGTTTAAAAAAAAAGTAAGACATTTGTAACATGTTATGTTGCAAATGAGCAATAATTAACAAATGAACAAACCCTAACCAGTTAATTCAATGAGTGATTTAGAGAACAAAAAAACGGAAGAAACTCCGAAAAAACGTCCCTACAATTTGAGGGAAAAGAAAGAAAAAAAGGCTGCATACAGGTCTTTGATTAGACCGGAATTGGCAGACGAGTTGTATGACAAGATCCTGAATATCATCGTTGTACAGAAGAAGTACAAGGATCCTGATTATTCAGCTAAGGACTTGGCGAAAGAATTGAAAACGAATACTCGTTACCTTTCTGCAGTAGTAAACTCACGCTTTGGCATGAACTATTCTTGCCTGTTGAATGAGTACAGAGTAAAAGATGCTTTGCATTTATTGACTGACAAACGTTATGCCGACAAAAATGTGGAAGAAATTAGTGCCATGGTTGGCTTTGCAAATCGTCAATCTTTTTACGCTGCATTTTACAAAAACGTAGGTGAAACTCCTAACGGATATCGCAAGAAACATTTGGAGAATAAAAAGTAATTGCGCGTTCCGAAACTAATCAAAAGGAATTACCTCTAAATGAAATTTTGGAGATAATTCCTTTTCTCATTTTAATTAATCAATGCTAGCATTATGAGAAAACATCTGATTTTAATGACAGTGGCTGCTACGCTCTTAACATCGTGCGGAGGAAGTAAAACAACAACTGCAGAAGCAGAAAAATTTGATTATACAGTGGAACAATTTGCTGATTTACAAATATTGCGTTATAAGGTTCCCGGATTTGAGGAACTGACGCTGAAACAGAAGGAACTGATTTATTACCTGACAGAGGCTGCTCTGGAAGGAAGGGATATTCTGTTTGACCAGAATGGAAAATATAATTTGAGAATCCGCAGGATGCTCGAAGCAGTATATACCAACTATCAGGGAGATAAAACAACGCCTGATTTTAAAAACATGGAGGTGTACTTGAAAAGGGTATGGTTCTCCAATGGTATTCATCACCACTATGGTACGGAGAAATTTGTGCCGAACTTCTCACAGGAATTCTTGAAACAGGCCGTACTCGGTCTGGATGCCAAGTTGCTTCCGCTGGAGAAAGGGCAGACTGCCGATCAACTTTGTGCCGAACTGTTCCCTGTGATTTTCGACCCGGCGGTTATGTCGAAGCGGGTAAATCAGGCGGATGGCGAAGATCTTGTGTTGACCTCTGCTTGTAACTATTATGATGGAGTGACGCAGAAAGAGGCGGAAAGTTTCTATAGCGTGCTGAAAGATCCGAAAGATGAAACACCGGTTTCTTATGGACTGAACAGTCGTTTGGTAAAAGAAAACGGGAAGTTGACAGAGAAGGTTTGGAAAGTAGGCGGACTCTATACACAGGCAATTGAGAAGATTGTTTATTGGCTGAAGAAAGCGGAAGGTGTGGCAGAAAATGAAGCACAAAAAGCTGTTATCACCAAGCTGATTCAATTTTATGAAACCGGTGATCTGAAAGATTTCGATGAATATTCGATTCTTTGGGTGAAGGACCTTAATTCACGAATCGACTTTGTGAACGGATTTACTGAAAGTTATGGCGACCCGCTGGGGATGAAAGCGAGTTGGGAATCTTTGGTGAACTTCAAAGATCTGGAATCGACACATCGTACGGAGATTATCAGCAGTAACGCGCAATGGTTTGAAGATCATTCTCCGGTTGATAAATCTTTCAAGAAAGAAAAGGTGAAAGGGGTATCGGCTAAAGTGATTACTGCTGCTATCCTTGCGGGTGATCTTTATCCGGCAACTGCTATCGGTATCAATCTGCCGAATGCTAACTGGATTCGTGCTCATCATGGCTCCAAATCAGTGACTATCGGAAACATTACGGATGCTTATAATAAAGCTGCTCATGGAAACGGATTCAATGAAGAATTTGTTTATAGTGATGCGGAAATACAGTTGATCGATGCTTACTCTGACTTGACGGATGAGCTTCATACAGATTTACATGAATGTCTGGGACACGGTTCCGGTAAGTTGCTTCCGGGTGTAGATCCGGATGCGTTGAAGGCTTATGGCTCTACCATCGAAGAGGCACGTGCCGATTTATTCGGATTGTATTATGTAGCCGATCCGAAGCTGGTGGAACTGGGATTGCTCTCTTCTCCCGATGCTTATAAGGCTCAATACTATACTTATCTGATGAATGGGCTGATGACACAACTGGTACGTATCGAACCGGGAAATAGTGTTGAAGAAGCTCACATGCGCAATCGCCAGCTGATAGCCCGCTGGGTATTTGAAAAAGGAGCTGCCGATAAAGCGGTGGAACTGGTGAAGAAAGACGGAAAGACTTATGTGGTTATCAATGACTATCAGAAGGTACGTCAGCTTTTCGGCGAATTATTAGCTGAAATCCAGCGCATCAAGTCGACTGGTGATTTTGAAGGAGCCCGTACATTGGTAGAAAACTATGCGGTAAAAGTGGATCCGGCTCTGCATGCAGAAGTTCTGGAACGCTATAAGAAGCTGAATCTGGCTCCTTACAAAGGTTTTGTGAATCCGAAATACGAACTGGTGACAGATGAAAACGGAACTGTTACAGATGTCACAGTTTCCTATGATGAAGGTTATGTAGAACAAATGCTGCGTTACAGCACTGATTATTCTCCGCTACCTTCAATAAACAACTGATTTGAAATGGATATAAAAGAACAATTAAAAGATATCAAGACACAGCTCCGTCTCTCTATGAACGGGGCTGTGTCCCAAAGTATGCGTGAGAAGGGGCTGGTTTATAAACTCAATTTCGGAGTGGAACTGCCCCGTATCAAGATGATTGCCGAAAGTTATGAGAAGAATCATGACTTGGCACAGGCTCTGTGGAAAGAGGACATTCGCGAATGTAAAATTCTGGCGGGGATGCTTCAACCGATTGAAACGTTTTATCCCGAGATAGCCGACATTTGGGTAGAAAATATCCGGAATATCGAAATAGCCGAGCTGACTTGCATGAATCTCTTCCAGCATTTGCCGTATGCTCCGGCCAAATCTTTTCACTGGATTGCAGATGAGCAAGAGTATATACAGACTTGCGGTTTTCTGACTGCCGCCCGTCTTTTGATGAAGAAAGGGGATATGACTGAACGCGCCTCCGGCGAATTACTCGATCAGGCAATCTGTGCCGTACATTCCGACAGTTATCATGTTCGTAACGCTGCTTTATTGGTTATCCGCAAATATATGCAGCATAGTGAAGAACATGCCTTTCAAGTATGCCGTCTGGTGGAAGGAATGGCTGATTCTACCTTGGAAGGGGAGCAGATGCTCTACAACATGGTGAAAGAAGAGACTGAAGAATAATTAACCCATTACTTATTTCTAGGAATTTCTTTTGCTTTCCGCAAAAAAGGCTTAACTTTGTTCGCGCTAATTTTGGCTGATGATGGAAACTCAAAACGTGAAAGATACAGTAAGGCAGATATTCACGGAATATCTCACGGCGAACGGGCATCGTAAGACTCCTGAACGCTACGCCATACTCGATACTATTTATTCTATCGACGGTCATTTCGATATTGACATGCTTTATTCACGGATGATGGACCAGGAGAATTTCCGGGTGAGCCGTGCAACTCTCTACAACACCATTATCCTTCTTATCAATGCACGACTGGTCATTAAGCATCAGTTTGGCACTTCTTCCCAATACGAAAAATCATATAATCGCGAGACACATCATCATCAGATATGTACTCAATGTGGTAGAGTGACCGAGTTTCAGAACGAGGAATTGCAGCATGCCATTGAAAATACGAAATTGAGCCGCTTCCAGCTTTCGCATTACTCCTTATATATATATGGAGTATGTAGTAAGTGCGACAGAGCTAACAAACGGAAAAAAGTAAATAACAACAATAAAAAAGAAAAATGAAAGTAGATGTTCTATTAGGATTACAATGGGGCGACGAAGGTAAAGGAAAAGTAGTCGACGTTTTAACACCTAAGTATGATGTGGTTGCTCGTTTTCAGGGCGGCCCGAATGCCGGTCACACGCTTGAGTTCGAAGGACAGAAATATGTGCTCCGCTCTATTCCTTCCGGTATTTTCCAGGGAAACAAGGTAAACATCATCGGTAACGGTGTGGTACTTGATCCGGCATTGTTTAAGGCAGAGGCAGAAGCACTTGAAGCATCAGGTCATCCGCTGAAAGAACGTTTGCACATTTCAAAGAAAGCTCATCTGATTCTTCCGACACACCGCATTCTGGATGCTGCCTATGAAGCAGCCAAAGGAGATGCCAAAGTAGGAACTACCGGCAAGGGTATCGGCCCTACTTATACGGATAAAGTGAGCCGTAACGGTGTTCGTGTGGGTGACATTCTTCATAACTTCGATGAGAAGTATGCTGCTGCAAAAGCTCGTCACGAACAAATCCTGAAGGGTCTGAATTATGAATATGACCTCACAGAAATGGAAAAAGCTTGGTTGGAAGGTATCGAATACCTGAAACAATTCCATTTTGTAGATAGCGAACATGAAGTGAATAATCTGTTGAAAGATGGTAAGAGCGTTCTTTGTGAAGGAGCGCAGGGTACTATGCTTGATATTGATTTCGGTTCATATCCATTCGTGACTTCTTCCAATACCGTTTGTGCGGGAGCCTGCACCGGACTGGGAGTGGCGCCTAACCGTATCGGTGAAGTATATGGTATCTTCAAAGCATACTGTACTCGTGTAGGAGCAGGTCCGTTCCCATCAGAACTGTTTGATGAAACAGGTGACAAGATGTGTACTTTGGGACATGAATTCGGCTCTGTCACCGGACGTAAACGTCGTTGCGGATGGATCGACCTGGTAGCGCTGAAGTATTCCGTTATGATAAACGGGGTTACCAAATTGATTATGATGAAGAGCGATGTACTCGATACTTTCGAAACAATCAAAGCTTGTGTTGCCTACAAAGTGAACGGTGAAGAAATCGATTATTTCCCGTATGACATCACAGAAGGGGTAGAACCTGTTTATGCAGAGCTTCCGGGTTGGCAAACAGATATGACTAAGATGCAGAGCGAAGATGAATTCCCGGAAGAGTTCAACGCTTATCTGACTTTCCTGGAAGAGCAGCTTGGTGTAGAAATCAAGATTGTTTCCGTAGGACCGGACAGAGCACAGACGATCGAACGTTATACAGAAGAATAACTATTGATTTATTATATGGAGGAAAGGCGGAGATTGAAGAAAAACTCCGCCTTTCTTATTTAAGCCTTTGTAGTCTATTCTAAACACACAGAAAAATAATGTATGCCTTATGAAAACACGTTTTATTACTTTCCTTTTGTTGTTCGTCATGAACTTGGGAGTATTTGCCCAATCTTCTTATCAGCCTGCCGAAGAGAATCTGAAAGCACGACAGGAATTTCAAGACAATAAGTTTGGCATTTTTCTTCACTGGGGGCTATACGCTATGCTCGCTTCCGGTGAGTGGACTATGACAAATAATAATCTGAATTATAAAGAGTATGCCAAACTGGCAGGTGGATTTTATCCTTCCAAGTTTGATGCGGATAAATGGGTGGAGGCTATTAAAGCTTCGGGAGCCAAATATATCTGTTTCACTAGCCGTCATCACGAAGGTTTTTCTATGTTTGATACTAAGTATTCGGATTATAACGTAGTCAAAGCCACCCCTTTTAAAAGAGATATTGTGAAAGAACTGGCAGCAGCCTGTGCCAAGCAGGGTATCAAGCTTCATTTTTATTATTCACATCTTGACTGGGCGCGTGAGGACTATCCCTGGGGACGTACAGGACAGGGAACGGGACGTTCGAATTCGAAAGGGGATTGGAAAAGTTATTATCAATTCATGAATAATCAGTTGACGGAGTTACTGACGAATTACGGTCCGATAGGTGCCATCTGGTTTGACGGATGGTGGGATCAACCTAAATCTTTTAACTGGGAATTACCGGAGCAGTATGCTTTGATTCATAAGCTCCAGCCGGGTTGTCTGGTGGGTAACAATCATCATCAGACACCTTTCGACGGGGAAGATATTCAGATTTTCGAACGTGATCTGCCGGGTGAGAATGCTTCGGGACTGTCCGGGCAGGAAGTGAGTCACCTGCCGTTGGAAACTTGCGAAACAATGAATGGTATGTGGGGATATAAGATTACCGACCAGAATTATAAATCTACAAAGACATTGATTCATTATCTGGTGAAGGCAGCCGGTAAGAATGCCAACCTTTTGATGAATATCGGTCCTCAACCCGATGGGGAACTTCCTGCGGTAGCTGTGCAACGCTTGGCAGAGATGGGAGAGTGGATGAAACAATATGGCGAAACGATCTATGGAACACGAAATGGTGTAGTTGCTCCGCATGATTGGGGAGTGACAACACAAAAAGGAAATAAACTCTATGTACATATCCTTGACCTGAAAGATGCAGCTTTGTTTCTGCCATTGACAGGTAAGAAGGTTAAGAAAGCAGTCTTGTTTAAAGATCAGTCTTCGGTTCGTTTCACTAAGACGAAAGCTGGTGTTTTGCTCGAATTTGCCGAGGTTCCGAAAGATATTGACTATGTAGTGGAACTGACAATTGACTAATTTTTAGCTAATTCTTCATAAAAGCAAGGGGAAACTATTCTGACATTGAACGTTTCCCCTTATTTTTGGCAAACAATTTGTTTATAGAGATATAGAGTAATAATTAAAATTGAAAAGTATATGATGTCTTATTGGGTATTATTTATAGGAATCGCTGTTGTCAGTTGGTTGGTACAGATGAATTTGCAAAACAAATTCAAGAAGTACTCTAAGATTCCTACAGGAAACGGAATGACAGGACGCGACGTTGCTTTGAAGATGTTGCATGACAATGGAATTTATGATGTGCAGGTTACACATACGCCGGGACGATTGACCGACCACTACAATCCTACTAACAAAACAGTGAATTTGAGTGAGGGGGTGTATGAAAGTAATAGCATTATGGCGGCTGCCGTAGCAGCCCATGAGTGTGGACACGCTGTGCAGCATGCACGTATGTATGCCCCGTTGAAGATGCGTAGTGCGCTGGTTCCGGTGGTGAACTTTGCTTCTTCCATTATGACGTGGGTATTGTTGGGTGGTATCTTGCTGATAAACTCTTTCCCGCAGTTATTGTTGGCAGGTATTATCCTGTTTGCTATGACTACACTGTTCAGCTTTATCACGCTGCCGGTGGAAATCAATGCAAGTAAACGTGCATTGGTATGGTTGAGCTCATCCGGCATTACTAATTCGTACAATCATGCACAGGCTGAAGATGCTCTTCGTTCTGCTGCTTATACGTATGTCGTTGCTGCATTAGGTTCATTGGCTACATTGGTTTACTACATCATGATCTTCATGGGTAGAAGAGACTAAGAAATGAAAAAGGGAAAAGGCAGGTTTGCCAGCTTCTTTCTATAAAATAAAAAGAGATCCTCCGCAGTCTTTCCGAAGACTATGGAGGATTTTTTCAAATATATGTAAGCATTGCTCGGAAATTTGCAGTAAATTTGCACAATTAAAATTATAAACAGTAATATTATGGCAGCAAAACCAAGTATTCCTAAAGGAACTCGTGACTTTTCGCCGGTAGAAATGGCGAAGCGTAATTATATATTCAATACGATTCGTGACGTATATCATTTGTATGGATTCCAGCAGATAGAGACTCCTTCGATGGAGATGCTTTCTACACTGATGGGAAAGTACGGCGATGAAGGGGATAAACTACTCTTTAAGATTCAGAATTCAGGAGATTACTTTTCCGGGATTACTGACGAAGAATTGTTAAGCCGTAATGCTGCCAAACTGGCAAGCAAATTCTGTGAGAAAGGTTTGCGTTATGACTTGACAGTACCTTTTGCTCGTTATGTGGTGATGCATCGTGATGAGATCACTTTCCCGTTCAAACGTTATCAGATTCAACCAGTATGGCGTGCCGACCGTCCGCAGAAGGGACGCTATCGTGAGTTTTATCAATGTGATGCCGATGTTGTAGGAAGTGATTCGTTATTGAACGAAGTGGAATTGATGCAGATTGTTGATACTGTTTTCAGTCGTTTCAATATTCGTGTATGTATTAAGATTAACAACCGTAAGATTCTTTCCGGTATCGCTGAAATTATAGGCGAATCGGATAAGATTGTCGATATTACCGTAGCGATTGACAAGCTGGACAAAATAGGTTTGGATAATGTAAATGCCGAACTGAAAGAGAAGGGAATCAGTGATGAGGCTATTGCTAAGTTGCAGCCGATTATTCTCCTTAGCGGCACGAATACGGAAAAGTTGGCAACATTGAAAAATGTATTATCAGCCAGTGAAGTAGGATTGAAGGGAGTGGAAGAGAGCGAATTTATCCTGAATACATTGGAAACAATGGGCTTGAAGAATGAAATCGAGCTTGACCTGACATTGGCTCGCGGACTGAATTACTATACAGGTGCTATCTTTGAAGTGAAAGCGTTGGATGTACAGATTGGCAGTATCACAGGTGGTGGTCGCTATGATAATCTGACCGGAGTATTTGGTATGGCAGGAGTGTCGGGAGTAGGTATCTCTTTCGGTGCAGACCGTATCTTCGACGTATTGAACCAGCTCGAACTTTATCCGAAAGAAGCTGTGAATGGAACAGAAGTTCTGTTTATCAACTTCGGTGAAAAGGAAGCTGCATTCTCTATGGGTATTTTATCGAAAGTGCGTGCTGCCGGTATCCGTGCAGAGATTTTCCCGGATGCAGCCAAGATGAAGAAACAGATGAGCTATGCTAATGCAAAGAATATTCCGTTTGTAGCTATTGTCGGTGAGAATGAAATGAACGAAGGCAAAGCAATGCTGAAGAATATGGAGACAGGAGAACAGAATCTTGTTTCAGCAGAGGAGCTGATTGCTACTGTGAAGAAATAAGCAGCGATGAATTGAAATTATAAAATTATTAACTGCATCCCAAAAGTTGAGCAGTTAATAATTTACTGTATATTGCGAGAGTTCGGTATTGCACCGGACTCTTTCTTTTTGACCGGGATTTAATACTTTATTTGATCTAGTATTCCATTGAGGAAAGCAATCGCTACTCCATAATTCGTCATAGGAATGTGTTGCTCCCGCACACGTTCGATGCGGCTAAGTACGTATTTACGATTGAACATACATGCTCCGCAATGGATTACCAGCGAATAAGGAGTCAGGTCTTGTGGAAAGTCGGTTCCGGCTACCATATCAATTTGCAGATTCTCTCCAATTCGTTTCCGTAACAAATGGGGAAGTTTCACTCTTCCTATATCTTCGGAAAGGGGAGCGTGCGTACAAGCTTCCGCTATTAGTACACGTGACGATTCCGTCAGTCTTTCAATGGCAGCTGCACTTTCTACATAATAATGAATATCACCCTTATATCCTGCGAAAAGCACAGAGAAAGAGGTTAGTTCACTTTCCTCTGGCTTCTGTTCATAAATCGTTTTGAAGACCTGTGAATCGGTGATGATTAATTTTGGAGGACGGGCAAGAGCTTGCAGGGTTGCCGGAAACTTGTCAGTAGTACAAGTCACTACGAGACATTTCTTGTCCAACAATTCACGGATAGTCTGCACTTGGGGCAGAATTAGTCTGCCTTTGGGAGCCTGAATATCCTGTGGCATAACCAGAAGTACAAGGTCGTTTTCTGTAACAAGCTCTCCAGTGATACTCTGTTGACCGAAATCCGAAGGCAGCTTTTCGAGAATGGCTTGCCGGATCTGTTCAATTCCTGTCTTTTCTTTGGCGCTGATAAGTAATGGGCGTATTTTACATTCTTCCTCAATGTATGTAGCTAAGCTATCGCTGTTCTCTCTTATATCTATTTTATTCAATACCGGAATGACAGGGATGTTCTTCTCTTTCAATAGTGCCAGCATCTCTTTTTCATGAGAAAAGGTAGTATCTCCACATAGTAGCAATGCAATATCCGTTTTCTCAATAGCTTTTAAAGTCCGGCTGATACGCAGCTCTCCCAGTTCTCCCTCATCATCGAACCCCGGAGTATCTATAAGCAAACACGGACCAATACCTTGAATTTCCATAGCTTTGGATACAAGGTCGGTAGTCGTTCCCGGAGTATCTGAAACGAGGGCGGTATCTTGTCCTGTCAATGCATTGATAAGAGAAGATTTACCACTGTTTCGTCTACCGAAAAGGGCTATATGAAGTCTGCTTGCATTTGGAGTATCTGTTAAGCTCATAATTACTAATTTATCAATCTGTTAATTCATGTACAGCCAATTGGCGCATCGACATATCAGCACATTGGCGTATTATTTAAAATCTAAAATCTCTTTGCCCTGCGGCTATGGATTTGAGGTTTCGGATAGCTATTTCCCTGATTTTGGGGTTGGGGATTCGGTCTGTCTCTTTTAGAATCAATTTCAATCCTTTCTGACGGGTATCTTCGGAAGCATAATCTTCCAGATACTCTTTCAGGGTCATCAGTGCATTGGGGCCGCAACAGTTAGCTATCTGACCGGATTTCACTAATGACATGAAACGGTCACCTGTCCGTCCTTCCCGGTAACAGGCAGTACAGAAGCTGGGAATATATCCGAGTTCTAGCAACCAATTGACCACCTCGTCCAATGTCCGGGTATCGCTTACGTCAAATTGTGCGGAATTATGATTGGGTAATTCCGTTTCAGCATATCCGCCTACACTGGTACGTGAGCCGCCGCTGATTTGTGAGATACCCAATTCGAGCACCTTTTTACGTGATTCTTGTGATTCACGTGTGGAAATAATCATTCCCGTATAAGGAACGGCAATTCGGATAACAGCTACAATCTTACTGAATATCTCATCAGAGATTGAATTCGGAAAATCTCCCGCATTAATATCATCCGCCGAACAGATACGCGGCACACTGATTGTATGAGGACCTACACCAAATTTGGCTTCCAGATGTTCGGCATGCATTAACAATCCGATAAAATCATACCGATAAGTATTCAAACCGAAAAGCACACCAATACCTACATCATCGATTCCCCCTTCCATGGCACGGTCCATCGCTTCGGTGTGATAGGCGTAATTACTTTTCGGGCCGGTGGGATGAAGCGCTTCGTAGTTGTCCTTGTGATAAGTCTCCTGGAATAAGATATACGTACCGATACCTGCCTCTTTTAATCGGCGATAATTTTCTACTGTAGTGGCTGCGATATTTACGTTTACGCGGCGGATAGCTCCGTTTTTATGTTTGATACTGTAAATCGTCTGAATAGATTCCAGAATATATTCTATCGGATTTAGTGACGGATGCTCCCCTGCTTCAAGAGCGAGCCGCTTATGTCCCATGTCCTGCAAAGCAATCACTTCCCGGCGAATTTCCTCCTGCGTCAGTTTCTTGCGTGCAATCGTCTTATTTTTAGCATGATACGGACAATATACGCAACCATTTACGCAATAGTTCGACAAATAAAGCGGTGCGAACATGACGATACGGTTGCCATAAAACTTCTGTTTGATTTCTTTGGCGAGATGAAAGATACGTTCTATCAGGTCAGGTTGGTTACATTCCAGCAGAATAGCCGCTTCCCGGTGCGTTAGTCCCTTGCACAGAGCAGCTTTTTCAATCAGTTGTTCAATCAGGACACGGTTATCCTTATTGTTCTGCGCGTATTCCAGTGTATCCAGAATCTCTTCATGATGGATAAACTCTTCTGCTTTTGATGAATCTTTTTGGTATATCATATATTCTCTGTTTTTTCACCACGGGTTGCACAAATATCACAGATTAAGATTTAATCCGAAATAAATCTTTGTGAATCTGTGCAGTCTGTGGTGCACTTAAAGTCGCCTCTTTCAGTGGAAATCTCGTAGCCGATGGCATTCAACTGTTTTTGTAAGGCAGCCAGCCCTTCGGCAGATTCCGCTCCGAGTGAAGCTTTGTCATTATATAATTCATATTTTTTCCGTTCCTCCCGAGGAGACAAGTTAGGCATAACCACATTCGCACCTGCTAAAATACCTCGTTCCCTGCCATCAGGAATGAGAGTGGCAAGAGCTGTTGTTGCCGGAATCAATGCGGCCGGATGCATCAGGCGGAAGATGGATAATAGAAGAATGGTCTGTTCCACCGTTCCGTTGGGATGTCCCGCAAAAGGTGTGTCATGATGCGGCAGGAAAGGTCCGATGCCAATCATTTCCGGGCGGAGCTTTTCTATAAACAATAGATCCTCAATAATATGCTCTACTGTTTGTCCCGGACTGCCGACCATAATTCCAGTTCCTGTCTGATAACCGATCTCTTTCAAATCTGCTAAACATTGCAGACGTTGTTTGCCGGACATTTCCGCCGGATGCAGTTGCCGGTAATGCGGCTCATTATAAGTTTCGTGACGTAACAGATAACGGTTGGCTCCGGCACGGAAGAAACGTTCGTATGCCTCACGTGATTTTTCACCGAGCGACAGTGTAATAGCACAATCCGGATACTCCTGTCTGATACGGGCAACAGTCATTTCTATCTGATCGTCTGTTAGTGCAGGATCTTCTCCTCCTTGTAATACAAAGGTGCGGAATCCCAGTTCATAACCCTGTTTGCAACAGTTCAGTATACTCTCCCGGCTTAACCGGTAACGTTCGATATTCGGATTCCCTTTTCGGATACCACAGTAATAACAGTTGTTCCGGCAGCAGTTACTGATTTCAATCAGTCCGCGGATATAAATCTTATTTCCGAAGTGGAGGAGTGCGACTTCCTGCGCCTGTTTATTGATGTAACGCAGAATTTCTGCGTCACATCCGGTCAACAGTTGCCGGAACTCTTCCGGTGTCAGTGTTCTTTCCTGTCGTAGTTTATCGATCCATTGTTTCATAGCTCTCTTTCCGTTTGAGCAGCTCTTGTGCCAGTTGGCGACGTCCCGAAACAATGTCGTTATGCGTACTCGGTCCGGTGATACATCCTCCTTCGCATGCCATCACTTCAATAAATTGTCCGGCAGCCTTTCCTGTTTTGGCGCAGGCACGCAGCAGAGCGATATTCTTTTTATTGATGTCCGACACTTGTATCGCATTGATTTTCTCCGCTTCTTCTTTCAAATAAGCTTTGACAGCTCCCATCACACCACCTGCCTGTGCAAATCCGTGTGCTTCGCGAACGGAAGTATGCAATACGGAGAACTCCTGCATTTGTTCCAGCTGAATACCCAACCCGTCGAGAATCGAACCGATTTCTTCGAACGTCAGGATATAATCCACAGCTTCATCGCGGCGTACTTCTTTTCGTTTTGCCACACAAGGACCGACAAATACAATCTTAGCATCCGGATGCTTCTCTTTGGCAATCCGTGCAGCGTAGTACATCGGTGATCCGGTGGTAGAAACATAAGGTTTCATATCCGGAATATGTTTCTCTACCAATTCGATATAAGAAGGACAACAGGAAGTAGTCATAAACTTCTGTCCCTCTTCCAGCTTTTCCAATAATTCGTGGGCTTCATTGCTAGTGGTTGACATGGCACCTTCGGCCACTTCGATCACATCGGCAAATCCTATTTCCTTGAAAGCACCGTACACTTGTCCGATAGAAGTCTTAAACTGTCCCAAAATAGACGGAGCAATGATGGCAACCATCTTTTCTCCTTTCTTGATCCGTTGCAATACATCGAATGTTTGCGAAATTTCGAAGATAGCACCGAACGGACAAGCATTCATGCATTTTCCGCAATAGATACATTTGCTTTCATCAATGTGCTCTATGCCGTGTTCATCTTTGCTAATAGCCTTTACCGGACAAGATTCTTCACAAGGCACGGGAATGTATACAATAGCGTGGTAAGGACAACTTTTGTGACAAATACCACAACTGACACACGCATCATGGTCAATCATTGCCTGGCCGTTTTTCTTGAAACGTATTGCATCCTTCGGGCAGTTCATGTAGCAGCTACGTGCCACACATCCGCGACAAAGGTTGGTTATTTCATAATTAATCTGTACGCAGGAAGAACAGGCCTCGTCGATGACGCACATGATATTTTCCTTCTCCGGTTCGGGGCGGCTCAATGCCAATCGTGCATATTCGGAAAGCGGGGTAACTTCGTCGTGTTCGTCAGTCATATCCAGTCCCATCAGTGGAAAAGTCTTGTATCTCCACACTGCGCGTTCTTTATGTACGCAACACCGTCCTAGGGGTTTCGATTTTCGTGGACTCAACTCAATCGGAAGCCGGTCTATCTTTTCCACTAATTCGTCGTTTTTCCAGAGTCTAACAAGGTCCGCCAGCAATTTATGCCGGACAATCATAATATTATTCGTAAATGCCATATTGTAATAAAAAGGTTGTTAGTTAGTTGGTGCAAAGATACGAACAGAATTTCAATATTTAAGTTTTTTGAAACATTCTTGTCACTTTTTTGTAGCCTTCGCGTGTTATCTTTGTAGTGGACAAAAAATAAGAGGAGGCAGAGTTATGAATAGCAGTATTTTTGAACAGCGCAGTCGTTTTGCTATGATTGGTGCATTGATGGTTATTATCAGCCTGATGTTTTTATTCTACATGGGAAGTTCTTTGGTAAGTTCTACCAAAAAATACCTGCAGCAGATACATGAGATAGAGATCACTTGCATCGACGCAGACGAATGAAAACAAGCAACCGAAAGGTAGGATAATCCGGGGGAAATTCGTATTTTTGCCGGAAGAAAAATTAGACCTTATGGAAGAAAAGAATAAAGCCTGGAAAACGGTGAGTAGCAAATATCTATTTCGCCGTCCATGGCTGACTGTGCGCTGCGAAGATATGCTACTTCCCAATGGTAACCATATCCCCGAATATTATATCCTTGAGTATCCCGACTGGGTAAATACCATTGCTATTACCAAAGATGGTAAATTCGTTTTTGTCCGCCAGTACCGTCCGGGAATCGAACGAACTTGTTATGAACTGTGTGCCGGTGTTTGCGAGAAGGAAGATGCTTCGCCGTTGGTGTCCGCCCAGCGTGAATTGTGGGAAGAAACGGGCTACGGAAAAGGAAACTGGCAAGAGTATATGGTGATTTCCGCTAATCCGAGCACTCATACCAATCTGACTTACTGTTTTCTTGCCACAGACGTGGAACTGATAGACCATCAGCATCTGGAAGCTACTGAAGATATCACTGTACATCTGCTCACATTGGAAGAAGTGAGAAGCCTGCTCGATAAGAACGAAATTATGCAAGCGCTGAATGCTGCTCCATTATGGAAATATATCGCAAATCTGTAATAGTGTTTGGAATTCTGTAGAGAAATAATAACTTTGGAGGAAATTTAAATCATTTTATTATGAAAACGGTTTTATGGAGTATTTTTTGTTTGTTTCTCTCCGGATGGGGGAGTATGCAAACGGCATCGGCACAGGACTTGAAAGAGATGGAAAAGAATTTGTCCGCCATCAACGAGGAATTGAGTCAAAAGACAAAAGAATATAGTTGGCAGCTTGCAGCAGCTTATGCAGATTACTGTGAAGCAAACAATAAATATATAAGTTGGAACGATTTGCCTTATCTGCAACAGGTTGTCGAATATGAGCATCCTGCTTCTTTGGAGACTTATCGTCTGGAACATAAAGCCAGTAAAGAGGAACTGGATAAGTTTTTAAATACATACAAGGAATATAAAGATCTGGTGAAGAAGCAGAAAGAGGCGGTAACCAAGGAAGAGAAAGATGCTGTATCCACAGCCTTTTCTGCATTCTGGAAAAAGTTGAGAAGTGAAGAGAATGCTTATAAAGATTTGTACTATGCCGAACGAAAGGCTGTCTGCAAATATAGATCGGAAGCTTTGCGATATGCGATTGCCTATTATAAAGAAAAGAAGCAGGAGATTCCGACTTCTTATATAAAATATACTGAACGGTCTTATTTATTGCAGAAAGGTTCTGCCTTGGAGTTATTACAAAAAGAAATAAGTGCCTTGGAAAGTGTACAGAGAGAGATCATTCAGAATATAACAAGGGCAAAGTATGGGTTGAGTGAGACCAGGGAAAAATAAAAGTGAGTTTCACATATAACTGATATGAGATAATACGGGATGAATAAATCCCTTTTTCTAATTAGGAGGTCTGGACTGAAGAGTTCGGACCTTTTTTATTTGGCCTCTCAAGTACGTATAGAAAAGTTTCTTTTCGTCCTATGCAAACTTCTTTTGCATGGGAAGAAAACTTAGTAAGGTTATAGGGCAAACTATAATTGCAACTTTTGATTATATAAATGAAGGTTCCATTTTTATAATTGCAAGCTTTGTTTTTATAAATGCAACTTGCGTTTATAGATTGAAGTAAAGGGAAAGTAACTTTTCTTCAAGAGGAAAGCAAGTTTTCTCCTTATAGAGAATAAGTTTTCTAACCATATTCCGTAAAATAGATAATAAGAATCAAGAAATGGCGATACAGGTTTGTTCAGCGCTATTCCAAAACAAAAATAATAGTTTCATTTACGGGTGCCCAGTCATAGATAAACTTGGCATGTGAAGTCGCATTTCGTACACACATGTGTGAACGCGGTGTCGTACCCAACGACGGACTATATTCTATCTGCGTCTTGCGGGGAGCATTGACCGGTACTCCGTGGATATAGGCCCCATCTGTGAAACGGCTGGCATAAGGTGCATAACCTCCTGTTTCTTTCGAACCGTCTTTTAAGAATACCATCTTCACTTTCTTTTCCTGTAATACAAACATACCTAACGGAGTTTCCTGTGCATACGGTGGCAAATGACGTCCCGTAGTGGAAGGATTCATACTGCGAACCAGCCATTGACCTTCTCCGCTACGTTCGAGAGAAGCGATATTCTGATTGTGACGGTCTACAAAAACCGCTTTGTTAAACACGATCGTATCTCCGATTACTTTGACATATTTTTTAGGAATCATCCACTCATCTCCGGTAAACATCGGTTCTGCTTTAATAAATTTTTCTCCATCTTCGATGAAACGGGTCAGTTCTCCATCCTGGCCGTAACGTTCGGGTACCAATGTGTCAGTCAGCAGATAAAGTGGGACGGATTGATAACGTTCTATGCCGAGCGTATCTGCCACTCGTCCATAAGCATTTCTTTTGAAACTCCTCACAAGTGGTGCTTCTCCATTCCTGTTTTTGTAATTCTGGAGAATAGCCCAAGTGGAAGGTTGCAACTGTATATTTTCGAGCAAGGCCAGTTGTTCTTTGATTTTATCCCATTGAAACTGCCGGGTAGTGTCTTTATAAGGATAGATATCATCCAATGTATATTGATCGTACAATAAATCTTTGGTGATTTGTATCTGCTCTGCTGTGAGTTTTTTATCAACTGGTTTAACTTCGGGTTGGGTGAGCGTATCCTGTGCCAGCGAGTCTGTCTGTTGTTCGTGTACAGGAGGAATCTCTCCTGAACGCGAAGTGCAGGAGTAGAAAACGCAAGAGGCGATGATGAGGCCGGATGCTATTCTATTCATATTATTTATACAGTGCATTTGATGGTTCGTTTACGAATATACGTCATTATAAGGAATAATCCTTTTGTTTTGTTTAAAAAGTGGGAGACAAATATACTTTTTTGCCATACAATGCAAGTTGTCAGTCATTTTGTCAGTCAATTTCTGACAAAGAATCATTTATTTACTTTGGCACACTTTTCGCAATGACTTTAGCGTTCCGCCTGAAAAATGGCGGGTAACATCTACTATTAAATGTATAACTAAAATATAACAAGTAACTATGAACATTAAACCATTAGCAGACAGAGTGCTTATCCTCCCTGCACCTGCAGAAGAAAAAACAATTGGTGGTATCATTATCCCTGATACAGCAAAAGAAAAACCTTTGAAGGGTGAAGTTGTGGCAGTAGGTCACGGTACGAAAGACGAAGAAATGGTATTGAAAGTAGGCGATACAGTTCTTTATGGTAAATATGCCGGAACAGAACTTGACGTTGAAGGTACTAAATATCTGATTATGCGTCAGAGCGATGTTCTCGCTGTTTTGGGTTAATTAATAATAGGATGTAAAACTTTAAATAGTAAATAGAGAAATGGCAAAAGAAATATTATTCAATATCGATGCCCGTGACCAATTGAAAAAAGGTGTCGATGCTTTGGCAAATGCAGTAAAAGTAACTCTGGGCCCGAAAGGACGTAACGTTATCATCGAGAAGAAATTCGGTGCTCCGCACATCACAAAAGATGGTGTGACAGTAGCAAAAGAAATCGAATTGTCAGATGCTTACCAGAATACTGGTGCACAGTTGGTAAAAGAAGTTGCTTCTAAAACAGGTGACGATGCCGGTGACGGTACAACTACTGCAACTGTTCTTGCACAGGCTATCGTAGCTGAAGGTTTGAAGAACGTAACTGCCGGTGCTAGCCCGATGGATATCAAACGTGGTATCGACAAGGCTGTTGCCAAAGTGGTAGAATCAATTAAGGATCAGGCTGAAACTGTAGGTGATAACTATGACAAGATCGAACAGGTTGCCACTGTATCTGCAAACAATGATCCGGTAATCGGTAAATTGATTGCTGATGCTATGCGTAAAGTTTCTAAAGACGGTGTTATCACTATCGAAGAAGCAAAAGGAACAGATACTACTATCGGTGTAGTAGAAGGTATGCAGTTCGACCGTGGTTATTTGTCAGCTTACTTCGTGACAAATACGGAAAAGATGGAATGTGAGATGGAGAAACCTTACATCCTGATCTATGACAAGAAGATTTCTAACCTGAAAGATTTCTTGCCTATCCTCGAACCGGCTGTACAGACTGGTCGTCCTCTGTTGGTAATTGCAGAAGATGTAGATAGCGAAGCATTGACTACACTGGTAGTAAACCGTCTGCGTTCTCAATTGAAGATCTGTGCTGTGAAAGCTCCGGGCTTCGGTGACCGTCGTAAAGAAATGCTGGAAGATATCGCTATCCTGACAGGTGGTGTTGTTATCAGCGAAGAAAAAGGTTTGAAACTGGAACAAGCTACCATCGAAATGTTGGGTACTGCTGACAAAGTTACAGTTACTAAAGACTATACAACTGTTGTAAACGGTGCAGGTAACAAAGACAGCATCAAGGAACGTTGCGAACAGATCAAAGCACAGATTGTGGCAACTAAGTCTGACTATGACCGTGAGAAATTGCAGGAACGTCTGGCTAAATTGTCAGGTGGTGTGGCTGTTCTCTATGTAGGTGCTGCTTCTGAAGTAGAAATGAAAGAAAAGAAAGACCGTGTGGACGATGCTTTGCGTGCAACTCGTGCTGCTATCGAAGAAGGTATCATCCCGGGTGGTGGCGTAGCTTACATCCGTGCAATTGACGCTATCGAAAATATGAAGGGTGATAATGCCGACGAAACAACTGGTGTTGAAATCATCAAACGTGCCATCGAAGAGCCGCTTCGTCAGATCGTTGCTAACGCTGGTAAAGAAGGTGCGGTAGTTGTTCAGAAAGTACGTGAAGGCAAAGGTGACTTTGGTTATAACGCTCGTCTGGATATTTACGAAAACTTGCACGCTGCCGGTGTAGTAGACCCTGCTAAGGTTGCTCGTGTAGCTTTGGAAAATGCGGCTTCTATCGCTGGTATGTTCCTGACTACTGAATGTGTAATCGTAGAAAAGAAGGAAGATAAGCCAGAAATGCCGATGGGTGCTCCCGGAATGGGAGGCATGGGCGGAATGATGTAATTCCGGTTTCCTTTGAATGAATATAGAAGTCGCTTTCGGTTTACCGAAAGCGACTTTTTTGTTATAAACTGTTCTGAAACTTAAAAGAATCTCTTTTTGTTTCTTATCTTTGCATATCATCTATATTATAGAATATATCTGTATGGATAAAATAGTAGAACTGTCGGTTGAGAATTTTAAGGCTGTAAAGAAGGCAGATATCGCTTTGAATGGAATAACGGTTGTATCCGGTATTAATGGTTGTGGAAAGAGTAGTTTGTCACAACTGTTGTATTATTCATTTTATTATGCGAATCATTTTAATGAAATAATAGATTCTGCTTTAAATGATGAATTGCTTCGTTATGTTGAAGTTTTAAGGCAAATAGAGAGGGAAGTAAACGGTCTCACATCTGTCAATTCAATTATTTTACGTCCTGTTTCTGTTGCAGATAAAATGAAGTATTTGCAATATGTAGAGGAATTGTTTACTCGTTTTCTATCTTACAGAGATTTTGTATACAATCAGAAAGATGAGGATATAATAAATTCTTGTAAACGCATTGTGCGAATTATCAAGAACATGTTTGATGATTCGCTAGATGATTTGGATAAGTTGTTAGGTCTATTTTATGAAGAAATAGAAGCATTGTTTGATGGCGCATCGAGAGATAAAGAAAAGCGACGATATTTCTTACTACACGATTATCTGGATTTTTATTTGAAAGGTGTGTATCCTCAAAAATGGGTGATTCGAGAATATGGGGTTTCTTTTGCAGGTGGAGAGACGAAGTCGGTTCCTTTACTTCATTATATAAAAAGAGTTGCCTATATTGATACTCCGATGATAGTAGGGAGTCAATTGACTGGTGGTAAAGATTATTGGATGAAGTTATCAACTTTATTGAATGATCATTCTCAAATAGGCGAAAAAGTTCCTTTATATAAGAATCTTACTCAAATAATGAAAGGTGAGCCTCTTATAGAAAAAGACGATATTCGTAACCCAAAATTGTCTTATAAAAGAGACGATGGAAAAATATTCGATTTGAAAGATTGTGCCACAGGAATAAAATCATTTTCTATTTTACAACTGCTGTTGAAGAATGGTTTTCTTCAAAAAGACACACTACTTATTATTGATGAGCCGGAAGCTCATTTACACCCTCAATGGATCGTGGAATATGCACGGATGATTGTCTTGCTCCATAAAGAGATTGGAGTAAAGTTTTTTGTAGCCAGTCATAGTACAGATATGATAAGTGCTATTCGATATATTGCCGCGAAAGAGGAAGTGCAAGACAAATTAAACTTTTATTTAGCCGAGGATTCGGAAGACACTCCTTATGAATATACATATCGTGATTTAGGTCTTGACATAGATCCCATTTTTAAATCATTTAATAAATCCTTAGATAAAATTGATGAGTATGGAGCCTGCGAATAAGTTGCAATGTAAGTGCCTTTCGATAGACTCTTATTGTTTTTCTGAAGAATTTGTAAAGCTGTATTCTGCATTTTATGTTAGTTTAGATGAATTGCTTATTCGGGAAGGAGCTCCTAAAAAAATCCCAGAGTGTAAAAGAACAATTTTAGTGGTTGACGTTGACCGATGGGAGATAGCACAAGCGAGAAGACAACATCGTTGTCTGAATAGTAAGATGGATTTTGTTGCGTTACTCAGCAATAAAAGGATGCTTCTGGTTGATGCTAAATTCAGGGTAGAAACAAATGAACTTAATTCATCCTTCATTCAAGATATAAAAGCTAAGTTGGTTTATACAAAGCCTTTGTTTTATACTCATTTGCCTATTCATGAGAAGGTCATTTTATTGTTTCAAACCAAGAAGGTAGAACAATGTAGAAATAGAATAAGGCGATTGATGAATAATAAATCTAATATTGAAGTGATGGATATTGCATATTTTTATGAAAAGTATATTATCTGAAAATAAATGCTTGAAAGCATAAATGTAAGAATCGTTTTTCCATTGGGAAAGACGGTTCTTTTGCTATTAATCTATCTCCTGTAAATTGATCTTTTCAAAACATCTTTGCTTTATATTTTGTTTATTCAACGTATTCTTAGTTATGAGAATACTTCGTATATTTAGATTCAAATTTATTAATAAAAAGTGAGATGTTGAAAGTATTAACATTTATGAAGCAGGTAGCCAACGGGTTACAGATGGAGGGAAACTTTGGTACTGCGCATGTCTATCGTAGCAGTCTGAATGCCATCATTGCTTATCGTGGGAAAAGCGACTTTGTCTTTAGTGAAGTGACTTCGGAGTGGTTGAAAGGGTTCGAAGTCCATCTTCGTAACCGTGGATGTAGTTGGAATACGGTTTCCACCTATATGCGTACCTTTCGTGCTGTTTACAATCGCGCGGTTGATCTTCGGAAGGCTCCTTATGTTCCGTATCTATTTCGTTCCGTTTACACTGGGACGCGTGGCGAACATAAACGTGCTTTAAGTGATGATGACATGAAGAAGGTATTTGTTAATTTGTCCAGGAAGCCGGGCGTATCATTACCTGTGCGTCAGGCTCAAGAGTTATTCATTCTGATGTTTTTGCTTCGTGGTATGCCGTTTGTTGATCTTGCTTATCTGCGCAAGAGTGATTTACGTGATAATGTGATAACATATCGTAGGCGTAAAACGGGACGTTCTTTGTCAGTAACATTAACTTCAGAGGCAATGATTCTGATAAAGAAATACATGAACCGTGATCCTTCTTCGCCTTATTTGTTTTCGTTTCTGAAAGGCAGTGAAGGGACAAAAGAAGCATATCGTGAATATCAGTTAGCATTGCGCAGCTTTAACCAACGGTTGATGCTATTGGGTGAATTAATTGGATTGGGAGACAAATTGAGCTCGTATACTGCCCGGCACACTTGGGCTACGACGGCTTATTATTGTGAAATCCATCCGGGGATTATTTCTGAAGCGATGGGACATTCGTCTATCACCGTGACTGAAACATATTTGAAACCTTTTCAGGATAAGAAAATAGATGAAGCCAACAAACAAGTACTTGAATTTGTAAAATGTACTGTAGGTGGCGTAAATACCTGAAAACAACTCTGTTACTTCGTAGGTAACGGGGATAATTTCCGCTGCCAATATGAGCATATTTCTTAAAACAACCAAACGAAATCACACATTTTTTCTAATAAACTATTCAAAAGAGGAACAACACTAAATAAAACAGATGGATTCTTTGTATTAGGGCTTTGTTAACTTCTAAATTTTGCAAAAGATTTCCTTCCCTCTACTGCCTTTCAGAAGCAGGGGTAAAAATGTTTCATTGCATATCGTATCATTTTTCAGTATTGACTACTCCAGAAGAGCAGGCACAAAGGTTTATCCGTTACCTACGAAGTAACGGGCGGTTATTATTGGAACTTAGTGTTTAATAATATATTATTAATGTAATTTTTAAGTAGTTATGAAAAGAAAATTTGTAAAAGTGATGTTCTTCGGGGCGCTAGCACTTTCTACTGTCACCTATGTAGGTTGTAAGGACTACGATGATGACATCGATAATCTGCAAACGCAGATTGACGCAAACAAAGCTAGTATCGCCGAGTTGCAAGCATTCGTTAAAGAGGGTAAATGGGTAACCAATGTTGAACAAATTACCGATGGATTTAAGATAACTTTTAATGATAATAAAAGTTATTCTATCACAAATGGTAAGGATGCTGCACCTACGACTATTAAGATTGATCCGGTAACGAAGAACTGGATTGTTAATGGTAATGACCTCGGTGTATGTGCTGAAGGAAAGAAAGGAGCTGACGGTGAACCGGGTAAAGGTGAACCGGGTAAGGACGGTGAAGCTGGATATGCACCTCAAATTTCTGAAAATGGAAACTGGATTGTTTGGGATGCTGAAGCCAAAAAGCCTGTAGAGACAGATGTTAAAGCTGCTACTGATATGTATGTAACTGCTGATGCTAGTAATCCATTGGTTTGGGTATTGAATATTTTCAATAAGGAGACTAAAAAATGGGAAACTGTTTCTATGCCGAAGTCAGCTCGTATCACTAGTATAAGTGTGCTTGGTGTAAAAGATGATGGTTCTGTTGATGTTAGCCTCAATGAGGCTGAAGCTACTTTATATTATGGCGTAGCAAAAAATGACATTGATTTTAATGGAAATAAGACTTACAAGAAAAAAGGAGATTTGCTTATTGCTAGAGGTGGTAGCATGATTCATGCATTGATTAATCCTGTTAATTTGAAAGCAGCGGATATTCAAGCTTATGAGATAGGATTGACAGATTCTAAAGGCAATACTAACTTTGTTGTTGCTAATATTGAAGATAATTATAGTAAAACACCTCTGACTCGTGCAACAGAAGAACCTGTAGCCACTGCAAATAAGGGAATCTACGATTTGACTCTTAAATTTGCAAGTGGAGTAGATTCGAAAGAATTAGGCAATTTGGATAAAAATATTGCTTATGCATTTACAACAAAAGATGCATGGGGCAATGAAATCATTTCTCAGTATGGTGTGAAAGTTAAGGCTGATAATCAGACAGAAAGGAAACTTGAAGAAGTTACTAAGACTGTAGATTTCAAAGTTTCTTATAATTTGGATGATTTAGTCAATGAAAAAGATAATCAATTGGATAATGTGGTAGATTATTATTATACTGTGAATAACGATGAACTTAAAAAAATCAACGCCACATTTGATAAAGACCACAAAACAATTATTGCAAATAAAGAAGGTACATTGACCGTTACCGTTAATTATCTTACTACCGCTGGAGAAGTATATAAAGATGCTGACGGTGCTAAATTGAATTTGACATTCAAGTATAAGGCAGAGACTGCTCAGGTTGCAGATATGACTTGGGTTGTGGATGGTACAAAAACTACGGCTACTTCCGAAATATTGGGTCCTTCAGTAGATGTAATTAGAGAAAATATCAATGGTATAGAGGCTGATATTGCTTATACTGATGGTAAGGTGACAATCAATGGAGTGAAAGACTTGGCATATTCAGATAACGACGATACAAAGAAGAGTATTGAATTATCTTTGGTAGGTCTGAATGCAAAAGGTGATGTCATAACTGACTTGTCGGATAAGAATATTACTAAGTATGTAATCCAAGCTAAATTTGATTATAAAAAAGTTGCTGCTGTACCTCATACTGCAACCGTTAAATTCAAGAATAAGAAATATAAGCCAGAAGACTTTGGATTGGGCAATGAATTCTTGTATGAAACTACATTTAAGATTACTGTAGATCAACAGAATAGCAAATTATTCACATTTAAGCGTGCAGATGCTTACTTTGATAAGGATGGTAATGCTAAGGCTTATGGTACAGTACCGACTGCTGCTACTACTACTTTTGCAGTTGCTGATAACAAGATTAGCTTCGATCTCTATACCTTATATAAAGAGGGTTCTATATCTAAGACGGATAAGGGCTATATTACGTTTACGGAAGAGAAGCCTTCTAGAGGAGACGGTAATAAGAAAGTGTTCGCTCCTGCATGGTTGAAGGAAGAGGCTGGCAATGTACCAACAAAGGATTCAAATATTAAAGTTTTCCCTTATACTTCTAAGCCGGCAACTGATGCAAATTGGGGTGGTGCTTATACTGGTCGTTATATCACTGCGTCTTACGCACCATTCGGAAATTCTCGTTTGAACGCTATTACTGATAGATTCAATTTGACAATACTGTCAGAAATCTTTGAAGGTACTTTTGAATATACCAAAGAGGTAGATAAGAAAATTATAGGAACAGAAGCAAATCCGTTTATAATCGAAGGAAATTCAGTGGAAATATTAGCTAAGGATTTCAAGAGAATAGATGCTCGTGCTAATGCCTATGATTTCAACGATAGCAGAATAGAGTCTGTTTCAGTTGTATTAGCAGATGATAACGCTAAAACTTATTTGGCGAAGGATAATGGTAGTCTTGCTAGTGATCCAAAGAAAGTTATTATATCTAAGAAAGAGGGTGCAGTAATCCAAACTCCTCCTACTTGTAAAGTGAATGTCAACATTCTTGATAAGTGGAATAGAACGAAATCTGTATCCATCTACGTAAAAGTAAATAAGTAATCTAGATTAAAGGATTGGTAATTGGGGGCATCTTGATTCTTCATAGACTGAAGATGCCTTCTCTTTACAAGTTGTAATATAGGATAATAAATCCTTTAAAAAGAAATATACAGAGAGATAGACTGAAAATTATGCTTGTGAAAGTATGTTCTCAAATGTTTGTCTCTTGAAAGGGATGCCTCCCTTATTTCCCACAGGTATCCCTCTTTTTGCCTCATTACATCTTCTTATTTGCACTAGAACCAATTTACTAGTCCCTTATTTCCCTATAGATTAAGGAGATGTTTTGAGAGTATAGAAAGCCCGGGCTTGCGAAAGTCCGGGCTTTTTGCACTCTTTTGTCTTTGGAACATCTTAGCCATTTCCTTTGTTTGTTCATGCGAGGTATTTCCATTGATGGGATAATACTCGTATATTTATCGTCTAAATTATTAATAAATTATGAGATGTTGAAAGTACTAGCATTTATGAAGCAGGTAGCCACTGGGTTACAGATGGAGGGAAACTTTGGGACTGCACATGTTTATCGTAGTAGTCTGAATGCCATCATTGCTTATCGTGGGAAAAAAGATTTTGTTTTTAGTGAAGTGACTTCGGAGTGGTTGAAAGGGTTCGAAGTATATCTTCGTAGTCGTGGATGTAGTTGGAACACCGTTTCCACCTATTTACGGACCTTTCGTGCGGTTTACAATCGTGCGGTCGATCTTCAGAAGGCTCCTTATGTTCCTCATTTGTTTCGTTCGGTTTATACCGGGACGCGAGCTGACCATAAACGTGCGTTGGGTGATGAGGATATGAAGAAGGTGTTTACTAAATTATCTCGTGCATCGGGTGTACCATTAGCGGTATATCAGGCGCAGGAGCTATTCATCCTGATGTTTTCGCTTCGTGGTATGCCGTTTGTCGATCTTGCTTATTTGCGTAAGAGTGATTTGCGCGATAATGTAATAACGTATCGTAGACGTAAAACCGGGCGACCATTGTCGGTGACGTTGACTCCGGAAGCAATGGCTTTGGTAAAGAAATACATGAATCGTGATTCTTCTTCTCCTTATTTATTTCCGTTGTTGAGAAGTCGTGAAGGAACCAAAGAGGCTTATCGCGAATATCAGCTTGCATTACGTAGCTTTAATCAGCAGCTGATGTTATTGGGTGAATTGCTCGGATTGGGAGATAAACTTAGTTCGTACACCGCCCGTCATACCTGGGCTACGACGGCTTATTATTGTGAAATCCATCCGGGTATTATTTCTGAAGCGATGGGACATTCGTCTATCACTGTAACGGAGACGTATCTGAAACCTTTCAGGAATAAGAAAATTGATGAAGCAAATAAGCAAGTTCTTGATTTTGTGAAGCGTTCAGTGACAGGTGTAAGTGCTTGAAAATTATTCTGTTACTCTGTAGGTAACGGGAATGAATATCGGTGCAAATATGAGCATATTTCTTAAAACAACCAAACGAAATCACACATTTTTTCTAATAAAGCATTCAAAAGTAGAACTAGAACAAATAAAACACGCGGATTCTTTGTATTAGGGCTTTGTTAACTTCTAAATTTTGCAAAAGATTTCCTTCCCCTCTACTGCCTTTCAGAAGCAGGGGTAAAAAAGTTTCATCACATTTGGTATCATTTTTCAGTATTGACTACTCCAGAAGAGCAGGCACAAAGGTTTCTCTGTTACCTACAGAGTAACGGGTTGTGCTATTATTGAAACTTAGTGTTTAATAATATATTATTAATGTAATTTTTAAGTAGTTATGAAAAGAAAATTTGTAAAAGTGATGTTCTTCGGGGCGTTGGCACTTGCAGTTAGCACAGCAGTGACAAGTTGCAAGGACTACGATGATGATGTTAAAAATTTGCAGGAGCAAATTGATAAGATTACATCTACAAGTCCGGTCAGCTCGGAAGAATTGAAAGCGGCTGTTGATAAAGCTAAAAGTGAATTGACAGAACTGTTGAACAAGAAAGCTGATATTACAGCTTTGGAAAAAGAAATTCAAGATTTGAAAGATGCCTTAGCTAAAGGGGGAGATGAAGCTTTATTGGCAGATCTTGCAAAACAGTTGGCAGACAAGACTAATTTGTTGACATGGGAAAATCTTAAGACTGATGAAACCATTGCTAAATTAAAAACGGATATTGATGCTTTAAATAAAGTATCATCAACTTTGGATGCTTTGGTAAAAGCAGAGCAAAAATATAAAGAATCAGGCGATTTAAGTGGATTTGACAACACAAGCTTCGATGCATTAATCAATAATAGCATTAAAGAGGCAATAGAGAAAGAGGGTGATATTGCTGCATATGTTCAAGGTGTAGTACAGAAAGCTACTTTAGCTGATTTTAAAGCTATCAATAATGAAGTTTCTACTTTGACAGGTGGTGTTTGGAAATCCATGGAAGCATTTATTACAGATTGCTATACTCTTTTATATGATAAAGAAGATGGTATTCTGGCTAGATTGACAGAACTGGAAAAGTTGCAAGAAGCTGTAGATGCTTTCATTAAAGAGAATGATAATTACGAGAAGTATGCTGATATTCTAAACCAAATTGAAGCATCCAGACAGGCTTTGACTGCGTTGAGTCTTCCTGCAGGTAGTAAAAATCTAACAGAAGCAATTGAGGCTATAATAAAAGCACAATTAAAAGAAGAAGATTCGTCACTTGCTAGCTTAAAGAAAGAACTTCAAGATGAGATCAATGCTATCAAGAAGATGGTGCAAAGCGTATCATTTGTTCCTAAGACATCCGATAGAATAGTAAACTTTACTACGTTGTATGCTAAATCAAAAGCGGCAGATGCCAATTATGGAACAATTACTCTTGATGGTGCTTCTACTCAAGAAGTTATGTTCCGTATTTCTCCTGCTGATGCTGCTGAATCATTTGTAGACAATTATGATGTGACTTTCAGTGCAGATAGAGAAATGACGAGAGCTGTGCAGGTAGATCAGTTTGTGGTAGTTGATAAGCCAGTTGTAGATGGTGGCTTAGTAACTTATACAATTAAGTCTAATGCTACAAAGAGCTTTGCTGTGTGTATGCACGTAGTTACTAAAGAAGATAAAGTAGAAACATTAGGTAAAACAGATATTACTTCTGATTATTTCGCAGCTATTGTTGGAAAGAAGTATTTGGTAGATGCATATTATAAAGCAAATTCTGGTGCTGATGTAGATATGGAACTTCCTTATGATGTTAAAGATGGCAAGGCAGAATATAACGGTAAAGGTCGTGTTGTATTGTCTGTATCCAATAGTGCAGATGGAACTACTCCGTCAGAGGTTGAATTGTCTGAATATCCGGGCTTTGATCCAAAATCTTTGACTACGACATTTAGTGTGGTTAATGACACTTACTTCAAGGTTAGTGGCACTGCTGTAATGCTGAATGCCTATGAGACTCCAAGTTATATTGGCCAAGTTACAGATGTTAATGCGAAAGTGACTGCTGCAGGCTTCTATACTCCTGCTGCTGATAAGAAGATTGGTACAGTGACTGTTACTAAGACAACTAAAAAAGCTACTATTGATTATGGTAAGATTGAACCTGCAACTTGGAGTAATGACGCACAAACTGTTGCAGCTTCGAAATTCCCATTGAATAAGATTTATGATGCTGAAGACGTGAAGTTGACTCTTACTGAATTCCAAGCTTTGACAGGTGAAGTAGTGAAAGAAGCAAATGATAAAGTTTATTTTGCTATTTCTACAGATCCTTCTTCTAAAAATGAATTAACAGCTGTCATTGCAGCACAAACTCCTGCCGGTGTTTATCCTATTAAGGCTAAATTTACTTCTGATGGTAGAGAAATTATAGTTACTGCTACTATTACAGTACAAAACCCTGAAATTGCAGAGTTGGCAGTAGATAAATATCTTTGGGGTGGAACAGCAACAGCTGGTAAAGTTGGATTTACTCCAACACTGGATCAGGAAGAAAAACCATCTTCTATTACTTTGAGCTATGACTTATCCAAGCTGTTTACTAACTATTCTGCTGTGCAGGCAGCTGTTACTGGTGTTACAGGTGCTACTTTGAAAATTGATGTTCCTAATTGGAATAAGATTAAAGGTATTAGCTATAGTGAACCGACATTGACATTTAAGAAGGATGAATATACAGGTAAGACTACAGACGGAAAAGATGCGAAAGTACAAATCGTTGCTACAGTGTCTTTAGCGGGTACGACTACACCTCTTCAGAAATTAACAGCTGATGTAAATATCAATGATATTAGTGGTTCTTGGGTTGCTGGTAAGAAAGCAGTAGAACTGAATAGCAAGGCTGGTGTTTATCCTTTGGCCGATGGATTTAGTTGGAATGATATGAGAGGTAAAGCTATGTGGAAAGATGGTAGTCAGGTAGATGACCAAGTTGAGTTTGGC
The DNA here is from genome assembly GCF_014334015.1 of Bacteroides sp. M10. Classification (GTDB taxonomy): domain Bacteria; phylum Bacteroidota; class Bacteroidia; order Bacteroidales; family Bacteroidaceae; genus Bacteroides; species Bacteroides intestinigallinarum. The sequence continues at coordinate 6,361,510 of NZ_CP060488.1, read as the reverse complement.
ACAGCTACTCCACTCGCTATTTATGGTCTGACTGCTCCTTCATTCAAATTTGTAGATGCTAAAGGCAAAGATACAACTTGTCCATACTTAACAGTTGGTAATGATGGTAAGTTGTCATTTACAACTACTGGTAAAGGATATAATTTCCAAACTGATTATACCGCTTACGTAATGATTGTTGCTAGCTCACAATGGGGTACAATTACTAATTATGCAAATAATAATGTAATAACAGTAACTATACCTGCTAATGTGAAGTAAAACAGATAAAACCCTTCTTCACTTTGTGTGAAGAATACACCGAGAAGAAATAGAGTGAAGGATTTGGCTTGTGAAAGTCAATCCTTCCAATTCTGTTCTTCTTATAGAAAGGGATACCTCCCTTATTTCCCACAGGTATCCCTTTTCTTTATTTCATAACATCTCCTTATTTGCACTAGAAACCAATTTGCTAGTCCCTTATTTCCCTATAGATTAAGGAGATGTTTTGAGAATATAGAAAGTCCGGGCTTGCGAAAGTCCGGGCTTTTTCATTATTATTTATTTATTGGATTGAATATAATGGAAGTTCTCGTCATACAGTCCTACGAGCAGGCTTTGTCCTTTATCATTCACTTTCAGTCCGCCATACATGGCTTTTTGATAAAGAGTATCCTGTCCTTCTTCGAAGAAGAAAGATTCGGCACCGAGGAAGAGCCGGTAATGTACTATTTTATATTTGATGACCAGTTCATCACTGTTTACAGGTTCTAAAGCGTTTTGCAGTCGCACTATTTCTCCTACCTGATTACTGTCAGTTCGAAGTACGGCATAACCGCGTTTGGCAGTTTGGTCGTCTACCGGAGCTGATGAGGCTTCCTGGTAGTTAAGTCTCATATAGTCTCCTTGCATAAGAGAGCGGGGATCGACAGGAACTAACTGTAACAAAACCAACCGTCCGTCTTTCAAGATCTGCTCTTTCTTATAAACCGACCAGTTGAAATACCCTAGTAACAGTATCAGGTTTACGATAATCAATATTCGGCTATATTTTTTCATGTCTTGTTCTTTTTTGAGTGAAGAAATACCAGGCTGTAATACATGCAATTCCGATGAAGAAAAGCGTAATGGATTTGGTGAGCAGGCTCAAATTCAAATCATAATAGTATTTGGAAACGGCATAGATAAAGAGAAGGAGTGCAGCGGCACACTCTGCTCTATAACCATAATGAAAACATATTAAAATCAGTAGCAAACTACCGGATAAATAAGGAGCAAATACGGTAGGCAGACAAATGATAATACAAAGAATATAGATACCAACCTGATTCACAGGATTATCCCCTTTCATGACCTGTATGATTTGTTGAATCATGATGAGAAGTCCTACCCATATATAAACGGACAATATGCCCGATACGAGCCAGCTATTTGTTTCCGATACCAGGTAGCTGATTGATAATCCTCCCAGTGATACGATACTGGATACAAATAAACCGGCATGAAATGGTCTGTATTTGGAAAAATAATTTTCCGTCTCTGTACCCTCAAACAGCTTTTCGAAAGCATTGATAAATAGAAATGCTCCGAGGATAGGGATTACTGCTATTTGAAGGGGATAAAATGAAGAAAAGACATAGGCAACTTCTCCAAATAAAGATATATTAAACAGAATGACTGAAAGAAAGGGGAGAATGAATCCTCTCGATAAAAAGAAAGTGAGTATACTGATTATTATAAGTATAAAGAAGAGGGCATGAATATTAGCACTCATGCCAAAGCCTGCCAATACGCATCCTGCTATATATAAAGTGATGTTCATTGCATCCAGAAAAGGCCGGATAACGACGCGGCTGATTATTAACGTAGTAATGATTAACAAAGTTCCTATAATCAGACTGGAAATATCGGATTGAATGATTCTGGCAAGTGCCAGAAATCCCAGAAAGAAAATAGCCGTCAGGATTCCCCCGATAATGGATACGACTAGAATAGTGAGGTTATGCTTCTGTGCCATACCATTGCTTTTTTAGATGAAGAATGATGTAAATGAGTAAAGTTGTTCCGCTGATGACAATGATTCCTCCATAGAAAAATATCTGAACATGCCTAAGATCACTTTTAGATATGAATGTAGTCAATAAAATCATTAATGTGGCAAAAGGAATGATAGCCAGATAGAACAGACTCTTTTCTCTCCATCCGTACCAAAGTCCCGCTGCGAATAGAAGGACAGTAGTTATGAGAGGAACAGATAATATGGTATAATCATCACAGATGGCCGCCATTAACAGAAAGCTGGTGTGTAGAATGGTAGCCAACGAAAGAAGACTGACAAACCAACGATTGTTTCTGTTCAAATGACCTTTTGCACTCATCCATTCCGTAATAATAGTTGCCACGGCACATATCCAGGTTACTGCATTGCCCAATAGAGTTATTTCCCAAGAGCCATAGCCGGCAATTTGTATATTATACAGCCATATCGTAGTACAAAGTAATCCGATGAACGTCAGCCATAACGGAGCGAAGCGGATAGCAATCGCCCAGAGAATGGTGAAAAGAGTCCATCCCAGAAAGAGATCGTAAGCATCGGCCCCTGTTTGGTAAATTTGTCCGAAGACAGCGAAAAGCGTACCTATCAGAAACGTAGCTCCGGTGAGGAGAATTTGTTTGACGAGCTTACTCCAACGGGTAAATGTAGCGAGTAGGACAGAGGCTACCAATAATACTTCTACCATTCCTAATTTTGCAAATTTAGGTAGTTCATCCCAGTTATAGGCAAAAAAGAAGACGATGCCTGCCACTGTAAAGCCAACACCCACTGCCAATAAAAAAATAGAAAGGAATTGATTCCACTGTTTTTTATCTGCATGTAGAGCTTGTCGGGATAAAGGCGAAAAGTCGGGCTTTTCCATGTGTTTTTACTTTTTGATAATTGCAAACATAAGAAAATAAAATGATTTCCACTTCAAGATAGACTATAAAAAGGTATGACTTACCTTATTGCGATTAGCAATAATAGTAAGTCATACCTTGGGAGAGGTATTGAAGAACTTAAAAAGAGAATAACTTAAAATACCTCCCGTATATGCTTAAAGTTAGAATTGATCGTATCAATTACTTCTTGTGAACGACCGTTGATTAACAACTTATACATTGATTGTGCAAAGCCCACCATTTGACCGAATTCAATTTTGGGAGGCATGGCCAGTGCGTTCGGATCAGTCATGATATTAACAAGTACCGGACCGTCCAACTCAAATGCATTCAGTAAGGTAGTCAACACTTCTTCCGGATCACTGACATTAAATCCGGTCATTCCCATTGCTTCGGCCACTTGAGCAAAGTCTGGATTCAACATATTTGTCTGCCAGTCCGGCAATCCGTCCACTTCCATTTCCAACTTCACCATTCCCAATGAACGGTTGTTGAATACGATAATTTTAATTGGTAACTTATATTGTACAACGGTTTCCAAGTCTCCTAAAGTCATAGACAAGCCACCATCTCCGCAAAGCGCCACTACCTGGCGATCCGGATAAGCTAGTGCGGCACCGATGGCTTGCGGCAAAGCATTTGCCATAGAACCATGATTGAAAGAACCCAGCATGTGGCGTTTGCCTGTCGCTTGCAGATAACGTGCTCCCCACACACAAGTCATTCCCGTATCTACTGTGAACACAGCATCGTCCGAACTTAGTTTGTCTATTTCGGACATCACATATTCGGGATGAATCTTATTTACATCGCCTTTATCTTCCGTGTAAGCAGCCAGATCCTTCTTTACTCCTTCATATCTTTTGAGTTGTTTCAACAGGAACGAATCATCCGTCTTCGGATTCAGCATACGCAATAAACTTTGGATGCTAAGTTTAACATCACCGCAAAGTCCGATATCCACCTTTGCACGACGTCCCAGACGTTCGGGCTTTATGTCAATCTGTGCTATCTTGATGTCATCCGGCAAGAAAGCGGAATATGGAAAGTCAGTGCCGAGCATGAGAAGCACTTCGGCTTCATGCATGCTGTAATAGCCCGACGGCATTCCCAGCAATCCGGTCATACCCACTTCATACGGATTTTCATATTGCACCTCCATCTTTCCTTTGAAAGTATATACAACCGGAGCGTTCAGCTTCTCGGAAAGCGCAATCACTTCCTCGTGAGCTCCCCGGCAACCGATGCCGCAGAAAAGAGTGATACGTGTATGTTTGTTTAACATGTCAGCTAATTGAGCCAGATCTTCTTCCGACGGACAAACTTCCGGTGGGGCAGGATAGTTGATAACCGACGAGTCGACAGCAACGGCAGAAGCCTTTGCCAAGTCCCCCGGAAGTCCGATAACGGACACCCCTTTGCGGGTGACAGCCGTTTGTATGGCCGACTGGAGCATACGTGGAAATTGTGTGGGAGTAGTGGCTACTTCATTATAATAACTGCAATCGTTAAAAAGTTTGATGGTATTCGTCTCTTGAAAATATTCCGTACCGAACTCTCCGGTAGGAATTGTAGAGGCGATGGCGATTACCGGTGCGCCGGATCGGTGTGCGTCATACAAGCCGTTAATCAGATGAACATGTCCCGGCCCGCTACTTCCCGCGCAGCATCCCGGGCGACCGGTCAGTTGTGCTTCTGCCGCAGCGGCATACGCCCCTGTTTCTTCGTGGCGCACATGTATCCATTTTATTTGATCGTTTTTTCTGACTGCTTCGTTTACTTCATTCAGACTGTCGCCTGTTACGGCGTAGATACGTTCAACTCCGGATTTTACCAGAGTATCTATCAACTGTTCTGCTATTTTTTTTGCCATAGCTGTAATTGGTTTAGGATTGATTTTTATGTAATAACAGATGGCTGCAAAGAAAAGTTCTAATTTAACATATGCTAATAACGCCTTTGTGTCGGGACACATCACCGCTTTTATGTTAAAATTAATTCTGTAACAACTTTTTAGTAAAGATGTATAAACAATTGCAATATCCTTTTGTTATCTTTATAGGCGAAATCTTAACCTAATGTATTAAACCTCTTAATTACTCTAGAAAAATGAACAGAAATGAAATCGGTGTGAATGCCGGTAAGGTTTGGCAACTGCTTAGCAATAATGAGAAGTGGAGCTATGGACTTTTGAAGAGAAAATCCGGGCTGAAAGATAAAGAGCTGGGTGCCGCTTTGGGGTGGTTGTCAAGAGAGAGCAAAATAGAGTTCGATCAGTGCGATGAAGAACTTTATGTATATCTCTGTGTGAATGTTTATATTGGCTAAAAGAGTTTGACACTTTAACGAGAACAGAAGAATCTCCGGAGGAATGACAGCATAGTCAGCACTTCGGAGATTCTCGTTTTTTATCCTTTTTCTGCTTTATGTATCTTCCTTTCAATGGATTTCCGGAAATAATTCTGTTACTTTGCATCACGAATTAAAATGTAAGAAACAATGAGAAGTTTTGCCTCCGACAATAATTCCGGTGTGCATCCGTTGGTAATGGAAGCATTGAACCGGGCTAATATAGACCATTCTTTAGGATATGGCGATGATAAATGGACAGAAGAAGCCGTAGCGAAGATAAAGGAAACCTTTACGCCCAACTGTGTCCCCTTGTTTGTATTTAACGGAACGGGTAGCAACGTGGTAGCATTGCAGCTGATGACCCGTCCGTATCATTCCATCTTTTGTGCGGAAACGGCTCATATCTATGTAGATGAATGCGGCTCTCCTGTGAAAATGACAGGTTGTCAGATTCGCCCGATTGCCACTCCTGACGGTAAACTTACCCCGGAATTGATGCAACCTTATCTGCATGGTTTCGGCGATCAGCACCATTCACAACCCAGAGCCCTCTACATCTCCCAATGTACCGAACTTGGCACCATCTATACTCCCGAAGAATTGAAACGTCTGACAGACTTTGCCCATCTGAATGGTATGTATGTACACATGGACGGAGCCAGAATAGCCAACGCCTGTGCCGCTTTGAATCTTTCCTTAAAAGAACTGACAGTAGACTGCGGAGTCGATATTCTTAGTTTTGGCGGAACGAAGAACGGACTGATGATGGGAGAGTGCGTGATTGTATTTAATAAAGACTTGCAATCGGAAGCCCGCTTCATCCGTAAACAATCCGCCCAACTAGCGTCGAAGATGCGTTACCTCTCTTGCCAGTTTACGGCATACCTCACAGACAACCTCTGGCTGAAGAATGCCAACCATGCCAATGCAATGGCTACCAAACTTTACACTGAATTGAAGAAACTACCCGAAGTAACTTTCACTCAAAAAGCAGAAAGTAACCAGTTATTCCTCACCATGCCCCGCCCGGTTATCGACCGGATGCTGGAGTCTTACTTCTTTTATTTTTGGAACGAAGAGAAGAATGAAATCCGTCTGGTAACTTCTTTTGATACCACAGAGGAGGATGTAGACGAGTTTATAAGACTTTTAAAACGTTAAAAAGGAAATCCGGAACAACAAAAGCGCCTGAATATCTGTTTTTATAAGAAGTTTGAAACTAACTTTGTCCGCAAAGTTTTCTACTTCTTATGATTATGAATACTAGACAGAACAGGCTAATCATATTCGCGATTTTGTTATTGACACAAACCCCATTGGGCGCGCAGCTGCATTCTACAAAAATTGAACTGCCGGAGGATTCTATACCTGTAACCTTTGAAGATTCTGTTCCGGCGAAGCGCAGCTTCTTTAAGAAGTTTCTTGATTACTTCAATGACGCCAATAAGGAAAAAAAGAATAAAAAGTTTGATTTCAGTGTGATAGGCGGCCCTCACTATTCCAGTGATACCAAGTTCGGACTCGGACTGGTGGCAGCCGGATTATATCGCACCGATCGGATTGATTCGCTTCTTCCTCCTTCCAATGTCTCTCTTTACGGAGATGTGTCGACGGTCGGCTTCTATCTGTTGGGAGTTCGTGGAAACCATCTGTTCCCGCAAGATAAATACCGGTTGAATTACAATCTGTATTTCTATTCTTTCCCCAGCCTGTATTGGGGTCGGGGATATGACAATGGAGCGAACTCTGATAACGAAAGTGATTATAAACGTTTTCAGGCACAGGTGAAAGTCGATTTTATGTTCCGGCTGGCAAAGAACTTCTACATCGGACCGATGGTCGTATTCGATTATATCGACGGACGGAACTTTGAGAAACCGGAACTATGGGAAGGAATGGCCGCGCGAACTACCAATACCAGCCTGGGACTTTCCCTCCTTTATGATTCTCGTGACTTCCTGACCAATGCATACCATGGCTATTACTTGCGGATAGACCAAAGGTTCAGTCCGGCTTTTCTCGGTAATAAATATGCGTTTAGCAGCACAGAACTCACTACCAGCTATTATCAACCGGTATGGAAGGGCGGAGTACTGGCAGGGCAATTCCACACATTGCTTACTTATGGAGATACCCCCTGGGGCTTGATGGCAACGCTGGGAAGTTCCTACTCCATGCGCGGATATTACGAAGGACGCTATCGGGACAAGTGTGCTATGGATGCACAGATAGAACTCCGCCAACACGTCTGGAAGCGGAATGGAGTGGCTGTATGGGCAGGCGCGGGAACGATTTTTCCACGACTTTCCGAGTTCACCCCGAAACACATTCTGCCTAACTATGGTTTCGGTTATCGTTGGGAGTTTAAGAAGAGAGTAAATGTACGTTTAGATTTAGGGTTTGGCAAACACCAGACCGGATTTATTTTTAACATCAATGAAGCTTTTTAAGAATATAAAGAATTGGTTGGAAAATCAGGAACATCTGTTTTATCTGTTCCTGTTTATCTTGATAGTACCTAATATGGTACTCTGTTTTACAGAACCTTTACCATTTATGGCAAAAGTCGCCAATGTGTTGTTACCTTTCGGTTGCTATTACCTGTTGATGACTTTGTCGAGGAATTGCGGCAAGATGCTGTGGATTTTATTCCTGTTCCTGTTCTTCGGAGCCTTTCAGATCGTGTTGCTTTATTTATTCGGCCAGTCCATTATCGCTGTCGATATGTTTCTGAATCTGGTCACCACCAATTCGAGTGAGGCATTGGAACTGCTCGATAATCTCACACCTGCCATTATTGCTGTAATCATACTCTATGTACCTGCCCTGATATTAGGGACGATTTCAATTATACGTAAACGGAAACTCACGGTAGAGTTCATTCGCAGGGAACGGAAGAGAGCCTTCCTGGTCTTTGGCATCTCCCTTCTTAGTCTTGTCGGAGCCTATGTGCAGGATTCGGGATATGAGTTGAAATCTGATTTATACCCGCTAAACGTATGTTATAATGTAGGTCTTGCCTTTCAAAGAACAGCTCTGACACAGGATTACCACCGTACATCCAAAGACTTTACTTTCCATGCCCGGCCTACTCATCCGGAGGGAAAACGGGAAGTATATGTAATGGTCATAGGAGAAACCTCTCGTGCCCTAAACTGGCAATTGTATGGTTACGAACGTGAAACGAACCCGCTCTTATCCCGGCAAACGGGTCTGATTGCTTTCCCAAAAGTGTTGACAGAGTCGAATACGACACATAAAAGTGTCCCCATGCTGATGTCGGACGCTACCGCCTGCAACTACGATTCTATCTACCATCAAAAAGGAATCATCACCGCTTTCAAAGAGGCAGGATTCCGGACGGCTTTTTTCTCCAACCAACGTTACAACCATTCATTTATCGACTTCTTCGGAATGGAAGCCGATACGTATGATTTTATAAAAGAAGATTCGGTCAGCTCTACCTACAATCCTTCTGACGATGAACTTCTGAAATTGGTGGAGCAGGAACTGGCGAAAGGTGCAACGAAACAATTCATCGTACTTCACACCTACGGTTCCCACTTTAACTATCGCGAACGTTACCCGTCGGAAGATGCTTTCTTTACGCCCGATTATCCGATGGAAGCAGAGAGAAAATACCGGGATAACCTGGTGAATGCCTATGATAACTCTATCCGTTACACGGATGATTTTCTGTCACGACTTATCCGTATGTTGGAAAAACAGCAGGTAGATGCCGCCATGCTCTACACTTCCGATCATGGAGAGGACATTTTCGACGATTCCCGTCATCTGTTCCTCCACGCTTCTCCCGTACCTTCTTATTATCAGCTTCATGTGCCATTCCTGATTTGGATGTCCGATGACTACCGCGAAACGTATCCCGAACGTTGGAATACCGCTATTGAAAATAAGGATAAGAATGTTTCTTCCAGCAGCTCTTTCTTCCCGACTATGCTGTCTTTAGGAGGAATAGAAACTCCTTACCGGGATGATTCGCAGGCTGTGACGGCTCCGCACTACGTCCTGAAACCGAGGGTTTATCTGAACGATCACAATGATCCTCGTCCGTTGGATGATTTGGGCATGAAGAAGCAAGACTTCCAGATGCTGGAAAAGAGGAATATCAAGTATTAAATATTAGGTATTAATCCTTGTTAATTTTTGCATCCAAAAATGGGATTGGCGTGTTATTTGCCGTATGATGTATGAACGATTAAATTCATAAAACATGGCCTATATAGATTATTACAAGATTCTTGGAGTAGACAAAAGTGCTTCTCAGGACGATATCAAAAAGGCTTTTCGTAAGTTGGCCCGGAAATATCACCCTGATTTGAATCCTAATGACCCTAGTGCAAAGGATAAATTTCAGGAAATCAACGAAGCCAATGAAGTACTGAGTGACCCCGAGAAACGTAAAAAGTATGATGAGTACGGAGAACATTGGAAGCATGCCGATGAATTCGAAGCGCAGAAACGTGCACAGCAACAAGCCGGAGGCTTTGGCGGTGCAGGAGGTTTCGGCGGATTCGGCGGTACGGGTCAGGGTTTCTCCGACGGTAACGGAACCTATTGGTATAGTTCCGATGGAGAAGGATTTTCCGGTGGCAACGCTAGTGGATTTTCCGATTTCTTCGAATCAATGTTCGGACATCGGGGAGGAAGAGGACAAGGCTCTGCGGGATTCCGCGGACAGGACTTTAATGCCGAACTTCATCTTTCCCTTCGTGATGCTGCTCAAACGCATAAGCAGATATTGACTGTAAATGGTAAACAGGTACGTATCACTATCCCTGCCGGTGTAGCCGACGGACAGGTTATTAAACTGAAAGGCTACGGAGCCGAAGGTGTCAACGGAGGACCTGCGGGCGACTTGTACATTACGTTCGTTATAGCCGAAGACCCGGTGTTCAAACGCCTGGGCGACGATCTGTACGTAGATGTGGAGGTAGACCTTTACTCTGCCGTATTGGGAGGCGAGAAAGTAGTCGACACGCTGGACGGTAAAGTGAAACTGAAGATAAAACCGGAAACGCAGAACGGTACGAAAGTCCGTCTGAAAGGTAAAGGATTCCCGGTTTATAAGAAGGAAGGACAATTCGGTGACTTGATTGTGACCTATTCTGTCAAGATTCCTACGAACTTGACCGACAAACAGAAAGAGTTGTTCCGTCAATTACAGAGTATGAACTAAAATGAATGAGTACTATGCAGACCGAATTAATAATTGTCAGTGAATACTGTCACAAATGTCATATTGAGCCTTCATTCATCGAAATGTTGGAAGAGGGCGGTTTGATTAACGTGCATACCGAAGGCGGTGAACATTATCTGCTTTTGTCGGAACTCCCGAACGTCGAACGTTATAGCAGAATGTACTATGACTTATCCATCAACATGGAAGGTATCGATGCCATTCATCATTTGCTGGAAAGGATGGAAGATATGAGGCACGAAATGCGTTCGCTTCGCAAACAACTTTTGCTGTACCGGGAACGGGAAATAGAAGATATGGACTGGTAAAAAAATAGAGCTTCTGTTTGATTCGAACAGAGGCTCTATTTATAGTAAATGGAGGCTCTGATTCATTCAATCAGAGCCTCCGTTTTTTCAGGATGTTTATGCCGTTATTTTATAATACAATATATGTGCAAATCTCTTCCAGATAGCGTGCGTCGATAGTGTCGAAGCTATCCAATGTATCACTGTCGATATCCAGCACCCCGACAACTTTCCCCTGCTTGAGGATCGGTACTACTATTTCCGATTTCGAGTCCGAACTACAGGCTATGTGTCCGGGAAACTGCTCTACATCAGGAACAATCAGTGTACGGGCTTCTTTCCAGGCGGTTCCGCAAACTCCTCTGCCAAAGCGGATGCGAGTGCAGGCAATGGGGCCTTGAAACGGACCCAGTACGAGTTCTTCCTCTTTCACAAGGTAAAAGCCTACCCAGAAGAAACCGAAGGTCTGTTTTAAGGCTGCTGCCATGTTGGCAAGATTGGCAATAAGATCCGCCTCCGTGCTTACCAAAGCATGCAGTTGCGGAAGTAACTCCCGATACTTTTCTTCCTTGCTTCCTGTGTGGATGATTAAATTTTCTGCCATCTCTTTACTATTTGATTTGGTTCAGGATGCTTGGGTCTTTTATCTTATCGTCTTCTGCAAAGAAGATAATCTTAGTCAGTATCTCGGCAGTCTTCGGATCTTCATCTACGAAAGGCAGGAACAGGCGTCCGCGATTTTGCGAATGTACCGGAAGAACGGCTATCTGTGCACCACCTTCCTGATGGATCACACCGCTGCCCAGATGAATATTGTACTTACCCAGTTTACCTTCGATGTGAGCAAAACTTCCTTTTATTGTCACGTTCTTAAAATGAAACAACGGCATCGTCAGTTCCACCAGTACGCTGCGCATCTCGATGGTAGAGTGGCTGGTTTCCGGGTCAACGCTTCCGGCATGGGCTACACTTACTGCCAGGTCTACGTCTCTCATTACTTCGGAGAAGATGACAGGAGGAATCTCCGAGATTTTCATCAACTTGTAGTCTTTGCGGCTATGGAAGCAGACATATTCCAATGTCGGAGCTTCGATATCGGCAGGAGAGAACCAGTCTGCCATGGCATAGATGGTGGCGATGATATTCTCTTTGTAATATATCTTTTGAAGGCCGTCTTCATAATCGGCTACCCAACGGCGCCCTTTCAGTACGGCAACCGTTTTCTGCGGTTGAATCTGATTACCGGCATAGCGGCGGGATTGAGTGGCTTCTATTTCTTCCGGAGTCGGAACGTAAAGTTCGCGGAATACCTGTTTGAAAGGTTGGCGGATTGATTTATCGAACAGGAATTTTTGATAAGCATGCCAGTCTCCGCTTATATACAGGTCTGTGGGGTGCGCGATACGTAACTCGTCTTTCGGTTTTAACGGGAGGCAAACGGCATTTACTGTAATCAGCAATCCATCGGTGTAGAAGCCCGTCTGTCCGTTGCAGATGAAGACGAGATGTTTCAGTAATGGCCAGATAACAGGATTCTGCATCAGCTTGCGCAATTCGTTTTCTTCAAAACGGGTGCAGTCTTCCATCGCCTGTTCCAGCATGATGCGCGAACGGGTGTATTGGTCTTTCAGCTTTTTGTGTACCGCTTTCAGTTCTTCTATATACGGATGCTTTTTCAGCTTGGCAGGCATGCTGTTGAGCTCTTTGCCGTCTTTGATTTGCTTAATCTCCGATTTGCCTTCCTCGTTGATTTGTACATACACTTCTACGCCGTCTATCTCTTTGGGGGACAGGTAGGGAAGAAGTTCTTTAATCAGTTCGGTTTCCATGCTCCAGGTCAGGCGCGTAACGTCTCCGTAACCGGAGTTGCGTGCCAGGTTTTGCAGGGCGATGTTTACCGCTTTCTTTTCGCTTTCCTGTCTTTGAGCACCGAATTCCTTGCTCTCTTTCAGGAACTTTTGCAGGTATTGATAACGATCCAGCAGTTCTTTATCTGGCTTCCGTCCCAATGGGATGAGGCCGTAGCTCATCAATAAGTCTTTGTTGCGCTTGGCTATTATTTCTTTCTTTATATCTGCCGCCTTCACTGCACCGTTGGTAGCATCGGCAAACTTACGGGCACGGGTATGGCTGTTGCTGCATGAAATATATTTGGCGGCATTGTAGACCACTTCGAAGCGTTGCTTGCCAATTGTCTTAAATGCATCTTTGAACCAGTCGATGTCAAAAGCACCTTCCCGCAGGTCATCCACGTCGATGGGGGTGTAGCGGGCGATAATCGCTTTCTTCTTGTCGTCACACGTTTCATTGGTGTGGGCGTGGAAATAATAGGCTGCACTTGTCAGTCCTTTCCAGCCTATTGCCTTTTCGGTCAGTTCAATCCATTGTGGGGCGAACATGGCGGCTTCTACCAGTCGCTCGTCGCTGATTTCGGCCTGCTTCGCCAGTTTCTTCAGATTCTCGCTGGTGTCCGTAGGCAGGGGATGGCAAGCATGGAGCAGACTGCTCAATACACCCCGTTTGGTGCTGCCCCAGTTGTAACTGTCACGTATGAAAGTATCTTTGCCAAATGCTTGCAGAATACGGATAAATGTTTCAGCTCCATAGACGTAGCTTAGTTCTTCTGCAAGGGAGGTGACTTGTGTCTCGGAGTCTCCACGTTTTAATTCAATTTCAAGAATCCGGTCTACCACCTTTTGGGCGAGGGAACGGAAGAGGGAGAAGTCGATGTTTTTGATATCGGCGTATCTTTCTTTTTCCTTGTTGAAACGAACGTTGTCGTTCAATACCATGGTGATTGCTTTGATCTGGCTGGGAGAGCTGATGCGTCCCATCATTTCACGGTATACTTCCTCTGTCGGGATGATTCCCAGCATCCAGGCACGGGCGAAGTCCGTGGCATGGAGATAAGAGTCCGTTTCTTCCAGTTCGGGTGTGTGCTCCATGTAGTTGGTGAGCTTATAAAGCTGATAGCGCACTGTAAAATAGCGGATAAAGAGATCATCATTCATGGGCTTTTGAGGCATTTCGAGCCAGAAGTTCACGAATTTGTTGTTATGTATCGGATAAACGACCTGTTTTTCTCCGTATTCCAGTTTGTCCCGGAGCCATGCATGTTTACTGGTGTACTGGCGGAAGATGTTTTTGGTATTTAGCAAAGGCAATAGTTGGAGTAGCATATTGACGGCCAGTCGTTGATAGACGGCTTCATCTTTGTACTCGTATGCCAGTGCTTCGATGATGTCACTCATCTGTTCATAGTACGGCATCTTGCGGAGGTCTTTCTGCAATCCGCGGTAAGTGATGCCGGCATACATCCGGTTGACAAACGGCTCAAAAGTATTACTTGATTTCTGGTCTGCCTTGATGTCTTCTTCATCTTCCTCGTTGGAGTCGTCTTCGTCTTTAGCGGTACCTGTCGATGCAAGCATGAAACTCATCATCAGCAATTTGTCGTAGCTTCCTATTTCTTCTTCGTAGAAGGCTTTCCACAATTCCGGGAATCCTAGTCCGCTCAATCCTCCGTAGTTGCTCCAGTTTATCAGGACACTGTTACCTACCAGACGTGCTTCTCCGTAACCATTTTTGAATTCTTCATTCTTGTAGGTTTCGATGTATTTGCTTAGTTTTTTGAAAACGAGTTTGGCCCTTCCGAAGCAGATGAATTCGAATGCTTTTTTAACGTTGAATCCTTTGTCCTGGGTAATTTCCGGCAGACTGACTTCAAGAGACGGATCGTACAGACCGAAACCGTTATCTTTGGTATAATGTTGTGTGACGCTCTCTTCTGTTCCATCGCCAATCAGAGATTCTATCAATACTTTTTCTTTCGGGTTCGGCTTCTGAATCTCTTTAACTGTCGGGATCAATTCCTGATAGATATCTTGCAGGAATTCTACGTTGTGTATGGTCTTCATCATGTCCAATCCTGCCAGGCGGCGTTCGGCAACCTTGTCTGTTAGCAAGCGGCGGATGCTGCCGGCTAGCTGTTCTTTGGGCTGTTTCATCAGCAGATTGATAGCATGGATACGCATTTCGCTGTATTTGAAGCGCAGTAACTCTTCTACTTTCTGGTTTTGTTCGGGCGACAAGGTCATCTCGGACAATGCTTTATATGCTTCTTCACGCACATCTTGCGAACGGTCGCCCAGTGATTGCAGTACATATTCTTCCTGTAGCGGACTGGTCGGTGGAGCTAATACAACACCGATATAGCCTGCCCGCATATAAGTATCCAGAGAGGGCAGATAGCTGCAAAGATCGTCTTTCAATGCAGAATTATTAGTCATCCAGGTGATATATGCCATTTTGAGAACGATTTCCGAACGGGTGAGTTCTGTGCTTTCCCAAGGGAATACATAAGGAGAATAAATCTCTTTGGCAGAGATGGACTGATAGATTTGCTTCAGATATTCATAATGGCGGACCGCCTCTTCTTTGCTATCAAAATAGTCGTGGAGTGACGGGGCGTCTTTGTGCCCTCCGTACCGGCTAAGATAGAGACCGGACAGATACAACGGTAAGATAGCCGCCACCACCGATGGTTCCTTATACCATCTTTCAAAGGCATTTTTACTGATGCGGTGGTTCATGCCGGAGTATTGCGTACAGCGTAAGAAATAAAGTAATGTCTGTACCTGGTATTTAGCACCTTTCTTGATAATTTCCGGTACGAGCGTCTGAATCTCTTCCGTATTATAGAATCCGATGCTCCATAAAGCCAGATAGAGTTCGACTGTATCTTTGCTTTGAAGAGCACTGTGTGCTTGTTTCCGGTCGTTCAGAAAACGATGGATCAGTTCTACATATTTATTGGTGATACGTTCGCTGCTGTCTTGTTCTCCGATACCCGTACTGACTGCAATACCGCGTTTCACGGAAGCAAATCGTTGCAGGCCGTTGTCGCAGATGACCGAGAAAAGATGGAGATAACTTTCGGGACAACCTTCGTCCATCGTTTCCACGATAGCTTGGCGGAGACCCTCCTGTAACTTGGCTGCCAGAAGTAACTTCCCTTCCAGTTCCAGCAAGGGGCGGTATCCACTTACTGCGATAGCCTGGAGATGTCCCTGGTTGAGGCGGTTGGCGTTATTCTCACTGGTCAGCACATTGTTGAGGTATTCAATGACAGTCTGGTTGCCTTCTGCTATTTGGGCGGCCATCCAGTTTTGGCAGTTCATCGAATCCTTGTATGCTTCTATTTCTTCCGGAGTGTTTCCTCCGTTCAGTATGGCTTGATCCGTAAATCCGGTGGCGCGCAGTTTCAGAAACTGGGTCAGTGCATCTATAACGTGGCCGATATGCAGAAGAGGATTTGCCGACCGTTGTGACCGGCGCGAGTATCCGTGAGTGTACGGGCACCGTGCTTTGAGCTTCAGATAGGTGTGGAACAGGTGGGCGTACTCGTCTCCCAATAGATAGCGGAGTAGCTTGTTCAATTTACCATCGAAAAGATTGGCAACGCTTTTAATCTTCTCTTCTTGGATAATATAGATGATGCAAGGCTCTAATTTATCGCTGTATGCACCATACCGGGTATCCATGTTGAAGTATTGCATAAATACATCCAACAGTGCCATTGTCTCTTTGTCTAAACTGGTTCTCTTTTTCGTTAACCTTTCCAGGTACGGAGCAATCCGTTTATTTAATGCGTCATTATAAATCAGTCTCATGATTCTTTTCGTTTTAAATGTGTTTTATAGGATAATGATTACCATAATCTTCCCGACAGCATAGTGAGCCGGATGAAGGTTAAGGTAGATTCTTCTTTAAGTTGGATGGGAGAGGATAGGTCTCCGGTTTCCGTATCATCCATGAAGATACGGAAAATTCCGTCCTCATAGGATTGCAAAGCATTGGTGATGGCTTCGACTTCTGCGGCAGGTTTGCCATTATAGTTTACTGCAAACCCTACTTTGCCGGAAGCTGTTTTATTTTCCACTTCTTCCTGTGTGAGGTATTTCAGCACTTCGCTCTGTTGCAAGCGTTCATTGTATTCGCAGACTTGCCAACTGACGATGGCTTCGATCAACCCCTGTACATTGACAGGCGGAACAGGAAAATCGATAGGAATCTTTTCGATACTGCACTTTCGCTTTCCTAACTGTTTGATTTGGATATATACTCTCATATTCTCTTTATTGGGTGATCTGGATACTTGATGTAATGGCATTCAGATCGGTTTCAGCTTCTTCGTCATAGACAAGCATGACAATAGCAAAAGATCGTTTCTTGCTCTCTTGAAAGTAATGCAACGCTATTTGTTTTACATCCTCTCCCGGTTCATCAGGAGCCCCGATGTGCAGGGGATTCGTGATCTTTGTCATGGGGAGTCCGTTGATGTTGACATTGCTTAGTTGGTAATCTTCTGACGGTTCCCCTTGTGCATTTCTTGGGAGAGTGAGTGATAACTCTTTCATGTGTTCAAACTCCTTCTGCGTGTCGTAGGTGAGGGCGGTAATCGTTAATTGATTCCCTCCGTTGACCAGCATGAGTAATGGAGGTTCCGCACCATCAATAATTCCTTTTGCTCCTGCTATTTTTATCCAGTTGGTAGGATACTGGCAACTGAATTTGGTGGCTGCATCATAATAAGATAGCCACGTATCGTCATTGCCGACAGGCGTATATGCCGGAACTTTCCTGCTGGAAAGATTGTCCGTAGCATTCACAGCGGAATGATTACTGTTCTCGTTTTCCTCTTCCAGTTCACCATTCAGATAGGCTTCCACAATGCCGCTTTCCCATTCATTGCGTATCTCCGGGTAAAGAGGAGGAACGTTTTTGCACAGGATCATGAAGCTGAACAGGAATATACAGAATATACCAAGCTCCCCGATGATGGAGACAGTCCGCTGTGCATCGGGTTTCTCGAACTTGTAGCCGACCACATATATAATTCCCAGAACAAACCCGCTTAACAACCCGCCAATATGGGCGGCATTATCAATGCCGGCTTTCATCCCGTAAACCAGATTATACCCCACAAAAATGAGGATGCTGGTTAACAATGCCTTTCGTTGTTCTTTGGCGATGCGATGAAAGAGGAGGAATGCAAGGAATATACCGTAAAGTCCGAAGATAGATCCGGAAGCTCCGGCGCTGATTGTCTCACCGTGCATATACAGGCTGAATGCAGCCGAACATAATCCGGTTAGCAGGTATGAAACGAACATACGGCGTCCTCCTATCAGTTCTTCCAACAGAAGTCCTACATACATGAAAGCATACATGTTCATCAGGAGATGGAAAGCTCCGATATGTATGAAGTTGCAAGTCACTGTGCGCCACCAGTCACCGGTCAGAGTCAGCGGTCCGAAGTCGGCTCCCCATTTCAGTAGTGACAGAGTGGAAGGAGACATAATACCCACTCCGGAAGCAATCATTACAATGAATACAAGAATATTGATGTCTATCAGGATGGGAGTTGCTATAAATCCTTTGCGGGGAATGAAGAAAGACAGGAAAGAGTTCCTCTTCTTTTCTTCCTCTATGTAGGCTTTTTCTTCTTCTGTGAGCGGGCGGTTGAACTCTTCTTCGAAATCTTTGGCCCTTTGGGCTAGTTCTTCCGGAGTGAGTGAGGCTTTTATTTCTTCCATTGTTTCCCGTAACTTCTGGATATTTTTTCTGTTCTTTCCATAATCAACAAATTGTACGGAAGAAGACTGACTGCGAACGGATACTTCCCCGACACTTCCCTTTTCTATGGTAAAGGTTATTGCTTCTCCATGGGAATACATATTGAACGGAACTTCAAACCGGATTTCTTCCAAAGTCACCTGCTCGATATTCCACTCAAGTTTTTGAGAGGCTTCAAGAGCCAATATGAGGATTTCTGTGTTTGATAAATCTGGCAAATACAGTTTGTCATTATAGGAAGGTTTGAGTGCCATATTTCTATCTTTATCTACATTCGTCAATTAAAAAATTACTTATCTCACTGACAAATGTATAGAATAATAATGGAAAATAATAGAATATGACAAATAAAAAAAGCATCCATTTCGTAAGAAAGGATGCTTTTATGAGATTTAGTCGATTATTTGTTACTTTTTGTAGAACGCCAAATCTTCTTTGTCGAAGTTTTCGATGAAGTTTGTATGCTTTTCCACTTCCGCTTCTGCATAGTTCAAATATACGTGTGCAGATTTGGAGAACAGTTCGGAAGACTTGCTGGCATCTTGAATCAGTAAGTGACACATGATAATATCAGCAGCCATTTCCACCAGTTTGCGAGCGGTGAAGTCAAGCAATTCCTGGTCCTGTACTTCTTTCACAGCGTTGGCGCTTGCTTCAAATTTGTCAGCCATTTTCTTCAGGCGAGACATCAGCGGTTCCATTTCCGGTGAACAAGGAATGGCCTCAAACTCGCGGATAGTAGCGAGGTAAGAACCATTAGTCACGTAACGGATAGCGGCTACAGTCTGCAACTGGGTAGTTCCTTCGTAGATGCTGGTGATACGTGCGTCGCGATAGATGCGTTGGCAAGCATATTCCATCATGAATCCTGAACCACCATGAATCTGGATACAGTCATAAGCGTTCTGGTTAGCATATTCAGAGTTCATACCCTTAGCTAGCGGAGTAAAGCTGTCAGCTAGTTTGGCGTATTTTTTCTGTTCCTGACGTTCTTCCGGAGTCAGTTTACGTTCGCGGGAAATATCATCCAATGCTTTGTAGATGTCTACGTAGCGAGCTGTTTGATACAGCAAAGCACGTCCGGCATCCAACTTACCTTTCATGATAGCCAGCATATCGTATACTGCCGGGAATTCGATGATTGCTTTACCGAATTGCTTACGGTCTTTAGCATAAGCCAATCCCTCATTGTAAGCAGCCTGGCTCAATCCTACGGACTGTGCAGCAATACCCAGACGGGCACCGTTCATCAAAGCCATAACGTATTTAATCAAACCGAGTTTGCGGTCACCGCAAAGTTCAGCTTTAGCATTCTTGTACACCAGTTCGCAAGTAGGAGAACCGTGGATACCGAGTTTGTTTTCGATACGACGTACGTTCACACCACCCTCATTCTTGTCATAGATGAACATAGAAAGACCACGACCGTCTCTTGTACCTTCTTCCGAACGAGCCAATACCAAGTGAAGATTAGCATCACCGTTTGTAATAAAACGTTTTACACCGTTCAGCAACCAGCAACCGTCTTTTTCGCTATAAGTTGCTTTCAGCATAACTGCCTGTAAGTCGGAACCTGCATCCGGTTCGGTCAAGTCCATAGACATCGTTTCACCTTGGCATACGCGAGGAATGAAACGGCTGTGTTGGTCAGCGTTACCGAATTCGTACAGTGTTTCAATACAGTCCTGCAAAGACCAGATATTTCCGAAACCGGCGTCGGCAGCAGCCACGATTTCTGCACACATGGTGTACGGAGTGATCGGGAAGTTCAAACCGCCGAATCTGCGTGGCATGGTCATACCGTTCAGGCCGGCTTTCACCATAGCGTCCAGGTTCTGTTTGGTTCCGGAAGCATATTCTACGCGACCGTTAGCACAGTGAGGACCTTCTTCGTCTACACCTTCTGCGTTAGCAGCAATGATTTCTCCTGTGATTTCTCCTGTAATCTCCAATACTTTGTCGTAAGAGTCTACAGCATCTTCGAAGTCCAACGGAGCGTAGTCGAATTCATCTTTATCTCTGTAATTGCGTTCTTTGAGTTCGCAAATACGTTTCATCATCGGATTGTTCAATTGAAACTTGAGTTCCGGTATGTCTGTATAATAATTAGCCATCTTTCCTTACTTGCTATTTTGTTTATAATACTTAATCATCTTCGGCACAACTTCTTCGATACTTCCGTTGATTACGTAATCGGCAATCGTATTGATCGGAGCATCCGGATCGTTGTTGATGGAGATGATGATACCACTTTCCTGCATACCGGCGATATGCTGAATCTGTCCGGAGATACCGCAAGCGATGTAGAGTTTCGGACGAACCGTAACACCAGTCTGACCGATCTGACGATCATGGTCTGCGAAACCAGCGTCAACAGCAGCACGGCTGGCACCTACTTCTGCGTGAAGCTCTTTAGCGAGGTCGAACAATAGGTTGAAGTTTTCCTTCGAACCTACACCGTAACCACCGGCTATGATGATCGGAGAACCTTTCAGGTTGTTCTTTGCCTTTTCTACATGGCGTTCGATGACTTTCACTACATAGTCCGTGTCGGCTACATACTTTTTCACGTCGTGACGGATTACTTCTCCCTGATAAGTCGGAGAGAGGATTTCTTTCTTCATCACACCTTCGCGAACGGTTGCCATCTGCGGGCGGTGTTCCGGGTTCACAATCGTAGCAACGATGTTACCGCCGAATGCCGGACGGATTTGGTACAACAGGTTCTTGTAAGTCTTACCTTCTTTTTTGTCTTCGTGGTCACCGATTTCAAGTGAAGTACAGTCGGCAGTCAATCCGCTGGTCAGAGCAGAAGAAACGCGTGGACCGAGGTCACGACCGATAACGGTAGCACCCATCAAACAGATTTGCGGTTGCTCTTCTTTGAAGAGGTTCACCAGGATAGCTGTGTGAGGAAGTGATGTATAAGGGTAAAGTCCTTCACCGTCGAAAACGTGAAGTTTATCTACTCCGTAAGGAAGGATTTGTTTTTCAATATCTTTGAGGCCGCTTCCGGCAACTACAGCTTCGAGCTGACAGTTTAACTGGTTGGCTAACGAACGACCTTTGGTCAGAAGTTCGAGGCTAACGTCTGCAACGTTACCTTCTTCTATTTCGCAATATACAAATAAGTTATTCATGATTATCCGATGGTGTGGTTAGCTAATAGTTCAACAATCAGGTCTTCCACGTCACGGTCGCTGCCGCTGATGGTTTTGCTCTCTTTAGCCTGGAACACGATGTTCTGGATGGCTTTCACTTTTGTCGGCGAACCGGACAGACCGCATTGTGCAAGGTCACCGTTTACGTCGGCTACACTCCATTCTACCAGATTCAAATAATCACGCTTGTCATACAAATCGGTATAATCAAGGTTACCTTGTTGTTTTTCGGTAACTGTTTTGGCGTGTTTGTATTTCTGAACCAGTTTCGCATTGCGCGGACGGCAAGGAGCGGCAGAACCGTTTACGGTAATCACGATAGGCAGCGGACCCTCTACAGTTTCTACACCACCGTCGATATGGCGTTTCACCTTGATTTTGCCATCGCCCACTTCCAGAATTTCTTCTGCGTATGTGATTTGCGTCAATCCCAGTTTCTCTGCTACCTGCGGACCTACTTGCGCCGTGTCACCGTCAATAGCCTGACGACCACCAATGATAATGTCGCAATCACCGATTTTGCGGATGGCAGTAGCCAGTGCGTAAGACGTAGCCAGTGTATCTGCACCAGCGAAAGCACGGTCGGTCAGCAAGTAACCGTTATCTGCACCACGGAAAAGTCCTTCACGAATAATGTCGGCTGCCCGTCCCGGTCCCATGGTCAGGATGGTTACGGTAGAGCCTGGATGAGCATCTTTCAGTCGAAGAGCTTGCTCGAGAGCATTCAGGTCTTCGGGGTTGAAGATAGCGGGAAGTGCCGCGCGGTTAATCGTCCCGTCGGCTTTCATGGCATCTTTCCCAACATTACGTGTGTCAGGAACTTGTTTTGCCAATACAACAATTTTCAAACTCATGCTATAAATTTTAGTATTAGTATTTCTACAAGTTAGCAGCCAGTAGTCAAGTAGTAATCTCTTGCTATCCAAACTATCCGGTTAACTATCAGCGTGCAAATTTACTCAAACGCTTGGTTCTGACAAGAAATCCGAGTAAAAAATGCACAGGTTTAAGATTTTTGAGCAAAAGAGGAGGGTTTTTATAGATTTAATTCAGGGTTGACAAGGCGTTTATGGGCAGTCTGCCGGATTGTCCGGCAGACTGTTGATGAATTCCGGATTATTTGATAAGTTCGTAATAATGTGCGTTCGTGAAATTATCATTCTTGAAAATAGCCTTTTGCATAATTCCTACTTTCGTGAATCCCACTTTCTCTAATACCCGCATGGATGGGGAGTTATGCTCAAATACGACTGCGAATACACGTACCTTATCAGTGTGTTCGAAATAATAGTTGATAGCTTCTTTCAGGGCGTCAGTAACGATTCCCTGGTTCCAAAAAGGTTCTCCAATCCAGTAGCCTACTTCTGCACTAAAACGTTCTACATTCGTAGCGGGTACAAAACCGATACTTCCGACTGCTTCTCCGTTTACCTCAATGCAGAAATCTTGAATGTTTTCTTTCGCTTGTACCATAGCGAGAAAAACGTTAGCATCTTCCTGACTATAAGGATGGGGGAGACCGTCACGGCAGTTATCCCAAATATTCTTGTTATTGAGATATTGGGCTAATGATGCTGCATCTTCGGTTTGCCAGGTACGGAGAGTATAGTTTTCTTTTTCTTGTATGATATCTTTTTTCATTTATAGTCTTTATTGTATTTTTAATAGCAAAATATCCCGCCATTCAGTGCAGTTTAAAATGACGGGATAGCAATGTAAATTATAACTATAATGCTCTTTTACTCCTTTAATAGAATTCCGACAGCTTCAATAAAAGCTGTTGCTTTGGGTATCAATTCGTCTATTTCTTCCTCACTTGAATAGGCAAAATCATCATAATCACTGCTGTGGCGACGTTCGAAAAGCAGGGAGAAACAGCGTCCCAATTCGCGTGACAGACGACCGGTAGCGACGAAGTGTAATCCTAACATTTGTTTGACACCTGCATGAGTACCAGGATTTATCTCGTGTTTAATAAGCAGGGCGACTGCTGCATAATAGCAGGCATAATAAAGGCGGTTGACCGCTGTATTATAGTATCCTTGTTGTTTCAAATAAGGTATTTCTTTTAACGTTTCTTCAGCACGTAGAAAACGGTAAGCAGACAGTGCTTCAATATTCTCTCGGTTCAATTGCTCTTTCATAACACAATCCCTTCTTTCATTACATTTATGCCAAAAGGTGTCTGAAAAGGGCGATTTTCCCAGATCTTCTTCAGTAGGACACGTGCGTTTATTTGCACTCCCGTTTCAATTTCTATATCGTAAAGCGGGGTAATAATGCGGTCTTCATCTTTGATGGTTAATTTATTTCCATCAACCAATATCAATAAATCAATATCACTATCGGGACGGGCATCCCCGCGCGCTTCGCTACCATACAGGATTGCTTGCGCTTCCGGTGCTACCTGTGCCAAGGCCTTGCGTATTCGTTCTACAATTTGTGGACGTTTCATATTTATTGCTTTTTGTTCACGAACAAAGTTATATAAATTATCCGAAAAGTCAAGAGATATCATTACTAATTCTCTTCAAACGTTATATGTCAGTTACTTATTTTATTGTATCCCAATTTCAGCTAACCCCATCGGTTCACCGTCATGTATCATCCGTGTTGCTTTCAACTGAATATAGCGAGCCTTGACCGGAGTAAAGTAAACCGATTGCAAAATCGGATTGCTCTTTATATTGGAAAATTCATCTTTGGCTACTATCTGGTTAACCGTATTGCTATCCATACCTACAGATATTTCGTAGGCCGCGATTAACCCCTTATTATATTCACTTTGGTCGGGGAGATAGTGGAATGAGGTAATCGTGCGTTCTTCTCCCAAGTCAATCAATAGTGTATTTCCATTGATGAAACAGGTGGTCTGGTCGTTTTTATCCATGCCTTTCTGTGCTTCCTCTACATCTACTCCAACAAGAGTGAACGGGTAACTTTTCAGTTCTGCAGCTTTCGCTGTGTATGTATCCGAAGTCTCTCCTGCATAATATGCTTCAATGTTATTAATACAGAGACAAGCCCGTGAATCCGTGAAGCGGACACGAATCTTATCCGTAGTGATTGTTTCGAAACGAAGGAGCCGTTTATATCCGATAGTGGTAGTCTCCTCATTGAGCTTTACAGGGATCCATTCGCCTGCCTGGTTGTATTCTACAACGAATGATTTAACACGTTGTCCGAGAGGAATATATTCCTGCAACATCATACGGTTGATCTTTTCTGCCTGAGGTAAATCGAATTCAATAGTGGCTGAAATGACATCGTCATTGGTAGCCCAATAAGTATCATAATCACCGTCGGTCACGGCTTTGGCGGAGAATGTTCTTCCGCGTTCGTCCGATGCTTTGGGAGAGAGTCCTGCCAGCAGATTGTGTGCCAGTTGTTTTTGTACATTCTGGTGGAAGTTTACGGCATTGGCAGAGTCAGTAGGATGAATCAATCCGTCACGGTCTACCGGGAAGTTTAATAATAGCGTTGCGTTATGTCCTACGCTGCGGTAATATAAATCAGTCAGTTCGTCTACTGTTTTCACACGGTCGTCTTCTTCCGGATGGTAAAACCATCCCGGACGGATGGAAACATCACACTCGGCAGCTACCCATTGGTTACCATCGGCATGACCATATTGCAGTTCACGATACTTGGGATAGCCCGGATAAACTTCTCCTGCACGAAGAAAAGACCAGTTAGTAGCTCCGGCAAATCCGTGTTCGTTGCCTACCCAACGACAGCCCGGACCTCCATCCGAGAAGATGACAGCTTGTGGCTGTAACTCATCAATCATCTTGTAAGCTCGCGGATAGTTATAATAAGTCTTGCGGTCGATTGTACGGCTGTCTTTTGCTCCGCCATACCAGCCGTCTCCACCGTTGGCACCGTCAAACCAGATTTCAAATACATCACCGTAGTTGGTCAGTAGTTCGTTGAGTTGTTTATAGAAGTATTCTACATATTCGGGAGAGCCATAATTGGCCTGATGCCTGTCCCAGGGCGAGAGATAGACTGCGAATTTAATGCCATACTTTTTGCAGGCATCCGACAGTTCGCGGACAATGTCTCCTTTTCCGTCTTTGTACGGAGTATTGCGGATACAGTATTCTGTTAGTTGCGTAGGCCACAGACAGAATCCATCGTGATGTTTCGCTGTCAGGATCACTCCTTTCATGCCAGATTTGACAAATGTCTGTACCCATTGCTCACAGTCCAGACGGGTAGGGTTGAATGTTTTAGGATCGGAGTCTCCATATCCCCATTCACGGTCGTTGAATGTGTTAAGTCCGAAGTGTACAAACGCATACGTTTCCATTTTTTGCCATTCCACCTGTTTGGCTTCGGGAATGGGTAAGATAGCTTCCGGTGCTTTTACCGAATTACAGGCACTTAGTAGAAAAAGACCTGTTGCGAAGATAAGAAAGTGTTTTTTCATGGGGGTGTTTATTAGTTAATAATTGAATGTAAGAATCATCTACAATGTAATTCCAACTACAAAATAAAGTTGCTCTTCATAAGGGTTGGCTATTAGCTTTCCGAAGATGGGTAAAGAGAAATTGGACGTTATTTTAATATCTTTTGTTGCAGATAATCCGATATTGACTACATTGAATTTGTCGGAGTACATACTCTCCCAAGGAGTGAAACCAGCTTCGATATTCATATTTACATTTTTCACGCTGAACGGGTAACTCAACTCGCAGTAACTGGACCAGGCACGTTTCCCGTTTTCCCGGTAATCGTTTCCGGCAAAGGTAGTGTACCAGCTTACTGACAATGGGAACTTTTCGCTAAGCATATAGCCGGCTCCTACCTCGAAAGTGTGCCCGGTAGAGTGCGAACTGTAATTGAAGTATTTAAAAGGTTCCTCTTCTGTCTGGGTAAAATAGTTATTGGCGTAAAGAGTCAGGTTTTTGTATTCGTACTCTAGTGATAAATCTATTTCATTGTTCTTTTCGCGAAATTCGGTAGAACCCCATGCGTAAACGGTCAGTCCTTTCCAGTTGAGGCCGAGTGAAGGCTGCACACTTGCATTGCCGCTATCCATACCGCGCCAGATATAACTGCTTACAAAATCAGCAGTTACAAAAACTTCTTGTGCCTGTGCAAAGGCCGTACAAAACAGGATGGCAATAAGTAGGATTTGTTTTTTCATTTTATCGGTTATTTCTTCTCGTTTTCGGGGGGTAAAGATACGCAATATATAGATAAATGATGACAGATGAGGAGAAAAAAGAAAACGGCTGCATTGAGCAGCCGTTTCTTAAGTAATTGTGAATCTTGAAAGTTAGTTAGAAAGTGACGTCCATTTTCAGTACGAAAGTACGTGGAGCGGCAACTGCCATTGGGCGGTAGCTGTATTCTTTATTCAACAGGTTGTTCACCATAAACTGGAAAGCTACTTCTTTTGTGGCTTTTACTCCGAAGCGCACGTCAACAGTGGCATAGTCCGTATTATGTTTTTTCCAGTAAGTAGCCAGTGTCTCTCCTTTTGAATAACCGAAAAGGATGCCACGTACATAATCCATCAGGTCTTTCTGCTGTTTCTCGCGTTCGTCCAACATCAGATAGTCAACTGCCAGAATTTTGCTCTTCCATGCTACATTGGCACCGACATTGATACGTTTCCACTGGAAATCTACCGTAGCTTTAAAACTGTGCTTCGGGCGATATTTAAGGTACTTACCTGTGTTCGATTTCTCTTTCATCTGAAGAGGATCGGTATAAAGCCCCTCTACTGCATTACGTTCCTGATAGTCTGCATCGCGTGGCTCTGTGTATACATATCCCAAGTTATAGAACAACTTCGTGTTCTTATTGAAATTGTACACGCCGTTCGTTGAGATTTCTACTCCGTAAATCTGGGCTTTCGATACATTGTGGAACTGGGCTCCGATACCGAACCCTTTACCATCTGTCAGCATCTGGAATGCATCGCCTATGCTATTAATCATCGTGTAATTGGCATTGTTGAACAGCCCGAACTGGAATTCAACCATGTCTTTATATTGTGTATAGAATCCTGCAACATCCACAAAACCCTGGAAATTACCAACTTTATATCCTTGCTTAATTCCTAATTCCGCATTAAATCCTTTCTCCGGTTTGATGTCCAGATTAGGATAAACGCCAACTCCACCAATATCCTTGCGCAGGTATTTTTCATTGATAGACGGATTACGGTAACCCTGTCCGAAGCTGGCACGGATAAAGCTGTAATCAGCCAACTGATAATTTAACCCTGCACGGAAGACCGGACGGAACGGAACTTTGGTTCCGAAGATTTTAGTTTCGGCTTCACGGTGATGATTATTCACCCGATAATATTCGGCACGTATACCGGCAGATACACTCAAACGATCCCAGAAGCGCTGATCGTATTGGAAGAAAGCAGCTATATTATCACTTTTGTATACCTCATCCATTACAGCGGAGTCATAGCGGATATGTTCCAGGGTTACTCCGGTAGTGATTTGTGCACCGCCTTCCCATTTCTTATTGAACTGGTAGTCGAGGTAGTAATCGAAGTTCTTATCAGTCTGTGTTTTTGGAGTGTTTCGTGACGGATTGATAACATTTGATAACCACGGAATCAGATCACTCGGTAACTGTCCGTTCGCAAGTCCCCCTAAGTCACTCGGCACTCCGTTGTCCATTACCCAGGAGATCAGATCGCAATAATCGGCAGTCGTCGCATTTGGGAAAATATTGCCTAATGAGGTGAACACTCCGTTCATGGCATCTTCCAGATTGCCGTTGACAAGTCCGGAACCTATACCTACCAATGCAGGATAAAGTGAACTGTAATCGCCACCGGCTATATTCTGTATCGTTTTGGCATCAGTTCCCATATTTCCCAGAATATCAGTGATGGAAGTTCCTTGGGTAGGGCGTACGATATTATCGGCACTGTAATAGAAACGTCCTTTAATCTTATGTGACGTACCGTTTTCCGGATTCACATAGTTGATGAACGGATCGATATGGAAATTATTCTCTTCACGTCCCATGTTGGTGAAAGGAGACGGTTTGTACACTTCCGTTGGTGAACGCCAGATAAAGAAGTCACCATATTGATTGGAAAGGAAATCGACATTGAAACCATAGTTCAACAGTTTCATTCCCATATCGGGCTGATGATAAGTGAGGCTCCCTCCCATACGGAAACGTTTGTTGTATCCCTGTTGGCGGTATCCTTCGTCAGTGAAAAGATTGATTCCTCCGCTGACATCGAAATTGCCGATACGACGGGAGTGGGAGAGGTCGAATCCTTCGTAAATAGGATTCCGTATACCGCTAAGAAGACTTCCGCGCAAGATTGGTTTAACAGAATATTTATCATCTTTCCAGAAACTCTTGTCGCTCCATTGGTATTCGTCGTTTTCCGCATTACCATATACTCCCACATAAGCACTGAAACGTGTTTTCGGAGTCAGTCCCGGACGTGCAGTACGGATGTTGATAATGCCGTTCAAGGCTGATGACCCGTACAACACGGAGGAAGCTCCTTTAATAACTTCCACCTGTTCTACATTTTCCAAAGGTATGGTGTTCCAATTGATTTCACCGGTTTTTGGATTCAGGGTACTCATGCCGTCTATCAGAATCTGGCTGCGTGCACCTACACCGTAAGTCCATCCGCTGCCACCACGCATAGAGGGCTGTTTGTCTACAATGTCTACACCGGGCAATGTACGGAGTGTGGAAGAAATATCTGTCGGTGCCTGACGAGCAATATCTCCGGCTTTCACCACATCCATGGAAACAGTAACGTCACTCAACTTCTGTTCGAAGCGTCCGGCACTAACCACCACTTCTTCCAGTAGCTTTGTGCTTTCTTTCATATAAACGTCTTTCGTGATGACTTCACGCTTATTGATAACAATTGGCATCAATACATCTTCATAGCCTACATAACTGAATACAAGATCGACTCCTCCCTCGGGCAGTTTGATTTCATATTCTCCATTGATGTTGGACACTGCTCCCTGATTGCCATGGAGTTTGTATGTGACGGCTGCGCCTACCAATGGCTCATTGGTTCTGGCGTCGTATATATGTCCTTTCAAGGTTTGGGCAAAACTATTGCAACCCAAGTATAATAGAAAGGTGATTATTGCTACTGTTTTTCTCATTTTTTCAATACTTTATTTAATAGTTCCATGTTTTTCTGATAAGTTCTACTATTAGAACGCAATAAGGCTGGTGTTTCTGTTGTTTCTGGAATTTCTGCGGAATATTCCTTTTGAAGGACAATGCCCAGCTCAAAGACCTTGGATGCTATTAATTCAGGAACTAGCATATCAAGTAACTGTACCAGTGTTTCTTTCATGTCACTATCAGGAATAACGTCTTTCAATAGAGGTAATAGATTAAAGAGTATGCCAACTTCACTCTTATCGACATATAACATCATGTCGCCAGTATGTTTGATATATGAGCCATCATTGAATAGCGACTCCGGTTTAATTTCACTGACGATATTGAAACGAATACCGGTAGTAAGCCATCTGTCTATTAATTCAAGAATTTCTTTCATGTCAGTTACTGAAATAGCACGAGTCTTATTACTTTGCAATTGTTTGAAAATCATTTCAATATTAGGAATTACATACAAAGAATTTCCTTTGATATAATAAGTTGCCAGGTTTATGGGAGATAGGTTGTAGTCACTTTCGGGGCGGATCGGTAATGGCATAAAATATCCAAAGATGCCACCTTCAACTTGGGGCATGGAAGCATAACGGGCCGTAATATTGCCATCTTCACAAAAGTTTATGCTACGTAAGACTGAACCTAAGATATTGCCGGCAACCGCTTCAACAATTCCTGCTAAAGATGAAACATTTTCATTGTCAGAATGAAAATGTACACCGTAGGTAGCATTGGTATATTCTATACCAGTTGAAGGATCTGTTTCATCTTCTCCCTCTCCGGTATAGGGGATGGTGTACCATTGTCTTTGGGTTGTTATAGCATTGGCTGCCAGCTGTATATCAGTAATTTCCAGTGTGAATTGACCTACTTCTATTCTTCCGGCATATTTGAAACTCGTTCCTAATGTTCCTGTTGCATTTCCGGTGAAAGAATATCCGGTTTTATCTCCGGAGATGGGTATATTGGTCATCTTTAATGCTTCATCACCCGGAATGATGTTATAAAGGGTAATATTGGCAGTTTCTCCTATGACAGTGCTAAAGTCTACTGATTTTCCGATCATTGTTTCACCACTATAGGTAAGGTTTAGATTCGGATTAGGGTTCGATAGTTTATTTGAATAACTGGCTGTTACATCTACCGGTTCCGGTCCGTAGTGATCTTCGCTACAAGATGTTAAAAATACAGATACTCCAGTAAGGCAGCTTATTAATAGAATAGATATTTTTTTCATTGTTCTTTTATGTTAGATAGTTAAAATGAATTATTTCTTAGTAGTGAGGTCAATGCCGATTTCCATTTTATCGAAAAGGGCTGCAACTTCAGTGAAATCTGTTTCCAGCAGACTGCCGATGATGCTGATAAACGGCATGAGAGTTTCTTTATTGAAGTAGATATAGGTATGCTCTTTTGTTTGGTTGATTCCCATCGGTATTCCGTTTTTCATCCATGCGAGCAGCGTTGCAAAAGTATCATCATCCAATTGAAGAATGTAGGTGATTATTTCATTGTTTAAAATCATATTGATGGTACTTAATGCTAATTTTAAACGTGTCGGGTCGGATTTAAGGAGAGCTTCGCTGATTCCTGTGATAAGCTGGGAGTCAATTTGCTTTCCGTTGTTTTGTGCTATGAGGGATACAATGGCAGGGATATTGAGTTGTACGACAAATGCTTTGTAGCCTGTCTGATTCCAGTAGGCTAATCCTTTGGGAGATGACTCATAAGTACGTTTGTTAATCAGACTTTTGAATTCGGCATCTGTTTTGCCCGAGTTGGCAACTTCTATGATTTCATTCAGGTCTACAGGGCTCGTGGTATAGTTGGCTGTGACCATTCCATTTTTCTCAAATGTAATGTCTTTTAATACATAAGGAAAAATCACATCCAATATATTAGTTGCCATTTGCTGTATGGGTAGAATGACCGACTGGAGGGATTCTCCTCCTGCTTTAGCAGTAATATTCACGTAGCTGGCTCCACTATTACGGGTGATATTTTCTCCGTCTATTGTGTGGGAATATGCAGAAAATACATATGCATTTGCAATGGAATTGGCATAAGCCATTGTTACGTTCAGTGATAATTGCATATTTTGGGGAGTTATTATTCCTTCATATTTCACCGTAGCTCCTCCCATCGTGATATTTGTTCCGCTGAAAGTGTAATACCCTTTCTCTTCATTCTCATACAGTTGGATATGACTGATAGGAGTTTCCTTTTCTCCGGGAATCACATCATTCAGTGTCAGTGTTCCCGTTTCACTATCTTCTGTCTTGAAACTGACAGTTTTTCCAACGAGTTTTTCTCCACTGTAAGTTAGGTCTAGCGTATATGGTTTAATATACGAGCCATATTCCTGACTAATTTCTCCCGGCCAAAATAGCTTGTCATTGTAAGTCTCTTCGCATGATGTAAAGAAAAATACCGCGCAAGTTACATAAAATAGTTTTCGTAAGTTTCTCATTTTGCTTTTTGTTTTTATTGCGTATTTAATAAAACTTTGCAAAGTTCGACTAACAATTCTTTATTGTCAAGGTCTGTTTTTTATTTTAATGTTCTATTTTTAATAGTGTATGGCGAAAGTGCTTAAATTGAGAAAATAAATGTGTTCTATTTTTAATATTGATTGTTCTTCTTTTAAGAATGGCTGTAAAAAGAGAATGAAGAGAGCTCTAAAAAAGCAAACGGTTTCCCACCTGTTTTTCACAGGTGAGAAACCATTCGTTTTTTTCTTCTCTATTTCCGACTCTTGCGGAAAGTTTAGAATGTAATATCCATCTTTACAACAAAAGTACGTGGAGCGGCAACTGCCATCGGGCGATAGCTATATTCCTTATTCAGCAAGTTGTTTACCATAAATTGGAAAGCAACCTCTTTCGTGGCTTTTACTCCAAGACGCATGTCAACGGTGGCATAGTCCGTATTGTGCTTTTTCCAGTAGCTCGCCAGACTTTCTCCTTTGGAATAGCCGAAAGCAATGCCACGAACATAATCCATCAGGTCAAGTTGTGTTTTCGGACGTTCATCCATCATCAGGTAGTCCACAGCGAGGATTTTGCTCTTCCAGGCAACGTTGGCACCCAGATTGATACGTTTCCACAGGAAATCTACCGTGGCTTTGAAACTATGCTTCGGACGATATTTGAGATACTTACCTGTGTTCGATTTCTCTTTCATCTGAAGAGGATCGGTATAAAGTCCTTCTACCGCATTGCGCTCCTGATAATCAGCATCGCGTGGTTCAGTATATACATATCCTAAATTATAGAACAACTTCGTGTTCTTATTAAAGTTATAAACACCGTTTGTCGAGATTTCCACTCCGTAGATCTGGGCTTTCGATACGTTATGGAACTGTGCTCCAATACCGAAACCTTGACCGTCAGTTAACATTCGGAC
The DNA here is from genome assembly GCF_014334015.1 of Bacteroides sp. M10. Taxonomy (GTDB): domain Bacteria; phylum Bacteroidota; class Bacteroidia; order Bacteroidales; family Bacteroidaceae; genus Bacteroides; species Bacteroides intestinigallinarum. Next base: position 6,328,376 of record NZ_CP060488.1, on the reverse strand, counting down.
AGCATCGCCGATACTGTTAATCATCGTATAATCGGCATTATTGAAGAGGCCGAACTGGAATTCAACCATATCTTTATATTGTGTATAGAATCCGGCAACATCTACAAATCCCTGGAAATTACCGATTTTGTATCCTTGCTTAATCCCCAATTCCGCATTAAATCCTTTTTCCGGCTTAATCTCCAGATTCGGATAAACACCGACTCCACCGATATCCTTGCGCAGGTATTTTTCATTGATGGACGGATTACGGTAACCTTGACCGAAGCTGGCACGGATAAAACTGTAATCGGCCAACTGATAATTTAACCCTGCACGAAACACCGGACGGAACGGAACCTTGGTTCCGAAGATCTTTGTTTCCGCTTCACGATGATGATTGTTCACCCGATAATATTCGGCACGTACACCGGCAGATACACTCAAGCGATCCCAGAAACGCTGGTCGTACTGGAAGAAAGCAGCTATGTTATCGCTTTTATAGACCTCGTCCATGATGGCGGAATCATAACGCACATGCTCATAAGTGGCTCCCGTAGTGATTTGCGCACCACTGTCCCATTTCTTGTTGAACTGATAGTCGAGATAGTAGTTCGTACTTTTGTCAGTCTGCGTTTTCGGAGTGTTTCGTGTTGGGTTGAGCACACCGGATACCCAGGGGATCAGATCACTCGGCAACTGTCCGTTCGCAAGTCCTCCCAAATCACCGGGTACTCCGTTGTCCATCACCCAGGAGATCAGATCGCAATAATCGGCAGTTGTTGCATTCGGGAAAATATTGCCCAATGAGGTAAATACTCCATTCATGGCATCTTCCAGATTGCCGTTGATAAGTCCCGAACCGATACCGACCAAGGCCGGATAGAGCGAACTGTAATCACCGCCTGCAATATTCTGAATAGTCTGGGCATCTGTTCCCATATTTCCCAGAATATCACCGATGGATGCTCCCTGGCTGGGGCGCACGATATTGTCGGCACTATAATAGAAACGGCCTTTAATCTTATGTGACGTACCATTCTCCGGATTTACGTAGTTGATAAACGGATCGATATGGAAGTTGTTGTCCTCCCGTCCCATATTGGTAAAAGGAGAGGGCTTGTACACTTCTGTCGGCGAACGCCAGATAAAGAAGTCTCCATATTGATTGGAAAGGAAATCGATATTGAAACCATAGTTCAACAGTTTCATTCCCATGTCCGGTTGATGATAGGTAAGGTTGCCTCCCATACGGAAACGCTTGTTGTATCCCTGCTGACGGTATCCTTCATCGGTGAAAAGATTCATGCTCCCGCTGACATCAAAATTACCGATACGACGGGAGTGGGAGAGATCGAATCCTTCGTAAATTGGGTTTCGGACACCACTAAGAAGACTTCCGCGTAAAATAGGTTTGACCGAATATTTATCCTCTTTCCAGAAACTCTTGTCACTCCATTGGTATTCGTCATTTTCCGCATCACCATAGATACCTACGTATGCGCTGAAACGTGTTTTCGGAGTCAATCCCGGACGTGCGGTACGGATATTGATAATACCGTTCAGAGCCGACGAACCATACAGTACGGAGGAAGCTCCTTTGATAACTTCAATCTGCTCGATATTCTCCAAAGGCACGGTGTTCCAGTTGATTTCTCCTGTTTTGGGATTTAGCGTACTCATTCCATCCACCAGAATCTGGCTGCGTGCACCCACTCCGTAAGTCCATCCGCTGCCGCCACGTATAGACGGTTGTTTGTCTACAATGTCTACGCCGGGCAATGTACGGAGTGTGGAAGAAATGTCCGTTGGTGCCTGACGGGCAATATCACCGGCTTTCACTACATCCATAGAAACGGTAACGTTACTGAGTTTCTGTTCAAAACGTCCGGCACTGACCACTACTTCTTCCAGTAGTTTGGTGCTTTCTCTCATGTAAACGTCTTTGGTCACTATTTCACGTCTGTCGATCACAATAGGCATCAACACATCTTCGTAGCCCACATAACTGAAGACCAGATCGACTCCACCCTCGGGCAGCTTGATTTCATAAGCCCCGTTGATGTCCGACACGACTCCCTGATTACCTTGTAATTTGTACGTAACGGCTGCTCCCACTAATGGCTCATTGGTTTTAGCGTCATATATATGTCCTTTCAGCGTTTGAGCAAAACTGTTCCCAAGGCTGATGAAGCATAGTAGCAAAGTTAGAATATATATTTTCTTCATTGTTCTTGTATTTTCTTATTTATAGAAAGGTACTTCTTATTAGTTGTTGACTGTAAGGTCTATACCTATATGCAGTTTGGTGATGGTAGACCAACCCTTATAAAGCGGCATGATATAACTGTCGAACAGCATCGGACCAAAATTGGGAATACCTGCCATCAAAGGTTCCAGACTGGGGAGGAAAGGAATGAACGGAGTCAATGCATCTTTGGTTACGTACAGATAAGTGTGTCCGTCTTTCTTTTCCATTTGCATGGGGATTCCCTCTTTTATCCAGCCGAACAGCATTTGGAAAGTGGCGTTATCCAGACCTGCCAGCATGGATAATATGGAATTATCCAGTTGACCGCTGATAGTACTTAATATATTCTTGAGTTGAACCGGATCTGAATTCAGGATAGCGTCTGTCAATAAAGCCATCAGATTCTGATCGATACTTTTCCCCTGCGATTTCATGACTTGAGTGATAATTGCCGGAAGATCCAGTTTCAGATAGAAATGATCGTTCTTCATATACCAGTAGGCCAGTCCTTTGGGAGATGGAGCATAAATCCGGTTTACCCCCTCCGTGGCATTGATAATATCCTGTTGCTGGAAACCTCCCATCGGATAAGGCAAGAATAACTTATACATAACGAATGTAGCGACTTTATTCATAGATTCGGGATCTTCCATGTTTATTTCACTGAACTTCTGCTCTCCCAGCATCATTTCATCCGTTGTATAATTGGCTGTGATGTATCCGTTAGGTTGTAAGGTGACGTCATCAAGAAGCTGTGCCAGAAGATAACCACCCATTCCTTTCACCAGTCCTGTCATGACCGCATAAAGGAAACTGCCATCACTGCTTAGTTCAATATCCATGTCTACATAAAGAGGTGCGGCAATCATTTTACCATCGGATTCCCCCCATTCGTACAGTCCGGTATCCGAATTGCGGATCATATCCTTTCCTCTGCCGTATATGATGTCGCTAAGTGCATAAGTGTTGGCCATTTGTGCGCTGTTCACCATCTTTATATTGGTCAGGTTCACTGTCAACTGGCCGTTTTCTACACGTCCGCTATAATTAAAGGTACTGCCGGTTAAGTTTCCCGTGCCGTTGCCGGAAAAAGAGTAACCGTTAGCATCTCCGGAAATAGGTATATCAGTCAGTTTGAGTGTTTCTTCTCCGGGAAATACATTATAAAAAGTAACATTAGCCGTTTCTCCTTTCACTGTACTGAAGTCGACTGCTTTGCCGGTCATTTCATCCCCATCATAAGTTAATGTCAGGTTGGATTTGCTCAAGTATTTATTCGAGTAATTCGCTGTTACGTCCACCGGGTCGGGTCCCGGATAGTCTTCACTACACGAAGTCATCAAACCTGCCGTTCCGATGAGGCTGCTTATAAATAGTATAGATAATTTCTTCATATTCTTTATTTCTTTCATATTCATGGTTGATGTTTATTTCAGAGGCAAAAGACCTAATCCTAAGTCGATCGTATTGGCTGAATTCCATAGGTAAGGCAATCCATTCTCGTCATTTGCCATGAGGTATCCGAGTAGATTCTTGAAAGTCGCATTGCTCGCCATGTTTTCCGGAAGCAATCCTTCCACTACCGGCTGCAATCCGGGTAATAACTGAATGAAAGCAGTGGTCGATTCTTTGGTCAGGTAAAGATTGGTATGCCCGTTCTCTTCTTCCATTATGTTAAAGACAATACCCTCGGTGAGCAAGTAGAATACTTGCCGGAAACTAGCATCGTCCATGTTGGCTATGATGCCGAGGAACTGATTGTCGAGTATGGCATTTAAAGTTCCAAGCAACTTTTTCAATTGAATAGGGTTCGACTTGGCAAGAGCTTCCGTAATGCCTGAAACCAATCCCGGATCTATGGGAGTTTCACCGTCTTGGGTAGCCAGACTGATGATGGCCGGCAGATTGAGGTTCATCTTAATCTGTCCGTTGTTTGCTGCCCAGGTAATCAGATTGATGGGAGAAGCCGTCCATGTGCGATCTGTCAGCACACTGGTAATGTCGCTCTCTTTTAATGTACCAATCATGAACTTCATGACAAATAGGGCAATCGTCCCCGTATCTTTATCCGGATCTATGTTACTGACAGGGATACTGCCGATATATACCGGACTGGTAGTGTAATTGGCGATCACGTTACCGTCGGGTTGCAAGGTGACTGATTGAAGAAGTTGCGGGATGAAATAGCAAAGCGCATTCTGAACCAGTTTCATTCTCATGAACAGCGTGCTGCCCGATTTGGTTAATTCCACATCGTCCAGATGGACATAGAAGGCTCCGGTCAATATTTCACTCGATGATTCTTTCCATACGTATTGCCCTCCACTGGTTCCGACAATCATTTTCTTACCTTTCGTAAAGCCGGATAGACCGTAACTTTTTCCCCATTTGCTTTGTGGCATTGCTACATTTAAATCCAGTTTCATCGTTTTCGGAGTGAGGGTTCCGTTGTATGTCACCGTTGCTCCGTTCATCGTGATGTTCTTTCCACTAAATGTATAGGAGTCTCCCTGTTCGCATAAATCGATTTGGATAGGAGTTGTTTTTTCTCCCGGAATAATGTCGTTGAGTGTGATGGTTCCTTTTTCACTGTCGTCTGTTTTGAAATTGACAGTTTTTCCAACAAGTTTTTCTCCGCTGTAGGTCAGGTCTAAAGTGGCTGGTTTGATGTATGAGCCATATTCCTGGTTGAGCTCTCCCGGCCAAAATAGCTTGTCATTATAGGTTTCCTCGCAAGATGTAAGGAGGAAAGCTGCACAAGCTACACAAAAAAGTTTTTTCAAAGTTCTCATTCTCTTTTAGGTTTTATTTTAATGTATTATTTAAAACTGTGCAAAGTACGGTTAATAGGTGACTGCTGTCAAGCTCCATTCTTGGGATTCAATGTTCTATCTTTGCTATTTTCTTAATAACATTCCTAATAAAGAAGAAAACAATGTTCTGTTTGTAATATATAATATACCATTTTTGAACTTGTTGTTTGGAATTCGGATGGAATGGATATTTTTGATAAACTAAAAAACTAAACGATGATAATAAACGATTCCTTTCCCAAATTTGACCTTCCGATTGATTTTATAGCAGATGATAGTATCACTGGGGATATTTTAAACTATTACGGTAATTTCCCATGCAAAATAAAGGCCGGTGTCTTTGTGCTCTGTACCGAAGGGATGGTGAAAGCTACCATTAATTTGCTGGAGGTTGTCATTCGTAAGAATGATTTTGTAATTGTCCTTCCTAATTCGTTTATTCAGATACACGAAGTTTCGTCTGATACCCGCATTTCTTTTGCCGGCTTCTCATCCGATTTCATGCTTTCCGGCAATTATGTGGAAATCCTGCTGGACTCTATGCCTATGATCTTAAATAGCCCCGTCATTTCTCTGCAAGACGATATTGCCGGCTTGTATCGAAATGTATATCTTTTGCTGATTCGTGCTTATACACTTCCACATTCATTGGAAAATAAAGACATAATACGCTCCATACTGGCTATTTTTTTACAGGGAACGAAAGAACTGTATAAACGCTATGGCAGGAAGCTTGACGAACCTTTGAGAAGAGAGCAGGAGTTGTACAGGCAGTTTATACAGCTGCTGATGGCTCATTATACCAGTGAGCATGAAGTGGCATTTTATGCAGAAAAGTGTGGAGTTACTGCAGCGCATTTCTCTAGTGCAATCCGAAGAGCAAGCGGATACAGTCCGTTGGCAATCATCACGGAGATTATTATCATGAACGCGAAAGCACAACTGAAAACCACCCGGTTGCCGGTAAAAGAAATAGCATTCTCTTTGGGCTTTAACAATCATTCCTTTTTCAATAAATACTTCCGTAAACAGGTGAAGATGACTCCGCTGGAATATCGCGAGAAATAAATCTTTGTTTGCTTAAAATTGGGCTATACATAAAAACAGGATGTTTTATACATTTTCCCTGCTTTAATTAGAACCGGTGTGAGGGCAGTAATTCAAAAGGAGCTTAAATGTTTGTTTGAAGAATGTGAAAAGGCAGCACTTTGCTGATAAATCATTCTTTTTGCACTAATCTTACGTCAGAATCGGAATAAATGAATCTCTCTTTTTCTGATGTATAGCTATTTGACAGATCAGCAATCAACGAAGTTAGAAGTGGAATAGCTTGGAAACGACTCTTATTTCAATCTACAAATCCTTGCTCACCGATGAACGGTAGCTTGGTCGGTGAGCAAGGAGGCGTTCCTCACCGACCAAGGATACCTTTCATTAAAAGAACGGACGTTTTCATACAATGAAAAACGGTCTGTTTATCCTTTATTTATGCATAATAAGAGGTGTGATGTGCATATTTTTGCACTAAATTATGCATTTTATTTTCTATTTGATTCGATTCATTGCCATTGCTGAATAATAGAATCTTAAAAATAGGACAGAATATCCTATTGTCGGCCCGGTGGTGGAGGCGGCGGACATGGACCTGGTGGATGGGGATGGTAAACAGCAGTTTACCGTCGAAATCCGTTCTTTGGTCGATTCTATTTGTGATAAAGCAGGTTCGGTTTTATCTTTGTTTCGATAATCAGAAGCAATGAGGCATGAAAAGACTGCGTAAACAACACGTGCTGGAGCAGAGTATTTACGGAGCTATCTGGATCGTAATATTTCTTCTTCCGCTGATAGGCGGATACTTTGCCATGAGTGGAGGACTTGAACGGGAGGAAACCCGTATGGTGATCCGAGAATCATGGTTGAGTATCCTTCCTTTTTTCGTGCTTTTCCTGTTAAACAATTATGGGCTGGTTCCCTATTTCCTTTTTAAGAAAAGGTACTGGCAATATACTGTTTCGTTGATTTTTGTAATAGGAATGATTTGTTGGCTTTCTCCGTTTCCTTCTGCCAATCATTTCCCCAAAGATTTCAAGCGAGGAGAGTTGCCTCTTCGTATGAAGGAGAACCGGAGAGACCAGATTATTAAGATGAGAGAAAAAGCGAGGGAGGAAGGGGATGTACATTGGAATGAGTCCAATCCCGAACAACGTCCTAGGGGAATGGGAGAACCAAATGGCCCCGGAGGATTTCCAAAACCGACTCCTTTTCCTTATCCTCCTTTTGTGCTCCGTTATCTCATTCATTTCATCATTGCCTTTTTGATGGTAGGATTCAATATCGCCATCAAACTTTTCTTTAAATCTTTCCGTGATGAAGAAATGCTGAAGGAACTGGAACATCAACGTTTGCAGTCGGAACTGCAATATTTGAAATATCAGATTAATCCTCATTTCTTCATGAATACGCTCAATAATATTCATGCGTTGGTGGATATTGATACGGGGAAAGCGAAAAGTACGATTGTGGAACTCTCTAAACTGATGCGTTATGTGCTTTATGAAGCGAGTAATAAAACGATTTTGCTTTCACGTGAGGTTCAGTTTCTTAAAAATTATATTGCCCTGATGAGTTTGCGCTATACCAACAAAGTATCTATTAAGATGGATTTTCCGGCCGAAGTGCCTGAAGTGCAGATTCCTCCTTTGCTTTTTGTTTCTTTTGTGGAAAACGCTTTTAAGCATGGAGTCAGTTATCGGAGCGAGTCTTTTATTCATGTTTTGATGCAGTTGGATGAGGGCAATCGGCTTTCATTCCGTTGTTCCAACAGCAATAATGGTTCGGCTGACGAACAGCATCACGGCATCGGACTCGAGAATATCCGTAAGCGGTTGAGGCTTTTATTTGGCAATGATTATACGCTTTCCATTACCGAAGAGGAACATAAATTTGATGTCTTACTTATTATACCTTTATTAGAATGAAATGTATAGCAATAGATGATGAGCCGTTAGCATTGACGCAGTTGTCGGATTATATATCCCAGGTACCTTTTTTGTCTTTGGTAAAGTCATGCCAGGATGCGTTCGAGGCAATGAAGATATTGTCCGAAGAGGAGGTTGATCTGATCTTTGTGGATATTAATATGCCCGATTTGAACGGATTGGATTTCATACGTTCTTTGGTGAACCGTCCGTTGGTGATTTTCACTACTGCTTATTCTGAATATGCGGTAGAGGGCTTCAAACTGGATGCCGTAGATTATCTGCTGAAACCGTTTGAGTTCCAGGATTTATTGAAAGCGGCGGATAAAGCCCGCAGACAATTTGAATATCGTTTGTTGGAACAACAGGGGGAAATAGGAAATGCTTCGCAGATAAAAGGAGATTCATTATTCGTGAAGAGCGATTACAGAGTGGTTCGCATTGATGTGAAGAATATCCGCTATATTGAGGGGATGAGTGAGTATGTGCGTATTTTTGTGGAAGGAGAGGATAAGCCTGTAATAACGCTTGCCAGCCTCCAGAAAATGGAAGAACGGCTTCCCACGCATTTCATGCGGGTCCACCGTTCTTATATTGTCAATCTTCGCAAGATTACCGAAGTTTCCCGTCTTCGTATTATCTTTGATAAGAATACTTATATTCCTGTCGGTGATAATTATAAGGAGAAATTTACGGAATACATTGGGAAATTAAGCCTTTCTTAAATAATTATTTAATTCCCAGTTTTTTGGCAATTTCTTTAGGAAGTGCATCTTTATGCACCAGGATATTCATTGTCTTGTAGGCAACGAATGCTTTGGAAGCATACCAGATACCATCATATTTGCCTGATTTACCCCAAGAGTTTTTCACCATGAAGTATTCTTTTCCGTTCTGGTCTTTAGCGATACCGTAGATTACCATTCCGTGGTCGTCTGTTGTTTCCCAGTTGTCAAAAGCAACTTGACGCATTTCCTGGGTAATATCCTTTTCAGGGAAAGGTTTGGTGAATAGTTCTCTGCGTTTGTCGGCGGCAGTCAATCCTGTCCAACGGGCCATGTCTGAACCGGACAGTTCAGATTCTTTGGCTGCATCCGGCATTACGGCGATACCGTCACGTGAGAATCCTTGTTCGCTGACATCGCTACCCCATGCAAAGGTATAGCCTTTCTTTACAGCATTGTCCATAACAGCCATCAGTTCTTCGATAGGCAGGTTGTAAGACAGACCATTACGCCAGTTATCCTGAATTTCGATGGCGAATTGAGAATAGAACGGATGGTGTGTATAAGAAGTCAGTGATACATAGTCGTTATAGTTCAATCCCAGTGATTCGGCAAAAGTCTTCGGAGTATATTCTTTGCCTTTGTAGGTGAACTTCTCCGGACATGCTCCCAGGTAAGTGTCATAAATGGCACTTAGTCCGTTTTTCCATACCGGAGTCAGTTTGCTTAATTTACCTTTTGCAATCGCATTGATATAACCGGAAGCAACAGCATCCAGCTCATTATGTACCGGCAGCGTATCACCATACATAATACCCGGCATCACTTCTTGCGGAACGATACCATAATTCTTGATGCAATACATTACATCATAAAAACTTCCACCCGGAGAGAAAGAACTGTCACCGTGATAACGTACATAGTTTACTCCGCGATCCTGCATCGTTTTGTGTACAACAAACATTTCAGACAGGTCGTATTCACCTTTACCTAAACGAAGTAGTTCTGATTCAACAAATCCGAGAGTTGAGAAACTCCAGCAAGTACTCGAACGATTTTGGTTCTTGATAGAAGTTATCGGATTTTCTTTCACTGTCGTGAAAACAAAACCTTCTTCAGGTTTTGCATCTTGTGCCATAACACTTAGGCTGAACAGGCCTAAAGCAGCAATAAGGATTGTCTTTTTCATTCCTATGAAATTAATATTAAATTGTTTTGGCTACAAATATAGGAAAGTTTCACCACAGAGTAACACAGAGTTTCACAAAGTTTTCTCTTTTTTCAAATGGACAGCTATCTTAATGACTTCCGTTGAATGACATTTTATTGTATCTTGGCGCGGTAAGTTCGCTCGGAGAAAGTAATATTCAGGAACAGGGAAAAACAGTTTTCTTTCTGCATACCGTTAGGAATTTTCATCTGACCTTTATATTTCAATCCGAGGGAAAGGACATTATTATTGCGTAATCCGAAGTTAAGTCCGGTACTGACATAATATTCGGTTGCCTTTTTCTTTTGAATGACGATATAGGAATTATTAATACCTGTTCCCAATAGGATGCTGACCGGATTACGATAGACATTGCCCAATGTATATCTTCCACCGATTGATAACCGGTGTTGATTCTCAAAACTGACATTGGATTGGGAAGATTGCATCCGGCTCCAGTCCACATATTTGTAGTCGATGGTTGCCATCCAACGTAGAGTGTTGTAGGAAGCTCCGAGCCCAAAGAATTGAGGAAGACATTGGCGATAGCGTTTCAGGCTTTTTTCAATATCATCTCCTCCCGAACTGCTACTAACGTATAAGTTATTATCCTGTTTAAAATCCTGCGAGTAACCATATACGGCACCGGCAACGAAAGAACGTTCGCGGTCTATAGCCCATTTATACTGTACGCCGAAATCCGCATAAAAAGTATGTTTGTAGGAGCTGGTTTCTTCTGTGGCAGTACCTTGCGTCTCCGTTTGTGTGATGGTCCCCGTCACATAAGAGAGATTGGTGCCGACAGAAAATCCTTTTCCGAAAAGGTAAGCCGTACTGATACCCATCTTGGAGAGTCCTCCTTCACCCTGAAAGAGAGAAGAGATGGTACCTCCATTGGTGCCTGCCACCTCTTCATCCAGCGTGATGGCATATCCTACACTGCTGACAGGAGCCATGAAAATAGCTCCATACCAGCGTGGAATAATCCGGCAGCCGATACTTAGGTTATTCAGATTCCCGGTGACAGAACGGTTGCTTGCTCCTCGTTGCGAATAAATCTGGTATGCTCCCATGATACCGGCATCGATCTGGAAGCGTTGTTCGGTCAACTCTGTGAGTGAAGCCGGATTGGCACTGTTCAGGAAATTATTTCCTCGCAATGCAATGCCTGCACCGCCCAGTCCGGCATATTGCCCGCCTTCCCCGGTAGAAAGCTCTCCCAGTCCGAACATGGAAGTAGGGGAGTTCGTTGTATTTTGCGCAATAACTATAGAGACAGGAGTATAGAATGCCAGAAGGCAAAACAAAATCTTTTTCATTGTTGATAAGTTTTGTAAAGTATGATAAGTTTGGTATTCTTTTTATTGGCGGTATGTTCTCCGTCGCCGAAGATAACGCCTTGAAGTGTGGTATAGAACAAGTTGTCCGGAAGAAATAATTGTAGTTTCTGACGATCATATCCGGTAGTTCCCAGGTTTGTTTGCAGGAAAGAGGTGATGTCAAAAGAGTAATAAGTCTCCTCATAAGACATCTCGTCGACTATCAGGTTCCCGCTTTGTACGGAACTCCCGGTGAGGTCGGTGATTACGCTTTGCGTCACATTTTCATTGTTGGCGGTGTAGAGAGCCAGGCTTTTGGGTAACGGGTACATGCCGTCATAAGTCCCTTTCACCGGATATAGCTGTAACGTTGCGCTCTCGATAGTCACAAGCTCTCCTTTTTCGCAGAGATTATTTAAATGTGGGAAGTCGATGGTGACATACATACCGGTCATTCCCTGCAGGTAAACCTGATGCTCACTTTTACTGGAAGAATACTCATTTCCGTCTCCACTTTGCAGGTTGGCTATTGGTGTATTCGAGCGGTCATTTTCAATTTTATTGTAAGTCAAGGTGTTGCTTGTGTTGAAAACCAATGTCTTTTCATTCAGTGTTTCCGTAATCTGGTGATAGTAGACCGTAATGCACATACTGGAGTCATTGACCTGGAATCCGCTGATACAAGCGTCGTTTGCATCGGGTATGAAAGCAATTCCCTTGAAATATTCATGGAAGAAATCCTGGGATTGAACCCACCGATTATCACTCAACATCAGGTCAAACCATTCTTTTCCCCATGCATCTGGCAATCGTATTTCCAGTTCTTTGTCCGGTGAACCTGGTGTAGGAAGAAAGTCGAAAGATACCAATGGGGTTTCGTTGTAGTAGGAGGTAGTAGTATTGTACAGATAACCTTTATTGTCCAGCTCAATATTCTTTGTCAGCTCATGCAGATGAATGCGTTGAGTTTTTAAGGTATCTCCTAAGTAATTGCCAGAAGAGTACAGCCGTATGGTAATCGAATCGAATTCGTACTTAATATCTTCATTAAAAGAATAGGACGGAACTTCATATTCCGCATAGAAAGATGCGGTGAGTTTACCCCATAAGTTGTCGTCACGATATCCTATCTGGCAGACCGTATCTCCCGAAGTGGCTATGGAATCGCTTAATACTGTACTAAGTAATACAGTACAGGTGTCCATCTGCTCGTTGAGAAATGAACTTTGTACCCATTTCGCTCCTATGGACGATGAATCGTCTACGCAAGCGAAAAAAGAAAGAGAGATAAAGAGTGAAAAAAGTAGTATGATTGACTTCATGTAATAAAATGAAATTTGGTTTTGTAGCGGCAAAAGAAGAGGTTTTATACAGCCCTCCAAAAAACTATCGACTAAATCTCTGTATTTGTCGACCTGAATTTTGTTGGTAGATGGAATACCTTTATTTGTCGATAGTTTTTTTATGCGTGCCCGTTGCCACCTACATTTGCGGTTGTAATCAACGACATATTTATGAATACGAAAATGAATAAATTACTTTGCATGATGGTGGTGCTGCTTTCATTGGCGGCATGTACGGATGATACTGAATATACGGCAGGTGTGTGGTATCGCCGTTCTGATTTTGATGGTGTGGCGCGTACGGACGCAGCTGGTTTTACGATTGGTAACATCGGGTACCTCTGCACCGGATACCGGGGGAGTACGAAAGACCGCTTGAAAGATTGCTGGTCGTATGACATTGAGACTAATTCATGGACACAGTGTACATCAATGCCCGATGCAGCTCCTGCCCGAAATGCGGCGACTGGTTTTACAATAGGTGCCAAGGGATATATTGCTACCGGTTATGATGCGACTAAAAGCGATTATTTGAGTGACTGCTGGGAGTATAATCCTGCAACGAATTCGTGGAAAGAAATGGCTTCCATCCCGGATGGAGAAGCTGGAACCAATGTTTATGGTAAGCGACGTTATGCTCTTTCTTTCGGCATTGGTCAGTATGGATATCTGGGTACAGGTTACAACGATAACTATCAAAAGGATTTCTGGAAGTTCGACCCATCAGTGGGAGATAAGGGAGAGTGGACGGCCATGAGTGGATTTGGCGGACAGAAGAGAATGGGCGGTATGGCTTTCGTCATAGATGACATTGCTTATATCTGTGGCGGTGAGAATAACGGTTCAGATGTGACGGATTTCTGGTGTTTTAATCCATCGACCGGTACTTGGAAAGAATTGCGCGAACTTTATGATAAGAGTGATGATGATTATGACGACGATTACACTTCTATCGTCCGTTGTTATGCTTGCGCTTTCGTGATCGACGGAAAAGGATATATTGCTGTGGGGCAGACGGCCGGTGGTAGTTATCGTTCCAATTATTGGATTTACGACCCTCTGACAGACCTTTGGGATGGGGAAGATTTGACAGATTTCGAAGGAAGTACACGCTCGAAAGCCGTATGCTTTTCTACCGGAAAACGAGGAGTTATAGCTACGGGAGGAGCTTCTACTTATTATTATGATGATACTTGGGAGTTGAAGCCTTATGAATATGAAGAGAAATAAAAAAATAATAGGTATTAGTTGCTTTGTCTTGCTGCTTTTAGTGGGAATCATATATGGGTATATGCATTCGATAAACATATATCGGCTGGAAGTAACCCAGATTGAAGGTAGTGGATACGGTTATAAGATTTATGAGAGAGAGCGTTTGATAATTGTTCAGCCTTTTATCCCGGTTGTATCCGGGAAAAGGCCTTTTCAATCGGTACAGGATGCCCAATGTATCGGAAATTTAGTGCTGGAACGGATTAAAGCCGGAAATGAATTTGCCATATCAAAGGCTGACCTGGATAATTTGGGAATCGTGTATTAGTACCACCATGTTGGCACAGTCATGCCACCGTATTGGCAGGACTGTGTCAACATGGTGGCACTGTTGTGCCAATACGATGGCACAAGGTAAAACGTTAAGTGTGAATTATTTCTTTTCTCCTTTGGGTGTTACCACATAATCTTCTTTGATAAACTCATCATACACACGCTTCGGATGGTCGAACGGTGCAATCCCATTCCTTTGCTCATTGAAGTTTTCCCGACGGAATTGTTTCAGTTTCAGGTTATCTTCTGCATATTCTCTCAGTTTCTTATGCTCATTTCCATAAAGCGAACTTTCAGTCACGTCAGAATTGAGCAGATTTTCTTTGGGAGTAATAGTTGGTAGGAGCACTTGTTCCAACAGACCACGATAGGCACCGTTATATTCGCACCATACGATATCGTTGGTTACAAATATACGATAGGAGTACTTAGACCAGGCAGTTTTGATTTCAATAGATGTAGCATAAATTTCAATGGTAGCTTCTGAACCATACGCTTGGTCACGGATCACAACGGTCGTCCGACCGCTAAGTTCTTCCTTCACGGAAGTTTGCCATTTATCAGAGTGTAAGATTTCTTCGATAATTTCCGGCAAATTTTCTTTAATCTCAAACTGTATTCTCATGGTGCTTGCCTGCGGGCAGGACTTTTTTGATTTTTTCCTCCTTAAACAATAAAGCTAGCCTAAAGTTACATAGATTGAAGCAAAAAAACAAGATTTTATTTGAGAATTTGCTATTTTTGCCAAACTATCTGCCTTTTTCGTTTGTTTTTATAATAAATATGCACAAATCGTAAAAATAGAGTTTATGCGGAATAGGGCCCGGAAGAATTACGTCATTTATGTACTGATGTTGCTCCTGTTTGGAGGGTTAATTTATGTCGCTATTGAAGAGGGTGACCGGTTTTCGCACTATGCGATAAATGCGCATAACGTGGCACAAGGGGACCCTTTCAGCCTATTTCTTCAATTTATACAGGACAATATTCATCATCCGCTCTCCACCTTGTTGATTCAGATTATAGCCGTATTGGTGATGGTGCGTCTTTTTGGCTATTTATTTAGCCTGATCGGGCAACCGGGAGTGATTGGAGAGATTGTTGCCGGTATCGTGTTAGGACCTTCCGTGCTCGGTTTTTTCTTTCCGGATGCTTTTCATTTTCTCTTTCCGGCCCACTCGCTTACCAATCTTGAATTATTGAGTCAGGTGGGACTGATACTTTTTATGTTTGTGATCGGTATGGAGCTGGATTTCAGTGTACTGAAAAATAAGATCAATGAAACGCTTGTGATTAGTCATGCCGGAATTTTGGTTCCTTTCTTCCTGGGTATTTTGTCTTCTTATTGGGTGTACGAAGAATATGCCGCCGACCAGACTCCGTTTCTCCCGTTTGCTCTGTTTATAGGTATTTCGATGAGTATCACCGCCTTTCCGGTATTGGCACGTATTATTCAGGAACGGAATATGACTAAGACTCCTTTGGGCACGCTGACTATTGCTTCTGCTGCCAATGACGATGTGACGGCTTGGTGTTTGTTGGCAGTGGTTATCGCTATTTCCAAAGCGGGAAGTTTTGCCAGTGCACTGTATTCAGTAGGGCTGGCAGTAGTTTATATTGCGGTCATGTTTCTGGTAGTTCGCCCGTTTTTGAAGAAGGTGGGAGAGGTGTATGCCAACCGGGAAGCAATTAATAAAACATTTGTGGCATTTATTCTGCTTATTCTTATTATTTCCTCTTGTCTGACGGAGATTATCGGAATTCATGCCCTGTTCGGAGCTTTTATGGCAGGGGTGGTGATGCCGTCCAATTTGGGTTTCCGGAAGGTGATGATGGAAAAAGTGGAAGATATTTCTTTAGTCTTCTTTTTGCCTTTATTCTTTGCTTTCACCGGGCTACGTACGGAAATCGGTTTGATAAACAGTCCGGAGTTGTGGATGGTATGTTTGCTGTTGGTGACGGTTGCTGTTGCCGGCAAACTGGGTGGATGTGCCATCGCTGCCCGTCTGGTAGGCGAATCATGGAAGGATAGTTTGACGATAGGAACATTGATGAATACGAGGGGATTGATGGAGCTTGTAGCGCTGAATATAGGTTATGAAATGGGAGTTCTTCCTCCGTCTATATTCGTAATTTTGGTCATTATGGCGCTAGTTACGACCTTTATGACTACTCCTTTGCTTCATTTGGTGGAACATATTTTCGTACGTCGGGAAGAAAAATTATCTTTGAAGCACAAATTGATATTTTGCTTCGGACGTCCGGAATCTGGGCGTGTATTACTTTCCATTTATCATTTGTTATTTGGGAAGCAGTTGAAGAAAAATCATTTGATTGCGGCACACTATACAGTAGGCACGGATTTGAATCCGTTGAATGCCGAGCATTATGCCAGCGAGAGTTTTGCTTTGCTCAATCAACAGGCGGCGAAATTGAATATTCAGGTAGATAACCATTATCGGGTGACGGACAAACTTGTACAGGAAATCATTCACTTTGTCCGTAAAGAACATCCTGATATGCTGCTTTTGGGGGCCGGAAGTCATTACCGTACGGATATACCGGGAACTCCGGGGGCTATTTTATGGTTAACGCTCTTCCGGGATAAGATTGATGATATTATGGAGCAGGTGAAGTGTCCGGTGGCTGTGTTTGTCAATCGTCAGTATCGGGAAGGTGCTGCGGTCAGTTTCGTACTTGGTGGAATGATTGATGCATTTCTTTTTTCGTATCTGGAGAAGATGTTGCAGAACGGACATTCTATACGTCTTTTCCTCTTTGATACGGACGATGAGGAGTTTCGCGGATGTATTGATGATTTGCAGGCACGTTATCCGGGACAAACGATTATAGTGTGGTTTGAGGGAGTTGAAGATTTAGTGACTAAAGAGAAAGACGGACTATTGATAATGAGTCATCTTTCTTATACGAAATTATCCGAGGATGAGGCTGTGATACGAGAATTGTCGTCTCTGCTGGTGATCCGCCGGAATAAGAATACGGGAGATAAAAATGAAGGACTTGAAAATTGACGAATCTACGGGATTAGTATTGGAAGGCGGGGGAATGCGTGGAGTATTCACCTGCGGTGTACTTGATTATTTTATGGATCATGATATCCGGTTTCCCTATGCGATAGGAGTGTCTGCCGGTGCGTGCAACGGATTGTCGTATGCATCACGGCAACGGGGACGTGCCAAGTACAGCAATATCGACTTGTTGGAGAAGTACAATTATATCGGTCTGAAACATTTGCTCAAAAAGCGTAATATTTTGGATTTCGATCTATTGTTCAATGAGTTCCCCGAACACATTCTTCCTTATGATTATGAAACATATTTTGCTTCACCGGAACGTTTCGTGATGGTGACTACTAATTGCATCACGGGAGAAGCCAATTATTTCGAAGAGAAAAAAGACAGGCGCAGGGTGATCGATATTGTCCGTGCATCCAGCAGTCTCCCTTTTGTGTGTCCTATCACTTATGTGGATGAGGTTCCTATGCTTGATGGGGGAATCGTAGATTCCATACCTCTGCAAAGAGCTATTGCGGATGGCTGTACGAGAAATGTCGTGGTACTTACCCGTAACCGGGGATATCGGAAAGATTCGAAAGATATTCGTATCCCTTCGTTTGTATACCGGAAATATCCGAAGTTGCGTGAAGCGTTAAGTTGCCGGTGTGCTGTTTATAATGAACAGTTGGAAATGGTGGAACGCATGGAGGATGAGGGAAAGATTGTCGTTATCCGTCCTTTGAAACCTGTAGCTGTAGACCGTATAGAGAAAGATGTGCAAAAGCTGACAGAGTTTTATAAGGAAGGGTACGAATGTGCGAAAGCTTTATTTTCACTTTGACTTTGTATATTGCTTGGCAGCCTTTTCCAATTTTCGACTCATTAATTCGACCAATGTCTTGGGATAAAGAATTTCTATTCCGTCGACATATCCGAAGAATACCCGTTCTAACTCGTGGTTGATTACAACTTCAATTTCCAGTATGACGCTTCCGTCGGGTAGTCTTTCCACCAGTTGTTGACTGCGATGTATAGGCTTAGTTATGATGTAAGGTGCTTCGGCTGCCGCTACTTTGAAACCAACTTTCTCTGCTACGCTTCCGGAGTTTTTGGTGACACCTACCAGGTCGTCAAAGAACGTATTCGGATCGAAGAATGTATTTTTGATATAGTGTTCTTGTGGCAGAACTTCTAATGATTGTATTCTGTCCAAAGCTAAATTTTGCAATATTCGTCCGTTTCCTCTGACTCCATAAACGAACCACCGGTTGCGATATTCTTTTAATAGATAAGGATAGAAAATAAAGCTGTTTGCCGAACGTGCTTTGAACGAACGATATTTGAGTTGTATCGGGTGCTCGTTGACGATCGCATGATAGATGGTATCCAGATAATCCAGTCCTTTCAGTGATTCATTCTTTTCAAAGTCAATGACAGGAGTGGTTTTCATCCGGGCAGAAGCAACATGATCCTCCAAACGGTTGATTATCTCGCTCATTTCCGTGAAATAGGAGAAACCTTTAAATTGTCGCAGCACTTCCACTGCTTCCGACATCATTTTCAGGTCTTGTTCGTTCAGTGGGGTTTGCGTGATACTGTATTCGGGATCTTCATATTTATAGTATTTATTCTCGTACACCACAATTGGAGCATTATAGCCTAACTTTTCGCTACGCATCATCTGTATATCCATTTGTACCGTCCGTTTGCTTATCCCTTTATCAATACCTTCATATTCATAAAGAGCATCCGAGCAGGCGTCTACCAAGTCTTCCAACGTCCAGCGTCGATACGGATTACGCAGACAGTTATCAATCGTTTTATAGCGGATTAAGGCATTTCTATTTGCTGGCATAAAGTAGAAGAATAAAGATTTGCTTCAAAAGTAGAAAAATTAATTCAGGAAAACAAAGAGGTTATCTGTCTTTATTCGACTCTTCTTGCCTGATAGAAAGAATATTTTTGAGATTTGTATCAAATTTGATACCCTTTGAAACAAAGTTTATAGACGCTGGCGAAGATAGCCCTTATCTTTGCCAGTGTCTTTTTAATTAAATGCTTGTATAAACTAGGAATACTTTGTTACCATGAAAACAACCCCCTGGATAAAACTATGTAAAGGCGCAGTATTTGCGCTGGCAGTTTCTTATGGACTAACTTATTGCCACACAACAAAAAGTACATTCGCCCTTGAACAGAAAGGTGATAGCCTGACTGTGATTCATATAACAAATCCCACCCATTATCTGCTACTTCCGATAGAAGAAGAAAGCGAAGAAAGTCAGGTCTGCCTGAACACAGGAGATGCTGCCGATACTGATATGGATATTCGTCTGGCACAGGATAAAGTAGATTATTTTGTTCCGTTCGCTCTGCCTGCCGATGTCAAAACGGCTACCGTACATATTCGTAATAAATCAAAGGATGCACTTTGCTGGAAAGAAATTAAGTTATCCGATACGTTTGATACAACCAATACGGAAAAGTTTCGTCCTGTTTATCACCATACTCCCCTCTATGGCTGGATGAATGATGCTAACGGATTGGTGTATAAAGATGGAGAATATCATTTATATTATCAATATAATCCTTATGGCTCCAAATGGGGAAATATGCATTGGGGACATTCTATCAGTAAAGACCTGATGCATTGGGAGCATCTGGCTCCTGCCATTGCCCGCGATACATTGGGACATATCTTTTCCGGAAGTTCTATTGTCGACCAAGAGAATACAGCCGGTTATGGAGAAGGTTCTATCCTGGCTTTTTACACTTCTGCCAGTGATAAGAATGGGCAGATTCAATGTCTGGCCTACAGTAATGACAACGGTCGCACCTTTACGAAATATGAAAATAATCCTGTCCTGCGTCCTTCGGATGGATTAAAAGATTTCCGTGACCCGAAAGTTTTCCGATATGAACCGGAGAATAAATGGGTGATGATTGTTTCTGCTGATAAAGAAATGCGTTTCTATGATTCTAAGAATTTGAAAGACTGGAATTATATGAGCAGTTTCGGTGAGGGCTATGGAATGCAACCTTGTCAGTTTGAATGTCCGGACATGGTGGAACTTCCGGTAAATGGAGATGCGAACCGCAAGAAATGGGCGTTGATAGTGAATGTAAATCCGGGGTGCTATTTCGGTGGTAGTGCAACTCAATATTTTGTAGGAGACTTTGATGGAATGAAATTTATTTGTGACAATCAGCCAAATGTCACGAAATGGTTGGATTGGGGCAAAGATCATTATGCCACCGTTTGTTTCGCGAATACCGGTGATCGTGTGATTGCTGTACCTTGGATGAGTAATTGGCAATATTGCAATATCGTTCCGACAAAACAGTTCCGTAGTGCCAATGCGTTGCCGCGTGAGTTGGGGCTTTATACACAGGATGGCGAACTCTATCTTTCGGCAGCTCCGGTGGCGGAGACGAAAACTTTGCGGAAAGAAAACAAGGAGATTCCTTCTTTCACCATAACCAATGATTATCATATTGATTCTTTATTGGCTGATAATGACGGAGCTTATGAATTAGCATTGGAGATTACTACCGGTGAAGCGGAGATTATGGGATTCAGTCTCTTTAATGATAAAGGTGAAAAGGTGGACATTTATTTCAATCTTCCGGAAAAGAAACTGGTAATGGATCGGACGAAAAGCGGTATCGTAGATTTCGGAAAGAACAGCGTACCTCATGAAATAGAAGCACATGACCGCAGAAAGACGACTTCTATCAATTATATTGATGATTTCGCATTAGCTACCTGGGCACCGATAAAGAAAGAAAATAAATATGCTTTGGATGTTTTTGTTGATAAATGTTCTGTAGAAATATTCCTGAACGGAGGAAAGATAGCAATGACTAATCTCATTTTTCCGTCGGAACCATACAACCGTATGTGTTTTTATAGCAAGGGAGGTACGTTTAATGTCAATTCATTCAATGTGTATCGGTTAGGTTTATAAGTTAGGTTTTTGTAGATTAGAATTAGGTGTTGGTAGCTGTCAGATGTGAAATCTGGCAGCTACTTTTGTTGATTACTCATTAATTTCAATCGTGTATCCTCCTTGGAATATCTCACTTGGTTGCAAGTGTTGCATCCAGTCTTTATCTTTATATTCACCAGTATAATGTGCGCGGTCGCAGCGTCCATACCAAGGCTCGATGCAGACAAAAGGAGCATTCTTTGCAGGTGGCGACCAAAGGCCGACTACCGGAGCATTAAAGTGTAAACTTAAATAAGCCCGTTTCTCCTTATTATAGATGGTAACTTTGCGAACCTGTTCATTTTCCAAGATCAAAGCATCTTTATCAAACGTATGAGTATCCAATGGTAACAATCCGTCTGTCAACTCTAAGGAATACTCAACAGAAGGATCAGCGCATCCCTTTTCAGAAATAAGAATATACTTCAAACCGTCTTTCCTGTCGAATTCGAAGAATCCTCTTTCTAAACTGTTCGCATCAAACTCCGGCCAGTAGAAAGCAGGATGTGCCCCAATCTGAAAATGCATTTCTTTGTCACCGGTATTCTTTACTTTCCATATCACCTCAATCTGCTTTCCTTGGATGCGATAACCTATTTCCAGACAGAATGGAAACGGATAGTTCTGCAAAGTCTCTTCACTACTGATAAGACGGTAATATACTTCATTTTCTTTTTCGGAAACAAGCGTAAATTCCATATCGCGGGCAAATCCATGTTGGGTAAGTGTATAAGGAATCCCTTCATTGCGATATTCATTTTCCCATACGCTTCCGACAATAGGGAATAGGACAGGAGAGTGACGTTTCCAAAAAGCAGGATCCGCTTGCCACAGATATTCTTTTCCATTGGCGAAGATACTGCAAAGTTCAGCTCCGTGCGGAGATACTTGAATGGTAAGTTGTTCGTTGGAGATTGTTTTCATATCGTATTTACTTATTTGTTGGATTATCATTAGATTCGTCTTTTAAGAGAATGCCACTTTTTGCGTTTAAGGGAGAGATTACTTTCTTTCCCGTTTTAGTTTCAAGTTCCAGTCGTGCATTGCAGGCTATTTCTCCACCTTGATGGGCAACATCTATATGTTCTTTGAACGTTTCCGGATTATTGGCTTCGGAGATTTCTTTAGTCGAAAGTTCAGCAAGCATATTCAGTATTAACTCTTTGTTAGTCATATTGTCCCGCAGATTTTCCTTTTTCAATCCTTTGAACTGCTTATACTCCTTTGCTGTCATATCCGACCACGTCTGGTAAATAATATCCGTGAGTGTAGCGAATTGAGCGCCCTCCTGTAATCCGTGTTTTTTCCATTCATCAGTTAAATCCTTGCGGATTTCTATTGATTTCAGACGTTGATTAATCCAGTTGTCAGAATACCCCATCCGTTTGTAATCCATTAAAGCCTGATCGATGGATAATTCGGGGTCTTGTATTTGGTTGAGACGTTCGCTGGCAACTCTGGCCATCCATAGTTTGAAAGGTTCTGCCTTGGGAGAAGGTATAGATTGAATAAGGCGGAGGAGTTGTTCGGTATCGGCAACGTCGGTAAGGTACTTTTTCCCATCAGTAGCCTGCATTTTCAGTTGACTACAATTTGTAGTCAACTCACTTCCTTCTTTTTTGAGTCGTGTTTTTAGTACGCTCCAATATTTACGGGGATTAGGACTATCCGTTAGTATTGCTACTACATCTACTATTGAAAAATACCATTTCTCTTGTTCATCATCCCATACTGTACGTACCCTTTTTTCTTCGAAGAGTTTTAAAGCTTGTTGCTTAGTCATGAATTTTGTTTTTAGTTATCTTTTATCGAAAAAAAGTCCTTTTTGTAGGGCTTATATTACTACACAAAGGTAGCATTTTCTATACTTATAACAGAATATAAGTCCTATAATTGTCGCACTAAAAAGAAATCTGTATAAAACCTTATAAAATAGCGTTCTATGCAACAAATGTTACAGCCTTTGAAACATTTTTTTTAGTCGATTGACGTAAATCAACCGTAATTTGCATTATCGATAAAGATAAAATTCGTACTTTTAATTTAATAACATCAAACTAATGCTTAGTATTATGAAGAACAAAAAACTTCTTTGCAGCGTTTGTTTCCTGTTTACTTTCATGTCAGTCCTTTGGGGACAAAACATAACGGTGAAGGGAAACGTTACTTCAAAGACTGATGGGCAACCGATTATTGGTGCTTCCGTAGTGCAAAATGATTCTAAATCAACTGGAACTATTACCGATTTAGATGGAAACTTTACTCTTAGTGTACCGGCAAATGCATCATTGGCTATTTCTTATATAGGATATAAGGAAGTGATTATTGCCGCTAAACCTTCCTTGAAGATAGTGATGGAAGAAGATACTAAGATGATTGATGAGGTGGTTGTGACAGGTTATATGGCTGAAAAGAAAGCCAGTCTGACAGGTTCGGTAGCCGTAGTGAAGATGAAAGAGGTAGCGGATATACCTACCGGTAATGTGATGTCAGGTTTGCAGGGGCGTGTAGCCGGTATGAACGTGACAACTGATGGTAAACCCGGCGGTGGAAACACGGATACTAAATTACGTGGTATTACTACCATTAACAATTCTTCCCCTCTTTATGTGATAGATGGTGTTCAGACACATGACAATGTAGCTTCTATCATCTCTTCCAATGATGTCGAATCCATTCAGGTGTTGAAAGATGCAGCGTCTGCCGCGATCTATGGTGCTCAGGCTGCTAACGGGGTCATTATCATCACCACAAAACGTGCCAAGGAAGGCGATGTAAAGGTAAGTTTTGATATGTCGCTCACTGCCCAGACTTTTGCCGGTGGTATTGATATGCTTGACGCTTATCAATGGGGTGATGTTTATTGGCAGGCCTATAAAAATACTTTTGGAACCTATCCAAACAGTGTTGTCTATGGAAATGGAGAAAAAGCCCAACTGCAAGAATATTATTTCGACCAGAATGGAGTGAAGATAAAGTCGGGCAATACTGATTGGGCAAAGGAGATATTTGGTACGGCTTTGATGCAGAATTATAACCTTTCCCTCTCTAAAGGATTTAAGGATGGTAATGTGGCTCTTACCTTAAACTATATGAATCAAGATGGTCTTTGCCGTAATACAGACTACGAACGCTTTAATTCGCGTTTAGCTTCTAATTTCCGCTTTGTGGATGGTAAAGTACGTGTGGGGGAAAGCATCTCAGTGAACCATTGGTTGGAACATCTTAATCCTGCCGGTATAGAAGAATTGGTTATTGCGCAGCATCCGGCCATTCCTGTGTACGATGAAAACGGAGGGTACGCCGGTGGTTATGTGGATATATTGGGAGATAAACCGAATCCCATTCGCTTGACGGACAACGAAGCCAATAATCGTCACAAAAGCTGGCGTATCTTTGGTAATGTTTATTTGGAAGTAGAGCCTATTAAAAATCTGGTATTGAAGAGCCAATTTGGCTTGAATTATACTACCGGTTTCAACTCAACCTTTGTCCCAAAATGGAGCGAAGCCGATCGGAAGGTAGATGTAAATGAACTGACCGTACGACAGGATAATAGTGTACAATGGGTATGGTCGAACACGGCTAATTATAGCATAGATTTCGGGAAGAATAATATCAGTGCTGTGATAGGAACCGAAGCTAAGAAAGAAAATGGTGAGCATTTGCAGGGGTATGGTCGCGGATTGGTGATAGAAGACCTTGACTATCGCTATCTGGACACCGTGACCGAAGGAAAAAGCGTGGGTAACAATGCTTCTACTTATGCTATGGTTTCTTACTTTGGTAAGGTGAACTATGCGTTCGATGATAAGTACCTCATATCAGGAACAGTGCGTCGTGATGCTTCTTCACGTTTTGGTAAAGGGAACAATTCAGCCATCTTCCCTTCTGTATCAGCTGGTTGGAGAATGTCACGCGAAAAATTTATGGAACGTACGCAAAACTGGCTTTCGGACCTTAAATTACGTGCATCATGGGGAATTAATGGTAATGACCAGATTGACAACAATGCTACTTACAACCTTTATTACACTAACATGTCCAATGGTTCATACAACTTCAATGGTGATGGTGCAACAGTCGTGCCCGGTGTACAGAAAGATCGTTCGGGTAACAACGACTTGAAGTGGGAAGAGACCAAGCAACTGAACTTTGGTATTGATGCCGCTTTCTTCGATAACCGTTTGGGCTTGACTTTGGACTATTTTCAGAAGAAGACCACTGGTATGTTAATTCAAAAACCTTATATAGGTGTGATTGGCGAAGGTGGATATAAATGGTATAATGCTGCCAGTATGGATAACAGCGGGGTGGAAGCAACCTTTACTTGGCGAGATGAAATAAAGGATTTCAAGTATGATATTTCGTTCAACATCTCTTATTATAAGAATGAAATTACCGAACTGCCGGATGTTATCAAATATACTTGGGGAGGTGGTAACGGTGTGGACAAAACCATTGTGGGACAACCTTATGGCTCATGGATGTCATATAAAGCCGATGGTGTATTCAAAACAAAGCAAGAGGTATATGAATATCTAAGCAAATATGATGTACAGATTGGAGCTCCCGGTGTGGGACGTATTCGCTACAAAGACCTTAACGGTGACAACGTCATCAATACTGCCGATATGGATTGGCAAGGTAGCGATCAACCTAAATTTATCGGTGGTTTAAATATCGGTGCATCTTACAAAGGATTTGATCTTTCTGCATTCTTCAATGGTATGATTCGCGATGCATGGAATAACTCTAAGTTTTATACCGACCTATTCCAAGGCTGGACAGGTAATCACTCTGTACGTCTGATGGATGCAATGCATGCTTGGAATGATTATGAGCAAACCGGAGTTTATAATTGTGATATCCCTGCACTGACTGTGGTGGATAATAATGTAGAAACACGCAGCTCTACTTTCTTTATCGAAGATGGTTCATACGTGAAACTGAAAACTTTAACGCTGGGCTACACTTTCCCGGATAAGTGGATTAAGAAAGCACGTCTTTCCAATTTGCGTGTGTATCTGCAAGCACAGAATGTTTTCACACTGACTAATTATACGGGTGCCGACCCTGAAGGACTGGGCTATCCATATCCTCAGCCTCGCACTTATACATTCGGTCTATCACTTGGTTTTTAATTTTTATCCTAAATACAGAACATTATGAAATTGAAATATATCTTTGCAGCAGGTGTTATGGCACTATTGGCAAGTTGCAATGAGAGCCGTTTTCTTGATATTAAACCACAGGGTACACTCAATGACGATTTGTTGTCATCGGCCGACGGTGTAGAACTTTTGGTTACTTCGGCTTACGCCGGATTGAAAGGTCCCAATCGTGAGATGCATTGGGTACCAATGACGAATTGGACGTATGGCGAAGTACGTTCGGACAATGCTTACAAAGGCGGTGGCGGTGTAAATGATGGTGACTTTTGCACGCTGCTTGAAACCTTTAAAATAGATGCTACATGGAGTAATGCCGACGAAAAATGGTTTCAACTCTATTGCTGTTTACAACGCTGTAACAGCGCATTAAGAGTAATGAACACGCTTGACGAGAACTCTTTGTCGATACTTAAAAGTCGTAAAGCCGAAATGAAGGTGATTCGTGCACACTTCTTCTTCGAACTGGTTCGCCTTTTCAAGCAAGTGCCTTATTTTGATGAAAATGTGGAAAATGATGACTATAAGTACATCCCCAACAACCAGTATACCCGTGAAGAACTTTTGGGCAAAATAGCACAGGAATTTCTTGATGCTGCCGACGATTTGCCTGATACTCAATCTCAAGTAGGTCGTATCACAAAGAACATAGCCTATGCCTATGCCGCTAAAGCCATACTCTATCAGGCCTATCAACAAGATGACAATAACCAAGTGGTTGCTATTGACAAGCAGTTGCTGGCTGAAGTGGTGACTCTTTGCGACAAGGTGGGTGCACAAGGAAAGACGTATGATCTTTTGAATGATTTTCAGAAACTCGATCAATTGGAATATGAGAATGGGGTAGAGTCTGTGTTTGCCGTACAATATTCGATGGATGATGAAACCGATGGTGCCGGAAACATAAACTGGAGTAATCTGCTCAATGCCCCTAAAGGTCCTTATGGTGGTGACGGATTTTTCTTACCCAGCCAAAACTTAATCAATGCTTATAAGACAGATACCTATGGATTGCCTTTGTTTGATACCTTCAACACCGATGACTATGGAATATATGAAGGAAGTGAACTCACTAATGTTGACGCAACTGTAGATCCTCGTTTGGATTTCGTAACCGGTCGTCCGGGTATTACTTGGAAAACGTATACTGCCGAGCCTTGTAAAGCAAATTGGGTGCGTAACAGTGGCGAATATGGTTTCAACTGTACCAAACGCTTCTATATTTCTCCGGAGAGTGACGAGATGTTCCAAGGTTGGCCTTGGGGGGCTTCCCATCTCAATTGGCAGATTATCCGTTATGCCGACGTGTTGTTGTGGAAGGCTGAAGCGCTGATAGAAATAGGTGAAGCTGCCGGACTGGAGGAAGCCCGCAAAATCATTAACCGTATTCGTCTGCGTGCCAAGAATAGTCCTTATGTAAAAGACTTTAAGGATTCAGAACTGAATGCAGCTAATTACCTGATTGGTGAATACCCTTCTGAAGGCTGGAATCAAGAATTAGCCCGCAAAGCACTACGTTGGGAACGTCGCATGGAGTTTGCTATGGAAGGAGACCGTTTCTTCGACCTGGTACGTTGGGGTGTTGCTGCGGAAACTATGAACAGTTACATTGGTGTGGAGCAAAACAAACGCGTTTATTATCGTGGTGCTCGATTCGTCCGTGGCAGAGATGAATATTTGCCTATCCCCAATGCGCAATATAATTTCTCTGAAGGTAATTATGTGCAGAACCCTGGATATGGTAAGTTTAACTAATATGAATTCCTTAAATATAGATATGATGAAACTAAAGAGATATTTAATTAGCACTTTCTGTCTGTGCTTGTTCACAGCTTGCGACGGTGATGATAACCTGTTATGTTATGGCACTCATACTGAAATCGAAGGTGATGTTACCACATTCGGAGCTATTGGTGATGGAAAGACAGATTGTTCGAAAGCCATTAATAGTGCAATTGCCTCCTTACCTTCCGAAGGGGGAGTGGTGGTTATTCCCGAAGGTGATTTTGTACTTGATGCTCCCATTGTAATTAATAAGCACAATGTGACGATTAAGGGATTAAATCCCGGTATGCGCAGCAATATTGACGTGAATGGAATCAACGATCTGCTGGGACCTGGTGGTGGAAGCAAACTAGTGGCCCGCAATGCCGAAGCAGCTATAAAAGTAGAAACAGACGTGAAGGGGTTAAAGATTATGAATCTGATGGTGTCGGGTGGGACGGAAGCCAAGAACATCGGTATACATTTTACAGGCACGAGCGATAATGGAATACTTTCTAATATTATTGGCATAAATCTGCATACCGGCATCAAGATAGAACAGGCAAAAAATATGCAGATAGTCAACTGCTGGGTATGTGAACTTCCTAATAGTATCGAACTGATTGGTGGTGAGAATATGATTATAAAGAATTGTCAATTAGGTGCACAGCCCACTGGCATAACCTGTAAAGCGCAGGGAGTGAACAAACTGTCATTCCTTAATAATCAGGTCTACCCTGATGGACGTGAAAATTTAGTGCTTGATGATTGCAATAATAGTGTTATTGAAGGTAATAATTTCAAAAGCTACTATAATGGTATTCTTGTGTTGAGTGGCGATGACAATCGGGTAAATAAGAACATCTTTTGGCTTACAGGAGCAGTTCAGAATCAAATGCTCGACCATGGCGATGATTTTGGTATAATCAATGTAAAAGGTGACAACAATACGTTTGCGTCCAACAGTTTATCATGTGAATGGGCTTATGCTGATGCTGTAGCTGTAAATGCCACTCAAGGAACAGGCAACGTGTTCAAGAACTGCTTTATAGATAATTTGGAGAGCTATCGGGTATTCTTGGTGAACGCAGAAACTGAAGTCTCTAATTGTGTATCATCTGATAAGGTGAGCATAATAGAATAATTTCCTCATCCTATACCATTATTAATATAGTAACACCATGAAAATAAATAAATTCTTGATAAGCGGATTGTTCCTGATGTTGGGCACATCTTGCAGTAATGACGATACTTATGCGCTTTGCGATGAATGTAAAGGTCAGAAGATAATAGATATAACGCAATTCGGGCTTCCGACTGACGGATCTACCGATTGTGCAGATCTTATAAATGCTATTATAGCCGATCTCCCACCCGAGGGAGGAACGATACTTATTCCCGAAGGAACTTTTCGCCTGGATAGCCCCATTCAGCTTACACGCAATTTTG
Source organism: Bacteroides sp. M10 (assembly GCF_014334015.1). Taxonomy (GTDB): domain Bacteria; phylum Bacteroidota; class Bacteroidia; order Bacteroidales; family Bacteroidaceae; genus Bacteroides; species Bacteroides intestinigallinarum. The sequence goes on along the minus strand of NZ_CP060488.1, from coordinate 6,298,823 downwards.
TAACACTGAAAGGTGTGAATGATGAAACGGTTGTTCCTGTTGCTGACGCTAAAGGCAGTCGTTTGATACTTGGAAATGCCGAATATGCATTACATGTGGCTCCTGTTGCCGATATAGGCGGACGTAAAAATCGTATTAGCGGGGTGGAGGTAAGCGGACTTACCCTTGTGGGGAAAGCCGACCACCAAGGAACCGGAATCTATGTAGAGCATGACAATGACCGCCTGCATTTCTTCAATATTAAGATGGAAAATATGTATCAGGGCGTTAAACTCCAAGGATGTGATGCCATTACATTAGCCCGGATAGATGCAACCGATGTTGTGAATGGCATTGAAATGAATGGTGGCATACAAAATATGGTGACCAATTCTGCTTTCGGTTCATCGCAAGGCGGTGTGGCTGCACGTATTTCGGGAGAAAGCAATCTGATTTTCTCTCACAACAAACTAACGGCGAATGACGATTGGTGTGCCAACTTTACTGGCTGTAGCCGAGTGAATATTTCGGATAATGAATTTACCGGAAACAAAATGACTTTCTTTGAATTAAGCGGGCAAAACAACTTGTTAAGTGATAACTTGTTCACGGTAAACCAGAGCGATAATCAACTCAATGGCAAAGAAGCCGACTATGGGGTAATTCATGTGAAAGGTGAATACAATCATTTCACGTCGAACACCATAAATGTATCTTGGAGTGAAGTTATAGAAAATCCCACTACAGTGAATGCTGCGGAAGGAGAAAATAATCGTTTTGCAGATTGTACGATAGAAGATAAAAACAGCAATCAAGTATTTTATATCAGCGAATTATCCGAAGTGATAGATTGCGGAGTAACGGAAGAAAATATTAAGGTGAAACCGTCCGGGCTTGATTTGACAAATGCAGCTTATGTGATAACGTATAATAGTCCCGAAGAGATAGAAGATGATGATGAAAAAGCCTCTTATGCATGGTTCAAGAAACAGTTTGTGAATGGTAAAGTTGTCACTCCTGCCATGTTGACTAGTGAAGATCTTTCTGTTTACGATGTTATTTGGGTGCATATAGACCGTGTAGGCATTGGAGCCGGATGGGATAAGTTACCTTTGTCTACTGATGCGATCGCTGCCTTGACTACGTATTATAAGAATGGAGGGAATCTGTTCTTGAGTAATCATGCGACTCAGTTGGTTGTACCATTGGGGCGTACCGAACGGGCTCCAGGGATATTTGCAGATGGTGAAGGAGGAGATGGCGCGGACGTTTGGACGATTAATGCCAACATCGGAATGGAGTATGATCATCGGAGTCATCCAGTGTTTGCCGGTATGGTTACTTCCGACCAATTCTCTCATGAAACGTTCCCGCTGATCGGTCCCGGACGACGTGAAGACCATAATTGTATGTGGGACTTGAATTCTTATGGTTTCCCCGGTCTTTATCCCAATGCAGGGAATATAGTAAAGGCATTTGAAGAAGAAAACAATGCTACCGTTTTAGCAACGTGGGGACACGTGACGGATTATTGTTGTGCCGGAATGGTGGAATTTGCTTCGACAGCGGAATATCAAGGTACATGTATAGCCCTTGGGCTCGCTGCTTATGAATGGAATCAGAATAGTAATCTTAACGTTTATCAAGATAATATTGTGCTCATGACGAAGAATATATTGCATTATCTAAGCGCTAAGAAATAGATAGGTAACATTTTTTCTATCTTCTGAAACAAAAGTGATAGGTGTAACTATCCGTTACGCCTATCTTTGCATGGTAACAAATAGAAGACAATGAATATTAATAATTAACTCTAATACCATCTGACATGAATGTATTATTCTCGTTTAAACAAGTACAGACCTTTTTGACAATTCTGGTTATGATGATTTTCTCATTTTCGGATGCTTCAGCCGATACTTCTTCTTTATTAATAAAAGATTTGGGTGAAGGACATTGCCTGGTACATATAAATACAAATCAACGCTATTTGCTTTTACCCGTAGAGGAGGTTATGCCTGATGTACGTGTCAGCATGATCGTTAATAATAAAGAGGTGAACGTTGCGGATGTTCGCCTGGCAGTGAACAGAGTGGACTATTTTGTTCCATTGGATCTTTCGGACTATGCAGGTAAAAACATATTATTGAAATTTAAATTAGGTTCGAATGATCCGATACGGGGTAAACTTTCCGCTGTTTGCTGCAAAGAAATGAAATTGTCCGACACGTTCGATACGGGCAATCGTGAAAAGTTCCGTCCTACTTATCACTTCTCACCTCTTTATGGATGGATGAACGATCCCAATGGGATGGTATATAAGGATGGTGAATATCACCTTTTCTACCAGCACAACCCTTATGGCTCCAAATGGGGCAATATGCATTGGGGACATGCAATTAGTAAAGACCTGATAAATTGGGAACATCGTCCCGATGCTATTACCCCTGATGCGCTTGGTACAATTTTCAGCGGTTCGGCCGTAGTAGATACTGATAATACTGCCGGATTCGGTGCGGGTGCTATTGTTGCAATTTATACGCAGAATAGTGACCGACAAGTACAAAGTATTGCGTATAGCACAGATAATGGACGTTCTTTTACAAAATATGAAAATAATCCGGTATTGACGTCTGATGCCCGTGATTTTCGCGATCCGAAAGTATTCTGGCATAAAGAGACTCAACGTTGGATTATGTTGTTGGCAGTAGGACAGGAAATGCAAATTTTCTCTTCCTCCAATCTGAAAGACTGGGCCTTTGAAAGTAGTTTCGGTGAAGGACAAGGTGCACATGGCGGTGTTTGGGAATGTCCTGATTTATTTGAACTTCCAGTAGACGGCACGAACGAAAAGAAATGGGTATTGCTTTGTAATTTGAATCCCGGAGGTCCTTTCGGAGGAAGTGCCACTCAATACTTTGTCGGAACGTTCAACGGAAAAGAATTTGTAAATGAATCACCCTCCAAAACCAAATGGATGGACTGGGGAAAAGACCATTACGCCACTGTAACTTGGAGTGATGCTCCCGACAACCGTCGCATCGCTATCGCATGGATGAGCAACTGGCAATATGCAAACGATGTTCCTACCTCTCAATACCGTAGCCCGAACTCTGTTCCTCGCGATTTGAGCCTGTTCACCGTAGATGGCGAAACTTATCTTCAGTCTGCTCCCTCTCCCGAACTGCTGAAACTGCGTGACATCTCCAAGAAACGCTCGTTCAAAGTGAACGGAACGCGTACCATCAAGGACATGATTGCCGGCAATGAGGGTGCATACGAAATAGAACTGACTATCGAAAATCAACATGCAGATGTAATCGGCTTCCGTCTCTACAATGACAAAGGCGAAGAAGTGGATATGCAATATGACATGAAAGAAAAGAAATTCTCGATGGACCGCCGCAAGAGCGGAGAGGTGGGTTTCAATGAGAACTTCCCAATGTTGACTTGGACGACCATTGAAAGTGGAAAAGACGAATTGAAACTCCGTCTGTTTGTCGACAAATCCAGTGTGGAAGCCTTTGGTGATGGCGGACGTTTTGTGATGACTAATCAGGTATTCCCGTCGGAACCTTACACTCATATCGACTTTTACAGTAAAGGAGGAGCGTATAAAGTAGATTCGTTTGTGATCTACAAGTTGAAGAAATAAGCTCATTCTCCTTACTCTATGCGCTCTTTCCTCGTTTCTTTGCCGTAGGGTTATGTGCTCCGCCCTATGGAAACAGAATTCATCATATAAAAGATAAAATAATGGAAAACAGTAAAAACTCTTCCCTCTCCAAACTAATCCCGGTGATGCTTTGCTTCTTCGCCATGGGATTCGTTGACCTGGTAGGCATTGCCTCCAATTACGTAAAGGCAGACCTTGGTCTGTCGGACTCACAGGCGAATATCTTTCCGTCACTGGTATTCTTCTGGTTCCTGATTTTCTCCGTACCCACCGGCATGCTGATGAGCCGCATTGGTCAGAAGAAAACCGTATTGCTTAGTTTGATTGTGACTTTCGCTTCTCTGTTGCTACCCGTTTTCGGCGACAGCTATATGCTGATGCTGATTTCCTTCTCCCTCCTAGGCATTGGAAATGCGTTGATGCAGACTTCTCTGAATCCGTTACTTTCCAATATCGTGCGTGGCGACCGCCTGGCAAGTAGTCTGACTTTCGGTCAGTTTGTGAAAGCCATTGCTTCTTTCCTGGCACCTTATATCGCCATGTGGGGAGCGACACAGGCCATTCCGACTTTCGATTTAGGCTGGCGCATCCTGTTCCCTATTTATATGATTGTAGCTGTCATCGCTATTCTTCTGCTCAATGTCACACAGATTGAAGAGGAAAAAGAAGATGGCAAACCGTCTACTTTCGGACAATGCATCGCCCTGCTTGGTAAACCGTTTATCCTGCTTTGTTTCATTGGTATCATGTGTCATGTCGGCATTGATGTAGGTACGAACACTACCGCCCCGAAGATTCTGATGGAGCGCATCGGCATGGGATTGGATGATGCTGCTTTTGCAACCAGTCTTTATTTTATTTTCCGTACGGCGGGCTGTTTTCTGGGTTCTTTCATTTTGCGTAAGATGTCTCCGAAATCTTTCTTCGGCATTAGTGTGGTGATGATGTTGATTGCCATGATCGGTTTGTTTATCTTCCATGAAAAGGCAATTATCTATGCTTGCATAGCCTTGATTGGTTTCGGCAACTCCAATGTATTTTCCGTTATCTTCTCGCAGGCATTGCTTTATCTGCCGGGTAAGAAAAACGAAGTTTCCGGCTTGATGATTATGGGACTTTTCGGCGGGACGGTGTTTCCGTTGGCAATGGGAGTGGCTTCGGATACTTCCATGGGACAGAATGGTGCTATCGCCGTAATGACGGTGGGCGTGCTTTATCTCTTGTATTATACGTTCCGTATCAGAAAATAATTTTATAACTTTGGAAACAATAAAACCCGTATATCATGAATAATATAATTGTAGGAATGGGCGAAGCACTTTGGGATGTGTTGCCCGAAGGAAAGAAAATCGGTGGTGCTCCGGCAAACTTTGCTTATCATGTATCACAGTTTGGTTTTGACAGTCGTGTAGTGAGTGCCGTAGGCAGGGATGAACTGGGAGAAGAAATTCTGAAAGTATTCAACGAGAAGAAGTTGAAGATGCAGATCGAACAAGTAGATTATCCTACCGGTACGGTGCAGGTGACGCTCGATGACGAGGGCGTGCCTTGTTACGAAATCAAAGAGGGCGTGGCGTGGGACAACATTCCCTTTACGGATGAGCTGAAACGTCTGGCCTTGAGCACACGTGCTGTTTGCTTCGGTTCGCTGGCTCAACGTAATGAAGTGAGCCGTGCCACTATCAACCGCTTTCTGGATACGATGCCCGATATAGATGGACAGCTCAAGATATTTGATATCAATCTCCGCCAGGATTTCTACTCTAAAGAGGTACTGCGTGAATCGTTCCACCGCTGCAACGTCCTGAAGATAAACGACGAAGAACTGGTGACTATCAGCCGTATGTTTGGTTATCCCGGCATCGACTTGCAGGATAAATGCTGGATTTTGTTGGCAAAATACAACCTGAAGATGTTGATTCTCACTTGCGGCATCAATGGCAGCTATGTGTTCACTCCGGGCGTTGTCTCTTTCCAGGAGACGCCCAAAGTACCGGTTGCCGACACAGTGGGCGCAGGCGATTCTTTTACGGCTGCTTTCTGTGCTTCCATTCTCAATGGAAAACCGGTGCCCGAAGCGCATAAACTGGCTGTCGAGGTTTCTGCTTATGTTTGCACACAGAGCGGTGCGATGCCCGAACTTCCGCAGGTTTTGAAAGATAGACTGATGTAATTTTTCTATAAATACAAAGGAGTAAAGGTATATCTCATAGTATGGGGTATACCTTTTTCATTTCTTCCCCTTTATTGTTGGATTTTTGTGCTAATTGTATACCTTTGTGCGATTCACACAAATAATAACTAAAAAGAGAATGTCACTTTATGAAACATGTTTCTATTTTACTCCGCTCAAGAAGCTGGAATGTACTTTTACTTCTATGCATGACCCTTCCTTTATTTGCACAAAAAGAGTATAAAATTGACCAGGTATCTGTCGTTAACGTAGGCGATGGCAGACTTTTGTACCGTGACCTGACAACGGAAAATCCACTGAACGATGAACACTGCATCATAGACGGTTACCACTCTGCCTATCTGTTGGCTTCTTTCAAAGATGGCTTTTACGATGGCAGCTATAAAGAATATCTGGATAATATTCTCATCACGGAGGGCACTTACAAGGAGGGACGGAAACAGGGGCTGTTCAAGATTTACTCTAAGTTTGATGGTAAATTGAAAGAAGAGAAGTCATATAAAGAAGGTAAACTGGACGGTACGAGCAAGACCTATTTTACTACCGGAAAGGTGGAGACGGAGAAAGGTTACCGGATGGGGAAAGAGCATGGCAAACATTTGTCCTACGAATCCGATGGAACCTTGCGGATGGATCATAACTACAAAGATGGTCGTCAGATAGGCAAGCAATATACTTTCATGAAAGGTACTCACGAACTCTACGAAACGATTTATTATAATGAAGACGGATTGAAAGAGGGTAAATTTTCCTCTATGTTTACCTTTGGAGCGCCTTACGTACTGGGTAGCTACAAGAATGGGCAGAAAGAAGGAGCATGGATGAAATTCGCCGAAACTGGTGACACGCTTACGATTGAAACTTATCAGAATGGAAAAGAAGACGGATTGCAAGTCTTGTTCAGCCCTACTAAGGGAACCCGGGAAAAAGAATATTACATGAAGAATGACCGCAAGGACGGATTATATCGAGAGTACAACCCGGCGAATGGTGAATTGAAATACGAAGCAACCTACCAGCAAGGCAGATTGAACGGAAAAGAGCGCCAGTTAGTAGTAAGTAACCGGTTCGACTATTGGGAGATAACTACGTATGTGAACGGACGTCCGAATGGTTCTTATGAGGCCCGTTATGTGAAGAACGATAAGCTGCGCGAATGTGGAGAATACAAAAACGGACATCGCGTCGGTCGTTGGAAACGCTATGACATTGACGGCAAACTGGAGAAAGAATGGGAAGAAAATTAAATGAGATACGAAACGTACAGGCATAAAAAAAGGAGCAACGCCTTGCTCCAACCTTTGTTAACCTTAAATCTAATACTATGAAAAACACATTGCAAAGATACGGACTTCTGTCAACTTTGCAAATAATCCAAATAAAAAGAGATGTTTTATAACATCAATTAAGTGTTTGTATTACCCTTTATACGTTTGTTAATGGTTCCCGCGTAAATATAGGGGACCATTTTTACTTTTTTTCAAGGGATAAGATTGCGAATAATCGAGTGATTTATAGCAAACTCACAGTTTTATTTTCTATTTTTGTTCTCAATCAATCTATCGAATACTATGAACACAATGCTATGCCAGCTAAAGAGCCTGTTGTTATTGGGAGTCCTGCTTTTTGCCAATGGAGCATTCGGACAACCGATGATCTGGGATGATACCTCTCCCGAAACGATCGTTTTCGAACTGACTAACAAAGAGGCTTTGAAACTTCTCAAAGGCAAACTCCGACAGAAACAATGGGATAAAATACAGCAGACTCCTTTTGCCCGTTTCACGGATGCTTGGAGCAACCCTCCGGTCAAAGGGCATTTTCTGCTGGCTGATGTAGAGCGGAACGAAGTTTATTACCGTTATGCTCCGGTGATTCCTTTTCATGTTTTCCTTTTCAAGGAGTATGGTGTACTCACCTTGCAGGTGGTTGATGCCGGGGGAACTATCAGGAAAGACGCCAAAGTGCGGGTAGGCAGCAAGGCTGTTTATTACGATGAAGACAGTCAGACGTATACTGACGATAACTGGTCGCAGAAAGAACAGCATATCCTGACGGTTGAAGTGGATAAGTTTCGTGCGGTATTCGATTTGAGGAAACACCTTGTACCACCCTGGTATAAAAATGATTATGGACGGCAAGATGCACCGGAGTTTTATAGTTACCTGATTACTGACAAGAATAAATACAGACCGGGCGAAACTGTCCGTTTCAAGTCTTATGCTCTCTCCGAACATAAACGTCCTCTGAAACAGGAACTTTCATTGTGGATGCGTGTCGGTTCTTCCTGGCGTGACTATAAGAAGATAATGTCCGTCGTCCCTTACCATCCGGGAGGCTTCGCCGGAGAATTCCTGTTGGCGGATTCATTGAACCTGAAGCTCGATCAGAGATATACTGTACAGCTTCGTGATAAGCGGGGACGCATCGTAGCCTCCACCAATTTCAAATATGAAGACTACGAACTGAACGGAAACAAGTTGTTGGTGAAGCTGGCTTCGAATGTGCAATATGCATCGCAGAGTAACCGCATGGATATCAGTGCAACGGATGCCAACGGACTTCCTTTGCGGGAGGTGAATGTAGAAGTGGCTGTCGGCAGACAGCAGGTACTGAAGTCGTATGCGCAGATACTTTCTTTGCCCGATACACTGATGTCCGTGCAGGCGGAACTGGATGCTTCCGGGAAAGCCTCGGTAGATATTCCTGCTCGGATATTCGGAGCTTCCGATTGCTTCTATACGGTGAATGTAGTTCTGCTTACGGCAGACAATAACCGTTTGGAGCAGCAGAGCAAAGCGACTTTCTACTATTCGTGCTATGATATGCAGTGCACCACGCAGGCGGATACCATTTGCTTTTCATTCTTCGACTTGGGAGTGGAACGTCCTGTGGCGGCCGAACTGACCTATGGTGAAAAGAAAGAAGTGAAGAAAGTGCGTTTGCCCTATCGCGAACCGTTCAATCAGGCGGTGACGGACTATCGTTTCAAAATACCGGAAACAGGATATGAAACGACGATTGCTTCCGCCGCACTTGACTCCAAACTGGAACTGAATGGCGGCATAGAAAAAGATTCGTTCTGTGTCTCTCTTTCCAATCCTTTGCAGCTGGAACTTTCCTGGTATGTGTATCAAGGTAACCGCCTGTTGCAGAAAGGTTCGGGAAAAGAGATGGAACACAAATCCGGAGAGATCGATCCCTCTTCCGTCTATTACGTAGAAGTATTTTATTTCATGGGGGATAAGGAATGTATGTTGAAACGCTCGTACACTTCACCCTCCGAACGGCTGGTGATTGAATCTGATTTGCCGGAACGAGTGTATCCCGGTCAGAAAGTGAAAACAAAACTGAATGTAACTAATATGCAAGGGCGTCCGGTATCCAACGTCGATCTGACAGCTTTTGCGGTCAACACGCAGCTGGATTATCACGTACCCGATTTACCCTATTACGGGAGTGCACCCCGTCCGCGCGAGCAACGTGCTTCCTACTCAATGAAGCAAAAAGAGTATCTACATACGGGCACATTGGATTATCAGCATTGGAACCAGTTGCTTCATTTGGATAAGTTGCCTTATTATCAGTTTGCTTATCCTTCGGGAAATCTGTTCCGTCAGACGGTTGATACACCGGATGGAACCACCCAGTTTGCTCCTTATGTGATGCTGAACGGGCGGGCGGTGAATATCTATGTGATTGAGCAGAACGATGTTCCCTGCTATTTTTCGTGGACGGAACAGCCTAAGCAGTATTCTTTTCCTGTATTGCATCCGTCGGGAAAGCAGAAGATAACGTTGCGAATGCACGACAGGGCTTTCATTATTGATTCTCTGGCTTTCGACCGAGGTAAGAAAACGATTTTGAGTTTCGATATGAATCAGTTGCCGCAAGGTGTGGAAGTAGTCTGGTTGCGGCAGAGGAAAGGGAAATATGATGAGTATAAGTTTACTTCGGAAGAGAAGAAGCGTTATGAACGGTATCTTTGCCGTCTTCCGGTGATAGATGGGGCGGTGTATACTTCGCTCGAACATAATGGAAAGCTGTTTCCGGTTTCACTTATGGAGCTGTCGCGCTACAAGAAAAAGATATTGGCAGGTCCTGTGGAGCCGGGACCTTGGAAATATATGAATGGTGTGTTGTATCGGCATGAGGGAGGTTTCTCTTATGAATTCGAGGGCAATGTGGTTTATAAATATAAGGATGAGGAACTGTGCCCGGCTTATCTGAATTTTTCGTCTGTGGCAAAGATTCCGACTTTGAATGATTACCATTTATCACCGGAAAGATTCCGTAGTCTGGTGGCCGAACTTCGCAAGGGAAAGAGTTGGCATCCCACCCGGATTTATTTCTCCCTGCCGGATAAGACGTTGAATTTCCGGCTTCCGGAAGAAAAAGATTCTACCGGAGTGGCTAACTTGCTCTTTAAAGACTGCACTACCGGAGAATTGGTTTATCCGGATACCTTGGTGCAAATGAATAGAATATATTCCAAGTTTTCTGCCGGAACGTATGATGCGATTTTGCTTTATAACAATGGAAAGTATCTGAAACAGGATGCTCTGACGATACAATCATATACCTATCTGGATGTAGATATGGAGTCTCTGCCTCTACACGAACGCGATTCGTTGTCAGCAGGGTGGCTCTTGCTGGGAAGAGGAATTGGCAGGATCGGTACAAACTTTCCTGGTCACAGGGAAATGAGGATCAGGCAGTATGTACGCAATTATGGCGGTAAAGTCTCCGGTTATGTGACGGATGCTACCGGAGAGCCTTTAATCGGGTGCAGCGTGGTGGTGAAAGGAACGACGGAGGGAACGATCACCGACATGGACGGATATTTCGAAATGGATTGTGACAGGGGAGGGGATCAGCTCTTGTTTAGCTATGTCGGCTTTAAACAGCAGGAGATGAGAGCAACTCCCGGAGCCAATCTGTTGGTTACTTTGGAAGAAGATAGTCAGGCGCTGGAGGAAGTGGTCGTTGTTGGATACGGCATGCGTTCAAGATCTTCGTTGACGGGGTCTGTTGCCGGATTAATGGTAGGTTCTTCTTCTGCTGCTGCAACCGCACCTTTGGAGAAACTGGAAGAGCAAGATCAGAAAGCGAAAGAAGAAGCGGATAACGAACAGTTGTATAATGAACTGATGCAATTGAATGGCTTACGTAGGAATTTTTCGGATGTGGCTTTCTGGCAGCCTCGTTTGTTTACGGATAAAACCGGAACGGTGCAGTTTGAAACAACTTTCCCCGATAATGTGACGAAATGGGAAACTGTCGTTTATGGCATGAACCGTCGTTTGCAGACGGGTACTTTCCGACGTTCCGTCCGTTCTTACAAACCGTTGATGGCGGAGTTGAAAACTCCCCGCTTCCTGGTGGAGGGGGATCAGAGTACGGTGGTCGGGACTATCCGCAATTATCTGGATGGGCAGCACATAGCTGGAAAAACACTGTTCTGCGTCGGAACGGATACGTTGAAACGGCAGGAAGTGAGTTTCATGGAGGGATTTCATGAAACAGTGCCGATGTAGGCAGTTCATGCCGATAGCGTGACCATCAGCTATCTTTTCACTCGCGACGATGGCTATCAGGATGGAGAGGAATATACGATTCCGATACTGCCACAGGGAACTGAATTGGCAGAGGGCACATTGGGTATTTTGTCCGATGCAAAGACGGTCAAAGTGCAATCCGGTGAGGATGAAGAAGTGATGGTGAGTATCACTGACAATCAGTTGGACATCTATAAAGAATCGGTGAATTACTTGACAGGATACAAATATTTGTGCAATGAGCAGCTGGCATCCAAGTTAATCGGTTTGCTGGCTTACCAACAGTATATGCAGAGTAAGGGTGAAAAGGTGAAAGTAGATAAAGCAATTCGACCTATCATCCATCGACTGACGAATCATCAGAACAAACATCAGTTATGGTCGTGGTGGGGGAACTCTGAAAATACTTCTTTCTGGATGTCTGCGCATATTCTGCGGGCTTTGAAGATGGCGCAAGATGCAGGTTATCCTGTGGAGTTGAATCTGAATGGTTTGAAAGTGGAGTATGCTCATACGCGTCCTTATCGAGGAATGAAACTGGAAGATATAGAAATACTTCATGCTCTGCATGAGTGGAAAGTAGAGGCGGATTATTCTTCGGCAGTCAGATTATTGGAACCTTTCGTCCGGCAATTGGAACAGAAAGAAGACTCGTTGGCAAATAGAAACAAGTATTATCGTCCTCTTTCATACTTGAAAGAGAAGCTGCTTCTCTGGGAAATCAAGCAACAGGTGGATTCGGTGAATGTGAGTGATAGCGTACGTCCTTATCTGAAAAAGGATATGCTGGGAGGTGTTTACTGTGACGACGGACGGCGTACTTATTATTGGGAGGGAAATCAGATGATAAATACATTGATAGCCTACCGGATTATTAAAAATGACCCTTCCCTGTGTAAGTTGAAAGAAAATATGCAATTGTATATTTTGCGGACTAAGGAGCGCGGATGGAATACGTATCAGGCTTCTTCGGCTGTGGCAACTGTTCTGACCGATTTGCTGGCAGGTTCCGGAGGGATGTCAGGAACATTGGTGTCTGTGAGCGGTAAGGATCATCAACGAATTACGGAATTTCCTTATCATGCCCGGCTGACAGCAGGCGACAGTCTGCTTATTTCAAAAACGGGAAAAGAGCCTTTATTGTATAGCGTCTATTCAATGAAGCGTGTGATGAATGCTCGTCAGAGTGATGCTTTCAAGGTGGAGGCGACTTTGGAAAAAGACTCTTTGGTGGCGGGTGTACCTGTTACATTGACAGTTACCTTGCAGGTGAAACAGGAGGGTGCGCAATATGTGATGCTTGAAGTTCCTGTTCCGGCAGGTTGTAGTTATGCCTCAAAACCTGTTAATTTCTCCCGTTCTGAAGTGTATCGTGAGTATTTTAAAGAGAAAACTGTTATCTTTAGCGAAAAATTACCGGTAGGTACTTATCAGTTTACGGTTCCTTTGCTTCCACGCTTTACTGGAAAATACACGCTGAACCCTGTGAAAGTCGAACTGATGTATTTCCCGGTGGTGAATGCAAATAATGCGGGGAGAGAAATTTGGATTACAGAAAGAAATACAAAAGATATACGAAAGAAAGAGAATGATTGAAGCGATGAAATATACGAAGTGGATAACAGTCTTGTTTTGTCTTTTGGGCTTGGCGGCCTGTCGTCAGGATGCGCCTCGTTTCCGTATTGGGGTGGCCCAATGTAGCGATGACTCTTGGCGGCACAAGATGAATGATGAGATTCTTCGCGAAGCGATGTTTTATGATGGAGTGTCGGTTGAAATCCGTTCGGCGGCGGATGATAACCGTAAGCAGGCGGAAGATGTTCATTATTTTATAGATAAAGGAGTTGATTTACTGATAATTTCCGCCAATGAAGCGGCTCCCATGACTCCAATTGTGGAGGAGGCCTATCAGAAAGGAATACCCGTCATTCTTGTAGACCGGAAGATACTTTCTGATAAATATACTGCCTATATTGGTGCCGATAATTATGAAATAGGTCGTGCGGTAGGAAATTATATCGCATCAAGTCTGAAAGGGAAAGGGAATGTAGTGGAGCTTACCGGACTGGGTGGTTCCACCCCTGCTATGGAGCGCCATCAGGGATTTATGGCCGCTATCAGCAATTATCCGGATATCAAACTGATTGATAAAGCGGATGCTGCCTGGGAACGTGAACCGGCAGAAGTGGAAATGGATAGTATGCTTCGCCGTCATCCAAAGATTGATGCGGTGTATGCACATAACGACCGTATCGCTCCGGGAGCCTATCAGGCTGCGAAGAAAGCCGGACGTGAAAAGGAAATGATTTTTGTTGGCATTGATGCCCTGCCCGGCAAAGGAAACGGACTTGAATTGGTGCTTGACAATGTGCTGGATGCAACTTTTATTTATCCGACTAATGGGGACAAAGTGATGCAACTGGCCATGAATATTCTTGAGAAGAAGTCTTATCCTCGCGAAACGGTCATGAATACTGCCGTTGTAGACCGCACGAACGCGCACGTCATGCAACTTCAGACTACTCATATCTCGGAACTGGATCAGAAGATTGAAACATTGAACGGACGTATCGGTGGATATCTGTCGCGTGTAGCTACGCAGCAGGTCGTGATGTATGGCGGCTTGGTTATTCTTTTATTAGTAGCGGGATTGTTGTTGGTAGTCTATAAATCCCTCCGTTCCAAGAATCGCCTGAATAAAGAGTTGTCCGAACAGAAGAAACAAGTAGAGCAACAGCGCGATAAACTCGAAGAGCAACGGGATATTCTTGAAGAACAGCGTGACAAACTCGAAGAACAGCGGGATCAGCTTATCCAGCTTTCTCATCAACTGGAAGAAGCGACTCATGCCAAGCTGGTTTTCTTTACAAATATATCTCACGATTTTCGTACTCCACTGACATTAGTTGCCGACCCGGTAGAGCATTTACTGGCTGATTCGTCTTTGAGTGAAGACCAGCGCCGAATGTTATTGTTAGTTCAGCGAAACGTGAATATCCTCTTGCGTCTTGTCAATCAGATTCTGGATTTTCGTAAATACGAGAATGGAAAAATGGAATATACTCCTATTTCGTTAGACATTCTTTCTTCTTTTGAGGGATGGAATGAGTCTTTCATGGCAGCAGCCCGGAAGAAACATATTCATTTCTCATTCGATTATATGCCGGATACGGATTACTGCACATTGGCAGATGTAGAAAAGTTGGAACGCATCTATTTCAACCTCCTTTCCAACGCTTTCAAATTTACTCCGGAAAACGGAAAAGTAACTGTACGCTTGTCTTCCCTGACTAAAGACGATCATTGCTGGATTCGCTTTACCGTTGCCAATACCGGTTCAATGATTTCTGCGGAGCATATCCGGAATATTTTCGACCGTTTCTATAAGATAGATATGCACCATGCCGGTTCGGGTATTGGACTGGCATTGGTAAAGGCTTTTGTGGAATTGCATAAAGGTACCATCACGGTGGAAAGTGATGAAAAGCAAGGAACTATCTTTACCGTTGATTTGCCTGTACAGACTTGCGAGACTGTTGTTTCAGAAAACTCTCCGGCATTCTCTGTGCCTGCTACTTCTGTAACCTCCACCGATGCTGTAACCTCTGTCGTTGCTGGGGCTCCCGTAACTCCTGCAACTTCCGGTTATTCCGGTTCTTCGAGCTTGAATGATGCTTTAACTTACGAAGAAGAGGAATTGGAAAAAAGTTACGACTCTTCCAAACCTTGCGTTCTGATTATTGATGATAACGCTGATATTCGCTTATATGTGCATGGATTGCTTCATACTGATTATACTGTTATAGAAGCTGCAGACGGCTCGGAAGGTATTCGTAAAGCTATGAAATATGTCCCGGACTTGATTATCTCCGACGTAATGATGCCCGGAATAGATGGAATTGAATGTTGCCGTCGCTTGAAAAGCGAATTGCAAACGTGTCATATCCCTGTCATTCTGCTGACAGCCTGTTCTCTGGACGAACAACGGATTCAAGGATATGATGGTGGGGCAGACTCCTATATATCCAAACCTTTCAGTTCGCAATTACTGGTGGCACGTGTCCGCAACCTGATAGACTCACATCGTCGTCTGAAACAATTCTTTGGTGACGGGCAGACATTGGCCAAAGAAGATGTCTGTGATATGGACAAAGACTTTGTAGAGAAATTTAAGGCTTTGATTGAGGCTAAGATGGGAGACTCTAATCTGAATGTGGAAGACTTGGGCAAAGATATGGGATTAAGCCGTGTGCAACTCTATCGTAAAATCAAATCCCTGACTAATTATTCTCCGAATGAGTTACTCCGTATCGCTCGTTTGAAAAAAGCAGCTTCTCTGCTTGCTTCCTCGGATATGACAGTGGCGGAGATTGGTTATGAGGTTGGGTTCAGTTCTCCCTCTTATTTTACCAAATGCTATCGGGAACAGTTTGGAGAAAGTCCGACAGATTTGTTGAAGCGGAAAGGATAGCATTTATTTCTTTGATTGAGATATAGGAAATTAAGTGTATGTATTATGTTTTAGGAGTGAATTGCGCAAACCTGAAGTACAGACATATAGAAGAAAACGGCTAAGGTTGGGGCATTTATGGCTGTAAAGGCCGATATTATTTGCAGATTCTTTTCTTTTTATTTAGTTTTGGGAGTGAATAAATAAAGTCCAGGTGATGAAAGATTATAAAGTAGACAAGGCGAGCCTTTCCGCATCCTTTTGTCAAGAGGTATACCAGGTTGTCCGGGAAATTCCGGTAGGTAATGTTTCTACCTATGGAGGAATTGCCGCATTATTGGGAATGCCTCAATGTTCCCGTATGGTGGGGCGTGCTTTGAAGCAGATTCCGGATGATTTATCTGCACCCTGTCACCGGGTTGTCAATGCGTCGGGACGCCTTGTACCGGGTTGGACAGAGCAAAAGCAGCTCTTGCTGGAAGAGGGAGTTTCTTTCAAGCAAAATGGATGTGTAGACCTGAAAAAGCATCTTTGGAATTACTCCACTTCTGAATAAAATTTGCATGTTTAATCTATTTTCCTTACCTTTGTGCCAACAATATGCAAGAACAGGCTGTTATTTATTTATGAAAATACTGTTTTCTACTGTTCATTGAGAGGATAATCTTATCAAATTCTATTCCTTTTAAATTACTCAGTCTGTTTTTTTAATCATTTAAAAAACTCATTGGATCGTCATGTTACCATGTAGCAGGACTGAACCATGCGGACATTCAACTTGTTTATGTAAATGAGAATGAGGAACGCAGCAGTTGAAAACAAAACAAATATTATAATCTAAACCAATATATTATATGAGTAAAATAGAAATAAAGGATTTGTACCTTATCTTTGGTCACGAGAAGCAGAAAGCACTCAAGATGCTGAAAAAAGATAAGACTAAAGCGGAAATACTGAAAGATACCGGTTGTACGGTAGGAGTGAAAGATGCTAATCTTTCAATAAACGAAGGAGAGTTTTTTGTGATAATGGGGCTCTCGGGAAGTGGAAAATCGACATTACTGCGTTGTATCAATCGCCTGATACGTCCTACTGCCGGACAAGTACTTGTAAACGGGGTCGATATATCTAAAATATCCGAAAAAGAATTATTGCAGGTTCGTCGTAAAGAGTTGGCAATGGTTTTCCAGAATTTCGGTTTGTTGCCTCACCGTTCTGTGTTGAGTAATATTGCGTTCGGCCTTGAACTTCAGGGAGTGAAGAAAGAAGAGCGTGAAAAGAAAGCCATGGAAAGTATGAAGCTTGTCGGGCTGAAAGGATATGAGAATCAGATGGTAGGTGAACTTTCCGGTGGAATGCAACAGCGTGTCGGACTGGCACGTGCTCTGGCCAATAATCCCGAAGTACTTTTAATGGATGAGGCTTTCTCTGCGCTCGATCCTCTGATTCGCGTACAGATGCAGGATGAACTATTGGCCTTGCAATCAAAGATGAAAAAGACGATTGTCTTTATTACTCACGATTTGAGTGAAGCGATTAAACTAGGTGACCGTATTGCGATTATGAAAGACGGAGAAGTGGTGCAGGTAGGTACTTCGGAGGAAATCCTGACTGAACCGGCTAACGATTATGTAGCCCGTTTTGTTGAAAACGTGGACAGGAGTAAAATTATTACCGCCTCTTCTTTAATGATTGACAAACCGTTGGTAGCCCGTCTGAAGAAAGAAGGTCCCGAAGTTTTGATTCGTAAGATGCGTGCGAAGAATATAACCGTATTACCTGTAATAGATGCCGACGATAAACTGGTCGGAGAAGTACATTTGAACGATTTGCTTAAACTGCGTAGCAAACAGGAAAAATCCATTGAAGCGGTTGTGCGTAAAGAAGTACATTCAGTGTTGTGTGATACAGTGCTCGAGGATATACTTCCTTTAATGACAAAGAGTAATTCACCGGTATGGGTGATAGATGAAACACACGAGTTTTTGGGAACAATTCCACTTTCATCCTTAATCATAGAAGTGACCGGGAAAGATAAAGAAGAAATAAATGAAATAATTCAAAACGCAATAGACTTATGATAAATATAGGACAATATATAGAAATCGCCATCAATTGGATGATGGTACATTTTTCCACATTCTTTGATGCCGTGAATGCAGGCATCGGTAGTTTCATTACAGGTTTCCAACACATTCTTTTCGGAATTCCATTTTACTTGACGATCTTGGTGCTTGCCGCAATTGCATGGGTAAAGGCAGGACGGGGTATTTCCATTTTTACCGTATTAGGATTATTGCTGATTTATGGAATGGGATTTTGGGAGGCAACCATGCAAACTCTGGCTCTCGTTTTATCATCCACCTGTCTGGCTCTGATTTTTGGAGTACCTTTAGGAATATGGACAGCAAACAGTCCACGTGCAGATAAAATACTTCGTCCTATTCTCGATTTGATGCAGACAATGCCAGCCTTTGTCTATCTGATTCCTGCTGTTCTGTTCTTCGGATTGGGAACAGTGCCCGGAGTTTTTGCGACAATCATATTTGCCATGCCTCCTGTGGTCCGCCTTACCGGGTTGGGAATCCGGCAGGTTCCTAAAAATGTAGTGGAAGCTTCCCGCTCATTCGGGGCTACCCGTTGGCAGTTACTCTATAAAGTACAGCTTCCTTTGGCACTGCCTACCATCCTGACCGGTGTAAACCAGACAATAATGATGTCACTTTCTATGGTTGTAATCGCTGCCATGATTGCTGCCGGTGGTCTGGGAGAAATTGTATTGAAAGGTATTACCCAGATGAAAATCGGACTTGGATTTGAAGGGGGTATAGCAGTTGTTATTTTGGCTATCATTTTAGACCGTATCACACAAGGAATGGCAGGACGAAAAAATAAGAACTAAAACGGAAAGGAATAAAAATGCATGTGAGAATATATAAAATAGTAGGAATAGTACTGTCGGCTATGCTTTTGCTGGCTTCCTGTGCTCATTCAGACTTAGAGAAAAAGAAAATAAAAATAGCCTATGCCAATTGGCTGGAAGGTATTGCCATGAGTCATTTGGCTAAGGTGGTATTGGAAGAACATGGATATGAGGTTGAACTGCAAAATGCGGATCTTGCCCCTATTTTTGTATCCATGGCTAGGAAAAAGTCGGATGTCTTTCTGGATGCCTGGCTGCCGATAACGATGAAAGATTATATGGACCAATATGGGGATAGCATCGAATTCCTGGGTGAAGTATATGAAGAAGCTCGCATCGGGCTGGTCGTACCTGAATATGTTACGATTCAGTCTATCAGTGAACTCGCAGATCATAAAGACCGTTTCTCTTCCGAAATAGTGGGAATTGATGCCGGGGCAGGAATTATGAAGACTACGGATAAGGCCATTACTGCTTATGGGCTTGACGGATATACCCTCATGACTTCAAGTAGTTCAACGATGTTGGCATCTTTGAAAAAAGCGATGGATAAAGGAGAATGGGTTGTCATTACAGGTTGGACACCACATTGGATGTTCGATCAGTTTGACTTGAAATTCCTGGATGATCCGAAGAAAGTATATGGAGATCTGGAAGAAATACATGCCATTGCCTGGAAAGGTTTCAGTGAAAAAGACCCGTTTGCCGCTGAGTTTTTTGGTAATATCAAATTAACGACAGAAGAACTTAGCTCTTTTATGACAGCTATGAAGGATGCCCGGATGGATGAAGAAGAAATAGCCCGTAAATGGAGGGATGAACACCGGCAACTGGTTGATAGCTGGATTCCTAAGTCAGCAAATAAATAACTTGAATAGGATTGAAATAAGAATGTTTTTTATCTCAATTTACAAATTATAAGTAAGGCTGCCTCATCTTCTATTTTGAGGCAGCCTTACTTATAAATAGGATTCTTTGAATTTTATTTCATTTGAAAGATGTATTCGCTGTTTTGGTTCTTGTACCATTCATTTGCATTCATATCACCTTCTACCCATTTGGCAAAGTTGGGATATGCATCAAGGAAATTACTCTTTTCATAAGCATGTCCGATAATGCTCGGTACATTGATTCCCCAAACAAGATTAGTACCGGCTTGTTTGTAGTAGTTAGTATTACCATAATCTTTTCCGCTGGCAAATGCTGGACCATATCCTAGCATGTGAATTTCTTTTGTGCGGTTTTTGTCAGCCAGGAATATATCGAACTTATCTGCATAAATAAATGCAATATCTGCCTTTCCTTCCTCGAATGTAAGAGTGATATCAAATTTATCTCCAGGAATATACTGACTTCCTTTTTCTGTATTGAGGAATTCCTGACCTTTTTTGTTTTCAGCACCATTAAATGCCAATACTATTTTACCTGTATTGTCATCATTGACCTTACCATCAGCAAATCTATCGACATTAAGATTAGACATTCCTTTTTTGTTAACCTCCATTGATTTCACAGTTGAATTCTCAAAAGATTGAATTCTTAAATGTGGAATATAGCTGTAACTGGCTCCGATAGCGTGAATAGCCATATAGAATTGAATGCTTTTAATAAATGTTGTTCCCGGATAAGTCTGAATTTCTACCATATAAGAGGCTACGAAATCATTAAAATCATAATCACCGATTTGAGGATAATTATCTTCAAACATTACTGTTCCCCAACTTCCGTTTGGATAGAAGATTGTGGTACCATGATCTTCAAAATCTTCTCCAGCTCTTGTAGCTGCTCTGGTAGTACGACTAGTAGATAGACTACATTCAAATGAACCGTCTTCATTCAATGTTACAGGGTAAACCTGACTTTCTCCGTCAACCTTTAAATATAGCTTTTGGCTGTTTTTGATAACTGATAAAGGTAATTGGAGGTTGTTGCCAGAGATAACAGAAGTATGAGTGAGTATCACTTTACATGCTTCATCTTGATAGATGGATACATTGACAGGCTGATCTGCATCTACCTTGCATGCAGCATTCCGTGTTGTCAACCAGTCGAAATCATCTCCAATCTTTAGGTTTTCGATTTTAACCTCTGTCTTATCTTGACTGGGGTCATACAAGTTCTTCTCACATGAAGTTAATCCGGCGGCAACCGCGATAACTGCTACAATGGCTGTTTTTAGTTTCATATTTTAGAGCGTTTGTTTTATTCTGCTGCAAAGGTCGTGAATCTAGTTAATATTTACAAGTAAACTTGAATCTATTTTCATCGATTAATAGTTAAAATGCTCATATCTCATTAGAAAATAGAATTTTAACTATATACGAAGAATCAAGTGAAAAGTTGTATATGTTTAATAGGGCTCATAAACAAGGAAATAAAAAAAGCGGTAATCCTTGTGGGGTTACCGCTTTATATTATAGGGTATAATTGCTATTATTCAGCACCCCAGTTTTCTCTAGCCAAACGTTTGTAGCTGTTGTAACGCCATTTTGCGTTTTCTTCAGCAGCTTTGAACAGTTCTTCAGCTTCAGTAGGATATTGTTTCATTACAGAAGCGTAACGAACTTCACCCTTTAAGAAACCTTGGAATTCTTCCCAGTTCGGTTCTTTGCTGTCCAATTGGAATGGGTTCTTACCCTCTTCTTCCAAAGCAGGGTTGTAACGCCACAAGTGCCAGTAACCACACTTAACAGCCTTTTCTTCTTCTTCCTGGCTCTTACCCATACCTGCTTTCAGACCGTGGTTGATACACGGAGCGTAAGCGATAATCAAAGATGGTCCAGGATATGCTTCAGCTTCACGGATAGCTTTCAGAGTTTGAGCTTGGTCAGCACCCATAGCGATCTGTGCAACATATACATAACCGTAAGTAGTAGCCATCAGACCGAGGTCTTTCTTACGTACGCGCTTACCAGCAGCAGCGAACTTAGCGATAGCACCTACCGGAGTAGCCTTAGAAGACTGACCACCTGTGTTAGAGTAAACTTCAGTATCCAGAACGAGGATGTTAACGTCCTTACCAGAAGCGATTACATGGTCAAGACCACCGTAACCGATATCATAAGAAGCACCGTCACCACCAATGATCCACTGGCTGCGTTTTACAAGATATTGAGTCAGGCCTTTCAGCTCTTTGCTAACAGGACATCCGGCAGCGATACCTTGTTCGATGATAGCTTCGATTTGAGGAGCCAATTCTTTTGTCTTGTCAGCATCATGCATGTTTTCAATCCATGCCTTCAATACTTCTTTAGCTTCAGCAGGAGCGTTGTCGCCTTCCAAAATCTGGTTGAATAACTTCACGATACGGGCACGCATCTTTTCGTTAGCCAATTCCATACCCAGACCGAATTCACAGAAGTCTTCGAACAGTGAGTTAGCCCAAGCAGGACCGTGACCGTTTTCGTTTGTAGTATACGGAGTAGAAGGAACTGAACCAGAGTAGATAGAAGAACATCCGGTAGCGTTAGCAACCATTTCGCGGTCACCGAACAATTGAGAAATCAATTTCACATACGGAGTTTCACCACAACCAGAGCAAGCACCAGAGAACTCAAACAATGGAGTAGCGAACTGTGAGTTCTTCACGTTAGACTTGATATCAACAAGATGTTGTTTAGTCTTCACGTTTTCAGCACAGTAAGTCCAGTTGTCAGCTTCAGCCAATTGGCTTTCGAGGTGTTTCATTGTCAATGCTTTGCCACCTTTCTTCGGATTACCCGGACAGATGTCAGCACAGTTACCGCAACCCAGACAGTCGAGAACGTCAACCTGGATACGGAATGTCATACCGTCGAATACTTTACCTACTGCTTTCAATTGTTCGAACTTAGCACCCTTCTGCTCTTCAGCATCGAGTACGAACGGACGGATAGAAGCGTGAGGACAAACGTATGCACACTTGTTACACTGGATACAGTTTTCCGGATTCCATTCAGGAACGAATGCAGCAACACCACGTTTTTCGTATTTAGCAGTACCTTGATACCAAGTACCGTCTTCGATACCCTTGAATGCAGATACAGGCAACAAGTCACCATCTTGTGCATTGATCGGACGAACTACTTCGTTGATGAATGCAGGATCGTTGTTTTCAGCTTTAGCGTCATCCGGTAGGTTAGCCCAAGCAGGATCAACAGCCAAAGTCTTGTATTCACCACCACGGTCAACGGCAGCATAGTTCTTGTTGACAACGTCTTCACCCTTCTTACCGTAAGACTTAACGATGAATTTCTTCATCTGCTCAACAGCTTGTTCTACAGGAATAACGCCTGTGATACGGAAGAATGCAGATTGAAGGATAGTGTTGGTACGGTTACCCAAACCAATTTCCAATGCAATCTGTGTTGCGTTGATATAGTATACAGAAATGTTGTTCTGTGCGAAATATTTCTTAACCTTGTTAGGCAGGTTCTTAGCCAGTTCTTCACCTTCCCAGATTGTGTTCAGCAAGAAAGAACCGTTCTTACGCAAACCACGAGTTACGTCGTACATGTGCAGGTAAGCCTGAACGTGACAAGCAACGAAGTTTGGTGTATTTACCAAATAAGTGGAACGGATCGGATTATCACCGAAACGCAAGTGAGAACAAGTGAAACCACCAGATTTCTTAGAGTCGTAAGAGAAGTAAGCCTGGCAGTGTTTATCAGTGTTGTCACCGATAATCTTTACAGAGTTCTTGTTAGCACCTACAGTACCGTCAGCACCCAAACCGTAGAATTTAGCTTCGAACATACCTTCACCGCCTAAAGCGATTTCTTCTTTTTGAGGAAGAGAAGTGAAAGTAACGTCGTCTACGATACCGATAGTGAAGTGGTTCTTCGGCATTGGCATAGCCAAGTTTTCGAATACTGAAAGGATTTGAGCAGGAGTAGTATCTTTAGAACCCAAACCGTAGCGACCGCCAACGATAACCGGAGCATTTTCTGCACCGTAGAAGCAGTCTTTAACGTCAAGATAAAGAGGTTCACCGTTAGCACCCGGTTCTTTAGTACGGTCAAGAACTGCGATAGTCTTGGCAGTCTTAGGTACAGCAGCCAGGAAGTGTTTAGCAGAGAACGGGCGATACAGGTGTACGGCAACCATACCCACTTTTTCGCCGTTTGCTACCAAGTAGTCGATAGCTTCGCGGGCAGCTTCTGTTACAGAACCCATAGCGATAATTACGCGTTCTGCATCTTCTGCGCCATAGTAATCGAACAAACCGTATTTACGACCTGTGATCTTAGAAATTTCATTCATGTATTCTTCTACGATAGCAGGAACTGCTTCATAGTAGTTGTTGCATGATTCACGATGTTGGAAGAAATGGTCAGGGTTTTCAGCCATACCACGGGCAACCGGATTCATCGGATTCAGTGCGCGGGCACGGAATTCAGCCAAAGCTTCCTGGTCGATCAGCGGAGCAAGATCATCGTTTTCCAACATTTCAATCTTCTGGATTTCGTGAGATGTACGGAAACCATCGAAGAAGTTCATGAACGGAACGCGAGATTTGATGGTAGCCAAGTGAGCAACACCAGCCAAATCCATAACTTCCTGTACAGAGCCTTCAGCCAACATCGCAAAGCCAGTCTGACGAGCTGACATTACGTCCTGGTGGTCACCGAAGATACACAATGCGTGAGAAGCCAATGTACGAGCAGATACATGGAATACGCAAGGCAAGAACTCACCGGCAATTTTGTACATATTAGGGATCATCAGGAGCAGACCTTGAGAAGCAGTGTAAGTAGTAGTCAACGCACCAGCCTGAAGAGAACCGTGAACTGCACCGGCAGCACCACCTTCAGATTGCATTTCCTGTACCAATACTGTTTCGCCAAAGATGTTCTTACGTCCTGCGGCAGCCCATTCGTCTACGTACTCAGCCATAGTCGAAGAAGGAGTGATGGGGTAGATAGCTGCTACTTCAGAGAACATATACGAGATATGCGCTGCAGCCTGATTACCATCACAAGTGATGAATTTCTTCTGTTTAGTCATAACTAAATTAAATATTTAAGTAAATAAATCTTTTAATATAAAAAGCCGAACATCCAGAGAGGTATCTGGTTGCCCCGACCTATTTCAGCCTTATGCAACGCGTACGTCACATTCGGATTGTTCTTGATCTTTGCTCCTTCCTGGCAAATTTTGAACGGCATTACTTCGTCCACCATAAAAGAGACGTTTTTATCTCCTTTATGTACCTTATGGTCTTTCCATAAAGAATTTGCAAAGAATGTGTCGAGCACATCCTGCTCCTCCACTTTCACGGGGTAGATGGAATACATCAGGTTGGAGTTGTGCATCATTATCTTGGAAGGTTTTTTAGGAAATTCTTCTCCTTTCGGATAAACCAGATTAATGAGTCGCGCATCTGCCAGATACTTGATGTAGTTCATCACCGTGGCGCGGGATGTCTGTATGTCGCTTGCCAGTTGGCTCACATTGGGAGCCTTCGGTCCGTCGACAGCGAGCAAATATAGTAATTTTTTTATCTTTGAAAGATATTTCAGTTCAATTTGTTTGATGAGCAGGATATCTACTTCCACCATCATGTTCATCGTTTTCAGCAAATTCTCCGAAAAGTTACGCTTCTCGAGGAAGAATGGATAGAACCCATGATGCAGGTAATCCTGGAAGTAATCCAGCGGACGAACTTTAGAGAGTACTCCTTTGGCAATCTGTTCGTGAGTGCTAAGAATTTCTTCGAGGCTGTAGGCCCTGAATTTCATGCCTGTCTGTAAGTTCAGGTATTCGCGGAAAGAAAATCCGCGCAGGTTATAGCTTTTTGCAATATCACGCAATTCAAGATTTTCCTCTTTCAGTCGCATTACGGATGAACCGGTAAAGACAATCTTCAAATTAGGAAAACGGTCGTAGCACATACGTAACTCTCTGCTCCATTCCGGATGCTTGAACACTTGGTCGATCAACAGAACTTTTCCACCACGTTTCTGGAATTCATAGGCAAAGTCTACAATGCTGTGTCCGGAGAAGTAGAAGTTGTTCATGTTGATGAACAGGCAGGAACGGTCGTTCCCGAATTTCTCTTTGGCGTATTGGAGAAGAAAAGTGGTTTTTCCTACGCCACGTGTTCCTTTGATACCAATCAGGCGGTCGCTCCAGTCGATCTCGTCCATAAGATCGCGGCGAACGGGGGCATTGGTGTGCTCAACGAGGTAGGCGTGTGTGCGATAGAATGATTCCATTTCAGTTCTTTGTTTTTCGGGTGGCAAATATACTGCTTTTTTTAGGATTTGCAAAGTAGAGATGGCAAAATTGTGAGTTTAATTAGAACTTTCTGTTTATTGTAGCCATTCCTGACTATTTCCTGTATATATTTGCAGAATAAAGTATTGAATTCGTTTGAAATGACAAAAAAGGCTCTTTATATATTCAATCCGGAACATGATTTGGCGTTAGCCAGCGGTGAAACAAACTATATGGCACCGGCTTCCGCCCGGCAAATGGCATCCGAATTGGCTTTGTTGCCGATGTGGTATGCAGAAGAGGGAAATGCGGTGTTAGCTTCTTCCGCCTATAATCTCGACTATGTGAAGAAGATACAGGAATTATTAGGACTTTCGGTTGATTTGCTGACAGAACCTGAACTTGCTTCGGAGCGGAATTTGGATATTCATCCTTGGGGCTGGGATATAGCAATAAGAAAACGACTGTTGGATTTGGGAGTGGAAGAAAGCGAGCTTCCTTCTATTGGGCAATTGGATAAACTGCGTTTCTGTTCCCATCGTTCCTGTGCTGTGGAATTGTTACCTCGTCTGCAACTCGGAACTTATTTTTGTGGGGAGTCTTTTTACCTGACGCTTCCCGAAGAATGGAAATCATTTGTAGAGTCACATGAAGCTTGTTTGTTGAAGGCTCCTTTGTCCGGTAGTGGGAAAGGGCTGAATTGGTGCAAAGGGGTATATACTCCTTCCATTTCCGGTTGGTGCTCACGTATCGGTAATCAGCAGGGAGGTGTTATTGGTGAACCTTTATTTAATAAGGTGGAAGATTTCGCTATGGAATTTCGTTCTTTGGGTAACGGTAGATTTGACTTTGCCGGATATTCTCAATTTCGTACGGGTGGGAGTGGAGCGTATGAAGGTAATCTGCTGATTTCAGATGCTGCCATCGAACGGAACCTTTCGAAATATATCCCTGCCGAAGAAATTTTTAAATTGCGCGACTGCCTTGAACAAGAGTTATTTCTTCGCTTCGGAACTATTTATAATGGTTATTTGGGAGTGGATATGATGATCTGCCGTTTCCCGGATTCCCCTGTTTATCGTATTCATCCCTGCGTGGAAATCAACTTGCGGATGAATATGGGAGTGGTGGCGCGTCATATATATGACCGTTATATATATCCTGTTTCGACAGGAGCTTTTCAGATAAGCTATTACCCTTCGGAAGGAGCAGCCTGGAGCGCACATAAAGAAATGGAGGAGACTTATCCTTTGGAGATAGAACAAGGAAGAATAAGATCAGGCTATTTGCCATTGGTGCCGATTCATAAAAAAAGTAGTTATCGGGCGTGGGTTCTTATCTCAAAAAGCGTACATTTATAACCTTATACATGGCATACATGCATCTATCCATGCAGTGATATAAAGTCTGATTATTCTACTTCTTTCACCAGCCATTTTTCTATATTCCGGGTCTTTGAGCTGAAATTAACCCCAGCCTTTACAATCTTACGATTATCTTTTGCAAAGGGTAGTATATATCTTTTTTCTTCAATTTGCTGAAGAGCTTCTTCCGCACTTCCGTCAAATTTGAATTCCATTACATAAATGTATTTATCAGTTTGTACAGTAAGATCAATGCGTCCGTCAGAGGTGTGATACTCTGCCTGTACATAGAACCCCAGTAATTTGCTGACGATAAATAATACATTCTGATAATGTAATTCCAAATCGCGTATCAGTTCGTAAGGAGTGTCGGCAAAGAGACTCTGCAGACGTATGAAGAAGTCCTCATAATTACCTTCTTCTACATCATGGACGAATTCTGTAATGTAGAAAGCGGTCTTTCCTTCGTCGATTGAAGTATAAAAAGGAATCAGATATTTGATGAATCCTTCTTCCACTTCCCGGTTGGGGAATCCTAAATAGTAGATACCGAAACGTTTATCATAATCTTTGATGGTAAGATAACCACTCTGATAAATCACGGGCACAGGATTCTTGGAAGAAGAATCAATACTGTTCAGCGTATCGGAAGTCGCTTTATCATTGGCCAATTGGTGTAAGTCATAATTATCCCGTTTCAGAAGTTTGACGAGATAGGAAGGAGTACCGGTTTCAAACCAGTAATTACCGAATGACATAGAGTCGAATGTATTCAGTAAACTGAAAGGGTTATATATACCTGCCGAATCGAAAGTAAAGTGATATCCGTCATAGCACTCTTTCAATTCTTGGCACGTCTCTTCATAGCTCATGCCTTGCGTATCTGCAAGGATATGTAAATCCGTCTCTAAATAATGGTGGATTTCTTCGTTTGTGATACCGCAAAGTTCGGTATACCGTTTATCCATAGAAATATCTTTAAGATTATTCAAATCGCTGAATACACTCACTTTCCCGAACTTTGTCACTCCTGTGAGAAAAGCGAACTGGATATACTTATCCATCGTTTTGAGTACTGAATAGAACGCTTTTAAAGTATCACGATAACTATCCTGCAATTCTTCATTCCCAATGGCCTGCAACATCGGCTTGTCATATTCATCAATGAGAATCACTACCCGCCGACCACTCTGTTCGGCGGCACGGCGAACAATGCCGAGAAAACGGAGAGGTGCACCTATTTCCACCGGATTGGAGCCATATAGCGATTCCCATTCATTCAGCTTCATGTTAAGTATATTATCCAAACTTTCGGGTCTGTCATACTTCTGCGTATTTAAGTCGAGATGCAGAATGGGGTATTGAATCCAGTCTTTCTCCATTTTTTCAACAGCAAGACCTTGAAACAGCTCCTTTTTGCCTTGGAAGTAAGCTTCGAAAGTGGATAGAAGAAGGCTTTTCCCAAAACGCCGGGGACGGCTAAGAAAGTAGTAGGAACCGGATTTTACCAGTTCATACACGAATGAAGTTTTGTCTATATAAAGATAATTTTCTTTACGCAATTTTTCAAAACTCTGTATTCCGATGGGATAAAGCTTCTTCATAATATTCTTGCTTTTGTTTATTCAAGTAACAAAGATAATAATTCTTCTGTTTATCTATGCCGCTAATGATCATTTTATATGTTTCATTGGTTATCATTCTTTCGCATACAGTGTAGCTAACTTTTGGTGCGGTTGCCTGGTTTGTTCGTCTATAACACTATGTAAAAGTGTCCCAATTTATTTTCAATATGCACTATATTAGAAACAATTGTCTGAAAACGGACAACTTCCGAACAAAATCAAACTTCATCGAAACGGAAACGGACATAAAAAGATTGTTTTGTAAAACCGATATCTGTGAGTTAATCTAACTTTGTTGTTAGTGATGAAATGTAATAAACAGAAATCGATTGAGACAATGAATAGCAAACTTTTTATGGTGGTAGTGGGAATTACTTTTCTGACTGCTTGTAGTGTTCCGGGAGAAAATGAGATGAAGTGGTTTGACCGTGCGGTGAATACATCCGAACATCAATTGCTCTATATGGCAGAAAAATTGAAACACGAACCGGATACCCTCTGTTTTCCACGTTCTTTAAAAGATGGAGAATACCGGTTGGAAAAACCTTCCGATTGGACTTCCGGTTTTTTCCCGGGTTCTATGTGGCTGGCGTATGAACTTACAGCTAATGAGAAATTGGCGAAACAGGCACGTTTGTATACAGATCGTCTGGAAGCGATGCAATATTATACAAAAAACCATGATTTGGGTTTTATGATGTTTTGTAGTTACGGGCAGGGTATCCGTTTAAAGCCGGAACCTGCGGACAGTCTGATTCTCGTTCACTCTTCCGAAAGTCTTTGTACACGTTTTGAACCGAAAGTCGGATTGATTCGTTCCTGGGACTTTGGTAATTGGAGTTATCCTGTCATTATTGATAATATGATGAATTTGGAAATGCTTTTCTGGGCATCGGAACAGACAGGTAATTCGAAGTATAGGGAGATTGCCATAGCACATGCTGACAAAACATTGAAAAACCATTTTCGGAAAGATATGACATCTTATCATGTAGTCAGTTATTTGCCGGAAGATGGTACGGTCGAATCGAAAGGTACTTATCAGGGATATGATGATGAATCGTCTTGGGCACGTGGTCAGGCTTGGGGTGTATATGGATATACCATGTGTTATCGTTTCACGAAACAACATGTTTATTTGAAAGCGGCATATAAAATCGCAGAATTTATAATGAGTCATTGTCCGTCCGAAAAAGATTTTATTCCTTATTGGGATTATAATGCTCCAAACATACCCAACGAACCTCGAGACGCTTCGGCTGCTGCCATCACAGCTTCCGCATTGTTGGAGTTAAGCGGGTATGGAGACGAAAAACGAGGGCAGAAATACTTCCGTTATGCAGAGCAAATCTTGAAACAGCTTTCTTCAGAAACATATCTGGCAAGGGAAGGAGAGAACCATGGATTTATTCTTATGCATTCGGTCGGTAGTTTTCCACATAATAGTGAAGTCGATACTCCGCTGAATTATGCCGATTATTACTACTTGGAAGCTTTGAAACGATATAAAGAAGTCAAGTCTAACGGGTATATGCGATAAAATGAGGCGTTTATGGCAATTGTAGTTTGGTAATAGCTGGATTTTAACAAATGAGTTATTCTGGATTCTATTGGAAATACATATCTTTGCTTTAGTTAAAGTGTTATTGAATTGTGATTACTTATGAAAAACCGATATATACGCATTTGTTATTTGATTGTTTTATTCCTCTATTTCCAAATTGTTCCGATTGCTATTTTATGGGCAGATGAAACTTCGATTCATTTTAAACGTTTGTCCGTAGACGATGGGCTGTCGTATAATACGGTGCTTGCTTTAACCCAGGATCATAATAATAAGATATGGGTAGGTACTACTGAGGGATTGAATTGGCATGATGGCTTCCGGTTTGCATCCTTTTATAAATCTTTGGGTGATACAGCCAGTTTGGGGAATAACTATATCTATTCTCTTTATACTGACCGCAAGGGAACCGTATGGGCAGGGACGATGGTTGGACTTTCCCGGTATAATATTATAGGTAATGATTTTACAAATTACTCATTGCCGGGCAATCAGTCGGTTCAGGTGTTTGCAATAGAAGAGCCGTTAGACAGAGAGCAACTGTTGTTAGGTACTAATCGAGGATTGGTTCTTTTTGAGAAAGCAGATGGCAAGATGAATATTCTTCCCCAGTTGGAAGGAAAGAGCGTTTATGCCGTTCGTGCGATAGGGGACGGGGCATTACTTGGTACCTCAAAAGGTATTTATTTCTATTATTTCCGTAATGGTAATATTGTTCAATTACTTCCTGAACTGAAAAATGAAGTAATATCTGATATCATTTATGATGATAAAACCCGGAATTGTTGGTTAGCTTCTTTGACGAACGGGGTATATTTGATAGATGATAAATTTCAGGTTCGAGAACATTATAACCGGAAAAGTCATCCGAAACAGTTTATTTCTGATGCTGTCCGGGCCTTGCAGTTGGATGACCGGGGACGGTTATGGATTGGAACAGTAGAAGGGTTGCTGATTCTTCAACCGGATACGGAAAGTATTTCACCATATCGATTTTCTTATGATGATCCCTCTTCTTTGGGACATAATTCAGTACGTTCTCTTATGAGGGATCACCAGGGAGGAATGTGGGTAGGCACTTACCACGGAGGACTTAATTATTATCATGTATTGGCTCCCGACTTTCGTATCCTACAACATTCTGTCTGCCGCAATTCCTTGAGCGATAATACTATTAGTTGCATTGCGGAAGATCCTTTTAATAATAATCTTTGGATTGGTACAAATGACGGCGGGTTGAATC
Source organism: Bacteroides sp. M10 (assembly GCF_014334015.1). Taxonomy (GTDB): domain Bacteria; phylum Bacteroidota; class Bacteroidia; order Bacteroidales; family Bacteroidaceae; genus Bacteroides; species Bacteroides intestinigallinarum. The sequence continues at coordinate 6,267,050 of NZ_CP060488.1, read as the reverse complement.
ATTATGATAGGAGAACCGGGCATTTTACTTGTTATTCCGGTAAGGAAAACAAAACTAACTCCTTACGGTCGAATAACATTAAATGTGTGTTTCCTGAAAAAAGCGGTTCTGTTTATATAGGTACGCATAACGGAGGGATGAGCCATTTGGATGTGACGACCGGGCGTATAAGTAATTATGATATTCCCGGTGCCGCGTCGTTGGGAAATAGCTGCTATTCACTGTTGGATGGAGAAGACGGCACCCTTTGGGTGGGTTCGATGGCTGGTTTGTATCGTTTTAATTATCAAACAAAAGAAATGTCTTTGCATCCTTTGGCTTTAAGATATTCTCAATTGAAAGGAGTGCTGGTCTCTACTTTGTTTCGTGATTCAAAACAGCGTATCTGGATTGGAACGGAAGAAAGTTTGTATATGTGTGCTGATGGAGAACTACATGTGATGACTGATTCGGCAGAGGCTTATTCTCTTGGGCTGATACAAGCATTGTGCGTATATGAAGACAGCAGCCATGCCATTTGGGTAGGTACTTCTTCCGGGTTGTATCGTTATAAAGAGGGAACTTCTTTCTCGTGGGAGCGTTATTCTATGAGCGACGGTTTGCCTAATGATTGCATTAGTGGTATTTTGGAAGATAAAAAGGGGCGGTTGTGGCTTACAACGAGCAGAGGGCTTTCTTGTTTTGATTTGCAAAAAAGGAATTTCTGCAACTATATCAAACAAGATGGTCTGCCGCATAATCAGTTTATGCAATCGGCAGTATGCAGTTCAAGAGACGGCACTTTCTTTTTAGGTACTTTGAATGGAGTCGTTTTTTTCAATCCCGATCATTTCTCCGACAGTCCTTTTACCCCCAATGCGGTAATAACGGGATTGTCCATACAGAATCACCCCATAAGACAAGCAAAAGACGGAGATATTGATTTTTACCAAGCGGACAACGGAAAATTGCTGGGTGTCTCTTTTCCTTCAGAACTTAAAATGTTCAGAATCACTTTTTCTGTAATTAATTACCTGTCAAACAGCCGTAACAAATTTGCGTATAAGCTGGAAGGTTACGATTCGGACTGGATTTATGATGTATGGGCGGGAAGCCGTGGGGTGAACTATTGGAATTTGTCTCCGGGTAGATATATTTTTAAAGTGAAGGCTTGTAGTGACAGTGGACAGTGGTCTGAAACACCAGCAGAGTTTTTTATTGATATTCTTCCGATGTGGTATCAGACGTGGTGGGCTAAAACTCTGTTCTTTTTCTTCATTCTTAGTGTTTTAGTTTTTATATTTTATTTCTTTGTTGTTCGTGCCAAGATGAGAATGCAGGTACAGATTGAGCATATCGAACGGAATAAAATTGAAGAAATCAGCCAAGAGAAAGTTCGTTTTTATATTAATATGTCTCATGAATTGCGGACACCTTTAAGCCTGATATTGGCTCCGTTGGAAGAATTGCTGGGAGAGAAGAACTCTTTTGAGCCTGGCATACAACAAAAACTATCTTATGTTTATAAGAATGGGCAGAGGTTACTACATATTGTCAACCAGTTACTTGACTTTAGGAAGGCGGAGTCGGGAACATTACCTATTAATATAGTTTCAGGACCCGTTGAGAGTATGTCAATGAATGTATTCAATTTGTTTAAAGAAAATGCAAGGAAACGAGACATTAATTTTCATTTCAGTTCGGATTTGAAAGATGAATTACTTCCTGTCGACAGGATGTATTTGGAAACTATATTGATGAATTTACTTTCCAATGCGTTTAAGTTTACTCCTGATGGTGGAGAAATTTCATTATCCTTGTGGAAAAAGGAAACTGCTTACGGATTTACGATACGTGATAATGGCATAGGGATTCCTATAGAGAAACTTTCCCGTATTTTTGAACGCTTTTATCAGGTGGATGATAATCAGAAAGGTTCTGGCATTGGTTTGTCTTTGGTAAAATTGTTGGTAGATAAGCATCGGGGTACAATAGAAGTGGTGAGTGAAACCGGGAAATTTACAGAATTCAAAGTGGCTTTGCCGGCGGATATTCAGGTGTTTCCGGCTGAAGAACAAAGACAAGATAAAGAAGCATCACTCTCTTTATCTGAACCGATACCATCTTTGGACGTTTCATATATGGAAGAGATTATGCTCCCTTCTGCTGATCTGGAGAAACAAGAAAGTGGGGAAGAGGAAGGGAGAGCGACTATCCTGCTGGTGGATGATAATAAGGAAATGGTTGATTATTTGAAGAATAATTTCAAATCGGAATACATCACATTGATAGCTGGAAGCGGGGAGGAAGCTTTGGAAATGATGAAGGAACAGAAAGTGGATTTAATTCTTTCTGATGTCATGATGCCGGGAATAGACGGTATTAAGTTATGTGAGATTGTGAAAAAGAACATGCAAACTTGCCATATTCCGGTTATTCTGTTGTCAGCGAAAGGTAGTCTTGAGGCGCAGACTGCCGGTATTCAGGCAGGTGCAGACGATTATATTCCCAAACCTTTCTCTATGTACCTCCTGAAAGGGAAGATTAATAATATCCTGAAGGCCAGGCAGCGTTTGAGATATTATTATTCCAGTACGATTGATATTGATGCGGCAAAAATGACTTCAAATAAACTGGACGAAGAATTTATTACCAAAGCTATTCAGACTGTGGAAGAAAACATCTCTGATGAGGACTTTACGGCTGATGATCTTGCGGAGAAACTCTTTATGAGCCGTTCGTCACTATACTACAAAATGAATTCTATATCGGGTGAACCACCGGCAAATTTTATTCGGCGAATACGTTTCAATATGGCTTGCAAATTATTGTTGGATGGTCATTACTCCATATCAGAAGTAAGCGCCATGGTCGGCTTTGCATCCCGGTCTTATTTCTCTACCAGTTTTAAAAAGTATATGGGATGCCTGCCTTCGGATTATGTGAAAAAGCAGAGAAAATAGTGTTCAGAAAGCTCTTCTGAATAAAATCTAAAAAACTTTGATAGTTTTTAGCACTCTTTTGGCAGTTATCGGACAAACAAAAAATGATACAAAACACTCTTTCATTCTAATCCTCATATCTTAGCGGAGGAATTTAAAACCTCTAAAACAACGATAAGTATGAGAAAAATGAAAAACATGAAAGTAGTATTGGCTACTTTGTTCGGACTCTCTTTTTCCTGGAATGTATATGCACAGCAAAGTGATATTAAAGATCAAGGATATGTGCATAAATCATCAACTTCCTATGAATATCCGACAGAACCGGCAGTTCTGCAGAAATTAGACCAATGGAGAGATTTGAAATTCGGTGTACTGTTCCACTGGGGACTTTATTCCGTGCCCGCTACTTTCGAGTCGTGGCTGTTGTGCTCGGAAGAGAAATTTATTCCTCGCCGTACCAAAATCTTCGGTGATATGCCTTATGACGATTTTAAAAAGTGGTATTGGGGATTAAGCGAGTCTTTCAACCCAACAAAGTTTGATCCGGAAGTATGGGCGGATATTATGAAAAATGCCGGCATGAAGTATATGGTTTTCACCACCAAGCACCACGACGGTTTTTGTATGTTTGATACGAAGGAGACTGATTTCTCAATAGCTAAAGGACCTTTTAGAAACAATCCTTTAAAAGATGTGACTTATCATGTCTTTGATGCCTTCCGTCAGAAAGGATTTATGATAGGTGCTTACTTCTCCAAACCTGACTGGCACTGCAATGATTACTGGAGTAGAGACAGGGCAACGCCAACACGGAATGTGAATTATGATATCAAGCTGAATCCGGACAAATGGAAACGGTTTCAGGAATATACGGCTAATCAAATTAATGAACTGATGACACGTTATGGTCGGGTAGATCTTCTTTGGTTAGACGGAGGCTGGGTAAGAGCTCCCAAAGAAGATATAAAAATGGACCAAATCATAGATAAGGCACGTGAAAGCCAACCAGGGTTGATAGCAGTAGACCGGACTGTACCCGGGAGGAATGAAAATTATCAAACGCCGGAATTGACCATTCCTAAACAGCAATTGGATCATCCTTGGGAAAGTTGCATCACACTGACCAATCATTGGGGGTGGTGGAAAGATGCTCCATATAAATCTGCTGCCCAAGTAATTAACATTCTCGCGGAGATTGTAGCCAAAGGAGGTTCTTTGGTTTTGGGTGTAGGACCTACAGCAGAGGGTACTATCGAAGAAGAGGGGATACAGCGCTTGAAAGAGATAGGGCAATGGTTGAAAGTAAATGGTGAAGCCATCTATAATACACGTACTACTCCTGTCTATCAAAGTGGGAATATTTGGTTCACGGCCAATAAAGATGGAAAAACACTATATGCTATCTGTGCGCTGCCGGAGAATATGGAATTACCGCAAAAAATTGGTTGGGAGGGAAATGAACCTGCCGGCAAAATGGTATTGCTTCAAACCGGTCGTAGCGTAAAATATCAGACCAAAGACGGCAAAGTGACAGTGACCCTGCCGAAAGGATTGAAGAAAGAATCGCTGGTTTTCAAATTTAAGCAGAAATCGTATTAGCACTTTTTGTTTAACTATTTAATATTATCAAAGTATGAAAAACATCTTAACAGGTTGTCGCATGCGGAAATTTTTATTTATTGCCGTATGTATCAGGTCGTCTTTGTGGGGGGAGGTTTGTTATTCCGCAGAGACGGGTCGGGTTTGGTCGGACAGTGACACCGGCAAAGAGTGGGTAAATTCCGCTTTGCAACAGAACAATAGTATAAAGGTAACAGGGATCATTACGAGTGAGAGTGGCGAACCTATTATTGGTGCTACTGTACAAGTGAAAGGAACTTCCACAGGAGTTATCACAGATATTGACGGTCGTTATACAATTACGGTACCTGATGGAAATTCTATTTTATCAGTTTCATTTATCGGTTATCAATCACAAGAAATAAAAGTAAACTCCCGAAGGGGAATTAATGTACGTTTGCAGGAAAATGTCCAAAGTCTGGATGAAGTAATGGTTGTTGCTTATGGTGTGCAGAAGAAGGCCACATTGACCGGTGCTATATCGAGTGTCGGTACAGAGGCTTTACTGAAATCGCCTAGTGCCAGTGTTACCAACTCTTTGGCAGGGCAGTTGCCCGGAGTTTCTTCTATGCAGGCAAGTGGACAACCGGGAGCTGACAATGCGAAAATATTTGTACGTGGTGTGGGGTCATTGACAGAAGGAGGAGCTTCTCCGCTTATTCTTGTGGATGGTGTAGAGCGTTCTTTCTATCAGATGGACCCTAATGAGATAGAATCTATTAATGTTTTAAAAGATGCTTCGGCTACAGCCGTATTCGGTGTACGTGGTGCAAACGGAGTTATATTGGTTACTACTCGCCGAGGGGAAGAAGGAAAAACTAAAATCTCGGTTAGTTCGAATGTCGGCATCCAGATGCCTACACGCATACTGGATGTGGCAGACAGTTATACAACCGCTTTTCTATTCAGAGAGGCTCAACGTAATGACGGAGTTGCCGATGACCAACTGGCTTTCTCGGAGTATGATATGGAACGTTTTCGTTTGGGAGATGAGCCTATTCTATATCCTAATGTGAACTGGTATGATTATTTGATGAATAAGGCTTCTGTTCAAACTCAACATAACGTCAGTATTTCGGGGGGAACAAAAGACATCCGTTATTTTGTATCGTTAGGCTTTTTGTATCAGAATGGTTTATTTAAACAATTGGACGGGCTTGATTATAACAACAATTACAGCTATACCCGTTATAATTATCGTGCCAATCTCGATGTAAACCTTACACGTACCACTACATTAAAATTTGGTATGGGCGGAATTGTTGGTAACCAGCGTGACCCGGGAGGTAGTGGCAATGTATGGAAACAACTTACATGGTCGTTGCCATTCTCGTCTCCAGGAGTTGTTGATGGAAAAAAAGTGGTGACACAGAGTACACGTTTTCCCGGAGTGACAATGGCAAATCAGGTTTTTGATAAGTTTTATGGGTATGGTTATGACCGCAAAGTCTCGAATAATATGACATTCGATTTGAATCTGTCTCAAAATCTGGATTTTATAACAAAGGGGCTTTCTATTGAAGTGAAAGGGGCGTATAATACAGATTATTCTTACATTAAAACCGTAAGGGGACATGTGGAAACGTATACTCCTTTTTATAAATCCGAAATAGACGGTTCAGGTCTTGATGTGAAGGACCCTGATTTTGATAAGAGTCTTGTGTATCGGATCACAGGAGAGAATATGATGAAAACGTATGGAACGGGAAACACGAGTCGTGCCCGTGACTGGTATGTGGAAGGAAGTATCCGTTATAATCATAAATTCGGGGAACATAATGTTGGAGCTCTCTTGCTATATAATCAAAGTAAAAAGTACTATCCTAATTATCCTAATAAGTTTTGGGATGTCCCGACTGCTTATGCTGGTTTGGTAGGTCGTTTGACTTATGATTATAAGTCGAAATATATAGCGGAATTTAATATTGGTTATAATGGTTCCGAGAATTTTGCGCCGGATAAACGTTTTGGTACATTTCCTGCCGGTTCTGTCGGCTATGTTATAACAGAAGAGAAATTTATTCCCAAAAACGATTTCTTGACCTATCTAAAAGTGCGTGCTTCTGTTGGATTGGTTGGTAATGACAATATGTCTAGCCATCCTGATTACCGTTTCCTTTATTTGCCGGACTCTTATTCTATAAATAATTCCGATTGGCTTCAGCAAGCTTATCAGGATAAGAACGGGTATATCTTCGGGTTGACAAATACGGCCTATCAGGCAGCAGCGAAAGAACTTATGTTAGGAAATTCGAATGTAACTTGGGAAACAGCTTTAAAACAGAATTATGGTATAGATGCTTACTTCTTCAGTGACCGCTTGAAATTGACAGTAGATTATTTCCGGGAAAATCGTCGTGATATTCTGATACAGCGTAGTACGGTCCCTTCTTTGATTGCAATGAATGGTATATTGCCTGTGGTGAACTTGGGTGAAGTCAATAATCACGGCTACGAGGTGGATTTAAAATGGAATGACCATATTAGGGATTTTTCATATTATATAAACACAAATATCTCTTATTCTAAGAATAAGATTATTTATCAGGATGAAGTAGAACCGAACGAACCTTATATGTGGCACACCGGACATGAAGTGGGAGCTCGTTTCGGATATCTGGCACAAGGGTTCTATAATGAGGATGACTTTGATGTGGATGGTAATGTTCGTGCGGATCTGCCGCAACCGCAAGGGAAAAAATACCCCGGTGATATTAAGTTTGCAGATTTGAATGGTGATAATATAATTGATAATGACGACCAGACTAAAATAGGAAATCCCAAACGTCCGGCTTACACTTTCGGTTTAAATTTGGGTGGAGAATATAAAGGCTTTTTTGCTTCTATGAATTGGACTGGAGTGGCACAGTGTGATATCGAGATGGCGAATGCTTATAAGCGGCCTTTCTATGAGGGACAGGTACTTTATCAATATATGGCTGACGGGCGTTGGACACCCGAAACTGCAGCAACGGCTGTGTATCCACGTTTGTCCGTTACGAGTTCGGCCAATCAGGAGACATCAAGTGTATGGCTAAAAGATGCCTCATACATAAAGCTCAAAAATTTGACGATTGGATATAATATCACTCAGCAGAAAATTTTAAAAGCAATCGGTGCCTCTAAGTTGACCGTTCAATTTACTGGCTATAATCTTTTGACATTTGACAAATTAAAAGTTTTTGATCCCGAAGGAGAATTGACACGTGATACGAATACATATCCTATTATGAAAATCTTCAGTTTGGGAGTGAATGTAACTTTTTAAAATGATTATTATGAAAAACAAAAGTTTAATTATTTTAGGCGGACTTCTGGCTAGTTTATTCATCGGATGTGAAGACCTGAAGTTCGGTGATAATTTTTTGGAGAAGCCTAATAGTGACGATGTATCTATTGATACTGTGTTTTCTTCCAAAAAATATGCGGATCAGGCCATGAACCAGTTTTATAAAAGTTTGTGTGATTTTATGCCTACTTTGAGAGGCTGCCATCCGGAGGGGCTTATTTTGGACGGATATACTGATATAGGATATGCACAACCAATCTCATGGACACGCGGAGACTTTAATTCTTCTTCTAGTTGTATTAACTTTCCTTATTTCCCTTTTCACTCTCAGATTACTGAAGTAACAGGAAATCCTTCCTTTGGTATACGAAAAGCTTATATCTATATCGAAAATGTAGATAAAGTACCCGACATGACTGATGATGAAAAGCGTATCCGAAAAGCGGAAGCTAAAGTAGTCATTGCTTTTCACTACACTCAAATGATTCGTTTTTATGGTGGCATGCCTTGGATAGACCATGCGTATAAAGCAGATGAAATACTTCAATTTCCTCGTTTGACGTTGGAAGAAACAGTCAATAAAACAGTGGCGTTGCTGGATGAGGCGGCAACCGATTTACCTTGGTATACAACGGCAGAGGAATATGGACACATGACGGCGGCTGCCGCTAAAGCGTTGAAATTTCGTTTACTCTTGTTTGTTGCCAGCCCATTATTTAACAATAAGGCACCTTACTATGACGGACAAGCGGCTACTGAACTTTTAAGTTGGTATGGAAATCAGCAGGATAGTCGTTGGGAGGCTGCTTTGGAAGCAGGAAGGGAGTTTTTGCGTCTGAACAAAAAGAATAGTGATTATTATCGGATTGAAAATACAGGGAATCCCAGAGAGGACTATGTAAACGGTTATTTTACCAAAGGCAATCAGGAGGTTGTGATGTCTTCTTTCCGTTGGGGAACCTATGATGGCGTAGATAAGCCGTTCCGTATGTATGAATCCGGTTATGGTATCCCGCGTGGAAATTATGCGGATATGTTTCAATGGAAGGAGGATGGTTCTAAGTTTGACTGGAATAATCAGACCCATCGTGCGCATCCGTTTTTTGATGAAAAAGGGCAACCGACCCGTGACGTACGTTTATATGAGAATTTGCTTGTAAATGGTGATAAATGGCAGAACCGGACGGCTGAAGTCTATAAAGGTGGACGCGAAGGATTTGGTTCGGGAAGTTCTGTCAATAAGAAAACTCAATTTGGCTATGGATTCCGTAAGTTTATTCGTGATAAGAAGAATGAGATGAAAGGTAAACCCTACTCTTGTCCTTTAATTCGTATGCCTGAAATTTATTTGAGTATAGCCGAAGCTATGAATCAATTGGGAAAGGCTAATGTACCCGATGAATTTGGAAAGACCGCTTATGATTATCTGAATCTGGTATGTCAACGGGCTGGGTTACCGTCAGTAACTTCTGCTAAAGTGCCGCAAGGTGATGCGTTGCTGAACTACTTATTGGATGAACGTGCCCGTGAATTCGGACAGGAAGATATTCGCTACTTTGATATGATACGTCATAAGAAAGGAGCTGAATGGGCTACACGTCCTATGGAAATGTTGGAAACGACGAAGGTGGGAAGTGGCTTCGAGTATACAGTGAGTACGCGTGATGATATTAAATATTATTGGAATGAATATTGGTATTTATTGCCATTTCCTGTGACTGAAATCAATAAGAAATATGGATTGATTCAAAATCCCGGCTGGTAATAAGGTTAATTAAACGATTTGATTATGAATAAATTATTATTTACGATAGGCTTGTTATTCATCTCTTCGGTAAGCCTGATGGCGCAGGAGATGATGAATGGCATTGTGAAAGATGTCTCCGGTAAACCTCTTTCGGGTGTAAAGGTGTCAAAGGTAGGAGAATTCAGAAATAGCAATGTTACTGATGAAGACGGTTTGTTTTCACTCATGTTGGAGGAAGGTGATTATATTGAACTAAATTATGCGGATATAGCTGTCAAACGGATTAAGGTCACAGGAAATACCTTGGATTTGGTGTTTGATATCAAGAAAGATGCCGTTGTTGACCTGGGATTCCTAAAACGGACAGAAGATACCCAAACCCAATCTGTGACTGCTATTTATGCAGACTTATTAGAAAAGAATGCGACTTCTCCTGATCGGATGAATAATGCACTTTTCGGATTGATATCAGGGCTGCATCTGACTCAAACGGTTGGCTGGGGTGCTAATGCTGTCATGAATATACGTGGTCGTGGTGGTTTGGGTAGCGGAGAACCCTTGGTATTGGTGGATGGATTTGAACGGGGATTGACTAATATGACAATAGAAGAAATTGAGTCTGTCCAAGTTTTGAAAGATGGTGCCGCTACGGCTTTGATGGGTGCCAGAGGAGCTAATGGGGTAATTCTTGTTAATACCAAAAGAGGTATTTATAATTCATTCGATGTGGACGTGAACTACCGTCATGGGTTTGATTTTTCTATCAACCGGCCGGAAATGGCAGATGCTTATACCTATGCCATGGCACAGAACGAAGCACTGTATTATGATGGCTTGCCGTTGCAATATACGAAAAGAGATTTGGAACGATTTAAGGATGGAACAAGTCCGAATTATCATCCGAACGTCAACTGGTATGAAGAAGGTACGAGGAATTTTAGCGAAAACAACCAGTTTAATGTAATGATGCGGGGTGGCGGAAAAAGAGTACGCTATATGGCATTGTTGGATTATAAGAATAAGTTTGGTTTGTTGAATGAAGATTATACTCACTATTCAGACCGTTATAATTCTCAAATACGGACTTATGAGCTGGGGCTGCGTATGAATTTGGATGTGGATATTACTTCCAGTACCAAAATGAAGTTTGGTTTATATGGCATTATCGGAGAAGATAAGCGCCCGAATACGGATATTAATACAATCTTCCAGAATTTTTATAAAGTACCTGCTGCCGCGTTTCCGGTGAAGACTTTGAATAACAATTGGGGGAGTAATACTCTTTTTAAGATGAATCCGATTGCGGCTATTGCAGATGTGGGATATGTACAGGAAAATCGTCGTATGCTGGAAACAGATATGCGGATCACGCAAGATTTCTCTATGTTCCTGAAAGGGTTGAGTGCAGAAGTGGCTGTCGCTTATGATAATACTGCCACTTTTCAGGATATAGGTAGTAAGACCTATAAATATGAAGTAGGTTATCTGTCAGAAGAGGGACTTCCTGTAAGCGAAACTTATGGTACGGATAGTAAGGTGCAAATAAGTAAGTCGGCATTGTCTGCCCAATTGATACGTGCCAGCGTTGAGGCTAAATTAAATTATGATTATACATCAGGTAAGCATCAATTGTCGGCTTCGGCTGTCTATCGGCAGGATATGAAAGAACCGTTAGAAAATAACGCATCTTACTATCGGCAGAATGTGATGGGTTTTGTCGGTTATAATTATGACAACCGCTATATGGTAGATGTGGTCGGCAACTATTATGGTACAAGTGTTTTGTTGAAAGGAGATAAGTTCCGTTTTTATCCGGCTGTTTCTGCCGGTTGGAATCTGGCTAATGAAGATTTCCTGAAAGGGGCTTCCAATCTGGACTTGCTAAAGCTTCGGGCTTCTTGGGGACGTTCTGCGATAGATGAACTAAGCTATGGATTGGGTAATTATTTCTGGACAGGAGGTACGGGATATCCTTTTGGGGATGGTATGACAACAGTTAATGGTTTGAAAGAACAAAGGTTACCTGTATATGGCTTGAATCTGGAGACTGCTGATAAATATAATGTGGGAGTAGACCTGCGTTTGTGGAAGAACTTCACAGCAACGGCAGAGGTGTATTATGATCATCGTACTAATATTCTGGTCGCTAATAATAATGTGTCTGGTATTTTAGGTATCGAACCGTCGAAAGCTTGCATTGGTGAGGTAAAGAGTCGTGGTGTAGAATTAAGTTTAGGATGGAGTGGACAACATAAAGACTTCAATTATTTTGTAAATGCAAATTGGGCATTGAATGATAGTGAGATTGTTGAAAACGGACAGGCCTATCAGCCTTACGACTATTTATATACACGCGGACATAAAGTCGGACAACTGTTTGGTTTGGAAGCTATTGGTTATTTCCGTGATGAAGAGGATATTGCTAAGAGTCCGGAACAAACATTTTCGGTGGTTCGCCCGGGAGATGTGAAATATAAAGACCAAAATGGAGATGGAAGAATAGATAGTGAAGACCGGGTGGCAATTGGTAAATCTACGACTGTACCTGAAATGGTTTTCGGATTGAATCTCGGCTTTGAATACAAAGGGTTTGGAATAGATATGGTTTTCAATGGAGTAAGTGGGTTGACCAAACAATTAAATGTAGCCAATGTGCATCAACCATTGCGTAATGGCAATACTAATATTGCAACTTGGTATTTAAAAGATAAGATTCGTTGGACAGAAGCGATGAAAGATGTCGCCAACGTGCCCCGTCTTTCTACATTGTCAAATGAGAATAATTATCAGACTAGCACACAGTGGATTGAAGATGGTTCATTCTTGAAACTACGTAATCTGAATGTCTATTATAATCTGCCGCAGAAATGGGTGAAAAAGATAAAACTAGATAAACTTCAGATTTATGCTAAGGCGCAGAATGTATTTTCTATAGATAAGATTGATTATTTCAATTGTGAAGATCTGACATTGGGGTATCCGGATTTGTTCTCTGTATGTCTGGGTCTGAATATTAATTTTTAAATAAAGATAGTTATGCGAAATATAAAGAACTATGTAGTAGCGGCTTTCACTCTGTTTTTATTGGACGGATGTGATTTTCTTGATTACGATGAAACTAGCGGAAAAACTAAGGAAGAAGCCTACAGCTATTTTAATAACATGAACTCATCAGTAGCTTATGTATATAGTTTCTTGCCAACTGATTTTGGGAGAGTGAATGATGCGATGATGGAATCTGCTACGGATAATGCTGTCTATACTTGGGAGAATAATAGTATTTATTATATAGCCAATGGAATATGGAGTCCGCTAAAACGTGTTGATGATGGTTGGAGCTTTTGGGATGGAATTCGTAGTGCTAATTTATTCTTGGAAAATTTTGATCCGAAAGTGCTTGAACGTTTTCAGTATAATGAAGATTATGATGAAATAATAGAAAAAGCTTCCAAATTCTCTTTGGAGGTACGTTTCTTACGTGCGTTTTATTTATTTGAATTGGCTAAGCGCTATGGAGATATTCCTTTGATAACACGTACTTATACGCAGGAAGATATTAATTCTGTGCGCAAGACTTCGTTTGCGGAGGTAGTAGATTTCATAGCAAAAGAATGTACGGAGATTACCCGGGAAGGCGGGCTGCCGGAAGATGCTGTCAGGGGAGAGACAGGTCGGGTGACCAAAGGTGCGGCATTGGCTTTAAAATCAAGAGCTTTGCTGTATGCAGCGAGTGAATTACATAATCCCGGTCATGAATTGAAAAAGTGGGAAGCGGCAGCTAAAGCAGCTTATGAGGTTATTAACATGAATAAATATCAATTGCCTAAAATTGCAGCTGACCCTTTGTATTCGGATTTAGGTGGCAATGAGATTTTGAAATCTAAGCAGTTAATTTTTGAACGCCGTGCCACTGCGACTACCAGTGATTTTGAATCGAGAAATGAACCGATGGGATATGAAGGTGCAGAAGGTGGAAATACTCCTACGCAGAATTTAGTAGATGCTTATGAAATGAAGGATGGAACTCCATTCGATTGGAATAATTCGACCCATGTGGCGAATATGTATTATGATGCTGCTAATAAGCAGACCCGTGATCCCCGTTTGTATTTAAATGTACTGACTAATGGTTCTATGTGGCAGAAACAAAAGGTGGAAACTTTTGAAGGTGGTAAAAACAAGGTATTGGACGGTTCCACGAAAACTGGTTATTATCTGCGTAAGTATATGAATCCGTCTGTATCACTTGATCCGGACAAACCGAATAAATTGCATCATCATTATGTTTTGTTCCGTTATGCTGAAATATTATTGAATTATGCAGAAGCTATGAATGAGTGGAAAGGTCCGGATGAAACAGCAGAAGGATGTCCATTGACGGCACGTCAAGTTTTGAATATGGTTCGTGATTGCGCTGATATGAAACACATAGATGCGAACGGAGAGGAATTTACGGCCAAGGTTCGCTATGAACGTCGCATTGAATTGGCTTTTGAGGGACATCGTTTTTATGATATTCGTCGTTGGAAGATAGCAGGTTTGGATGAAGTAAGAAATCTTTATGGAGTAAAGATAACAAAGAACGGTACTTCTCTGTCTTATCAAAAGGTGCTGTTACAGAAAATGTACTGGGACGATAAGATGTATTTGTTCCCTTATCCTCAAAATGAAATTTATATGAATCCGGATTTGGGACAAAACCCAGGATGGAATAATGGTAATTAATTCAAATAGAGATCGTATGAATTCAAAAATATTTAGTTTGTTTGTTTTGCTGGGGCTATTAATGACCGCATGCAATGATGATAAGATTATTTTCTTTGAGAATCATGTAAAGGAAGAAAATAATGCTGGAGGTGACGCATTGGTTCCGAGACTTTTTGAAGTAATCAATCTTGATTATCCAGGTTTGGAAAATGTGAAAGCATATTGTGAAAAGAAAGATTATAGCTCGGCTACTTCTGAATTGTTGGAATACTATCGGAATAGGGAGGATGTTATCAATCCTAATATAAATCTGAATCAGACCTCTATTGGTGATTTCAATAAAAATATAGCTGATCAGGCTTTGGAATATCGTTTCTATATAAAAGATAAATATGAGTCTAAAGATGCAGCAGGGAAAGAAACGTATGTACTATTTAAACAGGATGATGAAATAAACTGGAATTATGTTCCTGACAAGTATAAGGGAGATGCTGAATTTGTTTATCAGTTGCATCGTCATCAGTGGATGATACATCAGGCTAATGCGTACGTGGTTACTCATGATGAGAAATATGTCAAATCATGGATAGAAGTGTATGGTGACTGGCTGAAAACATTTCCTTGTCCTGAAGGAAAGGTGGATAAAGAAAAGAATGTGGAGTGGTATGGACTTCAACCTGCTCATAGAATACAGGCGCAACTCGATATGATGTCTTATTTTATTCAATCGGAGAATTTCACTCCTGAATGGCTTTCTACATTTTTGGTTGCATTGTCGGATGGAGTGGAATGTATTCGTAAGAATTATTATAAAGAAACTAATATTCTTATTACCCAAGTGGAGAGTGTCGTTTCTGCCGGAATATTAATGCCGGAATTTCAGAAAGCAGGAGAATGGTTGAATGAAGGTACAGCGAAAATCACTGAACAGGTACAATCACAATTCTTGAATGATGGAGTACATGTAGAATTGACTCCGGGCTATCATATAGAGGCTGTTTATGCTTGTAATAAGCTTTATAATATGGCGCAAGTTAATAATAAGGTCGGGTATTTCCCAACTAATTATGTCGGATTATTGAAGAAAGCGGCTCGTTTTGTGATGGATATTACTTATCCTGATTATTCCTTTGATAATTTTAATGATACTGGAGCCAGTTCATGGACTAAAAGTGTATTGTTGGGTAATTTCCGTAGATATATGGCTATGTTCCCTGATGATAAAGAATTCGAATGGATGGCAACCGAAGGGAGACAGGGAGAGCAACCTAAGGAATTAATTCAGCTTTATAAGGATGGAGGCTATTATATGTTGCGTAGCAATTGGGCACCGGATGCAACAATGATGGTTTTGAAGAATAATAATAATCCTAAGAATTATGTACACTGTCAGCCGGATAACGGAACCTTTAGTTTATATCGTAACGGACGTAATTTCTTACCGGATGCAGGTTTCTTTACTTATGGAGGAGATGCTGCAAGCGATGCTTTGCGTAAATCATATCGGGCAACAACCATGCATAATACGATGACTAAAAACTCTGCTACTATTGCTGATGGTTATATGAACGGAAAATTTTTGATGCAAGATAGCAAGGATGATATTGATGTGCTTGTTACGGAGAATAAGTCTTATGGTGACTTGACACATCGTCGTGCCGTATTCTTTGTGAACAAGACATTTTTTGTTTTGGTAGACGAGGGATATGATGCCGGCAAAACTACTCCTACGGTTGATTTGACTTTCAATTTGGGTGATGCGGGTAAAGTTGTTATTGACGACAACAGTACAAACTTTCAGTATGGTGCTTATACAAAATTTGGAGATAATAACAATATGCAGTTTAAGACGTTTGTTGAAACAAATGCCGGATATACTCCTAAATGGAATACTAATTGGTCATCCAGTACACAGAATGAAAAAACACTTCAACGCAAATGGTATCGGGTGAGTATAACTAAACCGATGGGAGGTGCGGCACGATTTATTACTGTAATTCACCCGTTTACGAATGAGACTGATCGTGCAAGCTTGAATATTAGTGCCAAATTCACAGATAACACTAACACAACTCCCGGCACATTCCATGCAGATGGTGCTTCTGTGGAAGTTTCCGTAGGTGGTAGGAAGTACGATTTATCTTATAAATTAAAGTAGATTTTTTTTATTTTGATAGTTGTATCATAGGTGAAAAGCTTGATATAGAGGTAAATTTATGAATTGACTCTTTTTTCAGGAAACTGGAATGGTATGGGATTGATTATTTCTGATATGAGCCCCATACCATTTCTTTTATGATACGTAAAGTTATTAAAGTTTCATTTTTTTGTTAATTAAGTATTTCATTTAGGCTATCTTTGCTCATGGATATAGCCAAATTATCATGCCATATGAAAACACAAAGGATAAAAACAGTACTTCTTTTACTGTCCACAATACCATTTCTGGGTATTTATGCTCAATCAATATACTACGTTTCTCCTCACGCATCATCGGGTGGAGATGGCAGTAAGGCCGCTCCTTTCCATTTAATTCATGAAGCTGTCGAAAAAGCTCGAACAGATAAGAATTGTACTACAATTTATTTAAGGGAAGGGAAATACATTTTAGATAAGCCTTTGGTGCTGACCTCTGATGATGGTAATGATGCGAAAGAATTAATAATAAAAAATTATCCCGGAGAGAAAGCTGTCATATCGAGTGGAGTTGGTTTGAATCTGAAATGGGAAAAATACAAAAATGGTATCATGCGGGCTGCTGTGAAAGGGAATCCGGTTATGGATATGCTTATCGTAAACGGAGATTTGAGGTCTATGGCACGTTACCCTAATTACGATGAAAATGCAGTTCGCTTTAATGGCACATCTGCTTTGGCAACAGATCCGGAACGAGTGAAAAAGTGGAAACATCCGGAAGGAGGTTACCTTCATGCTATGCATAGTCATGATTGGGGTGATTTTCATTATCGTATTATAGGTAAGAATAAAAAGGGAGAGTTGCAATTGGAAGGTGGTTGGCAGAATAACAGGCCAATGGGGATCCATCATGAAAACAGGATGGTAGAGAATATCTTCGAAGAACTGGATGCTCCGGGAGAGTGGTACTATGATAGAAAAGAAGGTTGGTTGTATTATTATCCTCTACCTGATGAAAAGATAAATGAATTGGCGTTTGAAACTCCGCAACTTAAAAACTTGATTGAATTTGCGGGAACTCCATCCAAGCCTGTGAAGAATATAACCATTGAAGGGATTGAACTAACGCAAACGATACGGACATTTATGGAACATTACGAGCCTCTGCTTCGTTCGGACTGGACAATATACCGGGGAGGAGCCGTCGTTTTCAGGGGAACGGAGAAATGTAACCTGCATAATTGTTATATCCGTAACGTGGGAGGAAATGGTGTTTTTTTTGATAAATATAATCGCTATTCGTCAGTGACAGGTTCTTACCTGACTTTTATTGGAGCCAGTGCAATTTGTTTTGTAGGGGATGTGGAAGGAGTTCGTTCACCGAGTTTTACGTACGGTGAGTTTGTTCCTTTGGATAAGATGGATTATGCAAAAGGTCCTCGGAATGGCAATCATCCTGCTTATTGTGAGGTTTATGATAATCTGATATGCACTATTGGTTTGTTTGAAAAGCAGATAACTGGCGTGGAGCTTTCCATGTGTCGTAATATAACGATAAGCCATAACAGTATTTATGATACTCCTCGTGCCGGAATTAATATCAGTGAAGGCACATGGGGAGGACATATTATCGAGCATAATGATATTTTTGATACTGTAAAAGAAACAGGTGATCATGGAACTATCAACTCTTGGGGACGTGACCGTTTCTGGCATCCGAAGTATAATGTAATGACGCAGATAACAGATGAAAACCCGGCATTGATTTTGGCAGATGTGGTCGAACCTATCATTATCCGCCATAATCGATTACGTTGTGATAGGGGATGGGATATAGATTTGGATGATGGCTCCAGTAATTACCAAATCTACAATAATCTTTGTTTGAATGGTGGTATTAAATTGCGTGAAGGTTTTTATCGGACTGTTGAAAATAATATTATCGTCAATAATACTCTACACCCACATTTGTGGTTTAAAAATAGCGGAGATGTCTTTTCACGTAATATTGTAATGACCAAATATAAACCTATAAGGGTGTATGGCTGGGGGAGAGAGGTAGACTATAATATCTTTACAGACAGCCTGGCATATCTTGCGGCTCGCCAACTTGGTGGGGATGTTCATTCTATAGTAACTACAATCAGGTTTATGGATGCTACGAAAGGTAATTTTAATGTAGCAGATGATTCGGAAGCCATAATCAAAGGAGGATTCCGTAATTTTTCGATGAATAAATTCGGAGTGTTGTCTTCCCATCTGAAACAGTTGGCTGAAAGTCCTGTAATGCCTGTTCCGCTTGTGACGGATAATGCTTTGGATGCTGCTAAAATAATGCTTTGGAAAGGAGTAACGTTTAAGAGTTTGAATACATTGGAAGAACGTTCCGCTACAGGTATGGATATGGAACGGGGAGTTTATGTCGTTTCTGTAGATGCTTTAGGAAGTCCGGTCAGAGATTTTATTGCTCCGAATGATGCTGTTCTTAGTGTAAATGGAAAACCGGTCAATCATTTAGGTGACATGAAAGAGGTGTTGAAAAACGTGAACACACGCAAAAATGTAGAGTTTGTTATTTTTAGAAATCAGAAGGAACATAAAGTTATTATTCCTCTTTGATTTTATATTATTGCTGTCCGATAAATATTCGCTAGGCTTAAAAAATAGTGCTGATTCCATTTGCAGGAGTCAGCCCTTTATGGTTATTTAGCAGTTACCACGCAAATCCAAATAACTATGTAACGTTTAAAAAATAACTTGGGACAGAGATCGGTCTAGGAATTAAACATCCCATCTTTCTGTCAACTTCAGCTTCTCCTGCAAAAGGTTTTTGCAGGAGCCTTTGTATATCATATCCATTCCGCGACAGTTCTTGGGAATAGGCTGTAAATAATAACTTAAAGAGACGGCTGTTATTACCTGTCACCTCGCTTCTTACTACTTGTCCCTCTGTGCCTCCTGCGTCGCTGCACTTTCATTTCCGTAACGGTCTACGGCTGTAACGGCAAAATGTTTTTTTGTATTCCAGGGTAGGATAGGAGCATAGATATAATTTGTATCCCGAATACCCTGTGCAACAATGTTTTCCGGTCGGCTGATGTCTACCGGATATTCATTTGATGCGTAAATAACATACATCGGCTGATTACGCGAATCATTATCAGTAGCAGCCTGCCACTTTAATTCCGTATATCCATTGTTGATATTCGTTGTTTTCAGTTTGGATGGAGCCGTAGGCGGAACATTGTCCAGCCACGGCATAGGAGGCTGTAAAGCCGGATATGCATAGAAATTTTCAGCCAATTCATCGTAGATACCTTGTGTATTTTCCATAAGATATTTCACCCGGTAATGTCCTTCACCTGCCATTTTCTGACTGCGGATGAAGTTCATCTGACGATCAATTTCGTCACGTGTCCATTTACCCTCATCAGGATGAAGAAAATAAATGCCAAGTCCCGGAACCACCTGTCGTCCGTTACTTTGTTCCTGCCAGTCAAGAGCAAAAGGATAGAAATTGTTTCCCTGGAAATACATCATCGGATAAATCTGGTCCATAATCCCTTCTCCCATCCAGCCTTGTGGGTCCTGGTAAACGGTAAAGAAAGCATTCCATCCACGGGAAGGATAACGTGATGTATCCCGGTATTTTCCTACCGGACAGGTACTTACCTTTACCCAAGGCTTCATCGCTTTTACACCTTTATATATATAACGTACAATCTCGGAGATATTATCCCGGCGCCACTGATCCAGCGTACGTCCTTTATTATATCGGCGGAAATCATATTTATCGGGGAAAAGGGGAGCATTCTCCGGATAACGCAGATAGTCAAAATGTACTCCGTCCACGTCATAACCGCTTACGACTTCCCGTACCAGTTTCATCAAATACTCTTTCGTAGCCGGATGCCCCGGGTTGAGGAAATATTCACTTTTGTAAGGGACGCAGATATCTTTCATCCGCTTGGTGACGGACTGACTTCCGAGCGAAGCAACATGTTTCTTATTCCCCAGTGGAATAGTTACCATCCAGGCGTGACATTCCATTCCCCGTTTATGACATTCCTCAACGGCGAAAGCCAGTGGATCATAGCCGGGGTTTCCTCCTGTCTTTCCAGTTAAGATTGAATTGAATGGTTCGATTGCTGAAGGATATAATACATCTCCACGTGTACGGGTTTGAAATAGGACAGTGTTGAAGTTGGCAGCCTTCAACTTATCAAGAATACCTATTAACTCTTCTTTCTGTTTGCGAATTGTTTGGGGAGTTGTTGCACGTGTACGAGGCCAATCCAGTCCGTACACAGCTGTGACCCATGCCGCACGAACTTCGTGTTTGGGTTGTGCGGCAATTGTGAGGAAAGGAAACAAAAGTGAAAGAATGAAAATAGTTAGGCGCATATTCTTTATTTTTTGTTTTAAATCCCTGCAAAGTTAGTAAAAGTGTCGGTATTGTTGGGCTGTTTCGTGAGATTATGTTACATTTGCCAAGTTAAAAAAAGACACGCTATGATTACATTTACTCTATGCCTGCTGGCACTGATAGTAGGCTATTTTACGTATGGACGCCTGATGGAACGCGTCTTTGGTCCTGATGACCGTAAAACACCGGCTCTTACCAAGGCTGATGGAGTGGACTATATTCCATTGCCCACCTGGAAGATTTTCATGATTCAGTTTCTTAATATTGCCGGATTAGGTCCTATTTTCGGAGCAATCATGGGAGCGAAATTCGGTAGCTCTTCATACTTGTGGATTGTGTTGGGAAGTATTTTTGCCGGTGCGGTGCATGATTATTTCGCCGGAATGCTTTCTTTGCGTAATGGAGGTGAAAGCCTGCCGGAAATAATAGGTCGTTATTTGGGACTGACTACCAAGCAGGTGATGAGAGGATTCACTGTTATTTTAATGATTCTGGTAGGTTCCGTTTTCGTAGCAGGTCCTGCCGGGCTATTGGCTAAACTCACTCCGGAACATTTGGATACTACGTTTTGGATTGTTGTTGTGTTTGCTTATTATATTCTGGCAACCTTGCTTCCTGTAGATAAAATCATCGGTAAGATTTATCCGATCTTTGCGGTTGCCCTGTTGTTTATGGCAGTCGGCATCTTGGTAATGCTTTACGTTAACCATCCGGCTTTGCCTGAACTTTGGGATGGATTGCAAAATACAAACCCCGAAGCGAGTGAGCTTCCTATTTTTCCGATTATGTTTGTGAGTATTGCATGTGGTGCCATCTCCGGTTTTCATGCTACACAAAGTCCTTTGATGGCTCGTTGCATGACTTCGGAACGGCATGGACGTCCGGTATTTTATGGAGCGATGATTACAGAAGGTATTGTTGCTTTGATTTGGGCGGCTGCCGCTACTTACTTTTTCCATGAGAATGGAATGGAAGAAAGCAATGCTTCCGTTATTGTTGATGCTATTACAAAAGAATGGTTAGGGGCAATCGGTGGAGTGCTTGCTATTTTGGGAGTCATTGCCGCTCCGATTACTTCGGGAGATACGGCCTTTCGTTCTGCCCGTCTGATTGTGGCGGACTTTTTGGGGATGGAGCAAAAAAGTATGCGCCGTCGTTTGTACATTTGCATTCCTATGTTTGTAGTTGCTATCGGTCTGCTTTTGTATAGCTTGCGTGATGCAAACGGATTTAATATGATATGGCGTTATTTTGCTTGGGCAAACCAGACATTGGCTGTGTTTACCCTGTGGGCTATAACGATTTTTTTGGTGGTATCTAAGAAATCTTATATCATTACCTTGATACCGGCACTGTTTATGACATGCGTATGTTCTACTTATATATGTATTGCTCCCGAAGGATTGGGACTTTCACACACTGTTTCCTATGGCGTTGGCATAACGTGTGTGATCGTTGCAGTGATTTGGTTCTATATCTGGATGAGCAAGCAAAAAACAAGAAAATTATCAGAATGAAGAAAATAAGAAAATCGACAGGAGTGGCAATTGCATTCCTTATTTATGTTTCGGTAACAGCGGCTTATCTGTTGCCACGTAATACGGAAGTCAGCCAGACAGAGAAAATCCTGACGGTGGCGGGTTCTTATGTTATCGTTCTTCTTCTTTGGCTAGTGCTTCGGAAAAAGGAACAAATGCGTGAACGCCGCAAAAAAGACGAACAATCTATTCACTTAAAAAAATAAGTTTATGAAGAAATTAGCTTTGGCACTTTGCTTATTGGCAGTCTCTTTCACTGCACAGGCACAATTTGAGAAAGGAACGATGATTCTCAACCCTTCCGTCACAGGACTGGATTTTTCTTACAGTAAAAATGATGATGCTAAGTTTGGTATTGGTGCGCAAGCCGGTACGTTTTTGGCAGATGGTTTTGCATTGATGGTAAATCTTGGAGCAGACTGGTCGCAACCGAAGGATACATATACACTGGGTACAGGAATGCGTTGCTATTTCAATACAACGGGGATTTATCTCGGAGGTGGTTTTGATTGGGAACGTGTCCGTTACAAAGGTGGTGGCCATAACAATGATTGGGGATTGGGCATTGAAGCCGGATATGCGTACTTTCTTTCCAAAACAGTAACCATCGAACCGGCTGTTTATTATAAATGGCGTTTTGATGACTCCGATAATTCACGTTTTGGTGTGAAGATAGGATTCGGATTCTACTTTTAAATAGTTGATAAATGATAGATAATAAATGATAGATGATAAATGATAGGTAAGAATTACCATGCAGCAAATATTGCGCAGCCAACTATCATCTATCATTTATCAACTATCAACTATTAAAGTTTTTCTTTCAAGAATTGTCCTGTATAACTTGCTCCGCAAGCGGCAACTTCTTCCGGGGTGCCCACTGCTACAATGTTTCCACCCTTATCTCCGCCTTCCGGTCCGAGATCGATTACATAATCGGCACATTTGATGACATCCATATTATGTTCAATGATAACGATACTGTGTCCCCGGCGAATCAGTGCGTCGAAAGCATCCAGAAGTTTGCGAATATCATGGAAATGAAGTCCGGTAGTCGGCTCGTCAAAGATAAACATCGTCGGGTCGGCTTTCTCCTGGCTCAAATAGAATGCCAGTTTGACACGTTGGTTTTCACCACCGGAAAGAGTGGAAGACGACTGTCCTAATTTAATATATCCCAGTCCTACGTCCTGCAAAGGAAGTAACTTCTTCACAATTTTCTTTTGTCCATGTTCGTTAAAGAACTCAACCGCCTGATTGACGGTCATCTCCAACACATCGTAGATGCTTTTATCGTTGAATTTCACTTCCAGTGTATCAGACTTGAACCGTTTTCCGTGACAAGATTCACACTCCAACACTAAGTCTGCCATAAATTGCATTTCTACGGTGATGGTTCCTTCCCCCTTACATTCTTCGCAACGTCCGCCTTCACTGTTGAAACTGAAGAATCCGGGAGTATACCCCATTTGTTTAGCTAGCGGTTGTTCAGACCACAGTTTACGAATTTCGTCGTAGGCTTTGATGTAAGTCACCGGATTAGAACGTGATGATTTTCCAATAGGGTTCTGGTCTACAAATTCTACATTCCGCAGGTCGCGCAAACTTCCTCCGATTGAGGAGAACTCTCCCGGACGGTCACTGCATTCATCCAATTCACGTTTCAATGCCCGGAAGAAAATGTCTCTCACTAATGTACTCTTTCCGGAACCGGAAACACCGGTAACGACTGTCATCACATTAAGTGGGATACGTACGTTTACTCCTTTCAGGTTATTCTCACGTGCGCCTTTCAATTCTATATAATTATTCCACGGCCGGCGATGTTCCGGAACGGGAATTTCATCTTCTCCCAAAAGATAACGTACCGTGTAACTGTTGCTTCCTTTCTTCAAATCCTTCATATCGCCTTGGTAAACAACCTCTCCACCCAGACGTCCTGCATTAGGACCTATATCAATAATGTAATCTGCAGCACGGATGATCTCTTCGTCGTGCTCTACCACTACTACCGTATTGCCTAATTGTTGCAGTTGACGCAACACATGGAGCAGACGGTCCGTATCACGACTATGCAGTCCGATACTTGGCTCGTCGAGAATATAAAGGCTACCAACAAGGCTACTTCCCAGTGAAGTTGCCAGATTGATACGTTGACTTTCTCCACCCGATAAAGAATTACTAAGCCGGTTCAAAGTCAGATAGCCCAAACCTACATCAATTAGAAAACGAATCCGGCTATTTATTTCAACCAGGATACGTCGGGATACGTTGCTGTCGTGCTCGTCCAGTTCCAAATGATCGAAGAATTCCTTCAGTTCTGTGATAGGCAAATCTACCAGTTCGGAAATG
Source organism: Bacteroides sp. M10 (assembly GCF_014334015.1). Lineage (GTDB taxonomy): Bacteria > Bacteroidota > Bacteroidia > Bacteroidales > Bacteroidaceae > Bacteroides > Bacteroides intestinigallinarum. The sequence goes on along the minus strand of NZ_CP060488.1, from coordinate 6,242,311 downwards.
TTTTTTCCACCCACCCGGACATATCCGGCTTCCGGTTTCAGGCGAGTGCCGTGGCATTTCGGGCAAAGTGTCTTTCCGCGGTAACGTGCCAGCATTACCCGGTATTGTATCTTATATTGATTCTCTTCCAGCATCTTGAAGAAATCATTGATGCCATGGAAATATTGATTGCCTTCCCAAAGTAAACGGCGTTGCGCATCTGTCAACTCATAATAGGGAGTGAAAATCGGGAAGTCGAATTTATCCGCATTGTGAATCAGTTCTTCTTTCCATTCACCCATCTTTTCACCTCGCCAGCATACGATAGCACCTTCATATACGGATAAGGAACGATCCGGAACAACTAAATGCTCATCAATACCGATCACTTTACCGAATCCTTCACATACAGGGCAAGCACCGATAGGAGAGTTGAATGAAAACATCTGGTCATTCGGCTCTTCGAAGATGATACCGTCTGCTTCGAATTTAGTGCTGAAAGTATGTAACTTTGTGGTTCCGTCTGATAGATAAAAACGCAGCATACAGGTTCCGTCACCTTCATACATGGCTGTTTCGGCAGAATCGGTCAGTCGGCTGATGGCGTCCTTGCTATTGGCAACCGCCATACGGTCCACCAGTAGATATACTTCATCACCTGCCACAGGCGTATATTCATCAATACGCTTCATTTCACCGTTCACTTCGATACGGTTGAACCCTTGTTTCAGGTCTATTTCCAGTTGTTGTTGCAAGGTGCGGTCTTCACGCAGGCGGATAGGTGTCAGTACCGTATATCTTGTACCTTCCGGGTATGAGAGCATGCAGTTGACAATGTCTTCTGTAGAGTGCTTCTTCACTTCTTGTCCGCTGATGGGGCTATACGTTTTCCCTACCCGCGAATATAACAGGCGTAGATATTCGTAAATTTCAGTCGAGGTGCCCACGGTAGAACGGGGATTGCGGCTGTTCACTTTCTGTTCGATAGCAATGGCGGGAGGAATCCCTTTGATAAAGTCACATTCCGGTTTGCTCATTCGTCCCAGAAACTGGCGCGCATAACTGCTTAGACTTTCCACGTAGCGGCGTTGTCCTTCTGCGTAGAGCGTATCAAAAGCAAGAGATGATTTTCCCGAACCCGATAATCCGGTGATAACAACAAGTTTGTTGCGGGGAATATCTACATCGATGTTTTTTAGGTTGTTGACGCGTGCGCCTTTGATCGAAATATAGTTGTTTTCTGACATAAAATACTCCTTTTTTATGGTAGTCGGCAAAGTTAGCGAATTTATCGGGAGTTTGTATTATCTTTGCGTCACATTATTACGATTTAAGAATATTATGAAGCTGAAAAACTATCTTTTACTTTTAGCTCTTCTTCTGGTGGTAGGAGTGAGGGCACAGGTGCCATCAGGCAATAAATATCCTAAACGTGAATTCCGTGGAGCGTGGATACAAGCTGTTAACGGTCAGTTTCGTGGCATTCCCACAGAGAGACTGAAACAAATATTGGTTAGTCAGTTGAACTCTCTTCAGGAAGCCGGCATTAACGCAATCATCTTTCAGGTACGCCCTGAGGCGGATGCATTATATGCTTCCCAGCATGAGCCGTGGAGCCGTTTCCTGACAGGAACGCAAGGTCAGACGCCTTCTCCTATGTGGGATCCGATGCAGTTTATGATTGAAGAATGTCAGAAACGGAATATGGAATTTCATGCCTGGATCAATCCTTACCGCGTGAAGACCTCATTAAAGAATAAGTTGGCACCGGAGCATATTTATCACCAGCATCCGGAATGGTTTGTTACTTATGGCGATCAGTTATATTTCGATCCGGCACTTCCTGAAAGCCGGGAGCATATCTGTAAAATCGTGACCGATATTGTGTCTCGTTATGATGTAGATGCTATTCACATGGATGATTATTTCTATCCTTATCCGGTTAATGGATTGGATTTTCCGGATGATGCAAGTTTCGCCCGTTATGGTGGAGGTTTCACCAATAAGGCAGATTGGCGTCGTAGTAATGTGAATGTGTTGATAAAGAAGCTTCACGAAACGATTCGTGGCATCAAGCCATGGGTGAAGTTTGGTATCAGTCCGTTCGGTATTTATCGTAATCAGAAGAGCGATCCGTTGGGAAGTAACACTAATGGTTTGCAGAACTATGATGATCTTTATGCCGATGTACTCCTTTGGGCACGTGAAGGATGGATTGATTATAATATTCCGCAAATTTACTGGGAGATTGGCCACAAAGCTGCCGACTATGAGACACTGGTGAAATGGTGGGCTACTCATTCGGAAAACCGGCCGTTGTTCATTGGTCAGTCGGTGCCAAAGACAGTTCAGTTTGCCGATCCGCAGAATCCTTCTATCAATCAGCTTCCCCGCAAGATGGCTTTGCAACGTGCTTACCAAACAATCGGAGGTAGCTGTCAATGGTATGCGGCAGCTGTTGTTGAGAACCAGGGTAGATATCGCGATGCTTTAATCAGTGAATATCATAAATATCCTGCTTTGATTCCAGTCTTTGATTTTATGGATGATAAAGCTCCGGGCAAGGTACGTAAAATGAAAAAGGTATGGACAGAAGATGGCTATATCCTTTTCTGGACAGCTCCGAAAGCTGATACAGAGATGGATAAGGCAGTTCAATATGTAGTCTATCGTTTTGACGGTAAAGAAAAGGTGGATTTGGACGATCCTTCTCATATTGTAGCTATCACGCGGAATCCATTCTATAAACTTCCTTATGAAACAGGGAAAACAAAATGCCGTTATGTAGTGACAGCTTTAGATCGCTTGCATAATGAATCCAAGTCTGTAAGTAAGAAGTTGAAACTTTGATTATTTGATAGTTGATAGGTGATAGTTGATAATTGAAAGTGACTATGCAGCATAGCGCAGCTAACTATCAATTATCACCTATCACCTATCAACTAATAAAGTAGTAATCCTGCAATGCCGCAGCCGATAATCATTAATATCGGATTGGCTTTGTATTTTCTTGTTCCGATGAAAGCGATCAGGAATATAATGATACTGATGACGAATGAATAAGTATCTTTCGTAGGCGAGCCGAAATTTTCTACATTCATTAATACTAGCGCAGCGGAAGCGAGTAGTCCTACTACTGCCGGGCGCAGCCCGTCGAAGATAGATTCCACCACAGGATGTTTCTGATACCTTAAAAAGAACTTGCTAATGGTCAGCATCAAGATAAAAGAGGGGAGGACCACTGCAAAGGTTGCAATGATGGAACCCCAAACACTTCCGGTAGAAGTAAACCCTACATAGGTCGCTGCATTAATGCCGATAGGTCCCGGAGTCATCTGGCTGATTGCTACAATATCAGTAAACTCCTGTGAACTCACCCATCCGTAACGGGTAACCACTTCACCTTGAATCATGGAAAGCATGGCGTACCCACCTCCGAAACCAAAGAGGCCGATTTTGAAAAATGTATAGAATAACTGTAGGTAAATCATGTGATTAATAATTTATTATATAATAATTTTAGGCACGGATTACACGGATTTCGCGGTTTTGGAAATTATGAATCTGTAAAATGATAGCGTTAATCCGTGTAATCCGTGTCTTCTCAATTCTCAACTCTCAACTCTCAACTTTTCTAAGTTTTCCCCACAGGAACCCTCCTACACCGGCAGCAATGATAATCCAGATAGGGGAGAAGCCCAACAGCCAGATTAATAATGCCGAGACAACAGGAATCCACAGATTGTAGCGGTTGATTTTTGCGGATCGTCCCATGGTAAAGGTCGGCGCCGCGATAAGTGCCACCACTGCCGGGCGGATTCCTTTAAAAATACGTTCCACTATCGGATTATCTTGGAAACTATGAAAGAACAGGGCGATAGCTAATATAATAATGAAAGACGGCAAAATAGTTCCCAATGCTGTGATAATACTTCCCCGGATGCCACGCAGTTTATATCCTATGAAGATAGAAATATTGACTGCCAGAATTCCCGGAGCGGATTGGGAGATAGCTAACAGGTCTATAAAATCTTCCTGCGCAATCCATTTTCGCTTGGTGACAATTTCATTTTCAATCAGTGGCACCATTGCATACCCTCCTCCAATGGTAAAGGCGCCTATTTTAAAAAAGATTCCAAATGCTTCGAGATAAATGTTCATTCTTTCTTTTCTCCTCCTTCCTTACTAGCTGTTTTTTTCTCTTTGCCATACTGACTGGGGCTTACATTAAAATGCTTCTTAAATACTTCGCGGAAGTACTTGGCATCACTGAATCCCGTCATTTCTGCAATTTCTGTTATGCTATGTGTGTTTTCTTTTAGTAATTGTACGGCACGTTTCAGACGAATCAGCCGGATATAATCTCCCGGTGCCTGATCGGTTAATGCCCTTAATTTATTGTAAAAACTTGTGCGACTCATTCCCATCAGGCTGCATAACACATCTACAGTCAGAGCCGGATTGTCGATGTTGTCTTCCACATTCTTTTTGACGTTTGCAATAAACTTCCAGTCAATATCCTGTGAACAGTTAATGCAGTCTTCATCATTTTCCTCATCATTCAGATCCAGATTTGCGTATTTGCTGCGCAAGAGTGCACGATTAGCCAATAGATTGGCCACATTTGCTTTCAATATACCAATGTTGAATGGCTTCACAACGTATTCATCCGCACCAATCTGAAGTCCCGAGAGAATATCTTTCTCATTATTCAAAGCAGTCAGCAGGATAACGGGGATGTGGGAAGTCTCGATATTGTTCTTGATAGCCTGGCATAATTCATCACCCCGCATTTCCGGCATCATAATGTCTGAAATAACCAGCTCCGGTTTGTACTCGGGAATAATCGTCAGTGCTTCTTTTCCATTGGAACAAACCTGTACGATATATTCTTCGGATAGCGTTTGCGACAGATAGTTGCGCAACTCATCATTATCTTCCACAATTAAGATACGACGATGATTTATGTTCTCTTTCTTCTGTGCGTTTTCGTAAATTTCAGGCGATGAAGACGGAACGTTTTCGATTTCTATACGCTGTTTGCTCGGAGTTGCCAGATGTGCTTTCCGGAAACGCTTGCTATCTTTGGGGAACGTTATTTTGATAACTGATCCTTGGTTTTCGATACTTGACAGATTGATCTTTCCTTTGTGCAAACGGACTAACTTCCATACAAGCATCAGACCGATACCACTTCCCGTTACTTTGGAGTTGATAGCATTGCTGCCGCGGAAATGGAGCTTGAACAACTTCTTTTGTTCGTTAGCCGGAATTCCGATTCCCGTGTCTCTGACTTCCACGCTCCATGAATCTGTTGATTCAGAAACGAAAACCTGTACATTCCCATTTTCGGGAGTATATTTCAATGCATTCGAAATGATGTTCTTAAAAATAGACTCCATTTTCTCTTTATCAAACCATACATTCATATACCTGAAATTACTTTCATAAGTGAAGTTGATATGTTTGATGTTGGCGTACTGTTGAAATGCATTGAATATTTCATTCATAAACGTATTGAGTTCATGCTCTGAAATATATAGCTCGGAAGAATATACGTCCGCTCTCTCAAAGTTGATAAGATTGGTCGTCAGGCGCAGTAGGGCGTTAACGTTTCGTAATGCCGTATTCATGTTCGAAATACCTTCTTTGCTCAACTCTTCTTTTTCACGTAGTTCTTCCAAAGGTGCTTTGATAAGCGTCAATGGGGTACGGATATCATGTGCCGTATTGATAAAGAAATGTATTTTCTCGTCGGAGACTTTACGCTGCTTTCTTAAAATCAGGATACGCAATAGGACGATGGCAATGAGACAAAGGATAGCTGTATAAACCAGCATGGCCCAGAATGTCAACCAGAAAGGTTGGGCTATGATAATATCTATACTTCTTTCTTCAAGCATGATGCGTTTGTCTTCATTGGAAATGGCGCGTACTCTTAGCGTATATGTGCCCGGGGCAAGATTGGTGTAACGAATCGTATTCTCCGTTCCGGGTTTGCTCCATTCATCATAGAAACCTTCCAGTCTCCAGGAATAAAGAATGTTGGAAGGATAGTCATAGTTGATAGAAGAAACCTGCAAAGAGAATATATTCTGATTGTATTTTAAATTCAATACCTTTGTATCATTGATGCTTGCTTTCAGCGGAGAATTCTCATCGCCCGGGTAGATTGTCTGATAGAAAATCTTGAAATCGCTGAAAATCATTTTAGAAGAATAACCTCTGGGCAATTTCATGTCCTTATCAAATTCCACAGCTCCGTCCGAACTCCCTAAAATAAATTTATTGTTTTTCCGGAGAACACCCGACAGTGCATTGAAATGTGTAGTCATCAATCCCATATCTTTGGTCCAGTTGTAGAATTTCTTTTCATTAGGGTAAAAGCTTGTCAGTCCGCTTTCTGTACTCATCAGTATGTCTCTGTCCGCATCCGATAATATAGTATAGATATTATTGGATATTAAAGCACAGTTTTCTGTGTGGTAATGAGTGAATAGTTTTTTGTTAATATCGTAAATCAAGAGTCCCGATCCGCTGGTACCTATATATAATGATCCATCTTTTGCCTGGTGCAGGGAGTAGATATAACTCGATTCTACCGGAAGTTTTATACGCTCGAATTTACCGGATTCTTTATCTAAAAGACATAGCCCGGTGGCACTACCGATCCACATACTTTTTTCATCTTTCTCAACGATGGCGGTAATGGAATTTAATCCATCATAAAACCGTACTTCCTGCGTTTTCAGATTAATACGTTTGAGGTTGTAGAATCCTCCCGACCAGATATACCCTTGCATATCTGTACGGATATCACGTATATATTTATCCGGCCGCTTGTTTGTATGAGTGTACAAAGGCGGCATGAAATAGCTGACGTTGAATGTCTTTTTATCTATCTGGTGAGCACCGGAAGAGTACCCGCCTGCCCAGATAGTTCCGGGAGCCACTTCGCATATAGTAAGAAAGATGTGGCTTTTATTACTTTGCGACTCTTCAAAAGAGCTAAGTATCGATCGCCATTGTCCGGTCTTTGAATTAAGAAAGCTGATGCCATTATTCGTTGCGAACCATAAATCTCCGTCTCTGTCTTCGATAATGGAGTTCACTTGGTCATTGATTAAAGACTGCTTATTGCCAATGGAGTGCTTAATCCATTTGTAGCTCGTATAACGGTTATTTTGTATCGTGATTCCGATGGGGTAATTAGCCAGCCATATCCGTTCTTCATCATCTACAAAAATGTCATTGATACTGTTACCGTTCATGCCACAATTACTATTGTAATCAGCTACAATTTCGGGTACGATTTGATAAGTATCCACATTCATCTTGTGTACTCCTCCGCCATCTGTAGCTATCAATAACTCTTTGTCATTTAGCGGTTTGAATCGTGTGATACTAATATTCTTCAGGTTCTGTTCGGGGCGTATGACAGATTTGGTATTCATATCGTAAATCATGATTCCCCGCAGGAAAGTTCCGATGAATAGTTTACGAATCTTTTTGTCGAAATGTAAATCGACAACCTGAACTTTCACACTCTCCAACTTATCACAATTGATAAGTTCCAGTGTGCTATTTTCTAGTTTGGCATAATGAATACCCATTTCCGTACCGATGAAGAAATGTGATTCGTCTATCTGTTCAATATCTGTGATGTCTTCACTTATATCATTCTTTATATGGGTGACTTGTTGAGTTTCCGTGTTATAGAGGAAGATGGTATCCTTATTACACAACCAGATGTGTTTGTTCTGGTCGAGCCAGGCATAAGTGACCGGGTCCGGCTGTTCGCTGAAACTATCCATTGGTAATTTATATACAAGGCTGAAGCAATCGTGAATTTGGTCATATCGGAATACTTTTCCTTTTTTTCCGATTTCCCATAAAACTCCTTCTTGGTCGATATAAAGCCAGTTTAGATTTAACAGAGAGTTCACTTCTGCGTCACCATCCATTAACTTATATCGTTTAAACTCTTTTCCATTGTATCGATCAATACCTTCGTGTGTGAGGAACCACATGTATCCGGTTTTATCTTTTTGAATGCAGTATACCCGCCGGTTACTTAACCCATCTTCCACTCCAAGATATCGATACGTCTGCGCGACACAAGTTAGAGGAAACAATAAGATTAGAAAAAGCCATTTTTTCATACAAATAGGACTTTTAAGGGTTATTGAATCTTTTATGAGGGGGAAAGTTTGACAAAATTAAGAAGATTTTCCGATATTACAAAATTTTGGTGAAAGATAACAGCGCTCCAAAAATGAAGAAAACAGACTATTTGATAGCTATTGGTATATACTGTTTGTTTTCGGTGTTTTGGTATCTGCCAAACGCCTTTCGGTAGAGCGGAAAGTTTAATAAAACAAGAGGCTGACACTATTGAAAGTACCAGCCTCTGTAGAGTATAGAAATGATTTATTTCATTTTCGCTTCCACCCACTTGCGAGCATTGACAAACGCTTCTATCCATGGAGTAACCTGATCACTGTTCTTGCGGTCGGCCGGATAACAACCGTTTTGCCATGGGAAGATTGAACGTTCCAGGTGCGGCATGATAGCCAGGTGACGTCCGTCTGCGCTAGCCAGTGCTGCGATAGAATAATCGGAGCCGTTCGGGTTGCCCGGATATTCGTCATAGCTGTATTTCGCTACTACATTGTATTTATCTTCGTCATACGGCAAAGAGAATTTTCCTTCTCCGTGAGCTACCCAGATACCCAGTTTACTTCCACTCAAAGAGCCGAACATCACACTGCGGTTAGTCGGGATAGTAAGGCCGAGGAAGCGTGATTCGAACTTGTGCGAGTTGTTATGCAACATTTTGCCTTTCTTCTTCAGTTCCGGGTTGATAAGGTCGAGTTCCATCATCAACTGGCAACCGTTGCAGACACCTAATGACAATGTATCTTCGCGTGCATAGTATTTATCCAATGCTTCTTTAGCTTTCGGGTTGAACAGGAATGCGCCTGCCCATCCTTTAGCGGAACCCAATACGTCGGAGTTAGAGAAACCGCCACAGTAAACGATCATGTTTACATCTTCCAGTGTCTCGCGTCCGCTGATGAGGTCGGTCATCGTCACGTCTTTCACGTCGAAACCTGCCAGGTAGAGTGAGTAAGCCATTTCGCGTTCACCGTTTGTGCCTTTCTCACGGATGATAGCTGCGCGGATACCGCTTGGAGTGCGACGATCCGGAGTGATACCATATTGAGAAAGCTTACCTTTGAATTCCGGCATGAAAGCAAATTCAACAGGCTGCATCTTGTAGTTCTCGAAACGTGCTTTAGCACAACCGTTCATAGATTGTTTGCGGTCGAGCAGGTAAGAAGAAGAATACCACACATCGCGCATATAATCGATACCGAATTGGTAAGTAGCTCCATCTTTAGATACTAGAATGTGACGTTCGTCAGTCGGTTTACCCAACTTCATATAGCCTACGCCGGCATCTTCCAGAATCTTCTTCACTTCATCCTTATGCTTGTCGCTGATCTGGATAACGATACCCGGATTTTCAGCAAACAGAATTTTAACGATATCCTGTTCCTTCATCTTGTCGAGGCTGATTTCCATACCGCCTTCTACATTAGAGAAGCACATTTCGAGCAATGTAGTAATCAAACCACCGGCAGAAATATCGTGTCCGGCAAGGATCAGGCCTTTGTTGACAAGTTCCTGTACGGCAAGGAAAGCATCACGGAAATATTCGGCATCTTGTACGCAAGGTACTTCGTCACCAACTTTACCCAGAGATTGTGCAAAAGCCGAACCACCCAGTTTCAGTTCATCGAAGCTGAAATCAATATGATAAAGTGTAGTCTTTTCATTGTTAACCAATACCGGAGATACCACTTTCTTCACGTCGGAAACTTCACCACCGGCAGAAACAATCACAGTTCCCGGAGAAATCACTTTCTCACCGTTCGGATACTTCTGTGTCATAGACAGAGAGTCTTTTCCGGTAGGAACATTAATTTGCAGTGCGCAGCAGAAATCGCTCAATGCTTTGACAGCTGTGTAAAGACGGGCATCTTCACCTTCTTGAGAGCGGCAAGGCCACATCCAGTTGGCAGACAGCGAAATACTGTCCATACCTTCTGCCATTGGAGCCCAAACCAGATTGGTTAGTGCTTCGGATACAGAAAGAATAGAGCCGGCAGCCGGATCAGCCAATGCTGCTTGCGGAGCATGTCCGATAGAGGTAGCGATACCTTTTTCGCCACGGTAGTCGAGTGCTACGACACCACAGTCACTCAACGGCAACTGAAGTTCACCCTGGCATTGCTGACGAGCCACTTTACCTGTTACCGAACGATCTACCTTATTTGTCAACCAGTCTTTGCAGGCTACAGCTTCAAGCTGCAATACATTTGTCAGATATTCATGTAGTTTAGACAATTCGTATTTCGGCATTTCGTAATGACGTTCCACTGTTTTGTCTGTCATATATGTCTTGGGAGAAGAACCGAACATCTGTTCTACGGCAAGGTCGAACGGACGTACACCGTCAGCCTGTTGGAAAGCGAAACGATGATCGCCGGTTGTTTCACCGACTACGTACATCGGAGCGCGTTCGCGTTCGGCAATTTTACGTACATGTTCAATAGCCTCTTCTTTAATCAGCAGACCCATACGTTCCTGACTTTCGTTAGCGATGATTTCTTTGGCAGACAAAGTCTTGTCACCGATAGGCAACTTGCTCATGTCGATCAAACCACCACATTCTTCCACGAGTTCGGACAGACAGTTTACGTGTCCGGCAGAACCGTGGTCATGGATAGAAACCACCGGATTCACTTCTTCTTCACAAAGAGCGCGTACGACGTTGTTGGCACGTTTCTGCATTTCTGCATTGGCACGTTGCACGGCATTCAACTCGATACCACTGCTGTAACGACCGGTATCAACAGAAGATACGGAACCGCCACCCAGTCCGATACGGTAGTTGTCACCACCGATTACTACCACTTTGTTTCCTGCTTCCGGTGTGCCTTTCAGGCAGTCACGTTGTGTACCGTAACCAACACCACCGGCAAGCATGATTACTTTGTCGTAACCATAAACTTCTTTGTTTTCCGTATGTTCGAAAGTCAGTACCGAACCGCAGATCAGCGGCTGGCCGAACTTGTTACCGAAGTCGGAAGCACCATTGGATGCTTTGATTAGAATCTGTTCCGGAGTCTGGTATAGCCATTTGCGTACCGGAAGAATCTCTTCCCATTCGCGTCCTTCTTCTGTGCGCGGGTAAGAAGTCATGTAGACAGCAGTACCTGCAATCGGCCATGAACCTTTACCGCCACCCATACGGTCGCGGATTTCACCACCGGTACCGGTAGAAGCACCATTGAACGGTTCTACAGTAGTAGGGAAGTTATGAGTTTCCGCTTTCAGTGAGATAACACTCTTGATGTCCTTTATCTGGAAGAAATCAGGTTTTGAATGATCTGCCGGAGCAAACTGTTCTACAACCGGACCTTCGGCGAAGGCTACATTATCTTTATAAGCAGAGATTATTTTATTCGGATTTTCCTGTGTCGTCTTTTTAATCATCTGGAACAGAGAAGATTCCTGCTCTACACCATCGATGATAAACGTTCCGCCGAAAATTTTGTGGCGGCAGTGTTCGGAGTTGATTTGTGCGAAACCGAATACTTCAGAGTCGGTCAGTTTCCGTCCGAGGTCCTTTTCTACTTTCTTCAGGTAGTCCATTTCTTCTTTGGAAAGAGCCAGACCTTCTTTTTCGTTGTACACTTCGAGATCTTCAATGTAGATGATCGGTTCCGGCTGACGGTTTGTCGTGAATACGTTTTGGTCGAGTCCTTTGTACATGCGCTGGAGCATCGGGTCGTAATCGGCATTTTCGTCCTTAACAGGGAAGTACTCCTCGATGCGGCTTATGCCTTCGAGCCCCATGTTCTGGGTGATTTCTACTGCGTTTGTACTCCAGGGAGTGATCATTTCGCGGCGTGGGCCAACGAAACAGCCTTTCAGGTTTTCTTCACTTTCCATCACGGCTTCGCCAAAAAGCCAGCAGAGTTTATTACTTTCGTCAGGGGTGAGCTGATGGTTGCTCTCTACGGCAATCACGCTCTTGGAAGGGGTTCTGAAAAAAAGAATCATGTTGTATATTTACGATTTTACGATTTACGATTTTACGATTGAAGTTCCTGCAGGAGAAACTCTTCTCTTTTTCTGTGGCGCAAAGATAATCAATTTCGTTGGTGGTAGGAAAAAAATAGAGAATAAATTCCTATACCTTATTTAATATGTTTATTTTCGATGTACGTTTTACTTATTATCGCTATATATAGTGATTCTTGTGTGGAAAAAACGTTAATATACTATCCCCATATCACAAAAAAGTGCGATATTTGCGACATGATTCAGATAGAGACCATATTCGATATATTAGTGAAAGGCTTTATTATTGGCGTTGTTGTGTCCGCACCCCTCGGTCCGGTGGGCGTATTATGCATCCAGAGGACTTTGAATAAAGGGCGTTGGTATGGATTTGTAACAGGTCTGGGAGCCTCTTTGAGCGATATAGCATACGCTTTGCTCACCGGCTACGGGATGAGCTTTGTGTTCGATTATATTAATAAGAATATTTTCTATCTGCAATTATTGGGGAGCATCATGCTACTCCTTTTTGGTATATATACCTTTCGTAGCAACCCGGTGCAGTCCATTCGTCCGGCTTCCTCCAGCAAAGGTTCTTATTTCCATAACTTTATTACCGCATTTTTCGTCACTCTCTCCAATCCCTTGATAATCTTCCTGTTTATCGGACTTTTCGCCCGTTTTGCTTTTGTGCAGCCGGGAGTTCTGGTGTTCGAAGAAATCACAGGCTATGTTGCTATTGCTATAGGGGCATTGACCTGGTGGTTGGGGATTACTTACTTTGTGAACAAAGTGCGCACTAAATTCAACTTGCGTGGTATCTGGATACTGAATCGTGTTGTAGGAAGTATTGTAATGCTGGTATCCCTTGCCGGACTGATTTTTACTTTGTTGGGAGAATCACTTTATTAGGAGATAACTTATGAATCAGATAGCACAACAACTGAAAGAGAAGAATATTGCCGAGTACCTTATATATATGTGGCAAGAGGAAGACTTGATCCGCGCCAATCATTGTGAACCGGAAGAGATGGAGGCAAATATAATTGCCCGTTATCCGGCAGATCAGCAGCCTGCCATGAGAGAATGGTATACCAATCTGATTACGATGATGAGTGAGGAAGGAGTACGGGAAAAAGGTCATTTGCAGATTAATAAGAATGTGATTATCAATCTGACAGAGTTGCATAACGCATTGGCTTCTTCTCCTAAATTTCCTTTTTACAGTGCCGCTTATTTCAAGGCATTGCCGTTTATTGTAGAATTACGGAATAAAAACGGTAAGAAAGACGAGCCCGAATTGGAGACCTGTTTTGAGGCATTGTATGGAGTACTCCTGCTTCGTCTTCAAAAAAAGCCTATCAGTGAAGGTACTGCTAAGGCAGTGGAAGCTATCACTAGTTTCCTTTCTATGTTGGCAAACTATTATGATAAAGACCGTAAAGGTGAATTAAAACTGGATGAATAAATGAGAATTTTGGTAACGGGTGCCAACGGTCAGCTTGGCAATGAGATGCAGGTGCTTGCAAAAGAGAACCCGCAACATACGTATTATTTCACAGATGTAGAAGAACTAAACATCTGTGACAAGCAAGCCGTTTGGGCTTATATCGCAGAGAAGCGGATTGAGCTTGTCGTGAACTGTGCCGCTTATACGGCCGTAGATAAAGCGGAAGATAATTCGGAACTAGCCTATCAATTGAATTGCGAAGCACCGAAACAATTGGCAAGTGCGGCACAATTCAACGGAGCCGCTATGATACAAGTATCTACCGATTATGTCTTTGATGGTACTGCACACACTCCGTATACGGAGGATTGCGATCCTTGTCCGGACTCTGTATATGGCACCACCAAACTGGAAGGAGAATATGACGTGATGAATTATTGCGAGAAAGCAGTCGTAATCCGTACTGCATGGCTTTATTCCATCTTCGGCAATAATTTTGTGAAGACAATGATCCGTCTTGGAAAAGAGCGTGACAGTCTGGGAGTTGTTTTCGACCAGATCGGAACCCCGACTTATGCCAATGACCTAGCACGTGCCATCTATACCATTATTAATAAAGGTATAGTCCGCGGCATCTACCATTTCAGCAATGAAGGCGTTTGTTCCTGGTATGATTTCACAGTGGCTATTTATCGCCTGGCGGGAATAACCTCCTGCAAAGTGAAACCTCTGCATACAGCTGAATATCCTGCAAAAGCCAACCGTCCGGCATACTCCGTACTTGATAAAACAAAAATAAAAACAACATTCGGCATCGAAATCCCCCATTGGGAGGAAAGTCTCCAACGATGCCTGGAGAAATTGGAAATTAAAAATTGAGAGTTGAGAAATAAAAAAGAAACTACTTTGAGTATCATTTTTTAATTTTCAATTTTCAATTCTCAATTTAACAACTATGGCAGATAATACAGAAATTTTGAGACGGCGAACGTTCGCCATTATTGCGCATCCAGATGCCGGTAAGACATCATTGACGGAAAAGCTATTGCTTTTCGGTGGTCAGATACAGGTAGCAGGTGCTGTAAAGAGTAATAAGATAAAAAAGACGGCTACGTCCGACTGGATGGAAATCGAGAAACAACGTGGTATTTCGGTAACGACTTCCGTGATGGAATTCGACTATCGGGATTATAAAATCAACATTCTCGATACTCCGGGTCACCAGGACTTTGCCGAAGACACATACCGTACACTGACTGCTGTGGACAGCGTTATCATCGTTGTAGACGGTGCGAAAGGTGTGGAAACGCAGACGCGTAAACTGATGGAGGTATGCCGCATGAGAAAGACTCCGGTAATTATCTTCGTCAACAAAATGGACCGTGAAGGAAAAGACCCGTTCGACTTGCTCGATGAACTCGAAGAAGAACTGATGATTCAGGTTCGTCCCTTATCCTGGCCGATAGAGCAGGGAGCACGTTTCAAAGGAGTATACAACATCTACGAACAGAAACTGGACTTATACCAGCCATCCAAACAGATGGTAACAGAAAAAGTGGCAGTCGATATTCATACGGAAGAACTGGATCAGCAGATTGGCAAGCCATTGGCAGACAAACTGCGTGGTGATCTGGAACTGATCGAAGGCGTTTATCCCGAATTTGATTCGGAATCCTATCTCGCAGGAGACTGTGCACCGGTATTCTTCGGATCAGCGTTGAACAACTTCGGTGTGCAAGAGCTGCTGAACTGTTTCGTGGAGATAGCTCCCAGTCCTCGTCCTGTACAGGCAGAAGAGCGTGAAGTGAACCCCGATGAACCGAAATTCACCGGATTCATCTTTAAGATTACAGCCAATATTGATCCCAACCACCGTTCTTGTGTGGCATTCTGTAAGATTTGCTCCGGCAAGTTTGTCCGCAATGCTCCTTATGTGCACGTTCGTCATGGAAAGACCATGCGTTTTTCATCGCCCACCCAATTTATGGCACAGCGTAAAACAACGATTGACGAAGCCTATGCAGGAGATATTATCGGTCTGCCGGATAATGGTACCTTTAAGATCGGCGATACGCTGACAGAAGGTGAAATGCTTCATTTCCGCGGATTACCGAGCTTCTCACCGGAGATGTTCAAGTATATCGAAAATGCCGATCCGATGAAACAGAAACAGTTGGCGAAAGGTATCGACCAGTTGATGGATGAAGGTGTGGCACAGTTGTTTGTCAATCAGTTCAATGGCCGTAAGATTATCGGTACGGTGGGACAGTTGCAGTTTGAGGTCATTCAGTACCGTTTGTTGAATGAATACAATGCGTCCTGTCGCTGGGAACCGGTAAGTCTTTATAAGGCCTGCTGGGTAGAAAGTGATGATCCCGCAGAACTGGAAGCCTTCAAGAAACGTAAATACCAGTATATGGCAAAGGATAGAGAAGGGCGCGATGTGTTCCTGGCAGACTCCGGTTATGTACTTCAGATGGCGCAGATGGACTTTAAACACATCAAATTCCACTTTACAAGTGAGTTTTAAAATATATTCCGTTGATTTTTAACTAAAAAATCAGGTAAAAAAAGGAAAAACATATCTCATATAAATGAGTGAATAGAAATGAAGACACTATCCTGGGATAAAATTCAGCAAGGGGATGAAGAGGCATTCCGGCAGCTTTATGAGCAATATGCAGATTTACTGTATGGATATGGCATGAAGATAGCCGGTGATGAGACTTTGGTAACCGAGGCGATACAGTCGTTGTTTGTTTACATCTTTGAGAAAAGAGAAACTTGCGCGGCCCCTCAATCCATACCCGCTTACTTATGTGTCTCGTTGAGACACATGATAGTGAACGAACTGAAAAAAGAGAATAGTGGCTCATTAAAATCACTGGATGAAGTAGGCACAAACGAATATCAGTTTGATCTGGAGATCGATATTGAAACTGCTATTATCCGTTCAGAGTTAGAAAAAGAACAGCTGGAAGTTTTGCAGAAAGAACTGAACAATTTGACGAAGCAACAGCGGGAGGTATTGTATCTTAAGTACTATAAGAAGATGAGTTCGGAAGAAATAGCCCAGGTGATGGGACTCACTTCACGTACGGTTTACAATACTACTCATATGGCTATCTCCAGTTTGCGGGAGCGTATGAGCAAATCTTTCTTGTTGTTGGTAGCAGCTAATTTGTGGATTTTTAATTGAGGTGTGAGATATGGAAAAGTGGACAGAATCTTTAGATAAATATTTAGAAGAAGGAAAACTTCCTCTGGTTGGCGAAATCTTTTCTCGTAAAAAAGAAATAGGTGATAAGTTGAAGTTGCAACGTGAGGAGAGCCATAAGATCGCCTTAAGCCGGAGAAGAAAACAAGGTGCGGGGAGAAGTTTCTCTTTCTCATGGGGAGTGGCAGCGGCAGTTGTCCTTCTTTTGGGGATAGGTGGTTACTTCCTGGCAGAAGAAAAGGTGGTGACTGATAACACTGCTATGAACTATGAATTGCCGGATGGTAGTACTGTGCAGGTGATGGAAAATTCCCGCCTGACTTACAATCATATCACATGGCTTTGGGAGCGCAAATTGCAACTATTGGGTAAAGCCTCTTTTAACGTAACCAAAGGCAAGACATTCACGGTCCGTACAGAAGCCGGCGACGTAACCGTACTGGGAACGAAATTCCTCATCGATCAGCAAGGAAAGAAGATGACTGTCGACTGTGAGGAAGGAAGTGTGAAAGTCGAGACTGCTGTAGGTAAGCATACATTGCTTGCCGGAGAAAGCGTGCATTGCGATGAGAACAAGATTGTGCCGGTAGAGAAAAAGGCAGAAGAATCGGAGTTCCCCGAGGTGTTGGGGTATGAAGACGATCCGCTGATAAATGTAGTGGCAGATATTGAACACATATTTAAGGTAACAGTCGTCGGGCACGAGAAGTGCGAAGGGCTGACCTACAACGGGACGGTTTTGACGAAAGACCTGAACGCCACGCTGGAAAAAGTCTTCGGCTCGTGTGGAATCAGTTATCAAATTCGAGGGAAAGAAATTATTTTGCAATAAAAAAAGCCTCTTCTGGATAGTCAGGAGAGGCTTTTTTATTTTTCTTCAAATTTTCTTCATTTTTTCTTGGTAAAAAACAAATGGATGCTTCTCTTTCTAATATAAGAGCTATTTAATGATGTTTGAAAAAAACGGTAGAATTGATTAGAAGATTAAATGTTGTAGAAGGAATTATCCGGCCATCTTCCTTATAGGAATAAAGGCCGGAGCTCAAAACAAACAATAGAAAGCCTTATAGGGAATTACAAGCTAAATTCAAAACAAACAATATTTCGAAAAGAATACAAACTAGGGCTCAAAGCAAACAATAGACAGTGGGCAGATGAAAAATTCCTGCCAGAGACGTAGGTCAGAAATGGTTCCCTCGCCAGGGTTATATGAGCTTTAGAAGGCTTGTTTTTCCCGATCAAACAAGTTGGCTTAAAAGGGTTTTTCAACTAGACTGCTACGCTAATTAAAAGAATGAAAGCCGTGATGGCGCATGAGAGGTTTAACAAGACCGGTTTTTATCTGGTAATTTAATAGGTTAAGAAGAGGGTATGAAACCAGATGAGGGCTAAACCGGTTTATCATTGAGTATTTTTATTTAATAATTGTTTTATCAGAGTGTGAGAGAAAGTTGAGGGGCTTTCTCTCACATTTTTTTTGTAATAAGTTTCTGCTCATAAATGCTCTGATTATCAATCAGAGAAATGACAGTTTTATACATTATATTCCTTTCTTAATTTATTTTATAATAAAAATTTGGTATTTTCGAACGCTTTTTAGACGAACAACTTAAATTACTAATAGTTTATTATATGGAAAATATCGAAACAGCGATCCTGCTGATGGTGGTCGGAATGGCTACCGTATTTGTTATTCTGCTGATTGTGATTTATTTAGGTAAGCTGTTGATTACATTGGTCAACAAGTATGCCCCCGAAGAAGTGGTTCCTGTGAAGCGGGAAGCAGCACGAGGTCCTGCACCTGTTCCGGGAAACATTTTAGCAGCCATTACTGCTGCTGTAAATGTGGTGACACAGGGTAAAGGAAAAATCACTAAAGTAGAAAAATTATAAATCTATAAAGAATATCACTGAAAGACATGAAAAGAGAAGTAAAGTTTAGCTTGGTTTTCCGAGATATGTGGCAATCAGCCGGAAAATATGTACCTCGTGTAGACCAACTCGTAAAGGTAGCTCCGGCCATCATTGAAATGGGTTGTTTTGCCCGCGTAGAAACAAATGGCGGAGGTTTTGAACAGGTAAATTTATTGTTTGGTGAAAACCCGAATACAGCCGTGCGCGAATGGACGAAACCGTTCCATGAAGCCGGTATTCAAACCCACATGCTCGACCGCGCACTGAACGGACTTCGTATGAGCCCCGTTCCGGCAGACGTCCGCAAATTATTCTACAAAGTAAAGAAAGCACAAGGAACAGACATTACTCGTACGTTCTGCGGATTGAACGATGTGCGTAATATCGCTCCTTCCATCACATACGCAAAGGAAGCAGGCATGATTTCACAATGCTCGCTTTGTATCACTCATTCGCCTATCCATACGGTAGAGTACTACACCAATATGGCGCTGGAACTTATCAAACTGGGTGCAGATGAAATCTGTATCAAAGATATGGCAGGTATTGGCCGTCCGGTATCATTAGGTAAGATCGTAGCCAATATCAAAGCGGCACATCCCGAAATCCCTGTTCAGTATCATAGTCATGCAGGTCCCGGATTCAATATGGCAAGTATCCTTGAAGTATGCCAAGCAGGTTGCGACTACATCGATGTCGGTATAGAACCACTTTCATGGGGAACAGGTCACGCCGATTTGCTTAGCGTACAAGCCATGCTGAAAGATGCCGGATATCAAGTGCCCGAAATCAATATGGAAGCCTACATGAAAGTGCGTGGCATGATTCAGGAATTTATGGACGACTTCCTCGGCCTGTATATCAGCCCGAAAAACCGCCTGATGAACTCCTTGCTGATTGCTCCCGGACTTCCCGGCGGTATGATGGGTAGTCTGATGGCCGACCTCGAATCCAATCTGGAATCCATCAATAAATATAAGGCAAAACACAATCTGCCGTTTATGACGCAAGATCAGCTGCTCATCAAACTGTTTGACGAAGTGGCTTACGTATGGCCTCGTGTCGGTTATCCTCCATTGGTGACTCCATTCAGTCAATATGTGAAGAACCTTGCCATGATGAACGTGATGGCAATGGAAAAAGGAAAAGACCGTTGGGGAATGATTGCCGATGATATTTGGGACATGATTCTGGGTAAAGCCGGACGTTTGCCGGGCAAACTTGCTCCGGAAATCATTGAAAAGGCGGAACGTGAAGGCCGTAAGTTCTTCGAAGGCGATCCACAGGACAACTATCCGGATGCTCTCGACAAATATCGCAAACTGATGAAAGAGAACAAATGGGAAGCAGGACAGGACGACGAAGAACTCTTCGAATATGCGATGCACCCGGCTCAATATGAAGCCTACAAGAGTGGTAAAGCCAAAGAAGACTTCCTCGAAGACGTGGCAAAACGCCGTGCCGAAAAAGATAAATCACCGGAAGAAGATGTTAAACCGAAAACACTGACCGTACAGGTAGACGGACAGGCTTATCGTGTCACCGTAGCTTATGGCGATGCCGAGCTTCCTGCTACTCCAGCGGGTGCTTCCGCTGCTCCGGCAGGCGAAGGCAAAGAAGTACTTTCTCCGTTGGAAGGCAAGTTCTTTTTGGTGAAGAATGCACAAGAAACCGCCTTGCAAGTAGGCGATACGGTGAAAGAAGGAGACGTAATCTGCTATGTAGAAGCGATGAAGACCTATAATGCTATCCGTGCAGAGTTTGGCGGTACGGTGACTGCTATCTGTGCCAATCCGGGAGATACTGTTTCAGAAGATGATGTATTAATGAAGATAGGATAATGAACGAAATATTTGAGAACTTATATGACATGACTGCGTTCAGCAATATCATTGCCGATCCGCAGTTCCTGATAATGTATGCCATCGCGTTCGTCCTGCTCTATCTGGGTATCAAGAAACAGTACGAGCCGTTGCTGCTTGTCCCCATCGCTTTCGGTGTGTTGTTGGCCAACTTCCCCGGAGGAGAAATGGGTGTGATTCAGGCAGACGAGAATGGCATGATTATGATAAACGGAGTAATGAAAAACATCTGGGAAATGCCTCTGCATGATATCGCCCACGAACTGGGACTGATGAATTTCATCTACTATATGCTGATTAAAACAGGTTTCCTACCTCCGATCATCTTCATGGGTGTCGGTGCGTTGACGGACTTCGGACCGATGTTGCGTAACCTGCGTCTTTCTATTTTCGGTGCAGCCGCACAGCTGGGTATCTTTACCGTATTGTTGGTAGCTATCCTGATGGGATTCACCCCGAAAGAAGCCGCTTCTCTCGGAATTATCGGTGGTGCGGATGGTCCGACAGCTATCTTTACGACTATCAAACTGGCGCCACATTTGCTGGGCCCGATTGCCATTGCCGCTTATTCGTACATGGCACTCGTTCCGGTGATTATTCCGCTCGTAGTGAGACTGCTCTGTACTAAGAAGGAATTGAGCATCAATATGAAAGAACAGGAAAAGATGTATCCTTCAAAGACGGAAATCAAGAACCTGCGTGTCTTGAAGATTATCTTCCCGATTGTGGTAACTACTGTTGTGGCCCTCTTCGTACCAAGTGCTGTGCCATTGATCGGAATGCTGATGTTCGGTAATCTGGTGAAAGAAATCGGAACCAATACGTTCCGCTTGTTCGACGCTGCTTCCAATAGCATCATGAATGCGGCTACCATCTTCCTCGGACTGTCTGTCGGAGCAACAATGACTGCCGAAGCATTCCTCAACTGGACAACAATCGGTATCGTGATCGGTGGATTCCTTGCATTTGCACTTTCAATAACCGGTGGTATTTTCTTTGTGAAACTAGTGAATCTCTTCTCGAAGAAGAAAATCAATCCACTAATCGGTGCAACCGGTTTGAGTGCCGTTCCGATGGCAAGCCGCGTAGCCAATGAAATAGCTTTGAAGTACGATCCGAAGAATCACGTATTGCAATATTGCATGGCGAGCAACATCTCCGGAGTAATCGGTTCTGCCGTAGCTGCGGGTGTGTTGATCTCCTTCCTTGCGTAACGCTGAACGTAACTGATATTATAAAAAAAGAGGCTTTTCAAAGCCTCTTTTTTTTATTCACTAATCACCTTTCTGTATTCCGCTACCGCCATCTTTTCCGATAGATATGCATTAATCAGATTGGTGTGCGCCTGCGTCCATGACAATTGTGCGGAGAGTACATCCACCATGTTTGCCTTTCCTTCATTATACGAGAAAGAAACCAAATCAAGATTTTCATTAGCCAGACTCATAGTCTCTTTGGCGGTTTTCACTTGATATTCCGTTTCCGTCAGTTTGGTCAGGGCGGCAGAAAGTTCCTCGTTGATATTATCCGTCACATAACTTTGTTGCAGTTTCTGTATGCCGATATACGCTTTCTGCTGACGGTTTGTTTTGAACCGGGCTCCCCAACGGAAGATCGGTATATTCAGGTTAATGCCGACGATGGGATTAAAAGAAACATCATAACCGAGATTAGGTGTAGCTGTAGCCCATCCACCGCTAAAATACATATTCAATTGCGGGTTGAACTGGCTAAGAGCCGCTTTGCGTTGCGCCTGACTTTTCATGATATTCACCTCCGTACTTTCGTAATCCGCGCGACGTTGCAGTACATTCTCCAGAGAAAGGATCTGCACCGGAGCGGAAGCCGTGTCAATCGTGTACAGACTGTCTACGGGATTGTTCGGCTCTTCTCCCATCAGGATATTCAGTTTTTGCAGTGCCAGGGTATAATTCTGACGCGCCTTGATATATTGCAATTCCGCTTCTTTCAGCCGGGTGGAAATCATTAATAAGTCCGTTCGGCTAATCATCCCGTCGTTGAAACGATCCTGAATGATGTCATACTGTTGCTTCACAATACTTTGATACTTGTCCGCCGCCTGCAACATAGCCTGTGAAGCGGAAGCATTCCAATAAACCGCATCGCTCTGATAATGAATCTGGTCGATGGTGAGCTCCTCATTTAGTTGATTCAGCTTTTCATCCGCTTTGGCAATCTTGTGCTGGGCGTTGAGTGCCCCGCCCGTGTACAACGGTTGCGAGACGATAAATACACCTTGATAGGTGTGGTTGCGGTATTCGCCTACCGGTTCGTTCCAGGCATTAAGGTCGCTCATGTTGAGAGTCCCGTCCGCATTGACATCAATTTTTGGCAAGAATCCCGTGTGAGCAATCTTCCGTGCTTCCGTACTTGCTATCGTCTTTAGTTTCTGTTGCTTCAGAATTTGACTGTAAGCTTCCACTTTATCCCGGTAAGCTTCCCGGCTAAGATAGGGCTGCTGTGCCCCGGCTGTGAGGCCGAGGAGCAGCAGAGACAGAGTTATAAGTTGAGTTTTCATTTTATTCAATCTAAACAATAAATTCAAGTTTCATATAAGAGAAGGTAATTAGCCTTTGATTCTCTGAATGGCACAATAGGCTACCGGAAGAACAAACAATGTCAGTGCCGAAGCCACTAACAAACCTCCCATAATCGTAGCCGCCATACCGCCAAACATCGCATCGAACAACAATGGCAACATACCCAGAATAGTAGTACCCGACGCCATCGCTACGGGCACAATACGACTGGCGGTGGCACTGACAACAGCATCCAACGGCTTTTTGCCCGTTTTAGCCTCCAGATCAATCTGTTCCACCAGTACAATCGCATTTTTGATATTCATCCCAATCAGTCCGAGCAAACCAAGGATGGAGAAGAAGTCGAACGACTTGCCTAGCAACACCAATCCCAAAACGATACCGATAAAAATAAGCGGTAACATCAACAAGATCACTGTCGGCTTACGATACGTCCTGAACAGGAACAACAGCGTGACGAACATCAGGAAGAACGTCAACGGTAAATTCTTGGCCAACGCCTCGTTAGACTCCACCTGACTTTCCTGTTCCCCGAAATACTTCATCGTATACCCCTCCGGCACTTTAATCTCTTTCTGCACCAGCGGCCAAACCTCATTGAAAGCAGCAATCGCATTCACTCCGCGACGCGGATCGCATTGCGCCATCATCACCATTTGCCGGTTGTAATCCTTCACATTCGAGAAACGATATTGGAAATCAAATTCCGATACCACCTGTTCCAGACTGGTCGTTTCATTCCCCGTGCCGAACACGGGCAACGTGCGCAGGTCGTTGATGCGGAACGAATCCACCGTGTTATCCTTCAATAAGATAGGAAGCACCTGATCGCCCTGCCGATACTCTCCAAGCGTCATACCTGTGGTTCCGATCTGGATACTTTGTGCCATTCCCTGACGCGATACCCCTAATGGTTGCGCCCGTTCGGGACTATATACAGGCTTCCATACAGGAACTTTATTTCCCCACGAATTGCGTACATTGATTAAATCCGGATTCCGGTGCATAATCTCCAAAACCTGGTTGGTGAGCGCCACAAGCGTGTCCACATTCGGACCGATAAACCCGATTTCGATAGCGGCATCCACCGCAGGCGACAGTTTGAACAGACTGGTACGGGTAATCGCATTCGGATAATTCGCCTTCATGTACGCGTCGAAATCTTCTTCATACTCTTTTGTATATTTACTGTCCGTCAATTCAACTAATACATTGGCAAAATTCGGTTTCGGACCCACCGAAGTAGAAGCCAGATAATACCTTAACGGCGTGCTGCCGAAGGTGATCGATACTTTCTTCACTTCCGGCTGCTTTGCCAGATGCTCTTCTACGGATTTCATCTCTTTCACTACATCGTTAATGCTATACCCGTCGGGATAAAACACGTCCGCCCGGAAATAAGGCTTGTCCAGAGAAGGGAAGAAGTTTTGAGGCATCGTCCCCATGATAACCAGCGAAGCAACAAAGAGCACTACCATCGAACCCAGTGTCAATGTTTTCCTGCGAATCAGCGTGCGGAGGATGGAGGCGAATTTGTGATAGAACGGTTTGTCATACGGGTCTTTCGTGCCGTCCTTTGCTTTTGCTTTCAGGATGAAATTACCGAAAACAGTAGTCTGCGTCAGCGCAAGCACCCAGCTCAATCCCAGCGAGATGGCAAGCACCACAAAAAGCGGTTTCACGATTTCCGCCACGGCAGAAGGAGCAAGGTAGAGCGGGAGGAACGAACAGATAGCGATGAACGTAGCCCCAAGCAATCCCCATTGCGGACCGGTTGCGCCGTCTATCAGCGCTTTCCGCCGGTCTACTCCGCGGGCGATGGCAATCTGTGCGTTGTCCGTTACCACGATGGCGTTATCCACCAGCATCCCCATGGCGATGATAAATCCCGCCAATGAAGTACGGTTCAGCCCGACACCGAAGAAAGACATGATAAGCAATGTGCCGCCAATAGAGAAAATCAGTGACGAGCCGATCAGCACACCTGCGCGCAAACCCATCACCAACATGATAATCACAATAACAATCAGAATCGATTCGATCAGATTGATGATAAATCCGTTGTTGGCTTCGTTGGCAATTTCGTTCTCCAGATACAGGCTTTGCAGTTCCAGTCCCACAGGCATCAGTGGCAGCAATTCGTCCAGTTTGGCTTTCACGTTCTTGCCCGTCTGCACCACGTCCCGTTGCGGGTCGGTGGAGACGCCGATGCCGATGGCACGTTTGCCGTTCACGTGCATGATATTGGATGGAGGGTCCATGTACCCTTTTTCGATGACGGCGATATCGCCCAGTTTCACCTGTCCGGCTTTGGTGGTAATCACCTGGTTACGGATATCGTCTACGGTGGTATACATACCGTTGGCAGTCACCCGGAGCTGTTGCTCGCCGGCACGGATTTCTCCGGTATTGATAATCTGGTTCTGCGATTGCAACAGACTGGCAAGCTGTTTCGGGTCGATGCCCATACCTACGAGCTTATTGGTGGAAATAAAAATATTGACCACCTCCGTCTGCGTCCCGAATAGGGCGATTTTCATCACCCCGTCCGCCGTCACTACCTGCGTCTTGATCCGTTCCGCCCAGTTGCGCATCTCTTCGTATGTGTAACCGTCGTCCGCCGTCAGACCGTAATAGATGCCGAACACGTCGCCGAAATCATCGGAAACCGTCGGTGCGGAAGCACCGCTCGGCAACTGTGGCTGTATATTTAGCACCTTCCGTCGCAACTCATCCCACTTCTGCGGAATGGAGCTTGCCGATAAGGAAGGTTGCAACTCGAATGTGATTTTTGAGAGCCCGTACATCGATTCCGATTTTATCTTGTACACACCGCTCATACTTTGAATCTCACGAGAGATAGGCTCGGTAATCAACCGCTCCACTTCTGCCGGTTCGGCACCCGGATAGCGGGTCATAATAACCGCCGACTTTATGACGAAAGGAGCATCCTCTTTCTTACCCAGCTTGCCGAAGGAAGTGATTCCCCCAATCAGCAATACAGCAAGAAAGAAATAGATGATTTTCGTATTATCTAATGAATATCTAGCTAAACTCATAATAAATGATAGTTGATAGTTGATAAATGATAGTTGAGACTAAATAATAGTTGATAGATGATAAATGATAGTTGGTAAATGATCGGTAAAAAAGAATTATTACTAGCCGATTCTAATTAGCAGTACCCTATGGCGCAGCCCACTATCATTTATCACCTATCACTTATCAACTATTATAGATTCTCCTTCCACTAGTTGGTATACGCCTGCTATGACGATTTTTTCACCGGGTTTCAAACCTTCCGAGATGAGTGCCTGTGCTTCTCCGGTCGGGGCGCTGACGGTCACTTCCCGTTTGTGGACTTTATTGTCTTCTACCACCCAGACATACATTTTATTCCCTTCGTTTTCGCCGAATACGGCACTAAGCGGTACAATCGTCCAGCTATCCTGCACCAACGGACCTACATCTGCCGTGAAACGGATGCTGCATGTGAAACCGGGTTTCACAGCATACAGATCGCGGTCGAATGACGGATCGTCAATCGTGATGCTGACCGGAATTCCTGTGCCATCCGTAGAAATATCAAGATATTCTTCCAGTTTCGCTTGAAACACGTGTCCTTTAAATGTGTCGAACTCTACAAGGAAACGCGGGTCTTTGGCGCGTAATAAATAAAGATACGCATCCGGAATGGTGAATTTGATACGCAGATTGTGTGTATTGACAAGCTGCACGATACCCTCACCGGAGTTGACACGCTGATAGTTTTCCACCAGTCGTTTTTCGATAGAACCGTCGAAAGGAGCTGTCAGCTTGGTGTCGCGCATATTGTTGGCAGACAGTTCGTATTCAGATTTCGCCTTCTGGAAGTTGGCGAGGCTGATTTCATATTCCTGCACGGAGATCGCTTGCCGGGAGAGGAGCCGTTTGTTACGTTCCACTTGTGCCGAAGCCGTTTCGTATGCCGATTTCGTAGCGGCATATTGCAACGCAATGTCTCTGGGGTCGATAGCTGCGATGAGCTGTCCTTTTTTCACTTTCTGTCCTTCGATGACAGGAAGCTGGATGATTTGTCCGTTGACCCGGAAAGCCAGCTTCACATATTCCACCGCTTCCACGATTCCCGAGAAATCTTTTCTGATAATCGATCTTGACTCGACAATCGTAGTCTTTACGGGACGTGCAGTTGTCGTTGTCGTTTCTTTTTTCTGTCCGCAGCCAGCCAGCAAGATTGCAGCCGCCAGGACGAATCCAAAATTCTTTTTCATATACCACGTTGATGTTTAGAGGTTTTGCGTTGATAAATAGCGAATAATATACTAAAACAACTCCTGTTTATTTATGTTCAATATTCCTATCTTTTCATATCCTGCCTCTTAACCTTTATATGGAACACACAAAAAAAACGGGAACTTTACGAGTTCACCACAGAGGACACAGAGTTCTTCTCTCTCTTTCCGTAAGCAAAACAGAGCGATAAATACGATTACTCTGTATTACTTTATAGTGAATAAAAAATAGTTAACCTCTGTGTCCTCCGTGTCCTCTGTGGTAAAAACCGTGCAATAATGTGCCAATATGCTAATTGTTTACGTTGTGTCTCACATGGTAATTGGTACACTGATAATTATTCACTATTGGAACTTTTTGCGTAGTCTTTTTATCCAACTGTCGCTATGTATAACATTATTATTCTCTCCAATCGCTTTTTTTAAATCCCGGATCCGTTCGTTTTGTCTTTTCATTGCTGCCTGTATTTCGTTTATCAACGTATTTATTTCCTTCTGCAGCTGAATTTCCTTTTCTTTCAATTGAATAATGTGGGCGTATTTCTCGCAGACCATCGTTTTGTCTATACACAGTTGTTCCAGCGTATCAATATATTCTGCTGTAATGCCGGCTTTACTTCGGCGAAAGAGTTCCAGAATACATTCTTCGTCAACGTTCGGAACATTGTCTATGTATAACATAGGGAATTGTCCCATTTCCACCCAAAGCAGGATCGCTTCTTTTTCGATGTGATACTTAATCACTGCTTTTTCTACACTAATCCATTTTGGCATATTGCTTTTGTTTTAATGTGTTATAAAAAAGGAGTAAATAACGTATTGTTTGGAGAGGTGCAACGAACACCCACGATTTTTATGATTTCGGTCGGCTGGGGAATTGGTTGGGGTATAAGGATTGTTGAAACCGACCGGATACAATAAAAGCGTGAGTGCTGTTGTACCATTATCTAAACTTAAGGCTTAGCAACACCCTTCACCAGATAATGATAAACAACAGACACCCACGCCAAACGTTTATATATAACAAATCTCTAATCGATATGTTGATATACGACTATCTACGTGGAGTATCTGTTGTATCATCTCTCGGTGTGAAAAAACTGCTAATTTTTAAGTTTGAGAGACAATACGTTATTTACTCCATTAAGGAATAAAAAACGCTTTTGCCTGTTTCATCACGCTGATGGGCAGAAAGCGTATGACAAAGATATATGTTTTTTTCGGAATAGGATGGAAAAGAGGAAATAAATGCAGGAAATATGGTATGAGAATAGAGAGTATGGTATAAAGATGGTAAATATGCTATACGGGTGGCAAATATAATGTGATGATAAAAAGGAGGGAGCCAAAAGTAAAACCATCTATTAGATTGATATTATTTAGGTACGGATTACACGGATTTCGCGGTTTTAGTCTAATGGAACCGTGAAACCCGTCTAATCCGTGCCTAAATGAAAGCCATAAAAGTCTTTTGACCTCGTATTGTCTTTCCGTGCAATTCTTTTTTTAGCTGCGATTTCTTTTGGGCTTTCCGGAGAAGATAGTCAGTTCAAGAATTGCAAAGATGATTTCCGTTGTGGTATATCCGGTAAATGTATATTCCAAATTTTCATTTTCGGAGAAGTATTTGAGATAAACGGTTGGAGTGCCATTGTGGAAGTCGAGAAAAAGATAAGAAGTATAATCATAGATGCCAAGATCGGCAAACTCGTTCAGAATCGCAGTGTTGAAAATCGTGCATTGGCCTGTCTTTGATTCATTTCCGGACATTTCGAATCTGCGATGTTCTTTTGCGAGATCGTCTTTATTCACATGTCTGAATTGTTCTTGCAGCTCTTTACTGAAAGAAAGGCGTTGTCTGATGAAATTAAAAACTTCTTCCTTTGTCATTTGTTTTAAATCGGTTATTTCCATTTTTTATTAAT
The DNA here is from genome assembly GCF_014334015.1 of Bacteroides sp. M10. Classification (GTDB taxonomy): domain Bacteria; phylum Bacteroidota; class Bacteroidia; order Bacteroidales; family Bacteroidaceae; genus Bacteroides; species Bacteroides intestinigallinarum. The sequence continues at coordinate 6,212,976 of NZ_CP060488.1, read as the reverse complement.
TAGTCGGGTAAAGGTACTTTCTTTATTTGGTAATAAATCGGATTTAGTCATATTTCTTTTATTTATTTTTCGGCTTGTAACCCTAAAAGAATCTGAATTTATGGATTTATTTAGGGTTATAACCCTAAAAACTTTCCGGAAATAGTCTATTTTTATGCTTATAATCCTAAAAACTTTTGGATATGATTAATCGTGAACAGTATAGTATATGGAACAAATCGTTCCTTTTTATAGATAAGCTGTTTGTAAAAGTGATAATGGGTATTCGTCGCAGTGGAACGTCGGTAGTGCTGCGTCTGATTCGTGATGAACTGTTGAGAGGGAGTTTGCTCCTTTGCTCGCTATTAACGACCATTATCCTAAATATGTAGTTAGCATGGACAGCTTGTGGCAGGATAATGTGGAGGGTGTAAGACATCGTCATATAGCCGATTTCTTGTTGGATGATGCTTGACGCTAAGGAATATAGAAAACGAAAAAGAGGAAATTCTCTGCGAGAATCTCCTCTTTTTTCATCTTTCACGAAAGATCGAATTATTTCTTCTTACGGTCACCGTAACGGCTCATGAACTTATCAACACGGCCTGCAGTATCTACCAATGTAGATTTACCTGTATAGAACGGGTGAGAAGTGTTTGAGATTTCAATCTTCAGCAACGGATAAGTTTCACCTTCGAATTCGATGGTTTCTTTAGTTGCTACAGTTGATCTAGACAAAAACATGTCACCATTTGACATATCTTTAAATACTACCGGACGGTATGATTCTGGATGAAGGCCTTTTTTCATTTCAGTATCTGTTTTTTTAATTTATATTCTGTTACTATTTTGGTAAGAAATAGTGTAATGGTCATTTTTCAGAGCGCAAAGATAATGCTTTTCTGTGAAATAGAAAAAGGTTTTCTAAAATTTCTGATTTCTAATTTATGATTTCTGATTTGCTATGCAGATTTTGGTGATTAAATGAATGAAAAATGAGGTATAAATAAGGAGATATAAATCTGAAGGCATAAATCAGAATTCAGAAATCATAAATCCCAAAGTTTGCAAGGTGGACATTACAATCTAATGTCACACTCGTATTCCTGCTAAATTTTGCTGTCTGATTTAAACCTTTTTCTACTATATTTTTCTTTCCGATGTTCGTTATTCGATGGATAATGCTTACTTTTGCGTAGAATTTTTATTCACTAACAATAAACTTTAAACAAAATGGTAAATTACAAAGATTTAGGATTGGTAAACACAAGAGAAATGTTTGCTAAGGCTATCAAAGGTGGATATGCTATCCCAGCATTCAACTTCAACAATATGGAACAAATGCAGGCTATCATCAAGGCTGCTGTTGAAACTAAATCTCCTGTGATTCTTCAGGTTTCTAAAGGTGCTCGTCAGTATGCTAACGCTACTTTGTTGCGTTACATGGCACAGGGTGCTGTAGAATATGCTAAAGAATTAGGCTGCGCACATCCGGAAATCGTTCTTCACCTTGACCACGGAGATACATTCGAAACTTGCAAATCTTGTATCGATTCAGGTTTCTCTTCAGTAATGATCGATGGTTCTCACCTTCCTTACGAAGAAAACGTAGCATTGACAAAGAAAGTTGTTGAATACGCTCACCAGTTCGATGTAACTGTAGAAGGTGAACTTGGCGTATTGGCTGGTGTAGAAGATGAAGTTTCTGCTGACCACCACACATATACTGACCCTGAAGAAGTAATCGACTTCGCTACTCGCACTGGTTGCGACTCTTTGGCTATCTCAATCGGTACTTCTCACGGTGCTTACAAGTTTACTCCGGAACAATGTCACATCGACCCGGTTACAGGCGTAATGGTTCCTCCTCCATTGGCATTCGAAGTATTGGACGCTGTAATGGAAAAACTTCCGGGATTCCCTATCGTTCTTCACGGTTCATCTTCTGTTCCACAGGAAGAAGTGGCAACTATCAACCAATACGGTGGCGCATTGAAAGCTGCTATCGGTATTCCCGAAGAATGGTTGCGTAAGGCTGCTAAGTCTGCTGTTTGTAAAATCAACATCGACTCTGACTCACGTCTGGCTATGACTGCTGCTATCCGTAAGACTTTCGCTGAAAAACCAGCTGAATTCGACCCACGTAAGTATCTTGGCCCGGCTCGTGACAACATGGAAAAACTGTACAAGCACAAAATCATCAACGTGCTCGGTTCTGACAACAAATTGGCACAGTAATAATCTCCGGATTATTCCATAAATAAAAGAAAGAGGCTGCTCCGGTTTGAACATCGGTAGCAGCCTTTTTTGTCTCTTTACAGTTCTATCCCTATTTATCTTTCTTTGGGAGAGGGGGCTGGGGAGCGGAATTTTGAAAGAAGTCTTCTATTTTTTGTTTACTTTGAATATCTTTCAGCCAGTTGGCGGCAGCATTGTAATAATTGGATTTTCCTAGAATGAGTTCGCCTCTCTCGTTCATTTCCGCTTCTTCTTTATCGTCTTTGGGGCGTGTTTTTAGGAACGCTTCCAGGCAGCGTTCCGCATTTTTTTTGTCTTTTAAGTCATAGAAGTATATGTAGGCCATGTCATATAATAATTTGTGGTTTTGTTTGTCATACTGTTGATAGCGTTTTTTGATGGATGCAATCTGTTCTTTGTACATTTGTGCCATCTTGTAACAGTCGGTCATCCCGATATAGAGCCGGGTCATACTGCTGTCTTTGGGAATGGATAGATCAATGGCTTTTTCCAAATAGTCTACGCCCTCTTTTTTCCAGGAAGTTTTGGAACAGGCACGGCCAAGGTAATAAAGGAGATTGATATTGTTGGGATCATATTTGCGGGCGACTTCCAAGAAATCATGAGCTTCATAATACTTCTCTGCTGCATAGTAACTAATGCCTAAATAATAACAAGTATGAAAAGAACTGTCCCCTTGACTGACAAGATATTCATAACGCCGGATGGCAGTGGGGTAGTCTTGTTTCAAGCAGTACGCTAAAGCGTTCTGCCGGTTGACGGAAATATTGGTACTGTCAATCTGCCGGTATTTTTCTGTAGCTTCGATGGCTTCGTCGAAATAAGAACCGGATATATTTAGAGCACCTAGTTTGCTGGCTGCCAGATAATCGTCGGGATATTTAGCCTGGATATTGTAATAGCAACCTGCGGCGGGAAGAAGTTCGCCCATTCCTTCAAAACTTTGTGCCTGTAGATGCAGGGCAATGGCGGAACTGTCTTTTTCCGTCATCAGGCTGCTTTCACCAAGCGCCTCCCTAAACTTCTGCTGGGATAGAAGCAAACTGATATATTGAATACGTGCATATTTGTTTTCCGGATTCAGATCGAGTGCATGTTCATAATATTTCAGGGCTTGATTATAGTTAGCTAATGTCCGGCAACATTCGGCTGCTTCGATGAAAGCACGAGTATTTGTGGTATCATTACGGATAATTTCCTGATAGGTGGCAAGTGCCTCTGTGGTGAGCCCTAGTCCGCGCAATGCTTTGCCTTTCTGCAATAGCAGGGGAGGGGTGGATTTCTTTTGGGCAATGAGGGAAAGGGCAGTCTCATAGTCATAATTTGCCATGGCTTCTTGAATAGGGTCTGTATGTTGCGCTATTAAAGGAATAGTATAGCAAAGAAAGAATAGAATGATAATCCGTTTCATAATATTTTATTTTAGTTGTTTGACTTATCTGTTGCAAGTTACTAAAAATATTATAATTACGAATTGTTCGTAGGTTGTTTTAGATAGATTAACGAAATGATAAGAGAAGATAACACAACGGAACGCGATACGATGTATACGCCAGAGCAAATGTAATATTTTTTAGGCGGCAAGTTCTTACAATAAAAAATCACCTTTACTACAATGATGCAGTAAAGGTGATTTTATAAATTCAAGGCTTTTAGGATAATCTTATTTTTTGTTTTAAGAACTGTTCAAACAAGCGTCCTCTCTTGCCTTATATCTTACATCAAGAATCCAAGCAGGATACCGGCAGCAACAGCTGAACCGATCACTCCGGCAACGTTCGGACCCATAGCGTGCATCAGCAAATAGTTGGTCGAATCGTATTCCAAACCAATCACTTGTGAGATACGTGCAGAGTCGGGAACAGCAGAAACACCTGCATTACCGATCAACGGATTGATCTTATTACCCTTCTTCAGGAAGATATTGAAGATCTTAACGAAGATGACACCGGATGCCGTTGCAATGATGAACGATAATGCACCAAGGGCAAAAATCTTGATAGAGTCAAGCGTCAGGAATTCGGATGCTTGTGTAGAAGCACCTACTGTCAGACCCAACAGGATAGTGATGGTATCAATCAACGGACCGCTGGCTGTATTAGCCAAACGACGGGTTACACCACTTTCTTTCAACAGGTTACCGAAGAACAGCATACCCAGCAAAGGCAGACCGGAAGGAACCAGGAAGCAAGTCAGCAACAAACCGATGATCGGGAAAATCACCTTCTCCGTGTGAGAAACTGCACGCGGCGGTTTCATACGGATGACGCGTTCGCTTTTGGTGGTGAGCAGACGCATGATAGGCGGCTGTATCACCGGAACTAACGCCATGTAGGAGTAGGCGGACACCGCAATGGCTCCCATTAGGTTAGGTGCTAGCTTGGAGGAAAGGAAGATGGCTGTCGGACCGTCTGCTCCACCAATGATACCGATAGCACCGGCTTGCATCGGGTCGAAACCCATTTCCAATGCGATCATGTATGCACCGAAGATACCGAACTGTGCAGCTGCACCGATCAACATCAATTTCGGGTTGGAGATAAGTGCCGAGAAGTCCGTCATGGCTCCGATGCCCAAGAAGATGAGCGGCGGGTACCAGCCGGAGGTCACTCCCTGATACAGGATATTCAATACAGAACCTTCTTCATAGATGCCGACTTTCAATCCCGCATCCATATTAAAAGGTATATTACCGATCAATATACCGAAACCGATAGGAATCAGCAACATCGGTTCGAACTCTTTGGCTACTGCCAAATAGATGAACCCCAAACCCACAAGAATCATAACGATGTGCCCTACAGTAGCATTTGCAAAGCCCGTATATGTCCAGAAGTCGGCGAGGTTATTTCCTAAAAAGTTTATAAAATCTCCCATATTATTCAATAATTACGAGGTCATTACCTTCAAGAACAGAGTCACCTTTGTTTACGTTGATGGCAGTAATCTTACCGTCTTTATCCGCATTGATATTGTTTTCCATCTTCATGGCTTCCAATATAATGATAGTCTGGCCTTTCTTTACAGTATCGCCTACATTTACTTTGATGTCGAGGATAACGCCCGGCAGCGGAGATTTCACTCCCGATTTTCCGGTAGATGGAGCAGCTGGTTTCACTACTTGAGTAGGAGCAGTAGGAGCATTAGGCATAGGACGCACTGTTACTGGTTTCGGAGCCACTTTAGGCTGTTTCTCCATTTCCACTTTATAATGTGTACCGTTCACTTCTACATGAGCGATATTATCTTCAATATCTCCGATGGTTACTTTATATGAGTTACCGTTGATTTTATATTTATATTCTTTCATCGTTTTACTTTTTAAAAGGTGACTTACTTTCTAGGAGGAGTTTCACGCAAGGTGTAAATCTTCGAACTCCACGGTGAGTAGCTACGTTTTACACGAGTGATGGTCAGTACCGTTTCTTCTACGTCGTGCACTTCATCCTGCATTTCGTGCAATGCCATAGAAATAGCAGCATAAACTTCGCCCGGAGCCTGTGACAGCTCTTTCGCTTCTTGTTTGTCGATGCCTTTGGATTTCATGGCGTTACGTTTGCTCAAGTTGACTGCAACTCTGCCTACAACCTTGAAGGAAATATAAAGAAGAATCAATCCGACAAATACTACACTCATGGCAGAAATAGACATACCGATACCTACCGCATCATGTTCTTCGAAGTTTTCCATCTTGGCATTGCTGTCAAGAGTCTGGTTGTTGGTGCTCGGAGTGACGTATTTGTCACTGCTTCCACCTTTTACTTCCCAGTTTACCGCTCCGTCGCTTACGCGAGCGTATGATTGGTCGGGACCAAGAGCGCCTGCCGGCACTACAATCTGGTCAAGCAGATTTCTGCCGGAGTCGTACAAGCCAATCCAGTTGGCTGTTTCCGGATTCAACTTGCAACTTGTGTGAAAAGTACCGCGGTTAGGCTCGCCGTCTGCCCAGAACAGGGCATGTTGACGTGGTTTCACTAACGTTAGTACGTCACCTTTCGGAATAAAATAAGTAACTGTATCGCCTGGTTGGTTGCTTACTTTCAGCAAGCAAGCTGCCAGATCGGCGCTACCGAATGATTTATTGAATATTTCAATCCATGCACTGTGCAATCCGTAGTCGTCCTGAAAGTTACTCTGATTGTCTATCAGGATTTCATTCAGCACCAACTTGTTGTTAGACTTTTTCTCTCCACAAGAAGTCAGCCCAATCAGCAATAGCAAAGAAAGGAATATTCCGATTTTGGTTTTGTTCATAATCGTTCTTGTTTTAATGTGAAAAGTTGGATTACAACGGAATATTACCATGCTTCTTAGCCGGATTACTCAATTTCTTAGTCTGTAACTGCTGCAAAGCGCGGATCACGCGGAAACGTGTGTTGCGCGGTTCAATCACATCGTCAATGTAGCCGTATTTAGCTGCATTGTAAGGATTGGCAAACAGTTTCGTGTATTCTGCTTCTTTTTCAGCAAGGAATTGAGCAGGATTTTCCTGATCTTTAGCCTCGCGTGCGTACAATACTTCTACTGCTCCGGCACCACCCATTACTGCAATTTCGGCAGTAGGCCATGCATAGTTCATGTCACCGCGAAGTTGCTTACAGCTCATCACAATGTGAGAACCTCCGTAAGATTTACGCAATGTGATCGTAACCTTAGGCACAGTAGCTTCACCGTAAGCATACAGCAATTTAGCTCCATGAAGGATAACACCGTTATATTCCTGACCTGTTCCCGGAAGGAATCCCGGTACGTCTACCAACGATACGATAGGAATATTGAATGCATCGCAGAAACGCACGAAACGTGCACCCTTGCGAGATGCGTTGCTATCGAGCACACCTGCCAAGTATTTAGGCTGGTTAGCAACGATACCTACTGACTGTCCGTTGAAACGGGCAAAACCAATGATGATATTCTTTGCATAATCTTTTTGGATTTCAAGGAATTCACCGTTGTCCACGATAGCGCCGATTACTTCGTACATATCATACGGTTTAGTTGGGCTGTCGGGGATAATATCGTTCAAAGAGTCTTCCAAACGGTCGATTGGATCTACACAATCTACATAAGGGGCTTCTTCAAGGTTGTTTTGAGGAATATAGCTTAACAGTTTGCGAATCAGGGCGAAACCTTCTTCTTCTGTTTTAGCGGTGAAATGAGTCACACCTGATTTAGTGGAGTGAACGCTTGCGCCACCGAGGTTTTCCTGGCTAACGTCTTCACCTGTTACGGTTTTTACAACTTTCGGTCCGGTAAGGAACATATAAGAAGTACCTTCCATCATCAGCGTGAAGTCGGTCAGAGCCGGAGAATAAACAGCACCACCGGCACAAGGACCGAAGATACCTGAAATCTGTGGGATAACACCGGAAGCAAGGATATTGCGTTGGAAGATTTCTGCATAACCGGCCAAAGCATTGATACCTTCCTGGATACGTGCACCACCCGAGTCGTTGATACCAATGCAGGGAGCACCCATCTTCATTGCCTGATCCATGATTTTACAAATCTTCAGTGACATTGTTTCTGACAGTGATCCGGCAGAAACGGTGAAGTCCTGTGCGAACACATATACCAGACGTCCTTCGATTGTACCGCAACCGGTTACTACACCGTCGCCTGGATAATGTTTCTTATCCATACCGAAGTTCGTGCATCTGTGCTCAACGAACATGTCCATTTCTTCGAAGCTACCCTCGTCAAGCAGCATAGCCAGGCGCTCGCGTGCTGTGTATTTCCCTTTTTCGTGTTGCTTCGCAATTGCTTTTTCACCGCCTCCGATACGTGCTACGGCACGGCGTTCAATAAGCTCTTTAATTTTTTCAAGTTGATTACTCATGAGTTCTTGTTGGTTTTAGAGTTTATGATTAATGTTCGCAGAGTTCTGTCAACACGCCCAGAGTTGATTTCGGGTGAAGGAAAGCGATACTTAAACCTTCAGCACCTTTGCGGGGAGCTTTGTCGATAAGGCGGATTTCTTTGCTTTCTGCTTCTGCCAAAGCATTAGCTACGCCATCTTCTACAGCAAATGCAACGTGGTGAACACCTGCACCTTTGTTTTCAATAAATTTGGCAATGGTACTTTCAGGGCAAGTCGGCTCCAACAGTTCGATTTTGGTTTCGCCTACTTTTAAAAAAGCGGTTCTTACTTTCTGATCTTCCACTGTTTCAATGTTGTAACACTTCAGACCTAATACATTTTCGTAGTAAGGAAGGGCTTCTTCAATGCTTTTTACAGCAATGCCCAGATGTTCAATGTGTGAAATCTTCATAACTATACTTTTTTTATTTGGTTTTAAATCTGTGCTTATAAGGCATAAAACAGCACAAAGAAAGACAATTCTTACCTAATAAAGAAATATTTCTGCATTTAATTGTTGGGTAATAAAGCAGAAAAAATGGTGGGAAAGGAACATAAAGAGTCATTTTGTAATCTTGAGATTACATTTAGATATAAAATTTGACTAGAAGTTTGTTCAACCAACTCCAACTGACGCGGAACCAGCGGCGAGTACTGCTTTGTTTTCCTCCGAAACGGAGAACGAAATCACGATAGCCGTGTCTGCGGAATGGAAGTCCCACATCCATAAATTCCATGTGGCGGAATCCCCGTTGGTGCGCATCTTCCAATGCTTTCCAAACGGCCAACACGCCCGGATATTGAAGTGCATACGTCTTTCTCATACCTCCTGAAAACCAGAGGTATGCATCGTCTCCCGAATAGATGCAGACGGAACCGCCGATGATCTTCTCTTTATATTTTACAACGAATATTTTTGCCTGTTTTCCCTTGATTAACATGTTGTTCATGTGGCGGAAGAAATCGTTGGCAGGAAAATATCTGCGTATGCGGGAGGAATAGACTTTGTGCAGCATCCGTGAGAAGTCGCGTATTTCTTCCACTGTATGTGCTTCCTCTACTCTGGCTCCATTTTTGAGTCCTTTTTTGATCTGCCGAATGCGTGACGGACTGAACCGGTCTTCCACTTTTTTCATACTGTGTAACGAATTGCGTACCCGCAACCAGTTGACAGGGAAATAATCGTTGGCTCTGAAAACCCGGTAACCGAACATCGAATTGTTCAGGTTTCGGAATTCGATCAGGACACAGCTGCGCGATGCTTCCTGCGTGAGATGTTCAAGCATATCCCCAAAGACTTCTTCTGCTTTCTCTTTATTGGCAGAAAGGGATTCGTCTAGAAATTCACCTTCGCTATATACTACACAATGTTTCACTAAAGAGGAAGGGAGCCACTTCTTTGCTTTGCGGATAGCGGCTAGCAGGCGTGCTACCGGTCTGCCGTCTTCCGTTGCTACTATTAATAAAGGAGTATATCCAGGAGTTGCTTCATAAATCTGAAATAACTCTTTGGAATGGAAGGTATTTTTTCCCGGCAATTCAGGAATATCCTTCCCTTGATAATATGTCGTTAGTTTAAGTGGCATCTAGGTACAAATTTACACTTTTTATTCTTTATTCAACAACAAAACAAAGAATTTGTTGGAGATGCTTGAAGTAAAGTACTGTTTATCTTTGCGGATTTATTGGAAAAAATGTATCTTTTAAGAGAAAAATGGTATGAAAAGTGAGTACGTGTATAAATTATGTTCGTCTATATATAAGATTATAATCGAATAGCTTTTGCAAAACAACGAGAATTAATATTAACTTTAAATTAGAACGAATGAGATACAATGCATTTGTTGAAGCATGGAAGAATCATCATAGACGCGCTTCCATGATTTTAGGGTTGTCTTTATTGTCTGCCCCTCTGTCATATTCTGTTTATGCAGAAGATGGAGTATCTAATACTATGGTGCAAGTTGTCACACAAACGAAGACAGTGAAAGGAACTGTCATTGATGAAAGCGGGGAGCCGCTGATTGGCGTTTCTATTGTTGTGAAAGGAACAAGTACAGGTACGATTACTGATTTTAACGGTAATTTCTCTATCAATCTTTCGGCGGGAAGAAAAGAACTGGTCATTTCCTATATCGGTTACAAAGAACAAACTGTGACAGTGGCGGGGAATGGACCGGTCAATGTGAAAATGATTTCGGATACGCAGGCATTGGATGAAGTAGTGGTTGTGGGTTATGGTACGATGAAGAAACGTGATTTGACAGGAGCTATCACTTCTGTAAAAAGTGAAGATGTAGTGATGAATCCGAGTTCAAATCCGATGCAGGCTTTACAAGGTAAGGTGGCAGGATTGGATATTACGCGTGAATCGGGACAGGCCGGTTCGGGAGTAAAGATGCAGTTGCGTGGTAACCGGTCATTCCAGAAAGATTCTGGAAATCCTTTATTTATAATTGATGGTATGCCGGGGGATTATTCTACATTGAATCCTAATGATATTGAAAGTATTGAAGTTTTAAAAGATGCTTCCTCAACGGCTATTTATGGTTCGAGTGGTGCAAATGGTGTTATTTTAATTACTACAAAAGGCGGTAAGGAAGGTAAAGCTATTGTTAATTTCAATGCGTATGTAGGTGTAAACGGCTGGTCAAGAACGCCGGAGATGCGTAGTGGAGAGAGCTATATACAGACATTGAGAGATGCATCTATTGGTGCCGGTGATGGGCGTTGGAGTTCAGTTGATGATGATAAAAATCTGTTTACTACTGATGCTGAATGGAATGCACATCAAAATGGTCAGTATATAGACTGGGTGGATGCCTTGTTGAAAACCAGTGTAACACAGAATTACTCTGTCTCTGTAGCTGGTGGAACGGAAAAAACAAAGGCCTATTTTTCTCTGAACTTTTCTAATGAGGATGGACAGTTTGCACAAGACAGCTATAAACTTTATTCATCCAAAATCCGGGTAGATCATAAGATTAAGAAGTGGATGAAGGTTGGTATTGATACTCAATTGTCTTATGTACATCAAAATAAAGCTGATTCTGATTTACAGACTTTGATGGCGTCAAATCCTCTTGGATCCTTGTATAATGAAGATGGAAGCATCAATCCGCAACCTGTCGCTGATCCTTCATCTACAGTATATAATTATCTTTTAAATGAAGATAAAAGTTTGTACCGTAATCAAGCTCAAAACCTTAAGGTCTATTTTAATCCTTATTTGGAAATTACTCCTCTTAAAGGATTGACTTTCATTACTCGTGCCGGTGCCAGTTTGGGATATTCACGTAGTAACACTTTTACAGGAGAGGGATCTGTCCAATGGTATAAGGCGAATCAAACAGCAGACGGCATTAAGGCACAGGTTAAAGACAGCCGTTCGTATAACTATAAGTGGGAAAATATACTCACTTACAATTTCCAGATTAAGAAAGTGCATGATATAACTCTTACTGCAGTTACATCTTGGAATCACAATCGTAGTGATGTTACTACCTTATATCAAAAAGGTGTTTCTGATAATAAATTCTTATGGCATAATATTCTTGATGGCAATTCCGCAACTTCGGGAAGTACTTCTTATAGTATGTCTAAGGGGATGGGATATGTTGGCCGTTTAAACTATTCATATATGGGTAGGTATTTATTTGCTGCATCTGTCCGTCATGACGGCTCTTCCAGACTGGCAGAAGGTAATAAATGGGATACTTTCCCAGCTTTTTCTTTGGGATGGAGAATTTCTGATGAAAAATTTATGGAGAGTACGACTAACTGGTTGAGTAATCTGAAAATTCGCTTCGGATATGGTGTTACGGGTAGTACAGCAGGCATTGATCCGTATTCATCTGCTGCATCATTAGATGCTACTGCTGTAAATATGATATTAGGAGGTGTTTTGACGCCGATTTATAAATTCTCACAGAATATTCCGAATTATTTGCTTACATGGGAAAAGTCGTATAACACGAATATTGGTATTGACGCTGCATTCTTAAATAATCGCATTGATGTCAGTATGGAATATTATAATACAAAAACAAAAGATGTTATATGGAACAAGGCACTTCCTGTTATTAATGGAGCATTCTCTCCGGATGGCGGACCTAAAGCGAATTATACTACTAATTTAAATATGTGTGAGACTAGCAATAAAGGTTTTGAGTTGGCTCTTAATACACGTAATATTATAACAAAAAACTTTACCTGGAGTTCAAGTGTAACTTTTAATCATAATAAAGAGAAAATAACTAAATTGTCCGGCGGAGATTCAGATGTGCTTAATAATGGTGACACCGGTTATGCATTGGCATTGGGAGAAGCCATTAATTCTTATTATCATTATAAGTTGGACGGTGTATGGCAAAAAGGTGAGGAAACTGATGCGGCGGTATTTGGTGCTGCACCTGGTGATTTGAAAATCAATATACCTAATTTAGTAAAAGAATCTGATGGTAGATTCTATAAAATAGATGAAGAAACGGGTAGTGCTGCTGTAGATGAAAATGGTAATGTTATTTATTACACTTCTGATAATAAATATACTCCAAGTGATGCGGATTATCAAATTCTGGGGCACAACTCTCCGGATTGGTCTTTAGGCTTCCAGAATAATTTTACCTGGAAAGATTTTGATTTAAGTGTATTTGTTTATGCACGTTACGGACAGATGTTTGCTTATGATATGTTGACGTCTTATGACCCGAAGGGTATACGTAACTTCCCGACCTATTTCAATTATTGGACTGAAAACAACCCCTCAAATGATTTTCCTGCTGCCAATGCTAATAAAGGTCTTGAACAATATACGGGATATTACGCATTACGCTATGTAGACGGTTCGTTTATAAAGATTAAGAACATTACATTGGGATATAGTCTGCCGAAATCTATCTTAAAATCAGCCGGTATAGAGAAATGTCGTTTCTATGCTACTATTACAAATCCGTTTGTATTTGCAAAAAGCCATTTGCTGAAAGACTATGATCCGGAAATGAATGGTTCTCTGAAGTATCCATTGACCAAACAATTTGTATTTGGTGTAAATGTTACATTCTAGTTTTTTACTAAAAAAAGTATTGAAATGAAAAGTACAATCTATAAAATAGCAGCGCTTACATTTGCTGTGGCTTCAATGTCTGCCTGCTCGCTTGATGAGTATAATCCAAGCCAAAAAACAGGAGATGAAATTCTTGCAACGTTCGATGGGCTTAAAGGGTTACAGTCTTATTGTTATTCATCACTTTACGGGCAGTTATTCAGTGTCTATGATTTCTTGTCTGTGGCTGAAGGTGGTACGGACTGCTGGATAACTCCTGCCGGTAATCCGGATTATGCCAAGCAGGTGATTTATTATGATGGTTTAGCTACGAATACAAACGCTACAAATAAATTATTCGGTCAGGCTTATTCTATGATCGGTAATTGTAATGCTGTAGTAAACAGGGCTGAACTACTAACGGATGGCAATGAAAAAGATATAACGACTTTAGTGGCTGAAGCTCGTTGTCTTCGTGCGTTTTATTATTCCATATTGGTGAATACGTATGGAAATGTAACGTTAACATTGGAAGAATCATCTCAAGATCCTATTTTGACTCCACAGCGTAACTCTATTGAAGAACTATATACGCAGATAATTGATGATTTGAAATTTGCGGCCAATAATCTTGAAGATACTCCTTATGATAATAATCGTGCGCGCGTGACTAAGAAAACCGCATTAGGACTTTTGGCTCGCGTTTATGCTCAAGGTGGCGGTGAATATGGGTTGACTGAAGAGGGAGTTTCCTATTGGCAACGTGCTAAAGAAGTGGCAGAGGATATGATTTTGGCGTATAGTGATTGTCTGTATGATGATGTGGAAGATGTTTGGGCTCCGGCAAATAATCGGAATAATAAAGAAGCTTTATTTATTGCTGCCGGTCCGGATGCCACGAATCTGGAGAATTGGAATGCTGGGACACAATGTAATAACAACTTTACTTATATGTATCCAAAGCCAAATACTCTAACTATTTATCCTACTCCGGATAATCAGAACTATTGGTATGGACGTACCAATAATAACACTCTGGCACCGTCTAAATATTTGCTGGATTGTTTTGATGCTGATTATGATAAGCGATGGGAAGTTACCTTTACAACAGCGTTTGTACAATTTTCTGCTGTACAGTCGGGAGGTAGTTATTTATTTACCAAGAAGCAGACATTGGATGATGGTACAACCCCGAAAATAGGCACCAAACATGGGGTAAATGATAATATCAGTTCATTTACAATTCTTACTCAAAATATAATTAATACTTATGGATTGGATGCAAAATTCCATAATGAGTATATTTATCCTTATGGTGATTTGAATTATGCATATTATGATGGAACTTGGGCTCCCAAAATGATAGCCAAAGTTTGGCCGAAAGGTGAAAATAGCGGTGATCCTTCCAAATTGCAGGAAGTGAAGAATCCCTATGTGATACCTTACCCTGTAGCTGAAGATGATGATAGAATTTGTTTCTACTTATCAAAGAAAAGACTTTCGGATGCAGAAAAAGCAAAACGTCGATATTATGTAATCAATATTGATGATTTGTTTGATAACGGACAATATCGTAAAACAGATATAAAAGTCACTAATGACAAAAATATGTACCCTGGTTTCAACAAATACAATTGGTTGTCGGAAGATTCATATAGTAGCAATTTGCAACGTAAGACAGGTGATGTGTTCATTATGCGTATGGCTGAAGTATATTTGATTGCAGCTGAAGCTAACCAGCAATTAGGAAATGGCGGAAAAGCGGCTGAATATTTAAATGTACTGAAAAAACGTGCTGCCCGTGATGATGCATCTTACAATGCTATGAAATTGAGTAATGCTACACAAAATGATGTCATGGACGAGTATGCTCGTGAATTATGTGGAGAATATCAACGTTGGGTGACGATGAAACGTCACAAAGATTCTTTCAAACAACGTCTTACTGTTGGTAATCCTCGTGCTGCTGAAAACTTTGATGAAAGCAAGCATTATTTACGTCCGATCTCTTTTAACTTCTTGAGTCAGATTGATAATGCAGAAGAATATGGAAACAATGGGTATTAGTACTCTTACAGATTAAATTTTAATTTTCGGAGGGGATATGTCGTGATGACATGTCCCTTTTTTATATATTTTCTATATCTTTGTGCCATCAAACAGAGCTTTATAATTTAAGCGGAACTATGGTAGAAGAAATATTAGCTTACAACAAGGAATTTGTTGAAAACAAGGGATACGAATCGTATATTACCAATAAATATCCCGATAAGAAAATAGCTATTCTTTCCTGTATGGACACCCGACTGACTGCTTTGCTTCCAGCCGCATTAGGAATTAAGAATGGCGATGTAAAAATGATAAAGAATGCAGGTGGCGTTATTTCCCATCCTTTCGGTAGCGTGATCCGGAGTTTACTCGTAGCTATCTTTGAACTGGGTGTGGAGGAGATAATGGTGATTGCTCATTCTGATTGTGGAGCTTGTCACATGCATAGTGAAACGATGCTTGAAAAGATGACGGCACGGAGGATAAATCCGGATTATATTGACATGATGCGCTTCTGCGGAGTTGATTTTCATGCTTGGCTGGATGGCTTCGAAGATACGGAAAAGTCCGTGAGGGGAACAGTCGATTTTATCGTGCGTCATCCTTTGATTCCTTCAGATGTGATAGTTTACGGATTTATTATCGATTCTACAACCGGAGAATTAACACGGATTGTATAGATAAACTATCTTTTTAATTCCTCTAAATATAGTGACGCTATCCTGTCATGATAGTGATACTATCCTTATTGTATGGTATCGCTATGTCTATAGGATAGTGACGCTATCTTGAATACAAAAAAATAAGGCAGCTTTTTATCGGCTGCCTTTATCTTTCTACGGTTATATACTTTCTTTGATTGGTGCACTCGTTTGTGACAAATAGGGTGCCCGTACATCTCAATTTCTGCCTCACGGCTAGCTTTACGATTCGCTTTAACGTAATCGTCTTGTGTAATTCGCTTTTTCATAATGAAATTATTTCTCTGTGCAAAGATACAATATATTCTTCATTTAGTATAAACTTTTATTTCCTATTACGCTCGGTTTGCATTATCTTTGCATACATTAATCAAATGAAACCGGAAATAATATGGAAAATTTCAGTGAATTGATAAAGAACCGTCGTAGTATGCGGAAGTTCACCGATGAAGAATTGACACAAGATCAGGTAGTTACATTGATGAAGGCAGCCTTGATGTCTCCCTCTTCCAAACGTAGTAATAGTTGGCAGTTTGTAGTGGTTGATGATAAAGAGATATTGAAAGAATTGTCTCATTGCAAAGAACAGGCTTCTTCGTTCATTGCCGATGCAGCTTTGGCGATTGTTGTAATGGCCGATCCGTTGGCCAGCGATGTTTGGATTGAAGACGCTTCCATTGCTTCCATCATGATACAGTTGCAGGCTGAAGATCTTGGCTTGGGAAGTTGTTGGGTGCAGGTTCGCGAACGTTTCACTGCCACCGGAATGCCTTCCGATGAATTTGTCCATGGAATTTTGGATATTCCCTTGCAACTTCAGATTCTTTCTGTCATTGCTATCGGCCATAAAGGGATGGAACGTAAACCTTTCAATGAAGAACATCTTCAATGGGAGAAAATTCATATTAATAAGTTCGGAGGAAAATAAGCATGGGAGCTGCTAAAGCGAATAATAGTAAAGATACCTATCTGGCTACTGCTGTTACCTTTATTGTAATCGGAGCACTTTTTCTGATCGATAAGCTGATTCATTTTTCTTCCATTGGGCTACCCTGGGTGATGAATAAGGACAATATGCTATTGTACGCTTCGATCTGTTTCCTTATTTTCAAACGCGATAAATCAATTGGTTTTGTGTTGCTTGGGCTTTGGCTAGTGATGAATATCGGTTTGGTCATGTCCTTATTGGGTTCGTTATCCGGATATCTGTTGCCATTGACACTGCTCATCATCGGAATCGTTTTATTCTGGTTTGCAAAACGATAAGAGAATAATGAAAAGAAGTATAGAAGATACACCGATCGTGTTTATCGGTGCAGGTAACTTGGCTACTAATCTGGCGAAAGCTCTTTATCGTAAAGGTTTCCGCATTGTACAGGTATATAGCCGGACCATGGAATCTGCCCGTACCTTAGCCGAGAAAGTAGAAGCTGAATATACAACAGATTTACAGGCAGTCTCCAAAGATGCAAAATTGTATATCGTATCAGTGAAAGATGATGCTTTAGTAGATTTGTTACCGCAGATAACAGAAGGAAAGCAAGCGTCTTTGTTAGTGCATACGGCAGGAAGCATTCCGATGAGCGTTTGGGAAGGGCATGCAGAACGTTACGGAGTATTTTATCCGATGCAGACATTCAGCAAACAACGTGAAGTTAAATTTCAGGAAGTGCCTTTCTTTGTTGAAGCGAAAAGGCCGGAAGACGTGGAATTGTTGAAGGCTGTTGCCGCCACACTTTCGGAAAAGGTCTACGAGGCTTCTTCCGAGCAACGTAAAAGCCTACATTTGGCTGCTGTTTTTATCTGTAACTTCACAAATCACATGTATGCATTAGCAGCTGATTTGCTTGAAAAATACAACTTGCCTTTCGATGTCATGCTTCCGCTGATAGATGAAACAGCACGTAAAGTACACGAATTGGCGCCACGTGATGCACAGACCGGACCCGCTGTTCGTTACGATGAGAATGTGATGAGTAATCATCTTGCCATGTTGGTAGATTCTCCGGCATTGCAGGAAATATATAAACTAATGAGCAAAAGTATCCATGAGCACCATCAATTATGATTTATCCCGTATCAAAGCTTTAGCTTTTGATGTGGACGGAGTATTGAGTTCGACTACCGTACCTTTGCATCCTTCCGGGGAACCAATGCGTACCGTGAATATCAAAGATGGGTATGCCATCCAGTTGGCTGTGAAAAAAGGACTTCACATAGCTATCATCACCGGTGGCCGGACAGAAGCGGTACGTATCCGTTTTGAGGGACTGGGAGTGAAGGATTTATACATGGGTTCTGCTGTGAAGATACACGATTATCGTGCTTTTCGTGATAAGTACGGATTGACCGATGATGAAATTCTATATATGGGTGATGACGTACCGGATATTGAAGTGATGTGTGAGTGTGGACTGCCATGCTGCCCGAAAGATGCCGTGCCGGAAGTGAAATCCGTTGCAAAGTATATTTCTTATGCAGACGGTGGTCGGGGATGCGGACGTGATGTAGTGGAGCAGGTGCTGAAAGCTCACGGTCTATGGATGGCGGAAGATGCTTTCGGCTGGTGAAATCAACTGGTGACATCAATAAAAAGTATTTTCAATCGTAAATAGTAAATCGTCAAATCGTAAATAAAACCATGCTTGATAACTTAAAGAAATATCAGATTATATTAGCTTCCAATTCTCCCCGTCGGAAAGAACTGATGTCGGGACTGGGAGTAGACTATGTAGTCAGAACATTACCGGATGTAGACGAGTCATACCCGGATACATTGGTGGGTGCTGAAATACCTGAATATATTGCCCGTGAAAAGGCAGATGCCTACCGTACCATGATGAAGCCGGGAGAATTATTGATTACGGCAGATACCATAGTCTGGCTGGATGGGAAAGTACTTGGAAAACCGGAGGGTAGGGAAGGAGCCGTTGAAATGCTTCGTGCTCTCTCGGGAAAATCTCATCAGGTCTTCACAGGAGTTTGTCTGACTACTACCGAATGGCAAAAAAGCTTTACCGCTTCCTCCGAAGTATTGTTTGATGTCTTGTCGGAAGATGAAATCCTGTATTACGTAGATCGTTATCAGCCAATGGATAAGGCAGGAGCTTATGGCGTCCAGGAATGGATCGGGTATATCGGGGTTAAATCAATTTCCGGTAGTTTTTATAATATTATGGGACTTCCCATACAGAAACTGTACGGAGAGTTGAAAAAACTGTAGTAAGTATCTTGAATATATCTGAATATATCAGTATCAGTGTAATTAACTTATTGATTACATGAAATACACAAGATATACTTAGTTCAATAATGCAAAAAGGCTACCTCAAAATCGAAAATGAGGCAGCCTTTTTCTGTATTTTTAAGCAGGAACATTTATTGAATATCCCAAACTGAAAGATGTGGAAAACTATAATAAATCCAACATCAGAGGAATATCTTCTTCCCGAATTCCTTGTGTGAGAAGAGCTTCTTCATCTTTATGGAACATTTCCAGGAATCGTTCCCGGTTTCCACTAGCCGTAATGGCTTTTCCATAGAAAACGGCAGCTTTCTGAATATCTCCCATCACCCAGGCAACATGTCCTGCATTCATATAATCAATAGCCAGAGGCTTCTGTTCTATTATTTTTTCATAATACTTCATCGCCTGTTCATGTTTCTGGCTGATAAATGAACACCATCCGATACCACGCCATGCCTTAATACAGTTGTTCTCGATGAAATCCAGTTTGAAGAAATAATTCAGTGCTTCTTCATATTGCCCCAATTCAGCCAGACAGCTACCGATATGGAAAGTCACATTGGTATCTTCCGGAGCAGCTTCTTCTACCTTCTTATAATAGGTGATTGCTACCTGGTAATTTCTGTTCAACCGATAACAAATAGCCAGATGACGATTGTTCCAGATATTATCCGGTTTCAGCGTATCAGCTTTCAGATAAGCCTGAATAGCTTCTGCATATTTCTTTCTTTTTTGCAATGCATAGCCAAACTTCTGGTAATATTCAGCACTCTCTCCTTCAAATCCGCCAATCGTTTCCAACTCTTCATAAATTTCGATAGCCTCGTCCCAACGTTCCTTTGACAGGTAGAAATCGGCAATGGGGAACAATACATCTTCCCAGTGCAATATATTGTCGAGTGCAGGGACATGATGAAGATCGAGCTTCTCTTTAAAAATATCTCTGAATTCACTCTTGCGCACACTAAGTTTGAAGAAACGATACAAATCGTGCAGGTACTGGTTGCTGACCGTTCCCGGACGTTCATTGAATTTCTTCATCGTCTCAACATTCGATTTCTCCGCCAATTCTGCAACCTGCTGTTCATTCAGTTGGCTCAACATCATATCCTGTTGTGACTGTGGCAATTGATGGATTGTGAAAAAGAGAGAGTACTTATCACTGTTACTGAAAAATCCCGATTGAAGAATTAAATCCAGTAGACTGCCTCCCTGATTTCCCGCCTGCTTCATTGCCTTGAGCACATTAGACTGTTGCTTGCTGAATGGATAAAACCAGTTATGCACCTCGCGGAAGAACGGATAGTTCTTCAAAGCCGCAAAAGTACTCATATATACATCTGCACCCTCCAGCTGCAATTCGTTCATTTCACGCAATTTATCCCCCAGTCCGGATTTCTCGAATGCATCTTCCCAATCCGGATTCATATCGTTGTTCTCTTCATCGCTTTCTTCAAAGCCGAACCGCATATTTTTCATGGAGGAAACATTCTTCAGCATTTCGGGAATAATCTCCTCCCTCATCTTTTTATCAATCTTTTCCGTTTCCTGACATAATAGCATTTGGCGGTAAATACGTGCGACATCTTCTCTGAATGAAGGAATTTCTTCCATGAGATCCACCCTTTTTATCAGTTCCGGATAGAAAGTAAGGCGACTTCTGTAAATGTGGAAAATAATCATCGCACCAACCAATGCCCGTTGACTGACGTTAACGTTGGGATGCTCGTAAGCATCAAGCAACCACATTATTTTTCGTAGGTCGAAACATTCCATCAAGCTCAATGTGAGGGCACTGACAAACAAACATAAATCATCTCCCGGAAGTAATTCCGAGGCAAGCATGGCTTTTGCATCTTCCTCGTCTTCGGGAGTCCATGCGCTGTTTGTCCATGTTCTGATAAACATAAACTTGAGCGTGTCCTCATGCCGCTTTAATACTTCATCCATCTTTTCGTCAGACAGTAATCCGCTGACTGCCAAGTCGTCATTAAAAGACTCCAGTATGTGTAATATGGTTTTAAGACCATAGTTTGACAAATCTGGCGATTTGGGAGTACGTCGTACTTCATGATAGTATCTTGATGAAGCGTTATCCAATATGAGCAAACGTGATTGGTCGGCAATTCCCCACGTGTCTGATACCATTTTCTGATACAGATTCCACCGTTCAGGGTCATTTGCTCCCTGTTTCATGTATTCCAGCATATATTTGTAGGAAGTCTGCAATTGTTCCAGGCGAGTGCGTAGATCCCAGTCAGGACACTGCCACAGCAGAGATTCCAACTGCATCAGAGCTTCCTTGAGTCTTTTCTCTTCAAGTAAGGCACGTATATATGCGTATTGTTCATTAATCGTTTTTTCGTTCATCATTATCTAATTATTTATTTTTTCCAATCCAGGTCAAGCGTTTCCAGAGACCCTCAAAAGGACCATGTTTATGGTGCCGCAGCCACCACGAACAGAATACCATTTGTAATAGAACAAAAAGGATGCCAAAAAGGAAGCTATATGTGATTCCTAAATATCGTCCCAATTCGAATCCCCAATGATAGAACAAAAGAGAACCGAAAATGGATTGCCCGAGATAGTTCGTTAAACTCATTTTACCATAAGATGTGAAACGCATAAAGAAACTACGGTCTTTCACACGGTAGAAAGTCAACAGTAATCCTGTCACCAGTAATACCATGAAACTAAGGCTGCTGAATGAACTTAATATCAATTGTAGAGGAACAAGGACGGCACTCCGTTCGATGAATTCCGGCAACATATTATTTAATCCGTAGATGGGGAAGAAGCAGAGAAGCGAAATTGCTAATGCTTTTAACCACAAGCGTTCGTTCTGTTCACTATACAGGAAATATTTGCGGCGGCCAACCAGCATTCCGAATAGGAATAATCCCGGTGTTTGTAAGATACGTCCATGTTCCAATGCCCAAGTCATGTTAGCCATTTGCCCTTCCCACATATTCATGCGGACTGTTTCAAGGAAGTTGCCATGCTTTTGTACGTCGAAAGCGATGCTGAAATAATAACCTGCCAAACTTTTACCTGCCACATAGTCAGGATTGCACAAGGCATAGATCAATTTTGCCCAATCGATAGGTTGAAGGATTAATAAAGTAGCAAAGATGGCAACCGTACGGTCACTCATCCGGCAGAATATCGGCAGGATAATTCCTAAAATCGCATACATGGTTAATATTTCGCCGGTAAAGAAAGCGGCATTGAATTGTCCTATAATGAATAGGATGAATAATCTCCATAAAAAACGCAGGCGGAAATCTTTCCCTCTCCGTTGTTGGTTATTGTCCTGAATATAGAAACTGAAACCGAAGAGCAAAGCAAATACAGCGTATGCTTTATTACTGAAAGTGAAGAATAATCCTCTCCAGATTGCCTGATCGGTAAATTTCATCCATTCAAAAGGGACTTCTTCCGGGAAAGAATAGAAATTAAAGTGTTCAATGCTGTGCAAGAGGATGATTCCCATTACTGCCAATCCTCTTAATACGTCGGCCACGTCTATTCGGGCGTTGGTTTCGGCGATTTTACTTTCCATGTTTTTTTAGTTACTGTTATTAATAAGATTAATATTTGTTCCAAAAGGAATATATTCCTTATTTATAATTTCATTCATAATCCTATGGGAATGAATGATAGTCTGTTCTCAACTATTACGCATTAATACTTAATACTTGACACTTAATACTTGAGTTAGAACCTCACCTGCACCTGTGCCTGTATCAGATTGGAATCTTTCTGTCCGTCTCCTTTTTTATCACAAAAGGTATATTGTGCCTGCAATCGACATCTGGGATAAAACCAGTATTGTACGCCTGCAATATAGTTATTTTGTTTGAAATCTGCACTCTTGTTCGGGTTGAAATAATCGTACGAAGCGATGAAATCGAAATTTCGTGCAAAGCGTACGCTTCCTGTTGCATAGAAACCTTCACTTTTCACACTTCGGTCTTTTCCGCCAAGATATTCCGTACGCAGATTAAAAGTGGGAGTAGTGACAACACCTCCTGCACTCCAACGTTTCTTGGCGTAGTTTTCTCCCGCTTTGATTCCGGTATATTCCGAATCGGCTATGGCGTGCCCTGTTCCGCGGATGAACGAACCACCTACGGATAACCATTTCAGAGGATAAACCATTAAATTGCCGACCACATCTTTCTGGCTGTTTTTGTCTTTGGTATTCAATCCCTGCCCGTTCATTACGGCCACTTTATATTGCAGGAAGTCGCGAAAGACTTTCCCATGAAGCATCATGCCGATATCCCGTCCGGAAGTCATTCCGTAACACTTATCGCTACCGCTTACTCCTGCCAGATAGCAGACAGACTGTGAATAGCAATTGATAAGTTCTACTGTAGTAGGAGACAATTCGTTTTCTATGGTATAAGGAACTTTGAATTCACCGATACGTGCCGTAAGTCCGGGAAGAAACTGATAATCGGTATATACTTCGAGTAGCATACCACCATTGTAGAAGTCATACATAAAGTCGCAAGTCCATCGTTTGGTGATCTTTCCATGTGCCATGAAAATAATTCGTTTGATGTCGAATGTATTGTCGGGATTCGCTGCATCGTCGTATGTATATCCCAGCTGTGCATATCCGGAGAGACTAATCCGTTCTTTCAGTGTGTTGACAACCTGATTTAGTGGTGTTTGTTCTTGTGCAAGAAGGGCATTTTGTATACCTGTTATACATAATACAAAAGTGAAGAGTTTGAGTAGTGTTTTTCGCATGAGTCAGTTGTTATTTGATTATGGTTGATACTGTGGGGATAAACGTAGTGTCGATCAGATTCTTTTCAGAGTAGGTTTGAGGTATTCGGTGGTTTTCTTTCAACCAGTGTATAGCCTTGTCTATCGCTTCAGCGGAGGGGCGTTTTGCTTTTTGATAACCGGGGAGGGCAACGAGTCCTGTCAGATTTTCGGGTACACCTATCTCTATCAGCACTTGCTCCCATTCTTTCTGCGGGTGCATTTTTATATAATCTACCCCCAAGTTATATCCTGTGATGAGTAGCTCGATTTCTTCTCTCTTCTCGTTGAGCGCTTTTCGTGAAAAAGCGGTAGCGGTGAAATCAATGCCCATCTCTTGCGTACTTACCAATGAACGATGTTTACTGTTCATGGCGATGGATGCGGCAGGATCGGGTAGGAAAGAGGCGTCAATCTGATTGTACTGCAACATTTGCAGGCGGAGAGGAAGCTGGCCGATTTCCGGCATATTTATTTCCGCATGTTTGATTCCGGCTTTGCTTAATAGCTGGTCGGTGGCATATTCGATAACCGTGTTGCGCGACACCGCGATATTCTTTTCCTTGAGCTGTTCCTGTTGGTTGATATTACTTTCTTTGGAGACAATGAAGCAGAAATAACCATCATTCTTCAGGATGAATCCTAAATCAGTATGATGAATAGCTTGTAATACTACCGCACTGGGATAGTCAGTAATCATGCCATCCATTTTTCGGGTTTGGAAAGCAGCGTCCCGGTCGTTGGCAGAGTTGAATGAAAGAATGGTCAAATCCAGTCCTAATGAGTCGTAAATGCCTTGCGTTTTGGCTATATGAAAAGGAAGTCCGTCCAATGTAGGCATCATGCCCAGGGTAAGTGGTTGCAGTTCGGTTAGAGGTAAAAAAGAGCTGTCTCCTTTCTTACTCTGACAAGAGTAAAGGAAGAAAAGGATGAACCAAAAGAATAGTACCGGTCTTTTCATACCTCGTTTTTATAAATAAGAGGAACTCTGTTTTTATAAATAAGGGCAACTCTTTTCACAAAGAACTGCCCTGTCAACATTAACTATGTAAAAATTAACAATTATCTTATTCTTGAATAGCAGCGATACCCGGAAGAACTTTTCCTTCGATTGCTTCGAGCAATGCGCCACCACCAGTTGAAACATAAGACACACCGTTAGCCAAACCGAACTTGTTAACACAAGCTACAGAGTCGCCACCACCTACGAGTGAGAATGCGCCGTTCTTAGTTGCTTCAACGATTGCTTCACCTACTGCACGTGAGCCGTGAGTGAAGTTATCAAATTCGAATACACCTGTAGGACCGTTCCAAAGAATAGTCTTAGATTCTTTGATAACGTTAGCGAAGATTTCTTCAGTCTTAGGACCGATGTCAAGACCTTCCCATCCGTCAGGAATTTCGTCAACAGCACAGAATTTAGTATTTGCATCGTTAGAGAATGCGTCAGCAATCTTAGCGTCAACAGCCAATACCAGATTTACACCTTTTTCTTTTGCTTTCTTAATCAAATCCAAAGCCAGGTCAAGTTTGTCGTCCTCACAGATAGAGATACCGATTTTACCACCCATTGCTTTAGTAAATGTATAAGTCATACCACCGGCGATGATAAGGTTGTCCACCTTGCTCAACAGGTTCTCGATGATTTCGATTTTAGAAGAAACTTTAGAACCGCCCATGATAGCAGTGAACGGACGTTTGATATCGTTCAATACTTTATCAACAGCTTTCACTTCTTTTTCCATCAAGTAACCGAACATCTTGTTGTTTACATCGAAATATTTAGCGATCAATGCTGTAGAAGCGTGTGCACGGTGAGCAGTACCGAATGCGTCGTTTACGTAGCAGTCAGCGTAAGAAGCCAATTTCTTGGTAAATTCTTTCTGGCTTTCTTTTACTGCTTTCTTAGCAGCAGCTTTTTCTTCGTCAGTTGCATCTTCTGCCAAACCTCTTGGTTTGCCTTCTTCTTCAGCGTAGAAACGAAGGTTTTCGAGCAACAGCACTTCTCCCGGTTGCAGAGCAGCAGCTTTTACAGCAGCTTCTTCGCCCATGCAGTCGTTAGCGAACTGAACTTCAACGCCCAGCAATTCAGACAGATGCTTGATGATATGTTTCAAAGAGAATTTATCGGCAACGCCTTTCGGACGGCCCAGGTGAGAGCCAATGATGATGCTTCCGCCGTCTGCCAGAATCTTCTTCAAAGTAGGAAGAGCTGCACGCATACGAGTGTCATCTGTAATGTTGAAGTTTTCGTCCAGGGGTACATTGAAGTCCACGCGAACAAATGCCTTTTTACCGGCAAAATTGAATTTGTCAATTGTCTGCATAATACTCTATTTTTATTTAAAAGTGTTTTTAAAATTCTTCTTTTAGAACGACCGCAAAGTTACTATTTATTTCGGTTCTTTGCTATTAAATCGTTATTTATTCTTGGCTTTTGGTTCCTCTTTTGTAACTTTATAGGTGTTACAGAAATATTTGCACATCATTTGCAAACCACAGGTGTCACATTTGGGAGTACGTGCCTGACAAACGTAACGGCCGTGCAGGATGAGCCAGTGATGGGCAATCGGTATGAGCTTTTCCGGAATATTCTTCACCAGTTCTTTTTCCACGCTGAACGGGGTGGTGCAACTGTCCGGCACCAGTCCGATACGGTGGCTGACACGGAACACGTGTGTATCTACCGCCATTGCCGCTTTGTTGAATACAACCGACTGAATCACATTGGCAGTCTTTCTTCCTACACCGGGCAACTTTATCAGATCTTCCAGATTATCCGGCACCTCGCTATTGAAGTCATTCACCAGCATCTTTGCCATACCGACCAGATGTTTGGCTTTGTTGTTGGGATAAGACACGCTTCGTATATATTCGAAAATCACTTCCGGCGTAGTGGCAGCCAGTGCTTCCGGAGTCGGAAAATCTTTATACAAAGGAGGAGTGATGATATTCACCCGTTTGTCCGTACATTGTGCAGAAAGAATAACAGCGATCAGCAACTCATACGGATTGTTGTAATGCAGTTCGGTTTCGGCTACAGGTATGTTGTCCTGAAACCAGGCGATTACTTTCTCATAACGTTCTTTCTTTCTCATCGTAGCTTGTTTTTATGGTAATGAGGCGTCACTTTTAGTCTGAAATAGAGAGCGGAAACTACCGTCAGGCAGGCTCCGAAAAGATAAGCCTTATCAAATGTACTTATTTCTGCAATATATCCTCCCGTCAGCATACCGATACCGATTCCTACATCCCAGGAAGTGAGGTAGGTGGAAGTCGCTGTTCCCCGCTGACTGTTGGGGGCGAGGTTGACAAACAGCGTGTTAAATGCCGGAAACATAATTCCAAACCCGACACCCATTAATAATGCAATGCCAAAAAACAGCAAGGTACAGGCTGTATCATTCCATTGAATCACATATACACAAGTTGAAAGCAGGAAGAAACTGAAAACAACCAGGTATAATCCGGCGGCTATTACTTGCGTTATTTTTCCGCGATCCACCAGTTTTCCTGAAAAGATACGCGAAATGGCCATACCGACTGCCATAAAGGTGAAGAAGAATCCGGTTTGTGTGTTCAATCCTATTTGGCGGGCGTACATGGCAACATAATTGGTTGTCATTCCGTAAGGGATGGAAAGCAGCAGCAGACTAAGTCCGGCAGGCAGTCCTTTCATCAGGATAAAGCGGTCGAGCGAGATCGGCTCCCGTTTCACAGGAGGCTTGTAGGGCGTTTTAACCAGACTTGCGCATAGAAAACCTAAAATACAGGAACCGAATGCATAGCAGAATATCGTAGCAAAAGAAACTCCCGCATCATGCAGAAACAGTCCGAACATCGGTCCGATGGACATGGCTGTGTTGTTGGTAAGCCCGTAATAACCTAAGCCTTCCCCTCGCCGGGAAGAGGGCATAATGTCTATTACTACCGTGTTTCCGCCTACGGTGACCATTCCGAAAGAGACGCCATGAATGATTCGGAATATAATAAATAAGGTAAGGGAACCGGCAATTAAATATCCGCCGAACATCATCATAAAGATAAAGTAAGCAAACAGATAAAGAGGTTTCCGGGCAAACGTGTCGAGCAGATAACCGGAAAATGGACGGATACAGAGAGCTGCCACCGTGTAGCAGGAGAGGACAATGCCGATAGTGGAATTTCCAGCCTGGAAGAATTCGGATAAATAGAACGGCAAAACAGGAATCAGCAACCAGAAACCGAAGTATAGCAGGAAGTTGGCTGCCAAGATGAAACAATAACTGGGAGTAATGAGTCTATCCTTTGCCATAATGAATGATCGTTCAATCGACCGATTCGCGTTGATTGGAAACCAACGCCGTTGGCCTGATTGGTCTGTTGATGAATATGCCAATGTCCCGATCACCGTCCGACGGTTTCATTGGGAACATTGGCATACTGGTAAATTTAGCACATTATTAATATGCCGCTTCGAATTCTTTTAGGAAGCGTGTATCGTTTTCAGAGAACATACGGAGGTCTTTCACCTGATATTTCAGGTTTGTGATACGCTCGATACCCATACCGAGGGCATAACCGCTGTATATTTTGCTGTCTATACCATTTGATTCAAGTACGTTCGGGTCTACCATACCGCAACCGAGGATTTCTACCCAGCCGGTGTGTTTACAGAACGGACATCCTTTACCGCCGCAGATATTACAGCTGATATCCATTTCCGCACTTGGTTCGGTAAACGGGAAGTAAGACGGACGCAGACGGATCTTTGTATCAGCACCGAACATTTCTTTGGCGAAGAGCAGCAACACCTGCTTCAAGTCGGTGAATGATACGTTTTTATCTACATACAGCGCTTCTACCTGATGGAAGAAACAGTGTGCGCGATAGCTGATAGCTTCGTTACGATATACACGTCCCGGACAGATGATGCGGATAGGAGGCTGTGAAGTTTCCATCACACGGGTCTGTACAGAAGAAGTATGTGTACGCAACACTACGTCCGGATGAGCTTCGATAAAGAAAGTATCCTGCATATCGCGTGCCGGATGGTCTTCGGCAAAGTTCAGTGCCGAGAATACGTGCCAGTCATCTTCAATTTCCGGACCTTCGGCAATGCTGAACCCCAGACGGGCAAAGATATCAATGATTTCGTTCTTTACAATGGTGAGCGGGTGGCGTGTACCGAGTTCCACAGGATAAGCCGAACGCGTCAAATCCAGTCCGTCACAATCGTTGTCCTGACTTTCAAACATTTCTTTCAGCGCGTTGATTTTGTCCTGCGCTTTTGTTTTCAGTTCATTCAGTCTCATGCCGACTTCTTTTTTCTGTTCGGCAGCTACATTACGGAAATCTGCCATTAAGTCGTTAATGGCTCCCTTCTTACTTAGGTATTTGATGCGGAGAGCTTCGAGTTCTTCGGCATTGGAGGCGTGTAAGGCTTCCACCTCTTTCAGAAGTTGTTCAATCTTAGCTATCATATTTTTGATGTATTGTTATTCAGTTTCTTAGTAAAAACCGTGCAAAGATATAATTTTATCACGAACCATCGAAATAATTTGTATCTTTGTTGCCGATATGTACCGAAAATCCGGCAACTTATGAAAAAGATTGTTTTCTGTCTTCTGCTTTTAACCTTTTCTTTTCGCCTTGCGGCCCAAATTGACTATTTGGAGCCGGTGAAGCCTTTTTCCACTTATACAGGCGAGTTAGGCGAATATTATCGTAGTGTGTTTTCTTTACTTAATACGGGCTTCCAGAAACAGCCTTATGCGCGTTTTGCAGCTATCCCTTCCTTTTCGCCGGAGTATGCAATGTCGGTAGAGAAGAGGAATGGACGTTATACGCTGGTTTCGAACACATTATCGCGTACTTATTGGCAGGCAGAGAAGGGGACGGTGACGGTGGATACTAAATCGGTTGTCATTAGTGCTTCCCTATATCAGTCTTTAGGGGCTATCTTTCGTTTGGTGACAGAACAGGTACAGGATTTGGACGGTTCTACGGCTGGTTTGGATGGAATTGTTTATTTTTTCTCTTCTACGGATGCCAAAGGTAAAGAGCAGATGGGACGTAAATGGTCGCCGGAAAAAGGAACGTTGATGGAACGTCTCGTGTTGGTTTGTCAGTCGGCTTATATGTTATCCAGAGGGGAAAATATTTCGGAACAGACGTTGGCAGTGGAGGCTGCTGCTTTATTAAAAGCATTGCAACAGCGTACCAAGGAAGAGCCGGATGCTTATAAGCGGCCGATGTATATCGGAATTTATCCGGTGGGTTCCCGTTCAAAGACACTTTCCGGAAGACAGGTGGAGGAACCTGCTCATTTCTCTGCGATGGCTCCGGAAGAATATATTGCCAGTGAAATGGTTTATCCGTCAGGGCTTTTGGAGAAGAATGTTTCGGGTTATGCTTTATGTGAGTTTACTATTGATAAAGAAGGGGTTATCCTTCGTCCTCATATTCTACGTTCCACTCATCCGGAATTTGCAGAGGAGGCTCTCCGCATTGTCAAAGGAATGCCGAAATGGTCACCTGCATTGGTGGGAGGAAAGCCGGCGGATAGTAATTACACTCTTTATGTTCCTTTCCGTCCGCAACTCTATCGGAATAAATAAGCAACTTTGCATCTAAAGTCCGATTAATAAAAAAGAAATATTGCATTTATAAGTTGAACTTATACTCTCTCCAATAAATAAAAAAAGGTTCTTCGTCAAATTTGGTGGTAATCTCTTTTTTATTTCACCGGTCTTCTTCTTTCTTAATCCTATTAAAAGTTGTAGATATGTTTGCTTTTTAGTAACTTTAAAGACACCACATCATTAAGAGTTACAATGCAACAAGTCATATCTACAACGTACAAATATACATCAAAAAAAGAAAATACTCCTACAAATAGGGGATTATTCCATGATTTCAGATTCAGTCTTGGCTACGATAATCTGCAACAAGATGGTATCTCTGAAGCTGTTAGCTCATTGACGGTCTTTCTACATACGGCTGGCAAGGGGGCTTCCTGTCCTTATTGCGGACATTTCAGTCACCGATTGCACAGTTACTACTCCCGTCATATTCAGGATCTTGAAGTTTACGGTCATACTTTGGAGTTAGTCATAAAGGTTGGCAAATATTATTGTGATAATGTTTCTTGTCCACAAAAAATATTCTGCGAACCGTTGTCTTTTCTGGCTCGTCGGTATGGTAGACGGAGCTATCTTGTTGAGGAACGCATCAGATCGATAAGCTTGGAACTTACTTCCCGAAAGGCCTCTTCTCTTTTACAACTGTTCCATATAACGGCCAGTAGTTCTTCCTGCTTACGCATCCTACAACAGTGCGGACAACATAATCCTATGCATAATAAAAGTATTTATGTAGGTATTGATGATTTTGCCTATAAAAAAGGTAAGGATTATATGAGTGTGGTCGTAGACCAGATGACACACATACCTATTGCTTTGTTAGAGGATAGAAACGGAGAAGCACTTGATAACTGGCTCATCCGGAATCCTCAAATACAATATATAACGAGAGACCGTGGAAGATGTTTCACAGAAGCTATAAACAGAATAATCCCTGGTGTTACACAAATCTGCGACCGGTTCCATCTAATCAAGAATATGACGGACACGATGATACCGGAAATAGAGAAAATGATTCGTCAGACCAAGAAAAAGCTCAAATACGAATATCCTGACAGAGACACGGCTTCTTCGTTAATTCTTCAGGACATATTTAACATGGGAGATGTCCGACACAGAGAAAAATTAAAGATATACAGGGAAAGCTTGAACTTAAAAATGCAGGGGATGACCATTGAGCAGACAGCCACACATTTGGGTAAGAAAAGTCGCTACATTTATAAGATCATTCACAACAGAAGAATAGGGGCATACTTGAATGAGCAACAGAAGACAGCTCTTAAATATGTATCCGAACTGGCTACAATCATTAGTGCGGGCTGTATTACTCGAAAAATATTGGCGCAAAAAATGGGGAGTAAAATCAGTGGCGCACTTATTGGAAGGATAACATCCAGCTTGCGAAAAAGGTATCAACAAAAGAGGAAGGAAATCAAGGAGCATAATGAGAGCATTGAAAACGGAAGTAAAATACAGAGAGTTTCACAGAATCAGATACGCAAATACATTCTAAAGGGAGAATCGGATAATCCTAAACTAGCGGAACTGTATAAGTCCTCACCACAGATAAAAGAACTCTTAAGCGTGTGTCAAAATTTCAGAGACATGATTAATGGGAACACTTATGATAAGGATATTAGAAAGTGGATTGAAAAAGCGAAGGCAACACGGAATATGCCACTGACGAACTTTGCATATGGTATTGAAAAAGACTGGGAGGCAGTACAGGCAGCTATTGATATCCCCTTCAGTAACGGATTACTGGAGGGGACAGTGAATAAAATTAAAGCGGTAAAAAGACAGATGTACAATAGGGCAGGAATTAAACTACTGAGAGCGAAGATTATTTATTCACAATAGAAGAAGTACCACCAAATTTGACGAAGAACCTAAAAAAAATAAATTTGCTGTCATCTGTCACAGATTGTAACTTAACTGTTTGATTATGAAAAGTTAATGGCGTGACAGCAACATGGTGACAGCACTGTGACGACAATAATGCTGTCACTGCAAAGCAAAGAAGAGATAAACGCACTGCAAAGGCGGTATGGTAGAGATGCATACCCAAATCAAGTAAAAATCACAGATGAAGTTTCATTGCCTGAATAGTATTAACCACAGGCAGATAAGCTATTTTATTTATTACCCCTGTACTTACGGGGCGGGACCTGCCTTGTAACTGATAGTTTCAAGCCTTGAAACTATTGGTTTTGCGGTTCGAAACTACAGTTTCATCGCCTTGAAACTTTAGTTTCTCTTGCTTGGAACTATTAGTTTCTTACTGATGAAACTATAGTTTCACACTGATGGAACTTTAGTTTCTCACCGATGAAACTATTCTCCCGTGTAGTTGTTTACTTATTTGTCTTATATAAAATTCTATTGTAACTAAAAAGCTTGTCATTTATTATCTTTCTTTTCAGAAAAAAGAAGTATATTTGCAATCAAGGACCGGACCTTTGACAGCCGGACTTGTATTTATAGGACATTTAATTTATTAGTAGGAAAGTCGCATTTTCGAATAGATGATAAATCAAATGTCCGTGCCAAGCTTATATCCCTATCGATATATAAGTTCTGGTGCGGGCATACTGTATTTTTCATCTATGGGTATGCGACTACCTCTACTAGGAAATATATGTATCGTTCGCACCTTTTTTATATCTGGTTGCGACGCATACATCTAAAAACAAAACGAGGTATGACAACAAAACAATGGATTGGTATTGAAGAAGCGGCAGCCAAGTATCAGGTATCTACCAGACGTATTATTACTTGGTGTGAAAGGCAAGAGATTATTTATTCAGAAATCGGCGATTATCTAATGCTTGATGAAAACAGTCTGACGGATTGTCTTGAACGAAATATCCGGTTCAGTCTTTCCGAAGAAGAACACAAACGCCGGATGGATGAGAAGATGAAGGAAAATGAAGAGGAATTTTTTCTACTTCAATCACTGAAAGAGTTGACCCCATTGATCCGGCTAATAATAAAGGAGCTTGCCGGAATGATAAGGAATGATGAAAGACGACAACTATTTCTTTATACCGTCTTACAAGGAAATATTAAGGATTTTAGTGTCCGGAAACGCATGAAATATCGTCAAGCGCAGAAGGCATTTGAGGGACTTGTACAGGAAATAAAATCTCAAGCGGGATTCCTTAGGACTTATAAGGAAGAAAATATCCGCCTTAGAGCAACAGTACGGGCGTATGAAATGAAATCCCGCCAAAATGGCTTTGATAATGATATGCTCATGAGGGAAGCAGAAGAAACGAATCCGGAAATTTTTATTCCCGAAGATATAAAAGCGATAAAGGCTTTGCTCGATACTCCTATTACAGAATTGAAATTCGATATTCGGTCGCAGCGGATCATTTCTGAAGCTGATATAAAAACACTCCGGGAACTGTTACAAATCACTTCTCAATATGGGTTTAGGAAATTGCGTGATATGTTACGGAATTTTGGGCTGGTTTCACAAAAGAAAGTGGAAAAACGCTTGAAAGAGCTGAATGTACTGGACGTTGCCGGTAACTGTAATTTATATAGGTATCTGGATGAATGACACAGATTGGGCTGGAGTGTTTCTTTGATAGTATAATAACATGACTGATTTCTTCAAAAATCATTAAAATAGAAAACTTTTCTTCGTTTGTATTGTCTTATAGCCATAAACTTTTAAAATGAGAACTTATGGATGATATGATTAACAGGCATGATTCGATAGCCGAAGAAAATATCGAACCGAATGGTCGTCCGGCTAAGAACCAGTTTGAGGAATGGAGTGGCGAGGTTGCCGACCGTGCCGATGACGCATTTAAGAATGACAAGAAAGACGGTCCCATTAAAGACCGTGAGAAACGTATAAAAGAAATGGACGAAGTGATTAAAAAGGACCTTGAATAAAGGTCCTTTTTTGTTTTCTGCGATACGGAAAGGTAATACAGAAAGATGCATACGGATGAATAAAAATAAGAAATTATACTATCATCCAGTAAATCAATATAGGTATTAAAATTCCTATTATCGTTAGAATTCCGCCGATGCCCCACAATCCCTTTTTCCCGGGAACAATCAGTAACCCGGTGATGAGCAAAATAAACATGAGTAAGAGGAATGCATCGGAGGTTATTGTCCATAAAGAACCCGGATTGCGATGTAACTTATTCAATGCGGTTAGGAAAGCGGGACGATGCATTTCTTTGATAAATGCCTGCTGGCTGGTTGCATCCAACTTGATTACCAATTGCTCTTTGCCAAAGATGGTCAGTTTGTTTTTACTGAGGCTGAAACGGTTATACAGGTCAGGATTGCATGAGAGATCGGAGATAATCTTTCGTGCATCGGCTTCTGTAAAATCGTCTTTATTGGCAGGGAGCTGGAATATATAGTCCACTGTGCGCTCCTTTTTCTGATTCATGAATGTAAATTCTTTCCGGTGGTTGAGCAGGAAGCCGGAAAGGAGATAGACAAACAGGATGCCTGCACAAATGAAAGATACATAACGGTGCGTTAAACGTAAGTATTTTAGTGTTTTGGGAGATAACATTTTTATATAGAATTTACTAAGTTAGTGAATGTCCAATTCGTCTAATATGTATTGGGAATGTGAGTATTGCTCCAAAGTCCATAATACATAGCGGATATCTACCGCGATGTTACGGCTTTTCTCATTGCCTGCAGTTTCGTAGTCGGAACTAAGTCCCTGCCAGATACGGTCGAAGTTGATACCCACTACTTCTCCTTTGGCATTCAATACCGGACTGCCCGAACTACCAGAAGTGGTATGTGCATCTGTCAGGAAACAACAGGTGGGTGTCACTTTCTGGCTAAAGTAGTTACTGGGTTGGCGGTGTTCGATGAGTTTGACGAAACGTGCCGGCAGATTGAAGTCCTTGTTTCCGGCATAAAGGCGATGACGGCTGAGCATTCCGTCAACAGTTGTAAATGGAGTATAGATGACTCCTTCGCTGGGAACGGCTGCCTTTACTTTTCCCGTAGAATAACGCAGGGTGCGGTTGGCGTCAAATGCAATTTGTGTCCCCTTGTTCTTTTCAGCGTATGCTTGCAGATACAAAGAGTAGAGTTTCATGTTTTTATTCTGATACGCTTGTTTCAAACGGTTTATTTTTTCTACATACACCAGATAGAAACCGAGTGACAACTGATACAGCCCATCTTGTGACAGTGCAGCTGTTCCTTGTGTCGGTACACTGTCCAGAAGTGCGAGCATACTTTCTTGATTACGCAGGGGGGAATGATCGTACAGGCTGTCTATATAGGCAGAAAGATGTTGAGGGTAATGCTTTTCTACCTTTTTCAATGCTGTGGAGTAGAAAATAGAATCTACGTGATCCAGATAATAAGCCAACATCTTTTTCATGATATATTTGTCGTCTTCAGGTCTGAAATCACGATAGAATGCTACGGTAAGCGGTTTCAGTTTGCGGATTTCTCCTTTCATGGCAGTCTTTACATTCTTGCTTTTTCTTTGTTCCATTTGCACCAGTTTTTCAAATTTTCCGGCAAAAGGGATGACGTTGGCACCGTAAAGTGCGACTTCGCGAAACATCTGGTCTGTGAAGTTCAGTTGGGTAAGACGTTCGTAGTTTGCTTTCATATCATCGAGCAATGTTGCCCCGTAGCGTTGCGTACGGGTGTCATCAGACAGAATCCATTCTGTCATCGCCTGTTCCTCCTGCTGTTTCCGGGCAATGATGCCGGATTCTTTCACACCACTGATCTCACCAATTGATTTTAGATAGACATTAGCAGCACTTCCGGCCTTAATGTTATAGTAGGAGTAAAGCGAGTCGGCAGCCGTTTCTTTACGTTGTGTGTAGAAGTCGAGCTTGATTTTGGCAATATCTGCTTCTGCTTGCGTGTCTTTGAATACAATTTTCTCAAGGGCGAACGAAGGGACATATTGCCTTGTTTGTGCAGGATATCCGGCAACCATCACAAAATCATCGGGTTTCACTCCTTTGGTAGAGATAGACAAATGAGCGTCGGGTTGATAGGGGCGGTTCTGCTTGTTGTAGGCTGCCGGTTGGTTTTTATCGTTGGCATAAACGCGCAAGATGGCGAAATCGGCGGAGTAACGGGGCCATTGCCAGTTGTCTGTGTCGCCTCCGAATTTCCCTATCGAGATGGGGGGAGCGGCTACGATACGCACATCCTTGAAGCAGCGAAAGACAGCCAGGATGTATTGTCTGCCACCAAATAAGGAGTAGATTTTTCCTTCTACACCGCGACCTTTGGCTTGGGATTTGACAATTTTATTCCCGTTCTCGTTGATCTTTTGGGTAAGTGCCTGATCGGTAAGATTTCCGGTATCTTGTGTGATTTCCGTCGTTACGTCTTTGATAGTGATTAATTGATTGACCTGTAAATTCGGAAGATAAGTCTCTTCGCTGCGTTGGGTAGCCCAGCAGCCATGCTTCACGTAATCGTGGTTTGCATCGGAGATATGTTCGAGATAACGTGCGACACAGTGGAAGTTGGTCAATACCAGTCCTTCACCGGAGATGAAAGAGGCACTGGCAGAGGGAGAAAATGTACTGTTGTCATAACTTAATGAAAGGATAGCATTCGACAAGCACGACTGGTTGATGTCGTAAATGTCTTTTTCACTAAGACGCAATCCCTGTTTTTTCATTGCCTGATGTACTTTTCCTTGTATTTGAGTAGGTAGCCAGAAGCCTCCATCGGCATGCACGGGCTGTATGCACAACAGGCAGAAGAGGTAGAAGGCGGAAATAATGGTAGTTAGCTTCATTGTATTTTGTTTTTTAAATAATTATTCCAGGTAGAAGGATTAGTTGTTAACTGTTCGCGGATGCGGGTAAGATGCTCGCTGACCGTCGGGGAGAAGAGTACGCTGAAAGAGGAGGTACGTGCTTCTGTTAGCAATGATTGCAAGGTCTGGAGATAGCTTTCCTGCAAATGTCGTGTGAATATGTCCGGTGTCTTGTCCGTAAAAAGATAGTTGGCAGAGACTTCCAGATAATGGGCGTAGGTAAATCCTGCTGGTGTTTCGTTCGAAGAGATTCGTTCGGCAATGATTCTGCCAAACATCTTTTCAATAATTGTCTTTTGTGCTTTTATGATGGCTTCGGTTGGGTTGCCGGCATATTTGCATACGGCATCCGTCCGTAGGAAGTTGTATCCGCCAAGCAGTTCTTTCCAAAGAAATTCGACAGCTTTTCCGGATACTTCATCGGAGAAACCAATAAAAGGAATCACACGTTCCAGATGGTCGAAATAGGCTTGCTGCAAATCGGTATAGGTGGCGGGCATCTCCTCAAACGGGTTATCTGTCAGACGTTTTTTGTTCCATTCCGGCAATTGCGTCAATATTTGTTGAAGGTTGCGGATTCCGTAGGTTGCCGATGCGACAGGGTCGTTGCCGAGATCGGAGGTTTGAACGGTAGGATCAGTGGGGATAGTGCTCGGTGCCATGCGTCCGCAATGATACATGGGGTCGTTTTGTTTTTCATCTATCCATCCGGCTACAGTTCGGGTGTTCTCGCGGGAGAGATAGGCGTATCCGATACGGATGGCGTATCGGTCGTACACTCCCAACAAGGGAGGTAATACGTAACGGACGCCGTCTCCCGGTTGGGCGACATAATTGAACCGGGCATAATCCATGATGGACGGGGTGGTGCCGTAACGTTCTGTAAATTCCGGACGGCGCAGGTCTTCTGTATTATAGGCATACGAGGCTTTGAAATTATGTTCCAGTCCGAGGCAGTGGCCTATCTCATGGGCGGCGGCGTAACGGATTAATTGTGCCGTTATGTCATCCGGTAGTGTTTTCGTGCGTGCCGCAGGATGGTAGGCTGATGTTTGCAGGAAATACCATTTGCGTAGCAAGGCTATGACATTACTGTGAAACAACACATCTGCTTGCAGAATTTCTCCTGAACGCGGGTCTACCCAGTGTTTCCCCATTGCGTTCGGGAAATCGCTGACTACATATCGGAAACAGTTGAAACGTATATCGTTCGGATCGAACTCCGGTCCGGCTTCGGCGTATGTCTTTGCTTGCATAACTTCTTTAAAACCAATCTCTTCGAATGCTTTATTCCAATCCAGTATTCCTTTGCGTATGGCTTTTTTCCAAAGAGGAGGGAAGGCATCGTCTATATAAAAAACGATGGGTTGTTGAGGCTTCACTTGTTTGCCTTGCAAATAACTGCGTACATCTTTAGGAGAGGGGACAATCCGGAAGCGGGTGATGTAGTTTTCCGCTGCGATTGAGGGAGTATCGAAGTTGAATTTCCGTTTAGGGATATTGTCATATCCTACCCGGGCATCGTGTATACGTGGTTGCATGGGTTGCTCTGGCAGTAGTAACAGCGATTTCCGTATCGTAGTGAGGAAAGGTTGGGTGGTTCCTTCAAAACCATACTGTACGCTGACTTCCAGGTTCTTTTCGTGGACGTCTACCTGAAGTATTTTATTGAGTTGGGGCAGGGAACGTCCTGGTGACGTTTTCCCTCCAAAAGGGTCTACACCTTCTATGGGCTCACTAAGAAATTTGCTCCAGTTTACAACAATCGAGCTGTCTGTCTCCTGTTCTATTTTCCAGGATTCCGCTATGGGAGTGATGGCATTGCGCGCATAAGCCGGATATGAAAGATGAGTTGTGTCCTCACATAAGTTTTTGGAGTCGGGACGTAACAGATATAACTGTTCTTTGTCATATTTGAAACGTATCCATACCGGATCATAAAGTCGCTGGCCTGCATAAAGTTTGACTTTATTATTGGGAGAACTGACGGTCATCACACGGGCTGCTAACAGGAAATCCCGGTTTATCAATCGTTTGGGGATTTCTACCAAACATCCTTTGGCGTTTTGCCGGATGTGAAACATGGGGGCAGAGTTACCCCAAAGGAGGGTGGGAAAGAGCAGCAGGAGTAGCAACCGAAGTTTGTTATTGGCAATTCTCATCATGATTGGTGTAAATTATCTGGTTGGTTTTTGTGGGGTGAGGAAGGTTAATGGTACAGTCCGAGACTTATTCCGAACATTTTGGAATCGGTTTTCTTGTCGGTCTTCAGATATGCTCCTGTGGCTTTGACGAACCACACGTTGGTGTGTTTCTTTATAGTTACAGGCATTTGATATTGTATTTGCAGTTTTCCGTGCGCATACGATGCTCCATAATAGGTCATGTCGGGTAAAAGCACACTTTGGGCGTATTCTGTGGACGGATCGTTGAGTGACAGGTCCGATGATAGCGAAATGTGATATCCGGCTTCTGCTTCTATCCATAATGAACGGTTGTTTTTGCGCAGGAATGAATATCCGCCTTCCATGCAGATAGTTGCCTGGCGGACTGTAAGTGATGAAGACGGAAGATTGTATTGATCTTCTACCGATTGGAAATAGGCGCGTGCACCTGCGTAGGCTGTGGCTTCTCCGGTGTGATGATTACTCCACAACAGGCGGTAGTGCAGATTGGCATTGAGTAAATCGACGGTGTAACGTTCGTCATACGTGAGAAGTGTGTTCCAGTAGGAGGATTCGATACCTGTTACCGGATCTTTTTCTGTTATTTTTTCCTGACGGTATTCGTCGGCTTTTCCTGTCTGATAGTTAATGGAAATGTCGATGATGTGTTCTGTGCGTCCGGATTTGATCCGGTTCATAGAAAGCAGGTTGTAGGTGGTGGTGTGATATTTTCCCGGTGAATATTTGATGTCTCCCCATACGTCTTCGTTGCCTTTGGCGTATGAAAGGGTGGTAAGCGTTTGAATCCGTTCGTTCTTATATTGATAAGACAATTCACCGCCAAATTCATGGTTGACGAATTCACGTTCAAAACCGGAGTAACCACCAGTGGTACCATCTGCATTTTCCATTCCGGTGAAGGTGTAGTATTTGAGGTTCGGATCGGTTTGTACGGTGGTGATGTTGGGGATTTTTTCTTTTCTGCGATGGTAATAACCGCTAAGACCCAGCGAGTGTTTGTTCCACGTGTAGGTGACGGCAGGAGTCAGTTGATAGTCTGCCAGATTGGTGCGTGAACGGGGGTCTTTCAGTCGGGAAAGATCTCCTACTTTATAATCCAGTCGTGCGCCGAAAGTGAAGTTTTTGATAGGCAGAGTGGCTAACGCTGCCGAGAGGTCGAAGTTCTGGAAGTCGTACTTTCCTTTGATGGAGCTTCCTGAAAAGTAAGGATTGGAGTGGTGGCTACGCAATACGTCGCTCCATGAACGGTTGAATTGCCGTCCCATGTCAAAGGTAAAACGCCCGTATCCGTAGAGAAATTTCCCAATTTTTTGGTATCGTTCTGAAGTGAACAATAATTTGTTTTGCTCATCACCGTCCTGAACCCGATAGTGTGTGCCTTGCTGATGAGAGAATTCGAAATAACTGATTCCCCGGTTGGTCAGCGTATCCAAAGAGAGCCCGGCAGGATTCAGGGTACGTCTCCATAACTGGGTAGCATCGGCGTACTCGTATTTTTCTTTTGTCTGTAATTCGATATCTTGGGCATGTATGCACAGTGCAGTTACCATCAGACCGGTAAAGAGTATATATCGATGGTTCATCATCATTTCTGAATTGGTTTAATTATTTCGTGAAGTAGTTGAAGAGACTGTACCGGAAGGTTATATGTTCTTGGGGCACAGTCTCTTTTGTTTTCTATTATTTGTATTCCCTC
Organism: Bacteroides sp. M10; assembly: GCF_014334015.1. GTDB lineage: Bacteria > Bacteroidota > Bacteroidia > Bacteroidales > Bacteroidaceae > Bacteroides > Bacteroides intestinigallinarum. The sequence continues at coordinate 6,171,748 of NZ_CP060488.1, read as the reverse complement.
GGTTTGATTTCAGTTGATACGGCAAAATCGTTACTGCTGTTATTGGTATCAGCAAGAATGGTGCGCCCGTTTTCTGTCTTGGCTGTTTTGCGGTAGACTACTTCTCCGGTATATCCGGTGGTAGCCTCCGTGTATTGATAGCCTGCATCAATGTAGTTGTAAAGACGTTTAGTGTTTTTATCTACTCCCGTACTTTTGTTTTTCAAACATTCTACACCATCCATTATGTATTTTACAGGGGTTTTGACAAACTTGCTTCCTTTATCCTTGCCGTCAACGTATACAGTTTCCCATGAGGTCACATCTTCATCTGTACTGAATAATACAACAGAACAGGGACCACCTTGTACCAGGTTCATATTACTGATTGTGGGAAATGTTGTATATATCAGTTCCACAGCCGGGGTTGCAGGATTGTTGGTTGTTTTCCCTTGCGTATCTTTAGCTTCAAAGTCGGCTTTGGATAAATCTACTTCATTATTTCCTGTATGGTCGATGGCACTATTGGCAACGATTATCGAGGCTCCCGGTGCAACTTCTGTGACTCCATTAGATGGGAAACGATAAATCTGCTTTAGGTAGATATATTCCGGTGTGGAGCCAAGCGTATATGCAGGAGTACTTTCCGACTCTACCAGTCCGAAATAAAGTCCGGCTATATCAACGGTTTGGTCCGAGTTATTAAAGAACTCAATGTACTTTCCTGCCAGATAATTTTTATTATTGTTGTCTTTGGTTCCTGCATAGTAAACTTTGCTGATAACAATTGATTGTTTGGCAGAAATACTTGTTTGAAGTTCGATGGTTGCTGACGAGCCGACAGTATATTTCAATAGACTGCCGGAAATCACATAATTTTCATTTTGCGGATCGTTGCCTGTCATTTCTTCATATTCTTCTGCAGTGATTTCGCAGGAAGTAGAGATGTCATACAAATCGGGAATCACTCCTTCGAAAGTGGCTATACCTTTTTCGTTTGTAATGGCAGTGTATTTACCCATTGTAACAGTGTGCCCTGTATATAGAATGTCGGACTTGAATCCTTCGGGCATGGATACTTTCACTTGTACGGTCAATGCTTGTGTAGCATTGTCGTCAGAGGAACATGCAGCCATGATAACTATGACAGCCGCAAACATCATTTTTGTAATAAAAGAAATAGTTCTATTCATATTGTGATTTATAAATTAAAGAATAATTCGACACCAAAACTGAAATTACCTGTATTACGCTGTACTAGCGTGTTGGAGGTAGAGTTTTTGAGAAAAGGTTCGTAAAAGAGTATGTTGTTGGCATAGAATGAAATGCCGCCTATATTGCCCAGCTCCTTGGTGAGGCGTCCCGCCATTAACCATGTAATAGGGGCTTTGCTTGGCACATTGTCTTTAGGATTCTTGCGTTGGCTTTTCAATGATACTCCTTTTATTTTGTAGTTCTCATCTGCCAGCATATCTGCTGTTATTTCATGATAAGAGAGGTCTGTGTCTATCCATCCGATAGGGTCCATCGGAGGATTGTTGCTCTTGGAATAATTGTACCAGATGGCTTGTGTTGAGAACGAAGCTACCATACGCAGTGCCGGGATATTGGTCACAATCCGCAGAGTATTTGTAAAACGGCGGTAAGTGTTGTAGTTTAGTCCCGATGGATATACAATTTTGAATGGAATGGTATTGGTTACCTGATATTCAGTAGGTAGATCGGTAGGATTGCTACTATTTATGTCTGTAGAGTAAGTCTTGGACTCCATGTATGCTCCTGATAGATAAAATGAAGTGTGCAGTGCCGGAATCTCGCCGAAGTCAAAGTCCATTTCTATACCTTTATTGATAGAGACGTTCGTGTTTCCTATTTTACCGGTCGTACTGAGTACAAGGTCCGTGCGTTCTGGATTATTCCAATCTATTTTAGTGGCTTGTCCGGGAGTGATAATCAGTCCTTTTTCCGCAGAATAATAGTTGGCTGTATACGTAAAATATTCTGTGGCCGATCCGAATCCGTTAGCTGTTTTATCATGATAACCGATGAGGCTTAATTTATGCTTGTCCGATAACTTTATGTCGAACCCTGCCTCCCATTTGCGATTGGTCGCATTCTTCAATCCTTTAGTTCGTTGCACGTTGTACACTTGGGTGTGGTACATCAATATTTGTCCGACTTTGTCGTCTTGAGGCATGTAATTGGCAGCTATACGGTCAATGTATTTTTTATCGGGATAGAGGTAATCCAAACCGGGAGTTTTTGAGTTGAGTCCGAATCCTCCACGGATATTCAGCCATTTGTTGACGGAGAATGAAGCATTTACACGAGGAGAGAAAGAAAAGGTTGCTTCATCCGCCCACGGCTGTAAAGTGGTGAAACGTCCGCCTAACTGTATTTTCAGAAATCTGTTTTCTGATATATCCCAGCGGAAGTTATCTTCTATGTAAGCGGCCATCTGATGGATGCTCGGAATATCGGAGAAAGGACGGGGACGTCCGTTACTGTTGGGTTGCAATGGATAACGGTCGTCATCATTATAATATCCGCGGGCGTTATTCCAGTCGTAATGGTATTCCACTCCCATTTTGAAGTTCTGATATGTTTTCTTTGATTTTACGAAGAACGTGTTGCTGACTTTGGCATATACATTTCCGGGGCGGCTAAGGGACCCCCCGCTTGCCTGATATGAGCTTTGCTCGAAAGGCACATTATAATACCCTGTTTCTGTGGCAGTAAGTATCGGTAGTAATCCGGACGAATTGGCAACAATGGCGCTCTTTTCCATCTCTGTTTGAGTATAGCTGACACCTAATGTGTAATTAACAGTACGTGAGAATGGTTTATTAATTGATAGTTTACCATTATGGCTTAGTGAGAACAGCTGGTTGCGATTCTTTTGAAAAGTGCCGTCGTCGATGGCATCCGGGTCTTTTCCATTCCAGTCTTTGCCCATCATGTAACGTACCTTTGTGTCTGTATGCCAGATACGTGAAAGATCTTTGCTGTATCCCAAGCTAAAGGTGTAACGGTCGAATGACTTTGTTTTCTGGCGTGGGTCTCCCCATGCTTGTGCATAGTCGAGATTGAAATTCAGGATACCGGCATCTTTGTTTAAACGCAATCCTTTACCGAGCGAGTAATTCATTGTTCCGGGATTTATCTTTCCTTTGATCTGCCAGGGAGTTTGTCCGATTTTGGAATGAACAACTACAAGTCCGGAGGTTAAATCACCGTATTCGGCAGAAGGAATACCACGGATTATTTCTACGGATTCAATGTCGTCCGCACTAATTTGGCGTAAGTCTGTTCCGACAAATGCAGTACTTGAAAATCCTCCTTGCGATAGTGTACCATTGTTGGACATGGGAACTCCGTCCATTATGATGCTCGAACCGAAGGCATTGGTGTTATTGTTAACAAGAGTACGGAGCTGCACATTGGAACGGGATGTTAAATCTGTATTTTTCATTAAGTGCCCCGGTATGAGTTGCATCACGTCGTCAAGGCTCATAGCCTGTAAATGGTCTATCGCTTGTCTGCCTATAATGGAGCTGGTAGATTCTCCGGCCGCATTTTGTTTTGCTACCACTACTACCTCTTTCAAAGCTAGCGAAGTGGGAGACATGCGGATCGTCAGATCCAGGTTTTGTTCAACGTTGATTTCCCGTTGCACAGTCTCGAAGCCTACATACGAAATATTTAATATGTATTTTCCTGTGGGGACGTTTTTTAGTACTGCCTTTCCCTCCATGTCGGTTGCGGCATAAGCTCCTAGCGGATTGAGAACGCAGGTTGCCATTGGTAGCGGCTGTTTGTTTCCCCTTTCCAATAACAGGATATGGATGTCATGAGTGGTGGTTTGCTTTTGAGCAGGATAGAGTAGAATAACGGATTCATTGATTTCGTACGTCAGTCCTATTTGCTTGCAAAGGTTGTTGAGTAAAGTGCTCAATGATGTCCCTTGCGGATAATTGAGTGTTACAGTCTGTTGGCTATTAATATTCTTCTCTTCATAGACAAAATGTACATTAGCAGCTTGCCGAATCTGGGTCAGTGCGGTACGTACCGGGATATTCCGTACTGATATGACCACATTTTGGTTTTGTGCCGATACATTGGCGGCAAACAGGATAATGGCTACTGTTTGCATCATCCGGATTAAAAGATATTTTTTCATATTTGAACAACGCTTTTTCCTGTTTAATATTGGGGACGGTTCTCTGTTATCTCAATAACATTTCCCTTCTGTCTGAAGTGTACATTAGAAACTTTGGATAATATATCTACTGCTTTTTGTAATGGTTGGTCGCGGAAGATGACTCCTGCAAACTTTCGTTCACGCAATTGCGGGTCGGTAAAGGTCATGTTGACGTTATACCAGCGCGAAAGTTGTTGCACAATAGTTTCCAGTGACGTATCGGTATATTCGTATATACCGTTTGCCCAGGAAGTATATTCCTGTACCTGAACTGTTTGTGTATTAATTGTTTTTGATTGTATGACAGCTTGTTCACCGGGTGAAAGAGATTTTTGTTCTGTCCCTTTCTTTTCCTCGCAGTATACTTTTACGGCTCCTTCTTCCAAGGTTACGGTAGTTTGATTCTTCTCGTAAGTATTGACATTAAACCGCGTTCCTACTACTTCTACTATACCGTACGGGGTATGTACAATGAAAGGATGGAGGGTATCTTTGGCAACTTCAAAGAGAGCTTCTCCTGTGAGGTAGACTTCTCTTTTATTACCGGTAAAAGAAACGGGATAAGTAAGGCGGCTTTCGGCATTGGCGTGTACGCGTGTACCGTCTGAAAGCACGAGTTTATATTCTCCTCCTCTGGGTACATTTAAAATATGCTTTCCTGCATTCTTTTGTATACTCGTTTGAGTGTCGTATCTTAATTCTTTTTCTGTATTTTGAGCAACTTGCATGCCGTTTGCATTAAATATGGATTTATCTTGCGACAGCAGGTCGTAAGATTCTCCGTTATTTACAAACAGGGTTGCTTTCTGTTCCCCTCTGTGTGCAAATAGAGATTGGTCATATTCTGTGAGTGTGTAAAAACTGAAAGCTGCTATTAACAGGCAGGCAGCGGCAGTGCTGCTCCAATAGGTGTACATTCGTATCCGTTTACGGTGGCGGATGCGTTGCTGGATTGATTCCCATGCTTGTGCTTCATCGCATTGTGCCGCAAATTCATTTACCCGTTTCAACCGGTACCAGTTGAGCAAAGTAATCAGATTTTTCTCCGTTTTATTATGATCTTCTTGATTCATCTTTTCTCTCGTTTTATTATATGATCCGGAATTGTGTAAAATGGGTGTCAAAAACGAGAGACTTTTTTTCTTGGAAGATTTATGATAGGTTTATCAAGAATAAAGATACTAGAAGTAATTTCTCGTTTTTACGCAGTTTCTTCATCGCTCTGGCAAGATAAGTCTTTAATGTATTGACGCTGATATGCAGTTCACTGGCTACTGCTTTATAGCTTTTGTTTTCAATAACGACACCATAGAGTGCTTTCTTTTCTTGTTCGGGCAATGCTGCTAAAGCTTTTTCCAACTCCTTTTCTTTTTGTTCACGTTCATTCTCTTCAAGGCTTTCACATATATATAGGTATTCTTCTTCGTTGAGAAGAATATCGCTGGAGTCTATCTTTTCTCGTTTTTCAATGAATTTCAGTGATGCATTGCGAATACAGAGATAGGCATATCCTTTCAGATTGTCAGTAATGGTTTTATAGAGCTTCTTTTCCCAGAATGAAATAAAAAAACTTTGAACGATATCTTCGGATTCGGAAAAGTCATCTGTAATCTGTACTGCATACATACATAAACGGATATAGTAACGCTGAAAGAAAAGGTTGAAGGCCCTCTCTTTATCCGTACTGAATAGACTTACTAATTCTTTATCCGTTAAATGATTCATTTTTATAATAGAATTACGCAATGCAAAATAATATAAAAATCTTAAGATATAATACTTCTTGTTTATGTTTTTATGATAAAACGTCATTGAAATACCTATTTGTAGGTATTCGATATCTTTTTGAAAGTGTAGATGTTTAGTCGGAAATGCAGCTGTAAGGCCGGAAACATGGGAGATTTAGGCGTTTTTTTCTATGAGTTTTTCTTTTGAAGGGAATAGAGGGATGGAATAGTTATAAAAAAGAAAAAAGAGTTCTGTTTTAGAACCCTTCTGCGATGTTTGTGGAGCGTATCGGACTCGAACCGATCACCTTAACACTGCCAGTGTTACGCTCTAGCCAGATGAGCTAACGCCCCTTTTCTATCTTATATGATAACGTTTGTAAACGAATCTTTTTTGTTGCCGCAAATATAATGCATTATTCTGAAATAATTGCTATGTTTGCGGTAAATAATAGTATGAAATTAAGATATGCTGATTTATAATACAACTTTTCAAGTGGACGAGGATGTTCACGACAATTTCATGATTTGGATAAAAGAAAGCTATATCCCTGAAGTACAGAAACACGGTGCTTTAAAGGCACCGCGCATTTGCCGGATATTAAGTCATCGGGAAGAAGGAAGTGCGTATTCTTTGCAATGGGAGGTGGAAAGCAGTGGGTTACTGCATCGTTGGCATTTGGAACAGGGAGTACGTTTGAATGACGAACTGGCAAAAATATTTAAAGATAAAGTGATCGGATTTCCGACCCTGATGGAGGTGATAGAGTGATTCAACCGGTAAAAGAAAAGATAATCCTGGGGATTGACCCCGGTACGACAATCATGGGATACGGTGTTCTAAGAGTGAAAGGAACCAAGCCTGAAATGATTGCGATGGGGATTATCGACTTGCGTAAATTTGCCAACCACTATCTGAAACTTCGCCATATCCATGAACGGGTATTGAGTATTATTGAAAGTTATCTGCCTGATGAGCTGGCTATTGAAGCGCCTTTCTTCGGTAAAAATGTACAATCGATGTTGAAGTTGGGCCGTGCACAGGGGGTAGCGATGGCAGTGGCGTTGAGCCGGGACATTCCGATTACGGAATATGCTCCTTTGAAGATAAAGATGGCTATCACCGGAAACGGGCAGGCATCAAAAGAACAGGTAGCGGATATGTTGCAGCGGATGTTGCGCTTTCCCAAAGAGGATATGCCTACTTTTATGGATGCAACAGACGGATTGGCAGCAGCCTATTGTCATTTCCTGCAAATGGGGCGGCCGACCATGGAAAAAGGTTATAATAGCTGGAAGGATTTTATAGCGAAGAATCCGGATAAGGTGAAGTAAAGCGACTGATTATAGGGATAGATATAAAGGAAATATCTAGGGGAGGTTTAAATGAAGATGGGAAGTAATTATTTAGCAATATTAGGGGTGACTACAGTGACAACAGTAATGAGCTGCTCCCCTGCGAAAAAGGAATATGCTTCTTTTGAGCTGTATCCGGTTCGTACGGGAAGTCTTACGGAAATGGAATATACGCCGTTGGCAACCAAATTTTATCTTTGGTCACCAACTGCAGAAGAAGTACGCCTGATGCTATATGATGCCGGTGAAGGCGGACATGCTTATGAAACAGTAAAGATGGAGCCCACAGAAGATGGAACCTGGACAACTTCAGTAGATAAGAACCTGCTTGGTAAATTCTATGCCTTCAATGTAAAAATCAATGATAAATGGCAGGGAGACACGCCGGGAATCAATGCCCATGCTGTCGGAGTGAATGGGAAACGTGCTGCCATTATTGACTGGAAGACTACAAATCCCGAGGGATGGGAGAGTGACAGGCGTCCTTCTCTGAAATCTCCTGCTGATATGATTATCTATGAAATGCATCATCGTGACTTCTCGGTTGATTCTACTTCGGGAATTAAGAATAAAGGTAAATACCTCGCATTGACTGAACACGGGACCATGAATTCAGATAAGTTACTGACCGGTATCGATCACTTGATAGAACTGGGAGTGACACATGTACATCTTCTTCCTTCCTCTGATTATGCTTCTATCGACGAAACAAAACTGGAAGAAAACCACTATAACTGGGGATATGATCCGGCGAATTATAATGTGCCGGATGGCTCTTATTCAACTGATCCTTATCAACCTGCCACTCGTGTGAAAGAGTTCAAACAAATGATACAAGCACTGCATAGAGCTGGTATTCGTGTGATAATGGATATGGTTTATAATCATACTTTTAATACCGTTGAAAGTAACTTTGAACGTACTGTTCCCGGTTATTTTTATCGTCAGAAAGAAGACGGGACATTGGCAAATGGTTCCGGATGCGGTAATGAGACGGCAAGTGAACGCCCTATGATGCGCAAGTTTATGATAGAGTCCGTTCTTTACTGGATAAAAGAATATCATATTGACGGTTTCCGTTTTGACTTGATGGGAGTGCATGATATTGAAACCATGAATGAGATCCGGAAAGCGGTGAACAAGGTTGATCCTACCATCTGTATTTATGGAGAAGGTTGGGCGGCCGACACTCCCCAATATCCGGCAGATTCGTTGGCAATGAAAGAGAATGTTTCCCACATGCCGGGAATTGCCGTATTCTCGGATGAATTGCGTGATGGGCTTTGCGGACCTGTGTGGAAAAAGGAGAAAGGGGCTTTCCTCGCCGGAGTTCCGGGAGCAGAAATGAGTGTTAAATTCGGTATTGTGGGTGCTATTGAGCATCCGCAAGTACGGTGTGATTCTGTTAATTACAGTCAGAAACCGTGGGCGGAGCAGCCTACCCAGATGATTAGCTACGTTTCCTGCCATGACGGTTTGTGCCTTGTTGATCGCTTGAAAGCAAGTATGCCGGGAGCTACTCCCGAGCAACTGGTTCGACTTGATAAGCTTGCGCAGACGGTAGTCTTCACTTCGCAAGGTATTCCTTTCATCTATGCAGGAGAAGAAGTGATGCGCGATAAACAAGGAGTGGACAATAGTTATAAGAGTCCGGATGCAGTCAATGCTATCGATTGGCGGCGTAAAACGACGAACGGAGATGTTTTCATGTATTATAAGCGACTCATAGATCTGCGTAAGTCCCATCCCGCTTTCCGTATGGGAGATGCGGAAAAGGTTCGGAAGCATCTGGAGTTTCTTCCGGTGGAAGGACAAAACCTGATTGCATTCCGCCTGAAGGATCATGCGAATGGAGATAATTGGGAAGATATTATCGTGGCTTTTAATTCCCGTATGACTCCTGCGCGTTTGGAAGTGCCTGTTGGTAAATATACAGTGGTATGCAAAGATGGCGTGATAGATGTGCGTGGATTAGGTACGCAGACCGGACCGGAAGTAATTATTCCCGGACAGTCTGCATTGATTATGTACAAGTAACTTTTGTTTGAAGATTAAGAATCATTTTCCGGTATACATACCGATAATAGTTCCTGTAAACCCACCTGCTTTATGGGTGCTTAAGATGGTGGCATCTAAATCGTTGACTACTTCTTGCCATTTCTTCTTGTCGAAAGATAGGGTGAAGCTGTATTTTCCACCGCGTCCAGTGATGCGAAGGTAAAGAGGGAGGTCGGTTCGTTTATCCTCTAGTGTAAATGTACCTTCAGTTGTCTGTTTGCCATTGTCAGTACGGACTACAGTAATCACTTGTTTTCCTTTCCGGATTGTTTTGCCAAAAATGAGATTGAATTTTTCATTCTGATAGCAGACAAGTCCGGCAAATGTTTGTTCATTGAGCGGAGTGAAACTCATTTCCGTAGTAACAGTGAAATTGGTATGTTGCTGACGATGACCAATAAAGGCGGGAGCACCCACAGTATAAATATCAAAAGCGGTAGGAGTCAGATGAAGTTTGCCTTCGTGAATACTCCACCAGTTCTCTCGCGGTGTCCGGATGAACAGCCATTCCAAAGCTAATTTCTCATCGGTATTGAAGTCATCTCTCCATCTAAAGTTACCTGTAAATGTTTGTGGCGTAATTCCGGCAACATCAGCTTTCCAATTTTCGGGACGTACAACAGTAGGAATTGCTTTCCCTTTTTCCATAATGACAGGTGTTCCCTTTTTCCATGTAACCGGAAGCAGGAATGTTTCACGTCCGGTATGGTATAAGTCACCTTCATAAGGGCGGCAAGCCAGGAATATGGCAAACCATTGTCCGTCCGGTGTTTCAATAAGATCGGCATGTCCTGTGCAGGTGATTGGATTGGCACGGTCTTCGGGGAGATCACGTTGCGTTAAGATCGGATTGTCGGATACGGGTCGGTAGGGACCTTTCACATGGTCGGAGGTGAAAATAACCTCTGAATGATTGATGGATGTGCCACCTTCAGCAGCCATCAGATAATATTTTCCTTTGATTTTATAGAGATGGGGGCCTTCTATCCAGACAGGGTGTTTGCTTTTGTCTACGCCTCCATCTACGATGACTTGTTTTTTCCCGAATGTCTGGTCGGTGCCCGGATCATAGTTGTGAATCCAGATGGCACGATGCCCGTCATATTCCGGTATTCCTATTGGTGCGTCATTATGAACGAGATATGCTTTTCCATCTTCGTCGAAGAAGAGGGAAGGATCGATTCCGCCAACTTCAGGAAGAAGGATCGGGTCGCTCCAACCTTGTTGCGGGTCTTTCGTTTTTACAACAAAATTGCCGATGCCATCTACGCAGGTGGTAACCACATAAAAAGTGTCATTGACAGGATTATAGCTGATGGCTGGTGCATAAATACCTCCGCTTAGGCGAAGGTTGTCGAGCTTTAATTGTGAGGGACGGTCGAGTACGTGTCCTATTTGTTCCCAATGTACAAGGTCACGGCTGTGTAGGATTGGGATTCCCGGATAGTAAGAGAAAGAGGAATGTACCATGTAATAGTCTTCTCCTTTCCGGCAGATACTGGGATCCGGGTAAAAACCACAGACAATCGGATTCCGGTATTCATATATCGAATCAATCGGTGTTTCGAAAATAACATCTTCTCCCTGATATTCGAAGAAGTCGAAAATGGCTTCATTTGTTTGGGGAATGGATTGGCATCCGGTTATATTTAATCCGGTAGCTATGGTAAACAGGATAATAATTAGAGAAAAGAAAATCTTTTGTGTCGTCATGGCTCTACTTTATTAATGAATGAAATGGAACATTTGTGATACACGGCAAAGATAACGGCTTCTTTTCTAATTCGGATTCTTGTTTGTAACAAGTCTTATTCTGTTTGTTACATCTGTTGTTCTTTATATTCACTCGGTGAAATTCCGTAAAAGTCTCTGAATGTATTGGAAAAATGAGAGAGGTTGGAGAAGCCTGTAGCGTATGCAACTTCCGAAACGCTTAGATTCTTTTCACGTAGCAGATTGGCAGCTTGTTTCAGTCTGATAGAACGAATGAAATCTCGTGCTGACTGATTAGTCAACTCCTTTAATTTGCGGTGCATATGTACGCGGCTCATTCCAACGTTGGCTGCCAGCATCTCTACATTAAGGGCAGGATCGGCGAGATGGTCATTGATGGTTCTCATTACTTTACTCATCAAGATCTCATCATTGGACTTCATTTCTATCTTTGTTATTTTTTCTTCTACTTGTTGTTCACCTACCAGTTTGCCGCGCAGTCTTTCCCGATTGGCTATCAGATTACTGATAGTAGTTCGTAATAATTCAGTGTTGAATGGTTTTACGATATAAGCATCTGCTCCAATTTCAAGCCCTTCGATTTGGTCTTCGGCTTTCGATTTGGCGGTTAATAATATAATAGGTATATGATTGATATTGATATTCTGTTTTATTTTCCGGCAGAGAGTGATCCCATCCATTTCGGGCATCATAACATCACTGATGACGAGATCGGGTTTCTCCTTCAAAATGGTTTCCAGTCCTTCCCGTCCATTTGTACATTCATAGATACGGAAATCACTATCCAGTTCGCTACGTATGTAGCGGCGTATTTCTTCATCATCTTCTACGATTAAGACGCGATAACGTGTTTTTGCTTTGGGTTTCCTGTACTCATTGGTTTTGTTTTCTTCTTCCGTTTCATAGATCGAATCTTTGGGAAGTTGGGAGATGGTTGGTTCGCTTCCGATTTCTTCAGGATTTTCCAGTTCCTCTGCTTTCAAGTGATTACTACCTAACGGCAGGCGGATGATGAAACGGGTTCCTTGTCCGTCTTCGCGGTTTTCTGCTTTGATGATGCCGTGGTGCAGTTCCACTAACGACCGTGAAAGATGCAGTCCGATTCCTGTACCGAAATTAGATTGTGTCATGTCGTTGTCAATCTGATAGAAACGCTCGAATATTTGTTCTATTTTGTTTTTGTCAATACCGATCCCGTTATCGGTGATATCTATCTCGAAATAATCTTTCAAAGCACCCCGGTAGGCATCGTTGTGACCGGTTTTCAATAACACTTCGATATTTCCTCCCTCATGTGTATATTTGAAAGCATTGGAAAGGACATTCATCAATACTTTGTCAAAGTTATTTAGATCAATCCATACTTTCAGAGAATCAGCACCTTCCAGTTCTTTTTCGAAAGTAAATGTGATGTTCTTTTTTTGCGCTTGATAATTGAATGTTTGCATCAAGTCATTGATAAATCCTACGATATCTGTTTCCCGGAATTTCAGATGCATTTGTCCTTTGTCCAGTTTTCGTATGTCCATCAGTTGATTGATTAGACGTAGAATACGTTGGGCATTCCGGTAAATCATGAGATAAACCGGTTGTTTCTCGGAATGTTCGGCTAACAGTTTCTCTAACGGGCTGATGATAAGAGTCATCGGGGTACGTATTTCATGTGAGATATTAATGAAGAATTGTAATTTGGCTTCGTTAATCTGTTCCATGTGTTTTTGTCGCATCACTTCTTGCCGGTGGCGGATACGTGACAGAATATACATGGTAAGAGCATAGATTAGTAATGCTCCGAGGCATCCCCAGATTACTTTTGCCCACCAGGTCTGGTACCAGGGTGGAGTGATGGCAATAGTAACTGTACGGATATTAGAGAAATTATTATGGTCGCGTGCCTGTACGGAGAAAGTGTATTTCCCCGGTTTCAGACTGCTATAAGTCACCCGGTTTGTTCCCGGTTGCGTACTGATCCATTCATCGCCTAATTCTTTTATCTTATATTGATAACTAATCCGGTCGGGATTGCTGAATTCCAAAACAGAAAAATCAATGCTGAATGTGTTTTCATTATATGCCAGTGTAAATTGCTCGGTATCCATGACAGCAGTATCAGTGATGACATTGTTGCCGGATTTATCCCCTTTTTTCACAGGGCGGTTAGCAACGTGAAAGCCGGTAATCAATACATTCATTTCTTTTTTGATTTCGGTGATATCCTCGGGGTAGAAAGCTGTTACTCCATTGGTACCTCCAAAAAATATCTTGCCGCGTTTATCTTTAAATACAGCAGTGCGTGTAAACTCATTTCCTTGCAGACCGTCGCCTGCATAATAGTTGATAAACTTCTTTTCCGGAGGATTCAGTTTGGAGATTCCCTGATGGGTACTGATCCATATATTTTTTTTCTCGTCTTCAGCCAGGCTGCAAATAATATCACTGGGGAGTCCATCGGCAGTAGTGAAAAGTACAGGTGTTAGTCTGTCTTTATTCAGGCAGACCAATCCTTCGGAAGTACCAGCCCAGATCTCTCCATTACTACTTTCCAATAAACTGTAAACGACATACCCGGGGAGGAGATTGTTTTGCTTTTTATAATTGATAAAATTGTCCGTTTGAGGATTGAGTACGGCCAGACCTTTATAAGTGCCGATCCATATCATTCCCTCTTTATCTTCCAGTAGGTAGCTGATCCAATCGTTCGGAAGACGGTTGATGCTCCAGTCATCGTTTTCGTTGCGGGTAGATTCGTAATAGGTGACATGTTGAGTTGGTAAATTGATTTTGTATAAGCCCGAACCATAAGTACCCACCCAGAGATTTTTGTTTTTGTCTTCAATGATGCAGGAAACTTTGGGCTTGCCTGCGTTAAGATTTCCTTGTAAAAGAGAGGTGGCATCTTGACATGTTCCGGTTTGTTTGTTCATCCGTGCCAGACCATCGAAGTAAGATCCTAGCCAAAGTTCCTGATTGGAATCTTCATAGAGACATAGGATAGTGCCGGGGACAGATTGGGGATTACCTGCCTGATGGGTGTAATGGCGTAATTGTTTTCCCTGATCGTTTATGGCATATAATCCGTCGTTATCCGTACCTATCCAGATTGTAGCTTGTTCATCTGTATGAATAGCCATAACACAGCTGGAACCAATGGTGTTGTTGTGTATTGATTTGTAGCCGTAGTAGTCGAACTTATTTGAAATGCCGGGCACTAGTATCAAACCTTTCTGAAAAATGCCCAGCCATAAATTGTGATCTTTATCTTCGATTAACGAGTGAACCTTGGATTTGGAGAAGTCAAAGGGACCCGCATTAATCTCACTGTCCACAATAATATCTTGTTGAGGCTGATATTCTTTTACTCCTTCACCGTCTGTTCCTATGATAAGTTTTCCACGGGTATCAATGATGAGAGTCCGGATATTCAAATTCATCCGGTTTTGGTAGAGGACAGGTTCGAAGTTTCCTTCCTGTCGGGATGATAGTCTGAAAAGACCTTTTGTCAAGGTTCCTACGAAAATTTGTCCGTGTGCATCCTCACAAATGGCAGAAACGTCATCACCTGCTATATGATAAGGTGCTTTATAGCTTTTAAGCTCTTTACTTTCCGGAGAATAACGGTAAAGTCCTTTTTCTTCTGTAGCAATCCATAAATTTTGCCGGGAATCTTCGAAAATGACATTCAGGTAGTTACTACCTATCCGGTCTGTAAGTTCGGTTTCGATATGGAAGGAAGCGGGATTATTGTTCTTTTTTAGGGATATGGCGCCTTGTCCGGAAGTTGCTATCCAAAGATCTCCGTTCCGGCGTTCAATAATGGAAGTGATATGAGGATTCTTTCGTCCGTCTTTCCGAGAGATGAATAATTCGTGAAAGTTGTCTGTGGCGCGGTCATATCGTTGTAAGCCATTGATGCATCCGATCCAGAAATTACCGCGACTGTCTTCGAATAATGTCCGTACATAGTTGTTCTTCAAACTGGTGCTATCCGTAGCATTATGTCGATAGATCGAGAAACGTGTCCCGTCGAATTTATTAAGTCCGTTTTCGGTAGCTATCCAGATAAATCCTTTCCGGTCCTGATATACGGCATTGATCAGACTGTTGGAAAGTTCTTTGTCTGTTGAATAGAATTTGCCGGTCTGTGCTTTCATAACAGGAGTGCTTCCTATCAGGAAACAGTATATGGAAAAAAGGAATAGGATTTGTGCTTTCATACTCATTAATATAAGCAGGGTTTATTGGTGCTTTTTATATAGACAAAGATACTATATTAAATTAAAATAGCATTAGCTTTGTTACTTTTCCTTTTACTGATGTTACGTGCAAACCCTTTAGGGATGCTTCTGGGAGGGGTATGTAACGGGTGTGCAATAGCTTGTAACGTACATGCAAGTGTATGTAACCGCCTGTCAATTGCTTGAAACAAAATCTCCACCTATGCTTGATATATTATCCATAAATTTGCATTAACCAAAAAAATGAATTGTCGGACACCTTAAAATAATAACTGCTTATGGAAACATGAATTCCTTACTCTATTCCTTATTATAAATAAGAAGAGAAAAACCTATAACTTGGATTAACCACTATCATTATTAATTAAAAAAATGATTTTATGGAAAGCACAAATCATTATTTTCGACCGTTAGGTCTTATCATTCTTTTCTGCCTCTTCCCTGTATGGGTATTGGCACAGACTGTTTCCGTGACGGGAGTGGTCAAAGATGCATCGGGCGAACCGATTATCGGAGCCAGTGTAGTAGAAGCTGGCACTACCAATGGTATAGTTACCGATTTGGATGGTAATTTTAAGTTGAATGTATCAGCCAAAGGTAGCTTGAAGATTTCTTTTATCGGATATCAGACACAAACGATTCCTGTAGCCGGGAAAAAGCAGTTTGATATTACCCTCAAAGAAGATGCAAAAGTATTAGACGAAGTAGTTGTAGTTGGATATGGTCAGATGAAACGTAGTGACCTGACCGGTTCTGTTGTATCGGTCAACGATGAAGCCATTAAGAAATCTGTAGTGACTTCCGTTGACCAGGTACTGCAAGGACGTGCTGCTGGTGTGCAGGTACAGGCTAATAGCGGTATGCCCGGTGGTAGTTCTTCCATCCGTATTCGTGGTATCAACTCTTTGAATGCCTCCAATGAACCTATCTTTGTCATTGACGGTGTTATCATCGACGGTTCCACAGGTTCGGGAAGTGATAATGCACTGGCATCTATCAATCCTTCGGACATCGTCTCTATGGACGTATTAAAGGATGCTTCCGCCACTGCTATTTATGGTGCGCGAGCTGCAAACGGTGTGATTATGATTACTACCAAACGTGGACAGAAAGGTGAGGCGCAAATAACTTATGACGGATATATAGGATGGCAGGAAATGCCTAAAAAACTGGATATGCTGAATCTGCGTGAATATGCGGAGCATAAGAATGTTCGTTCAGGAAAAGACTATTCGGGAAATGATTGGGGAATAGTGAACAAGGATAATAACTTTGTTCGTCCGGATTTACTAGGTGAGGGTACAGACTGGCAGGATGAGATGTTCTCTAAAGCTATGATGACCAGTCATAATCTTTCTGTGACCGGAGGTACTGATAAAAGTAACTATGCTTTGGGAGCAGGCTACCTCAATCAGGATGGTATTGCTGTTGGTTCAGGGTTCAGGCGTCTGAACTTACGAGGTAGTTTTGATGCCCAGGTGAAGAGCTATTTAAAAATGGGTATTAACTTTGCGTTTAGTAATTCCCGTCAGAAATTGACTGTATCTGACGAGTCGTTGATTAGAACTGCTTTATTGCAGAGTCCGAGTGTGGCTGTTCGTAATGCTGAAGGCACATTTGACGGACCGGATACGGACGAATGGGTACAAACGAATCCGGTGGGTCTTGCCATGATTAAGGATAACCGCAACGAGAAAATGGGTATTCGAGCAAACACCTATGCTGAAGCTACTATCATTGACGGACTGACGTTTAAAACGGAATTGTCTTTCGATTATGGGGTAGCTAATACTTATAAATTTGATCCCTCATATACTTTTGGTGCGATTGAAAATACGGACCGTCAGGGGACTTTCTCCAAATCATATAATAAGTTCTGGAGTTGGAGAAATATCGTGAATTACATGAAAACTTTTGGAGTGCATAATGTGAATGCAATGATTGGTCAGGAAATGCAGGAGAGCAAATGGGAATATCTGATGGGAAGCCGTATGGGATATTTGTCCAATGCCGCAACCGACCTGACATTGGGAGATGCCGCAACAGCCAAGAATAATGGTAATAGTGGAGAAAGTTCGATTTTATCTTATTTCGGCCGTCTGTTCTATTCGTACGATGACAAATATCTGTTGACATTTACTCTTCGTCGTGACGGTTCTTCCAAATTCTACAAAGATAATCGTTGGGGATGGTTCCCGTCGGCTGCTTTGGCTTGGAAGGTTTCCAATGAATCTTTTTTGAAAGACAACAATATTATTAATAATCTGAAATTGCGTTTAGGATGGGGTGTTGTAGGTAATCAGAATGTGCCTAATAATGCATATAAAGCCATTTATTCATCTGTTGCTACCGTTTGGGGAACAGGATTGCTGGCTGGCAATACTCCGAATCCCGAATTGAAATGGGAGTCTACTTATTCAAGTAATCTGGGACTTGATATTAATCTTTTCCAGAACAGGATTGAATTGATAGCCGATATTTATTATAAGAAAACAAATGATTTGTTGTTGCAAGTGCCTCTTCCTGCTTACGTGGGAACTTCAGGTCAGGGTTCTACTTCCGCACCCTGGAAGAATGTGGGTTCTTTGGAGAATAAAGGACTTGAGTTGACTTTAAATACAGTGAATATTGATAAAGGCGGATTTCAATGGAGAAGTAACGTGGTATTCTCTATGAACCGTAATAAAGTAAAATCGCTGGATACGGCAACCAGCCTGATAGATAAGAGTAATCAGACAGGCGAAACAATAACCGTACTGACGCGTACATCAGTAGGAAACCCTATCGGACAGTTTTATGGTTATAAAGTGATTGGTCGCTTTGAAAAGGCTACTGACTTTTACTATAAAGATGCTTCCGGAGCAATTAAGCCGGTAGCATTGCCTGAAGGTATGTCGATTTCCAAGAATAGTGTCTGGATTGGTGATTATATTTTTGAAGATGTAAACAAAGACGGTGTTATCAATGAACAGGACCGTACTTATATCGGTAATCCTGAACCGGACTTTACTTTCGGCTTCGGTAACTCTTTCTCTTATAAAGGCTTCGACTTGAGCATTAACCTGACCGGATCGGTGGGAAATGAAGTTGTAAACTGGGGACGTCGTGAACTTGAAAACCCACGTGGCAATAATAATATCCTGAAATCGGCTTTGGATTATGCACAATTGGCTTTGATTGATCCGAATGGTCCGGATGATTACCGGAATATACAGATTGTAGGTGGTGATCCTTATGCTTGTCGTATGGCTATTGCCAAAGGTACGGATGATTCCAATTATCGTTTCAGTGACCGGTTTGTGGAAGATGGTTCTTTCCTGCGTATTCAGTCTATCTCTTTCGGTTATACGTTCCCGCGTAAATGGCTGGCACCGATTGGTATTCAGAATCTGAAACTTTATTGTAACCTGCAGAATGTATATACATTCACAAAATACAAAGGGATGGATCCTGAAATAGGTTCAGCCAATCAGGATGCCTTGCTTACAGGTTTTGATAACTATCGTTATCCTTCTCCGCGAATTTATACATTCGGTCTGAATTTAACCTTTTAATCATTTAAAGTGACTAAATATGAAAACAAGTAAATATATATACTCTTTCATGTTGGCTGTAGCTTTGGCGTTTACAGGATGCAGTGACTTCCTCGATTCTAAAGATAACTCCAATATCGCAGGAGATAACTTTTATCAAACGGAAGATGATTTCCGGGCAGCAACAGCTCCTTTGTATAATAAGGTGTGGTTCGACTTTAACGATAAGTTCTATTATGGACTGGGTGACGGACGCGGATTCAACCTTTGTGCGACAACCTCTAATTATATCTATCCTTTTGCCGATTTGACCGAAACTGGATTGACGGGGCCGTTAGTTTCGGCTTGGGGCTCATTGTACAATATAGTACAGCAAACTAATAAGATTATTAACGGGATCAAAGGTAACTCATCCAATAGTGAAGAAGTGAAGAACCCATATATTGCTGAAGCACGGTTCATGCGTGGAGTTGCTTATTCCTATCTGGCGATGTTATGGGGAAATGTTATTATTAATGAAGATACGGATGAACTGGTGGCTAATCCAATTGTCAATACCAGCCCGGTAAGTGATGTCTATGAATTTGCGATGCGTGACTTGGAATTTGCGGCAAAATATTTGCCGGAGGTTTCTTCTGCTGCCGGGCGTGTCAATAAATACAGTGCCTTTGGCATGTTGTCGCGTGTTTATCTGACGTATGCCGGTTATAGTAGTAACCCTAATAGTGCGACCCGTAATCAGGACTATCTGGATTTGGCAAAGAAAGCGGCTTTAAAAGTGATAGAAAACAGAAATTTTGAACTGATGACTGATTATGCCGATTTGTTTATGATTGATAAAAATAACAACTCGGAAACACTGTTTGCTTTGCAATGGGTTAGTAATGGTACGTATGGAGAATGTAACACGATACAGGATTATTTTGCTTGTGAGTCGGCTATTACCGGTAATGACCGTGCATGGGGTGGCTATGTTTTTGCACAACCGGACGTGATTTGGGAGTATGAAAAAGGAGATAAACGACGTCAGCCGACTTGGATGGCTTATGGCGATCACTATCCTGAAATACAGAAAGCAAACGGAGGATATACTTGTGAGAAGAAAGCATCGGGTACTGTTTCCGGAATCTATTGTAAGAAATATGTTTGTGGTTCCAGCAAAGATAATGCGAAGATCACTTCTGGAAGTACTCCTATCAATACTTACATGCTGCGTCTGGCAGAAGTATATCTGATTTATGCAGAAGCTATATTGGGAAATAATTCTTCAACAGATGATGCCGATGCAATGGAATACTTTAACAAAGTGCGCAAGCGTGCCGGTTTGGAACCCCAAAATTCGATTACTTACGAAAATATTCGTCGTGAGCGTAGACTGGAACTTTGTCTGGAAGGACAGTATTGGTATGACTTGGTACGTAGAGCTTATTATAAACAACAGGAAGTACTCAATTATATCACCGGACAGGATAGGGGTACTGCTATTCCTGTAGTATGGGATGCGGATACACAGACTTTGAAGAGAGATGAGGATTCGGATGAAACGAAGCGTGCCATAGGTGATGTCGATTCCAGTATATTCCTTCTTCCTTATCCGGAATCGGAGACTGTGCAAAATCCTTTGTTGAAAGCGGATCCTGTGCCTTATGCATTTAAGGAAGACAGAATAACCGATTTGTTTAACTAAAAACGAGAATACGAATGAAAAGCTTGATATATAAAAATAGTATGAAAGCATTTGGCTTATTGGTGAGTCTGCTCATCTGCTCTTGTTCATTTGTTTCGTGTGACGACAACGATGATGATAATGGCGGAAGCGCTGTGATGAATATTACAGGGATTTACCTGGAAGACGCGAAGTCGAATGTTCCGGACCGCTTGGTTGATTTTGCCCGTTTGGGACAGCTGATCCGAATTGAAGGTGAAGGATTCAACGGATTGAAGAAAGTGTATATTAATGGATATAACTGTTATTTTAATCCGGTATTTGTTTCGAATAAATCTTTTCTGGTTAGTGTGAACAGTAAAGTTCCGACTACAGAAGCAGACGAGAATGTACGTAATACAATTCGTTTGGTAAAAGATGGCGGTGAATACGTTTATGATTTCCAGATTCGTGCTGCTGCACCGTCTATAACGAAAATCTCCAACTGTATGCCGAATGTAGGTGAACCTATCATTGTTTATGGAAGTGGATTGACGGAAATAGCAAAAGTCATTTTCCCCGGAAATGTGGTGGTGACAGAAGGTATTATTTCTGATCTTGACGGTGAATATTTTATGGTGGATATGCCTGCCGGAGTTTCTGAAGAGGGCGGTTCTATTTTCGTAGAAGGTTCGAATGGTGGTGCTTATTCTCCTGCCTATTTCAATTATAAGAAAGGCTTGTTGTTGAACTTCGATGGAGTGGGTGCACAAGGAGCATGGGGCGATTCTGAAAGTATGATTCAAACAACCGAACTGGAATCTGCTTCGATTGGTGAAGGTAATGTGTCGCAAGGTGCTTACTGTCGTTTGCCATTAGAAAGACAGTTGCCGGTGGCAGCAGCGAAGAATCGTTGTGCTGAAGTTTGGACAGCTGGTAATGGTACTGATCCTGACTGGTTGACGCTGGGTGTCCCTGCTGAAACTCCTGTTGCCGAATGTGCTATTCAGTTTGAAATCTATGTGCCCGAACCTTGGTCTGAATCCGGATTCCTGAAGATTTGTGGTCAGAACGGATTCAATGGTGGAGAATGGGAGAGAGACTGTTATAATTACGTACCGTGGCTTGTAGGCGGAAAGATCGTTCCTTTCCAGACAACCGGTTGGCAGACTGTAACTGTTCCGTTCAGTGAATTCTACAAATCGAAAGCATCCAGCGGAGCTTGGACCACTTTTGCCGATGTGGCCGCTACCCGTGCATCTGCTTCTTATGCCAACTTTGGTTTCTATTTTGAGAACTCTGATATTACATTGGATAAGATCACAGGTGCGAGTTCGGATAAAGAAACAGAGTTTCTATCCAAAACAACTTCCGTGAAGATTTATATTGATAACTGGCGTGTCGTACCTTTGACGAAGCCGGAATATACCGATTTCCCGGATGAAGAAGAGGATGCAGAATAATAATGACTTTAAATTGAAAAGATTATGAAATACAGAAATATGCTTCCGTTTGTTGCCTTGTCGGTGCTGATATTGACATCGTGTGACGATAATAAGATGGAGTGGTATAAAGACCCTACACATGGAGCGGTTACTTCTTCCGAACTGCCTTTACAGTTGGCTGAAAAGATTTCCCGTTACAAGCCGTTGAAAGAATATTTATCCGATCCCAACTTTAAGTTGGGTATCGGAGTGGGGATGGATGAATATCTTGGTGACGAGACAACGACTACCATTGTGAATGAGAACTTTAATGATCTGACGATAGGATATGCCATGAAGCACGGTCCTATGGTCGATTCTAAAGGGAATTTGAAATTTGATAAGGTCGATCAGTTGTTTACAAAGACCATAGAAGCGGGTATCAGCATTTATGGGCACTGTCTGATTTGGCACACTAATCAGAATGCGAGTTATCTGAATAGTCTGATTGCACCGGAAGTTATTCCGGGACCGGCGGGCAGTAATTTGTTGGATTTGTCGGGCATTGAAGATGGAACCTTTGATGGTTGGAATCGTAAAAATGGAAGTGATGCGATGTCCATTGTGGAAGGGGAAGGACTGACAGCTACTTCCAAAGCATTGAAATTTGCAGTAGGATCTTCTGTAACGGCTGCTCATTCAGTGCAATTATATACTCCTGACATTTCAGCAGTAAGTGGGCATAATTATGAAATTTCATTTTTTGTCCGTTCGGATAATCCCGGTAAAGCCCGGTTGACTTTTGCTGGGTTAGAGAATAATTATCCATATAAAGACTGGTATGCTACAGGTGGCAGTTGGACGGAAGCTTTTGAGACAACGTCTCAATGGCAGCAGGTGAAGATCACAGTGAATGATTTTGTTAGTACTACATTTCAGATTGCATTTGAATTTGGTTATTTGCCGGATGTGACTTATTATGTAGATAATATTGTTGTGACAGACAAAGATGCGGAGCCTACTGTGGTTAATCTGATTTCTAACGGAGATTTTGAAAGCAAAGCTATTACTCCTTGGGGAGCTTGGAGTAGTGGAAAGGCCGCGATTTCGGAAGAAGGTGAAGGATATGGAAGTTCATATTCGATGAAGCTGACTAGTTCTGTTGACGGAGGGGCGGGCAATGCATATAAGGCACAGGCCGGATATGGCTTTGATACTCCTTTGGAAGCTGGCAAGACCTATGAGTTCTCTGCTATGATTAAAGCAAGTGTCTCAACTACTTTCCAGATCCAAATTCAGAACTCATCGAGTTATGCAGGTGAATGCTATGTAGATGGAAATGTGAGTACGACTTGGACAGAATTTAAGAAAGAGTTTACAGTGTCTAAAGAGGATATGAATCGATTCTGTATCAATTTCGGAGTTAGTGCGGGTGATTATTATATAGATAATATCGTATTGTCGGAGAAAGTGGTGGAGACCCGTGCTGTCACCCGTGCTTCCGGTCCTACTATCATTGAGAAGACCGATGAAGAAAAAGCCGAGATCATCAGAGATGCCATGGAAGACTGGATTTCAAAGATGGTTACCCATTGCAAACCTTATGTTCATGCATGGGACGTAGTCAATGAACCGATGGATGACGGAAAAACATCAGACATTAAGACTGGTAAAGGCAAAACTGATCTGGCTTCTGATGAATTCTACTGGCAAGATTATTTCCTGACTCCGAAAGACTATGCAGTAGAAGCTTTCAAACTTGCCCGTCAGTATGGAAATCCGGATGACAAACTATTCATCAATGATTATAATCTGGAGTATAACCTCAATAAGTGTGACGGTCTGATTAAATATGTGGAATACATCGAAAGCAAAGGGGCCACAGTGGATGGTATCGGTACACAAATGCATATTGCTATTGATTCCAATAAAGACAATATTGCTCAAATGTTCCAGAAACTGGGTGCTACCGGTAAGTTGATTAAAGTATCCGAGTTGGATATTAAGGTTAACACCTCGTCGCCTACTATTGAAAATTTGGCACAACAGGCAGAAATGTATCAGTATGTCGTTGATATGTACAAGAAGTATATCCCGGCGGACAAACAATATGGTATTACCATCTGGGGAGTATCGGACAATGAAAAAGAACATGTGAATTGGATACCGAATGACGCTCCGAACCTTTGGGATGCTAATTATGCACGTAAACATGCTTATAAGGGAGTGGCCGATGGTTTGGCTGGTAAAGATGTCAGCGGAGACTTTACCGGAGATTTGGAATAAATGATTTTATAACGATTAAAGAAGGGGAGAGTGAGGGTTACAGTAGTTGTTATTATCTTGGAGTGGATCAAATGAATAACAATAACTACTGTAATCCGCTCGTTCTAAAACTTTCCCTTTCCTCTTGTTTATCGGTGGTTTCAGCTTGAATGTAACATTGCAACAAGTTTTTGTAACATACGTAAACGATGATGTAACAAGCGAGTAATGATTTGAATCAGAATTTCTGGGTAAGTGGGAAGAAACTTCCTAAGTTTGCAAAGTGGAATCCCGATGGATTTCTTCTCTTGCTAAATTATCATGAAATAAAGACATATAAAAGAAAAGACAGAATGAATAAGTATTGGTTTTATAAGGTAGGGTTAGTAGTTGTGTTCCTTTGCTTCGCCTTGTTGGGCGGAGCAAAGGTTAAACTTCCGGCTCTTGTTTCCGACGGAATGATACTTCAGCGTGGGGAACCTGTCAATATCTGGGGGACGGCTGGTCCTGATGAAACCGTTGATATAACTTTCCTGAAAAAGAAATATAAGACTGTTGCCGATGCACAAGGTAACTGGAAAGTGACTTTGCCTGTTTTGAAAGCCGGCGGACCTTATACGATGACTATTAATGATATCGAATTAAAGGATATTCTTATTGGTGATGTGTGGGTATGTTCGGGACAGTCGAATATGGAACTGCCTGTTTCGCGGGTTACAGATCGTTTTCGCGATGAAATATCTACGGACAGCAACTATCCGATGGTGCGCTATATAAAAACACCTCTGCTTTATAATTTTCATGCTCCGCAGACAGACATTCCGGGAATTTCCTGGCAAGCGATGACTCCTGAAAATGTGATGCCTTTTTCTGCTTTGGTCTATTTCTTCGCTAAAGAGATCTATCAAAAGACTAAAGTTCCGGTAGGAATCATAAATTCCAGTGTCGGAGGTTCACCGATAGAAGCGTGGAGCAGTGAGGAAGGTTTGAAGCCTTTTCCATTTTATTTGAATGAAAAGCGTATCTATGAATCGGACGATTTGGTGGAATCAATGAAAAAGGAGGAGAGAAAGAAAAGTCGTGCCTGGAATGTGGCATTGTATCAGGGAGACAAAGGAATGCATGAGGCTACCCCTTGGTATGCTGCCGATTATGATGATAGCAATTGGAAAGAAACAGATTTGTTTGCTTCCGGCTGGGCAACAAACGGACTGAATGCCATCAATGGTTCCCACTGGTTCCGTAAAGACTTTCAGGTGTCTGCCCAACAGGCAGGAGAAAAAGCGACTCTTCGCTTGGGATGTATCGTAGATGCGGATTCCGTCTATGTAAATGGCACATTTGTGGGGAGTGTCTCTTATCAATATCCTCCCCGTATCTATACCATTCCTGCCGGATTGCTGAAAGCCGGAAAAAATACAATAACCATACGCCTTTTCAGTTATGGCGGTCGTCCTCAATTTGTAAAGGAGAAGCCTTATAAAATTCTTTTCGGAAAAGGTCAGCCGGAAAAAGGAGAATCGGAGATCAATCTGGAGGGGAGTTGGAAATATCGCCTCGGTGCTCCTATGCCCGCTGCTCCGGGACAAACGGCTTTTCATTATAAACCCACAGGACTGTATAATGCCATGATTGCTCCTTTGCTGAACTATACGGTATCTGGTGTTATCTGGTATCAGGGAGAATCGAATGTCTCACGCAGAAATGAGTATAAAGACTTGCTGACAGCTATGATTACCGATTGGAGACAACGATGGAATAGATCAGATATGCCTTTCTATATCATTGAACTGGCGGATTTTCTTTCACCCACAGATAAAGGAGGACGCGCTGCCTGGGCGGAATTCCGGAAAGCGCAGGCGGAAGTAGCTGATACAAATAAAAATGTTACTCTGATTAAAAATAGTGATTTAGGAGAATGGAATGATATTCATCCATTGGATAAAAAGACGCTAGGGCAACGAGTGGCAGCAGCTATCTTGATAGAAATGAATACGAAAAACAGAAAATGACCAATTTATCTATTTTATGGAGAATGCAATGAAGACTAATGAAGCGAAAGGTTTCTATAAACTCTCTTGGCTTCAACGTATAGGATTCGGTTCCGGTGATTTGGCGCAAAACCTTATTTACCAGACCGTATGTATGTATCTGCTGATTTTTTATACCAATGTATATGGACTTAAACCGGAGGTGGCAGCCGTGATGTTTCTTATTGTCAGGATAGTGGATGTGCTTTGGGATCCTCTAGTGGGTGCTTTCGTCGATAAACACAATCCTAAACTAGGCAAATACCGTTCATACCTTATTTGGGGAGGAATTCCGCTGACTGGTTTTGCTATTCTTTGTTTTTGGAACGGCTTTTCGGGTTCACTGTTCTATGCCTATTTCACTTACGTTGGATTATCCATGTGTTATACATTGATTAATGTGCCTTATGGAGCACTGAATGCGTCACTTACCCGCGATACGAATGAAATCACGGTGTTGACGTCAGTGCGCATGTTTCTTGCCAATTTGGGCGGTTTGGCCGTGGCATACGGTATTCCGATACTGGTGAAGGTGTTGTCTCCCGATGGTAAAATCAATACTACTGCATCTGCTAACGCATGGTTTATTACGATGACTATTTATGCTGTTATCGGATTGGCGTTATTGGTGTTCTGCTTTAGCCAGACGAAGGAGCGTGTGGTTATGGATCAGGAGGAGACATCTAAAGTAAAAGTGTCCGACTTGTGGGTAGAATTTTGTAGAAATAAACCTTTGCGTATTTTGGCGTTCTTTTTCATTACTGCTTTTGCAATGATGGCGATTGGTAATTCTGCCGGTTCATATTATATGATTTATAATGTACGTGCCCCGGAGATGTTACCTTATTTCATGGCCTTGGGCTCGATACCCGCATTCATTTTCATGCCGATGGTACCTGCCATTAAACGTGCCATTGGAAAAAAGCAAATGTTTTATGTATTCCTTTCAGTCGCTATATTGGGTATGGCATTGCTGTATATTATTTCTGTGGTTCCGGTACTCAAAACGCAGATATGGTTGGTCTTTGTGGCGCAGTTCATAAAATCGACGGGAGTCATTATTGCGACAGGGTATATGTGGGCTTTGGTTCCTGAAGTAATTTCGTATGGCGAATATACTCATGGTAAACGTATTTCGGGTATAGTCAATGCTTTGACTGGTATTTTCTATAAAGCGGGAATGGCTCTTGGAGGAGTTGTACCGGGACTTGTTATGGCTTTTGTCGGATTCGACCAGACAAATGAAGTGTCACAATCGCCTTTTGCCGAACAGGGAATACTGTGGCTCGTAGCCGTTATTCCGGCATTGTTACTTTTGGTCGCTATGTTCATTATTTCTAAATATGAATTGGAAGATAATGTGATTGACAATATAAATGAGGAGATAGAATCGCGCTGTAAAAAAGGCGAATAGATAAGATAGTAGAATGTTTATTACTCAAAAATATAACGTATGAAACTCAAACGAATAATTCTGTTGTTATTGACTGTGATGTTTACTTTTTTTTATGGAGAAGTTTTTGCGAAAGATGGAAATTCGCTGAAAAAGGCTTTGAAAAACAAGTTTTTGATTGGCGTGTCAGTGAACACACATCAAAGTTCCGGTAAGGATGTCGCAGCTGTTGAAGTTGTAAAGAAGAATTTTAATTCCATCGTGGCGGAAAACTGCATGAAGTCTTCTGTCATTCATCCGAAAGAAAATAAGTATAATTTTGCGCAGGCAGATGAATTTGTCAGTTTTGGTGAGAGCAATCAAATGGCTATTATTGGTCACTGCCTGATTTGGCATTCACAATTGGCTCCTTGGTTTTGCGTAGATAAGGACGGGAACAATGTTTCTCCGGAAGTCCTGAAGAAGCGGATGAAAGATCATATCATGACTATCGTGAAACGCTATAAAGGCCGCATCAAAGGCTGGGATGTAGTAAATGAAGCGATTGAAGATAATGGAGCATATCGCAAGACAAAGTTTTATGAGATTCTGGGTGAAGAATATATCCCATTGGCTTTCCAATATGCACACGAGGCTGATCCGGATGCCGAACTTTACTACAATGACTACTCAATGGCCCAACCGGGCAGAAGAGAAGCCGTCGTGAAAATGGTGAACGATTTGAAAAGACGTGGAATCCGTATTGATGCCGTAGGTATGCAAGGGCATATCGGCATGGACTACCCGAAAATCAGTGAATTTGAGAAGAGTATGTTGGCTTTTGCCGGAACAGGAGTGAAGATAATGATAACAGAACTGGATTTGACGGTGATACCATCACCGAATCCCAATGTAGGTGCAGAGGTTTCCGCTTCCTTCGAATATAAAAAAGAGATGAATCCTTATCCGGATGGATTGCCGGAAGAGGTATCGAAAGCATGGACTGAAAGAATGAATGACTTTTTCCGTCTGTTCCTGAAACATCATAACCTCATCACCAGGGTTACTCTTTGGGGAGTAGCCGATCAGAACTCTTGGCGTAATGACTGGCCGATGAGAGGCCGCACGGATTATCCGTTACTTTTTGATCGCAATTATCAGCCGAAGCCGGTAGTCGACCTGATTATCAAAGAGGCTGAAAAAACAAAATAAGTTTCTAACAGAAAAAACAGAAATAGTATGAAAACAGAAAAAAGATATTTAGTTCCCGGTGATTATATGGCTGACCCTGCCGTACATGTATTTGATGGCAAACTGTATATTTATCCCTCTCACGATTGGGAAAGTGGTATTGCCGAAAATGATAATGGCGATCATTTCAATATGAAAGATTATCACGTGTATTCTATGGATGATGTGATGAACGGTGAAATAAAAGATCATGGAGTGGTGCTTTCCACAGAGGATATTCCTTGGGCGGGCCGTCAACTTTGGGATTGTGATGTGGTTTGTAAAGATGGTAAGTATTATATGTATTTTCCATTGAAAGATCAGAATGATATATTTCGTATCGGGGTAGCTGTGAGTGATAAACCTTATGGTCCTTTTATACCGGAAGCTAATCCGATGAAGGGAAGTTACAGCATCGATCCGGCTGTATGGGATGATGGAGATGGTAACTATTATATGTATTTCGGTGGATTGTGGGGTGGACAACTTCAACGTTACCGTAATAATAAAGCCTTGGAATCTGCTATTTTGCCGGAAGGAGAGGAGGAAGCAATTCCGTCGCGTGTTGCTCGTTTGAGTGAAGACATGATGGAGTTTGCCGAAGAACCCCGTGCAGTGGTAATTCTGGATGAAGACGGTAAGCCATTGACAGCAGGGGATACGGAACGCCGTTTCTTCGAAGCTTCGTGGATGCATAAATATAATGGTAAATACTATTTTTCCTATTCTACGGGAGACACTCATCTGCTCTGCTATGCAATAGGTGATAACCCTTATGGTCCGTTTACTTATCAGGGAATCATTCTGACTCCGGTGGTAGGATGGACTACTCACCATGCTATTGTAGAGTTTAAAGGTAAGTGGTATCTGTTTCATCACGATTGTGTACCATCAGAGGGAAAGACTTGGCTCCGTAGCCTAAAAGTCTGTGAACTTCAGTATGATGCAGACGGGCGAATTATTACCATTGAGGGAAAAGATGAATAATAGGATACATTAAAACAACCGCCTCTATTTGAAAAACATACCTACTTTTACTAGAATATTAGGTAATAGGGATTTTTCAGGTAGAGGCGGTTATTATTAACTATGAATGCTTAATTTACTTATGCTATCATACTGTAAATTAATTGTGATAACATACTTTGTACTATGAGAAATATATTTGCATTGACATTCACTTTGTTTTTTTGCTTTTCTTCTATTTGGGCAGAAGATGGAAGTGCCTTGTGGCTTCGTTATGCATCGGGAGCGAAAGCGGAAATTAGCAGTAAGAAACAATCGCCTACATTACGTATTGCAGTTTCCGAATTACAGAACTTCTGGCAGGGAGGAATCCCGGTTACTTTGGAGGTCCGGAACAATAAAGAACTTCGTGCACTTGGAAATGAGGGATATACGATTCAGACCTCCAAAGATGGCAGTCAAATAACGATAGCTTCTTCCGGTGAACAAGGAGTACTTTATGGAACGTATCATTTACTCCGTCTGCAAGCTACCGGACAACTACCGGAATCAGCTTTGCAATCCCTCAATATCTCCGAACGACCTGATTATCGAATTCGTATCCTGAATCATTGGGATAACTTGGATGGTACAATCGAACGCGGATATGCCGGACATTCACTTTGGAAATGGGACGAACTTCCGTCTGTTGTCTCTCCCCGTTATGAAGCTTATGCTCGTGCCAATGCTTCTATCGGCATTAATGCCACCGTAATAAACAATGTCAATGCAAGTCCTAAGATACTATCTAATGATTATTTGCAGAAAGTCAAAGTCTTGGCCGACGTTTTCCGCCCTTATGGCTTGAAAATATATCTTTCTATCAATTTCTCTTCTCCCGCAGCTTTAGGCGGTTTATCCACTTCCGATCCGTTGAATAAAGAAGTGATAGACTGGTGGAAGCAGAAAGCCAAAGAGATTTATTCTCTGATTCCCGATTTCGGAGGTTTTCTGGTGAAAGCGAATTCCGAAGGGCAGCCCGGTCCGTGTGATTACGGACGCACTCATGCCGAAGGAGCCAATATGCTTGCTGATGTGTTGAGGCCTTATCATGGAATTGTGATGTGGCGTGCTTTCGTTTATTCTCCTACCGACAGCGACCGTGCCAAACAAGCCTATCTTGAATTTGAACCTTTGGATGGTAAGTTTCGGGATAATGTTATTGTGCAGATCAAGAACGGTCCGATAGATTTCCAACCCCGTGAGCCATTCAGCCCGCTGTTCGGAGCTATGAAGAAGACGGCAGTTATGCCCGAGTTTCAGATCACACAAGAGTATCTTGGCTTTTCCAATCATCTTGCGTTCCTTGCTCCTATGTGGAAAGAGTGTTTAGACAGTGATACTTATCTACAAGGCAAAGGCTCTACCGTTGCCCGTGTGACAGATGGTTCTTTATTCTTTCATCCGCTCACGGCTATTTCCGGAGTGGCAAACATCGGTGATGATACTAATTGGTGTGGACATCCTTTTGCTCAAGCCAACTGGTATGCTTTCGGACGATTGGCATGGAAACATTCGCTCTCTTCCGAACAGATAGGAGAAGAATGGTTGAAACAAACTTTTCTTCCCGTTACCGGTGCGCAAACCGATACTCCGGCAGGAGAAGTCATTCAAAAAGAGCAAATCGACGCTCAACTCTCTTTTCTCAACTCTCAAGTGCTTCAGAAATCGAGAGAAGCAGTAGTAGACTACATGATGCCTCTCGGCTTGCATCATATCTTTGCATGGGGACATCATTACGGACCGGAACCCTGGTGTGATATTCCCGATGCCCGCCCGGATTGGCTACCTCCTTATTACCACCGTGCCGACAACATGGGAATAGGTTTCGACCGCAGCAGTACAGGAAGTAATGCTACCGGACAATACCATTCTCCATTATGCGAGCAACTGGACAATGTGAATACTTGTCCGGAGAATCTGCTCCTTTGGTTTCACCATGTCCCTTGGAATCATCAGATGAAGAACGGACGTACACTTTGGGCAGAACTGTGCTACGCGTATGATCGTGGTGTAAACGAAGTGAGAAACTTTCAAAAAGTGTGGGACAGGATGGAACCGTATATTGATTCCGAACGTTTTCGTGATGTGCAACACCGCCTGAAGATTCAGGCACGGGATGCGGTCTGGTGGCGGGATGCTTGTTTGCTTTACTTCCAGCAATTCAGCAGACAACCGATACCTTACGAATTGGAACGTCCCATACACGAGTTGAAAGATATGATGGAATACAAATTGGATATTACCAATTTTGAATGTCCACCTTATGGGTTTAGTAAGTAAATAAAGATATTCCTTCTACGCAACGAATAAGAATATGTTTGCAATTTGGCGTCTTTTATGATAAAATTGTTACCTTTGCGGGCAATAATAAAACAGAATAAAAGAATATGAACCAAAATACATTCTGCATGGCGGGGGGCGTAGCACGCAACCCGCTTGTGCGTTTAGCCAAACCCATCACGACAACTATCGGAGCGAATGAACACATAGCTATTGTAGGTCCCAATGGTGGTGGTAAAAGTCTTTTTGTAGATACCCTGATCGGAAAATATCCATTGCGTGAAGGAACCGTACAATATGATTTTTCCCCCTCTGCCACCCAGACTCTTTATGATAATGTGAAATACATTGCTTTCCGTGATACCTATGGAGCCGCCGATGCCAATTACTACTACCAGCAGCGTTGGAATGCTCACGATCAGGATGAAGCTCCTGATGTTCGTGAGATGTTGGGAGAAATCAAGGACGAGCAACTACAACGCGAACTGTTTGAACTCTTCCGTATCGAACCGTTGCTCGACAAGAAAATTATTCTCCTTTCCAGCGGTGAATTACGTAAATTCCAGCTAACCAAAACCCTGTTGACTGCTCCCCGCGTGTTGATTATGGATAATCCGTTTATCGGACTGGATGCTCCTACGCGTGAACTGTTGTTTTCTTTGCTCGAACGTCTGACAAAAATGTCGTCCGTACAGATCATTCTGGTACTTTCCATGCTCGATGATATACCTTCATTCATCACTCATGTCATTCCTGTGGACAAAATGGAGGTCTTTCCTAAAATGGAACGTGAAGCCTATCTGGACGCTTTCCGCAGTAGAGATGTGGTTACCTCTTTTGATGATTTGCAGCAACGGATTATAGATTTGCCATCTGATGGCAACAATTACGATTCGGAGGAAGTAGTAAAACTCAATAAGGTCAGTATCCGTTATGGCGACCGAACTATTCTGAAAGAACTGGACTGGACAGTCTGTCGTGGTGAGAAGTGGGCGTTGAGTGGTGAGAACGGTGCCGGGAAATCGACTCTGTTAAGCCTTGTCTGTGCAGACAATCCGCAATCGTATGCTTGTGACATCAGTCTCTTCGGACGGAAAAGAGGGACGGGAGAAAGTATTTGGGAAATCAAGAAACATATCGGTTACGTAAGTCCGGAGATGCACCGTGCTTATCTTAAAAATCTGCCCGCTATTGAGATTGTAGCCAGTGGTTTGCATGACAGTATCGGTCTGTATAAACGTCCTCAACCGGAACAGATGGCTATCTGTGAGTGGTGGATGGATATATTTGGCATTGCAGATTTGAAAGATAAGCCATTCTTGCAACTATCCAGTGGAGAACAACGTTTGGCCTTGTTGGCAAGAGCTTTCGTCAAAGATCCGGAACTGCTGATTCTGGATGAACCGCTTCATGGCTTGGACACCTATAATCGTCGGCGGGTAAAGAAAGTGATCGAGGCTTTCTGCCGACGCAAAGATAAGGCGATGATTATGGTGACACATTATGAATCGGAACTTCCCGACACTATAACAGATCGTATTTTCTTAAAGAGAAACCGGTAAACATTGTTTTCTGATATTTATTTTGAATTTAGATTTTAGTTAATCGGATGTGTAAACCAGAAACAAGAACCTTTCCCCGGTTCAGATTCCACTCCGATTTTGCCGCCTAACTGTGTGACGATACTTTGACAGATAGGGAGTCCCAGCCCTGTGCCGGCAATGAAATTATTCAATTTCACGAATCGGGTAAAGATAGCTTCCTGCTTTTCCGGTTCGATGCCCATTCCCGTATCTTGAACCGAGAATCTGACTTCATTTCCGTTGATTCGGTAATCAATAACAATACTGCCCTCGGAAGTAAATTTCAGAGCATTCGTTACAAAATTCAGCAATACTTGATACAACCTGTTTTTGTCGCTGGTAAAAGTAAGCTCGGGCAGTTCCGGTGCTAAGAGAATCTCTACTTGCTCTGTAGCCCTTACCTGCATAGATTGTAACAGTTCGTTGCAAAGCTGTTGTGCATCCACTTGTTCCGGAATAATGTCGAAAGTCCCTGCCTCAATCTTTGACAAGTCAAGAATATCCGATATCAGTTGTAACAAGAGCTTGTTGTTCTCTTCAATAATCTTTGCATACAGATGTTTTTCTTCTGCATCCTCCGCTTCCTCAAGCAAACTGGAAAAGCCTACTATCGCATTGAGCGGGGTACGTATCTCATGACTCATATTCGCAAGAAAAGCAGATTTTAGCCGGTCGGCTTCTTCAGCTTTCTCTTTGGCACCAATCAGCATCCGCTCTGTCTCTTTCAGTTCGGTAATATCAAAGTTGATACACAGCATTTCGATGATATTATCCTGCGGCTGATAATTCCTGACTAATACGTTAACCCGTGTCCAAGTGTAATTTCCATCTGCTCTGCGAATGCGGACATCGCGGGATAGCTTGGAACTTTCTCCTTTTATCACTTTATCCAGAAAGTCGATCATCGCAGCCCGATCTTCCGGATGGAAATGGGAATGAATGCCGATGATTTCCGGCAATGGGGTACCCTCTTCTTCACCTACATTCCTGTACCAGCTTCTCAAAGCATACCCATCCCGACTCAAAGCATCGAAGTGCGCGTAACCTACTTTGGCATAATCTCCTACCAGGTCGAAAAAACTCTCGAATTCCTGAATCTTATTATAAGCAATTGTATCTTCGGTCTTGTCTACATTAATTAAGAGGTAGTTGATAGGTTCGTGATTGTGATCGTATAGAGTGGTGACTTTCGTTGTTAAGTCAATGAAGCCGGTTGTACTGTTAGGTTGATAATATTTGTTGATTTTGGAAAAGTCATACCGGAATGTAAAATCTGCGTTCTCATTGTCTCTAATCTTTTGTTTTATCTCCTCCGGCAATATAGGATTCTCGAAAATGTTGACTCCTAGAATATCTTCTTTATTGGAAATACGGAACATTTCCATATCTTTTTTATTCAGGTCGACCATTTGACCGTCCTTATCATATAATTCGATGCCTACTGGAAGATTCTTATAAATATTATGCAGGATACGCTCGCTATTTTGTAGAGCCTGATGAGCAGATGCAATATGAATTCCCTCTTGTGTTTCGGCAATTCCATATACTTTGGTATTACCATTTTCGTCTGTTTCCTGAAAGCATGCCTTGCTGCGAATCCATACATGGCCTTTGGGAGTATCAAACAAGTATATTTCTTCTACAGTCTGTTGTACTTTGTCAAAAGACGGAAAAGTGGCGTATCCTTGGTCTTCTTTTAGAATACGCTTGTTGAAATCTTCGAAACTGATGAGCCCGTCTTCTCCTATTCCGAGTAGTTGGGAGATAAGTTCCGAACACTTGTAAGTCTCTGCTTTCAAGTCAGCTTCCCACCATCCTATATTCGCTTTGTTCATAAGCTTTTGTAGGAATTCGCTTTCGTTTTGTTCGTTTATTTTCAAGATATGTCTGTATTATCAGGTAGTTAGACAATAATTTGCTCGTAAAAATAATCATTTTTGTTGAATTCCACCTTAAAAAAGTAAAAGATAGTATGATTGTATCACGAGGAAAGTCCGTACTACAAAGAAAATGGGCATATATGAGCAGAATATCAATAAATTATCTTCGTGTAAAAAAAGTAATCGAAACATTCTGTAAGCGTAAAGATAAAGCGAAGATTAAATCAACGTCCAGATGAATGGAAACGGCCGGATATAGTTCTGAATCGTATCTTTCTGGAGAGAAACAGGGTGTCAAAATATTAAGAGTCAGACGATGGGAATAGAATATGTCTATAACAACAAATGTATTTATATGAATTATAATCTTTTTTAATAAATAGAATGTTTTTTGCTCCAATTGGTTATCTTTGCGCTCTATGAAACGCAAAAAGTAACTATAAATACATGAATAATAGTCAAAATGCTATAACTGTTATATACAGGGAACATTGGCAAAAACTCTATATTCATGCATATAATCTGCTGAATGATGAGGAAAGCGCAAAAGATGTGGTGAACGATGTCTTTTGTTCGGTGCTTGAGAGCAACGAACGGTTGACAACGGAAGAGGATCTGTTGCCGTTATTCTTCGTCATGGTGCGAAATCGTTGTATTGACCAAATACGCCATCAGAACGTGGTGCATAAAAATGCGGAAAGATATCTGGAAGAACTTTACAGTGGCTGGACTGTGAAAGAATACCGTGAGTATGAAGATAAGATAAACCGGATGCAGGAGAGCATTCGCCAGATGGCTCCGCAAATGCGAACCGTAGTGGAAGAATTCTTCTTAAATGAAAAGAAATGTGCGGAAATCAGTGAAAAGTTATGTATTAGTGATAATACCGTTAGAACGCACATTGCCAGAGCTTTAAAGATACTCCGAAAACAATTAACCATCTTTTTTTAAAAAAAAATCCTATCGGGGTGTCATCAGTTTCAGTAACCTTTACGTGTTTAATGAAACTATTGACACTATGATAGACCATTCAGATAAAAATTTAGATTATGCACTTCGTGCCATACAACATCCGCAATTAAGGGAAACTGATGAATTTCTTCAGTGGATAAGTATACCTGAAAATAAAGAACTTTTCTTGGAATTAATGGCTTGTAAGGAAGCTGTGATACGTGAGAATCTGGAACGGAAACGTAGAGTCAGATCAAGAATGTATATAGGGGTGGCGGCTTTTACTGCAGCTGCCGTATTAGTGCTGGTTTTTCTGATTCCTTCGTTATTTCCAACTACGCCCCAGTCAATGGAACAACCGATACGGTTCTTTGCTGCAATCACTGATGGAGAATATGTGATGCTGCAAACAGATGGTCATAGTGAACAACTGTTGGAGGATAGTGTGATGAATCTTAAAGAAGTGGAAGCATTAACTCCGGACACAATATGTTGTCAGACTTTGACTACCCCACGTGGGAAGAGCTTTCTATTGGTGTTGTCAGATGGTACTAAAGTCTGGATAAATGCTGAAAGTAGCCTGCGTTATCCTGTGGCTTTTAATGGGAAGGAACGGCGTGTAGAACTGAAAGGGGAAGCCTGTTTCGAGGTTGCGAAGAATGAAAAGTGTCCGTTTATTGTAAGTGCCGATGGTATGGAAACTAGGGTCTTAGGTACTAAATTCAATATACGTTCATATAAAACGGAGGACCGACACGTGACTTTGGTACAAGGAAAGGTGGAGGTTACGAATATGACCAGTCATCAATCCGTTATACTTCAGCCAGGTCAGGATCTCACTTATACGGAAAACGGAGAAGAAAATATCTCACGTGTGAACATTGCGACTTATACAGCTTGGACTGAAGGAATGTTTTATTTTGAAGATGCATCATTGAAAGACATTATGAGTTCTTTAGGCAGATGGTATAACGTGAATATTGATTTCGAACAAGCGGAACTATACCATATCCGGTTAAACTTCTGGGCTAACCGTGATGCCCGCTTGGAAGAAGCTTTGGAACTTCTGAATAAATTGGAGAAAGTACGTGTGGATTATCAAGACGAAACGATCACGATTAAACATATATAACTTTACAAATACAACTCTTATGAAAAAGCAACAATTTACATTGTCTTACAAAAAGGCAACGGGAAGGATCGTGTGGATGAAAACCGCCTTTTTATTGCTGATGTTTGTAACTGCCTTGCATGGATGGGCACAAAGTACGGACAACAAACTGATTTCTTTGGAACTGAAAGAAGCATCGCTGGGAGAGGCTTTGAAGCAGTTCAGCAATGTGTCCGGTTATAAGGTGAATTTCCCTAGTGAAGATGTCGGTCCGTACCGGGTAAGTGTCAGTATACGCCAGTTGGCACCTTTGTCTGCGCTTCAGAAAATTCTAGAGGGAAAACCTTTTGAATATGAGGTGAACCAGCATTTCATTACTATCCGTAAAGTGAAAACCACTTCCACAGGTGCTGTACGGAAAACTAGAAGTGTAGAGGGAAGGGTGGTAGATGAAAAAGGTACCCCATTACCAGGCGCAAATATTCGGGGAATCAATAGCCCGTTCGGAGCTATTGCCAATGTCGAAGGAAATTTTACCTGTAAGGTGTTGGAGGAAACTCACACTTTGGAAGTCTCTTTTGTCGGTATGCAGACAGAAAAAGTTTCTATTAAAGGACGTACTCATGTCAATGTGATTATGCACGAAGACAAACAACAGTTGGGAGATGTCGTAGTGACCGGTTATCAGCGTATTAGTCGGGAGCGTTCTACCGCTGCTTTCGGCTTTGTGGATTCCGAACAACTGACAAGACAGATGCACACGGACCTGACTTCTTCTCTGGAAGGACAAGTGGCCGGCTTGCGTATGAATATTAATCCGAATAATGGTGATATGAGTCCTATCCTTCGTGGTGTAGGTACATTCTCGAATGATGTAGGAACAGATCCGCTGATTGTTGTAGATGATATGCCGACAAACTTGACTCTAAGTGAGATAAATCCCTATAATGTGGAGAGCGTGACTGTCTTGAAGGATGCAGCGGCAGCTAGTATTTATGGTGCTTTGGCTGCAAACGGAGTTATTGTGGTAGTAACCAAGCAGGCTAAAGAAGAAGGAGCACATGTAAGTATCAATGCAGACTGGTTCATCACTAGCAAACCTAATTTCAATAGTTTAAATCTGGCTTCTACAAGCGATATCATTGATTATCAGACTGCGGTATTTGATGCTAATGTGGCTGAATCCGGCAGTGCTTCCAGTTTTCTATCCACTTATAAATCAGGTTACTATTATCCATTATTTCAGCTTTATTTAGATAAGGAGAATGGAACGGTAAGTAACAGTGAAGTAGAAAATACACTGAATCAGTGGCGTAATAACGACTATTATAAAGAGTATCGTGATAATGCTTGGCGTGCAGCTGTGACGCAACGTTATAATATGACTGTTTCTCAAAAAGTAGGGGACAGTAATCATTTTCTTTCTTTCAATTATGAAAATAACAAAGGGCGTACTATAAATGACAAAAGCAATAGATTTTCTTTGTACTACAAGTCGAACTATGCTATCACCAGTTGGCTGAATGTGAATGCCGGAGTGGATGCCCGCTTGGGACGTAGTGACACGCCTAATAGTCTATTTACCGGTTATACCTTACAACAACGTTATGAAAGAATACTGGATGACGATGGCGGGCATTACAATTCTCCCTATGTAAATGTAAGCGGATATTCAGGTGGCTCTTATAATGGGGGAGTGGTAAGTCAGGCGGAAGGTGTTTCACCTTATAAATCATTTGGCTTCAATGTGCTTGATGCCTTAGGTGAAAGTGGCACAAAATCGCATGATGTTAGTATACGTCCGTTTGTCAGCTTGCAGGCTCGTTTTTTGAAGATGTTCAAATACAATTTTATGTATCAATATGAATGGAACAATAGTAAAAGTGAGGTGTATGATGCAGAAGATTCTTATTTGATGCGTATGACGCACAATTCCATGATTGATACGGATGGGAACTCGGGGATGCCGAAAGGTGGACGATTCTATCAAAGTGAAGTGGGAAGTAACCGTTATACGGTCCGTAACCAGATAGATTTTGATAAAAATTGGAAGGATCATTCTGTAACAGCTATCGCCGGATTGGAATTTCGGGAAAATAAAATTCCTAAATTAACCAGACAGCTAATGTACGGTTACGATCCCCAAACGTTAACTTCCGATATAATAGATTGGCAAGCATATCGCGATGGAATAGGGACAAGTGCTCTTTCCGGTAATACTATTAAGTTAACAGGTTTGTCGGCTACATTGCAAGAATCACGCCATCGTTATGCGTCTTTTTATGCTAATGCGGGTTATTCGTATCTGTCACGTTACAATGTCTCCGGAAGTATTCGCTGGGATCAGGCAGACTTGTTCGGACTTGATATCCGTAACCAACGTCACCCTCTGTGGTCGGTCGGTGCTTCTTGGATTGTGTCGGGCGAGTCATTTATGAAAGAACTTTTTTGGCTTGATTTTTTGAAATTACGTATGACCTATGGTATTAATGGTAATGTAGACCAAAGTTCGACTACCTATTTTGTGGTAAAGCAAAAAACTCAGAGTAATCCGATTAAGACGAATTATCTGACTTATGAAGATAATGATCTTCCGAACCCTAAACTTCGTTGGGAAAAAACTGCTACTTATAATGTGGGAATGGATTTCCGTCTTTTCAATAATGTGATTGCCGGTAGCTTGGAATATTATAACCGTTCTGCGTCAGATTTGCTTGTACGTCGATACATGGATCCCACTTTGGGAGCTAAATCACGTGTCGTGAACAATGGCAAAATGCGTAACCGGGGTATTGAGTTATCACTCACAACCAATATTATCAGAAAGAAAGACTGGAACTTTGCCATTGATTTCAACTTCGCTCATAACAAAAATAAAATGATAAAAGTGGATCATAGCGATTCGGACACATCGACAAGCTTTATCAAGAGTCCGCTGAACTACTTTATGGAGGGAACCAGTCATAACACGCTTTGGGCTTACCGCATCGATCGTATTGAGAATGGATATCCGGTAGCGGTGGATAAGGACGGGAATGATCTTGTAACATTTAATGAAGATGGAACGGTGGCTAACATTACTACCGGATCATCCCTTAAAGGTACAGATGATCTGGTAAATCTTGGTTCACTGACGCCTAAATTCAATGGAGCGCTGACTTTCAGACTAAGCTATAAAGGAATTGATCTGAATGCTTTCCTTGTATATGCAGGAGGTAATAAATTACGTAATAGTGTAGTAGATATGAATGATCAGGTGGGAAGTCAGACATTGAAAGATATTACTAATCGTTGGAGCTCTGATGATCCGAATGGAGATGTACGTATGTATATTGATATGCCTGCAAAAGTGAAAACTTATGCGGGGACTTTTCAGGATTGGTGGCGGTATGGTGACATCAATGTAAAAGATGCCGGCTATGTGAAACTACGTAGTCTGAGTTTGGGATATAATTTGCCGTCTGACATTTGTCGTCAACTCCGGCTTAGTTCGCTGAAGGTGAAATTGCAGGTGAACAATCTTTTTACCTGGTGTAAGGCAGGAAATGATATAGACCCGGAGAGCTACGATCTAAACGGAGGTACTCGTGGCATGGCCTCGCCCAAGACTTACTCTATTGGATTATCAACAAGTTTCTAATTATTAAAAAGACTATAGAATATGCGTAAACTACTTTATATATTGCCGGTTCTGCTGATATTGGGACTTGCGGCTTGTGAGAATTACGTGGATATAACTCCCACAGGTAAGAAGACTGTGGATTCTACTGATACTTATTACGAACTGGTAGCTTTGCCTAACCGGTGTTATTATCCGTCGGCCTTTGCCCTGTTGAGTGATAATGTCTGGTCAAAAGAATCGAATATTATTGGCAAAGAATATCTATCTTGGGATGGAATCAATATGACATTTAATGAAGATGCTGATCGTAAGGAGTTGAGTGATAATAATTTGTATGCGAATTGCTATGAATATATCTTGCGGTCGAATATCGTGATTTCATTGGTGGATTATAGTACAGGTGACAAGGATACTAAAGAACTGGCAAAAGCGGAAGCAAAGATAATGCGTGCTTGGGACCACTTTATTTTAGTAAACACTTTTGCGAAAAGTTATAATCCAGAGACGGCGGCTACTGACGGTGGTGTTGCCATTGTCAGAGAGTATGATCTTGAAGCTACTCCTACTAAAGCGACTGTGGCCGAGGTCTATGATTTTATCATCAAAGATATTGAGGATGCATTACCTTATTTGAAAGAAGAACCGGTGAATGTCTATCATCCGTCGAAAGCTTTTGGCTATGCTTTGGCTGCCCGTGTTTATTTGTTTCATCGCGACTGGAAAAAAGCTGAAGATGCAGCGGAGGAATCATTAAAACGAAATAACAGTTTGATCGATTATATAGCTTTGGAGGATGAGGGAGGGCCAATGAAGGTTTCAACTTATGCTAAAGGTGGAAACCCTGAAGTTTTGAATTATGCTTATATGGGTGGCGTTACCGAAAATCCGGCTTTTACTTATGGTATGATCAGCCCGGAACTGGTACAACTTTTTGGTACGAATGATGAGCGTATGAATCTGTTTTTCAAGACGACTGGAAATCTTGAATACTATTTTGATAAAGGTTCTGGGGCTGCTTTGTGGAATACGTCACTTACTTATGCCAAATTCCAGTATATGGCTGTAGGTATGCGTACAGCCGAAGTTTATCTGATTCTAGCAGAAGCCAAAGCCCGTCAGAACGATTTGTCTGGAGCTGTTGAAGTCTTGAATCTGTTGCGTGAAAAACGAATAAAGGGAAGTGAGGCGATATTACCGGAGCCGGCTACACAGCGTGAGATGATGCAGGAAATTATTAATGAGCGTCGTAAAGAGTTACTTCTTGGTTTTAGTCGTTTTTGGGATTTGAAGCGGTTTAATACGGAACCGGA
Organism: Bacteroides sp. M10; assembly: GCF_014334015.1. Taxonomy (GTDB): domain Bacteria; phylum Bacteroidota; class Bacteroidia; order Bacteroidales; family Bacteroidaceae; genus Bacteroides; species Bacteroides intestinigallinarum. The sequence goes on along the minus strand of NZ_CP060488.1, from coordinate 6,129,214 downwards.
CTATGCAAAGACGATCACCCGTGTTTTCCCGCTAGTTTCTACTAATGTCGAACAGAAGACATATACGTTGAAGCCGGATTCACGTTTGTACATCATTCCGTTCCCGGTGGCTGCCCGTGAAAAAAATCCGAACCTGACATTAAATACTAACGAATAAAATAGATAGAAAAACAATGCAAAAGATTTTGATGATAACTGTATTGCTACTTTTGGCACTGCAAGGAGCAGAAGCACGGTCCGGTGTTATAAATCCGCTTGAACATGGAAAGAAAAGTCTGGTGGTCCGTGAAGATACAGTTAAGAAAGACACTGTTAAGAAAGCGACAGCTTACGAGAAACTTTTGAAAGATGGAGGAAGTGAATGTGAGGGCATGTTTACAGTGCGTCATATCAAGGATGATTGGTATTTTGAAGTACCGGATTCTTTGTTGGGACGATTGTTATTGGTTGTCACTCGCTTTAAAGCTGTACCGCAAGGGTTCAAAATGCTTAGTGGGGAAGAGGTGAACCGTAGTGTGGTTTATTGGGAACAGCATAACGACAAGACGCTCTTTTTACGTGAATATGTACAGTCACAGTTTGCTCCCACAGGTGATAAAATTGCGGAAGCATTGAAGCAGTCAACGATAGACCCGGTTATTTGTAAGTTTGACGTTATCGGTAGAAATCCGAAGACTCAGGCGCAGCTTATCAATGTATCCAAGTTTCTCTTGAGTGATAATAAGACGTGTGGCTTTACATCGAGTGACCGTTCTATTCTTGGCATTGGTTCTTTAGCGCAGGATCGTACATTTATGGATACCATAAAAACCTATCCCATTAATGTGGAAGTGCTTACCTTACGTACTTACAACATAACTTCCGGCAAGTTGCCGGCTGCGGCAACAGGTTCGGTGACAGTGAAACTGAATACCAGTATGGTGATGTTACCCAAAAAGCCTATGCAGCCGAGATTGGCAGATGAACGGGTTGGATTCTTCCAAAATCCGGTGATAGAGTTTTCTGATGACCAGCAAGTTACGACTCGTGGAGCCATTATCCAGCGTTATCGGTTGGAACCGAAAGATCCGGAACGTTATCGGAAAGGACAACTTACTGAACCCAAACGTCCTATTGTGTATTATATAGACCCGGCGACACCCAAAAAATGGATTCCTTATCTTAAAGCTGGTGTGAATGACTGGAATGTAGCTTTTGAAGCAGCCGGATTCAAGAATGCCATTATTGCCAAAGAATGGCCGGACGATCCCACAATGAGCTTGGACGATGCACGCTATAGCGTATTGCGCTATCTACCTTCGGAATCAGAAAATGCTTATGGTCCGCGTATTGTAGATCCTCGTAGCGGAGAGATCATGGAAAGTCATATCTGTTGGTATCACAACGTAATGAACTTACTTAAGAAATGGTATATGGTGCAGTGTGGACCTTTGGATAAACGTGCACAATCAATGACCTTTGATGATAAATTAATGGGGACTCTGATTCAATTTGTTTCTTCGCACGAGGTAGGACATACGCTTGGTTTGCGTCACAATATGGCTGCCAGCTCGGCTACCCCGGTAGAGAAATTACGTGATAAAGCATGGGTGGAGGCCAATGGTCACACAGTATCTATTATGGATTATGCACGGTTTAACTATGTGGCACAACCCGAAGACCGGATTTCAGAAAAAGGGCTTTTCCCCCGTATTGGCGATTATGATAAATGGGCTATAAAATGGGGGTATCAATATCGTCCGGAGTTTAAAGATCCCTTTAAGGAGAAAGCTGTGTTGCGTTCTGAAGTCACGAAGAAACTTCAAGGCGACCATCGCCTGTTGTTTATCGGTGATGAAGGAAAAGGAGCTGATCCCCGCAGCCAGAGTGAGGACTTGGGGGATAATAATATGAAGGCCAATGAATACGGTATGAAGAACCTGAAGAGGGTGATGGAAAATATTATGACTTGGACTGCACAACCTGACGGTCAATATGACGATTTAAATACGATTTATAAATCAGTTCGTGCCCAATATATGAAATATACGCTGCATGTACAGAGAAACTTGGGAGGGCGGTATACTAATAATCTGCCAGGACAGGAACCTCATGATTACCTGCCGCGTAGTGTGCAAAAAGAAGCTGTAGAATGGTTAGGACGGAATTTGCTTGTAGCTCCACTTTGGCTTTATCCTGATAAGGTAGTGAATTGCACAGGAGTGAAAGCTGTGGATGAAATTCGTGACCGCCAAAGTTCTATTATGGCCTTATTACTGGCGCCGGGAATGTTGCAGAATTTGTATTCGGCTTCGATGTGTGCTTCGGATCCTTATCCACTCGAGGAATATTTGGACGATGTGTTTGGTACAGTGTGGAAACCTTTGAATGATTCAAATGAATTAGAGAATAATTTCCGCCGTCAGCAGCAACGGACTTATCTGGGATTTATTGAACGTATGATGAATCCAAGTGACAAAGAGGCCGGAAATGTAAATACGACGGTGAATCGTTCTGATATTTTGCTTTTTATAGAAATGCATCTGGATAAGATTGAAGAATATGTGAAAAGGCAACTTGCCGTATGCAAGGAAGGCGATTTTAATTATAGACATTACACGGCTTTACTACGGAATATAAAGAAAGCAAAAGAAGCGTATTACGGGAAAAATACCGATAAATAAATTCTCTCTCTAACAGGCTTACTCTTCTCTAACAATAAACTTGTTTTGATTCATAATCGATCAATCCATGCAAGTTTAGAGTTAGAGGAGGGTAATTTTTTTATATGTCTAATTACTACATTTTACTTTTCAACTAAAAGAATCATTATTTCTGGGTATTGCCAACTATTTGTTTTCTGGTGAACTTTGTGAAGAAACAATCTGTTGTATATATAAACAGAAGAAAGGAGACTTTTAGCAATGAAAAAGATAGTATTGCTCCGTCATGGAGAAAGTGCATGGAACAAAGAGAATCGTTTCACCGGTTGGACCGACGTAGACCTGACAGAAAAAGGAGTTACCGAAGCCGAAAAAGCCGGAGAAACATTGAGAGAGTATGGCTTTAATTTTGATAAAGCATATACCTCTTATTTAAAGCGTGCAGTGAAAACGTTGAATTGTGTACTCGATAAAATGAATCTCGACTGGATTCCTGTCGAAAAGAACTGGCGCCTGAACGAGAAACATTATGGGGACTTACAGGGATTGAATAAAGCCGAGACTGCCGAGAAGTATGGTGAAGAACAAGTGCTCATCTGGCGCCGTAGTTATGATATAGCCCCTAATCCACTTTCAGAAAAAGATTTGAGAAATCCGCATTTTGATTACCGTTATCATGAAGTGCCCGATGCAGAATTACCTCGCACTGAATCGTTGAAAGATACCATTGAACGTATTATGCCTTATTGGGAAAGTGATATATTCCCCAGTCTGAAAACAGCTCATACGCTGTTGGTGGTCGCTCATGGCAATAGTTTGAGAGGCATCATCAAACATCTAAAAAACATCTCCGATGAAGATATTGTCAAACTGAATCTACCTACGGCTGTGCCTTACGTGTTTGAGTTTGATGAAAACCTGAATGTATCCAGCGACTACTTCCTGGGAAATCCGGAAGAGATCAAAAAGCTAATGGAAGCAGTTGCCAATCAGGGAAAGAAAAAATAAAATAGTTACATATTAAAAAGTAAAGTTATGAGTAAAGTAGTTGAATTATTAAGAGATCAGGCCTGTTATTATTTGGAACATACCTGTGAAACCATCGATAAATCATTAATTCATGTTCCGTCTCCCGATACGATAGATAAAATCTGGATTGATTCGGATCGAAACATAAGAGTATTAAATAACCTGCAATCCCTGTTGGGACATGGACGGCTGGCAAATACCGGTTATGTGTCTATACTTCCTGTCGATCAGGACATCGAACATACTGCCGGAGCATCATTTGCTCCCAATCCGATCTATTTCGATCCTGAAAATATTGTGAAACTGGCTATTGAAGGCGGTTGTAACGGAGTAGCTTCCACGTTTGGAATTCTTGGATCCGTAGCACGTAAATATGCGCATAAGATACCCTTCATTGTGAAATTGAACCACAATGAACTGCTCTCTTACCCGAATAGCTTCGACCAGGTGTTGTTTGGCACTGTCAAAGAAGCCTGGAACATGGGAGCAGTGGCCGTAGGAGCTACTATTTATTTCGGCTCGGAACAAAGTCGCCGTCAACTGGTAGAGATTGCCGAAGCTTTTGAATATGCTCACGAATTGGGTATGGCAACCATCCTCTGGTGTTATCTGCGCAACAATGATTTTAAGAAAGGTGCAGTCGATTACCATGCTGCCGCCGACCTGACAGGCCAGGCCGACCGCTTGGGAGTCACTATCAAAGCTGACATTGTGAAACAGAAACTTCCTACTAATAATGGTGGCTTCAAAGCCATTGGTTTCGGAAAGATCGACGAGCGTATGTATACTGAACTAGCTTCCGAACATCCGATTGACCTTTGCCGTTACCAGGTAGCCAACGGCTATATGGGACGTGTAGGCTTGATTAACTCGGGTGGAGAATCTCATGGTTCTTCCGATTTGCGTGATGCTGTCATTACAGCCGTAGTCAACAAACGTGCCGGAGGTATGGGATTGATTAGCGGACGTAAAGCATTCCAGAAGCCAATGAACGAAGGAGTCGAATTATTGAATACCATTCAGGATGTATATCTTGATCCGTCAATTACGATCGCTTAATCAGGGATGAATAGAAATAAATTCTTATCTTTGACTATTAGATCGTTAACCATTAAAAATTAAGAGTATGAAGTTTTTTATTGACACAGCTAATCTGGAGCAGATTCAGGAGGCTTATGACCTCGGAGTGCTTGACGGTGTGACTACCAACCCTTCGCTGATGGCGAAAGAAGGCATTAAAGGAACGCAGAACCAGCGTGAACATTACGTCAAGATATGCAAGATTGTTGACGGAGATGTAAGTGCCGAGGTGATAGCAACCGATTATGAAGGAATGATTCGTGAGGGCGAAGAACTTGCCGCACTCAATCCGCATATCGTAGTGAAAGTTCCTTGCATTGCCGATGGAATCAAAGCCATCAAACATTTCACGCAAAAAGGAATCCGTACCAACTGTACATTAGTCTTTTCAGTAGGGCAGGCATTGTTGGCAGCTAAAGCCGGAGCGACCTATGTTTCACCTTTTGTCGGCCGTCTGGACGATATTTGTGAAGATGGAGTGAAACTGGTGGGAGATATTGTACGTATGTATCGTACGTATGATTATAAAACACAGGTGCTGGCTGCTTCTATTCGCAATACAAAACATATTATCGAGTGTGTGGAAGTAGGAGCTGATGTGGCTACTTGTCCGTTAAGTGCTATCAAAGGATTGCTCACTCATCCGTTAACTGATTCGGGATTGAAGAAGTTCCTGGAGGATTATAAGAAAGTGAATGGCTGAAATTAAGTGAGATGCAATGATAAAATGGATGGTGAACATCATCGTGGATATTTCCTATCCGCATGATGTTCACCTTTTTTTATTCTCATTCTTTCCTTTCTCGTTTCTGCCTTTCTTTGTATTGGGTCGGCGTTTCTCCTGTGTATTGTTTGAAAGCCGTACTGAAATAGCGTGAAGTAGTAAATCCGATCTTCTCGGTAATTTCCGTGAAAGACATATCCGTATGAGTGATTAATGTGATCGCTTTCTCCATCCGGAATTTATTAATGTAATCATTGGCTCCCATATCGGTTAGAGCTTTCAGCTTATTGTAAAGGGAAGCCCGGCTCATTCCTATTTCTTTGCAAATAAGAGTGACATCCAGATTGCTGTTATCCAGATTCTCCTGAATAATTTTATTCAGTTTCAATAAGAAAGTTTCATCTGCCTGGCTGAATGTGCTTTCTTCCGGTGCAGGGACCAATCCTGTATTCAAATATCTCTTCTTGATAGATTCACGGTTCTTTAACCGGTTGCGAATGATTTCCATCAACATTTCTACCTCAAAAGGTTTTGTAAGATAAGCGTCTGCCCCGTTCTTATAACCACTTAACTGGCTTTGTTTATCATCTCTTGCAGTTAGCAGCACAATGGGAATGTGACTGATGGTAATGTCTTCCTTTATATTTTTACAAAGTTCATATCCATTCATTCTCGGCATCATCACGTCACTGACGATAATATCCGGAACATGGCTTTTGGTCAGTTGGAGAGCTTCCACACCATCCGAAGCAATGATTACCCGTTTGAAATATTCCCCCAGTGATTTTTTCAGGAAATCCGTCAGGTCCGGATTATCATCTACTACTAACACACTGTAAGGACTCGTGTCGAAATTACTCTCCTCCGGCAGTTGTTCTTTACTGTCATCACTCATCAACTCGTTCAGGTAGGCTTTCGGTTGACAGATAATCTCTTCCGACTGTTGTCGCAGCGGGAGTTCAAAGAAGAATGTTGCACCGGCTTCCTGATTATCTTGGGCACCGATAGACCCTCCATGCAGTTCGACCAGAATCTTGGAATAAGATAGTCCGATTCCAGTTCCGCTCTGTTCTCCTGTACCCTGGTAGAAACGGGTGAAGAGTTTCTGTGTATTTACTTGTTTGAGACCGTTTCCTTGATCTATGATGGAGATACGAACCCTGTTTCCCTCTGAAAGCAACTCTGAAGTAATGATTATTTCTGCATCTTGCGGACTGTGTTTTAAGGCATTGATGAGCAGATTACTTAGAATAATCTCACACTTGTCTTTATCGAAACTAACAGTGTCGATATGCGGATCAAGCTGATAACGAATACATACGTTCTTTGCTTCGCCTTCGCTGATGAAATCTTGTGATACATGTTCAATCCATTGATTGAGCGCATACGGGTGTATCTGCAATTTGCTTTCTCCAACCTCCATCTTACGCACGTCAAGTACCATATTAATAAGATTCTTCATTCGCTGTGACTGGCGATATATCGCTTTTATTGGCAGATATTGTGTATCTTCGGCAGAAAGCGATTTTAATATTCGGCTAAGCGGTGCATGTATGAGTGTCAATGGGGTACGCAGTTCGTGACTGATATTAATCAGGAAGCGCACCTTTTCTTCATATACCTGTTGCTCATGTTCCTTCATTGCCCATTTCAGTTTTTCCTCTTTGCGTTTTAACGTCCTTCGGAAAGTTTCGATGACAGCAGCAGTAATGAACACCGCACAACTAATGATAAACCACCATGTCCGATACCAGGGAGGTAAAATCGTCAGTTCCAGTACCTCCTGATTGGGAATCCAACTACCATCTTTGGCCGTGCAGGAAGCCATGATCTTGTAACTTCCCGGAGGGAGAGAGCGTATAACCAGTTCAGGGTTATATGATTCGATTTGTTGATCGTTTAGTCCTTCTATCTGATATCGATACACTTTCTGTCGGAAGATGTCTTCTTCTTTCGACATGATCCGAATCGTAATATTACTGTTCCAAGGTGCGGATATACCTGTCGGATTGCCAGTAAGCTTATCGTTAACGGATTCACCATTGATGACAACCTCTGATAATTGGAGTTTGGGCACTCCGGTAGTAACTAGCGGCAATTTACTGTTAATGTAAAGCAATCCTTTCACGCCTCCCATGTAGACATCTCCCTGTGAACTTAGCAAACGGGGTTTGGATAGATACTCATTCTGGATCACCCCATCAGATTCACCGAATAAAACAAATTTCTTCTCTTTAATCAACCATGCGAAGAGCATATTATCTGTTCCTATCCAAACTTTTCCTTGTTGGTCGCACACTACTTGTGTGACTTCACTGAAAAGAGAAGTGGGTATCGGGGTTTGTTTTTGCGTAGCAGGGTTGTAATGTACCAGTCCGTAATTATTGCCTATCCAGAAATTACCATATTCGTCCCGGGAGACGGAGTTGATAAGCGTATCTTTAATGCATTGATACAAGGTCTCAAGTCGGTTAGTCTCGTTATTCAGACTGAAAATATGTTTAGTATCATTCAGATAGGTGAGGTTTTTATCATTCATTATGGGGAGAATAGTGCCGATAATGTCCGCTCCCTGTTGCTCGGTAGCGATACTGAACGTCTGTTTTTTTAAGTCATATTGATAAACATGATCTCCGAGCAGTAATACACTGTGAGGAGTGTTCTGAAATAAGTTCACTGTTTTCCCGCGGCTTCCGAGACGTGTGGATGTCTCCGGGTCGATAATAATGAACGGAGTTTTTTTGCCGGTTGCCGGATTGAACACAAATACTCCTTGTGAGAAAATGGAGAGCAACAGATTGCCGGAGGTAAAGGGACAGATGGATGCCACTTTGTTTTGCCATGTAGAAGGATAGTGAGTGAATTTCTCTGTGACAGGATTAAACAGGTTAATACCTCCACCGTCTGTACCTACCCAGATACGATCGCTGGATTCCTGATAAATACTTAGTACAGTGTTGTTGCTTAGTCCGTTATCATTTCCCGGCAATACGTTCGTATAAGTTTTCATGGATACTTCCCGAATACTGATTAGTCCGTTGCGGATACTTCCTGCCCACATATTGTTGTTTCGGTCATTGTAAAGACAGAGGATGGAATTGGCAGGGAGGGAATAATTGTCGCTTCCCGGTATGTGTTCCAGCAAGGTGAATTTTCCTGTTTTCGGTTCGAGGATATTGATACCACCTCCGTCTGTTCCGATCCAAATTTTCCCTTCTCGTTCAGCGAGGCTTAGTACGACGTCATTGTTCAATTCAGAGTTCTGCGTGGTATACGAAGCCAGTCGTGTTCCATCATGAGTAAAACAGCTTACACCTCCGTTGTAAGGAGCGATCCATATCCTGTTCTGTGAATCGATCAACATATTCATGATTTCTTTTCCGCAGTCAAAAGGAGGAAGACTATATTTGCCTGTATTTAAATCTAAAAGTAGTAACCCTTGCCATCGGCTACAGCAAAGGAGAGTATGGTCATTCCATAGACTCAGTTGCGTGATGTTGAAATTGGACTCCTGATTGAGTGACTGCAAAAGGCGGAGAGAGGAATCTTGATAACTATAGAAATAAAACTTGTTTTGCGAGCCGAACAATACCCCGTCTTTAATCAGGCAAGTCGAATTGACCCAGATATTATTCCCTTTTTCATCTGTAGGAATAAAAAAATTATCACTTTGCCGTTGATAACATGCCAATCCCTTATCCGTCAGAACCCAGATATTATTCTGCTTGTCCTCTGTGATTTGATTAATTATGTTATGAGGGAGGGAAGAATCCGGATTATTCGCCTGATGAATGTATTTTTTTAGTTCGTGTCCGTCATATCGTCCTAGTCCGGAACGGGTTCCTATCCACACAAAACCTTGCTCATCTGTCAAGATACATCGTACGGTGGAGGGGAGTCCGTCTTTCAGCGAAATTTGTTTATAAAAGTAATGCCCGGCTTGTATTGGAAGAATACCGGCAAGCTGCATAAAAAATGCTATGTATAGTAGAATAAAGATTCTTGTTTTCATGGAATTAGGTCAGTTAAACTGAAACAAAGATAATATATTCAAATGAATGTTTGTTATAAAACAAGCTTATTTTATTATTCCTTTGAGTAAGAGAATAGTCTTTGAATGAAATTTCTTTTCTTTATTTAGCTAGATTCTCTATCTTTGCTCGAAAATATACGACTATGATTATCGAAGAACTACAGAACCTTTATCAGTCATATACGGGTGTTCCCGCTGAAAACATCACTGAATTACCATCTTCCGGTTCCAATCGCCGTTATTTTCGGTTGACGGGTATACAAGTCTTGATTGGCGTTTATGGAGCTTCTATCGACGAGAATGAAGCTTTTCTTTATATGGCAGAACATTTCCGCAAATGCGGTCTGCCTGTTCCCGAAGTTCGCATCGTCTCGGAGGATAAAGCCTATTACTTGCAGGAAGATTTAGGAGATACCCTATTGTTTCATGCCATAGAGAAAGGACGTGCTACCAGTGTTTTTTCCGAAGACGAAAAAGAGTTGCTTCGAAAGACGATCCGCCTGCTTCCTGCTATCCAGTTTGCCGGTGCCGATGGTTTCGATTTTTCTCGCTGCTATCCTCAACCGGAGTTCAATCAACGGTCTATTCTCTGGGATTTGAATTACTTCAAATATTGTTTCCTGAAAGCTACCGGCATGGAGTTCCAGGAAGACAAACTGGAAGACGATTTCCAGAAAATGAGTGATGTCTTGCTTCGTAGTTCTTCCGCTACTTTCATGTATCGTGATTTTCAGAGCCGTAATGTGATGATAAAAGACGGAGAACCGTGGCTCATCGACTTTCAGGGAGGACGCAAAGGACCGTTCTATTATGACATAGCCTCCTTCCTGTGGCAAGCGAAAGCGAAATACCCGGATAGTCTCCGTAGAGAACTGCTGCAAGAATATATAGAAGCTCTTCGCAAATACCAACCGATTGACGAATCCTATTTTTATAGCCAACTTCGTCACTTTGTTCTTTTCCGTACGTTGCAAGTGCTGGGCGCTTATGGGTTCCGTGGATACTTCGAAAAGAAACCGCATTTTATTCAGAGTGTTCCCTATGCCATCGAAAACCTGCGTGAATTGCTAAAAGAAGAATACCCGGAATATCCGTATCTCTGCAAAGTTTTACGGGAACTTACCGGACTGAAACAGTTTACGGATGACCTGAAAAAGCGGCAGCTTACTGTCAAGGTGATGAGCTTTGCTTATAAGAAAGGGATTCCTGATGACTCCACCGGCAATGGAGGAGGGTATGTGTTTGACTGCCGGGCCGTCAACAATCCCGGTAAGTATGAGCGTTACAAACCCTTTACCGGACTGGATGAACCTGTAATTACTTTCCTCGAAGAAGATGGTGAAATACTCCGTTTCCTCGATCATGTCTATGCTTTGGTAGACGCCTCCGTGAAACGCTATATGGAACGTGGATTCAGCAATTTGTCCGTTTGCTTTGGCTGTACCGGTGGACAACATCGTTCCGTTTACTCAGCCCAGCATCTGGCAGAACACCTGAATCAGAAATTTGGTGTGAAAGTCGAACTGGTGCACCGGGAACAGAATATAGAACGTACGTTTGAGGCAAAATGAAAGCAATGATATTTGCAGCCGGTTTGGGTAGCCGGTTGAAACCGCTTACCGATACCATGCCTAAGGCCATGGTTCCCATAGCCGGACGTCCGATGTTGGAACATGTGATTTTAAAACTGAAAGCTGCCGGATTCACGGAAATAGTGATTAACATCCACCATTTTGGCGATCAAATACTTGACTTCCTGAAAGCCAACGGGAATTTCGGGCTTACCATACATATCTCCGACGAACGTGAGCTGTTGCTCGATACGGGTGGGGGAGTCAGGAAAGCCCGTCCTTTCTTTGAAAATTCCGATGAACCTTTCCTGATACATAATGTAGATATTCTTTCAGATGTGAATCTGAAAGAATTATATGACTATCATTTACAAAGTGGCGCTGTTGCCACTTTACTGGCCAGCCGGCGTAAAACGTCCCGCTATCTTCTTTTTGATATGGATAAGAGACTTTGCGGATGGATCAACAAGGATACCGAACAAGTGAAACCGGAAGGTCTTTATTATGATCGTTCTCTTTATCAGGAATACGCATTCAGTGGCATCCATGTACTTTCACCAGCCATTTTCCAGTGGATGACTTCTCCTTGCTGGGATGGGAAATTCTCAATTATGGATTTCTATCTTGCCACTTGCCGGCAAGTGAACTATGGCGGTTACCTGGCAGAAAAATTGCATCTGATTGATATCGGTAAACCCGAAACATTGGCGAAAGCAGAAGAATTCCTATACCAAAATACTAGATAAAGATACTGAAAGAGGCTAAAAGGCCTCTTTCTTTCTATGTAACAAAATATTTAAGTAACTTTGCTTAGATAAACAATCAATATTGTAATACTATACAAATTTTGCTGCATGGAACAGACTTTGGTAAATGGGATAGCTGATAACTTCTTGCATAATATCTTTAATGACTTGTCTGTAGGCTTGGAGTTGTATGATAAGGATGGTCTTATGATAGATGTCAATTATTCGCGGTTGAGATCAATGGGGATAAAAGACAAAAAAGACATTCTGGGCTATAATCTATTCAACTACACCAGTTTCTCTGATGAAATCAAGGAGCAGATCCGAAAGGGAGAAACCGTACGCTTTGTGGCAAAATATGATTTTGAAACTTTGCGACGTCTTTTTCCTACCCATTTGTCCGGTATCAAATTCTTCGAGATTACCGTTTCTTTCGTACATAATGATAAGTCTGAAATTACCAACTATATGGTGATAACTCAAGATGTCACCGAACGTGTTTTGTGGCAAAACAAATATGACAATCTTTACGAAGAGGCTGTGCGCTCGAAAAAAGAACTTCTTGAGAGCGAGCAAAGGATGATTCATTTGATTCGTCAGAATGAATTGGTCTTGAACAATATTAATTCAGGATTAGCGTATATTGCAAACGACTATATCGTACAATGGGAGAATATCTCACTTTGTAGTAAAAGCCTTTCTTATGAGGCTTACAAAAAAGGAGAACCTTGCTATCTGACAGCCCATAATCGTACTACTCCTTGTGAGAATTGTGTGATGCAACGTGCCCGGAAATCCGGTCAGGTAGAGTCCATCTTTTTTAATCTGGACAATAAGCACGTCATTGAAGTATTTGCTACTCCTATATTTAATGAACAGGGAGATGTTGACGGTGTCGTGATTCGTGTAGATGATGTTACCGAGCGGCAGCACATGATTGGTGAACTTGAAAAGGAAAGGAATCGGGCGGAACAATCCGATAAACTGAAATCTGCTTTTCTGGCAAATATGAGCCATGAAATCCGTACTCCGTTAAATGCTATCGTAGGTTTTTCCGACTTGCTGATGGTGACGGAAGATAAAGAAGAAAAAGAAGAATTCATCCAGATTATCAATGCCAACAATGAATTACTGCTGAAACTGATTAACGACATACTGGATCTTTCGAAAATAGAAGCTGGCTCGGTAGAATTGAAATACGAAGATTTTGATCTGGCTGTTTATTTCAACGAATTGGCTGCTGCAATGCATCATCGTGTAGTGAATCCACAGGTTCGTTTGGTTGCTATAAATCCTTATGAGTCTTGTATTGTTCGTCTGGATAAGAACCGGTTGGCACAAATTCTCACTAATTTTGTAACTAATGCCATCAAATATACCTCTGAAGGAACCATTGAAATGAGGTATGAAAAGATAAACGGGAGTGTCCATCTTTATGTTCGCGATACAGGCATCGGTATTCCGGAAGATAAAAAAGACAAGGTGTTTCATCGTTTCGAGAAACTGGATGAGTTTGCACAAGGAACCGGATTGGGATTGTCCATTTGTAAGGCTATAGTTGAGGCTTGCAGAGGAGAGATAGGTTTTGAGTCGGAATTTAATAAAGGATCTTTGTTTTGGGCAGTTTTGCCGTGTCAGTTCGAATCGGTCGACAGTGAACCGGGGGCTTCCCGTCAACGGCTTGGAAGAGAAGTGAATGGGGAGAAAGATGAATCTCATGCTTCCGGAGAAATGAAGTCTCCAAAGAGAATTCTTGTAGTAGAAGATATTCAGAGTAATTTCTTCTTAGTATCTTCTATTTTAAAAAACAAATGTCAGCTGCTACATGCACCGAATGGGCTGAAGGCGGTTGAGATTGTTCGTACCCAAGCGGTAGATCTGGTACTGATGGATATGAAGATGCCTGTTATGGATGGGCGCGCTGCAACCTCCGAGATTCGGAAATTCAATACGGAAATTCCAATTATCGCCCTGACCGCTCATGCTTTTGATGCCGACCGGGTAGCTGCTTTAAAAGCCGGCTGTGATGATTATCTGGTGAAGCCGATCAATGGAGCAAAGTTGATGCAGACGTTGAAAGAGTATGGTTGCTGAAAGGATTGGATTAAAAATGTGCTGATCTGAAAAAATGTATATTCCATTCATCCAGCTTTCAATTTTTCGATCACTGGCTTATAGTTTGCAGAAAAACGCGCTTCATTTTCATTTATAGAGTGTGAAATTATATGTCGTTTGACTGTATAACAGTTGAAAATGCTTCTTGTTGGTTCATTTTTATGTTTATATGCTTCTTATTTTCCTATATAGAGAATATTCTGCTTTTTATTTCGGTTGCTTATTTAAAGATGAATTAGCTTGCAAATAGTCTTTTTAGAGAGCTTTTGTATCTTGGTCGGTGGCTTTGAATAGATTTCTCGGTGAGTAAGGAGGTGTTGCTCACCGAGGAACGATTTGTTGCTCACCGGGGAAGTTTATTAATTTCTTTGGGAAGAATGCATATTATCCGAAAACAAATGTAGTATTTCTCTTCTAATATGCATATATATGTAATTTCTTAATGCTTTTTTATACCAGGGTACTTTTTTCTGTAACCGTTTCATCTTTCTGGATATGAAAAATAGAACATGTATCCAGCTTAAAAGAAAAGTTAGGCCTTATCATAATTATAGATTTCCTTATTTGACTTGAAAAGTGTTCAATAATGTCTACAACGCTATAATTTATCGATGAAATGGATGATTTTAGACAAAATTGGATATAAAATAGCGATTTTGGAACATCTTATTTTTATAGCCTTCTTATTTTTGTAGCCGATAAGAGTTGCCAAATAATGGTTTTTAGGAACTCTTTCAAACTAATAATCTTTGAGATTTATTTTTGTTAGCTAATAAATAAAGTCTTTATTATTAAATGTAATATTATGAAAAGAAAGAAGCTTATGAAAAAACAAAGCTGCTTTGTTGTTCTTCTGATGCTGCTCCTGTTGTTTCCGTCGGGAGTATTTGCACAGCAACAAATGATTAAAGGACAAGTAGTAGATGATAAGGGTGAAACTGTTATTGGTGCTACAGTCATGGTAAAAGGAGGGCAAGAAGGTGCCATAACCGATATTGATGGAAATTTCTCTGTAAAAGGTAAAGTTGGAGCCACATTAACTATTTCTTATGTAGGTTTTTCTCCTCTTGAAGTAAAAGTAACGAAACTGGAGGGTAATCGTTTCGTGCTCAAAGAAGATTCAAAAGTACTTGATGAAGTGGTAGTGGTAGGTATGGGTAAGCAGAAACGCAATACAATTACGGCTGCCGTAGCTACTGTTAAGTCGGATGCGATTGTCAATCGTCCGGTAACCGATGTGACTAGTGCGCTGCAAGGTAATGTCGCTGGTTTAAACTTTGCGTCAGATGCTGCAGCGGACGGTGTAGGTGGTGAGACTGGTGCTGAAATTAAATTTAATATTCGTGGAGTTGGTTCTATCAATGGTGGCGAACCTTATGTATTGGTAGACGGTGTGGAACAAAGTATGCAGAATGTCAATCCTGCCGATATCGAAAGTATCAGTGTTTTGAAAGATGCTTCCGCATCAGCAGTGTACGGTGCCCGTGCTGCTTATGGAGTAGTATTGGTGACCACTAAAAGCGGACGGAAGGAAAAGACACGTGTTACCTATCGCGGAACAGTTGGTTTCAGTTCTCCTATTAATATGCCGCAAATGATGAACTCATTAGAGTATGCCAACTATTGCAATCAGCGGGATGTGAATATGGGACGTACGGCGCAGATCTCAAATGCAACCATCGAAAAAATGAAAGGTTTTATGGCTAATCCTTATTCGGCAGAATTTCCCGGCATCGGTCCTAATCAAGCGGGTGACGGTTGGGCTGCAGCCGATAATGTTCAGTATGGTAATACAGATTGGTTTGATTATTATTTCAAAGACCGTGCGATACGTCATTCTCATAATTTGAGTGTACAGGGTGGTGGAGAAAAATCTATTTATTACATTGGTTTAGGATATACTTATCAGGAAGGTTTGATGGATCAGGTTCAGGATGATCTAAAAAAGTATAATATCAATACTAAGTTTTCGGTTACAGCAACCGATTGGTTGAAATTCCACTTTAATAATAATGCAACGATAAACATAATCAATCGCCCGATGGCTAATCAGACTATTTTTTATGGTACGATAGCCAATACGGCTCCAACCCGTGTGACTCAATTACCCATTGAACAGACGGAGTATTTTACTCCAACCTGGAATGAATTATTATACTTAAAAAAGTCCAATTATAATCAGAACCGTGTTTCGGATGCATTATCTTTCTCGGCTATTATTACCCCGCTGCAAGGGTGGGACATCATGGGAGAAATGAAAGCTCGTCTGGATGTGGAAAATAATAGTTTTAAACTGAAAAAAAGCAATCATGCATTGCCTAACGGGCAAGTTATAGAGACTTCCGGCAACCGTCAGGGGTATCAATATCCGGGTATGAGATGGCAAAATACACGTTTCGGTTCACTGACACGCGGTAGTGCTTTCAATTACTATCTGTCTCCCAGTTTGTCCAGTACCTACATGAATCAATGGGGGGATCATGACTTTAAAATCATGGCAGGTTATCAAATGGAATTGCAAGAAAATTCCAGTGAATATATGTATAAAGATGGAATGTTGAGCGAAGATACTTATTCATTTGACAATGCTGATGGAACCGTATATGCCGGAGAGGCTCGTACCCACTGGGCTACGATGGGATTTTATACTCGAATCAACTGGAACTATCAGAATACTTATTTCTTGGAACTTAGCGGACGTTATGACGGCTCTTCCCGCTTTGCATCGGGACATCGTTGGGGATTCTTCCCGTCTTTTTCTGCCGGTTATGACATTGCCCGTACTAAATACTTTACCGATTTAAATATGCCGGTATCACAATTTAAAGTACGTGTCTCTTATGGACGTCTGGGAAATCAGAATGGTGCCGGATTATATGATTATCTGGGAGTGATGAGTCTTGACCCGAATAATGTGAATGCATGGTTACTTCCGGGAGGAGGTGATGTAATAGGTAAAGGAACAATCTCATTAACTCCGAAAATGATTAGCCCGTACATCACATGGGAGAAAGTAGATACTGCCAACTTCGGTTTGGATCTTATGTTATTGAAAGATCGTTTGTCTGTAACGTTTGATGTTTATCAACGTACGACCAAAGACATGATTGGTCCTGCTGAAGCGATTCCGGCTGTCAGCGGTATCATTCCTGATGATCGTGCAAAAATAAATAATGCTACTCTTCGTAACCGTGGTTGGGAACTCTCTGTCAACTGGCAGGATAAGTTGAAATGTGGTTTTAGTTATGGAATAGGATTCAATTTATTCAATTACAAGGCTGTTATAACGAAGTATAACAATCCTGAAGGCATTATTTATAACAACCATACCGGTTTGGATCGCAACAAAGGTTATTATGAAGGAATGGATATAGGTGAAATCTGGGGATTCGTAGCAGATGACTTGTTTATGACCAATCAGGAGATTGATTCATATCTGAATAGTAAAGACCTTTCTTTCTTTAAGAATGACAACCTTTGGCAAGTAGGTGATTTGAAATATCTGGATACTAATCGTGATGGTAAAGTAGATCCGGGAAAAGGAACATTGGAGGATCATGGCGATCTGAAGGTAATCGGAAATGCTACACCTAAATATTCATTTGGTATCAATTTGAACTTGGGATATAAAGGATTCTCTGTCTCTACTTTATTCCAGGGAGTGGCGAAACGTGATTTTGCATTAGCGGGAAGTACTTATCTTTTTGGTGGAAAGAACTTCTTTAAAGAACATCTCGACTATTTTAGCCCGTCGAATCCCCGTGGATATCTTCCTCGTCTGACAGACCCCAAAACAGTAGATTATAATACAAATATTGGTTACAATACAACACGCTATATGGTCAATGCCGCCTATATGCGTATGAAGAACCTAACCGTGTCTTATACATTCGACAAGAAACTCCTGAAAACGATGAGACTGGAAAATTTGAGAGTATATTTTACGTGTGACAATCTGTTCACTATTACTAAGTTGCCTAAGGCTTTTGACCCTGAAACATTGAATCAGGTAAATACTTGGGCGGGTGGTAGCAATGCCACAGCACCGGGACTTACCTCCGCTGCCAATGAAAACGGTAACGGTAAAGTATATCCGATGAACAGAAACTTTGTGTTTGGTCTTGATTTTACTTTTTAATAAATAATAGAGAAGTATGAAACGATTTTATTTATATATAGTATTGATGGCAGGTCTTGGCACATGTGTATCTTCTTGTGCCGACTTTTTGGATCGTGAGCCGCTTACCGTGCCGAACAACGAATCGTTCTTGTCCGGTGAAGCCCAAGTGCGTGGATATATCAATGGTCTTTATACAGCGCTTCCTTCATTGGCAAAATTCGGGATGGGAGTGCGTGGAGAAGAAAAGAACAGTGATAATATTCTTTCTGAAATTTACAATAAGCGTCTGAATGGTGAGGAAACCTTGTTTTCCAGCAGTGAAGACTGGGAAAACGGTTATAGGAATCTGCGTAATGTGAACTATTTCTTTCACTATTACCTGGTACCGGAAGACATGGAAACAGAAGAAGTAAAATCATTGAAAGGCGAAGCTTACTTCTTACGGGCTTACTGGCACTTTGTTCAGTTGAAGAAGTTCGGTAATATTCCTATTATGGATGCTTTCTGGGATGAACATGCCACGATAGCTGGTTTGCAGATCCCGCAGAAAGATCGTGGTGAAGTTGCTAAATTTATCTTGGAAGATCTGGACAAAGCAGAGAAACTATTGTTCAATAGAAGCAAGTACAGCGGTTTGCGTATTTGTAAGGAAGCGGCTATGTTGCTTGCCATGCAGGTTGCGCTATATGAAGGTTCGTGGGAGAAATACCACAAGAATGATGAATTTGCGGCTGCCACTGACCAATCGGCTTATTTCTTTGGAGAAGTGTTGAGATGGGGAGATATGCTTTTCGAGCAAGGTATAAAATTAAATACGAAAGAAACAGATGGCGGTGTAGTCAATTCGGGAGATGCTTACGGACGTCTGTTTAATCAAAATGATTATTCCAACATTTCAGAAGTATTGTTCTGGAGAAAATATTCGGTTACTGATGGTGTATTTCATGCTTTGACCGGATTAGTGGGTGGAGGAGTTGTCGATCAGGATGGACCTGCCGGTATAGCCGGAGATTTGGTAAATACCTATTTGAATGCTGATGGAACGCCCGTTGATCCGAACAATAGCAAGTTTAAGGATTTTAACGAAACCTTTAAAAGCAGGGATTTGCGTCTCACAGAAACTATCATGAGCACTGGCTATAAGTTTAAATCTACTGCGAAAGGTTCTCGTCCGATGAAAGTGGCAGATGCTTCTGCCGGTGATAAAACAATCAATCCTCCTTTTCTGGCAGGTGATGGTAATGCCAAAAATGTAACAGGGTATCACATTCGTCTTGGAGTAGATACGACATACGTGTCGGGGGACTGTGAAACCGGACTGGTACTCATGCGTTATGCTGATGCATTATTGAGCTATGCCGAAGCTGCCGAGGAACTGGGCAAATGTGATGATGAAGTGTTAAGTAAAACATTGAAACCTCTGCGCGCACGTGCCGGAGTCACTTATGTGACACCTGTCAGAGATCCTAACTTTACAGATTATGGTTATACGTTGACTCCCGTTATGCAGGAGATTCGTCGTGAGCGTCGTGTGGAACTGGCATTGCAGGGATATCGTCTGGATGATCTGATGCGTTGGGCTGCTGATAAAGTAATTGTTGGCAAACGTGGCAAAGGAGCATATTTGGGACATGATGGTATTTTATACAAATCATTTGCGGAAGATAAACATGAAGCATTGGCCAAAGTATTGGTAGATGGCAACGGATGGATGGATCCTTTGCAGGAGTTGATACCGGGTGGTTATCAATTCAATCCTAAGAGAGACTATCTGTTACCTATTCCTCCAAGTGAACTGGAACTGAATAAGCAGATGAAACAGAATCCGGGGTGGAAATAATAATCATAGACTTTATAATTAAAGATATACTGTATGAAAAAGATTTTAGAATGGACATATTTGTGGATGCTGCTTATATTGGTGGCAGTGAGTATGTCAGGATGTTCTGACGATGATAATGTAAGCCCGTTGGCAGAACCTGTACCTTTAAAGATGACACTGAATAGTACAGATTTGGTAATGGGAGAGGTGATGGAAATCACTTTTGACGTGACAGGTACGGAAGAAGGAAAAAAAGCGATGAATGAGGATCTGAATATCAGATTGAGTGCCACTACTGATAAAGGAGCAGTCGACCAGTTGGTATTTGATGATTTTCCATCGGTGGTTACCATGAAGCAGGGAGAGACGACTAAAACCGTCCGGGTTCCTGTAAAGAAAGAAGGACTGAATAGAGAACGTTCCGTCGAAATATCTGCATTTGCACGTGGATATAGAATGGCAGGTGCTTTGCAAATTGTGACTGTCAGTGACTATCACTACTCTAAAGTTTCATTGAAAAATAATGCCGATAATACGGTGAAGGAGGGACAGACTTTTGTATTGGTAGCTTCCGTCAATACTACATTGAAAGACGAACTTACCATTACTATTACTCCTAAAGCCGGAGAAGGAGAACGTTATGAAAATCTTCCTTTAGAATTGACTATTCCTGCCGGAGCGAACTCGGTAGAAAGTGCGCCGGTTACTATGATAAAAGATGTGAATACTACCGAGGATGAAGAGCTGACTCTTGATCTTGCTACAATTCCTGTTCTTAGCCGTTATCCTTTGCAAGATACGAAGCTGATTATAAAGAAGATTGATATTCATAAGAATATGGGCAGTGAGGTAAGAGATGAGCGCTGGCTATATGAAGATGCAGATCAGTTGTTTGTTTCACCGAAAAATGAAGCGGCTATAAAAGCTTGGGGACAGACTAATTATCAGGTAATGAATGAGGGCGATCCTCATCCGAATAGTGGAAAAGTGCTTCCGGAAGGAAAATGGAAGTTCTTCCGTGCATACGAATTTCATAAAATATCTTCGTGTTTAACGACAAAAGAAAGCAATGATAAAACATATGTGAGTAATGAATATCCTTTAGGTTTTGCTGACCAGAACACAGCGGCGGTAGAAACTGCAGGTTCTGTGGATAATGCTAAATATGCATGGGTTACAGACGAAGGTTATTTGAGAATGATTTCACTGAAAGAGCGTACTCCAGGAAATAATGGTACTAAAGATTTTGGAACTTCTGCTTTTTATTCCTGTAAGTTTATGCGAGGAAATGTAAATAGTCCTACTTGGGCATCCTCTAACATCCGTATTTATCCGGGAATGCGTATCGAGACACGCGCACGCATTCGTGGTGCAGAAAATAGCGGAATGTTACCGGGTATCTGGCTCCAGGGTAATGAGCAGGTAGGAGGCGACTCGCAGTGGAACGTTTGGCCGGATTTTGGAGAAATAGACGTGATGGAAAATAACACCAAACATGGAAATCTAAGCTATAGAAGATCAGCGGAGCAAACTTTCCATATCGGAAATACAGCTCCTGGAACAGGGGGAAGCCGGCATTATAATCCGACTGTTGCCGTAACTGACATTGCGGGAACAATAGATCAGTTCCAGATTTATTGGATGGAATGGGTGGATAATCAGACCGTGCGTATGGGAGTCAATGGTAAGACTACAATAACCATAACTGAAGCACAAGCGTTGGCTAATGGTGCCAGATGGCCGTTTACAGATAAAGTAAATACCGAGGGACTTTATTACATTCTGACGATGATGTTCCTAGGTAAACAGGCTCCGAATTATCCATCAATGGAAATGAGTTATTTGACAGCAAGGAATATGTTGAAAAATAATCCGAATGCGCTGATTCCCCGTATGGAGATAGACTGGGTTCGTTTCTATATCGACGATACCTATACCGATCATGATATGCCATATCGGAAAGATCTGATCCTTTATTAATAAACTGAATAAATAAACCTTTTTAATAAGATAATAATATGAAACTGAAATCAATTTTATGTGTAGTATTTGCGGCAACTTTATTAGGCAGTTGTAGCTATGATGACGGAGATTTGTGGGATGCAGTCAACGGACAGGAAGAGAGAATTTCCGCTTTGGAGAAATGGCAGAAGACAGTGGTTGAGCAACTGAATTCCTTGCAGGGAATTCTTACTGCTACAGATTATATTACCGATGTAGAGAAGGTGACAAAAGAAGATGGAACGGAAGGCTATAAAATCTCATTCCTTCATGCATCTCCTATTACGTTGTTTTACAACAAAGACGGTGAGGTGAGTGGAACGAATGAAGAAAGTATTGGCGTGGATAAAGGCGATGATGGTAAATGGTATTGGACATTGGGCGGTGAGCCCTTGCAGGTAGATGGTAAAACTATTTACGTAAATAGTGGAGATGCTATCAAAATGGAAACAAATCAGGACGGTTCTACCAAATTAACCATTGGAGATAATTCAGTGACGATACCGTCATATCCGGTTGCCCATCCTGTGACAGGAGTTACTCAATCGGGTAATATTGTTACAATTACATTGAACGGAGGTGCAACGGTAGAACTTCCTAAATATATCAACTGGAATGGTTATTTAGCAGCGGAATATAGTAAAGAGACTGCAGGAGAAGAAATTTATCCGATAGTGCTTCCGGAAGGCTGTATTATGAGAATGTTGGATACCAATCCTTCAAACTGGGCAATCCAAGTGACAGGTTCGGGAAATAACACAAAATTGAAAGTTGTTTATCCGGCAACCGGAGAAGCTACAGTCGCTTTCTTGCTTTCGGATGGAGAAACTCAAACAGTAATTAAAACAGTGACGTTTAAGGCAGCTACAGACCCGGGTATCCAGTGGACTACTATAGAATATACAGGTGCAATTATCACAATACCGGAGGGGGTATCGAGTATTAAGGTGACAGGAGCGTGTTCTGGAGGAGCTCCAAGTTTTAGAGATCACATCGCTACACCTCTGAAGACAGCAAGTGGTGTGGTAAATATTGATTTATCGGAATTGGTATATAGTGCGGCTATTCCAGCTAACGCATTTTATATAAATCTTCCTGCTTTGCCAGAAAAGGACAAGAACACATCCATTGAAACAATTATTCTTCCGAAGGGGACTATTAATATTTTCAATCTGGCATTCAAGAACTGTGTTGCTTTAAAAAGCTTGACTATTTTATCAGCAACTACCTTAGGATATAATGCTACGGCTTTCGAAGGTTGTGATGCTTTGGAATCTATCTTTGTAGCGACAGATAAAGTAGAAGCATATAAAGCGGGTTGGAGTGCACTAGCGGATAAGATCAAACCGATTCCCGAAGCAGGAGAGTAAAAGGTCTATTTTGTCATCAGATTTTTTAATGACATGAATACCTTTCAATCAAAAGGGGGAAAATCCCCCTTTTTGCCACTTATAAGTATAGCAAGTAAATAGTGATTTCCTGTATTTTTTGGTGAAACAAAAAGATTTGTAGAATATTGGACATTAATTGGTGATTTGTGGAAGTCTGAATAGATGGCATCCCCTACCTTTGTCGCTATAATCTAATATAAAGTTGTTTTTATGGAAAAACTGCAATCCAACTTATTCTTTCCTTTAGCGGGAGTAGCTGCTGTAGCTTCCCTTGCTTCTTGTGCAGGCAAGCAAAAACCTGCGGAACAGCAACCTCTGAACATTGTCTATATCATGACAGACGACCATACGGCTCAAATGATGAGCTGTTATGACACTCGCTATATGGAAACTCCGAATCTCGACCGTATTGCTGCCGACGGAGTACGTTTTACTCAAAGTTTTGTAGCCAATTCTCTAAGCGGTCCCAGCCGCGCCTGCATGATAACGGGCAAACATAGCTGTGCAAACAAATTCTACGATAATACCACTTGCGTTTTCGACAGTTCTCAACAGACTTTCCCTAAACTCTTGAGAAAAGTCGGTTATCAGACCGCATTAGTTGGTAAATGGCACCTTGAGAGTTTGCCATCAGGATTTGATTACTGGCAAATTGTCCCCGGACAAGGAGACTACTATAATCCGAACTTTATCACGCAGAACAATGATACCATTCAGAAACACGGCTATATCACCAATCTTATTACGGATGATGCCATCGACTGGATGGAAAACAAGCGTGATCCGCAAAAACCTTTCTGCCTTTTGATTCATCACAAGGCTATTCATCGTAACTGGATGGCGGATACCTGCAATCTGGCTTTGTATGAGGACAAGACTTTCCCATTGCCGGATAATTTCTTTGATGATTATGAAGGTCGTCCGGCTGCTGCCGCACAAGAAATGAGCATTGTGAAAGATATGGATATGATCTATGACCTCAAAATGCTGCGTCCCGACAAAAACTCACGGTTAAAATCACTGTATGAAAGATTCTTGGGCCGAATGGACGAAGGACAACGTGCTGCATGGGACAAATTCTATGCTCCGATTATCGACGACTTCTATAAGCAAAATCTGAAAGGAAAAGAACTGGCTAACTGGAAGTTCCAGCGTTATATGCGCGACTACATGAAGACAGTGAAGTCTCTGGATGACAATGTAGGCCGTGTACTCGATTATCTGAAAGAAAAAGGATTACTGGATAATACACTCGTTGTCTACACTTCCGACCAAGGCTTCTATATGGGTGAACATGGCTGGTTCGACAAACGCTTTATGTATGAAGAATCCATGCGCACACCGCTTGTCATGCGCTTGCCGAAAGGCTTCGACCGTAGAGGGGATATCACCGAAATGGTACAGAACATCGACTATGCACCCACTTTCCTCGAATTGGCAGGAGCAGAGGTGCCATCGGATATCCAGGGAGTCTCACTTGTTCCTCTGTTGAAAGGAGAACATCCGGAGAACTGGCGCAAGGCACTTTATTATCACTTCTATGAATATCCGGCCGAGCACATGGTGAAACGTCATTATGGAATACGCACGGAACGCTATAAATTGATTCATTTCTATAATGATATCAATTGGTGGGAACTCTATGACATGCAGGCAGATCCGACAGAGATGCATAACCTCTACGAGCAACCTGAATACGAACCGGTAGTGAAAGAGTTGAAAGAAGAGATGTTGAAACTACAAGAACAATATAATGACCCTGTCCGATTCTCCCCCGAAAGAGACAAGGAATAACCCTGAAATAATATCATGATAAAATATATCTTCATACTGTTGACCGGATTTCTGGTATCAATAGTGACAGGATGTGATAATACAAACTTAACACACAGTATTTCTATGGTTCCACGCCCGGCACAGATGATGCCGGGCAGTGGCAACCATTTATTCTCCGATCAGACCGTTTTTGTGGTGGAGAATGAAGAGCAGGCGGAAGTTGCCCGGAGTTTGATTGCTTTGTTTACTCGTACAGCCGGTTTCACCCCCAAACTGAATGTAGGAGGAGAGGGAAATGTCCGTTTACTGACAGACCCATCTTTGAAAAGCGAAGCCTATTCTTTGGAAGTTTCTCCCCAAGAGATCATTATTAAAGCTTCGGATAATAAAGGCTTTTTCTATGCCTTGCAAACAATTCGCCAATTACTTCCTCCCTCCATTGAAAGAGAAAGCTTGTCGGACAAGAATTTGGAATGGAGCATTCCGGTCGTGACCATCCAGGATGAACCACGTTTTGGATACCGGGCATTGCTGTTGGATGCATCCCGTTTCTTTATTCCTAAAGAAAATGTATTGCGTATCATTGATTGTATGTCAATGCTTAAACTGAATACACTTCATTTCCATTTGACAGACGACAACGGCTGGAGGGTGGAAATAAAGAAATATCCCCGATTGACGGAAGTCGGTGCATGGCGGGTGGATCGTCAGGATTTACCTTTTCCTGCCCGTCGCAATCCGAAAAAGGGAGAACCTACCCCGGTAGGAGGCTTCTATACACAAGAGGATATTCGGGAAATGGTGGCTTATGCTGCTGAACGTCAGGTTGAGATTGTGCCCGAAATAGATATGCCTGCTCATAGCAATGCTGCATTGGCGGCTTATCCCAAACTGGCTTGTCCGGTAGTGAAAGAATATATCGGCGTACTGCCCGGTTTAGGAGGACGAAATTCCGAAATTATTTATTGTGCGGGAAACGATAGTGTCTTCACCTTTTTGCAAAATGTGATGGATGAAATCATGGAATTATTCCCTTCACGCTATATTCATATTGGTGGTGACGAGGCTCAAAAGACACATTGGAAACAGTGTCCGTTGTGTCAGGCACGGATGAAAAAGGAACAGCTGGCTAATGAAGAAGATCTACAGGGATACTTCATGAAGCGGATCAGCGACTATGTGCGCAGTAAAGGCAGGGAAGTGATCGGCTGGGATGAACTGACCAATAGCAGCTTTCTGCCCGACAACTCTATCATTCTTGGTTGGCAGGGATTTGGACAGGCTGCATTGAAAGCAGCGGAAGAGGGACATCGGTTTATCATGACTCCGGCGCGCATCATGTATTTGATTCGCTATCAGGGACCACAGTGGTTCGAGCCGTTGACATACTTTGGAAATAACACACTGAAAGATGTGTATGACTACGAACCGGTGCAGAAAGACTGGAAACCGGAATATGCTTCCTTATTGATGGGAGTGCAAGGTTCGATGTGGACAGAATTCTGTAACAAGCCGGAAGATGTGGACTATCTTTTATTCCCCCGTCTGGCAGCAGTGGCAGAAGTCGCTTGGACACAACCGGATAAGAAAGACTGGGCTTTATTCCTGAAAGGAATGGACAGGTATAATGAGCATCTTGCAGAGAAAGGAATTGTTTATGCTCGTTCCATGTATAATATTCAGCATAAAGTGACTCCCGAAAACGGAGTGTTGCGAGTGAAGCTGGAGTGTATTCGTCCCGATGTGGAAATCCGTTATACAGTAGATGGCAGCGAGCCGACGGCAAGTTCATCCTTATATACCGATTCATTAACAGTAACGGCGGCTCAAACCATTAAGAGTGCTACTTTTGCACAAGGTGAGCAGATGGGGCAGACGCTTGTGTTGCCTATTGCCTGGAACAAAGCGACCGGCAAACCTATCCTCGGAAATAAGCCGAATGAGAAACTCATGACGAACGGGGTACGTGGCAGCTTGAAGTATACAGACTTTGAATGGTGTTGTTGGGAGAAGGGCGATCATATTTCTTTCACGATAGATTTGCTGCAAAAAGACAAATTGAATACTTTCACCATAGGTTGTATCACCAACTACGGCATGGCGGTACATAAACCGAAATCAATCCGCATAGCAGTTTCGGATGATAATGAAACCTATCGTGAGATAGCCGGTCTGCATTTTACTGCTGAAGAGATCTTCCGTGAAGGAGCTTTTATCGAAGATTTCTCCGTGGATATGAAAGGAACGGAAGCAAGATATGTCCGTGTAACGGCAGAAGGGGCGGGAGTATGTCCTGCCGATCATGTACGTCCGGGACAAGAGGCGAGAGTTTATTTTGATGAAATCAGGATTGAATAACATTTATTGTATAGCATAATACCATCAATAACAATGACAATGAAGAACCTAAAGAAACGAACTTTTTTTATCTTATCGGTAGTGCTGGCTGCTACTACTTTCACTTTAGCGCAGCAACAGCCATTGCCCGAATGGCAAAGCCAATATGCGGTGGGACTGAACAAACTCGCTCCTCACACATACGTATGGCCTTACGCCAACGCTTCCGACATTGAAAAGCCGGGAGGATATGAACAGTCTCCTTTTTATATGAGCCTGAACGGAAAGTGGAAATTCCATTGGGTGAAGAATCCCGATAACCGTCCGAAGGACTTTTACCAACCTTCTTATTATACAGGAGGATGGGCGGATATCAACGTGCCCGGTAACTGGGAACGACAGGGGTATGGCACAGCTATCTATGTCAACGAGACGTACGAGTTTGATGATAAAATGTTCAACTTCAAGAAGAATCCGCCGCTGGTACCTTATGCAGAGAATGAAGTCGGCTCCTACCGCCGTACTTTCAAAGTGCCTGCCGACTGGCAAGGACGTAGGGTAGTACTTTGTTGTGAAGGAGTTATTTCTTTCTATTATATATGGGTGAATGGAAAATTACTGGGATATAACCAGGGATCAAAGACGGCTGCCGAATGGGATATTACAGATGTCCTGAATGAAGGCGAAAATGTGGTCGCCTTGGAGGTATACCGTTGGAGTTCGGGCGCTTATCTGGAATGTCAGGATATGTGGCGTTTGAGCGGCATCGAACGTGACGTGTATCTTTACAGCACCCCCAAGCAGTACATTGCAGACTATAAACTGAATGCTTCTTTAGAAAAAGAGAAATACAAAGATGGTATTTTCGGACTTGAAGTGGCCGTGGAAGGACCTTCCGCTACTGCTTCTTCCATTGCTTATACACTGAAAGATGCTGAAGGCAAAGCAGTTTTGCAGGATGCCATCCGGATAAAATCCCGTGGATTGAGCAATTTTATCGCATTTGACGAAAAGAAGCTCCCCGGTGTAAAGGCTTGGAGTGCGGAGCATCCTTATCTTTACACATTAGTGCTCGAACTGAAAGATGAACAAGGCAAGGTCACTGAACTGACCGGCTGTGAAGTAGGTTTCCGTACCTCGGAAATCAAAGACGGACGTTTCTGTATCAACGGCGTTCCGGTACTGGTGAAGGGAACCAACCGCCACGAACACTCCCAGCTGGGACGTACCGTGAGCAAGGAACTGATGGAACTGGACATCAAACTGATGAAGCAGCACAATATCAACACCGTACGTAACTCGCATTATCCCACGCATCCTTACTGGTATCAACTTTGCGACCGTTACGGCTTGTACATGATTGATGAGGCAAACATCGAATCTCACGGAATGGGATACGGGCCTGCTTCCCTTGCCAAGGATAGTACCTGGTTGACCGCGCACATGGATCGCACCCAACGTATGTATGAACGTTCCAAGAATCACCCGGCTATCGTTATCTGGTCGTTGGGAAATGAAGCCGGAAACGGAATCAACTTCGAACGTACCTATGACTGGCTGAAATCGGTAGAGAAAACTCGTCCCGTGCAGTATGAACGTGCCGAATTGAACTATAACACAGATATTTACTGTCGTATGTACCGCGGTGTGGATGACATCAAAGCGTATGTAAACCAGAAAGACATCTATCGTCCTTTTATTCTTTGTGAATACCTTCACGCAATGGGTAATAGTTGCGGTGGACTGAAAGAATACTGGGATGTATTTGAAAACAACCCGATGGCACAAGGCGGCTGCGTTTGGGACTGGGTGGATCAGTCATTCCGCGAAATAGACAAGAACGGTAAATGGTACTGGACGTATGGCGGCGATTACGGACCGGAAGGAATTCCAAGTTTCGGCAACTTCTGCTGTAACGGCTTGGTAGGCGCTAATCGTGAACCGCACCCGCATTTGCTCGAAGTAAAGAAAGTATATCAGAACATAAAAGCAACGATGGCAAATCAGAAGAATCTGACTATCCGTGTTAAGAACTGGTACGACTTCTCTAACTTGAACGAGTATATACTGACCTGGAATGTGACAGCAGATAATGGTAAGATCTTGGCGGAAGGTACGAAAACGGTTGATTGTGCGCCGCACGCCACCGTCGATATTACTTTGGGTGCTGTAAAACTTCCGAATACAGTTCGTGAGGCTTATCTGAATATCAGCTGGACCCGTCGTGAAGCTTCTTCAATGATAGATAAGGACTGGGAAGTGGCATACGACCAGTTTGTACTTGCCGGTAATAAGAATTACACAGGCTACCGTCCGCAAAAAGCAGGTGAAACAACTTTCACCGTTGATAAGAAAACAGGTGCGCTTACTTCATTGAACCTGAACGGCAAAGATTTATTGGCTGCTCCGCTGACATTGAGCCTTTTCCGCCCGGCAACGGATAATGACAACCGGGATAAAAACGGCGCACGCCTGTGGCGTGATGCAGGACTGGATGGTCTGACCCAGAAAGTAATATCACTGAAGGAAAGTAAGACTTCGACTACCGCCCGTGTAGAAATTCTAAATGCGAAAAATCAAAAGGTAGGAACAGCCGATTTTGTGTATTCGTTGGATAAAAACGGTGCACTGAAGGTACACACTACTTTCCAGCCCGATACGACCATCGTGAAATCCATGGCCCGTCTGGGCTTGACATTCCGGGTAGCGAACTCTTACGATCAGGTTTCTTACTTGGGACGCGGGGACAATGAAACATACGCTGACCGCAATCAATCCGGCAAAATCGGTGTATATCAGACTACACCGGAACGGATGTTCCATTATTATGTTGCTCCGCAATCTACGGGCAACCGCACCGATGTACGTTGGGCGAAATTGGCAGATACTTCCGGCGAAGGCATCTTTGTTGAGTCGGATCGTGCTTTCCAGTTTAGTATCATTCCTTTCTCGGATGTATTATTAGTGAAAGCCCGCCATATCAACGAACTGGAACGTGATGGATTGCTGACAGTACATCTGGATGCCGAACAGGCAGGTGTGGGAACGGCCACTTGTGGCCCCGGAGTATTACCGCAATACTTGGTTCCATTAAGGAAACAGAGTTTTGAATTTACCCTTTATCCGGTGAAATGGATACTGAATCAATAGGTTTTTAGATAATATATAAAGGTGGGGGTTACACTGATTGGATGGAATATCGTAAGAAAGTATTCCGTGATAATCGTGAAATCTGCACCTTTATTTTATCTTTGTACGATTGCAATAAATAATAGACCATGAATAAACTACTGACCTCTCTTTTATTGTCTGTTGCTCTCATGAGCGGAGTGCAGGCGCAGAAAAAAGAAAACTATTATGTGAAGCATGTTGAATTTCCTCAAGGTGCAACTCTCGAACAGAAAGTCGATATGGCAGCACGGCTGGTGCCCACTCCGCAGCAATATGCCTGGCAACAATTGGAACTGACAGCTTTCCTCCATTTCGGAATCAACACCTTTACCGGGCGTGAATGGGGTGACGGAAAAGAAGATCCCGCACTCTTTAACCCTTCGGAACTGGATGCTGAACAATGGGTGCGTACCCTCAAGGAAGCCGGCTTTAAAATGGTGCTTCTGACTGCCAAACATCACGACGGCTTCTGCCTGTGGCCTACGGCTACTACCAAACATTCCGTAGCCTCTTCTCCCTGGAAAAACGGACAAGGCGATGTAGTGAAAGAACTTCGTGCTGCCTGTGATAAATATGATATGAAGTTTGGAGTATATCTTTCTCCCTGGGACCGGAATGCGGAATGTTACGGGGACTCTCCCCGTTACAATGAATTTTTCATCCGGCAACTGACTGAATTGCTCACCAATTATGGCGAAGTGCATGAAGTCTGGTTCGACGGAGCGAATGGAGAAGGTCCGAACGGAAAGAAACAGGTGTATGACTGGGATGCTTTCTATCAGACCATCCAACGCCTTCAACCCAAAGCTGTGATGGCAATTATGGGGGATGATGTCCGCTGGGTAGGAAACGAAAAAGGATTAGGACGTGAAACAGAATGGAGTGCAACTGTGCTAACTCCCGGCATATATACCCGTTCACAAGAGAATAATAACCGTCTGGGAGTTTTTGGTAAAGCGGAAGATTTGGGAAGCCGTAAGATATTGGAGAAAGCTACGGAATTATTCTGGTATCCTTCGGAAGTGGACGTATCCATTCGTCCGGGATGGTTCTATCATGCGGAAGAAGACAGCAAAGTGAAGTCATTGAAACATTTGGCGGATATCTATTTTCAATCAGTAGGTTATAATTCTGTTTTGTTGCTGAATATTCCTCCGGATCGTAGGGGACTGATTAATGAAGCCGATGTGCGGCGATTGAATGAATTTGCAGCTTATCGTGAGCGGGTATTCGCTTCTAACAAGGTTGTGAATGGTAGAAAATACTGGAATACAACCCCTGGCAGTGAAAAGATTTATTCATTGAAGCCGAATGCAGAGATGAATGTGGTGATGCTTCAGGAAGATATAACGAAAGGGCAGCGGGTAGAAGCCTTTACGGTGGAAGCCCTGACTGATAATGGCTGGAAGGAAGTTGGAAAAGGTACGACGATAGGATATAAGCGTATGTTGCGTTTTCCGGCAGTGAAGGCCAGTAAGCTCCGCGTGAAAATAGACGAATGCCGGTTGACTGCATTTATTAGTCAGGTTGCTGCCTATTATGCGGAACCTTTGCAGGAAGAAACAACGAAAGAAGACTGGAATAATTTGCCGCGTTCCGGATGGAAACAAGTGGTTGCCTCTCCGTTAACGATTGATCTGGGAAAGACAGTAACGTTGAACAGTTTTACGTATGCTCCCGCGAAAGCGGAGGCAAAGCCGACGATGGCATTCCGCTATAAATTCTTGGTAAGTGTGGATGGCAAGAATTGGAAAGAGGTTCCTACCAGTGGGGAGTTCAGCAATATCATGCATAATCCGTTGCCACAGACGGTTGCTTTCAATCAGAAAGTGCAGGCACGTTTCATTAAACTGGAGGCCACTACGCCTGATGCTGCCGTTGCAAAAGTAAATATGGATGAAATAGGAGTGATGGTGGCTCCCTGATAGAGCCCTCATCGGAAGATATGTTTAGAGAATAGCAGTGTAGGCCGGCATCTTGATTTTTAATGAATCAGGTGCCGGTCTCTTTTTTTCTAAACCAAATGAATATTTTACTGTTATTTATTAAAAAAGACAGAAGTTATGTTAGTAGTAGATTTAGGAAAATGGATGAATAAAACCCTCATAAATTGGGGAATAGATCCGGGCGTTGCCGATCGTTTTGATGAGACTATTATGGCTTTACTGATGATAGTGGTTGCCGTCGTTCTGAATTACCTCTGCCAGGCGATTTTGATCGGAGGAATGAAACAGTATACGAGGCGGAAGCCCCATCAGTGGAATACGTTGATGATGAAGCGCAAGGTGTTTCATCATTTGATTCATACCATCCCGGCTTTTCTGGTTTATGCTTTGTTGCCGATGGCTTTTATCCGGGGGAAAGAGTTGTTGTTGATTTCTCAAAAGGCGTGTGTCGTTTATATTATTTTCTCTTTACTATTGGCTATTAATGGGATTCTGTTGATGATAATGGATATCTATGACGGAAAAGAAACGATGAAGGATCGCCCGATGAAAGGGTTTATTCAGGTCTTGCAGGTGCTTCTTTTCTTTGTAGGTGGAATTGTAATCGTTGCCATTATCGTGAATAAATCTCCTGCCACTTTGTTTGCCGGGCTGGGTGCTTCGGCAGCTATTTTGATGTTGGTGTTCAAGGATTCCATATTAGGCTTTGTGGCAGGTATTCAGCTTTCTGCCAATGACATGGTCCGTCCGGGCGACTGGATAACGTTACCTTCCGGCGACGCAAATGGTACGGTGCAGGAGATAACATTGAATACGGTCAAGATTCAGAATTTTGATAATACCATTTCCACTATCCCTCCTTATACATTAGTGAGCAGTACTTTCCAGAATTGGCGGGGAATGACACAGTCGGGAGGACGACGGGTGATGAAGAATATCACTTTGGATTTAACTACACTTCAATTCTGTACGCCGGAAATGCTGGACCGTTACCGGAAAGAAATTCCATTAATGGCGGATTATCAACCGGAAGAAGGAGTGGTTCCTACCAATTCTCAAGTGTACAGGGTGTATATTGAGCGCTATTTGTGCAGTCTGCCTGTGGTCAATCAGGATTTGGATTTGATTATCAGCCAAAAAGAAGCTACCATGTACGGAGTACCTATTCAGGTTTACTTCTTCTCTCGTAATAAGGTTTGGAAAGAATACGAGCGTATCCAGTCCGATATCTTCGATCATTTGCTGGCAATGGTTCCGAAGTTTGATTTAAAAGTTTATCAGTACTCGGATTAGTCAACCATTATCAGGTAAGTATAATTCTCAAGCATTCTCACCATTATGAGAAAAAATTCTCATAGTGGTGAGAACTTTTTCTCATTGCGATGAGAATATTTTCTCACTACGATGAGAATGATCTCTTATCAGAATATACTGTGACGTCGTTTGGTGAGTTCTAATCAATAGGGAATCAGTTCGAAGTCTGCATAAACAGGAAGATGATCGCTGATACCTCCCTGATATTTCATTCCTTTGTAGGTGCGGAAAGGTTCTTTATCCCCATATTTCTCGTCATCTTTCAGTAAAAAGGGGAGAAGACAGACGTTTGCTCTTTCTTCACTGGTGAAAAAATGGCTCGATTGATTTAATAGAGTACCCGATACAATCAGATGGTCAAGCAATCCCCATTCACCGCGATATTTGTAAGAACCGAAGCTTTTTGACTTCGCTTTCCGGGCAAGCAGATGATATAGTTTTAGTGAGGAAGGAACAATTGTTGAAGGGTTGGTGGAGTTGAGTGTTGAGGCTGGCTTTGGGACAGTAATGGGAGGCGCTTCGGCCTCCAGTACTTTCTGGATAGATTGATTCGTCGGGTAATCATTGAAATCCCCCATAATAATAACTTGCGGATGAGAACGAATATTTAGAATGTGATCGACTTCCGTGCGCAGAATTTGAGCTGCGTATAAACGATAGGGTTCCGATTCTTTAGCTCCACCCGAACGGCTTGGGAGATGGCAGACAAATACGTCTAATGTGTCTCCCGTCAGCAGAAGTCCGCTGACGTGCAGCAAATCTCTTGTCGGGCGGTATTGTCTCAACGGAGGAATGGAGATAGAACGGGAAGATAACAGCTTGAATAAATCCCGTTGGTAAAGCAGGGCTACGTCAATCCCTCTCAAATCAGGGGAATCGGTCATTACATAACGATAGTTAAGCTCTTTTAAAGGAGAACGGCGGGTCAGATCACGCAGCACCGTATCATTTTCCACTTCGCATAATCCGACTAGTGCAGGAGGATTCCATTCTCCAATAGCTGTGATTACTCGCGCCACATCAGCCAGCTTTTTCTTATATCTGCTATAATTCCAATGACGCAGCGCATCGGGAAGAAATTCGTGGTCGTTCTTTAAACTGTCATGGTGCGTATCGAACAGGTTTTCTATGTTCCAGCTGACAACACGGAAAGGGATTCTTTCTTCCTGACAGGGAGCTTGTTTGCTATGATAGTCTTGTGCTATGACAGAGCAAGGAACGAAGAAACTTACGACAATTAAAAACATTGTAAAAAAGAGCATGGCAGCAGCGATTCTTTTCCGCTTGTTACCATACTCTTTTTTGTGATATTTTATCTGTCTGTTATTTTTTGGCAGGTACATGTGCCAAGATATCCAACAGATGTTTCCAGAATTTCTCTACGGTAGGAATAAGCATCCGTTCGTCGGGAGAGTGAACACCTGTAAGTGTCGGTCCGAAAGAAACCATATCCAACGTTGGATACTTATCAAGGAACAGGCCGCACTCCAATCCTGCGTGGATTGCTTTTACTTTCGCATCTACGCCGAATAAGCGTTTGTATGATTCAACTGCTACTTCGAGGATGGCCGAATGTGGATTCGGTTTCCATCCCGGATAACCTTCTCCGAAAGTAACATTGGCTCCTGCCAGTTGGAATACGGCGCGAACCGTGTTCGCCATATCGTTGCGTGCGGACAATATAGAACTTCTCTGACTGGTTTCAATGCGGATGATATGGTTGGGCTTCATCTTGACAGATGCCAGATTGGTAGAAGTTTCCACCAGTCCGGGAATATCCTGGCTCATGGCATATACACCGTGAGGAGCTGCATACAGAGCTTTTAATAAACGGGTAGTAGTATCCTGGTCGATAGCCATTTTGCGCGGAGTTTCCGATTCGAGAACCAGCTTTAAGTCGGGCTCTACAACGGACAATTCGTCTTCCATTTCGCTGGTGAAGATATTCAGTTCGGTGCGGACATCATGTTTGGCGTCTTCGGGAACAGCACAGATGGCATAAGCCTCGCGGGGAATAGCGTTGCGCAGGTTACCACCGTTGATTTCACATAGGTACAGATCGTGTCTGGCAGTCATGCGGGAAAGGAAACGGTTCAGTATTTTGTTGGCATTGCCACGTCCCAGGTGAATATCGCCACCGGAGTGACCGCCTTTCAGCCCTTTCACTTCCACCTTGAAGAAGAAATATCCGGCGGGAACTTCCACTTCCTTATAAGTAAATTCTGCAACGGAGTCGATACCTCCGGCACATCCGATAAAGATTTCCCCTTCATCTTCCGAATCGAGGTTCAGAAGGATGTCACCGCTCATAAAACCTTCTTGCAGGGCAAAAGCTCCGGTCAGTCCGGTTTCTTCGTCTACGGTAAACAGGCATTCCAGCGGACCGTGCTCAATGCTGTCGTCAGCCAGGATAGCCAGCTCGGTAGCTACACCGATACCGTTGTCGGCTCCGAGGGTAGTGCCTTTGGCTTTCAGCCATTCACCGTCAATTTCCGTTTCGATGGGATCGGTGAGGAAGTCGTGTTGAACATCGTTATTCTTTTCGCACACCATGTCGATATGCGATTGCAGAACGACGGTTTGAAGATTTTCTTTTCCCGGAGTAGCGGGCTTTTTAATCAATACATTGCCGGCTTCGTCCACCTTGGTTTCCAGATTATGTTTTGCTCCGAATGCCTTCAGGTAGGCAATCATTTTCTCTTCCTTCTTCGAAGGGCGTGGCACTTGGCAGATTTCTTCGAAATACTTGAATACGCCAGCCGGCTTTAAGTCTTTTTTTTCCATGCTGTTTCTATTTTATAATAGGAATAGAAGGGCTGTTTTCGCTTCTTCTATTGCTAAATATGGTTAATTTGATTGACTTATCTGAACTCATATCTCATTAAAGCCTATCTTTGCACTCACAAAATTAATAGAAATGGTTGAGACTATACTGATAACTTTGTTAATAGTTGCTATTTCCCTGGTATTATTAGGGGTGAAAGTATTCTTTACGAAGGGTGGGAAGTTCCCGAATGGTCACGTGAGTGGGAATAAAGCGTTGCGTCAGAAAGGAATCGGATGCGCACAGTCGCAAGATCGCGAAGCACAAAAGAAGCCGCGTTTTTCTATTAACGAGTTGGAAAAAGCCTTGAACGATAGTATGAATTAAATTTATTAAAAACAATACTTATTAATTATGAATAGAATGAACTACCTCATGAACGGTTTGGCTGCTCTTGCGTTTATCGTTTTATTTTCACAATGTGCTGGCAAAACTGACAATCAAACTACCAATGCTCCGGCTCAGGCTAATGCCGAACTGTCAGGAATGAAAATTGCCTATGTTGAAATAGATACGCTGCTTGCCAAATACAATTTCTGTATTGACTTGAATGAGGCGATGGTAAAGAAGAGCGAAAACGTTCGTATGACATTGAATCAGAAGGCTACCTCTTTGAACAAGGAAAAGCAAGATTTTCAGAAGAAAGTTGAAAACAATGCTTTCCTGTCACAAGATAGAGCGCAGCAAGAGTACAACCGTCTGGTGAAGTTGGAACAAGATTTGCAAGAGTTGAGCAACAAACTTCAGAATGGTTTGATGGAAGAGAACAACAAGAATAGCTTGCAGTTCCGCGATTCTATCAACGCTTTCCTGAAAGAATATAATAAGACTCACGGATATAGCCTGATCTTCAGCAACACTGGTTTCGATAACCTGCTTTATGCTGACAGCACTTTCAATATTACAAAAGAAATTGTTGACGGGTTGAATGCAAGATATTCACCTGTGAAGAAATAAATGATATAAAACTGTTCCGTTCTTTATAAAAGGACGGAACATTATCGAATTAAAAAAAGTGATGCCTGTTCAAGACTGAAAAGCTATGAACGGGCTTTTTTTATGACCTTTCTTTTTCTTCTTCCTGTGGAATACGGAAAGCGGTGTAAAGTTCGAGGATGGCAGCAACTGTGAGGCAGGCAATCCATTCATTGCCTCGTGTGGTAAACATAAAGGCTCCGGTCAGGATAAGTGCCAGTGCACCGAATATCTGCTGAACACGCAGGCGTTTCAATGTTTTGCTCTTTCCTTTGACGGGTGTGTTCACTTGTGCCAATGCGATACATCCGGCTCCAACAGTATATATGTAAGGAGCGTATATCCATCCGGTAATAAACACAGCTGCTCCGGTGAGAGCCATTATGGCGCCTACGGTGAAAAGGGCGGGTACTAATTGTTTCATTCTTTAATCTTCAAAAACGTAAATATCTTCGTTGGGTTTCTTCATCAGATACTTTTCACGGGCGATCTGTTCGATGGCGTCCGGATTGGTACTTATTTCGTTGAGACGTTTGGTGTTTTCTTCGTAATCTGCCCGGTACTTTTCTATCTCTTCTTTCAACTGACTGATTTCCCGTTCATATCCGAAACGACGAACCAGGCTGTTCTCGTCCAGAAAGCCAATGATAACAGCAAATGCAACGACTGTAATGAGGTACTTGCGTCTGCATATGAAACTCCAGATACTGATTAGTTTACCCATAATTTCTCCTTTTAATATCTGCAAAGATAAAACTAATAACTTAAAAACTTATCGCTTCGGCTTCAAAACTTCTCTCTTTATCCCTTATTACTTATCACTTTTTTTGTGTACATTTGCAGAATAAGCGAAATTTCAAAAACAGAGAGAATCCCGGATATGGAAAACTATATTGTTTCAGCCCGTAAATACCGTCCGTCCACGTTCGAATCGGTGGTGGGACAGCGGGCGTTGACTACTACGCTGAAAAATGCAATTGCTACCCAAAAACTGGCTCATGCTTATTTGTTTTGCGGACCGCGCGGGGTAGGAAAAACGACTTGCGCGCGTATCTTTGCCAAGACCATTAATTGTATGACGCCTACCGCTGACGGAGAGGCTTGCAATCAGTGTGAGTCATGTGTAGCTTTCAACGAACAGCGGTCATATAATATTCACGAACTCGATGCTGCTTCTAATAACTCGGTGGATGACATTCGCCAGTTGGTGGAGCAAGTGCGTATCCCACCACAGATTGGTAAGTATAAGGTATATATCATCGACGAGGTGCACATGCTCTCGGCATCTGCTTTCAATGCGTTCCTGAAAACGCTGGAAGAACCTCCCCGTCATGCGATTTTTATTCTGGCTACGACGGAGAAGCATAAGATTCTTCCTACCATTCTTTCCCGTTGTCAGATTTATGACTTTAACCGGATAAGCGTGGAAGATACGGTGAATCATCTGTCGTATGTTGCTTCGAAAGAAGGAATCACGGCAGAGCCGGAAGCGCTGAACGTGATAGCCATGAAGGCGGACGGTGGTATGCGTGATGCATTGTCTATCTTCGATCAGGTGGTTAGTTTCACCGGAGGAAATATCACCTATAAGAGTGTGATTGATAATCTGAACGTACTTGATTATGAATATTATTTCCGTCTGACGGATTGCTTCCTCGAAAACAAGGTGAGCGACGCATTGTTGCTTTTCAATGATATATTGAATAAAGGTTTTGACGGAAGTCACTTTATTACCGGATTGTCGTCTCATTTCCGTGACTTGTTGGTCGGGAAAGACCCGGTGACATTGCCTTTACTGGAAGTGGGAGCGAGCATACGCCAACGTTATCAGGAACAGGCGCAGAAATGTCCGTTACCTTTTTTGTACCGGGCTATGAAGCTGTGTAATGAGTGCGATTTGAATTACCGCATCAGCAAAAATAAGCGTTTGCTGGTAGAACTGACCTTGATACAGGTTGCACAGCTTACCACCGAGGGGGATGACGTGAGTGGTGGGCGTGGCCCTAAGAAGACTATAAAACCCGTATTCACTCAGCCTGCCGCAGCACAG
Source organism: Bacteroides sp. M10 (assembly GCF_014334015.1). Lineage (GTDB taxonomy): Bacteria > Bacteroidota > Bacteroidia > Bacteroidales > Bacteroidaceae > Bacteroides > Bacteroides intestinigallinarum. The sequence goes on along the minus strand of NZ_CP060488.1, from coordinate 6,089,547 downwards.
CAGCCGCAGGTAGCTTCTGCCACTCAGGTTCAGCAGGCTCCAGTTCATTCGTCTCCGTCTTCAGTTACAACACAGGCTGCTAATGGCACTACTGCCCAGCATCCGCAGGCTTCTGCGGCTGTGCAACCGGGAGCACCGGCTTCTCCTGGTGCGGCTTCGTCTGCTCCGTCACAAGGAGCGGGAGTTGCTCAGACTGCCAAGGAAGAACGAAAAATTCCCGTGATGAAGATGTCCAGCTTGGGGGTATCTATCAAGAATCCGCAGCGTGACCAAGTATCGCAAAATACGACTACAACTTATGTTCCTAAGGTGCAACAACCGGAAGAGGATTTTATGTTCAATGACCGGGATTTGAATTATTATTGGCAGGAGTATGCCGGCCAGTTGCCGAAAGAACAGGATGCTCTTGCAAAACGTATGCAGATGCTCCGTCCGGCGTTGCTTAACAACTCAACGACTTTTGAAGTGGTGGTTGATAATGAGTTTGCTGCAAAGGATTTTACAGCTTTGATTCCCGAATTGCAGGATTATCTTCGCGGCAGACTGAAGAACAGTAAAGTGATGATGACAGTGCGGGTAAGTGAGGCAACAGAAACAGTACGTCCTGTGGGACGTGTCGAGAAATTCCAGATGATGGCTCAAAAGAATCAGGCATTGATGCAACTGAAAGATGAGTTCGGGCTGGAATTATATTAATGTACTTACTTCTATCAGATTACCATCCGGATCTCTGAAATAAATACTCCGGATGGCCCCCTGCGCACCTTGACGCTGGACTATACCGACTTCTATTTCTATTCCTTTGGATTCTACTTCGGCCTTTATTTCCTCTATGTTTCCTTCTGTAAGTAAACAGATGTCCGCACTTCCGAAAGCAGGATGCTTGGCTGCAGGAAGTAACTGTGCTTTTCCTACATGAAGATTGATTTTCTGATTACCGAACTTGACGGCAAAGCGTTGGTTGCTTGTATCGGCTTCCATTCCCAGGACTTCTGTGTAGAAATGTAGGCTTTTATCTATATCGGACACCGGTATGACGATATGGTCGATATTCTTGATTTTCATATCAATGTAGGCGTTGATTCATGCGGTCTTCATATCCGTCTGAAGGTTTTCTTCCCGGCATGACAATCCACAGGATAATATATATAATCACTCCGGCGAAAGCGGTGAAGAATGTAGCCAATATATATACTATTCTCAATAAAGTAGCATCCCATCCGAAATATTCGGCTATTCCGGCACATACACCTGCAATCATTCGATTGGAAGAGCGGGTTAATTTCTTTTCATTTTCCATGATATACTATGTTCTTTTAGTGCAAATGCTACACAAATATAGAGAATATATTTGGTTTATGGGTTAAACGGAAAGATTTATGTATTATTTGTTAGCATTTTAACTTACTTAATTGGGGGTCAACAATAGACCAACAACAAGGAATATTAGGTAGGATTTAGCATGATTTGCTCTCTAAGATGTCTATTTCCTGAAAGCAGAAAACCCTCATAAGTATTTAACTTACAAGGGTTTTTGTTGGGTGGAAGACCGGACTCGAACCGGCGACATTCAGAACCACAAACTGGAAAATAAACTTCTATGATATGTGTAATTGTTAGTCTTTTTTACAGTCTCTGTAATAGTCTATAGGACAACTATAGACCAACAATGGTAGTGATACTATTTTGCTAGTGTCATGCTACCAATAGCACTTAGAGGTGCTAAACTTCTTTCTTGTGTTTCATAATTAAATCTGTTAAAGTGGTTAATGCAAATGTAGCAAATCTATTTGATTCATCAAATATCTTTTTCATTTTAATGAAGGTAGGCATACTGCTCTAATGTCATTGCACTATATGTTTGAACTGGCTTTGACTGTTAGGATAATCATAATGATGATAAGCATGATTGCTCCTATGAGTAATATGATACCAGACCATTTGTTGTTTTGTGGATTAGGCATAATGTTGGAGTTTAATAGGTTATGTTAATTGTTTATTTTCAAAACTAATAGATACTTCGTTTTATGACTTCACTATATGTGATGGCTATAAGAAGCATCTGATTAGTAGGTATATCAAGAGAGCACAGCATCCAAGAGTATAGCGAGGGTTATTCTTAACATCAATGGCTAGACATTTAAAGATAACTATACATCTTTTACTCCATGACATCTCTATCTTTACAGGCTTTTCCCATTCATTTTCAGACTGCTTATAGGTCATCTTCTTTATAGAATAGCTTTGATTATACCATACACACAGGATGATGACCAACCATCCTATCAAATTGAACCAAGGATTAATCCACTGGTCTTCCAAGTCTACTTGTCCGTGAGGTTCATATCTCATAGTTATCTTCTAATATATTGTGTAATCATCTTTATCTTTGTATTCCCATTTAATAATCTTCCATTTAAAGAGGATGAAATACCTTCCAAAGAAAGGGTACCATTGTATCCTTTGAGGCATATCTATATCATGGAGGCACACTTTTCCCATATACCAAGCCATTGGAAAAGTAAAGACTAATGCTATAAGTAATTCTGTCTTTCTAGGTATAGCATTTATGATTATGAACCAATTGAAAAGGTATATCATAAGGTACATAGCTCTATGGAGAATAAACAAGACAATAGTTGCCCATCTCCCTCTTTTATTACTTAAAAACCACTTTAAGAATAAGTGAATTCCATAGAATGTGATTAATAATAAAGCAAGTGATAGCATTTAGTAGTGTATTATATGTTCTTTAAAATCAATTACCCACTGGTTTTCCAGTAAGAAGTCAGTCCCAAGTAGACCATGTATCTGTATTCCACTTTCATCTTCAATACCTATAAAGGTATTAAGTAAAGGCTTAACACAGAACTTAGGCTTATAAACCTGACCTTCAAAAGTGAAAGGTAGAGTAATCATTTCTACCTTGTGCTTAGTTCCTTCTATTCCACTGATACAATACTCACCAATAGGCTTTACTATATCCTTGAAATATTCTACTACAGTGCTGTCTATTAGACTACAGGTACTTCCAGTGTCTAAGATGAAACTAAGGTATTTATCCTTAACTTCAACTGGGATTAGTGGAAGTCTGGTATGCTCTAGTCCATAGATAATAGAGCATCTATTTTCCATTCAGTAAGTTGTTTCTCATATTCATTAGAATGTGTTTAGTACTAATGTAGTTATTTGGATTAACAAGTGATCTCATTAGTATGTTACCAAGGTGATTCTTGATACCCTACTCTGTAGATGTCAGACTCACCAGACTTCTCTAAACAAATAAGTTTGGCTTTAGTTATGTCAATAATCTCACCAGTACCCAAATCACTATTATGGTCTAAAGGTATGTAGGTCATACCACCAGACCTCAAAGTGAACTGAATAGAGTTACCATACTCTGATGATACCACAACTGCCTGCTCAACTGCTGCAACCTCTTCCTGATTAAAGTCCCTTTCAAACTTAATAGTCCATTTAGTAGGTGTAATCTTCTGTTTTGTAGAGGGGGTAAAGGGGCTTGAATCTATTATTTCAGTCATTTCATATACATCTTTAGGGCTGTATCCCATCTTTGCAGCAATAAATCTAATATAGTCTATTGCTCGTGTACTGTGTTTTCTGTTAACTGTCATTAGATATATCAACTCATACAGATACTGATACCTGTCTTCTTCACTGGTAGGGTATATATCTTGTACACTATCAGGATCTATTTCAAGCATTTGATGAAACTTACTACTACTAATGTTGTGCTTTGCTGCTATTTCAAGAATAGTAGTTCTCTCTTTGGTGGTCATTTCTCCACTAGCGTAGACTATTGCCAGTAGGTCTCGTAGCCTGCATAGTTCAGGGTCTTTAATCCTTTTTCTGAATAAATTTAATATTCCCATAATTATTACTTTTTGTAGCCATACTACAAAAAGAAGGTGTGAGCCTAGCCTTGATGCTTATCAGAAGGTATCGCCAAACACCTATAACCACGCAAACAAGGAAAGCCCACACCTATATAGGTATGAGCATTCACTAACCTGCTTTTGATGGTTATATCTGATTGAAATTGGCGATTTCTCTGATAACATCAAGCAAGAAGCAAACACTTCTTCTTCTAATATGTCTTAGTTAAACTTCTATTTCATTAATTCTCATTTAATTAGTTCATGTTGCAAAGTTAGAACTTTTCAGCAATACTTCATCATTAGAGAGCTACTTTTAATAGGTTTAAAGCCATATCAGTACCATAGGTGTGGGCTATATCTTAACTGCATACAAAGGTAGGTTTTAACCTTACTTCTTGTATGCCCAATAAACAAATAAAGTACCTGCAATAAGTACTTCACCCCATTGCACTAATAAATATAAAGCTTCCATTCTAATAGGTTTAAAAGCCCCAATCCTATTGCAGACTGGGGCTTGAAACAACAATAAAACACATAATAAGAGGTCTTAAACTCCTAGTCCTTTATAAATAAGCTCATGATAATAGAGAATACTACAATCATGGCTAGCTCTGTTACTGCATCTTTCATAATAATTTAGTTTGTTATAACATTATTCTTATTCAGCTTTCTCTAACAGTCCTCAGAAGGATATTTTGAAGTACAGGTAACATCCGTACCCATTTCAATCAACACCTCTAAAGCCTCAACCAATATAGCATATCCTAAACAAGATGATAGTTTGTACTCACTTTCTCTATAATTAGAATTAAAAGTGAGTACACTGTGCAATCTCACTTACTCTATAAATATATACCATCAACCAAGTGAGACTAACATTATTTCCCATCATAATGGAAAGAAATGGTAGGGAGAGAGTGTTAGTAGAGAGTGATAGGTTATTGGTAGGGTTGAATATGTATGGATTTATAGTTTGCTTTCATCATAGTATGAGTAGTATTCATTCTCTGGGCTTAGGATTACATGGTCTGCTATATGAATCTCCATGAGTTCAGCTGCCTTCTTAACTCTTTCAGTTAGAGTATCATCCAAAGTGCTGGGTTTCATACTACCAGAAGGGTGATTGTGTGCCAATATTACCTGTGTTGCATTAGCCAGTAATGCAGCTTGTAATATCAGCCTTACATCTACATAAGTTGCAGATATTCCACCTTCTGAAATAGGTACTATACCCAATACTCTGTTAGACTGATTAAGTAGCACTACTTTAAAGCTTTCCCTGTAGCCTATTGTATCATCAGGGAAGTACTTAATTAGCAGTTCATAGCTATCTTGTGAGCTATTTATCTTGTATCTGGTTGATGATTTAACACAGCTTCTATAGCTTAACTGAACCTCTGCTACATTCATTATACTGTCCATAAGATGCACTAATTAATGAACCAACTATATTCATTTTCACCATATAAAGCCTTATTAAGTCCTTCTGCCAATTGGGTGGCATTAAGTGACCTATCCAAGAAGTTATCAATGTAGCTGCTCTTATTAGCTCCAGTTAGCAAGTTGTACACATTCCACATACTGATTTCTCTACTGTCCAGAAGAGTGCTAAAGTTATCATCATTATAGTATGCTTTAGCAACTAAACCTATTTGGGTGTCTGTCATTAACATCTGTGGTAACTTCTTCTTTCTATCAGTAGGTAGAAACTGATACAGCCTACTCTTTCCTAAGAACATTGCAAACTGCTTCTCTGTCATGTAGCTGTCTTTATAAGCTGACATATAGTACAGATGCTTAGCTATGTTGTACTCCTGAAATAGCCTCATCACTGAATTGAATAAGTCTGTAGTGCTCATAACCTTTAATTCTGATCTGTAACCATCTGTTGATACACACATGTTACAGCAGACCAGATTCTTGAATCCAATGAATACCTTGAACTTCTCTGCACCTTTCCTACTGTACAGGTTCTCATGGTTATAAGCTCTCACCCCTCCAATAGTCAGGTTAAGCCTGTTGCCTGATATATCCTCATAGATAGTAGGTATCTCAAAGCAGAACATCATTCTTTCAAAGTACTGGGTTCTGTCTGACTCCAGTAACTGATTCACAGGTTTATGAATGGCTTCTGGTACTCTGCCTTTAATAACATGGCTGACTCTAATAGCAGGTTCTTCAATTCTTTCATTGGGAAATACCTGATTAGCTGCGTCCCATATAGCTTCTATGAAGTTCGGATGACTGATAGTAACCTCATTATCCTTGCTAAACACTGGTACAACACATTCCGCTTTAAGGTACTGCATGGTAACCTCTTTGGTGTTAGCTTCAATGAAAGGTAATTTATGTCCTACTCTGGACTGAACAGTTTCCACCTCTAAAAGTTCTGTTGATACAGGCTCTGTTGGTACAGCTACTGTGCTTACAGGGCTTGTATTTACAGACTCTGTTATCATAGAGTTCTTAGTTGTAGTAGCTGTGTTTACAGTGCTTAGAGGTAGTGTTACTTTTAAGCTAGGCTGACTTGGTACTTGGAACATACTGTTAGTTCTTTGTACTGGGGTTAATTGTAGTGTGTGGGTTGCTTCCATATTGAATAAAACTGGGTGTGTAATTAATAATAGGTTGGTTCTTCTGCTCCAGAAGGGATGTTTTCTTTTGCATGAAGTCTGATGTAAGTTGTTGATACCACTCTGGGTATTGATGGTAAATGGCTGTAAGCTCTTCAACAGTTTTACTGCTGTTAATCTTGCTTCTTATCATCTCCAGATTAACTCCATCATTACACCAATCTAATATGATCTGTCCTGTAGTAGGTGTAATAGTGAAATCAGGTTTATTCATGAAAAGGTTAGTCCTGTCCTTAGATGCAATGGCTTGGTGCTTTATATTGATGTCAAAGACTATGGTAAACTCATAATCTATGCCATCTCTCATAACTGCTTTTAGTCCTACTTTCTCTGGTATCATCTTGCCATTCTTCTCACTTAGAACATAATCTTGCTTACACCTCATAGTGCAGATAATATGCCTTGAGGACTGTAGAATCTTCTGCATGAAAGCATTAATCCTTGGAGTGACCTTTTGCCAATTAGTGAAGCTGTTACCTTGTAAACTGGCATGATACTCTAGCAAGGTATCCCAGCACTGGGAGATACTGTCAATGATGATAACTTCCATACCTGCACTTTCACAGACTTCAATAGCCTGTATATAGGTTTCAGGAGTAAAGTTCTCACTTAGATTTAATACATTATAAGCACCTAAGTGAGCATAAAGGTCTGCTGAACCATTCTCACTATCAATGATAGCTACTTTAGACCAGTCACTGCACAGTCCATAAGCTAACAGCAATGCTGAATAGGTCTTACCTGAACCAGCACAACCTTGCAGAGCTAATTTAATCTTAGCTTGCTTCTTGGATGAAACTCTTAAATTCAACATATTAGATGGTATTTAGTTGTTAGTAATTAGTAAACAAAAAAGGTAGCTAGTCTTTAATAGACTAACTACCACTGAGGACTTTACAGACTCACCTTATAAGGTAGCCACTGTCATAGCACCACCTTCACCTTTCTGATGCAACATGTAGAACATGTCACCAGTATCAGGTGAGCATACTTGGGATATAACAGGAACTGTCACTTCACCATTAACAAACTTATCACTGACAGCACCAGTCTCACAACCATACACAAAGAAGCACTTACCTGTATGTGGATTCTGCTTTACTTCAATCTTGTTAACACCCTTTTGAGCCTTGAACTCATTAACTGTCATTGTCTCTAAGAACTTTAATCTTTCCATAATCTTGTAATTTTATTGTTGTGCAGTAGACTATTCTGCTGCTGTTGATTCAGCTACTAAGAAGGGGTAATGAGCTTAAGTGTAATAAGCCCATTATAATGTAATGAGCCCACAATTGACACAGGGGGCTATCCCACTTCTAAAGTAGGGGGTGGGTGTTTAAGTGAATTAGAGCACACTCATACCAATAGAGTAGCTGAAAAAATTAGAAGAAAATTTGAAATGATAGAAAGAGTACTTGCAGTAAGAAGAGTTATGCATTACGGATGTATTTATATAGTAATCCCCTGCTTTCTGGAATGAAGACAGGGGGTATCAGGTTAATTAATGTACATATTCATTCATCTTTAATAGTATCAAGGTAATCCTTTATCTCATCATCATCAGGTGTGTGTGATGTAACTTTATCTATCCATGTAGTATGACCTAAGTGAGGGTATAAGATAACTTTGGCATCCATATGTTCAGTCCAAGTGAGTGCCATAGGTACATCATAGGAAGACCAGATAACCTTTTTATTTATCAACAGATTCCTGTATTTAACATAGGTGTTCTTTGCTATATTCCAATGTCTATAGACTTCAATATCTGAAAGGTCTATTCTGAACTCATTGTTTGCACACATACAGTATAAGCCTATCATAAAACCCTTTTCATCAGGGGTAAGTGTTTTATCATCAAATAACTCTTTCCAGATATACCTAAAGTTTATATTGGGATTAGGTAGGTAATAGGTATTTCTCTTAACTTCTGGTTCTACTTGTACAGTTCTAACCTGAATATATTCACTGGCTCTAAGCTTAGGTACAAATGACTCTTTGATATAATAAACAGGGACTCCAGTCAACTCTGAAAGTTGTTTGTAGGTAGTGTCTGTTGTTATATAATCAACACCTTTTTGGTAATGGGCATTGATATATAGACCTGCCAATAGGTAGAGGTCTCTCTGCTTGAAGTATATACAAGCTTTAACGGGGAATATGGTATATTCTTTAATGGTTGTCATATATTAAAGATTAGAATGGTCAATATTACTACTATACTAACTACCTACTATGATAATAGTATGGTATAAAGGGCTTTAGTAATTAGTATAGAGGTGTTATTGACCACAATTTGTATAGGTTGCATTTAAGAAACCAAAGAGGTGAGAATGATATGTATCTCTTTGATTATCAGATGCAAAGGTATGAAAAATAGTTGGTTTATGCAACATCTTCAGCTAGTAATATACTCATCCTTAACATTTTAAAACATAAAATACCTTAGCATGTTATTATCTTCACAACTTATCCTGATACCATGCTCCTTTAGCTGCATTGGGTTTTCCTCTTTAATGATGTAGTTGTTCTTGGGTCTCATAGTCTGATATATCACATTCAGCAGACTTATGTACTTTCTTGGTTTTAGTACCTTGTGTAGATGATATTGGACTATAGGGGTCAATAACTCTTGTATCTCATTTGCAGAGTAGGCTCTATTCAAAGTAAAACTGCTTCTTACAGCAACTTTGAAAGGGTGCTCTTCATCTAGTGCCCAATACATGACAGCATTGTTGAGGTTCTTGAAAGCTGCATTGTTATCTGCTCTTATTTCCCATAATTGATTCAACAAGCTCTCCAAGTCAACATACTTATATAGTCTCAAGAACCTTTCATAGAATATCTTCACTTTGCTTCTGCTATGTCTTATGTACATAATCAAGGTGTTATCATTCAGTTGCTTAGTAGCTGCTAGTCCTCTGGTTTCAACAATGGCATTTTGGATGTACTTGTCTATCAGTTGCTCTTGAATGGCTTTGTTGCTTTGCTCTATATCATTCTGCTGTGATGTTGTATTGTAAGACAGTGTACTGTAGCTAATGATATTACCTAGTTTACTTAAGGCTTTCTTGATGGTTTCTGGATGTGAATAAAGCTCATCATGTAGCTCTAATCTCTCTGTGAGATAGTCAATGTTGAGGTATGCAGGAACATATTCTCCTTGTATATTCTTTCTTACAAGGTTTATTAATTCACCTCCTATACTCTTTTCTTGTGCTTTCTCCTGTATAGCCTCTGCAATGATAGAGAATAGATTATCTAAAGTGTAGTCATCTTGTGTTATGTCATTTGCTGCCTCTATAACCTTGAGGACTTTACTGGCTTTGTTTAATAGTATCTTTGGATAGGTGTCCATGCTCTTTCCAGAGTGTTGCTTAGTTATGTTGAATACTATTGTATCACTAAGTACTCCAGTGACTTTCCTGCATCTGCCATGTATCTGTATTATTCTATCAATACCTAACATAGAGTGGCTTCTTCTCGTATCTGAAACTGTAATCAGGTGATAGCTATCATCTATATCTATGCCAGTGAAGTAGCAACAAGTGGCAAAGTTGATTCTGGCAGGCAATGTGTCATTATCTCCTAGTTTAGGAGCAAAGTAATCTCCTGCTTCCTTAGTAGAAGCCTCACTGCATAGGATAGCACACTCACTTCTGGACTTCTCATCTAAGGTTGATATGATGTTCTGTATTTGAAGTATGGAGTTGTAAGCTATGAGTATTTTCTCTGTAGGGTGGGAGTGTAACTCGTCTACAACTACTTGTGTGATGTTATTAGTGTACAGTAGTCTAATGGTTCTGGCTGTATTGCATAACCATGGTACGGAGAACTTACATTCAGTTTTCAGTAGTGGATTGCTAAACTCTTTCATAGTAGCAGTTACCATACATCTGTTCTTAGGTGGAAACATGAAATAGTAGTCAATTACATCTTCTAGTTGAGGTCTGAAACTGTTGTCAGACTGGAGTACATCTATCTCATCAACCATCAAGAAGTAGTTTTTTAATTCTTCTGGAGAGATATACTTAAGTACTCTTCTTAAACTGTCTGCTACCACTAAGAGTTTCTTATAGCCATCTCTACTTAAGTACTCTTGAATCATATTGTCTGTGGTTCTTTCTCTTTCACCTTTAATCTCACTACCTACGTAAAGTGTATTAAGGTGTTTATTGCACTTAGCTGATGCAAGTGCTTTAGTAGGCAGAACTATAATAGAGTTTCTTTTTGAATTTATTTCAAGAGTAGTAGCTCCAATTCCAGTTACCTTCTTGTCTATTAACCCGTGGGGTGTCTTGGATAAATAGTCAGACAGGAGGTATCTCTTGCTAGCAAATATACCTTTTCCTGCATAAGTAGCTTGACCTATAGGAAAGCCTGATAAGTCTTTGATTATAGTAGTAGGAGTTATGTTTATCCCATTCTCCTTTAGATCCTCTACTACTTGGTGGTCTTTCTCTGTTAGGTCATCCCAGTCTATTACATCTGCAAAGGTGTTGTAAATGACTTGATTGTGTTGCTTAGTATTTTCCATCTCGCAGTTAGCTTTAAGTATAGATATAACAAGTAAGTGAGCAAATATACTAAAGAACCCCCATAGTTCAATCAACTACAGAGGTTCTTTTATTTATAAATCTACTCCACTTCTGGACTGGACAGCTCACCTTGGTTACCAAACACATATTCTACTACCTTCTTGTTTGCTTCATTCTCAATCTTGAAGTCCCTTTCAATGTAGATGTCCGTGACCTTCATAGCCTCATCAATATGATTCAATGCAGCATGAACTGTATACTTATCTATACCTACTTTGTTGACAGCAATAGTAGCCCATGAATGCCTTGCAGCATAGTACTCCAAGTCATCTACTTTTAGTATCTTGCCAATCTGCTTTAACCCCAGATTGATGGCTCTGTTGAAGTTCTTATAGGTTGAGTAAAGATGATAGAAGCAAAAGACCTTCTGGTGAGTGTAATCTTCATACTTCTTTATCAGAGGTAGTAAGATTGGAAGAACATCAACTCTCATCTTTGCTTTATCAAGCCTCCTATCTGCTGTCTTAGTTCTATAGTAAGTAATAGAATCCTCTTCCAATTCAGTGCAGTTATACAAGTCTGCTGAATTCATTCCAATTAAACAGAAGGATAGTATAAAGCAATCCTTAGCAAGATTGAAAGGACACAATCTTTCCCTGCCATTAGCATTGATGATATAGGGTATTTCCCATATCTTCTTTATTAGCTCTGGTGACACAGCTCTCTTTCTTGTAGCTTCCTGTTTGGGTATCTCCAAGTTCTCAAAAGGAGAGTTGGGTATCCTAATGACATTCCTATCATAGTCATTGTACTTTTTCTTAGCCTCATAAAACAGGTGTCTGATACTACCCATATACAGAGAGACCATTCTATTGGAAGGTATCCTCTTGCCTTTTTTCTGGAGTTCTGCAACATGTTTAGCTCTCTTCTTCTGGAGATAATCCATGAACTCCATCATCAGCAATTTGGTAACTTGACTTGTGTTCAACTTATCCTTTCCTAAGAAGGTCTTGAATGTATTAAGGGCTGATTTATAGTTGACTTTACCCTTAACTTTTGTAGTTTCCAACCATTCATTACAGAACTGGAGAAAGTCTATAGGAGTGTTCTTCTCTTTTTCTTTCTGGATATAGTCAAGTATATCACTAATGGTTAACTTGGAAGATTCCAAGGGTAGGCTGGTGCATAGCTCCTGATAGTATCTGACTAGTCTATCAGCTTCCTTGATATACTTTGGGTTCTTTAACTTGAAGCCCTTAGTCAGGTCTTCTGTTCTCACAAAGATATGTGTAGCTAACCTCCTTACTTCTCTGTTGTAGGTTAGTCTTATCTTTAGATTGTAGGTGTTATCAACTTTCTGCTTAGTTTTTAGTATTTCAGCTTTGATAGTCAGCATGTTATATTGGTTTTCTTGGGAACAACAATAGACCAACAAATACCTCATAAAGTAGTCTTTTTGAGCCAAATTTAGCACCTGAATGCCCACCTCCTGAAAGCAGAAAACCCTCATAAGTATTTAACTTACAAGGGTTTTTGTTGGGTGGAAGACCGGACTCGAACCGGCGACATTCAGAACCACAATCTGACGCTCTAACCAACTGAACTACATCCACCATGTTTGCGTTTCTCTAACGCGGTGCAAAGATAGATATTATCTTCTAATCTCCAAAAGATTCTGCTATTTTTTTTCGAAAAAAGTATATTCTTTTATTCCCCGATTGTGCTTGCTGAAAAGGGTTCGCGCATCATTTACAAAGATTTTCAGAGAGTTACGTGCTTGTAAAGGAATTGAATCAATCGGCAAATTGACTGGGAGCAATTGATGATTTTTTTTTCCTGATTGAATGGGACGGGCTGTCCATACCAAACTATAATCACAATTATTGAGGCGGGCAGTGCTGTCTTTTACTAATTCCATTCTTACCATCAGTCCTCCGTCAGTGCGGCGGGCGGACATATTGGAAATATAATTTCCCAGCGAATAGACTACGAGATGTTTGTCATTCGTCAGGCTGTCTGTGCGAACTTCGATGGGCTGAACTACGTGAGGATGGGAGCCGATGATATGGTTTACTCCTTTTTCAATCAGCCAGTCGGCGAGGAATTTTTGCTCTTTGTCCGGGAGTGACTGGTATTCGATTCCCCAATGCATACAAGCTATGATGGCATCCGGCTTCATTGCTTTACTCTCTTCAATATCTTTGGCGATGATGGCTGTATCGATATAGTTCACGATATTAGGAGGGGTAACGGGGATGCCGTTTGTTCCATACGTGTAGTTGAGCAGGGCGATGCGGAATCCGTTCTTTTCTAATAAAAGAGGATATTTCTTTTCACGTTCATCAGCGTTGATATACGTGCCTGCGTGTGGAACCTTTAAAGAGTCTATTAATTGAATGGTTCTCTCCAGTCCGGATTTACCACGATCGAGACTGTGGTTGTTGGCAGTCACTAAAACATTGAAACCTGCATCGTGAATTGCGGTCAGAAATTCGTCCGGCGCGCTGAAAGCAGGATAACCTTTGTAAGGTTTGCCTCCTAATGTCACTTCCAGGTTGGCGATGGAGAGGTCGGCTTTCTTTATTTCTTCTTTGACATACGCAAAGCATGTGGAGTAATCATAGCCCGTTGATGTTCGTGCAGCGTTGATTTGTCCCTGATGTTGCATGAGGTCACCTACGAAAAGGAGGCGCAGGGTGTCGGTGGAGGAGATGTTGTCGGAAAGGCTGTCCGACAGGGTGTCAATGATAGAATCTCTCTTTGCCTGCGACCGGGAGGTGCAGGACAAAGAGAGAAGCAAAATCATCAGAAACAGGGTATGTCTCATTGATAAATAGCTTTCTTACCAGCTAAGAGTGTATTTTTCATTAACGATACAATCGTCATTGGTCCAACACCGCCCGGTACGGGAGTGATGAATGAACATTTCGGTGCAACTTCGTCAAACTTCACGTCGCCGGTCAGTTTAAAACCTGATTTCTTGGTTGCATCCGGCACACGGGTAGTACCTACGTCAATAACTACCGCGCCTTCTTTCACCATTTCGGCTTTTACAAAGTTCGGTTGTCCCAAGGCAGCGATAATAATATCAGCTTCCTGACATTCTTTTACCAGGTCTCTGCTACGGCTGTGGCATACGGTTACTGTGGCATCGCCCGGATAGGCTTTCTGCATCATCAGGGCAGCCATCGGTTTGCCGACAATATTGCTGCGTCCGAGTACGACGCACTTTTTTCCGGAAGTTTCTATGTTATAACGTTTCAACAATTCGAGGATGCCGTTGGGAGTAGCGGATACGTAACACGGAAGCCCGATGGACATACGGCCTACGTTGATCGGGTGGAAACCGTCTACGTCTTTACGGTAATCAATTGTTTCGATTACTTTCTGTTCGGAGATATGCTTGGGTAAGGGAAGTTGTACGATAAAGCCGTCCACGTCGTTGTCTTCGTTTAGTTCACGTACTTTGGCAAGCAGTTCTTCTTCGGTCACGTCACTTTCATAACGGATGAGGGAAGACTTGAAACCACATACTTCACAGGCTTTTACTTTGGCAGCTACATAAGTCTCGCTACCACCATCGTGTCCTACAAGAATAGCGGCCAGGTGCGGGCGTTTTTCGCCATGAGCCACCATTTCGGCTACTTCGGCTGCAATCTCTTGTTTTACTTGTTCGGAAATTGCTTTTCCGTCTATCAGAGTCATATTTTCAGAGTATTTATTGGTGATGGACAAAAGTAAAATAAATAACTGAACTCTCCAAAGGGATTGGAATTTTTGTCAAGAGATGGGTGGTATAAAAAAAGAGGGAGCCGAAACTCCCTCTTTTTACTTATCATTAGATTTGGATCTACAGAATGATTACTTTTTCATCTTAGGCATCATCTTACCCATTTTGCTGCTAGTCACCATTTTCATCATTTTGCGTGTCTGGTCGAACTGTTTCAATAGGCGATTCACTTCCTGGATAGTCGTTCCGCTACCTTTGGCAATACGCGTACGGCGTGAACCGTTCAGTATTTCCGGATTGGAACGTTCTGCCGGAGTCATGGAATAAATGATGGCTTCGATGCTCTTGAAAGCATTGTCGTCAATATCAATATCTTTGATTGCTTTTCCTACTCCCGGAATCATGGAAGCGAGGTCTTTCAGATTACCCATTTTCTTGATTTGTGCAATCTGGCTAAGGAAGTCGTTGAAGTCGAATTGGTTTTTGGCAATTTTCTTCTGTAAGCGTTTGGCTTCTTCTTCATCGTATTGTTCCTGTGCGCGTTCTACCAATGAAACGATGTCACCCATACCGAGAATACGGTCGGCCATACGAGCAGGGTGGAACTGATCGATTGCTTCCAGCTTTTCACCTGTACCTACGAATTTAATCGGTTTGTTCACTACCGAACGGATAGAAAGAGCCGCACCACCGCGGGTATCACCATCGAGTTTGGTCAGTACCACACCGTTGAAGTCCAGACGTTCGTTGAATTCTTTAGCTGTGTTTACAGCGTCCTGACCGGTCATGGAGTCTACCACGAACAGAATTTCGTCCGGGTTGATTGCTTTTTTGATAGCGGCGATCTCGTTCATCATCTGCTCGTCTACTGCCAGACGTCCGGCTGTATCGACGATAACGAGGTCGTATCCTTTGGCTTTGGCTTCCTGAATGGCGTGTTGTGCAATTTCTACCGGATTCTTGCTGTCCAGTTCGCAGTACATCGGTACTTCAATCTGTTCTGCCAATACACGCAACTGTTCGATAGCTGCCGGACGGTAAACGTCACAAGCCACCAATAATGGCTTACGGTTCTTCTTGGTTTTCAGCATCCGTGCCAGTTTACCGGAGAAGGTGGTCTTACCCGAACCCTGCAAACCTGACATCAGGATAACTGCCGGACGGGCGTCGATGTTGATCTCGGCTGTCTCTCCACCCATCAATTGTGTAAGTTCATCATGCACGATCTTCACCATCAACTGGCTTGGCTTCACAGCCGTAAGAACGTTCTGGCCAAGCGCTTTTTCTTTCACCGTATCCGTGAAATTCTTTGCAACCTTGTAGTTTACGTCGGCGTCGAGAAGTGCTTTACGTACGTCTTTCAGCGTCTCCGCCACGTTGATTTCGGTGATTTTGCCTTCACCTTTCAGAATCTTGAATGACCGTTCTAGTCTTTCACTTAAATTATCGAACATAGTTATTTAATTACGAATTACTAATTACAATTTACTTGGGCGAAAGAGAGACTTTTCCGTCTGCTCTTTATTTGAGCTTGCAAATGTACAAAAATCTCTTGTATTTATATCTTTTTATTCTGCCATTTTGCTTTTTTGAGATAAATATAACTTGTTATCAACAGTAAGCTATAATACACAATCTCAATTGTAAAGCAGATTTCGATTGGTGCTTTCAGCCACATTCCGATGAAAACAATGTAAGATCCGTAGATGATGATTGTAATTGTTTCGAGCAACAGGGCTGCTTGTGTATTTCCTGTTCCGGAGATGCCGTTGAACACCACGTTGGCTACGGATGCGATAAGCATGGCGAAGCAAATAACGTATACCGAGGACACGGATTCTGTAATGAGTGCCGCCTCACTGGTGTAGATAGAGAGTAGGAACTGCGGAAATAGTGCTGATACCGCTACTAGTCCCAGCATGATGAAAAAGGAGAACCGGGCAATTTTATTGATGAGCGGCATCACGTGCTGGATACCTCCTGCACCAATGGCGTTGCTGACAAGGCTGTTGGTGGTTGTAGCCAGTGCATTGACCGGAATTAGCAGTACGACGTAGATACTCCGGACGATATTGGCAATCGCCAGTTCCCGTTGTCCCAACCGTTCTACGGCTACAAAGAATACGAACCAGGTAGCCATTGACAGGAAATATTGCAGCATGGTGAAACAGGAGATACTAAGTATTCGCATCAGTAATGCCGGGTCGAATGTGCGCAGGCGGTTCAGGCCGTATTTCTTCAAATCGACGGTGAGGTATGTGTAAATGACGAAAAAGAGAATGGAGGAAGCTTCTGCCAGTACGGAGGCGATAGCTGCTCCCTTGATGCCCATTTCCGGCAAACCGAACTTTCCGAAAATTAATGCGTAATCCAGTACGACATTGGTTAATGCCATGACGATGGCATTGACGGTTAGTACTTTAGTACGTGTAATGCCGATATACAATGCACGGAACATGACATTGATGAACGAGAAAAAGAATCCGTAAATACGCCAGTCCAGAAATTCCATCGTTCCTTCGTAGATGGATTCTGAAGAAACTAGCAAACGCATGATGTTTCCGCCGAATGCTTTGGTGAATCCGAATAGCAGCAGTGCCATCACGAACAGGAACATGACTCCTTGAATCATGACGGGACCGACATCCGAATAGCGCCCTTCGCCGTTGCGTCGTGCGATGACTATTTGCGAACCGGTACTGAATCCGAATGCGATGGTGAATACGCATATATAAAATAACCCGCCCATAGCTGATGCTCCAAGGGCTACCTCACTCACGTGTCCGAGGAATGCTGTGTCGGTGACATTGATGACATTTTGTGCCAGCAAGCTTAGTAGTATCGGATAACTGACACTCCAAATCTGTTTGTTGGTGTACATAATTAAGTGTTTAAGTTTACACTTTGCAAAGATAGTGCTTTATTTCGATTCGGAAACGATAGGGTAGATGAAAACAATTTCCGGACCTTCGGGAGTTTTATCATTGACGAGATAGTTTCCTCCGAAATGTTTTAGTAACAACAGGTTGATATCATGCCGGATGATGGTTTCCTGTGATACGAATGCATGGTCTGCCAAAGGTGAATTAGTGATCCGGAAACGGAGCATGTCTTCATTCTGGCTTAATGTGAACCGGATGATTCGTGTTTGTCGGTGTTCTTGTGGGTACACCAGTGCGCTAATCAAGGCCTGCGTCAGTCGCATTGTATCGGTATGGATTTGGGCGTCCGTTTCACTGGAAAATTCAATCTGGATACCTGTTTCTTCGTTCCTCATCTGCGCCATGCTGCATGCTTCCTTGCATAGGGTAGTGGCATCATAGTCTTGCAACTGGAACTTCATCATTTGAGCTTCCAAACGGGATAAGTCGAGAACGTCATTGACAAGTCTCATTAACTTCTCCGAACTTTTGTGGATGATGTTTGAGTATTCTTGCCTTATTTCCTTGTCTATGTTGGGTTCGCTGGCTATGAGTTGTGAGAAACCGACTACATTGTTGAGTGGGGTACGGATGTTATAGCTCATGTTGGACAGGAAGCGATTTTTTATTTCATTGGTCTTCCGCACGTTTTCTGTTGTTTTCCGGATTTCGTTTTCCGCGTATTTAAGTGCTTTCCGTACCATAAAGAGTCGCGCCATAAAGATAAAAAGCAGAATCAGGATGACAAATATAAAAATCAGATAGGTGAGCTGGATCCGGTTGTTTTCCCTTTTTTGATCCAGTTCTGTTTTTTCGATATTGTATTTGCTTTGTATCTGTGCCATCTGATTGTTTGAGAGTACAGTGGCTGTCGAGTCTTTGATGGCGAGTGCCTGCTCATACAGAGGGATGGCTTTTCCGCTTTGCCCTGCCTGTTTCCATATTCTGGCCTTTTCGAGTAGTTGTTCGGCATAGTCGCTTGTGAAGTCTTTCTTCAACATCATCAGTGTCGTATCGATATAATCCGATGCCTGTTGATAGGCTCCAATTACCTGGTAATATTTGGCAAATGTGTCGAAATAGAGTACTTTATACATGAAATAAGTATTCTCGTCCAGATATTCTTTAGATTTTACGAGATGTTCATAAGCTTGTTGCGGCTGATGGGTATTCAGGTAATAATAGCCGTAGAACAGTTCATTGAACAGGTATACATCGGCAAATCCCGCTTTTAAGGATGGATTCGCGCTGATGTGGTTATGAAGAGTGTTTTCCAGTTCCTGCAGGTATTTGAGTAGTTTTTTATTATCTTTCTTTTCTTTGACAACGGATACTAACTGTGATAATACCGAGATACGGACCACCGGATTTTCTGTTGGAGTGAGTAGCTGGTAGGCAGCCTCCAGTGCTTCTATTCCTTTATCCCAGCGCTGGCTGCCGATATATGCATTACTCAGGCATTGATAGGCGGCTATACTACCCCGGTTACTGTTCATTTGGGAGGCTTGCTGTTGCATCTTTTGAGATTCGTTGATAGCAAGTTCATATTGTTCGTTGAATGTGTACAGGTCTATCTGAAAACGTTTGGCATCAAAGAAGTAGTTCCATAAATCTGATTTCCGGGCATGAGGCTCCATTATGGTGAGCCATTTGGCTACACTGTCTTGATTATTACGATTGTAATAGTATAAGATATGGTAGTAAGCAGCCAGACCGGCATATTTGTCATTTCCCAGTTGCAATGCTTCTTTCATTAATGCATCTGAATATTGGATACATTGATGGTTGTTTTGTTCTATTCTGATGATTTGATTGAGAACATTCAGCCGTGTCGTATCGTACGGTAATGTTTGCAACACCTTTATCAGGCTATCGGATTCCAAAACAATCTCGGTATTGGCTTTTCCGGTGAGGGTGCAGCATAATAGAAGGAACAGGAGCAGGACTTGTTTCATTCGGCTTCCTCCTTTCCTGATTGCTCATGGCAAATAGGGTGTGTGAACAAGAAACGGGCTCCTTCCTTATAATTGGAGTCAATCCATATTTTACCGCCCAGCTGCTCGATAATGAGTTGGCAGATAGACAAACCGAGTCCTGTGCCTTGAGCATTTTCATTCAGTTTCTCAAAACGGTTGAATATTTTATTCTGATTCTCCGGAGAGATACCGCAGCCGGTGTCGGTCACAGAAAACAGTGCTGTATCTTCTGTCTGTTTTTCCAGTTCCATGGTGATGGAGCCTTGTGGAGTAAATTTGGTTGCATTGATGAGAAGGTTGATTAATAATTGTTGCAACCTTGCATTGTCTGTCGTCAGTTCTAATGAATGGAGAGAGGTTGAAAAACGGACGTTTGCATTCGTTTGTTTTATTTTCTCAACCATGTCGATAACGTTTCTGCATATTGTTACTGCATCACATCGCTCATATTTGAATTTCATCTTGCCCACTTCGAGACTGGACAAGTCGATTACGTCGTTAATCAGCTTGAGTAACAGTTCTGAATTTTGCTGAATAATATCGCTACACTGTTTCCGGGTCTCGTTGTCGATGGATTCTTCCGTCAGGATGGAGGAGAAGCCGGACAACGCATTGAGCGGTGTGCGAATTTCATGGCTCATGTTGGAAAGGAAAAGGCTCTTTGTCCGGATGGAATTTTCTTCTTGCTTTTTCACTTTTTCCAGTTCCTGCTGCGATTGGCGCAGTTTTTTATTTCCTCGTCTGACCAAAAGGATGAAAAATACAATCAGTATGACTATGAATAGGATGGTAAACCAACTCCAGAAAAGGATTGTCTTCTGCCTGTTTAAGTTGTCCAGTTCGTTTTTGTCTATTTGGTAGAGGGTGTGTAATTCGTTGATTTGGCGAATGTAATTCATTGCATCCAAAGAGTCTTTGTATGTATTGAATATTTCATAAGCTTCACATGCTTCCTTGCTGTTTCCCATTAGGGCAAGTATGTGTGCCCGATCCTTTTGTACCTGCAGGGATGTGTATGAGCCGGCCGCTTTTGTATGTGAGAGTAATTCATTAAGTGTGGTTAATGCCTGGATATATTCTTTGGATTCAGTGTAATAAGAAGAGTACAGGTATTTAATCATTAAATGAAAATATGGGTACTGATACTCCTGGCTGATTTGTTCGGCTTGTCGTATATAGCTTAATGCTTCAGGAAGATGGTGTGTCTGAATACGGTAGAATGCCTGGCAGTAAACTAGATGAAAATCGTCTTGGGGATTCCCACCCTTGTCAGTAACTGATTCGAGTTCCCCAATATAATCTTCTATATCTGTCATTTGATGATATTTGAGCTTGGTCAGAATGAGTTGGGGTAAGAGTGTTTTGGCGTATTGGTTGGTATGAGGTATTTTCTGGATCACTTCTAATGCTTCTTTATACGATTCGATGGCGGCTTGTGGTGTTGACGAGCTTAAATAAGCATTTCCAATGGCGTGTAATGCGAGTGCTGTTCCCAAAGGATAGTTCATTTCTCTAGCTTTTTGATACATCTGGTTGGCCTGATTGATGGCAAGACTGATGTTACCTTTTGCTATTAAAGCCTGAACGGCCAGCAGATTTATCTGAAATAGGAGTGAATATTGTTGTTTCTTTTGTAATTCCGGTTCTAAAAGTTTTTTCCAGACAATGATGCTGTCGACTGGGGCGTCCGGACTAAATGGATGATTGTATTCAAGTAAAGGTTGTAATAAAGAAAGACGCTCTGAATTTGTGCGTGCAGCATATAAGGTGACCGATATTAATGCGGTTACGACTATTGCAATTGTATGACGTCTGTGTTTTTTCACTTGATATAAGAATTGCTTGCTTGTAAGTTTATCTGCAAAAGAACTAAAAAGAGTGAAGATTACAAAGAAATCTTCACTCTTTTTTATAATTTATTTTCTTTTGAGTATCTCTCGTACCCCAGGGCCCTCGTGGTTGGGGTAGCCGGGAGTATGGTTTCTGCATCGTGGATCGGCATCTACTTTCAAACTCCGGTAATCATCTTTGGTACGGGTGATGTAATCATCAAGCATGGCGCGGTGTTCGGCGAGAACTTTACTGTATTTAGGGTCTTTGGCGAGATTCTTGCGTTCTCCCGGATCCTTTTTCATATCATATAGCTCTTCTCCGTTACCTTCCAGATAGTGAGTGTACTTGTATCTCGGTCCGCGTACCATACGTCCGGGAGTAACGACATATTCATATTCGCTATGCCATTCAGAAACTACATAGGGGTGAGTTTTTTTCTGTTTTTCTCCTTTTAATATAGGTGCAAGGCTGATTCCCGGTTTTTCGGCCGGAACAGGAATTCCTGCCAAATCACAAAGGGTAGGCAGAAGATCCAGTGTAGGTTGTGTCAATACTTGGTCTATGGGCTTTTTCTGTTGTTTGATGCCGGGGCCTGCAAAGATAAACGGTACGTTGGTCATTTCATCGTAGAAGCTGATATGTTTGGTCACCATGCGGTGTGAAGCCATTCCATCACCATGGTCAGCCATGATAATAACGATTGTGTTTTTTCCGGCAGGAGTGGAGTAGAGGGCTTTCAATACGCTGTCTACTTGCTTGGAAACCATCTTGGTATAGTGTTGGAAAGCAGCAATGTAATGACGGTAATTCTCTTCATTCCAATGAGAGGCTTGGGTCATACGGCGATGACTGCAGCAGATGTATTGCACAGGTTTAGGGATATTGCTCCAGTCTTCTACATCGAAATTGGCCGGTAGTTCCGGAAGGGTTTCGCTGATGGGGCGGTCGGTATGTACTCCTTCGTTCGCTCCTACAAATCCACAGATATTGTGAGGGTTCTGAAAATCAGCGATACAGATGAATGGTTCTTCCGGCGGATTACTTAGATAAGCAACAGCGTCTTCACATGTTCCTACGTCCAGGAAGCTGTCGTTATTAACCGGGAATTCCGGATCGGTGAATGGCTTGGCTACCGGTTCTTTATGCTTGAATCCTCTAAGTGAACCCATGTCGTGTGTTTTTCCGAAGTGTACGGCTTCGTAACCGTTTTCAGAAAAAAGACTTCCTAATGTCGGTACATTTTCGGGAATACGTGGGTTGATAGGTTCGCTGGAGTTGGAACGTACATTGGTTTGATGAGGCATCATGCCACTCCATAAAGCAGCGCGTGAGGGTTGGCTGAGAGGGCAGCCTACATAAGCATTGGAGAAGATAACTCCTCGTGAAGCGACTTCGTCAATAGGGAGGGTGCAGCCTTGTGTTTGTCCGTAAGCTCCCACAACGCGTTGTGTCAGATGGTCGCACTGGATAATCAGGAAATTGGGCTTTTCTTGGGCCTGCGCTGTCACGCTGCACAGGGCTAATCCCATGAATGGATAAATAGTTTTCATTACTGGTTAGAATTAAGTAATATTTGATTTGGAAGCAAAAGTAGGAAAAAAGGAAACGTAAAAAAGGGCGAGGTAGTAGTTTTGGACGCAAATGAAAGTATTTTGTACAAAAATGAAAGGTGTGGCAAGCGGTTAGGGGTAACTATCGGTGATGGGAGTTGAATGATAAGTGATAAACGGCAGGTAATAAGTCATAAAATGGGTTACTGAAAAAGAAAACGGTGAATAAACTGCACTTGTTATGGCGCAGTTTGTTCACCGTTCATTTATAAGTTTGCTGTTGATTAGCTGTTCATGCTCATCAGGAATTCGTCGTTGTCTCTGGTTTTTTCCAGACGGTCTTTAACGAAGTCCATTGCTTCGATCGGATTCATGTCGGCAAGATATTTGCGTAATATCCACATGCGGTCAAGAGTTGTTTTATCAAGCAACAGATCGTCGCGACGAGTGCTGGATGCAGTAATGTTGACTGCCGGGAAGATGCGTTTGTTGGACAGGTTGCGGTCGAGCTGCAACTCCATGTTACCTGTACCCTTGAATTCTTCGAAGATAACTTCGTCCATTTTAGAACCGGTATCGATCAATGCGGTAGCAATAATGGTCAGTGAACCACCGTTTTCAATATTACGGGCAGCACCGAAGAAGCGTTTAGGTTTATGAAGTGCATTTGCATCCACACCACCGGAAAGAACTTTACCGGATGCAGGAGATACTGTATTGTATGCACGAGCCAGACGAGTGATAGAATCAAGGAAGATAACTACGTCGTGACCACATTCTACCAGACGTTTTGCCTTTTCCAATACGATACCTGCAATTTTTACGTGGCGTTCTGCCGGTTCGTCGAAAGTAGAAGCGATTACTTCTGCATTAACGCTGCGTGCCATGTCTGTTACTTCTTCCGGGCGTTCGTCAATCAGCAACATAATCATGTAAACTTCCGGGTGGTTGGCTGCGATAGCGTTGGCGATATCTTTCATTAAGATGGTCTTACCTGTCTTTGGCTGGGCAACGATCAATGCACGCTGGCCTTTACCGATAGGAGCGAAAAGATCGACGACACGGGCAGACATAGAGTCTGAATAACCGCCTTTGCAAAGTTTGAACTTTTCATCCGGGAAGAGAGGTGTCAGATGTTCGAAAGGAACACGGTCGCGAACGAAAGCTGCGTCACGTCCGTTGATCTTCGAAACCTTTACCAATGGGAAATATTTTTCTCCTTCTTTGGGTGGACGGATAACTCCTTCTACTACATCACCGGTTTTCAGACCAAATAGTTTGATTTGAGACTGTGATACATAAATATCGTCCGGAGAAGAGAGGTAGTTATAGTCGGAAGAACGGAGGAATCCGTATCCGTCCTGCATAATTTCCAAAACACCTACTCCGTTGAGAATATCGTCGAATTCATAAGGCTTTTCGCGCTCAATAACCTTGCGTTCCTGCTGTTGTTGTACCGGAAGGTTTTCACCCGCATTGTTCTGCTGAGCGGCACGTGGCATCGGTAAGCGTTGTTGGTTTTGGTTCTGGTTCTGATTCGGGTTCTGATTTTGATTTTGATTTGGGTTCTGAACCTGATTCTGGTTATTGTTGTTACGCTGGAAATTATTATTGTTGCTATTGTTATTATTGGCGTTATTGCCGTTATTGCCATTGTTGTTAGCATTATTGTTGCCGTTGTTATTGTCGCGTGAGCGAACAATACGCGGACGTTGCTGCTGGGACTGCTGCTGTTGAGATTGTTGTTGCTGTTGAGGATGAGATGGTTGTTCCGGTGCTGTCTGTGCTGATTCTGTTTTAGTAGCTTCGAATTTTCCGAATAATTCGGTAGGAAGCTCTATTTTTTCAGAAGGCAGATCTTCGATTGGAATAAAATCATCGTCGTCAACGCTGGATAAGATATTGCTTTCCTCGTCGATAACGGGTGCAGCTTTCTTTTGTGGTTTATCTATTACCTTTTTCTCTACAACAGGTTTGTTAGGTTCAGTAGCCGGTTTATTTGTTTCTGCAACAGGCTTATTTGCTTCTGCAGCTGGTTTGTTTTTTGCTTTCTTCTCAGCTGTTTGCTGTTGTACCGGAGCTGGCTTTTCCGTAGTACCAGTAGCTTTCTCTGCAACAACAGGTTTAGGTTCCACTACTTTGGGTGCTGCCGGTTTTGCATTTTCTACTTCTTTTTTCTCTTCTGCGTCAGAGCTCTTACGAGGACGGCCTACTTTACGCTTGGGAGTAGCAGTATTTTCTGCTTTAGCTTCTACAACAACAGTTTCTTTTTCTTTGTTTGTACTTTCTTCTTTCTTGGAAGGCTGTGGTGCAGCTTTTACAGGAGCGGCCTCTTTTGTTTTGTTAGCCTCTCCACTCTTTGTTGCGGAAACCACTTTGTCTTCTTTTTTGGTAGGAGCTACCCGTGAACGCTTTTTCTTTTGTTCTTCATTTTTGCGTTCTTCTTTTAGCTTATCTGCGGCAACTTTCTTTGTAGCTCCTACAATGGCCTGTTCATCGAGTATTTTATAAACAAGGTCTTCTTTTTTGTATGAGTCTGCTTTTTTTATGCCTAACTCTTTGGCAATAACTTGAAGTTCCGACAGATTTTTGTCGTTTAATTGGATAATGTTATACATATAGTATGGTAAGTTATTAATATTTCTTTTTTTGCTGAATTATGGACAGCATTACTACAGCTCATGGCTACAGATATGCGAGCATACGTTTTGTTTTTTTATTCTGAATTAGGGATGTATATGTTGAATCGTAGAATGTTTCAACGGGGCAAAGATAATAATTTTTTTTGGTTTCATGAACAATCAAACATTTTTTTCCACGTAAAAGTGTATCTTTGCTACATAAAAGAAAATAGTATGACAGTAAATGAAGCTCATTTAATTTATTTTTCGCCTACACACACACATCTAAACAAGTTGCGGAGGCGATTGTTCACGGGACGGGCATAAAAAATATTTTTCCTATTAATGTAACGCAGCAGATTGCGGATGAAATAGTGATTCCTACATCTTCTTTGGCTATTATTGTAGTGCCTGTGTATGGAGGACATGTCGCTCCTTTGGCAATGGAACGTTTGCAGTATATCCGTGGAGTGGGTACTCCTACCGTTTTGGTAGTGGTTTACGGAAATCGCGCTTATGAAAAAGCTTTAATGGAACTGGATGCTTTTGCTATTCCTCACGGATTTAAAGTAATTGCCGGGGCAACTTTTATTGGAGAACATTCATATAGTACCGACAAATACCCGATTGCAGTGGGACGTCCTGATGAATCGGATTTAGCCTTTGCTGCGGAGTTTGGGAAGAAAATCATGGAAAAAATACAGACAGCTGATAGTATGGATACCCTTTATCCGGTGGATGTACGTGCTATCAAACGTCCGAGTCAACCATTCTTTCCTTTGTTTCGTTTTTTGAGGAAAGTCATCAAGTTACGTAAAAGTGGTACACCGCTTCCCCGCGTTCCTTGGGTGGAAGATGAGGATTTGTGTACCCATTGCGGGTTATGTGTGGTCCGTTGTCCGGCAGGGGCTATAACGAAAGGGGACGAGCTACATACGGATGAGGCTAAATGTATCAAATGTTGCGCTTGTGTAAAAGCTTGCGTTAGGAAAGCAAGGGTGTATGATACTCCTTTTGCAGCTTTGTTATCAGATTGCTTCAAGAAACGGAAGTTGCCTCAGACTATTTTGTAAATCACGACGCGCTTAGTCGTTTCATCAATACGAAAGCGATTGTCTGTTCGTTCGCCTATCAGCCATGCGATGTGTTCTCCACAGCAGAGTACCCATTGGCGTTCTTTTTGGCTGATAGAAAATTTGCGGTCGGTCAGATAATCGCTTATTTTTTTCTTTCCTTTCATTCCAAAAGGAATAAAAGTGTCTCCCGGCTGCCATTTCCGGTAATGAATTTCTCCATTCAGTTTGTCGGCATCAAAACAGGCAATTTCCTTTTCACGTGGAATGAGAAAATCCGGGGTGTATTCTCTTTCTTCTTTGATAATTTGAAAAGGAGGAAGAGTCTCATTTTCAGATTCAACTGTTTCTATTAATAGGAATTCTCTGTCTTTTATCACTCTCCATTCTTTGCTACAGAATTGCTTGCCCGGTTGGCTATGAAGCGAATGGGCGATATCTTTGATTTGTGCGGAATTGAATCCTAGAGGATGCAGGACTTCGAATAAGATGGCTTCGGGTGCCGGTTCCTTTACTAAATCACTGATTCGGATACCTTCTGCCGTAATGACTTTCTTTTTAGTTTCCTCTATACATTTATTATATATAGTGGCTACATCATTCAGGTAATTACTCGTATCTATCAGAGTGTTTTTGACTGACGGATTAATTTCCTGCATGAGAGGAAGGAGATTAAGACGGATTTTATTACGGGTATATTCGTCTTCCAGATTGGTGCTGTCTGTCACATAATCTTGTCCGATGTTTTGCAGGTAACGAATTATTTCTTCGCGGTTGATACAAAGCAGAGGGCGTACGATGGTTCCATTACGGGGGCGGATTCCTAATAGACCGGTAATTCCTGTTCCCCGAATCAGGTTAAGTAGTATAGTTTCTATGCTATCATCCTGGTGATGGGCCACAGCGACAACATCTGCCTGACATTCTTTTCTAATTTTCTCGAACCATTGGTAGCGGAGTTCCCGTGCGGCCATTTCAATCGAAATATGTTTTTCCGTTGCATATTGGGTCGTGTTGAAATCAATGGTATGTAAATGGATTTCCATTCTTTCGCAAAGTTGGCGGACAAATAACTCGTCCCGGTCTGACTCTTTGCCTCGCAGGTGGAAATTACAATGTGCGGCTTCGCAATGATAGCCTGCTGTATGCAGAATATATAGTAATGCCACCGAGTCGGCACCACCACTCAATGCGACCAGGATTTTATCATCTGGTGAGAATAAATGTTCCTTTTCTATATATTTTGTAACGCGTTGTTGTATCATACCTGCAAAGATACGAGTTTATCAATAAGTTTTTTTATTTTTTCTGAATCTTTTAGAGGATGAAAAAGCTGCTATTTAAAAACATTCTAAATAATTTGCATGCTCCGAAGTTATGAATTATCTTTGCCAAAAATTTTGAGAGTTATGCGTTTGTCCGAATTAAAAACAGGAGAAAAAGGTGTTATTGTAAAGGTATTGGGGCACGGTGGTTTTCGTAAACGTATTGTGGAGATGGGCTTCATTAAAGGTAAAACGGTTGAAGTGCTGTTGAATGCTCCGCTAAAAGATCCCATAAAATATAAAGTTTTAGGTTATGAAATTTCTCTTCGTCGTCAGGAAGCTGAAATGATCGAAGTTATCAGCGAAGAGGAAGCAAAGAAACTGGCCGAGAAGACCGTTTATCATGAAGGATTGCCTGAAGACCTTTCAGTAAAAGAAGAAGATATGAAACGGTTGGCGTTAGGTAAACGCCGTACTATCAATGTTGCTTTGGTCGGAAACCCGAACAGTGGCAAGACTTCTTTATTTAATCTTGCATCCGGTGCTCATGAGCATGTTGGAAACTACAGCGGCGTAACCGTGGATGCCAAAGAAGGTTATTTTGATTTCGAAGGCTATCATTTCCGTATTGTCGATTTGCCGGGAACTTATTCTTTGTCTGCTTATACGCCGGAAGAAATCTATGTGCGTCGTCATATTATCGATGAAACTCCGGACGTGATTATTAATGTAGTCGATTCCTCTAATCTGGAGCGAAACTTATATCTGACTACTCAATTGATAGATATGAATGTCCGCATGGTGGTAGCTCTGAATATTTATGATGAGTTGGAAGCCAGTGGAAATACATTGGATTATCATCTGTTGAGTAAGTTGTTCGGGGTGCCGATGTTGCCTACTGTCAGTAAGAAAAATCGTGGATTGGATACCTTGTTTCATGTTGTTATCAATCTGTATGAAGGAGTAGACTTCTTCGATAAACAGGGAAATATGAATCCGGAAGTTCTTAAGGATTTGACCGAATGGCATGATTCTCTGGAAGATCGTAAGAACCACGAGGAAGAGCATTTGGAAGATTATGTACGTGAACATAAAAAGACGGGGCGTGTCTTCCGGCATATTCATATCAATCATGGTCCTGATATCGAAAAAGCGATTGAAGCTGTAAAAAGTGAAGTGTCCAAAAACGAATTTATCCGTCATAAATATTCTACCCGTTTCCTCTCCATTAAATTGTTGGAGAATGATCCTGACATTGAGCGCATTGTGCGCACATTGCCAAATGCGGATGAGATATTCCATGTCCGTGACAAGATGTCGAAGCGTGTTCAGGATACAATGAATGAGGATTGTGAATCGGCTATTACGGATGCTAAATATGGATTTATCAGTGGTGCACTGAAAGAGACATTTACAGATAATCACTTGGAGCAGGCGCAGACAACAAAAGTGCTGGATTCGATCGTAACTCACCGTGTCTGGGGATTTCCTATTTTCTTCCTTTTTATGTATCTGATGTTTGAAGGTACGTTTGTCATTGGAGAATATCCGATGATGGGGATTGAATGGCTTGTTGAGCAGATTGGTGACTTGTTGCGCAATAATATGACGGAAGGTCCATTTAAAGATTTGCTGATTGATGGAATTATTGGTGGGGTAGGAGCGGTTATTGTCTTTTTGCCGAATATCTTGATTTTGTATTTCTGCATTTCTCTTATGGAAGATTCGGGTTATATGGCTCGTGCGGCTTTTATCATGGATAAAATCATGCATAAAATGGGATTGCACGGAAAATCATTCATTCCTTTGATTATGGGATTTGGATGCAATGTACCTGCTATTATAGCTTCCCGTACTATTGAGAACCGGAAGAGCCGTCTTATTACAATGTTGGTAAATCCTTTGATGTCTTGCAGTGCGCGTCTGCCAATTTATTTATTGTTGGTGGGTGCTTTCTTCCCGGATAATGCAAGTCTGGTGTTGTTAAGTATTTATGTGATTGGTATTGTACTGGCTGTGGTAATGGCTCGCTTGTTTAGCAAGTTTCTGGTGAAGGGTGATGATACTCCATTTGTGATGGAACTTCCACCTTACCGGATGCCGACAGCAAAATCGATCTTCCGTCACACATGGGAAAAGGGAGCGCAGTATTTGAAAAAGATGGGAGGAATTATTATGATTGCTTCTATTATAATCTGGTTCTTGGGGTATTATCCGAATCATGATGCTTATGAAACAGTTGCCGAGCAGCAGGAAAATTCCTATATCGGCCAGTTGGGACGTGGTATAGAGCCAGTTATAAAACCACTGGGATTTGATTGGAAACTAGGTATTGGCTTGCTTTCCGGTGTGGGAGCGAAAGAATTGGTAGTAAGTACATTAGGTGTCTTATATGCAGATGATCCGGATGCTGATTCAGTAAGTTTGGCAGAACGAATTCCGATTACTCCATTGGTTGCTTTCTGTTATATGTTGTTTGTATTGATTTACTTCCCGTGTATTGCGGCGATAGCGGCTATAAAACAGGAATCGGGTAGTTGGAAATGGGCGCTTTTTGCTGCTTGTTACACAACGGGATTGGCTTGGCTTGTATCATTTGCTGTTTATCAGATTGGAGGATTGTTTGTATGAATAATTGGCAAGATTGGGTAGTCGGAGTACTGGTTGTACTCTGCATTGCCCGCGTCATATATGGAATATTTCGTTTTTTTCGTCGTACGCGAGAAAATCAGAATCCTTGTGACAGCTGTGTAAGTGGCTGTGAACTAAAGGATATGATGGACAAGAAACGCGGAGAGTGTGATGTAAAGAAAAAAAGTACAAAGAAAAATTGCTGCGGATAGTTGGTAGTTTCAAAATTTGTACTACCTTTGCAACCGCAAACGAGAAATAATGGTTCCTTGGATGAGTGGCTTAGTCAGCGGTCTGCAAAACCGTGTACGGCGGTTCGAATCCGCCAGGAACCTCAAGTAACACTTTGAATTCCTTGAAAGTCAAGTACTTTCAAGGAATTTCTTTTTTGGGGGACCATTCTGGGGACCAATTAGGTAGTATATTATGGATATACCGTTACTGCATGCGCTAATCCTTTTTATTTTAGGTTTTTCCCTACTGACAATTATGGAATTCACTTATTTATTCTGATTTTCCTGCGTTACTTTTGTTCTAAACCAAAAGAAAAACGCCATGAAAAAGATTTTATTTATCCTGTTTGTTGCCCAGTTTATTTTGGCTCCTTATATAATAAAGGGCTATGGTGCAAATCTTGTTGAAGATAATTATGAGTATTCGGGAGTTGACCAAGGGAGAGAGACTGTTGAAAAGGATATTTTAGGTAATATCATTATTCGTGATGATAATGGTAATAGAAAGACTATTGAAAAGGATATCTTAGGGAATATCATCATTCGTGATGATAAAGGCAATAGAAAGACTATTGAAAAGGATATTTTGGGGAACATCATTATCCGTGATGATAGAGGCAATAGAACGACTATTGAAAAGGATATTTTAGGAAATTTCATTGTTCGTGATGATAAAGGTAATAGAACGACTATTGAAAAGGATATTCTAGGAAATACCATTATTCGTGATGATAAAGGCAATAGAAAGACTATTGAAGAAGATATTCTAGGAAATACCATTATCCGGGACGATAAGGGTAATAGAAAAACTATAGAGAAAGATATTCTGGGAAATACTATTATTCGCGATGACAAAGGGAATAGAAAGACGATTACAAAAGATATCTTTGGGAATACTATTATCGAGGATGATAAGGGGAATAGAACAACCATTAAAAAAGATATTTTTGGAAACGAAATAATTGAATATGGTAACGGTCATGGGAAAATTATTAAAAAGGATATTTTTGGAAATACAGTCATTGAGGAGTATTAAAATGTACTTTTTAAAATGATAATATACGGGATGTCATTTGAGATAGGGGTTATTCACAATATCGTGGATAGCCCCTTATTGTATGTTATAACCTGGCAATAATATTTTCGCTATAAAATCATATTATAATCGTAAAAGTGTATATATTTGCATAGTGCGGAGATAAAATATTTATTTCTAAGTTATTCAAGGATAAAGAAATGGAACACAAACAATTACTAACTGTATTTAATTCACTTCCTGTTGGAATAGGTTTCTTCACAGCCGATGGCACTCTGGTAAGATGCAATGAAAGCTTCTGCCGAATTTTTGGCGCTGACTCGCAAACGCTTCTTGGTAATAAACTCAACATAAATGAAAATTCTGTGGTTCCTGACGTGGTGAAGGAAGCAGTTCGTCGTTGTGTTCCGGTACAGATGAGTTTTTTGTATGATTTCGATAAACAGAGAACCGATAAACGCTTTTTCTCTACGCGTACTCGGACCTGCTATTTGAAATGTAATGGTAATCCTCTTTATGATAATGATGGCAAGTTTGTTAATTACATTTTTATCTTTGAAGATATTACAGAAACGGTGAAAAGTGAAGAGGTACTCCGTCAAAGTCGCCGGAAAACGGAGCTTGCTATGAAGGCAGCCAACATCATGTTTTGGGAATTTGATGCAGTGGCCAAATTATTTTATAGTGATAATGAACCGCTGAATGGATACGATCAGTCTAAGCCAGTTAGTATGGCACTATATCTGGAGACTTTGCATCCGGATGACCGTAGTCAGGTTACTGAAGTAATGGAAAGAATGAGCAATGGGGAAGACTTTTCTTTTTCTTTTGATAGCAGGGTTATGTTGCCGGATAGCTCAACCTGGCAATTTTGTACGATAAGCGGTGCTCCTTATGAATTTGATTCTAATAAGAAGGTATTGAAATATGTTGGTACCCGAAAGAATAATACGGAGGTGCAGAAAAAGCAGCAGTTCTTCTATAATATATTAAATAATCTTCCGTTATCTGTTCATATCAAAGATGTAGAGAATGATTTCCGCTATGTTTTTTGCAATGAAGAGAGTAAGCTCGTGTTTGGTACCAGCGAAGATAAAACTACTTATGATGTGCTGAGTGAAGAAGAAGTAGAGCGTATTCAGAAGACAGATTTAGAGGTATACAATACTGGGAACCCTTATTTCGGCATGGAACGTATTATACTGAAGGATGGACGCAGCTATGATACTATTGTTCGCAAAAGTATAATTGAAGATGATGGCAAGCGCTTTCTGTTAAATACCCGCTGGGATCAGAGTTTTACAAAATGAACTGAAGCGTCGTGCACAGCTGTTAACTGTCACTATGGAAGCGATGAATGCCTTCACCTGGTTTTTCGAGCCGGCTAAGAACAGGGTGAGTTTCGGTGAAGGTTTTGATAAAAATGGGAAAAAGGCATCAGAAATTAATTCGGTCGAGAAATATCTGACTCTCGTACATCCTGATGACCGACAAAAGTTTGCTGAAACTTTGCAAAAGGCGGTAGAACTAGGAAGCGGTGTATGGGATGTGGAATATCGCATTGACTTTAAAGGAGATGGCGTGTATCAATGGTGGGAAACGCGTGGCCTTGTTGAAACCACAACTTTGAACGATGCTCCTTATAAGTATCTGTTCGGTATGACGCAAAATATCGATTCCTATAAGCAGACTGAATTGACCTTACTAAAGAATAAAGAAATACAGGACGCTTTGGTACGACAGAATGAACTGGTTCTTAACAATACGAATTCAGGGTTGGCCTACATCACGAAGGAATATATGGTTCAATGGGAAAATATTTCGTTATGTTCAAAAAGTCTTTCTTTTGAAGCCTACAAAAAAGGTAAACTTTGCTATAAAAGTACATATAATCGTACTTCTCCCTGTGAAAATTGTGTGATGCAACGTGCTTTTGTTTCATTACAGACGGAACAGATGAAGTTTTCGTTGGACAGTGCACATACCGTTGAAGTGTTTGCCACTCCCGTAGTTCTTGAAGATGGATTTGTGGATGGTGTTGTAATTCGCGTGGATGATGTAACGGAGCGTGAAAAAATGATTAAGGAATTGCAGGAAGCCAAACATCAGGCAGAGCAGTCTGATAAATTGAAATCTGCGTTCTTGGCGAATATGAGTCATGAAATCCGTACTCCCTTGAATGCTATTGTAGGTTTTTCGGAGTTGATGGCTTATGCCGGAGAAGAAGAAAAGGCGGACTATATCCAGATTATTAATAGTAATAATGAGTTATTGCTAAAACTGATAAATGATATACTTGATTTATCCAAGCTGGAAGCCGGTTCGGTAGAACTGAAATACGAACCGTTCGACTTATCCGAACATTTTGAAAACATGTTTACTTCCATGAAGCAGCGCCTGAAGAATCCGGATATCGTGTTAACTGAAATCAATCCTTATCACTGTTGCCGGGTAACTCTGGACCGTAATCGCGTGACACAAATTATAACGAATTATGTCACTAATGCTATCAAATATACTTCAAAAGGTTCTATTAAAATGGGATATGCATGTAAGGATGGAGGCGTCTATTTTTATGTGAAAGATACCGGCATTGGTATAGCTGATGATAAAAAAGGAAAAGTATTCCAGCGTTTTGAGAAACTTGATGAGTTTGCCCAAGGTACCGGACTTGGACTTTCCATTTGCAAGGCAATTGCAGAAGCTATGGGAGGTAAAGTCGGCTTTGAATCGGTACACAATGAAGGATCGCTGTTTTGGGCATTTTTACCTTGTGAAGTCGATACACTTTCTATGGTAGAAGAGAAGAAAGAAGAGAATATCTCCGGAGAAGAGTTTGGTGCGAATGACGAAGTGATGGAGAAGAGTGCCGGTCGGAAAACAATTCTCATAGCTGAAGATATACAAAGTAATTATCAGCTGGTGTCTACTATCCTAAAGGATCATTATGATTTACTGCATGCAGAGAATGGGCAAAAGGCAGTGGAAATAGCGCGTAGCCAACATGTCGATTTGTTGTTGATGGATATGAAAATGCCAGTACTGGATGGTTTGAAGGCTACAGCTGAAATACGTAAGTTTAATGCTAGCTTGCCTATCGTCGCACTTACCGCCCATGCTTTCGATTCTGACCGGATTGCTGCAATAAAGGCTGGCTGTAATGAATATCTGGTTAAGCCGATTGAAAAAATGAAATTAATGGTGGCATTAAAGAAATATTTATAATCTTTGCATTGTGAATATCTGGAATTAGTTGAATATATCGATGAATCGTATTAAAGGTATACTTTATGCGGCGGTATCCTCCTCCACTTTTGGGCTGGCTCCGTTTTTTTCTATAACTCTGTTGTTAGCCGGTTTTTCGGCTTTCGAGGTACTTTCTTATCGTTGGGGAGTGGCGGCTATTGTATTGACACTGTTTGGATGGTGTTCGGGATGTAATTTCCGGCTGGCAAAGAAAGATTTGTTAGTCGTTTTCTTATTAAGTTTGTTGCGGGCAACCACCTCATTCAGTTTGCTCATTGCTTATCAGAATATAGCCACGGGCGTAGCATCGACTATTCATTTTATGTATCCGTTGGCCGTATCATTGGCAATGATGTTTTTCTTTCACGAAAAGAAATCTCTTTTGGTGATGCTTGCTGTTTTAATGTCTTTGTTTGGTGCGGCTTTACTGTCATCGGGAGAGTTGGAGGCGAAAAGTGGTCATACAATAGTAGGATTGGTGGCGGCTTGCATTTCTGTCTTTTCTTACGGAGGATACATCATTGGGGTTCGAACAACACGAGCCGCTCAAATCAATTCCACTGTACTGACGTGTTATGTTATGGGGATGGGAGCTGTTCTCTATCTGATAGGAGCTATGGCAACTTCCGGGCTTCATCTGGTGACAGACGGTTATATATGGCTGATTATTTTAGGACTTGCATTGCCGGCTACGGCTATTTCCAATATAACTTTGGTACGGGCAATTAAGTATGCGGGACCTACACTGACTTCTATTTTAGGTGCGATGGAACCACTGACAGCCGTTGTGATCGGTGTCTTTGTTTTTAAAGAACTGTTTACCCTGAATAGTGCTATTGGAGTTCTTTTAATTTTGTTGGCTGTGGGTATGGTAGTATTTTGTAAGCAAAAATCTTAAAGAAGATATTAATAAAAAATGCTGCTTATCTGATGTGATAAACAGCATTTATTCTGGAGAGCCTCTTGTCGGATTCGAACCAACGACCCCGAGATTACAAATCACGTGCTCTGGCCAACTGAGCTAAAGAGGCGTTTTTCTTTTGCGGGTGCAAAGGTATGAATTTCTTTTAAAAATGCAAATACATCACATACTTTTTTTATATTTGCAAAGTTACCAATGATTAGATGAAAATGAAAATTATGAATGTATGTAGTGTGGCGCTTTTAGCCATAGGTATATGGGCTTGTTCCGGACAGAAGAAAGGAACGGCGAATGTTGAAGTTGCAACAGATAGTGTAGAAGTAACTGCGGATGCAAAATCTGTTCAGGCAGATAGTACAGGATATATTGTCCGGGTAGGAGAGATGGCTCCGGATTTCACAATTACCTTGACAGATGGGAAACAAGTGAGTTTATCTTCCCTTCGTGGTAAAGTTGTCATGTTGCAGTTCACTGCAAGCTGGTGTGGAGTTTGCCGTAAAGAAATGCCGTTTATCGAGAAGGATATTTGGTTGAAGCATAAAAATAATGCAGACTTTGCTCTGATTGGTATTGACCGTGACGAACCGCTTGACAAAGTACTGGCTTTTGCTAAATCTACCGGAGTCACTTATCCGTTAGGACTGGATCCGGGAGCTGATATTTTTGCGAAATATGCATTACGTGAATCCGGAATAACGAGAAACGTGTTGATTGATAAGGAAGGGAAAATTGTAAAGCTGACTCGTTTATATAATGAGGAAGAGTTTGCTTCTCTTGTGCAGGCAATTAATGAAATGCTAAAATAAAAGAAAACCCTCATCAGATGTTTCTAACGGAACAGGTATGAGTATATAAAAATAGTAACGCTATCCTGATGTGATGGCGTTACTATTTTGGTTATATAGTGACGCTATCCGGAGTGCATACCGTCACTATATGATGATGTATTTTCAAGCAATGCTAAGTTTGACCAGATAATCGTAATGCTTTCCTTCTTTTATCAATTCTGCCTTAAAACCACATTCGGAAGCATATAAGCTAAGAGTCTGGAAATCTACATATAACCAGTCGAATGTGTCTCCTTCTACATCTTTATACTGCATTTGGAAGTCAATCTCTCCGTAATAATCTCCGGCAAGGTCGATGACTATGCTACCGTCTTCCTCTTCAAAAAGATAACGCAAATCACTGGAATCCATAAGTATGCATCCACCAGGGCGGAGAATACGTTTCATCCGTTGGAAAAAAACGGGCATATTATTCAGCCGTCCGATAATTCCGGAACCATTCATGAGCATTAGGATCGTATCGAATGTTTCGGAAAATGTTTCATCAAAAAGGTTGATGAGGCGGGGATCGTTCACTCCGCGTTGTTTCATTACTTCGACAGATAAGGGAGAAATGTCAATGGCGCATACGTTTTTTCCCATTTCCTGAAGTGCCAGCGCATGGCAACCACTTCCGGCACCTACATCCAAAATCCGTCCGGTAGCCATTTGCAGGGCGGTACGCTCTAGTATAGGCATAGACTGTATATTACGAAACAGTTCTTTGACGGGAATTTCATCTTCTTCGAATTGAGAAGAAAATACCCGCAAACGATCAGCTCTGTGATGGTTGAAATAGTCAGAAATAGCGGCTCCCATCGGGTCCTTTTCTGCAGAAAGAATTGTTGTTGCCATTGGTGGTTACGATTGTTAACTTTGCAAAGATAAATAAATCCGCAGAAAAGGGTTATCTTTGCCATCGGAAATATTGAATACTAATAAATGATTATATGAGTATAGAAGAAGCAATCATGGGTGGCATCGTTTTTAAAGGTAAGAAAGATAAGCCCAAAGAAGAGGAAAAGGTGAAAACGAAAGCGAAAAAAGCGACGTATATTCGTGGTCAGCATGGTTCGGGTGCAGCGAAGATGAAAGCAGATATCCGGAAGAAAAGAGCTAGTCGACATAAAAAATAAAAATATGTTTATAAATATAATAGTTTGTATAGTCGCTGTTATACTTCTATTGCGAGGTGCTTTTCTTGTTCTGCAAATGGGAATCTTGTGGATAATTCATTGCAAGATAATAAAAGCGTATAGCAAGAAAACATATGGGAAGGTAGTGGATATAGAGATACTAAAGTCTGATGGTGTGAATATTACTGATGTATGTATACCAAAAATAAAATATAAATTGGAGGGAGAAAAAGAGGTATGTTGCCAATTTCTTCCTTCTGCTCCAAAGAGTGAAGGGGAAAGTCATGTTTATCTTTATCCAAAACAGTATCATGTAGGTGATAAGGTTGTCATATTGTATGATAAAAATAAGAAAGATGATATGTTTGTGTTGCCAAGCATGCAAATAATGAGGCTGTTTATTAGCCATTTTGTTCTTGGTAGTTTTTTTATAATGTCGGCAATTTTAGGGCTATCCTTTGTTTTTTAGAAACAGCGTTCTATATATAAAAAGGTGGGGCAGGATAATTATCCTGCCCCACCTTTTTATATAAAATCACTTCTGTGGAAGTATTTCAATCCAGTAATCATCCGGGTCGTTAATAAAATAAAGCCCCATGGCAGTATTCTCAAAACATACACAATTCATTTCTTTGTGATAGGCCCTGATTGCATCGTAATCACCGGCTACACGAAAACAGAGGTGACTTTCGTTTTCCCCCAGTTCGTATGGAGCAGTATGATCTTTGAGCCATGTCAATTCCAATAGGAATCCCGTTTCATTATCTGTCAGGTAAACCAGTGTGAATGAACCGTCGGATGCTTCTTTCCGATGATGTTCTTTTAAGCCGAGTGCTTTCTCATAAAAAGCGATACTCCGCTCCAAGTTTGTAACGTTGATATTAAAATGGTCAAATTTACTTTTTATTTCCATTGTTGCAATTTTCCTTATTTTTTCATTAAGAGTTTCACAATTTCTCCAACATAGGTACGGGGTTGTCCGGCTTGCGGAGTTGTCTGTGAAGGCATTTTCTTACATTCGATAACAGCTGAAGGAGTTGTTTGGTTCGGGGCATACAATTTCAGTGTATAGCTGTCTGCCTTTTCTATAGCATCATAAGGTTGGTCGGGTGAAAGTGTGCAATATGCAACAGCTTTTCCTGATTGATACCCCAATGCACCACCTGCATTTGCAGTCATATTGGTCATGTTGAACTCATCTTTTCCAATACTGATTACTAATTTACCACTTCCCATTAAGGCATATACTTCGCCCGGAATTTGTTTCAAATCAATTTTTGTATAACCGGATGCGTCGGATGCAACTTTGGTAGCCGGAGTGGCAGGAGTCAAAGTAGCCGCAGGAATGGTGGTTTGGGCAGATTCGGTAGTGGTAACTTTACCTCCCTGACCGATAACGATCGGACCGGCAGCAGCCACAACAGATGGTTTTTGTTGCTCTTCTTCTTTCTTCTTTTTCTCTGTCTTCGGACGAGTATCAGGTGCTCCGAAAGCTACTGCTACATCCATAAACATATCATCTGCGAAGTCCACAGTTTTTCTACGCCATTTAGCCAGGCCGCGCACTAATTTGGTCTTTGTTTTATTGAGCGCATATTTATCAGTAATCCATTCTTCCGCTTTGTATTTCTCTGTTTCGCGATAAGTGAAACGGATTTTCTCAAGCTCTACCAGACAGTTGCCGGGTTTACAGGTAACGGTAATCTGGTAGTTGACCAGTGTACGGTCTAATGAGAGGGCGCTTGAACTGAAAACAATCCATTCTTCTCCAACACCGGCAATTGTCCCCTTTGCTTCGTCAGAGAAAACAATGCGGCTATCAATATTTTTATTTTCTTTCAGACGTTCGTCCATCCACTTTGTCATTGTGTCGTAGATTTGTGCCTGACTCATTCCGGGAATCTGGAACTCTTTGGAAAATACTACTTTACCATCTACTTCAGGAACAGCTCCTACAAGGTACCTGGTGTCATCTTTCTTCTCTTTTGCAGAATCTGCCTTCATTGCCATCGGCAATGCAAGGAACAGGGTAAGAAACAGAATCGTAAATTTATTCATAATTATCATGTGTTTATTTGGTAATCTCAAAACTTTCGCCCCGATGGGTGATGCTGATAAAACGGCATCCGGCATTTTCAGCAAAACTACGAAGCGCATTTCCCCCCTCATAATCTTCACTGAAGTGCATGGGCACAAATATAGTAGTTTTTATTTGTTCGATGAACTGTTTTGCCCCTTTCATGTAATCTTTTCCCATTCTCCGATCCACCGGGAATAGTACTAAATCGATGTTTGGCGCTTTTTCTTTTAAATATTTAACTTCTGCAAGGAAATCACCATTGGCTTTTCGGATCTCTTCTTCAGTAGATTCCTCACTCCAATGCCAGTTGTTCAAGTCACCGGCATGGAAGATACTCCAATCTTGCAGGTGAAGCAGGAACGAACTGCCGACATCCGTTGAGCCGAAAGCATTGATACGAATTGTCTCGTCTTCGTATGTTTCTCCTTTTTTAATATAGAAAGCATCTTCGACTTTGGCACGGTGGGACTTCAAGATATCTTTGGAGAAAATATATTGAATGTCAGGGCGTTGTTCTTTCCAGGTCAATATCTCACGGTTAAAGTGGTCGGGATGGAAATGGGTGGCCAATACGTATAGTTTACCCGGCCTTTGCAGGAGATAATCATGTACGATTCCCCGGTTATGTTCCGTTTCGGAAGAATCTTTGTAGTAATCGATGATAACGGTTACACCTTCCATTTCGATGGCGAAACCGCTGTGATAAATATAATCCAGTGTCATAAGCTGACTATTTTATAGTTGCAATATTACGTATTCTAGTTGGAGTTGCCAAGAAAAATCGACGAAATCAAGGAGCAAGACGACTGATTTTCCATTCCCCGTCCGGTTGCAGGGTATATAGAAAACGGTCGTGCAGACGGTTGGGGCGTCCTTGCCAGAATTCAATCCTTGTAGGGGTAACGGCATATCCGCCCCAATTATCGGGCCTCTCCACTTCTTTTCCGATCCACCGGGCTGCCTCCCTGACAAAAGACCGTATTAATTGCATTCGGCTTGTTATAGGTTGACTTTGAGGAGAAATTCGTGCACCGACCCGACTTTTATAAGGACGTTTCCGGAAATATTCATCCGATTCTTCCGGAGGAACTTTCGTCGCTATTCCCTCTATATGTATTTGTCTTTCGAGTGCGTGCCACACAAAAGAGAGGGAGATATACGGATTTTGTGCCAATTGCCTGCCTTTACGGCTTTCATAATTGGTATAGAAGACAAATTTTCCATCATGGAGCCCTTTTAATAATACGGTACGCGTGGACGGTCTTCCTTCAGGGGATACAGTTCCTACAATGACAGCAGTTGGTTCATCCACCTCTGCGTCAATTGCTTCTTGTAGCCAACGACTGAAAAGCGAAAGCGGGTCGCCGGGAAGTTCATTTTCCCGCAACCCGCCTTTCGTATATTCCTGTCGGATATCTGCTATGTTTAATTTCGCCATAAGATTATCTGGCAGTTTTTAGTTCTTAATTTCTAATGATGGAATCACATAGGTACTTCTATTAATAGAATATGTGAATCTTTCAATGTCTCCAGTTCGAAACTGTTGGTATCGTAAACACCCATACCATCGCGGCGTTTCAACACTTCGCCGTCTACTACAATTTCTCCTTCAATGAGGAAAATATAGACGCCTGCATGACTTTGATGCATGTGATAACCCAGTTTCTTTCCGGCTTCTACTTTACCGATTGAGAACCAGGTGTCTTGCAAAAGGGAGGCAGGTGTACTGCCGTCGGGAGATACGATGACTGCCAGTTCATTCGGACGTTCCAACTCTGTGATACTGAAATCCTGATAAACGGGACGGGTGTTCCGTTCTCTCGGCATAATCCAGATTTGCAGGAATTCTACCGGTTCTACAGGGCTTGCATTCACTTCACTGTGGAAGATTCCCGTTCCGGCACTCATTGTCTGAATTTCTCCAACAGTAATGATGCGGCTGTTCTTCTTGCTGTCTCCATGTTGCAGATGTCCTTTCAGAGGGATGGAGATGATTTCCATATTCTTATGCGGGTGAGTCTGAAAACCTTCTCCGGGTGCAACTTTGTCATCATTCAATACGCGAAGGGCACCGAAGTTGATACGATTGGAGTCGAAGTATTCGTCAAAACTAAAAGTATGGTAACTATCCAACCAATCATACTGGGAATGTCCTCTTGTATCTGCTTTATGTATTACTTTTTTCATAAAATCTGTCCTTTCTCTTATTTGTTTATATGTTTTGTAAACAAAGAAAGGAGCTTAAAAGTTTTATTTCTTCACTTCATTTAGCAAAGGCTTATGATTGATAAAATCTTTTATGTTTTGCAGGGTGGTCGCAGCAATATTCTCCATCGCTTCGTGTGTGAAAAAAGCTTGATGAGAAGTGACGATCACATTGTTGAATGAAAGTAAGCGGGCGAGTACATCATCGTCGATAATACGGTCGGATTGATCTTCGTAGAAGTATTCACTTTCTTCCTCATATACATCCAGTCCTGCAGAACCTATTTTTTTGTTCTTCAATCCTTCGATCAGTGCGTTGGTATGAATCAGCTGTCCACGGCCGGTATTGATAATCATTACTCCGTCTTTCATTTTGCTGATAGAGTAGTCATTAATCAGGTATTTGGTCGCTTCGGTGAGCGGGCAATGCAAAGAGATGATATCCGAATTGTGATATAGTTCGTCCAATGAAGTGTAAACTATTTGTTCTTCACGGGCGAAGTTGTGATCCGGATAGAGGTCGTAAGCCAATATGTTCATCTCAAAGCCTTTTAAGATGTGAATCAGTATTTTCGCGATTTTGCCTGTGCCGATGATTCCTGCAGTTTTTCCGTGCATATCGAATCCCATCAGACCGTGCAGGGAGAAATTACCATCTTTGGTACGCCAGGAAGCACGGGGAATTTTTCGGTTTAGCGATAGCATAAGAGCTACGGTGTACTCTGCAACGGCATAAGGAGAGTAGGCAGGAACCCGTACTACGGTAATTCCGGCAGCGGCGGCAGCATCTAAATCTACATTATTAAATCCGGCACAGCGTAGTGCCAATAGTTTTACTCCGTTGGCTGCCATCACACGGATTACTTCTGCGTCGGCAACGTCGTTCACAAAGATACAGACAGCATCCACTCCTTGTGTCAGTAGTACGTTGTTCTTATTCAGATGCCCTTTGTAGTAGCGTATCTCAAACCCGAACTCTTTGTTTTTGTCATTGAAAGAGGACTCATCATAAGGCTTTGTGCCGAAAAATGCAATTGTATAGGCCATAATATTATTCTATGAATTATATAATATTAAACGTTGGAGCAGGTGAATTTGTTTAATCAATCCATCATTCGAAAAACAGATTGTTTCATTAGAAACAGTTTGATTTTTCAATTAAAATGGCGGATAAATGAAAATAAATGCACAAATGTGTGCTCCCTGTGCAATATTATTATATCTTTGCGCCGAAATAATTTTAAAAAAGATTTAGATGAGAAAAATTTCGTTGATTGGTCTTGCAATGTTGATCGTTTCAATTCCAACTTTTGCCGGAGATTATCTAACCAATACGAATCAGAATGCTGCTTTCTTACGCATGATAGCCCGCGGCGCTTCCATCGATGTTGATGGAGTTTATAGTAATCCTGCCGGACTGGCATTTCTTCCCAAAGATGGTCTTCAAGTAGCACTTACTATTCAAAGTGCATATCAGACCCGTGATATTGCTGCAACAAGTCCTTTATGGACTATGGACGGACAGACTACTGTGCGTAATTATGAAGGGACGGCTTCTGCTCCCGTTATTCCTTCCATACATGCTGTATATAAAAAAGGTGATTGGGCGTTTTCCGGTAGCTTTGCCATTGTGGGTGGCGGTGGAAAAGCTTCTTTCAACACAGGCTTGCCTATGTTTGATGCCGCTGCTATTAGTTTGGCAAATTCTGCGAGTGGAGGAATGTTGAAACCTAATATGTACAATATTAATTCGGCTATGGAAGGTCGTCAGTACATCTATGGTTTTCAGTTAGGAGCAAGTTATAAGATTAATGAACACTTCTCTGTTTTTGCTGGTGCACGTATGAATTATTTTACTGGTGGATATAAGGGGCATTTGAATATTAGTCTGAAAGAGGGTGTGGCTCAACAGTTGGGTGCTGCCATAGTACAACAAATCATGGCTGCTAATCCTGATATGAGTTTAGAACAAGCAACTCTGGCAGCGCAGGCGCAATCGGGTCCTTTGCTTCAAAAACTGGATGATACAAAGATTGAGCTTGATTGTGACCAGACAGGTTGGGGATTGACACCTATTATCGGTGTAGATGCTAAATTCGGAAAGTTGAATTTGGCAGCGAAGTACGAATTTAAGGCTAATATGAATATTGAAAATGATACGCATACACGTGAGTTTCCGGATGCAGCTGCGGATTTTATGGCACCTTATGCGAATGGTGTGAACACGCCGAGTGACCTTCCTTCTATGCTTTCTGTAGCAGCAAGTTATGAATTTTTGCCATCATTGAGAGCTTCGGTAGAATATCACTTTTTTGATGATAAGAATGCCGGTATGGCGGATGGTAAGCAGAAAACACTGAAACATGGTACACACGAGTACTTGGCGGGTGTTGAAT
This sequence comes from Bacteroides sp. M10, assembly GCF_014334015.1. Classification (GTDB taxonomy): domain Bacteria; phylum Bacteroidota; class Bacteroidia; order Bacteroidales; family Bacteroidaceae; genus Bacteroides; species Bacteroides intestinigallinarum. The sequence goes on along the minus strand of NZ_CP060488.1, from coordinate 6,044,799 downwards.
GGGATATCAATAAACTGTTCACAGTCAGTGGAGGTTATCAGAAAACAGACTACGGATTGAGCGATGCTTTCCAATCAGATACAAGTTTTTCTTGTGATTCTTATTCAGTTGGTTTCGGAGGCCGTATTAATTTCACGCAGGCATTGAGCCTTGATGTTGCTTATTTTTGGACTACATACAGTGATTATACCAAAGAAAATCCACGACGTGGTGGTTTGCCTGAATCGATGGCATCATTAGTAGATAAAGACGTTTATAGCCGTACCAATAAAGTATTTGGCGTGAGCGTGAACTATAAGTTCTAAATTTCTAATCCTTTATATGTATAGAAAAGCCGTCTCGAACATGATGTTGAGACGGCTTTTTTGTTTTACTGTTCTATGTTAGTTTAGAAAGAATATTGTACCAGCATATTCAACCGGTTGGCGTGGCGGGTTGAAGAACTGAAATCAGTACGCCATCCTCTTAAATATTCTACGCCCACTTGCAGGTTACTGCTTACATTCCAGAAAGCATTAGCCACTAAATACTGTCCTTTGCGATAGGATTCCGGATTTTCACTTGGATATCCGTTTTCAGAATAAAGTCTGGATAAACTATATGTACCGGATATAAAGATGCTCGGACAAAGGTTGTATTGCAACCCTGCATACCATCCCAACATTGGGAGAACCTGCATTTTTCCCTCATTATCAGGATCGGGAACGATATCTACGTTCAGATTACTTAAATCGTTCAGGTAAGATCCGATACCTTTTCCATAATTAAACTGTCCGAATGCCTGTAATTTCTTCGTAATATTGAAGGTTGTAGATGCTTGCAGACCGAATCCGGTGGCGGAATAGGCTTTCTCATGAACGTTACTTGAGTAAGTCATACTACGGACAATAGCACCTAATTTAACGTGACTGCTACTATTCCAGTTATACTGTACGGAAGTGGCAAAGTCCGGCATTCGTTGGGTGTTGATAGACAAGTCATTGTTGGTTGTACCGTCTACTGAAGGCATTTCCATCGAAACACCGAATTTCCAGTTTTTCAACTTATCGCACATATAGCTCAATTGCGTAGTGCGGTAAAAGGCTGATCCGTTAGGACCTGCAAAGTCAATGGTGGGAGGCAGTGCGGAGAGATCCATGAACGAACCGTAGCTGTATCCGATCGTGAAACCGAGGAATTGCGCATAAGCATTCTGCAATTCAAAAGTTTTTCCGTCACCCCGGAAGTTTCCGGCTGTGTAGACAACGAAGTCTCCCAGATGTTTTGTGCGTCCTACCAGTTTGAGGAATAGGGTAGAAGTGGTGATATCCATCTGGAATTGATTCTTGGCAAAATTGCCGCTTCCTCGTTGTGGAATCAATGCCGGATAGAAATCGACATCATTTACGATACCGTTAAAGTCATACTCTGCTGTTGCACGAACATATCCTCCGATACCCAGGGCAAATTTCCCTTTCTGGTCGGTGAGCAGGAAACGGGGAGCATTCGGGTCATGGAAACGCATCTGCGAACGGTCGTTCATGATTCGGATGATTTCATCTCCTGCTTTGTTCTTCGAAACAAACATGATAGAATTCGGTTCTTCATCTTCGATGACTACCTTCTGTTGTGCATAGGCACAGAGGGGGAAAATTCCTATCCCCAGTAGCATAGCTACCATTTTAAAGCTTGTTTTCATTATCAGTTAAGTTTTAGGTGAATGCCCAATGAACAACTAAAAAAAGAAATGGTTGAGAGGGGCAAAGGAAAAATTGCCAAACTAATCGGAAGAATTGCTATTTATAATGATTCTAAAAGAACGGATCTTTGTAACGTACTAATTAGATAAAAGAAATACGACGATGGAAAAAGTAGATTTTACCCAAGGAATATTAGCGATGGAACAGGATTTGCATCGTTTCGCATATAAATTGACAGCAGATCGTGAGTCTGCAAATGATTTGGTACAGGATTGTCTGTTGCAAGCACTGGATAATCGTGAAAAATTCACGTATACCAAGAATCTGAAAGGATGGATGTATACGCTTATGCGTAACATTTTCGTCAATAACTACCGCCGTACAGTTCGTGAAATGAATCTGATTGATGACAGTTATTCTATCAATCAACAACATTTGATCGAGGATGAAGATGCCGACAGATTTGAATTTACCTATGATATGAAACAGCTGTACCGGGTGATACATTCCATACCGGAAGAAATGAAAGTTCCCTTCCAGATGTTTGTTGCCGGATTTAAGTATAGAGAAATTGCCGAAAAATTAGGATTGCCGATGGGAACGGTAAAGAGCCGTTTGTTTTTCATCCGTAAGCGGTTGAAAGAGGAATTGAAAGATTTCTCCTCCTGATGCAGATGCCTGATTGAGTGATGTGTTTTAAGGTCAAAGTGATGAGCCTTCCTGTCAGAATACGACGACTGACGGGGAGGCTTATTTTTTTCTTCAATTTTCGGGAAGGCAGATTCTGGTAAGATGAATGTGATAATTCCAGTTTTATTTTTTACCTTTGCACCCCGAAAGAATAAAAAATGTATGATGCCGTGAATAGCGGTCGTGTATTCTAGAACACCACGTAAAAAACAGGAATTATGAAAGAAAAAGTATCTGTACCCTTTATGCTGCTGGGCATTCTGTTTAATGTCTGTCTCATTGCAGCCAATCTTCTTGAAACAAAAGTAATCCAGGTAGGTAGTCTGACCGTGACAGCCGGATTATTGGTTTTTCCTATTTCTTATATTATTAATGATTGTATCGCCGAAGTTTGGGGATTCAAGAAAGCGCGGCTCATCATTTGGAGTGGTTTTGCGATGAATTTCTTCGTGGTTGCTCTTGGGTTGATAGCTGTTGCCATTCCGGCTGCTCCTTTCTGGGAGGGCGAGGAACATTTCAATTTTGTGTTCGGTATGGCTCCCCGTATTGTGGCTGCCAGTCTGATGGCTTTTCTGGTAGGTTCATTTCTCAATGCGTATGTGATGAGTAAGATGAAAGTAGCCAGTCAGGGGCGTAACTTTTCGGCCCGTGCCATCTGGTCGACTGTTGTAGGTGAGACTGCCGATTCATTGATTTTCTTCCCGGTAGCTTTTGGTGGAGTTATTGCCTGGAAAGAACTGCTTATCATGATGGGAATTCAGATTGTGCTGAAATCCATGTATGAAGTTATTATCCTTCCGGTGACAATTCGTGTAGTGAAAGCCATTAAGAAGATAGACGGTAGCGATGTGTATGATACCGATATCTCCTATAATGTATTGAAAGTCAAAGATATTTAAGATAGAATATGAATAGAGAAGCAGCATTGGTTGTGTTTAGTGGTGGACAGGACTCTACTACTTGTTTGTTTTGGGCAAAACGCAACTTTAAGAAAGTATATGCCTTGAGTTTCCTGTATGGTCAGAAGCATCAGAAAGAGGTGGAGCTTGCACGGGAGATAGCCCGGAAAGCAGAAGTGGAATTTGATGTGATGGATGTTTCCTTTATCGGACAGTTAGGTCATAATTCATTGACCGATACTACGATGGTGATGGATCAGGAAAAACCAGCAGATAGCGTTCCCAATACCTTTGTTCCGGGACGTAATCTGTTTTTTCTAAGTATTGCGGCAGTATATGCCCGTGAACGTGGTATTAATCATTTGGTAACAGGAGTTTCCCAAACAGATTTCAGCGGTTATCCCGATTGCCGTGATGCCTTTATCAAGTCTCTTAATGTAACTCTCAATCTGGCTATGGATGAACAATTTGTGATTCATACCCCTTTGATGTGGATTGATAAGGCAGAAACATGGGCATTGGCCGACGAACTGGGAGTGCTGGAGCTGATTCGTACCGAGACTCTGACTTGCTATAATGGTGTTCAGGGGGATGGTTGTGGACACTGTCCGGCTTGTACGTTACGTCGGGAGGGACTGGAGAAGTATTTAAAAAGTAAGAATCAATAATATCTTTACATAGAGATTAAAATGTATTTTTTGTTGTCATCTGTCACATTGTTGTAGATAAATATTTGATTATAAGATATCTGGTTTGTGACAGCAAGTGGTGACAGCAGCTAAATCTGATATTTTGTTGTCACATCTATTGTCACCGGTACGTTCTAATTTAATAAATGATAGCAGCTTCTATCTGGAACGTATAGGCTTAGATTAGTTTCAACAGCTTGAAACTGTTGTTTCATCAGTGAGAAACTAAAGTTTCACCAGTAGGAAACTAAAGTTTCTAAGGCTTGAAACTATTAGTTCCAAGTAGTGAAACACTTTGTTTCAAGGTGGGAAACACATTGTTTCAGGCAATGAAACGCACCGTAACAAGTAAGATGAGGAGAAAGCAAACGTGGGCTAAGAGTTGATGGTGATAGGTGATAGATGCGGTGATAGGTTGTAAAATGAATCCTTCACCACTGAAACATCGATGAATAAAGCGTTTGAGACTGGACGGTGATAGGTGAAAGAGGAAATGCATTTTTTTGTTTAGGGTAGAGGTTGTAGTTAACGAGTGCAATGACTGAATTAAAAGACCAACTTTCCTTGTTAGGAAGAAAAACCGAGTATAAGCAAGATTATGCTCCTGAAGTACTGGAAGCCTTTGACAATAAGCATCCTGAAAATGATTACTGGGTACGTTTCAACTGCCCGGAGTTCACAAGTCTGTGCCCTATTACCGGACAGCCGGACTTTGCCGAAATACGTATCAGCTACATTCCTGATATAAAAATGGTGGAAAGCAAGAGTTTGAAACTCTATCTTTTTAGTTTCCGCAGTCATGGAGCCTTTCATGAAGATTGTGTGAATATCATAATGAAAGATCTTATCCGATTGATGAATCCCAAATACATAGAAGTAACGGGAATATTTACTCCTCGTGGTGGTATTTCCATTTATCCGTATGCCAATTACGGTCGTCCGGGAACAAAGTTCGAACAGATGGCGGAACATCGTTTGATGAATCGGGAATAATATAAATAAAAGAATTCACTAGTTAAAAAGATCGAATATGACTCATCATGTGCCTGCTGAATTGCAAAACTATGTTCGGCAAAGTATTATCCCTCAATACGCTAACTTTGATAAAGCGCATCAAATTGACCATGTAGAAAAGGTTATTGAGGAAAGTCTGAAATTAGCGACGCATTATGAAGTCGATTATTCGATGGTTTATGTCATCGCTGCTTATCATGACCTGGGCTTATACGAAGGACGTGAATTTCATCATATAACCTCCGGCAAAGTGTTGCTAGCCGACGAAACTTTGCGGCGTTGGTTTACGGATGAACAGCTGTTGCAGATGAAAGAGGCGATAGAAGATCATCGGGCTTCTAATAAACAGGCTCCCAGAACGATCTATGGAATGATTGTTGCCGAGGCTGACCGAATTATTGATCCCGAAGTTACTTTGCGTCGTACCGTACAATATGGGCTGTCTCATTATCCGGAGATGGATAAAGAAGAGCAATATGCCCGTTTTCGGAAACATCTAACTGAAAAATATGCAGAAGGAGGGTATCTGAAATTGTGGATACCCCAATCGGATAATGCCGGACGGTTGGCAGAACTTCGAAAGCTGATAACTAATAAGGATGAACTTCAACAGGTCTTTAATAAATTATTTGTGGAAGAAAAGAATAGTTTATGATATTTATTCAGTATTCCAAAGAGTGGGATTTCGTAAGCTTTCATGATAACAGCGATATTCTTCTTTTGAGGTATTTGAAATACAGCAGCATGTATGCTAAAGCTCTGGGGTCTAATGAACGTAAAGATTGGCATACTGATACAATTTTATCTAAACCATAATAAGAACGTATCAAATGCCAATCTTCTAGTTGTCCATATTCCATCACACGCTGGATGATATAGGATGGATGCATGTCCATATCAACGTTGTTTATGTCTGTGTCCCAAAATAAATAGGAGGACATTTTGCATATGCATTCTTTTGATGACATTGTTTTGTGGAAATTTTATTTTCTATTTCTACAAAGGAACTCTTTTATTTTAGATTTACCAAATAATTTGTGGTGCTAATATGATTGAAAAGTAGTATCTTTGCAAAAGAAAGGAGATTTAAAAATGGCAAGACCTATTCGTGAAACACCTATATTGCTAGGTGAAGATGCACGTCGTTTTGAGGAAAGAATAAAAAATCCTCGTAAAGTTTCTAAGGAAGAACTTGAACGGGTGAGAAAAAATTATGAGTTAGTATTAAAGGCTGCTTCTAATTTTAAGTAATAGATGAATAAAATAATAGATTTCTCCCAGTTGACAATACGTCGGTTGGAAGAAGGAGATAACATAGAATCGTTCAATTGCGGTGACACCGACTTGAACGATTTTATTTTGAATGAAGCTCCTTTGTATTATAATACATTATTGGCCGTTAGTTATATTGCGAAGATTAGTGATAAAGTTGTTGCTTACTTTAGTTTGGCTAATGATCGTGTATCTTTAGGGGATTTTGAAAGTAAAACAGATTTTAATAAATTCAGGAAACATCGTTTTGTTAATGAAAAACGATTGAAAAGTTATCCTGCGGTAAAGGTGTGTCGTTTTGCTGTGGATGAAAACTATGCTGGAACAGGTATCGGAACTGTATTAATGGATTTTATAAAAGCGTATTTTCTTCAAAATAATAAAACTGGATGTCGTTTTGTAACAGTTGATGCTTATATAAAGGCAATACCTTTTTATGAAAGAAATAGTTTTCTCCCATTACTGCCCAATGATGACGATGAGCATACCCGTTTATACTATTTTGACCTCTTTGATTATAAAGATATTTTGTAGCTATTATTAAAAGTTTATTTATTCATGATGATACGGCCCTCCATTCAATATAGTCATCGCCCGATAAATCTGCTCAACGAATATCAGCCGGATCATCTGATGTGAGAAAGTCATCTTGGACATTGAAATCTTTTCGTGTGCCACTTGATAAACTTTTTCAGAAAAGCCATAAGGCCCTCCGATAATGAATACCAGTCGTTTGTTGACCGTGTTCATTTTTCGCTTCATATATTCGGCAAACTCCAGAGAACGCATTTCTTTTCCGTGCTCATCAAGCAATACCACCACGTCACCCGGTTGAAGAGCTTTCAGTATTAGTTCTCCTTCTTTTTCTTTCTGCACTTCCATTGAAAGACTCTTGGTGTTTTTCAGTTCGGGAATCACTTCCATATCAAAAGTGATATAGCGTTTGGTGCGCTGGATATAGTCATTGATGGCAGTTATATAGTGTTGTTCTACGGTTCGTCCTACGACGAGCAGGGTTGTTTTCATACGTCTACAATTCTGATTATTGCACAAAAATAGGCATTTTTTATGTTATTCTGCAATTAATGCTTACCTTTGCCTATCATTAGTTGAAAGTTTAAGCCTTTAAACTACAACTTAAAAGCTTGTATTTATGAAAAAACGAGTGCTCGTAGGAATGGCCACTTTGCTTCTTTCTCTCTCGTTGCTGATGGCACAAGAGATACCGGCAGGAGTGATAACGGCATTTAAAAGAGGAAGCTCGCAAGAGCTAAGTAAGTATATGGGGGACAAGGTAAACTTGGTGCTCCAAGGTCGCTCGACAAGCGTTGACAAGCAGAAAGCAACAGCTATGATGCAGGAATTCTTTACGGAGAATAAAGTCAGCGGATTTAACGTGAACCATCAGGGAAAACGAGATGAATCGAGTTTCGTTATCGGTACGTTGGCTACTACTAATGGGAACTTTCGTGTGAACTGCTTCCTGAAAAAAGTGCAGAATCAATGTTTAATACATCAAATAAGAATTGACAAAATCAATGAATAAGGAAAAAGAACTGATCGACAAGTTGATCGATCTTGCTTTTGCAGAAGATATAGGTGATGGCGATCATACCACCCTTTCATGTATTCCCGCTACGGCAATGGGAAAATCAAAATTGCTTATCAAAGAAGCCGGTGTGTTGGCTGGTATCGAAGTGGCTAAAGAAATCTTCAACCGTTTTGATCCTACCATGAAAGTGGAAGTGTTTATCAATGACGGAACAGAAGTGAAGCCGGGTGATGTAGCAATGGTAGTGGAAGGAAAAGTGCAATCTTTACTTCAAACCGAACGCCTGATGTTGAACGTGATGCAGCGTATGAGCGGCATTGCAACAATGACCCGTAAATATGCAAAGGTATTGGAAGGAACAAATACCCGTGTGCTTGATACCCGCAAAACAACTCCCGGTATGCGTATCCTCGAAAAAATGGCAGTGAAAATCGGTGGCGGAGTAAACCATCGTATTGGTTTGTTCGACATGATTCTTCTGAAAGACAATCATGTGGACTTTGCCGGAGGTATCGACAAAGCCATCACCCGTGCCAAAGAATATTGCAAGGAAAAAGGCAAAGACCTGAAAATAGAAATAGAAGTCCGCAGCTTCGACGAACTGCAGCAAGTTCTTGATCTCGGCGGAGTAGACCGCATCATGTTTGATAACTTCACTCCCGAAATGACAAAGAAAGCAGTAGAGATGGTAGCAGGCAAATACGAAACCGAATCTTCGGGTGGTATCACCTTTGATACTCTCCGTGAGTATGCCGAATGTGGCGTAGACTTCATCTCTGTAGGAGCTTTGACTCATTCAGTGAAAGGACTGGACATGAGTTTCAAAGCGTGCTGATTTTTTTTCACCACAGAGGACACAGAGTACACAGAGGATTTACATTTATTTTGTAGGAATAATTTCCTATCATTGTTCTTCTGTGTACTCTGTGTCCTCTGTGGTGAATCGTATCCTTTAACTTCTTTTAGCAATATTCCTTGCAGCATTCCTCAAACTCTTGCGTCTAATGAGTAAACGACGCAGACATACGTTCGATTTTAAAAAAAGTAATTGACTTTGGAAAACGAGATAGAACTGATAAAGGGCTGTCGGGCAGGAAAGGATTCAGCCCGAAAGGAACTTTACACTCTCTATTCCAAGCAGATGCTGGCGGTATGTTTCCGCTATACGGGCGATATGGATGCGGCGCACGATGTACTGCATGACGGTTTCATCAAGATTTTTACCAACTTTTCGTTCCGGGGTGAGTCTTCACTTTGTACATGGATTACCCGGGTGATGGTTACTCAATCACTCGATTTCCTGCGACGGGAGAAACGAGTCAGCCAGTTGGTAGTGCATGAAGAGCAGCTTCCCGATATACCGGATATATCGGATTCGGGAGGAGGGGCTGGAATCTCCGAAGAGCAGTTGATGGCGTTTATTGCCGAATTGCCGGATGGTTGCCGAACCGTTTTCAACCTTTATGTGTTTGAAGAGAAATCGCACAAGGAGATAGCCAAGATGCTTCATATTAAAGAGCATTCATCTACTTCGCAGTTGCACCGGGCCAAATATTTGTTAGCAAAAAGAATTAAAGAGTATAGGAATCATGAAGAAAGAAAATGATGAAATAACCGATCTGTTTCGCACGCGTCTCGCTGATGCCGGGATGAGTGTACGGGATGGCTTTTGGGAAGAGCTCTCGCAGGAAATTCCTGTGGCTTGCCAGCATCGTCGTCGGATTCTGCTCTTCCGTGTGGCGGCTGCGGCATCTGTATTGCTCGTTTTGGCAGCCTCGTCGGCTACTTTCTTGTATTTCTCTCCAAAGGAAGAAATGGAAGAAGCATTTACAAAGATAGCCGTGACGAATGGGGGACAGATGGATGGAGATGGAATACGCGTCAATCAGTTGCCGTTGCCGGTAGAACCGGTGTTGCCGAAACCGGCTCCGAAATCTTACGGTATGCTGTCGCAATATACAGAGGAAGAAGATTCTCTTTCTATCACTTTCTCCATGTCGTTTTCTTTTTCTTCCACTACTTCTACAGGAAATGGCAACCTATATGGCAATCAGGGGCATAATGGTTATTGGCAGGCAACAAACGGTCATACAGAATCATCTGTTGCTCCGGAAGAACAATCGAATGTCAATATGTCTCAACCCAAAGCAGTGAAAAAGCATCGTTGGGCGATGAAAGTTCAAGTGGGTACAGCACTTCCGGCAGATAACGGTACTTATAAAATGCCGGTTTCCGCAGGGGTGACGGTAGAACGTAAGTTGAACGATTTTCTCGGCATAGAAACCGGACTGCTCTATTCGAACCTCCGTTCTGCAGGGCAACACTTGCATTATTTGGGAATCCCCGTTAAAGTGAACGTGACGTTGGTAGATACGAAGAAAATCGACCTTTACGCTACTGTGGGAGGAATAGCCGATAAATGTATAGCCGGTGCACCGGACAACAGTTTTAAAGAAGAACCTATCCAGCTGGCAGTGACTGCCGGTATTGGAATCAACTATAAGATTAATGACCGACTTGCTGTTTTTGCCGAACCCGGAGTTTCGCATCATTTCAAGACAGATTCGAAATTAGCTACGGTACGAACGAAACGGCCGACTAATTTTAATTTACTTTGCGGACTTCGCATGACGTATTAATCCTTATGAAAATGAAAAAAACACTACTAATGCTGTGGATGGCTGTTTGCCTGATCGTATCCTTTACAGGATGCACCAGCGAAGAAATGGATTATAACAATCCGGATGTTGCTCTTTTTGTGAAGCAATTGAAGTCGGGTACGTACAAGATGAAGAATGAAAAAGGGGTGGTGGAGGTTCCTCATTTCACGGAAGAGGATATCCCCGAACTTTTAAAATATGCAGAAGATCTGACTATTATCCCTTCTTTTCCGTCGGTTTATAATATGAACAACGGTAAGATTCGGTTGGGTGAGTGTATGCTTTGGGTGATTGAATCTATCCGTCAGGGCACACCTCCGTCATTAGGTTGCAAAATGGTATTGGCGAATGCTGAAAATTATGAAGCAATCTATTTCCTGACCGATGAGGAAGTACTCGATGCAGCCGCTTGTTATCGTAGTTGGTGGGAAGAACGCCAATATCCGAAAACGAGATGGACAATTGATCCGTGTTACGATGAGCCGCTTTGTGGATCGGGTTATCGTTGGTGGTAATAAAGGGGGAGGAGCCTTCGGAAAGTAAAAAATAGGAAACATTCATGTGGGAACATTTGTTTGTATCAGTAGTCTTTTGCTGCTGACAGGGGGATTGTTACGCTCAAAAGATAGCCTCTTATATGTGCAAATGTATATGAAGTGCTCCGAAATATAGGTAATGAAAGAGTAAAAAGGATGGATGGATTAAAACGGTTTATAACAACGATGGCACTGTGCCTGACCGCTGTATTTGCATATTCGCAAGTATGGACGGCGCAAGATTCTTTGCATTTGAAGAAATTGCTGGAGAGTGACCAGGAGTTGCATTTAAATATGGATGCTGTGAAGTCGATTGATTTCGGAAGCGCAGTGGGTACTCCCCGGATGTCGGAGGAGAAAAGCTGGATGATGCCTGACGAATCGCTTCCTGAAGCGTTGCCTAAACCGAAAGTGATGTTGACTTTGATGCCATATAAAGCGAATACCCGCTATAACTGGGATCCCATCTATCAGAAGAAGATAAAGATCGATAAAAATACCTGGCGGGGTGATCCTTTCTACGAGATACGCCATCAAAGATCTTATTCAAACTGGGCACGCAATCCGATGGCAAAGGGAATGCGTAAGTCGTTGGATGAGATACAGGCGAGTGGGGTGCGTTTCCGTCAGTTGGGTGAACGTGCTAACGGAATGATGGTGAACACAGTAGTGATGGATGCACCTATTCCCTTGTTTGGTGGGAGTGGAGTGTATATCAATGGTGGAACTATCGGCGGACTTGACCTGATGGCTGTCTTTACAAAAGATTTCTGGAATAAGACGGGACGGGACAACCGTGCCCGCACATTGGAAGTGTTGAGAACTTATGGAGACTCTACCACTGTGTTGATAAATAAACCAATCGAACAGATTGCCCGTTGAAGGCGTTATAATGATGTGTTGATGTAGCAATGCGCTAATGTACTGACTAGAGAATGTTTGTAATTGAATAATTAGTATATTTGTGTGTTGTTATGTTGGCGCATTGTTATATAGCTCTGTCGCTATTATTGGTATCTTAGTATATTAACACATAGATAAATTATTGGTTATGAATAGAATTACTTCTCTTCTGGGTATTCAGTATCCTATTATTCAAGGTGGTATGGTGTGGTGCAGCGGTTGGCGTCTTGCTTCTGCTGTGAGCAATGCCGGTGGACTGGGATTGATCGGTGCCGGTTCTATGCATCCGGAGACTTTACGCGAGCATATCCGTAAATGTAATGCGGCCACGAAACTGCCTTTTGGTGTAAACATTCCTTTGATGTATCCCCAGATAGAAGAGATTATGAATATTGTGGTGGAAGAGGGAGTGAAGATTGTTTTTACCTCTGCCGGAAATCCGAAAACGTGGACTGGGTGGTTGAAAGAGCGTGGAATAACGGTTGTTCATGTTGTTTCTTCTTCCCGTTTTGCTGTAAAATGTGAGGAGGCTGGAGTAGATGCGGTAGTGGCAGAAGGGTTCGAAGCCGGAGGGCATAATGGACGTGAAGAAACAACGACTTTCTGTTTGATTCCCGCTGTACGTGAGGCTACAACATTACCTTTGATAGCCGCAGGAGGTGTTGGCACAGGAGAAGGAATACTGGCTGCTATGGTGTTGGGAGCCGAAGGTGTACAGATAGGAACCCGTTTTGCTCTTACTGAAGAGAGTTCAGCGAGTCCGGTATTTAAAGATTATTGCTTGAGTCTCGGTGAAGGGGATACTAAGTTGTTGTTAAAAAAGCTGGCTCCGACGCGTTTGGTAAAGAATGCTTTCCGCGAAGCAGTGGAGAAGGCTGAAGATAGTGGTGCTAGTGCAGAAGAATTGAGAACTTTATTAGGACGGGGGCGTGCTAAAAAAGGAATCTTCGAAGGTGATCTGGAAGAAGGGGAATTGGAGATCGGACAAGTTTCGGCAATCATATCCCGTCGGCAGTCTGTGGCAGAAGTAATGGACGAATTGGTAGCGGCTTATCAACGGGCGGCAAAGAAAGATTGTTTATTTTAAAGATATAGCTCACCACAGAGTAATACAAAGTCTTGTAGAATTTTTTTTAAAAGGTCATCAATCGATGGCGTAAGACATTGAGATGGTCTTATTTTGAAAAAGAAAAAACTCTGTAAGACTTTGTGTTACTGTATGGTGAAAATGCATAGTTATAGGCTGATAGGATCGTACTTTAAACCAAATACATCGGCTACGGCCTTATAAACGACTTTTCCTTCTACGATATTTAATCCGAGTGCTAATGCTGGATTCTCTTTGCAGGCTTTTTTCCATCCCTTATTTGCTAAAGCGATCACATAGGGGAGGGTAGCATTGGTCAGTGCAAGGGTGGAAGTGTAAGGTACAGCTCCCGGAATATTAGCTACTGCATAATGCACGATTCCATCTACAATATAGGTCGGTGCACTGTGAGTGGTCGGGTGAGAGGTCTCGAAGCATCCTCCCTGATCGATTGCTACATCTACTAATACTGTGCCGGGCTGCATCATTGAAAGCATCTCTTTGGTAATCAAATGTGGTGCTTTATCACCGGGAATCAGTACAGAGCCGACAACTAAATCAACATCCGGCAATTCTTTCCTGATTCTTAGTTCGGATGCGTACAATGTCTTTACATTCTTCGGCAGTGTCTCGCTCAAATAGCGCAGACGTGCCAGATTTATATCTGTAATAGTGACATCTGCCCCCATTCCAGCAGCCATTTGTGCGGCATTGCTACCTACAACTCCACCTCCTAAAATTAATACTTTAGCTGGTTTAACACCTGGTACACCTCCCAAAAGGATACCTTTTCCGCCTTGCGGTTTTTCCAGAAAACGGGCGCCTTGCTGGATAGACATACGTCCGGCAACTTCACTCATAGGAATTAATAAAGGTAATGAGTGGTCTGCTTCTTCTACAGTTTCATAAGCCAGGCATATTGATTTGTTGGAGAGCATGGCGAGGGTTAACTCCCGGTCGGAAGCAAAATGGAAATAAGTGAATAGTAACTGTCCTTTTCTGATTAAGTTATATTCGGTGACTATCGGTTCTTTCACCTTTACAATCATCTCGGCAGTGGCGTAAATGTCTTCTATTGTTGGCAGGATATGTGCGCCGACAGCTTGATATGCTTCATCCGGAAAACCGCTATTTATTCCCGCTGTATGTTGGATAAATACCCGATGCCCTTGTTTTACCACTTCGGCCACTCCTGAAGGTGTCATGCCTACACGGTTCTCATTGTTTTTGATTTCCTTTGGTACTCCGATAATCATAATGTTACGTATTAAAGATTTAACATGTTCGAATGTACAAAAAATCCCCTTACGTTGTTATTCGTAAGGGGATGTTTTAGAACAGAATGCCTCGCGTGTTGAGATGAATAAATGCGTAGAGTGGTTGTTTTATAGACATTCACTGCCCTGCTTGTTGATTTTCATGCTTTTTCCATAGAGACCCACTCGAGCTATGTTGTTATAAAAGGGTTCTGCAATATCGTACTTAAAAGGAAGTACTTCTTGGTTGTCTTTGTTTATATACCCCCACTTGGACGACTGACTTTCAATACAGACAGCAGCCAATCCTTCAGAGAAAGAGCATCCATTATCATATTCCAGGGGAATGACAACTTCTCCTTTCTTGTTAATGAATCCTATCTTGTTGTGTAGCGAGACGAGAGCTAATCCTTCCGCGAATTGTTCTATTTGACTGTAAGTCGGTGGAAGAATGTAGTTTCCTTGTCTGTCAATCAGTCCCCATAATCCATCGTGGCATACACGTGCGCATTCTTGCTCAAACGAGTGAGCGGCTGCGTACTTAAACGGAATCTGTACCTGTCCGGTATGGTCGATGAATCCGTATTGGGAATTGAGTATTACCATTCCTAATCCTTCTTTAAAAGAGAAAGCCCGTTCATACATTAGAGGGATGACAACGTCATATCCTTTATTGATGTATCCCCATTGGATTTTTCCTTTAACCGGAGCCAATCCTTCAGAGAAACGGCCAATTGCCGAAAAGCGCTTTTTCTTATTAGCTACCCCATAAGCTAAAAAAGAAGCAAAGAACTTTGTAATAGTGTTGCTCATTTTTCTTGATTGTTTGTGCGGTAAGCGTCCGGATACCATATATATACAAGAGAAGCGTGGACGTCGTTAGTTCATTCTATTCAAGGCTCTGGTAAGCCCAACAGTGAATGAACAACAGAGTCCACGCCCTTGCATATAACAAAGACGTGAACGCTTAGTTGTCATTACCCCACTGTTGATGAATTTACCAGATTCTGAATAGGGATAATATTCTAAACGCTTCTACGTTATTAATCGTAATAAGTCGCTACAAAGATACGGATTTCTTGTTAAAGAACAATATTTTGAGGGATAAAGATTTTGCGATGGTCAATATCTGTAAGAGGAGGATGTGGAGATGGTAAATGAGATATTTTGAAATAAAAAACTCCTTTTGCATTCTCATTTGCAAAAGGAGTTTGATATTATTTTGTGTAAGACTTGAATATTTTTAAGAATTTACTTCATTAAATTGGGATTGGCATTAGTAGCGCTTAATGGAATGCGTAATGTGTAGCGAGCATCATCTTGCTCTAAAACGATAGTTTGTCCACTGTTCAATACTTTTTCGATTCTTGGTCGGGTAGTGCGACGTAAGTCGAACCAGCGATGACCTTCAAATGCTAGTTCGCGAGCACGTTCATTTAAGATTTCAGTGATTAAATCGTTTTGACTCATATTATCTATTTGGTCTTTTTTCTGTATATATCCTGCTGGGGTATATCTCTTTTCCATTAGTTGTAATAAGCGGCTACGCGCTTCAGGTAATTTGTTTAGATGGGCAGCAGCCTCAGCTGCATTCAGGTAGAGTTCACTAGTACGGAAACTGCATTTGTATTCACTGGTTCCATTGGTTTTTGTAATGGGGTAATTTCCGTCACTGTTTGCGGTAGCAAAATAGTGGGCTGGACGGAGATCATCATTTGGAGTGAACATCTGTACAAATGCTGGTGTAGCTAAAGATGCTCTCAATCTAGTTGTAATGTATGCATTTTCGTAGGCGTTAATGGATTCTACAGACTTGTATTGATTGGGGAGAAGGAAGTCTGGGGTATTATAGTCTTCTAATGTTGATTGTTGTGCTAATACACGTTCTGCGTTATCATATGCTGCCTGCCATTCACCCATATAGAGACGTGTGCGTGATTCGAATGCATCTACTGCAATAGTTGTGAAACGGTAATTATAGCCAGTTTCCCATTCCTTTTGGTTCATGAGTTTACGCGCATTTTCAATGTCTGAAAGGATAGACGTGTAGATTTCCCCTACTGTATTGCGTGTTGGGAGCTCTTCCAAATCAAGTGTCAGTTTTAATGGTATAGCCTTCGTATCTAGGGCTCCATTTTTAGTATACGGCTGTCCATAAAGATTAACTAGGATGAAGTGCATATAGCCTCTCATAAAATAAGCTTCTCCTACTAGTTGGTTGATATCTTCCTGACTGCCTTCACTGATTTCATCTTTCTTATCTATTATAGCATTAGCATAATAAATATTTTCGTAATAAGCGCTCCAGGCAAATTCGACACTGGAGGGATTGTCAGCAACCCACTTTTCAATATCGCCATAGTCACTCTGATCCTGATTATCATTTCTGATGGTAATATCTCCTGTGCGCATATCACAAAGACTTCCGTCTGCTGATGTTTGGGCATAAGCGGTAGTTATAAGAGCTCTGTATTCTTCCAGAGTATTGGGAATCACCTTTCCTGTAGGTTGTATATCTAGAAAATTGCTGCATGAGGTCATTAGTAGCCCTCCTGTGAGCATGAAAACAATATATATATATTTAATCTTGTTCATATTCGCTATTCTTCTAATTTAAAAGTTAAGACTGAGGTTGAATGTTATTGATTTGGCTACTGGTGTGGAATAGAGATTTCCCATTGATTCCGGATCCATGTAGTTTTTGTAGCTGGAGCCGAATACAAATAAGTTACGTCCCTCTACTGCAACAGTCGCTCCGTTAATGCTAAATTTGCGTAACCATTCCTGTGGCACTGTGTATGCCAGACGTAGGTTTTGGAGCCGCACATAGCTAAGTCGTTTCACCCACAAATCGAGATTTTTGTAAAGCGCAACTTCATTTCCGAAAAGATAATAGTCTGCGGGATAATTATTTCGGTTGAGAAGGGCTGGAAGCTTTCCGTTATGATTATTTTCGGTCCATCGGTTAAGGATATCACGGTTTGTATTATGTCCCGGATCGAAGTCTACAATGTCGTATGACGGATTAGTACGGATATGGGCTCCCAAGTTATAAGCAAAGTTGAGGTTTAACTCCCAGTTGCGGTAGGTTAAGGTATTGATAAAACCTCCAGTAAAAGGAGCATCGCTCGTACCGGCATATTCATATAGATCTCTGGCGAACTCGGGATCTGTATTGTAAGAATAGAAACCATATCCGGTATCGTCATACATATCAAAGAGTTCTTCAACAGTAACAGCTTTGTCACTTCCTTTCGGATAGATACGTATACGTCCAGTTTCGGGATCCACATCACTTCTGATGGCAAAGATAGAACCCACCGGATTTCCTTCAAGTCCAGGTGTTTTGCTTGTTGAAGCTGTTCGGTCTTTCAATACTTTATTATAGTTATAGGCAAAGTTGAATGTAGTGTACCAAGAAAAATTTTGGGTAGTAATATTGCGTGTTTGCAGGTTTACTTCCAATCCTTTGTTTTCCATACTTGCCCAGTTAATAGTCATGCTACTGAATCCATTTTCTAGAGGCAAGTTTTTAATGCCGATAAGATCTGTTCCTTTTCGGTAATAGTAGTCCACACTAAGGTTGATGGCAGATTTAAATATAGAAAAATCGATGCCGATATTGTATGAAGCTGTTTTTTCCCACCGTAACTTGTCATTAGGAGCACTGGAAATGATAATATTGCTTTCTGAATTGCCAGGCAGTACTTCTATGTTTTTGTAGTCACCAACGAGGAATGGAGAGGTGTTCTTATCAATGTTACCTTGCAAGCCATAGGATAATCGTAAAGCCAGATTATCCATCCAACCTTTTGTGGCGGACTTCAAGAAAGGTTCATTGGAGAGGCGCCACAATCCGCTGACGGAGTAAATAGGCAAAAAACGATATTTCTTATCTACGCCAAAAAGATCTGAGCCGTCCATACGAATGCTTGCTCCTAGCGTATAGCGATTCATAAGGGTATAAGAGCCGTTGGCATAAAATGAAGCGAAAGCATTTTCAATGTAACTTTCTGAATGTAATGGGAAGTTTTTTACATCTTCATCATTTCTGAAATAGATAGGCTTTGTTGTAAGCGTTTTGGGGTCGTATCCGTATGCATTAGAGGCTAGTGATTCATACCAGTTCTTACGTATTTCTGAACCAGCCATCACTTGTACTTCATGAATTTCCCCAAAAGATTGATTCCATTCTCCTTGAACTTTCCAGGTGATTTGTGAAGTTGTAGAGTTGTTTATTTTATGTATGCCTCCTTCCGGGAGAATATTTCCAGTATCTGTGATATCTCGTAAGTAACGCATAGAGAACGTTTGGTCGCCAATGTATTGTTCCTGATCTGCTTGTTCCCATTGCAAGCCTACTTGAGACGTCAGTTTCCAGTGGTCATTAAAGCGTAAATCAGCGTTAAAAATAGCATTGATTGCTGTTGTCAGCGTTTCTTTATTTGTATTGTTACGTTCCTCAAAGATATTGAATCCTTGTTTAAGGTTAGGTGTGTTACTGGTTGATATATCATAGTCGTATGTGTAGTTTCCTTCTGCATCGTATGGTTCCATGTATGGGTTGGCTGTACGTGCGTAGTAAATAGGGTTAGCGTAACCTTTTTTGTCAGTTACGAAATTGCTGTTCTTCCGTCGGTTGGCAAAAAGTGAAATACCAAGTTTTAACATACGGTTTGCTTGATATGATGTTTTACTTGTCAGGTTAAAACGGCTCATGCTTACACCGGGCACGTTACCATCTTCTTTTGAATAGCCAAGTGAGTTATAGTATGTTACTTTTTCACCTCCTCCCGAAATGCTGAAATTGTATTCTTGGGTGAAGGCATCTCTAAATAAAATATCATTCCAATCAGTGTTGATCGTTTTCAATCTGTTAATAGCATTCTGAGCTTCAATGGTCAAACCATCCCAACCTTTTTCCTGATAAGTGTCTAGTAAATCGTATTGTTTTAGGATAGACGCTACGCCTCCTTTTTGATAGAAAGCAGGGATACCGAATAATGCATCGCCAGGTTCTTTCATTAACTCTAATTCAAGATTTACTTTTTCCTGTGAGTTGAGTAGGTTTAATCGTGAAGTATCCAGATTGGGAGTGTAAGTTAATCGTGTGTTGAAATTGATGACAGGTTTTCCTGTTCTTCCCCGTTTAGTAGTTACTACGATGACTCCGTTTGCTGCACGTGCACCATATATGGCAGTAGCGGCAGCGTCTTTTAGAATCGTGATACTTTCAATATCGTTTGGGCTTATACCGGCAATAGATGATTGCTTGATGTCAACAATGTTATTGGCTTCGTCACCCAGATCAGGAATATCAGTCCCTTCCAAAGGTATTCCATCCAATACCCATAGCGGGTCTTGTGTTCCATTCAAAGAAGCTGTACCACGGATACGAATACGTGCAGGAGCTCCTGGTGCACCGGAAGTTGTCGTTACAGCCACACCGGCGATTTGTCCGGCTAATGCTTGGTCGATACTTTTTGCTGCGCCTACCATTCCGTCTGTAACGTCTACTTTAGCAATAGCAGCAGTCAGTTTACGACGTTCCAGTTCTTGATAACCAGTTACTACTACGTCTCCTAATGTGTGTGATGAAGCTTGAAGGACAATACGATAAGTATCTTTTCCAGCTTGCAACACGATATTTTGTTCTTCAAAACCTATATAACTACAATGTAGTCTGGTCACCTTTTCCGGAATGGAAATGGAGAATTTGCCATCCATATCAGTGATAGTACCTAGAGAAGTCTGTGATACTCCAGCTTTTTTCAAATCGTCTGCATTAACATATACAGAAGCACCGATTAGAGGTTCATTGTCTTCACCGGATATAACGACTCCGGTGATTGTGCGATTTGCAGCGTTGGCTGTAGCCAGCGTGCTAACAAGAAAACATATAAGAACGTATAAGTATTTTTTTCTCATCAATATAGATTGTTAAAGTGATTGATTTTGTTTTATTTGATTCCCAAAGCTGTATTGATACGTAGAATCATGTCTTCATAATGATAGCGTGCAGCAGTATCAGAAGTGCCGAGGCGGTTCTGCAACAATTTCTTGATACGTAATAGCTCTCCACGTTTCACCGAGATAGCATCAGAAATACGGTTGAGCTGACTGCCGTAGAAGTTGAGCACACGTGGAGCACCCATTCGGTCTTCCTGGCGAAGTGCCCGTTGTTCAGCTGCATAACAACTACAGAAAGGAGTAGCATGGTCAAGCAGAAAATGCTCGTTTGCAATCTTCTTGTTGATTTTTACAGCTTCGGGTTCTGCGGCTGCTGTAAGTAATGCATCGAGGAAGTTTTTCTGCAAAGAACGTTCCATAACATTGGGGATGCCACCACGTTCGGTAATACCGAAAATGTTTTTATGAAGTCCGTCCATAAGCTCCACTACTGTAAAGGCTTTCTTTCCGTTGACAGATTCATTCTCTATCATACGCATCAAACGAGTGTTGCCTAGTAAATCCCAAAGGATATAGGCTTGGGCGTTCTTTAAAATTTGCGTAGGAGCATTCTCCTGTTTTCCGATTGGAGTGTTGCGGAGCAGATAGGTATATTGTCCTACTTCCGTGTCAAACAGCCATTTAGGATATGTCAATACTTCATCCATCAAGAATTTTAATGAAGCTTCTTGTTTCTCTTTCTCAACGAATGTATAAGTCTTGACACCGTCTCCTACAATTGTATTTTCAATATAGATACCACCGATGTTGGCAAGTACATGATATAAGTAGTTGTTCCACTGGTTGATAACTGCGTAGTAGAGACGCGACGCTTCTTCGTAAGTTTGTCCCTTTTCTCCGGTAGTAGTCCATTGAAGAATTTGTGGAACGATACGTTTCAGGTTTTCGATACCATATAAAGAAGAACGAACCGGATCATCACCCAGATCTTCGTTCTGTGCGCGTGGATCTACCGCGTCACGTACGTCCTGCGCTTCACTATACTTATAAAGACGATCGGTATGCTTACTCAAGAAATCGAATAAAATATCTTTTTCTTCTTCCGGAGTATTCTTTCCGTACCAACGATAGCCATATTCGATAGCAAACATATCATAAGGACCGATGTGCGGAGAAAGAACTTTTACGCCATCTCCAGGCTGTGCAATATAATTGAATCGTGCATAATCCATGATAGATGAAGCGGTAGAATTCATTCTGGAAGTGAATGCTTCGGAACGTAATGAATCCGTCGGGAAAGCCCATGATCCCATCATATTGTGACGGAGTCCCAATGAGTGGCCTACCTCATGGCAAGCAACGAACCGGATGGCATCTCCCATTAAAGCATCGGGTAATTGCACATTGCGTGCTTCCGGACACACAGTTCCAGTTTGCACAGTGATCCATTCGCGTACCATAGAAAGCACATTGTGCCACCACATAATATCAGCTTCCAGAATTTCTCCGGAACGTGGATCTAACAGGGAAGGTCCCATTGCATTTTTCTTTTCTGAAGCAGCGTAAGTCAGTACCGAGTAATTGACATCGTCCATGTCTACATGCATACTGTCTGTGATTTCCTTGGCGATAATCGCGTTCTTGAAACCAGCTTTTTCGAAAGCAATCTGCCAGTCCTCGATACCTTTTTTAATGTACGTACGCCATTGGTAAGGTGTTGAATTATCAATGTAGAATACGATTGGCTTGGCAGGTTCCACAAGCTGACCTTTCAGATAAGCCTCCCGGTCTTCCGGTTTGGGCTCCATACGCCAGCGAGTGATATACTGTGTTTTATCCGTACCCTGTTGTGCATCACTAAAACTCAATAACGGATTAGTGAAATAACCGACTTTCTGATTGTCGAATCGTCCCATCATCGGTTTTTCGGGCAACAAGAGAATAGAAGAACTAACTTCCACCGTCACATAAACAGTGGTAGTTCCTTCTGTAACTCTGGTGGTCAACTCGGAAGTTGCCACGACATTGTTTGAAAAGGATTTGATGGATAAAATACGTGATAAGTTCTTGATAGCCGAAGTACCCAGATTGATATTAGTAAATACATTATTAATACTGGTTTCAGTACCGTCATAAATATCATTCACCTTGATTACTAATGCAGTAGAATCTGCGTTAATCGCTTCGATTTTGAATGCGGCAATCAACGGAGAGATAAAATTATCCTTTACCGAACGGAAGATAGCATCCGTTTGGGGGGCCAGAGGTAATGGGCGTTGTTGTCGTAGCATTAGTTTGCCCGTAGCTTTATCCCATTCCATGCAAACCATCTGATTCTCGTAGTTTACTCCACGGTTTACACCTGCATCATTAAGTTCGGCAGGAACTCGCTGCAGTTTGTTGACAACTAATAAATCACGTCCCAAAAGTGAGGTCGGAATTTCAAAATAATAGTCATTCTTCTTTTGGTGTACAGCAAACATTCCTTTCGTTGTTTTACTGTCTTCCACTAATTTTTCGTAGTCGCTTTTACTCTTCTCTTCTTTCTCTTCTGGTTTCTTCTTTTTCTTTTTAAACCAACTCAGATTTTCTGTAGCGGGGGTAGTTGCAAATGCCGAGAGCGCTTCTCCACTCAGCAATATACATGCAATGACCGCTGCCATTACTTTTACATACATTCTCATTGAGTCACTAACTTTTAATTATAATTAAAAAACGGCTACAAAAGTACTAATATTAATAACATAATGACTACTGATTTGCAATGAATATAACATTAAAAAGAAATATTAACTAGAATCAAAGTTCATCATTCTTCCCGGATATTTCATAGTTTAGTGGGAATAGTGTACATTTGCGGGAGTAAAAAAGTGAATGGAATGATGAGACGATATATCACAGCTTTGATGCTGGCTTGCTGCATCGGAGGGTATGGACAAGAGAAAAAGCAAGCTACCTTTGTGCCTCCTTTTGACTTTCCTCTTACATTGAGTGGAAACTTTGGCGAAATCCGCTCCAATCACTTCCATGGCGGGCTGGATTTTAAAACAGGCGGAGTGATCGGTAAACCCGTCCGTGCTCTTGCTGATGGCTATATTTCACGTATTCGTGTCACGAATGGATCGGGATATGTACTTGATGTCTGCTACCATAATGGTTATTCAACTATCAACCGTCACTTGAGCGGTTTTGTTTCTCCCATTGCCGAAAGGGTGGAGAAACTTCAATATGAAGAAGAGAACTGGGAAGTGGAGATTGTTCCCGAACCGGGAGAATATCCGGTAAAAGGAGGTCAGCAGATTGCATGGAGCGGCAATACCGGATATTCGTTCGGCCCACATCTTCATCTGGATGTGTTTGAAACGGAATCGGGAGATTATATTGACCCTATGCCTTTTTTCCAGTCGAAAATAAAAGATACGCGTGCTCCGAAAGCTGACGGCATCCTATTTTTTCCGCAACCGGGCAAAGGAGTGGTGGATGGAAAGCAGGAGAATAAAACGATTCTTCCCAATAGCGAACGTCCTGTGGAAGCATGGGGAGTGATAGGACTGGGCATCAAGGCATACGATTACATGGATGGCGTAAGTAACCATTACGGAGTCTATTCTGTGGTGCTCACGGTAGATGGGAATGAAATATTTCGCAGCACCGTAGATCGTTTCTCGCAGGAAGAAAACCGGATGATTAACTCTTGGACGTATGGACAATATATGAAATCTTTTATTGATCCGGGGAATACGTTGCGTCTGCTGAAAGCGTCGAATGATAATCGTGGTCTGGTGACGATTGACGAGGAACGGGATTATCAGTTCTTATATACATTGAAAGATGCTTTCGGAAACACTTCCAACTATCGTTTTACCGTACGGGGCCGGAAGCAGCCGGTTGAACCATTGAATCATCGGGAGAAATATTATTTCACCTGGAATAAGACTAATTATTTGCAAGAACCGGGATTGAGCCTGGTTATTCCGAAAGGAATGTTGTATGACGATGTCCCCCTCAATTATCAGATGAAGGCGGATAGTGGTGCCGTTGCTTTTACTTATCAACTGAATGATAAGACGGTTCCATTGCATGCAGCTTGTGAACTTTGTATCGGGTTGCGTAGAAAGCCGGTTGCCGATACGACCAAATATTATGTAGCCCGTATCACTCCGAAGGGAGGAAAATACAGCATAGGCGGAAAATATGAAGACGGATACATGAAGGCGGCTATCAGGGAGCTGGGAACTTATACTGTTGCTATCGACACCATTCCGCCGGAGATTATTCCTGTCAATAAGAACCAGTGGGGAAGAAACGGAAAGATTGTCTATCGGTTGAAAGATCAGGGGGCGGGAATTGCTTCCTATCGTGGAACGATTGATGGTAAGTATGCACTTTTCGGACGCCCTAATATTGTGAAATCGTACTGGGAATGCGTACTTGATCCGAAACACGTGAAGAAGGGCGGAAAGCATACTGTCGAGTTCACAGTGACCGATGGATGTGGAAATGAAACGGTGGCTCGTGAAAGTTTTGTTTGGTAAATTATTAAAAGTGAATCATATATTTATGAAAAGAAGAATTATTCTTTGTGCTGCCGTATTTATGGCGGCTGTGGCGAACACTTTCGCCTGCACTAACCTGATTGTCGGAAAGAATGCGTCTGCCGATGGTTCGACAATCGTTTCCTATTCTGCCGACTCGTATGGCCTGTTCGGAGAACTTTATCATTATCCGGCTGCTACCTACCCGAAGGGAACGATGTTGAAAGTGTATGAATGGGATACCGGCAAGTATCTGGGAGAAATAGAGCAGGCACGTCAGACTTACAATGTAGTCGGTAATATGAATGAATATCAGGTTACGATTGGTGAGACTACTTTCGGCGGACGTCCGGAACTGGCGGATTCTACAGGGATTATTGATTACGGAAGTCTGATTTATATTGGTTTGCAACGTTCGCGCACTGCCCGTGAAGCAATTAAAATCATGACCGATTTAGTGCAGCAATACGGTTATTATAGCGAAGGAGAGTCTTTTACTATTGCCGATCCGAACGAAATATGGATCATGGAAATGATTGGTAAAGGTCCCGGAATTCGTGGAGCTGTTTGGGTAGCTGTACGTGTACCCGATGATTGTATCTCGGCTCATGCCAATCAGTCACGTATCCACCAGTTTGATATGAATGACAAGGAGAACTGTATGTACTCTCCGGATGTCGTTTCTTTTGCCCGCGAGAAGGGATATTTTAATGGGGTAAACAAAGATTTTAGCTTTTCGCTGGCCTATGCACCTCTTGATTTTGGTGCCCGCCGTTTCTGTGAGGCACGTGTGTGGAGCTATTTTAATAAGTTCACGGATCATGGAAAAGATTATCTTCCTTATATTGAGGGAAAGACCGATACTCCGATGCCTCTTTTTGTGAAACCGAAACATAAACTGTCTGTACAGGATGTGAAAGATATGATGCGCGACCACTATGAAGGTACGCCTCTTGATATTTCCAATGATTTCGGAGCAGGTCCTTATAAGACGCCATATCGCCTTTCTCCTCTGAACTTCAAGGTAGACGACAAGGAATATTTCAACGAACGTCCCATTTCCACTCAACAAAGCGGATTTGTATTTGTTGCACAGATGCGTGCTCATAAGCCGGACCCGATAGGTGGTGTACTTTGGTTTGGTGTGGATGATGCCAACATGACGGTATTTACTCCGGTCTATTGCTGCGCAACGAAAGTTCCGGTATGCTATACCCGTGTAGATGGAGCCGATTATATAACATTCTCCTGGAATTCAGCTTTCTGGATTTTCAACTGGGTATCTAATATGGTCTATCCGCGTTATGATTTGATGATCGGTGATGTACGGGAAGCGCAGAAAGAAATGGAGACGACTTTCAACAATGCACAGGAAGGCATTGAAGAGATGGCTGCCAAACTGTTGGCTAAAGATAAGAACGCAGCAGTTGATTTTCTGACAAATTATACAAATATGACTGCACAGAGCACTTTCGATACTTGGAAACAATTAGGTACATTCTTGATTGTGAAGTATAATGATGGAGTAGTGAAGCGTGTTAAAGATGGTAAGTTTGAGCGTAATTCTATCGGACAACCAGCCGGTGTGATCCGTCCCGGATATCCGAAAGAATTCTTGCAAGAATATGTCAAACAGACCGGTGATAGATATTTGGTAAAATAAGAATTGAGAATTGAAAATTGAGAAATAACAGTAATCAATCATTTTTTGATTTTCAATTCTCAATTTTCAATTGAATAACTAGGATTTATAAACTTATTATTTTACATTTGTGTGCTCAAGAAATTGATAATAAATAATTCATTAACCAATAAATAACAATCGAAATGGAAAATCAGGAACTTATTAAACAGGTCACTGAAAAAGCCGAAAAATGGCTAACCCCGGCTTATGATGCTGAAACCCAGGCTGAAGTGAAACGCATGTTGGAAAACGATGATAAAACCGAACTTATTGAAGCTTTCTACAAAGACCTTGAATTTGGTACTGGTGGTCTGCGTGGTATCATGGGAGTAGGTAGTAATCGTATGAATATCTATACGGTAGGTGCTGCTACTCAAGGACTTTCCAATTATCTGAAGAAGAACTTCAAAGATCTGCCGCAGATTTCTGTAGTAGTAGGTCACGACTGCCGTAACAACAGCCGTTTGTTTGCAGAGACTTCTGCTAATATTTTCTCTGCCAATGGCATTAAAGTGTATCTGTTTGACGATATGCGTCCGACTCCGGAAATGTCTTTTGCTATCCGTCACCTCGGTTGCCAGAGCGGTATCATTCTGACTGCTTCTCACAATCCGAAAGAATACAACGGTTACAAGGCATATTGGGATGATGGTGCACAAGTGTTGGCTCCGCATGATAAGGGTATCATTGATGAAGTGAATGCCATTGCCTCTGCTGCTGACATTAAATTCCAGGGAAATCCTGATTTGATTCAGATTATCGGTGAAGACATTGATAAGATTTATCTGGACATGGTGAAAACCGTTTCTATTGATCCGGCAGCTATTGCCCGTCACAAAGATATGAAGATTGTCTATACTCCGATTCACGGTACAGGTATGATGTTGATTCCGCGTGCATTGAAGATGTGGGGATTCGAAAACGTATTCACTGTTCCCGAACAAATGGTTAAGGACGGTAACTTCCCGACTGTTGTATCTCCGAATCCTGAAAATGCAGAAGCTCTTTCTATGGCTGTAAACCTTGCCAAAGAAATTGATGCTGACCTCGTAATGGCTTCCGATCCGGATGCTGACCGTGTGGGTATCGCTTGTAAGGATGACAAGGGCGAATGGGTACTGATTAACGGTAACCAGACTTGTATGATGTACCTTTATTATATTCTGACTCAATACAAACAACTGGGTAAGATTAAAGGTAATGAGTTCTGTGTAAAGACAATCGTTACTACCGAACTTATCAAGAAAATCGCTGATAAGAATAACATCGAAATGCTTGACTGCTATACCGGATTTAAGTGGATTGCCCGTGAAATCCGTCTGCGTGAAGGTAAAAAGAAATATATCGGTGGTGGTGAAGAAAGCTACGGATTCCTTGCTGAAGATTTTGTTCGTGATAAAGATGCTGTATCTGCTTGCTGTCTGATTGCTGAAGTTGCTGCATGGGCAAAAGATAATGGCAAATCTTTGTATCAGTTGTTGCTCGATATCTACGTAGAATATGGATTCTCTAAAGAGTTTACTGTAAACGTAGTGAAACCGGGTAAGAGCGGTGCTGAAGAAATCAAAGCGATGATGGAAAACTTCCGCGCTAATCCTCCGAAAGAATTGGGTGGCTCAAAAGTGATCTTGAGCAAAGATTATAAGACTCTGAAACAGACAGACGATAAAGGTAACGTAACTGTAATTGATATGCCGGAACCATCTAACGTTCTTCAATATTTCACAGAAGACGGTAGCAAAGTTTCTGTTCGTCCTTCAGGTACAGAACCGAAGATTAAGTTCTATATGGAAGTTCAGGGTGAAATGGGATGCCGCAACTGTTATGCTTCTGCCGAATCTGCCGCCATGGAAAAGATTGAAGCAGTGAAAAAATCATTGGGTATCTGATTTTGTCTCTTCTGAAATTTCAGATATAGATCATAAAA
This sequence comes from Bacteroides sp. M10, assembly GCF_014334015.1. Lineage (GTDB taxonomy): Bacteria > Bacteroidota > Bacteroidia > Bacteroidales > Bacteroidaceae > Bacteroides > Bacteroides intestinigallinarum. The sequence goes on along the minus strand of NZ_CP060488.1, from coordinate 6,016,506 downwards.
AGATAAATAATAAAATAGCGCCTCTATAATCTTTTGAAGATTGTGGAGGCGCTTCTTTTTTCTCTGTACATGGCCCTGATTCTGCCTATTTTCGGGTATTTTTCCTCACTTGGTACAGTTCTTTCATTTCCTTTGCATTCTTTAAGTCCACTTGCAAATCCTTCTTGCGAGAATCTTGTTGTATTGGCATCATCTCAATTTCAACAGGCAGGCTGCGGATATACACATGTGTTGTTGATGCTTTAGAGTGATACGTTCAGTTTCATATTCGTAAGTTGTTCGTTTGTAGTTGTGCATATTTCGTAGCCTGCTTTTCTTCCTGTCATTTCTTGGTTCCGATCCAAGTCCATTTATGCCATATTGTCTCCAATGGTCCTTGTTTATGGTTAGATAGCCACCATTTGCAGAACTTAACCTGTAACAGGAAAAGAACGATACCTATAATCAAGCTAAGAGTATATCCACAGTAAGGAGCAAGATAAAGCCCGAATGGAAAATAGATAATAGCTCCTAAAATAGATTGGGAAATATAGTTGGTCAAACTCATTTTTCCGTAGAATCGTAGGTTGGATACGGCTTTCTTGAATTTATCTTTCTGATAAAGCAACATGAAAGAAGAAACAAGTACAATCGTGAATGCAAACTTCTGCCACATATCAAAAGCAGTACCTACTGTTTGCTGAATCAGACTGCTGTCACTTTGCATGATCTGTTCTTTCAGAGAATACAGTGGCGCGAAACTGATAGCTGCAATAATAAGTGCTTTCATCCAGAACTTCAAATGAGATTCGGTAGTTACGAACAATTCTTTGCGTCCGATATATAAGCCAAACAGGAAAAGTCCGGCAGTCTGCAAGAAACGTCCGGCACCGATAGCCCAAAACAGGCTTGCTTTCTGTCCTAAAGTAATATTACCTATCAGAAAATCCCAAAAGTTTCCGGCTTTGGTGTATTCCGCTACTTCAGCATACATGGCTCCAACATTCAAATCGGGTAGGGTATAGGCAGGATTGAAAAGGCTCATTATATAATGAAACCATTCAATCGGTTGCAGTGAAAACAAGATGGCGGTGATTAGAATCGCTTTGTCACTCCACTTACGTACGATAAACAGTACGAGACTGACTACAACGAACAGCAACAGGACATCTCCTGCGGGAAAGAAAGCGGCATTAAGAGTGGCAAATCCTGCAAGTAATACCATTCTCCATAAAAAACGGTAACCGAAATCTTTTCCTTTTAATTGCTGGTTGTGCGACTGGATAAAGAAAGTGAATCCAAAAAGCAGAGCGAATATGGCATAAGATTTTCCGGCAAGCAGCGAGAAGGTTGCATTCAATACTCCCGCATCCAAAATGGTGAGCCATTCGGGAGAGCTTTCCGGATAAACAGGGAAAATGAAATGTTCCAGGTTATGTACTAAGAAGATCGCCATTACAGCAAATCCTCTAAGAGCATCTACTACTTCAATTCGGGGTGTTTTTGTTGATAATTCCATGGGGTCGATTTATGATTATTAGTTTGCTACATGTTCATTTGGATGCTCAATCCACCAATCGATCATCTTTCGTGCAAGACTAAGTTTCCTGGGAAGTTCGGGCAAATGATCCCTTGTGTAAAAGTCTCCCGAACTCAACTCCTCATCTTGGAGTGTGATTTCTCCTCCGGCATAATCTGCTATAAAGCCGACCATCAGACCGCTGGGATAAGGCCAGGGCTGGTTACCAAAATAAGTGATATTCTTTACGTCCAGTCCGGTTTCTTCTTTCACTTCACGTGCTACACATTCTTCTAATGTTTCTCCGGTTTCCAGGAACCCGGCAACGAGGCTGTTGAATGTTCCTTTGAAATTGCGGGCATGCACTAAGAGCAGTGAATCTTTTTTTCTCACTAATACAAGAATCGCTGTGGATATGGAAGGATATACCTCCCGACCACATTTCGGACAACGTTTCATGATAGACTCTTTCTGTTCCATCGGCGTGCCACAGGCGGAACAGAAGCGGCTGTTTCTATCCCAATGCAGAATCTCATGCGCTTTTCCTGCAGTCTGATAATGAGATAAAGGAAGATAATCATAAGAGGCACGAAGTCCTATCATTGCCCATTGCTCCGATTCTTCAAAGGGAGAGGAGAGGGAGAAAGCTTTGCAGTTTCTCCCTTCCAGTGTTGTGATATTGTGTACTGTTGTTTTTTCTTTAATAATGATAGGAGAACTTTCTCCACATGGGACGGCATACTTACCATCCCCTTTTTTCTCAAGAAGCAGTTGATCTTTATAAAAGATAAACCACCATGATTGTGTTGTCTGATCCATTTTATTCCAATTATTTTCTTCGCGCTGCGAAGTTATAAAAAACTAGGTTGATATTTAGACTTACCGGATAAAATATCAATAGGCTAGCTTAATAAAATACGTTGCTCGATACCGATTTCCTGAATAAAATAATCGTCGTGTGAGATTGCAATTACAGTACCCGTATAGTTCTTGATGGTAGCAGTGATGATTTCAATGCTCTGTATATCCAGATTGTTGGTCGGTTCATCCAGAATAAACATATCGGGAGTATTATTGTTAATCATCAGGCAGCAGAAAGCAAGGCGCATTTTCTCGCCACCGCTAAGTTTCCGGCAGGATTTGTCCCATTCGGAAGCGGGGAATAAATAACGGTTTAGAATAATCTTTATTTCATGCTCCGGCAGGTTCCGGTTATTGAAAGCGTAAGCCTGTTCCAGGATACTATTCCGGTCGTCGATGATAGAATATTCCTGATTCAGATAGACATAGGTGAATTCCATTCGTGTCAGGTTTCCTTCTTGTGGCTGAAGCTGTCCGGTGATTAGCTTCAAAAGAGTTGTTTTCCCACTGCCGTTGGCCCCTTCTATACGGAGGCGGTCCCCACTCTTTAGTTGGAAGCTGATGGGTGTTTGCCAAAGTTGCTGTTTGAAGTCGTTATTATCCTGAATATCATTACTGTCTGAATTGGGATGATAACCGAAGTTAATCTCTTTTGCTGTCACCAATATCTTTCCGGTGTGGAGCGAGGAACTATTAAAATCAGTTTTTAGTGTAGCGGTCGGGGAGAGCGAACTTCGAAGTTGGTTACGTTCGCCTGTTAACTTCTCTGCTTTCTCCTGATGGGTGCTGTTAAGTTTACTGGTACTCTTTTCCGATTTTCCTTGAAGCGCGTTGAGCACAATGCGTGGAACTCCCTTTTTAATATTATTCTTTTCTCCACGCACATTTTGTTTGTCCCTGCGTTCGACCGTTTCGCGTGCCACTTTGCGGGCAATGCGCAGTGCTTTCTCTTTTTCTTCGATACGTTGCTGCAATGCTTCCTGCATCAGTGTTTTTTGTTCTTTGTAGAATTCATAATTTCCACCATAATAATTGATTTGATGCTTTTCCAGTTCGCATATTTCAGGGAGAAGATTAAGCAGAGTGCGGTCATGACTCACCACTAACAGCGTGGAGCGACATTTCTCTACCCAGTCGTATAAACGTTGCCTGCCGGAAGAATCAAGATGATTGGTCGGTTCATCCATAAGTACGACAGATGGGTGATGGATGTTCATCCCTGCCAGAAATACACGGGTCTTTTCACCGCCACTAAGCAAATTCATTGGGTAGGATAGAGTAAACTGTCCTAACCCCCATAAATCGAGAGCAGCAATGGAACGTTCTTCAATATTCCAGTCATCATCCAGGACGACGAAATTTTCGTTTGAGGCATCTCCTGACAGGATAGCATGTAGGGCTTGTTGCTTACGTTCTATCCGGAGTGCTTGAGCGATAGTCAATGAATCATATTGCCCGAAATGTTGCGGGATATAATATAGGTCGTCCGGACGGACAATGACACCGGAAGAGGGTGAAAGTTGCCCGGCAATAATTTGCAGCAAAGTAGATTTACCGCAACCATTGTTACCGACTAATCCCAGTTTCTGCCCCTTACTGATGGCGAAATTGAGATCACTGAATAATACTTCTTTATCCGGATGGATATAGCTGATTTGTTGAATACTTATAGACATGATGATCTATTGGGTTTGAGGTTGAAAATAGAGTGAAGGAAAATCACAGGATAGGGGAACGACAAACACAATACTGGCTAAACAACACGGATTTCGTGATGCTTAACAAAATAGAAAAAGCATATAAGAAAAGTGATGTTTACTTAGAAGTGTTGTCTTACTTACTAATTCTCATTGCGGTAGGTATATAGTTTAACTTGGTTGCAAAGATAACACTTTCTGTTAGATTTCACTCTGTTAAGATGGAAAAAGAATAAGATTCATTTATTTAGAGGCTCTGTTTATCTCATTCAGAGCCTCTGATTACTCCAAATACAGCCTCTGTTTACCCTATTTAGAGGCTGTGTTATGTATTCAACTAATCATGATACGAAGTACCTTGTTTTTTCTATTTTTTGCAAGCAAATCGCCTATTTATCTTATATGTCAAATAATTGATTTAATCCCTCGCTCATGCTGGGATGCGTGAAGATAAAATCGCGTAAGAATGTAGACGGTTGCCCCGTTTTCATAGCCATAGCTACGATATTGATGATTTCTGAAGCATCGGCACAAAATAGTGTACAGCCCATAATCTTCCCGTTATGATTATTGATGATGGCTTTTAGCATACCATCGGTCTGTCGCAATGTACGGGCACGGACAACGGAAGATGCCGGCAACCGGGAAACCTTAAATGAATATCCCCTTTTCAGAGCTTCTTCTTCACTGATTCCGATATGCGCCAATGGCGGATCAATAAACACTGCATATTGAACAGGATCACGGTCTCCGATATCACGTTTCTTGTCACCGAAGAGCTGATCGCGGATAATCCGGAAATCATCCAGAGAGAGATAGGTGAATTGTGCTCCGCCTTTTACATCTCCCATTGCCCATACATGGGGAACAGTGGTACGTAACTGATCGTTTACTATGATAGCTCCGTGCGCATCGACTCCTACGCCTGCTGCTGACAGGTTTAATCCCTCAATCATCGGTTTACGTCCCGTTGCGATGAGAATGGCATCTCCATCCACATAATAAGGAGTGCCGTCTGATACGTCCGAGTAAGTCAGCGTCACTCCATCATTGGTGTCATGGATAGACTGTGCACGCGCGTTCAAATGGATTTCAATACCTTTCTTATCCATTACTTCTTTGACGCTGTTTGCAATATCCCGATCTTCACGAGGCATAAATTTATTTCCTCCTTCTAGTATCGTCACTTTACTGCCAAATCCGGCATACATAGAAGCAAATTCCAGTCCTATATATCCTCCGCCTACAATAATCAAGTGACGGGGAAGGACGTTTAAATCCAGAAGCGTACTACTGGTATATACATGCTGGCTTTGCTGAATGCCGTCTATTGCCGGAATGATAGGAGTAGAGCCTGTATTGATAAATATCTCTTTACCTTGCAGCTCGATGTCCCCTTCCGGAAGCGCAACTTTTATCGTATTGGAAGATACAAAAGACCCCGTCCCAGTGTAAATAGTCACATTAGGACGTTTGTTTAGTCTTTCGTAATTATCATTTCTAAGAAAAGAGGTGAGACGGTTCTTTCGACTGATGGATTGTTTGTACATATTCGCCTGTTTGGGAAAATCGTCATGGTAAAGCAAGGCGGAAACCTCTGCTTCATGCACCAGCGTTTTGGTTGGAATACAGGCTACGTTAGGGCAGGTTCCTCCATACATCATGTTGGAACGTTCCACGATGGCAACTTGCCATCCGCGGTTGGAAAGTTCGGCAGCCAGGGTCTTTCCTGCCTTGCCGAATCCTATTATTATTGCATCATATTGTTTCATAACTTCTTTTTATTAACGATTCGTATGAGACTATATAACAGTCTGAAAATACGATTTGTTCCGCAATCTCAAGAAGTCAGGACTTTCTGCAAGGGGAGGATTAGTCTTTTTTAAGTGTTTTGAGTACTCGTTGTGACGAGTCGGATAGTAACACTACGGCACTGGCTAAGATCACAATATCTTTAATCACCAATCGCCCTGCACCGGATAGTAACGGGAAGCCGAACTCTCCGCTTCCCAGGTCGGGAATCCAGACTTCCGGGGTAGTGACGAGAAAAGAAAGTGTTCCGAGCGTCATGATAATGGCAAGGGCGTCACCTGCCAATCCTACTTTCGGGAAAAAGATGCCTAGAAATACCAGTATGCCGATGCTCATAATAAGAGCTCCCAGTCCGTAGGAGAAAGTATAAGTACGGTTTGCTTCGTGCCATGCTCGATTTTCCGGGACGAAAGCACCCTCCGCATTTTTGTGTTCTTTGTATTCGGGCGCATCTTTAGCGTAGAAGAAGCTCATGAAAGGACTGTTGGCTACAAACGGAACAATCCCGTCGGCTTCATAATGGAAATACTTCAATCCGCCTATCCATACAAATACTACCAGAATGGCTACACGGATAAATTGAATACCGAAACTTTTCAGACTTGAAGTGAAGGTCAGTAAAGCGATAAATTTCTCTTTCATTTTGTTGGGGTTTTAATGGGTTTATCTAACGTTGCAAAGGTCGTTCATTCCCCATACTCCCCAAATAGCAATACTTCCGTATGCCTTATCAATTTTTCCCTTCCTGTGTATTTCTGAATTGTACGGCGCTCTGTCCGGTCATATTTTTGAAGAAACGGCTGAAAGAAGCCTGGTCTTCAAATCCAAGAATATCGGCAATCTCTTTAGCACTTTTGTTGCTGTAAAGCAAAAGGCGTTTGGCTTCCGCTTCCACCCGTTCGTGGATTACCCGGAGTGGCGAAGGCAGTTTGCAGGTTGAAAAGATGTTCGATAGTGTCTTGGGAGATTTGTGTAGCATATCGGCATAGTCCTGTACCTGCTTTTTCGTCCGATAATGCTCGTCAACCAAGTTGTAGTATTGGCGGACAATCTCGAAACCGGATTCTTTTTCGCGGGTGATATTCATGCGATGACGTGCAATACGGGTACATTGAATGATGAAGCGTTTCAGCAGGATGCGTAGCATTTCCTCCTGCAGGCTGTCGGAAACTGTAAACTCGTTTTCCAGTGCTTCGGTAATGGTGTCGAGCTCTTTTCGTTCTTTTTCATTCAGGGTAAAACGGATCAGGTGAGAAGAACCGTTGAACAGGAAGCCGCTGCACGACACTTCATGGTCATTGCCATAAATGCAATAGAAGTTACTGTTGAACAGCAAAGTCAGGTATTCACCGTCAATCGATTTAAATTCGAGGTGTTGCAGATGAGTGAGTGAAATCACTTCATCCTTGGTAAGCATCATTTCCTGATGGTCGATTTCTACTGTGATACTTCCGCTGCGTACCCATATAAATTTATAAAGCCCCTTTTCTTTTTGCAGTGCTTTTTCTGTCAGATAAGAGTCTGTAAGTGCGAGTGTTCCTTTTAGTTTCGTGTGATATTGTTGTAACATAGTTAGTCCTCCATTGCTGATGCGTCAAATGATAGCGGCAGTAGGTCGCCTATACTTTTTACTTCGTAAATACATTCTTTGCCATATAATAGGATACGGATGGGTTGTTTGTAACGCTTTTCCGTTTCCAGAATCACTTGCCGGCAAGCGCCGCAGGGAGGAATCGGTTGGTCGATGAAATCTTTTTCCGTTCGTGCCGCAATGGCAAGAGTGACAACCGGCTGGTCGGGATATTGAGAATTGGCATAGAATAAGGTAGTGCGTTCCGCACAAAGTCCCGACGGGTAGGCGGCATTCTCCTGATTGGTTCCTGTCACAACAGTTCCGTTGCCCAATAGCGCAGCGGCACCTACGGAGAAATGGGAATACGGAGAATAACTACGAGCTGTTGCCTCCATGGCAGTCTGCATAAGTGCCCGATCGGCCTCATTCAACTCATCATATTGATATACTTTAATAATAGCGGTAATTGTGAGGTCTCTCATATACGTTAGGGTATTGGTTTCTACAATTAATGTTACAAAGTTAGGAAAGAGATTGATAATCCCAATTATTTTTCGGATTTTTGTGCCATCTAATCCACATCTGAACTAAAATGGAGAATAAACTGTATAGACTTATATTTTTAACCGTTGTTTTCTTCTTTGCCGTAGGAGTGCAGGCACAGAAACGGAATGCCCGTTACATCGAATATATAAATAAGTATAGTGATTTGGCTGTTGAACAGATGAAACTTCATAAAATTCCGGCCAGTATCACACTGGCGCAAGGATTGCTGGAAAGTGGTGCCGGATACAGTCAGTTGGCACGAAAGAGCAATAATCATTTTGGTATTAAGTGTGGAAGTAGTTGGCGGGGGCGTACCGTTCGTCACGATGATGATGCACGCAATGAATGTTTCCGTGCCTATAGCCATCCTCGTGATTCTTACGAAGATCATTCTGACTTCCTTAGAAGAGGTGCCCGTTATGCCTTTCTTTTCAAACTGGATATCACCGACTATAAAGGATGGGCCCGCGGACTGAAAAAAGCTGGATACGCCACCGATCCATCCTATGCTAATCGTCTGATTACGATTATCGAAGATTATGATCTGTATAAATATGACCGTAAAGGTGTATACTCGGAACGGAAACTGAAAAAAAATCCTTGGTTGATGAGTCCGCATCAGGTATATATTGCTAATGATATAGCCTATGTTATAGCCCGCAACGGTGATACTTTTAAAGACTTAGGTAACGAATTTGATATTAGTTGGAAGAAACTTGTGAAATACAACGACTTGCAGCGTGATTATACGTTAGTAGAGGGAGATATTATCTACCTGAAGAGCAAGAAGAAAAAGGCTTCCAAACCTTATACCGTATATATTGTAAAAGATGGAGATTCCATGCATGGTATTTCTCAAAAATATGGTATTCGCCTCAAGAATCTGTATAAGATGAATCGTAAAGATGGCGAATATGTCCCTGAAATCGGAGATAGATTGCGCCTGCGGTAGAGGCTCGTAGAGCGTTCTTTTGTTTGGCACCGATGAATAGCCTCTCCGGCACCGGAGAGGACATGCTTCGGCACCGGGGAATGGGTGTCTCGCCGCCGATGAACAGATCCGGCTTCTTTCTTCATAAAAGTTTCGAATTTCGAAAACTTAATGACTCATTTATGTGTTATTATCTTGATAAAACATGATTATAATATGAGTCTTAACATTGCAAAAAGTAATAAGAAACGTGTCGTTATAGTAGGCGGTGGTTTCGGTGGCTTAAAATTGGCTAACAAGCTGAAAAAGTCAGGCTTTCAAGTCGTATTGATAGATAAAAACAACTATCATCAGTTTCCCCCTTTGATTTATCAGGTGGCTTCGGCCGGTATGGAACCGACTTCCATCTCTTTCCCTTTTCGTAAAATATTCCAGCGCCGGAAAGATTTCTATTTCCGTATGGCGGAAGTACGTGCCATTTTCCCGGAAAAGAATATGATACAGACTTCCATCGGAAAAGCAGAATATGATTATCTGGTGTTGGCCGCAGGAACTACAACCAACTTTTTCGGTAATAAACATATTGAAGAAGAAGCCATGCCGATGAAAAATGTTTCGGAAGCAATGGGATTGAGAAATGCTCTTCTTGCCAATCTGGAACGTGCCTTAACTTGCTCAACCAAACAGGAACAACAAGAGTTGATGAATATCGTCATTGTAGGAGGTGGAGCAACCGGAATAGAGGTAGCCGGAATACTTTCCGAAATGAAGAAATTTGTCCTGCCAAAAGATTATCCTGATATGCCGAGTAGCTTGATGCATATATATCTGATTGAGGCCGGGCCGCGATTGCTTGCCGGAATGTCGGAAGATTCTTCCGCTCATGCTGAACAGTTTCTCCGTGAAATGGGGGTAAATATCCTGTTGAATAAACGTGTTGTGGATTATCGTGACCATAAAGTGGTACTTGAAGATGGTACGGAGATTGCTACGCGTACTTTTATTTGGGTGAGCGGTGTTACCGGAGTGACTATCGGCAACATGGATCCTTCGTTGATAGGACGTGGTGGACGTATTAAGGTCGATTCGTTCAATCGTGTAGAGGGAATGAGTAATGTGTTTGCTATTGGTGACCAATGTATTCAGGTTGCTGATGAAGATTACCCGAACGGACATCCTCAATTGGCACAAGTGGCTATCCAGCAAGGAGAATTGCTGGCAAAGAATCTGATACGTATGGAGAAAGGACGGGAGATGAAACCTTTCCATTACCGTAATCTGGGTTCGATGGCGACTGTAGGTCGTAATCGTGCCGTGGCAGAGTTTAGTAAAGTAAAAATGCAGGGATGGTTTGCCTGGGTGATGTGGCTGGTTGTTCATCTGCGCTCTATTCTTGGGGTGCGTAATAAGGTCATTGTACTCTTGAATTGGGTATGGAATTATTTCACTTACGATCAGTCTATGCGTATGATTGTCTATGCCCGTAAAGCAAAAGAGATTCGTGATCGTGAAAAGGTGGAGGAGACTACCCATTGGGGGAAAGAACTGATACAAGAGGAAAAGAACCCCTCTACTACGTCATCATCCAAATAGACAGGTTTCCTGCTGGCAGGATGATAGATTCTATTCTGAACGGTAAATTCGTACAGGGTGTCCGATATCGGACACCCTTTGTTTTTTGTTATCTTCTATTTATCAGCCATTTACGGTTTTGGCACAGATTTGGTATATGAAGTACCGAATTGATACATCATAAAATAGTAAATGAGCGGATATGGACAGAGAAATTCCTAAAGAGGTACGTCAAAAAGAACGTAATAAGAAGATAATTCGTTATTCATCCATTGGAGTGGCAAGTATGATTGCCATCGGTGTACTTATATCTGTGTTAAGGGCAGGAGTGGAGGCAAAGGATCTTGTCTTTTCCACAGTCGATAAAGGAGTGATTGAGGTAAGTGTCAGTGCTTCCGGTAAGGTGGTCCCTGCCTTTGAAGAAATTATCAATTCTCCGATCAACAGTCGTATTATTGAAGTCTATAAAAAAGGGGGAGATAGCGTAGACGTAGGTACTCCGATTCTGAAACTGGACCTTCAGAGTACGGAAATTGAATATAAGAAGTTGCTGGACGAGGAACAAATGCGCCAGTATAAGCTCGATCAGCTTCGCGTCAATAATCAGACGAAACTTTCCGATATGGCAATGCAGATTAAAGTTTCGGCAATGAAATTGAGTCGTATGAAAGTGGAGTTGAGAAATGAACACTATTTGGACAGTCTCGGTGCAGGAACAACGGATAAGGTACGCCAGGCTGAATTGAGCTATAATGTGGCTCAATTAGAGTACGAACAACTTCAGCAACAATATAAAAATGAGAAGGAAGTAGCTGCTGCCGAACTGAAAGTTCAGGAGCTTGATTTTAATATCTTCCGCAAGAGCCTTTCCGAAAAGAAACGTACGTTGGAGGATGCGCAAATCCGTTCTCCGCGTAAAGCTATTCTTACCTATATTAATAATCAGATCGGTGCACAAATTTCCGAAGGCGGACAGGTAGCTATCATTTCTGATTTAAGCCATTTTAAGGTGGAAGGCGAGATTGCAGATACGTACGGCGACCGTGTGGCAGCCGGAGGAAAAGCAATCGTTAAGATAGGAAGCGACAAACTGGAAGGAACAGTTAGTAGCGTTACACCGCTATCCAAGAATGGTGTGATATCATTTACAGTTCAGTTGAAAGAAGATAATCACCACCGCTTGCGTTCCGGACTAAAGACGGATGTTTATGTGATGAATGCTGTGAAGGAAGATGTGATGCGCGTAGCCAATGGCTCTTTCTATGTGGGACGCGGTGAATATGAACTTTTTGTCTGCAACTCTGATGACGAACTGGTGAAACGTAAAATACAGTTGGGCGATTCTAATTTTGAATATGTAGAAGTGTTGAGTGGATTACAACCGGGTGATAAGGTAGTGGTAAGCGATATGAGTGCTTATAAGAACAAGAATAAGTTGAAAATTAAATAAACTAAATACTAGAAGTTATGATAACATTGAACTCTCTTTCTAAGATTTATCGTACGGACGAGATTGAGACGGTAGCATTGGAGAATGTGAATCTTACGGTAGAACGTGGAGAATTTCTAAGTATAATGGGACCTTCCGGATGCGGAAAATCCACCCTGCTGAACATAATGGGATTGCTTGATGCACCTACAATGGGAATGGTGGAAATCAACGGAATACGTACCGAAGGAATGAAAGACAAGGAACTGGCGGTTTTTCGTAATAAAACGCTCGGTTTTGTATTTCAGTCTTTTCATTTGATTAATTCGTTGAATGTGATGGATAATGTAGAGCTCCCCTTGCTTTATCGACGCATGGCTGGCAGTGAACGAAAACGGTTGGCACAAGAAGTATTGGAGAAAGTAGGGTTAAGTCATCGCATGAATCATTTTCCTACACAACTTTCCGGTGGTCAGTGCCAGCGTGTAGCTATCGCCCGTGCCATTATCGGTAATCCCGAAATAATTCTTGCCGATGAGCCGACCGGTAACCTGGATTCAAAGATGGGAGCTGAAGTAATGGAACTGCTTCATCGGTTGAATAAGGAAGACGGACGTACTATCGTGATGGTTACTCATAATGAAGAACAGGCGAAGCAGACTTCGCGCACTATTCGTTTCTTCGATGGACGCCAGGTACAATAGAAGCGGCCTCTTACGATTAGAACTAAATGGAAAAATTGATTAATGTATCTCTAAATTAAAAATCACCATGACAAAGAATATTTTTATCGTTGCGATAGCTGTCCTGTTAAGTGTTGCTTTCTGTTCGCTATCGGCACAAAATGTGAGTAAAGATTATAATGTGGACGAGTTTTCTGCCATAAACCTGCAATCTGTCGGGAATATTATATTTACTCAATCGGCAGGATGCTCCTGCCGTCTGGAAGGTCCTTCTGAATTTGTAGAGAAAACAAGGGTGACAGTGAAAAATGAAACTCTGGTTATCTCTTATAAAGATAAAAATGCCAAGAATGTCAAGAATCTGACTTTCTATATCACTGCTCCTGATTTGAGTAAAGTGAAAATAGACGGAGTAGGAAACTTCGATGCAAAAGAAGAACTAAAACTTAAAAATATAGCTTTCGAACTTGATGGAGTAGGCAACTGCAACGTGAAAAGTTTATATTGCGATGAATTGAAACTAGATGTTGACGGAGTAGGCAATATGAAGTTGAATGTTGATTGCAGCACTATCAAAGCTAAAGTGGATGGAGTAGGAAATATCACTGTATCCGGTAAAGCGGATGCAGCTTTCTTTAAGCGGGATGGCGTTGGTAAAATCAACTCCAAAAACCTGAAGTGTAAAGACGTAACAAAGAAAGGTTGGAATTTCTAATGTAGAACATTCTTCTGTGAACTCCTGTAGAATCAAATCAAAAAAAGAATAAGAAGATGTGGAAGCAATACATAAAGCAAGCTCTTTACCAGTTGAAGGAGAACCGGCTTATTAGTATTGTCTGTATGGTAGGTACAGCTTTGGCTATTTGCATGATAATGGTGATCGTGCTGACATTGCAGATACGGATAAAAGACTGCGTGCCGGAAGTTAACCGTTCACGATCATTGTATGTCAAGGCAATGACGTCCCGGCATAAAGAGCAACACAATAATGCTGCCAGCAGCCAGATGTCCGTCACGACTGCCCGTGAATGCTTTAAGACGTTGACAATACCTGAAGCGGTTACCATTACTTCCGTTAATAATAAGATGCGTGCTTCTCTTCCCGGAGGGGGCAGGATGAGTGTAGATGAAATGGAAACGGATGAAGCGTTCTGGCAAGTCTTTTGCTTTGAATTCTTGTGTGGCAAACCATATACGAAAGCCGATTTTGAGAGTGGGCTGTCCAAGGCAGTGGTTTCTGCCAGTGTGGCACGCCGCCTGTTCGGTACAACTGACGTGGTAGGGCGTACCATCCAATTAAATAAAGCGGATTATACCATTACAGGAGTAGTGAAAGACGTATCAAAGTTGGCGACAGCTTCTTATGCACAGGTCTGGATTCCCTATACATCGACAGATTTGGCTTCTTTCTCGTGGAGAGAAAATCTGATGGGGCCTATGCGGGCGGTCATCCTTGCACGTTCGTCTGACGATTTTCCGGCTATTCGTGCTGAAGTCGAAAAATATCGTCAGGTCTACAATAGTAAGCTGAAGGATATGGAATTGATTTATCGTGGTCAGCCGGATACTCAATTTGCCTACCTTTACCGCCATTGGGGGACAGACTTGGATATGAAACACATTGTCAGGCGATTCATTCTTATCATTGTGATTCTCCTCTTGGTTCCAGCTATCAACCTAAGTAGTATGACTTTATCCCGCATGCGGAAGCGTATGACGGAAATCGGTGTCCGGAAAGCATTCGGTGCTACTGCCAACGAATTGTTGCGACAGGTATTCTGGGAGAATCTGATATTGACACTGCTTGCGGGAGTATTGGGACTGATATTGAGCTATTCAGCTACTTTCCTGTTAAACTCATTCCTTTTTGGTAACAGTGAGAATGCAGGTCTTGCCGGGGAAACTTCTCTTTCTACTGATATGTTGTTCAGTCCGTTGACGTTCCTCGTTGCATTCTGTTTCTGCCTGTTATTAAATCTATTAAGTGCCGGAATTCCGGCTTGGAGAGTATCGAGAATGAACATTGTAGATGCAATAAACCAAAGATAAAATGATGAAACAGTTATTGAAACAAATATATAATGAGCGCCGGAGCAATGCTTTTCTATGGATTGAGCTATTGTTGGTGTTTGTCGTATTGTGGTATATCGTTGATTTGGTTTATGTCACTTTGCATATCTATTATCAGCCAATGGGCTTTAATATAGAAAATACGTATGTATTACGTATGAACCGTCTTACCGATAAGTCTACCGATTTCAATTCGGATCTGACTGTTAAAGATGATATGACTGCTTTTAGGGAAATAGCTGGACGTTTGTCCCGTCATCCGGAAGTTGAATCTGTTTGTATCTCTCAAAACAGTATTCCATATAATGATGGATGCAGTGCAACGAGTTTCCGTTTCCCGGATAACGACACGGTTTGGATAAGTACGATGGATCGTTGGACCACTCCTGAATATTATAAGGTGTTTCGTTTCCGGAATATCGATGGTTCCGGTCATGAAAGTCTGGTGAAAGCTCTGGAGAAAAATACAATAATCGTTCCTGTCGATGTTGCAGACTATTATCCGGATGCCACTTTCCACGGAAAAGACCTTTTGGGTAAAGAAGTTCGCATGAGTGATACCAACCTTCGTATTGCAGCTTTAACGGAGCCCGTTCGCTACGATCATTATAACATTGCCGGAAAACCTTTTACCGGAACCTATATCGGCACTTACCTTTCTGACGAACAAATGGAAACAGTCGAAAACGTAGCCTATCTCGAATTAAGCCTGCGTGTTCGCGAAGGTGTAGACGATGGCTTTGTGGAACGTCTTATGAATGATGCCGACCGTATCTATCAGGTAGGGAATATTTATATACTTGATGTCACTCCATTAAGCAAAGTCCGGACAGCCAGTGAGATAGACAATGATAATGAATTGCGTACCCAGTTCTGTATTCTCTTTTTCCTGTTGTTGAATATCTTTCTGGGAGTGATCGGCACTTTCTGGTTCCGTACCCAGCAACGCCGGGGAGAAGTCGCTTTACGCATGGCGATGGGAGCTAACCGGAAAAACATATTCTATCGTTTGATTACGGAAGGTTTGTTACTGTTAAGCATGTCAGCTCTTCCTGCCGTATTGATTGCATTCAATATTGGATATACTGAACTGGTGGATATATCACAAATGGCATTTACAGTACCCCGTTTCCTGATAGCCATTTTACTGACATATCTCTTGATGGCGATAATGATTATTCTTGGCGTGTTGTATCCGGCTCTGCAATCAATGAAAGTGCAACCGGCCGAAGCACTAAGAGATGAGTAAGAAATATACTGAACTTTATACTGAAATGATAATGATAAAACTCTACTTTAAACAAGCATTCCATCTGTTGAGGGAAAATAAACTGCTTTCTTCTATTTCCATTATAGGTACAGCTTTGGCTATTGCTATGATTATGGTAATTGTCATCACTTTACGTGCAACAATCGCTCCTTTTGCACCGGAGACCCATCGTGACCGGATGCTCATTTTCCGGTATGCCGGACTTCAGAACAAAGCCAATGTGAACTGGCAGAGTAACGGCCCTATCGGATACAATACAGCGAAAGCCTGTTTTAAAGAAATGACAACCCCTGAAGTTGTTTCTATCACCAGTTCTTTCCGGGAAACAATGCTGGCAGCCAAACCGGCTGGTGAAATGGAAAGTTGTAGTGTGTTGCAAACAGACGATGCTTTCTGGAAAGTGTTCGAGTTTGATTTTATATCCGGTAAACCGTATGATAATGCCGATTTTGATGCGGGTGCGGCAAAAGCCGTCATCTCCGAAGACATGGCACGCCGTTTGTTCGGCACATCAGAAGTGGTTGGGAAAACTTTTCTTCTGAATCATTCAGCTTATGTTATTTGTGGAGTAGTGCACCCGGTGTCCAAATTAGCAAATTATGCTTATGCACAGGTTTGGATTCCTTTAAGTTCGACAAATGCTTTCACAAGCACTTGGGGGGATGAAAATATCATGGGAATGACTGCTGTCTATATTCTGGCTAAATCAAAAGAAGATTTTCCGGCGATTCACCAGGAGGCAGATCGACTAAGAGCCATTTTCATGGCCGGGCATCCCAACTTTGACCTGCTTTATCGTGGACAACCCGACACCTATTTTGTAGCTGCACAACGTTATTCCGCCAATAATCCTCCAGCTGTGAAAGAAGCCGTCCGGCAATATATCTTGACGCTGCTTGTTTTATTACTTGTCCCTGCCGTCAATTTGTCCGGGTTAACCTTGTCACGTATGCGTAAGCGTATCTCTGAAATAGGCGTGCGAAAAGCCTTTGGCGCACCCAGACGGGAACTCATGATGCAAGTGCTTTCCGAAAATATGCTTTATTCTCTCTTCGGAGGTATTCTCGGACTGGTATTAAGTTATGTTGCCGCTTTCCTTTTGGGAGGAATGCTGTTCTCTGTAGATTTCGTATCCAATGGCGTGGAAGATTTGCAGACTATGTGTATCGACTTATTATTCGATCCTGTCGTCTTCCTGTTGGCATTCCTTGCCTGCTTCCTGCTCAATCTGCTAAGTGCGGCTATTCCGGCATGGAAAGTAACCCGCACCAATATTGTGGATGCCATAAACGAAAGATAATCCAATCACATTCAACTTATTAATTCTGAAGAAAATGCAACTATTAAAACAAATATGGAATGAACGCCGGTCAAACGGATGGTTATGGTCGGAGCTATTAATTGTTTTTGTGGTCCTGTGGTATGTGGTCGACTGGACGTATGTGACGGCTCGTACATATTACGAACCGGTAGGATTTGATATAACTGATACTTACTATCTGGAACTTAGTCTGAAAAACAACAAGAGCGATTCGTATCTTTCGAAAGAACAAAAGAATACCACGCTGGGACAGGATATCACCGAATTAGCCAATCGTCTCCGTCGGTTGCCGGAGGTGGAAGCTGTTTCCATATCCAATAATGCACGTCCCTATATTGGTAGTAATTCCGGCATGATGGTGCGCCTTGACACACTGGTTAGTAATCCGCTGAACCGTGCGATGACTCCTGACTTCTTTCAGGTATTCCGTTATCAGAGTGCCGATGGACGTGGATATGAACCATTGGTACAGGCTTTGAAGAATGGTAATGTCGTAGTGGGTGAAAACTTCTGGCGGCCTGATTATAAAGGAGACCGTACACTACTGGGTAAGAATCTGGTAAGTGTGGATGATTCTACAGAAGTGTACAAGATAGGAGGTGTATCGGCAAAAGTGCGTTACAATGATTTCTGGGCTAATTATAGCGACCGGTATGTAGCTGTTGCCATTACAGAAAAAGAAATGGCCGAACTTGATGATGAGTTTTATCCTTCCAATGTGGAAGTTTGTTTGCGGGTGAAACCGGGAACTTCCACAGACTTTCCGGAACGTTTGATGAAATTATCCGCCAGTCAGTTGAGTGTCGGTAATCTATTCATTCTGAAAGTGCATGATTACGAAGATATACGCAATGATTTCCAGCAAGGGAGTTACAATCAGGTACAGGTACGTTTCTGGATGATGGGATTCTTACTGCTCAATATCCTGTTGGGTATTGTTGGTACATTCTGGTTCCGTACACAGCACCGTCGTGCTGAATCAGCGCTTCGTATAGCAGTTGGGTCCAGCCGGATGCAGCTTTGGCAACGGCTGAATAAAGAAGGATTATTACTGTTGACGTTGGCCGCTTTGCCTGCTGCTGTGCTATGCTATAATATCGGCTACCTGGATTTGACGGAAGGGTATTTGGAATGGGGAGTGGTACGTTTTCTTATCACATTTGCCATTACCTATTTCTTGATGACTTTAATGATTCTCATAGGCATTTGGTTCCCTGCTCGTCAGGCAATTCGCATACACCCTGCCGAGGCGTTGCGCGAAGAATAAAAAACTTGGGCTATCTGTTTGTTTTCAATATAATTAACGTATCTTTGTCGGCATAATATTGAAAACACCGCAGGCTTTAATTATATGAATCGACGCTACTATTGTTTGTTTATCGTTCTGTTTTTTGCTGTTCTTATTCAGGCGGCAGCAGCGGAACGTACATACAATATCCTGTTTATACAGTCATACACCTCACAAACTCCTTGGCATAGCGACCTTAACCAGGGGTTAGCCAAAGGATTTAAAGAAAGTGGTCTGAAGGTGAATATAACAACGGAGTATCTTGATGCCGATTTTTGGGCATTCAACTCCGAGAAAGTAATTATGCGCCGTTTTTGTCAACGTGCCCGTGACAGGCAGACTGATTTGATTATAACCGCGAGTGATGAAGCTTTCTATACTCTTTTTGCCTGTGGAGATTCGTTGCCCTTGCAGATACCGGTCGTGTTTTTCGGCATTAAGTATCCCGATACGAAGTTGATTGCTACTCATCCCAATGTTTGCGGGTTCACTGCCAATCCGGATTTCGATGTCATATTGCGCCAGGCGCAAAAGATATTTCCCCGGCGGAAAGAAGTGGTCTGTGTGATAGATAACAGCTTTTTGAGTAACAAAGGTCTTGAAGACTTTGAAGAAGAGTGGAAAATCTTTCAAAAAGACAATCCGGATTATAGGATGAAAGTCTATAATACCCAAAATCATACAACGAGTCACATCATTTCCGCTATTTGTTACCCTCGTAACAGCTACGAACGTCTGGTAGTGGCTCCTAAATGGTCGCCTTTCCTTTCATTCGTTGGCAAAAACTCAAAAGCTCCCGTATTTTCGAGTCAGAATGTGGGGCTCACCAATGGCGTATTCTGCGCATACGATTCAGACAGTTATGCTTCAGCGTTATCGGCGGCTCAAAGAGCTGCTTTAGTATTAAAAGGTACGTCCCCTCAAGAGATAGGAGTGACAGAAATCACGCAGGGATTCATCTATGACTATAAACAGTTGGATTATTTTCATATTGACCCTGATAAAGTATCTTCTAGCGGAACCATCGTAAACGAACCGTATTGGGAGAAATATAAATACCTTTTTATGCTGCTCTATCCGTCTATCCTGGCGTTGCTGATAGCTGCTATCGTGTGGTTGATGCGTGCCAACCGACGTGAATCCAAACGGCGGATTCAGGCACAGACCCGTCTGCTCGTGCAGAACAAACTTGTGGAACAGCGTAATGAGTTTGATAATGTATTTCATTCCATCCGTGATGGTGTGATAACGTATGATACCGATTTGCACATTCATTTCACAAACCGCTCCTTATTGCAGATGCTGCATTTGCCGTATGAGTCGGGTGGTCGTTTTTATGAAGGAATGATGGCAGGTAGCATCTTCAAGATATATTATAACGGTCAGGATATTCTTCATTCCATGCTGAAGCAGGTAGCTTCTAAAGGAGAAAGTGTGAAGATACCCCAAGGAGCTTTCATGAAAGAAGTGCATAGTGATAAATACTTCCCGGTGTCGGGAGAAATAGTTCCTATCCATTCAAAGGATATGATTACCGGTATGGCACTTTCCGCACGGAATATTTCGGATGAAGAAATGCAGAAGCGTTTCTTTGATATGGCAGTAGACGAAAGCTCTATCTATCCGTGGCAGTTTGATATGGAAAACAACTGTTTCATTTTCCCGCAAGGTTTCCTGACACGTTTTGGCTATGATGAATCGGTTACTACGATTTCCCGTGATGAAATGGATCGTACTATCCATCCTGAAGATTTGAAAGAAATAAGGCTGTTGTTTGATAGAACATTGACGGGAGAAGATATCAATACCCGTCTGAACTTCCGTCAGCGGAATGCTAACGGAGAGTATGAATGGTGGGAATACCGTTCTTCTGTAATCACTGGGTTGACACAAGACTCATTGTACGGTATATTAGGCGTTTGTCAGAGTATCCAGCGATATAAGACTGCCGAGCAAGAAATGCGGGAGGCACGTGATAAAGCTCTCCAGGCTGACAAACTGAAATCGGCCTTCCTTGCAAACATGAGTCATGAGATCCGGACTCCGTTGAATGCCATCGTAGGTTTCTCCGATTTGTTAAGCGATACGAGCGGCTTTACGGGAGAAGAAATCGCCCAGTTTATTGGAACGATTAATAAGAATTGCGGCCTGTTGTTGGCTTTGATTAATGATATTCTTGATTTGTCACGTATCGAATCGGGAACGATGGAATTTATGTTTGCAGAACATAACCTGTCTTTGTTGTTAAAGACCGTCCACGATTCTCAACGACTGAATATGCCTCCGGGAGTAGAACTGGTGTTACGTATGCCCGAAAGCGATAAAAAATACCTGACAACGGACAACGTTCGTTTGCAGCAAGTGGTGAATAATCTGATTAATAACGCTGCCAAATTTACGAGTAGCGGTTTCATTACTTTCGGCTATGAAGACGATGAAGATCCCGGATACACTCGTATCTTTGTAGAGGATACCGGAGTAGGTATTTCGGAAGAAGGTATCCGTCATATATTCGAACGATTCTATAAAGTCGATAACTTCACACAAGGAGCAGGTTTGGGATTAAGTATTTGCCAAACCATTATCGAACGGCTGAATGGCGTTATCTCCGTCACTTCTGAAGTAGGTAAAGGCACCCGGTTCACTGTGCGCCTTCCTAACTACTGCGAATAATCGAACGTTCATTTCTGGGCATAGTGTCCGAAAATGAACACTTTTCTTATTCTGTAATCTGTTGAAAATAAAAACATTACTTTTTTGGCACATCGTTTGATCCTTTGTTGAAGGAAAATACTGTGCATAATGAAAAAGAAAAGTATATTGTTTGTTCTTGCTGCCGTTTGTCTGCCATTGGCATTGTCGGCACAGAAAGAAAGGGAGATAACCTTGAATGAAGCCATTGCGATGGCACGTGCTCAATCTGTGGATGCTGCCGTTGCTTTAAACGAGTTGAAAACGGCCTATTGGGAATATCGCACTTTTCGTGCCGACCTGTTGCCGGAAGTCAACCTGACCGGAACTCTGCCCAATTATAATAAATCATATAGTTCTTATCAAAATTCGGACGGCTCTTACGGCTTCGTTCGTAACAACACCTTAGGACTGACCGGCGATCTTTCCATCGATCAGAATATCTGGCTCACCGGTGGTAAACTTTCGTTGACCTCTTCTCTCGACTATATCAAACAATTGGGAGCCGGAGGTGATCGTCACTTTATGTCCGTCCCCGTTACCTTGCAACTCACACAACCCATCTTTGGAGTGAATAATATAAAATGGAACAGGCGCATCGAACCGGTGCGTTATGCCGAAGCAAAAGCTGCTTTTATCACCGCTACCGAAGAAGTGACAATGCGTGCTATCACTTACTACTTCAATCTCTTGCTGGCAAGAGAAAATCTCGGCACAGCCAAGCAGAACCTGACAAATGCCGATCACCTTTATGAAGTGGCTCTTGCCAAACGTAAAATGGGACAGATTTCCGAGAATGAACTCTTACAGCTCAAACTTTCCGCCTTGAATGCGAAAGCTGCGTTGACGGAGGCGGAGAGTGATCTCAATGCCAAGATGTTCCAGCTTCGTGCTTTTCTAGGAGTGGGAGAGGATGAAATCTTAAGCCCTGTTCTCCCCGAAGCGGTGGATCGTCCGAAGATGGAGTACAATCTGGTTTTAAATAAGGCATTGGAACGTAACTCGTTTGCACAGAATATCCGTCGTCGCCAGTTGGAAGCTGATTATGAAGTAGCCACCGCCCGCGGAAATCTGCGTAGCGTCGATTTGTTTGCAAGCGTCGGATATACTGGCGAGAACCGGAACTTCCCTGCCGTTTACCGTAACTTGCAGGATAATCAGATTGTTCAGGTAGGTGTTAAGATTCCGATTCTCGATTGGGGAAAACGTCGTGGAAAAGTCCGGGTAGCCAAGAGCAACCGGGATGTGGTGCTTTCAAAGATCCGCCAGGAACAGATCAACTTCAACCAGGATATCTTTTTGTTGGTGGAGCATTTCAATAATCAGGCGCAGCAGTTGGACATAGCGAAGGAAGCCGATGCAATTGCACAGCAGCGTTATAAGACCAGTATTGAAACTTTCCTGATAGGCAAAATTAATACCTTAGATCTGAATGATGCGCAGAACTCTAAAGATGAGGCAAGACAGAAACATATTTCTGAACTCTATTATTATTGGTATTACTATTATCAGATTCGCAGTCTGACGCTATGGGATTTTCGTTCAAACTCCGAACTTGAAGCTGATTTTGATGAAATTATCCGGCAATAAAAAAGAGAAGAGTGATGTCGGTTGCTATTTTTTTGTAGCTTTGTACAGTCATAGCAGTAAAACAATACCTTTGATTAAAAAGAAACATAAACTATGATTCTGATAATTGACGACGACAGCGCAGTGCGTTCTTCGCTTAGCTTCATGTTGAAGCGAGCAGGCTACGAAGCACAGACCGTTCCCGGTCCGCGGGAAGCAATGGAAGTGGTACGTTCCGTAGCACCGGATTTGATTTTGATGGATATGAACTTCACTCTTTCCACAATGGGTGAGGAAGGTTTAACTCTGCTTAAACAAGTAAAAATATTCCGTCCCGAAGTGCCGGTGATCTTAATGACCGCTTGGGGAAGTATCCAACTAGCCGTGCAAGGAATGCAGGCAGGAGCCTTTGACTTCATTACGAAGCCATGGAATAATGCCGCCTTGTTGCAACGCATCGAAACAGCACTCGAACTTTCCGGCACCTCACAGGAGACAACCCAGGAACAGAGCGAGTCTTTCGACCGCAGCCACATTATCGGGCGTAGCCAGGGATTGATGGATGTGTTGAACACGATTGCCCGCATAGCAAAGACCAATGCTTCCGTACTGATAACAGGAGAAAGCGGAACAGGTAAGGAGCTGATAGCCGAAGCCATTCATATCAACAGTCAGCGTGCCAAATATCCTTTTGTGAAAGTGAACCTCGGAGGGATTTCCCAAAGCTTGTTTGAAAGTGAAATGTTCGGGCATAAGAAAGGAGCTTTTACCGATGCTTCCGCAGATCGTATCGGACGTTTCGAGATGGCAAACAAAGGAACGATTTTTCTGGATGAGATCGGTGATCTCGATCCTTCGTGTCAGGTGAAGTTATTACGCGTATTGCAGGATCAAACATTTGAAGTGCTCGGTGACAGCCGTCCCCGCAAGACAGATATCCGGGTGGTATCAGCCACCAATGCCGATTTGCGTAAGATGGTGGGCGAACGTACTTTCCGTGAAGACCTGTTCTATCGTATCAATCTGATAACGGTGAAACTGCCGGCTTTGCGCGAACGTCGTGAAGATATTCCTTTGCTGGCACGTCATTTTGCCGACCGCCAGGCTGTAACCAATGGATTGCCCCGTACGGAGTTTGCTGCCGATGCCCTGCAATTCTTGAGCCGTTTACCTTATCCGGGGAATATCCGTGAATTGAAGAATCTGGTGGAACGCACCATTTTGGTAAGTGGTAAACCGCTTCTCGATGCTTCTGATTTTGACGCCCAGTACATCCGCCACGATGATGCAAGAGTAGCCGAAGGTGCAGCACTCGCAGGTATGACTTTAGACGAAATAGAACGTCAGACCATTCTTCAGGCTTTGGAACGCTGCAAAGGAAACCTTAGCCAGGTAGCTACGGCATTAGGCATCAGTCGTGCCGCCCTTTACCGACGCCTCGAAAAATATAATATTACAGTATAAAAACAAACCGTTAATTACAGATAAACGTGCGTATAAAAGGACTTTTTTACATACTTGTCATTCTGTTGCTGGCATTGGGTAGTATATTGCTCTATCTCTCCAGTCAGATGAACGCGCTCTTTTTCTACATAGGAGAGGGGCTGGTGCTTTTTATCCTGCTTTATCTGACATTCTTCTATCGTAAGATAGTGAAACCGTTGAATACTATCGGAAGCGGTATGGAACTGCTGCGTGAGCAGGATTTCAGTAGCCGTCTTAGTCCTGTAGGACAATATGAAGCCGATCGTGTGGTGAATATCTTCAACCGCATGATGGAACAGCTCAAGAATGAACGTCTTCGCTTGCGTGAGCAGAATAACTTTCTTGATCTGCTGATTAAGGCTTCTCCAATGGGAGTTATCATCACCTCCCTTGATGAAGACCTTGCGGAACTGAACCCGATGGCTTTGAAGATGCTGGGCGTTCGTCTGGAAGATGTACAAGGCAAGAAGATGAAAGAGATTGATTCTCCGTTGGCGGTGGAACTGTCCAGTCTTCCGAAAGGAGAGACGGTTACCGTCCGTCTGAATGACTCGAATATCTACCGGTGCACTCATTCTTCTTTCATCGATCGTGGATTCCAGCACCCTTTCTATTTGGTGGAAACCCTTACCGACGAAGTGATGAAAGCGGAAAAGAAAGCCTATGAGAAAGTAATCCGCATGATTGCTCATGAAGTGAACAATACGACTGCCGGCATCACTTCTACACTGGATACGGTAGAACAAGCCCTTTCCAGCGAAGAAGGAATGGATGACATTTGCGATGTAATGCGTGTGTGTACCGACCGTTGTTTCTCGATGAGTCGTTTCATCACCCGTTTTGCCGACGTTGTGAAAATCCCCGAACCGACACTTTCTTCTGTCAATCTAAATGATTTGGTTTTCACCTGCAAACGCTTTATGGAAGGAATGTGTAATGACCGTCATATCGCCCTTCGCATGGAAATAGATGAAAGTCTGAAAGACGTTATGCTGGATGCTGCTCTGTTTGAACAAGTACTCGTAAACATTATCAAAAATGCAGCGGAGAGCATTGAAGCCGATGGAGAAATAATAGTCCGTACTATCTCTCCCGCCACTGTTGAAGTGATAGATAACGGCCAGGGAATCAGCAAGGAAACAGAAGCTAAACTGTTCAGCCCTTTCTTCTCCACCAAACCGAACGGCCAGGGAATCGGACTTATCTTTATTCGTGAAGTCCTGATGCGCCATGGATGCACATTCTCTTTGCGAACCTATGCCGACGGCCTGACCCGATTCCGCATTATTTTCCCCTAATTGTGTCAAATAAGAACATTTCTTCCATCAAATAGACCTTTTTTTGTCTTAAAATCACTCATACCTTTGCCCCGCTCAATTCAATAGGATTTAAGGTATGAGATTAATGAAAAAAGGCACATTGACGCTCTTTCTTTTATTGGCTATCAGTATTCCGCTAAGTGCGCAGTATGTGGTACAAGGGGTGGTGACTGATTCTCTGACCAAAGAGCCTTTGCCTTATGCATCTGTACGCTTAAAAGACACGACAGAAGGAACTACTACCGGAAGCGACGGACGTTTCTACTTCAAAACCAACCGTTCCGAAGCAGTGCTTGTCATCTCTGTAATCGGTTATAATGACTATATCCGTTCCATCCGTCCTGCCCGTAACGCATCGTATAAAGTAGCGCTTTCGCCTACCGAATATGCCCTCGGCGAAGTAGTGGTAAAACCCAAACGCGAGCACTACCGGAAGAAAGATAATCCGGCCGTAGAATTTGTGCGCCGCATGATTGAAAGCCGTGACAACCATTCCCCCTACGAAAAAGACTTCTGGCAACGCGAACGTTATGAAAAGACCACTTTCGCATTGAACAATTTCGATGAAGAGAAACAGAAGAAATGGCTATATCGCAAATTTGATTTCCTTACCGAATACGTAGACACTTCTGCCGTCACCGGTAAACCGATTCTGACAGTATCAGCCCGCGAACTGCTTGCCACAGACTATTACCGGAAATCTCCCCGTTCCGAGAAACAATGGGTGAAAGGGCGTAAACAGGCCGGTGTCGATGAATTTCTCTCCAAACAAGGAATGCAGGCTGCCATCAATGAAGTCTTTAAAGACGTGGATATCTACGAAAATAATATCTCCCTGTTCACGAATAAATTTGTCAGTCCATTGTCCCGTATCGGCACAGGCTTCTATAAATATTACCTGATGGATACCTTGCAGATTGCCGGAGAACCTTGTGTAGACCTTGCTTTTACACCATTCAATTCCGAGTCTTTCGGTTTCAACGGACATCTGTATGTGGTGCTCGACTCTACTTATTTTGTCAAACGTGCCGTATTCAACTTCCCCAAAAAGATAAACCTGAACTTTGTGGATTATATGTTGCTTGAGCAGGAATTCAAGCGTGCCGAAGATGGTACACGCTTGCTCGACCATGAAAGCATCACTGTTGAGTTTAAACTGACCGAAGGGCAGGACGGTATTTTTGCCCGTCGTGTGGCAGATTACAGCAACTATACCTTTACCCCGACTGCTGAAGCCGACAAGGCTTTCACTAAACCCGAACGCATCATCGAAGAAACCGAAGCCCTGTCTCGCCCCGAAACATTCTGGGCGGAGAACCGTCCGCAAGCCGCCATCTCCCAACAGGAGAACTCGGTAGACCGCCTGATGACGCAATTACGCAGCTATCCGGTATATTACTGGACGGAAAAAGTACTTTCCATTCTCTTCACGGGATATATCCCTACCTCCAAAGAAGCCCCCCTTTTCTATATCGGCCCGATGAATGCAACCATCAGCGGCAATACATTGGAAGGTCCCCGCATCCGTGCCGGAGGTATGACAACCGCCTGGCTCAATCCGCACCTGTTTGGCAAAGGATATGTGGCTTACGGTTTTAAAGATGAAAGAGTGAAAGGATTGGCGGAACTGGAATATTCGTTCAAGAAGAAAAAAGAATACGCCAATGAATTTCCCATCCATTCTCTGAAATTGCGTTACGAATCAGATGTGAACCAGTACGGGCAAAACTACCTGTACACAAGCAAAGACAACGTGTTCCTAGCCTTGAAACGTGAGAAAGACGACCGTATCGGCTATTTCCGGCAAGCGGAGATGACCTATACCAATGAGTTCTACTCCGGCTTTTCTTTCCAGTTAACGGCACGTACACGAAAAGATGAGTCCTCCTACCTGATCCCTTTCTTAAAAAAGGAAGGAGATGCGTACACTCCGGTCAAAGATTTCTCTATTAGTGCGGCAGAGTTAAAACTGCGTTATGCTCCGAACGAGAAATTCTTCCAGACCCAATGGAACCGTTTCCCTGTGTCATTGGATGCACCGGTGTTTACCCTGTCTCATACCCTTGCTGGAAAAGGCGTGTTGGGTAGCGATTACACCTACAATCATACCGAGGCCGGTATCCAGAAACGCTTCTGGTTTTCCGCATTCGGCTATACGGATATTATTCTAAAAGCCGGAAAAGTGTGGGACAAAGTTCCTTTTCCGTTGCTAATCATGCCTAATGCCAACCTTTCTTATACCATCCAACCCGAATCCTACTCGTTGATGAATGCGATGGAGTTCATGAACGATGAATATTTCTCGTGGGATGTTACGTATTTCCTCAACGGATGGCTGTTCAACCGCGTTCCGTTGTTGAAAAAACTCAAATGGAGGGAAATAGTTTCCTGTCGGGGGCTATATGGACATTTGAGCGACAAAAACAACCCTGCTTTGAGTGACGGTTTGTTCGCTTTTCCGATAGAAAACACGCAAACAATGGGAAAAACACCTTACGTGGAGGCGGGTGTCGGTATCGAAAACATTTTCAAGGTGTTACGTTTAGACTATGTCTGGAGGCTCACTTATCGTGATTCTCCCGGGATTGACAAATCAGGCTTGAGAATAAGTCTCCACATGACCTTTTAAAAGTTAAATCCTGCTAATTGCAATGTTTATATGACAAATAAAGACCGTATTAGTAATTAATTAATCTTATTTTTGCATCAATTTTAGTTTAATTTTAATAGAATAGAAATGAAACAAGAAATTAAACCCGCTACCGGGCGTCTTGGCGTACTGGTAGTTGGAGTGGGTGGTGCGGTAGCTACCACGATGATTGTAGGTACACTAGCCTCTCGCAAGGGACTGGCAAAACCGATAGGATCTATTACCCAGTTAGCCACAATGCGCATGGAGAACAACGAAGAAAAACTCATCAAGGACGTTGTGCCTTTGACGAATTTGGAAGACATTGTTTTCGGAGGATGGGATATTTTCCCGGACAACGCATACGAAGCTGCTATGTACGCCGAGGTTTTGAAAGAAAAAGACCTCAACGGAGTGAAAGAAGAATTGGAAGCTATCAAACCGATGCCGGCTGCTTTCGATCACAACTGGGCAAAACGTCTGAATGGTACGCACATTAAGAAGGCCGCTACCCGTTGGGAAATGGTAGAACAACTTCGCCAGGATATCCGCGACTTCAAAGCTGCTAACAACTGCGAACGTGTAGTTGTACTCTGGGCTGCAAGTACTGAAATTTACATTCCGTTGTCTGACGAACACATGTCACTCGCTGCTTTAGAGAAAGCAATGAAGGAAAACAACACTGAAGTGATTTCTCCGAGTATGTGTTATGCGTATGCTGCGATTGCAGAAGACGCTCCGTTCGTAATGGGTGCTCCTAACTTGTGTGTAGATACTCCTGCTATGTGGGAATTCTCTAAACAAAAGAATGTACCTATCTCTGGTAAAGACTTCAAGAGTGGTCAGACACTGATGAAAACCGTATTGGCTCCGATGTTCAAGACCCGTATGCTGGGTGTGAACGGTTGGTTCTCTACCAATATCCTCGGTAACCGTGACGGTGAAGTACTCGATGATCCGGATAACTTCAAGACAAAAGAAGTCAGCAAGTTGTCTGTAATCGATACTATCTTCGAACCCGAAAAATATCCGGATCTCTACGGAGACGTTTATCATAAAGTACGTATCAACTACTATCCTCCTCGCAAAGACAACAAAGAAGCATGGGACAACATCGACATCTTCGGATGGATGGGCTACCCGATGGAAATCAAGGTGAACTTCCTTTGCCGCGACTCTATCCTTGCAGCTCCTATCGCTCTTGACCTTGTGCTGTTCAGTGACTTGGCTATGCGTGCAGGCATGTGCGGCATCCAGACTTGGTTGTCATTCTTCTGCAAGAGCCCGATGCACGATTTCGAACATCAGCCCGAACACGACTTGTTTACACAATGGAGAATGGTAAAACAGACATTGCGTAACATGATTGGTGAAAAAGAACCTGATTACTTAGCTTAATCAGTAACCCCAAATAATAAGTTGAGATTGAGATTTACCATCCTATAAAGACTGGTGGATGCTCAACCTCAACTTTTACTTTTTTATTGTACAAATTCCCGGTCACATTCGGGAACTCATGGCATAACCGACTCGTAGTTTGTAATTAGTAATTAGTAATAAATGAAGCGTCCTCCCTTTCTACCTGTTTTTATAGGCACGGGCTTTGGCTCCGGTTTTTCTCCTTTTGCTCCCGGCACGGCTGGGGCGTTACTGGCTTCTATCATTTGGATTGCATTTTATTTCCTCCTTCCTTTCCCTGTTGTATTATGGCTGACCGCCGCTTTGGTGATTGTATTTACATTCGCCGGCATTTGGGCTGCCAATAAGCTGGAAACTTATTGGGGAGAAGATCCTTCGCGTGTGGTAGTGGACGAGATGGTAGGAGTATGGATACCGTTATTGGCTGTTCCCAATGACGATCGTTGGTTCTGGTACGTGATTGCGGCTTTTGCCCTGTTCCGTATCTTTGATATAGCCAAGCCGTTGGGCATACGCCGTATGGAAAGCCTGAAAGGTGGAGTAGGTGTGATGATGGACGACGTTTTGGCGGGAGTGTATAGTTTTATTTTGTTAGTGGGAGCAAGATGGGTGATTGGCTGAAAAGAGTTGCACGGATGATTTCCCAGAAAGGTGGCATCTTCATGTTCTTGAGGGCGCAGCTTTCTGCTCAAATGGCAACTATTGCAGACTTTCTCGTTACGATTCTTCTGGTCAGGCTATTTGAAGTCTACTATGTATATGCCACCCTGGCGGGGGCTATCTATGGAGGAATCGTCAATTGTGTTATCAACTATAAATGGACCTTTAAATCGAAAGGAAAGAAAACGAATGTCGCTGCAAAGTTTATCCTTGTATGGATTTGTAGCGTTTGGCTAAACACGTGGGGCACGTATGCACTGACAGAATCATTAGCAAAGATTCCCTGGGTACGTGATACGCTTAGCCTGTATTTCGGAGATTTCTTCATTATTCCTAAAGTGGTAGTAGCAATCATCGTGGCATTGTTTTGGAACTATAATATGCAGCGTGTCTTTGTTTACCGGAATATAGATATAAGAAGTTTATTCGGAAAAAGAAACTGAAAAAACAGATTGAAAAAATCGATTGAAAGAACTGATTGAGAAAACAGAAGATTTAGATAAAAATAGCTATAAACAGATTTAAACAGATGAATTACAGAGATTATTTACAACAGTTGATTTATAAGATTATCAATCCCCTGATACGCGGAATGATTAAAATAGGGATCACTCCTAACTTTATCACCACTACCGGATTTATCCTGAATGTAGTAGCGGCAGGAATGTTTGTATATGCCGGCATTTATGGCGGTCAAAACGATCTGGCCATTATCGGCTGGGCAGGCGGTGTGATTTTGTTTGCCGGATTGTTTGATATGATGGACGGACGTGTAGCTCGCCTGGGTAACATGAGTTCCAAGTTCGGTGCGCTTTACGATTCAGTACTCGACCGTTACAGTGAATTGATGACCTTCTTCGGTATCTGTTACTATTTGTCAATGAAAGACTATTTCTTTTATGCACTTATTGCCTTCATAGCACTAATAGGCTCACTGATGGTAAGCTACGTGCGTGCCCGTGCCGAAGGACTGGGAATCGAATGTAAAGTGGGATTCATGCAACGTCCGGAGCGCGTAGTGCTGACCAGTCTCGGAGCTTTATTCTGTGGCGTTTTCAAAGATATCACCGCTTTCGAACCGATTCTGATTATGATTGTTCCTCTTGCCTTTGTTGCAGTGTTTGCCAATATCACGGCTTTTGCACGTGTGAGACATTGCTACAAAGCGATGAAAGAATAATCTATCATTTATCAACTATCACCTATCAACTAATATGATAAAGAATATTCAAATGCCGTCGAAGAGAGAAGCCCTGACTGTGACAGTCATTATGGCTCTTTTCCTTTTGCTGACAGGTATCTTCATCGGGCTTCGTTCCGAGCACCTGTTAATGGCGGCACTCTATTTAGTTTTATTTTTTGCCGGACTGCCTACTCGTAAGTTAGCAGTAGCTCTGTTGCCTTTCGCCATTTTTGGAATCTCGTATGACTGGATGCGTATTTGCCCCAACTACGAAGTGAACCCGATTGACGTGGCCGGACTGTATAATCTCGAAAAGTCCCTCTTCGGAGTGATGGATAATGGCCTTCTGGTTACCCCTTGCGAATACTTCGCTGCACACAACTGGCCGATAGCAGACGTCTTTGCCGGAATCTTCTACCTTTGCTGGGTTCCTGTTCCTATCCTGTTCGGGCTTTGCCTGTATTTCAAGAAGGAAAGAAAAACCTACCTTCGCTTTGCACTGGTATTTTTATTCGTCAACCTGATCGGCTTTGCCGGTTATTATATCCATCCGGCAGCTCCACCCTGGTATGCTATCAACTACGGTTTCGAACCGATACTGAACACACCCGGCAATGTAGCAGGATTGGGACGCTTTGATGCTTTCTTCGGAGTGACCATCTTCGATTCGATCTATGGACGCAATGCAAACGTCTTTGCGGCAGTACCTTCACTGCACGCAGCCTATATGGTAGTTGCATTAGTGTACGCCATTATTGGTAAATGCAGATGGTATGTGATTACCCTTTTCTCTATTATTATGGTAGGTATTTGGGGAACAGCCATTTATTCATGCCATCATTATATCATTGATGTATTACTCGGTATCTCTTGCGCATTGATCGGCTGGCTGGTATTCGAATATGTATTGATGAAAATCCCGGCATTCAAAAGATTCTTCGAAAGATATTATGCATATATAAAGTAGATCTATCCCCGTGCTGGAATAAATCGTACTAAGTCATACAAGAAACTGTGAAGAACAAATATCGTAATATATTCCTCGCCTTTGGTATCATCGCCGTCCTGATTATGATATTCACTTTCGATATGGATTATCAGGAGCTTTGGATGAATCTGAAACGTGCAGGGATATATTTACCTTTGGTCTTGTTGCTGTGGCTGTTCGTCTACCTGATTAATACAGTCTCGTGGTATATAATAATCCGTAGCAGCGGAAAAACCGGCTTTTCATTTGCCCGGCTCTACAAATTCACCGTGACTGGATTTGCACTCAATTACGTGACTCCCGTCGGACTGATGGGTGGTGAGCCATACCGCATCATGGAACTGAAACCCTATATAGGAATCGAACGTGCCACCTCTTCCGTGATTCTTTACGTGATGATGCATATCTTTTCCCACTTTTGCTTTTGGTTGAGTTCAGTATTGCTTTATGTCTGCCTGTACCCGGTAGGGTGGGCGATGGGAATAATCCTGGGAGCTATAACCGTCTTTTGTCTACTGATCGTTATCCTTTTCATCAAAGGCTACCGGCATGGGATGGCAGTAGCTTTTGTCCGCATGGGTAGTCATATTCCTTTCCTGAAAAAGAAAGTACTTCATTTTGCAAGTGCACATAAAGAGAAACTGGAGAATATAGACAAACAAATCGCACTTCTCCATCAGCAAAAGAAACAAACATTTTATAGCGCCCTCTTCCTGGAATATACCGCCCGCGTAGTCAGCTGTCTTGAAATCTGGCTGATACTGAATGTGCTGACTACTAACGTCAGCTTTGCCGACTGCTGCCTGATTGCAGCTTTCTCTTCTCTTCTTGCCAACCTGCTGTTTTTCCTGCCCATGCAACTGGGAGGTCGTGAAGGCGGCTTTGCTCTTGCCGTAGGTGGACTTTCCCTTTCCGGAGCCTACGGTGTCTATGCCGCTTTGATTACCCGGGTGCGTGAAATGGTCTGGATTGTTATCGGACTTGCACTGATGAAAGTAGGAAACTTTAAACAATCAAAAGAAAAATATTCTGCTTAAATTTATAACTTTGTCTGACTTATAAAAGGATCTATATAAAAAGACCTATAAAGAAAGCGACAATGAATAATTTTATCTTTTACAGCCCTACCGAATTTGTATTCGGTAGGGACACGGAAGCGCAGACCGGAGCATTAGTGCAGAAATACGGCGCACGCAAAGTAATGATTGTCTATGGTGGTGGTTCTGTGATACGCAGCGGATTATTGGCTCGTGTTGAGAACTCATTGCAGGAAGCAGGTATTCCTTATTGTATGCTGGGTGGTGTACAGCCTAACCCGATAGACACGAAAGTATATGAAGGAATCGACCTCTGCCGGAAAGAAAACGTAGACATGATGCTCGCTGTTGGTGGCGGCTCCGTGATTGATACGGCGAAAGCCATTGCAGCCGGAGTTCCTTACAACGGAGATTTCTGGGATTTCTACATCGGAAAAGCCATTGTGACGAAAGCATTGAAAGTAGCCGTTGTGCTGACAATCCCTGCTGCCGGAAGCGAAGGTTCCGGCAATACCGTCATCACGAAAGTCGATGGCTTACAGAAATTAAGTCTCCGTGCTCCCGGTGTACTGCGTCCTGTTTTTGCCGTAATGAATCCCGAACTGACCTACACGCTTCCTCCTTTCCAAACCGCTTGCGGCATTGCCGATATGATGGCACACATTATGGAACGCTATTTCACCAACACGAAAGACGTAGAGATAGGCGACCGCCTGTGCGAAGGCACATTGCTTGCCATCATTAAAGAAGCAACCACCGTCATGAAAGAACCTGAAAACTACGGAGCCCGTGCCAATCTGATGTGGAGCGGAACCATTGCCCACAACGGAACCTGTGGTGTAGGTTGTGAAGAGGACTGGGCTTCCCACTTCCTCGAACATGAAATCAGTGCCATCTATAACGTGACTCATGGCGCCGGGCTCTCTGTGATTTTTCCTGCCTGGATGACATGGATGACAGAACACAATGTGGATAAGATAGCCCAATACGCCATCCGAGTGTGGGGAGTGGCAGAATCAGCCGATAAAAAGGCGGTAGCTCTTGAAGGAATCTCCCGCCTGAAATCCTTCTTTACTTCCATCGGCCTGCCTGTGACCTTCAAAGAACTTGGCATTGAGAATCCCGACATCGACCGCCTTGTAGACAGTCTGCACCGGAATAAAGGCGAATTGGTAGGTAACTATGTCAAGCTGACAAAGAAAGATAGTAAAGAAATTTATCATCTGGCTTTATAAAAATAGCATGGTATCATTTGGTTAGCTCATGCGAATTGTTAACTTTGCATTTCAACTAATATCTTAAAAGACATCGCATGAGAAAACTAACTACACTTTTGTTGCTCCTGGTAGTATTGATTCCAACTGCCGGAGCACAGTCGACAGATCTTTTTAAAAAGAAGAAGAAAAAGAAAGGCACGACAGAAGCTGTGGATAAAGCGAAAGCCGACTCTATAGCAAAAGCAAAAAAAGATCCTCTGCAACCCTATGGCAAGGTTATCACCGGTAAAGCCAAGACGATGAACGGTTTCTTCAAGGTGCACAATGTAGAGGGAAAATACTATTTCGAGATAGCCGATTCTTTGTTAGGGCGTGATATCCTGATAGTCAACAGAATCGTAAAAGCACCGGTGGACAAACAGAAACGTAAAGCTGGCTATCCGGGTGACCATATCAGTGATGAGGTCATCCGCTTTGAAATTGGACCCGATAATAAGTTGTTTGTGCGTCAGATCTCCTACCTGGAACATTCGGCAGATACGCTTGGTCTCTATCAGGCAGTGCTGAATTCTAACGTGCAGCCTATTGTGGCTACTTTCCCGTTGAAAACCATCCGTAGGGAAAACGGAACAAAGAACTATGTTATCGAAATGACCGACTTTATCCGTAAGGATAATGAAATGTTCTCATTCTCCAGTAAGATGAAAGATAATATCGGAGCCACTTCAATGATAGCCGAAGCCAGCTATATCGATACTTTGAAAGCTTTCCCGCAAAATATCGAAGTTCGCACCGTGCGTACTTTCCAGCGGAAATCACCTATGGGAAGCGCTATTGAGAAAATGATGGCTGCTTATTATAGTTCTACCGGCCCGATGACTTACGAACTGAACAGTTCACTGTTATTGTTGCCTAAAGAGCCCATGAAGCCAAGATTGTTTGATAGTAGAGTAGGTTATTTCGCTGTCGGCTATAAAGACTTCGACGAAAATCCCCATGGTGTGAAATACAAAGCCAACATCACCCGTTGGCGTCTTGAACCGAAAGACGAAGACAAGGAGAAATACCTGCGTGGAGAATTAGTGGAACCGAAGAATCCGATCGTGATTTATATCGATCCGGCCACTCCTAAAAAGTGGGTTCCTTACCTCATTCAAGGAGTCAACGACTGGCAGGCAGCTTTCGAAAAAGCCGGATTCAAAAATGCTATTATCGGTAAAGAAGCTCCGACAGACGATCCTACCTGGAGTCTGGAAGACGCGCGCCATTCAGCCATCGTATACAAACCATCGGATATCCCGAACGCAAGCGGACCTCATGTGCACGACCCTCGTAGCGGTGAGATTCTTGAAACACATATCAATTGGTATCACAATGTAATGAGTCTGCTCTACAACTGGTACATCGTGCAGGCTGGTGCTATTGACCCGGGAGCCCGCAAAC
The DNA here is from genome assembly GCF_014334015.1 of Bacteroides sp. M10. Lineage (GTDB taxonomy): Bacteria > Bacteroidota > Bacteroidia > Bacteroidales > Bacteroidaceae > Bacteroides > Bacteroides intestinigallinarum. The sequence goes on along the minus strand of NZ_CP060488.1, from coordinate 5,980,315 downwards.
CACAGTTTGACGATGAGCTGATGGGTGAATTGATTCGTTTTGTGTCTTCGCATGAAGTGGGGCACACGCTAGGATTGCGTCACAACTTCGGTTCTTCCGCTACCGTTCCCGTAGAAAAATTGAGAGACAAAGCTTGGGTGGAAGCCAACGGACATACTCCATCTATCATGGACTATGCACGCTTTAACTACGTGGCCCAACCGGAAGATAGCATTTCGCGTACCGGCATCTTCCCTCGTATCGGCATGTATGATAAATGGGCCATTGAATGGGGATACCGCTGGTTGCCCGAATTTGAAACGGCAGAGGCAGAAATTCCACACATGAATAAATGGATTATCAAAAAACTGAAAGAGGATAAACGCTATACATTTGGCACAGAAAGCGATAGAGACGATCCCCGTAACCAGAATGAAGACTTGGGCGATGATGCGATGCTGGCAAGTACGTATGGTATCAAGAACCTGAAACGTGTGATGCCCGAAATCATGAACTGGACATATGAACCGAATGAGGGGTATGAAAAAGCAAGTGCTTTGTATAGTAACGTCGTAGGGCAGTTCTATTTGTACATGGGGCATGTGGCGACCAATGTTGGCGGTATCTATAGCACTCCCATTTCGGTGGAACAGACTGATGTGAAAGCGATAAAGTACGTACCGAAAGATATCCAGAAGAAAGCGATGGCATTTCTGAACAAGGAATTGTTCACTACACCTGCCTGGTTGATGGATAACAAGCTGACAGAAAAAACTAAGATCAACACTTTTAATCAGATTTTCCGTATACAAAGTAACATTCTGAAACAGCTGGTTAGTAGCCGTACGCTCGACAAGATGACTGCTAATGAGTTGATGAATGGAAATAAGGCCTATACTGCCAATGATATGTTTCTCGACTTGAAGAAAAGTATCTGGAGTGACCTTAGGGGAGGTAAGAGACCCGATCTTGCTCAACGTGGTTTGCAAAAAACTTATGTCAATGCATTGGTTGTGATGCTCGATAAACCCAAAAACTCTGGAACAAATTCCATTCTCTTTGCCTATATGTCTGATTCTCCCTCCGAAGCACCTGCCATTGCACGCGGACAGCTGACCGATCTTAGAAGGGAATTGACCAATGCTGCAAATGCTTCCAGCGGAATATACAAAAGTCATTATCTGAACTTGAAAGCATTGATTGACGCTGCATTCGAGGTTAAATAATCATTGGGTTTACGATTAGACGATTTACGGTGTGCGATTGATGTAAAATTGATTAATCTTCCCTTTTACCTCGTTAGAAAATTAGATAACATATTGCGTCGGTTTGAAACGACCTTTGATAACGAGTAGTCTTGCAAAATCATAAGTTAAAGATTAAATAAAGATTAGGCACGGATTACACAGATTACACGGTTAGTGCTATGCTTACACAAAGCAACCGTGAAATCCGTGTTATCCGTGCCTAAATTATAATAAAGCTAATCTTTTTTAGACTTTATCCCAATCCTTTTCAGCATTAAAGCAAGGACAGGCTTTGATCCATTCTTCCGGTTCAATCTCGCCATTTCCGTTCAGGTCGGGGCTAAGATCCCGGTGTCCACATATCCGGCAATCGGGATACTCTTTCAATAAAGCGAGAATCAATACGCGCAGAGAGTGTTTTTGCCAACAGGTGCGTGTGTCTTTCGGTTGTCCCATGCAGTCAAGTCCTCCTTCGTAGCAAATACCTATACTTTCCTTGTTGAAATCGCGACAATGCGCACCGACCTTTTCTATCGGACGGGTAGACTTTATATCACCGTTCTTGCGGATATAAAAATGATACCCCGTCCCGTTGAATCCACGCCTGCGGTGGCAGACGTCCAAATCAAATTCCGTAAAACTCTTGTCCTCGCGCGTGGCGGAGCAATGGATTACTATTAGATTGATAGTTCTCATGGATAAGACCGTTCATTGTCAGGCTTCCGCCACACTACGTTGCGAGCACTCTTTATGGATGCATTGCAAGGTGGCAGCCTGCGCCAGCTGACCTCTTAATGAGAATATCTCCGTATGCATCTCTTTCACTTTCGAGCTAAGGTCGAAATAATCCTTCAACACTTTTTCCAACTGCTGCATCAGAAAAGTATATTGGTCTTTCACCAGTTCGCTGAACTCTTTTACTTCTTGCGCCATTACTTTGCGCTTTTTGCGGTTACTGCCCAGAAAGGGCAGGATTGTCATAATGATCTCTATGATTTTATCAAGCATTTTAATAAATTGAAAATTGAGAATTGAGAATTAAAAAATAAATGTAGAAGGAAATAGAAACCGCATGGAGAGTAACTGTAGAAATCATTCCGTAATATCCATGCGGCACTGTTTTTAAAGATTAGGCTGCCGGATCCGGAGCTTCTCCGCTTCCGCCGCCATCACCGCTTCCGCCGTCTTTTCCGTCGTCGGTGCTTTCTCCGTCGCCCTTTGCTGTCAGGATGAAATCGACATTATTCTCGCCTCGGGTAGTGGCATGGCTCGTGTTGACCAATTGAAGCGCCTTGTCCGCCACGAAACGGACATTTACTTTGCGGATGCTGCGCACCGTGCAATCTTTCTCCTTTTCTGCTCCTTCGCTGCTCAATGTGATATGGAACGTACCCAATCCATCAATCTTCACCTTGTCGCCCTGGGTAAGCGATAGGCGCAACTGCTCGACAAAAGCCTCAATGGCATGCTTCACGTCTCCTGCAGTGAGCGAGGAGTTCGCTTCGATGGCATCCGCCAGCTTGTTGATGTCCATCACTCTTACTGTGCCCGATTTCTGGCGTACATAATACAACATCTGTGAATCCGGTTGATTCACATACTTTCTGCGCTGATAGCGCTCCACTAATACATTCATACAATTAAAAAGTTAAGGTTTAAGTAATAAAATTTTCTCTGTCCTTACGACATTACAAATATACGAAATATGAGAGGGAAAGTCAAGTGTTTTGCTATATATTTTGTATGTATAATGAAATAAAATGAGAAAATGATTTATGCTATATATTGTAATATAAAATTGTATATTATTGGTGTAACTGTTTCTTATTTGGCATGTTTCAGCATATACTCTAACGGAGGGACATATTCGGTGATCTTGGTCATTTCCGGATTATGCCTGAAATAGACGTTTCCTGTCTCTCCGTTGCGTTGCTTGGCTATGATGACTACTCCCAGGCCTTCGGTGGGATAACCACTTTCCCGGTCGGTCGTCACCCTTGCAAGGGCGGGACGGTAGAGCAGCATGACGACGTCTGCATCCTGTTCAATGGCTCCGCTCTCGCGGAGATGGGCCAGTTCGGGACGGCCGGCAGGGCGGTTTTCCGATTCGCGGTTTAGCTGGCTAAGCAGTACGACCGGTACATTCAGTTCTTTGGCTAGCAATTTTGCCTTGCGGGTGGCTTGTGCCACTTCCTGTTCGCGGTTGCGGTTGTTTTGACCGGTCGTCATGTCGCAGAGTTGCAGGTAGTCGATAATAATAGCATCGCACGCATGTTGGCTTTGCAGCAGTCGTGCGCTGGAACGTATATGTTCCATGTTGACCGATGTGCTGTCGTCTACGTGTATCGGCAGGCGTTTGAGGTCAGCGGCTGTCGTGCGTGCCTCTACGAGTTCCTGTTGGCTGACGGTTCCCGATCGCCAATGGCGGGCACTGATTTCGCTGACCGCTGTCAGCCATCGGTCTGCTAGTCGTTCCCCTTGCATCTCGAGGCTGTAGACAGCTACGGCATACCCTGCCATTGCTGCGCTTCGTGCCATGTGTAGTGCGAATGCCGTTTTTCCTACGCCGGGACGGGCGGCGACCACCACCAACTCGCCTTTCTGTAGTCCGGACGTCATGCGGTCCAGATCCGCCAGTCCGGTAGGGAGGCCGGTCACTCCGTTTTTGTTGTTGGCGATACGTCCTTCGGCTTCTACCATGGTGGCGGTCATTAGTTCATCCATGTCGCGCATGTGGTTGTTATGGCCGAATTCGCCTTCCAGACGGTCGAGCAGGTTATGTGCGTCTACCAGTGAGTCGTCGATATCCATCGTTTCGTCTAGCGAACAAGCGAGGAGTTTGTTGAACCCCAGAATCATTTCGCGTCGCAGGTATTTCTCGTGTACGATCTGCGCATGATATTCAAGATGGGCGGAGGTTGCCACCTTGCTGCTCAATTGGGTGATGCCGAACGGTCCGCCCGCCTCTTCGAGCTTTCCACGGTGGGAAAGCTCTTCTTTTACGGTGAGGATGTCTATCTTCATTCCTGCGTGGTACATGGCCAGTATGGCGGCATAGATAACCTGATGGCGCAGGACATAGAACATTTCGGGACGTAGCTTGTCGGCTACCAGTGGTATGGCTCCCTGCTCTATCAGGCAGGCACCGATGATGGCTTCTTCTATTTCGGGAGCCTGTGGTGAAACTCTGTTTTCGGTATTCATAGGATCAGTATTCGTTAAGAAAAGCTTTGTTGGATAAATAGCTGGCGGCATGGAGAAGGAAATTGATGTTCGTTTGGTGGAAATAATATTCCTCTATCCTGTCGATGGCGAGTTGTTGTTCCTTGTCGCTCAACTTTTTCCATTCGCGTTGTGCTTTGGCGATATTCTCTTTGGGAAGCTGTGTAATGCTGTGGAATTCATTCCAGAACAGGTGGAACTGTTCGTTGACGGTTTTCTTTTTCTGCTTGTCGCTGTCGGGAACTCCCACCCACTTGTCGTATTCGGTGACACGGATATGCAGGGAGGAATTGTTGGGGTGGGGGATGATTTCTATAATTCCCAGCGTGGTAAGCTCGTGTATGAACCGGAAGGCTTTTCCGACAGACCAGTGGAAGATGTGGCTCCAGTCGCGATAACTAAACAGGCTTTCGCCTCTTTTGCACAGGCAGTCTTTGTTCTGTCGGTCGTTATAGAGTGTATCCGAATAGTTGACTTTCATCAGGATTTTCAGGAGTGCTTCTAGTTCTCCTTCTTGCATGTGCAGGTCTTCTATCTGCTGCTGTACTAAGGCTTTAGGGATAATGAGAAAACCTTGTTTCAGCATGGTTTGGAAATTGATTTTTTTCATTGGGTGTTATTTAAATTTTCTGTAAAAGTACGCTGTTTCCGTGCGGTTTGCAAGGGGGATGTCTGTTTGTGGACGGGTGTGGACGAAGAAGAATAGTTGTGGTACATAAGTTGTTGTATTTTTGTTTTCTGTCATGGGGCGAAGAAGCGATTGGGAGATGAAACGGATGCTCTGTTTGTGTTTGATAGAGCTTCTGCCGGAGATAGACAGAGCCTTCGTTAGGGGGATTCGGAGGCTCTGTTTGGAATGAAAAAAACGGTCATTTTGCCGAACGCTTTGTGGAACGCTTTTTTCTTTCTGTAAATAGCTGTATAAATGATAGTTATCTTCTTTTCCGAAAAAAGTGGTGAACGCAAAGTGGAATACATAATAAACAATAAAAAGATAAATGATATATTTAAAAATATATAGTTCGATTTTCCTTTTATTCCTTGTCGATGTTTTCGTTTTCTACAACGTAATTAAACGTTTGTCGGCAAGTCGATGTGGGGAGGTCCCCAATGACGGTAAAGGATTAGTTGCATTTCGGGACTGATGTCGATTGTTTGGCAGGTGTAATACGCGGCAGCCAGTTGTTCGTTCAACGTCTTGTCTGCTTTGATGCGTTTGCGCATTTTTTTGCTGGCGGAAGAGGCGTTTGCCAGATCTGGAAAATATTCTTTTGCCAACTCGGAGAAATACTTGAATCCATTGATGCTGTAGTGTTCGACAGCTGGTTCATTGTTGTTCATAACTTTGTTGTTTTTTAGTAATTAAAATAGTTATTTGTTTAAAAAACTGCGCAAATGTATGAAAATAAATTTGATAGATAATGTGAATATTTCAGTTTTTAATTTTATATTTTTATGTGTGTAAATTTTTGTATATGTATTTTCTTATTTTACTAAAGTAAATTGTGGGAGTAGTAAATATTAATTATTAAATTATTTTTTAATGAAAAAGGAAAGTTTTACTTCGTTTATGAAGCAAGTGGCTGTTGATTTGCAGCAGAGTGGGAATTTAGGGACTGCTCATGTATATAGAAGTAGTTTGAATGCGATTCTTACTTTTCAGGGTTCCGGTTGTTTGTCGTTCCGGGAAATAACTCCGGAGTGGTTGAAGCATTTTGAGGGTAGCCTTCGTGCTCGTGGGTGTAGCTGGAACACGGTGTCTACGTATCTTCGCACGTTGCGTGCGGTTTACAATCGTGCTGTTGATCTTCGGAAAGCGCCTTATGTACCGCATTTGTTTCGCTCCGTATATACAGGTACGCGGGCGGACCGTCGTCGGGCATTGGATGCGGAGGATATGAAGAAAGTATTTGCCCGTCTGTTGCAGTCGGATGCGGTTACTCCTGCCATGAGGAGTGCGCAGGAGTTGTTCATTCTTATGTTCCTGCTCCGGGGGCTGCCTTTTGTCGATTTGGCTTATCTGCGCAAGAGTGATCTCCGAGGGAATGTGATTAGTTATCGTCGTCGTAAAACGGGGCGTCCATTGTCTGTGACGTTGACGTCGGAAGCGATGTTTCTTTTACGGAAGTATATGAATCGCGAGGAGCAGTCGCCCTATTTATTCCCGATTCTTCACAGTGACGAAGGTTCGCCAATGGCGTATAAGGAATATCAACTGGCTCTGCGCAATTTTAACTATCAGTTGGAACTGGTGGGAAAGCTGCTGGGACTCAAAGACCGGTTGAGCTCATATACCGCACGTCATACTTGGGCGACCACTGCGTATTATTGCGAAATTCATCCGGGCATTATTTCCGAAGCAATGGGACATTCGTCTATCACTGTAACGGAAACTTATTTGAAGCCTTTCCGGAGTAAGAAAATTGATGAAGCAAATAAACAAGTGCTCGACTTTGTAAAACGCTCGGTGATGGGCGCAAGTGCTTGATTCTTATTCTGTTACTTCGTAGGTAACGGGTTGAAATATCGGTGCAAATATGAGCATATTTCTTAAAACAACCAAACGAAATCATACATTTTTTCTAATAAACTACTCAAAAGAGGAATTAAACAAATAAAACACACGGATTCTTTGTATTAGGACTTTGTTAACTTCTAAATTTTGCAAAAGATTTCCCTCCCTCTACTGCCTTTCAGAAGCAGGGGTAAAAATGTTTCATTGCTTATCGTCTTATTTTTCAGTATTGACTACTCCAAAAGAGCAGGTACAAAGGTTTATCCGTTACCTACGAAGTAACGGGCGGCTATTATTGAAACTTAGTGTTTAATAATATATTATTAATGTAATTTTTAAGTAGTTATGAAGAAAAAATTTGTTAGGGTAATGCTTTTTGGGGCATTGACGCTTACAGTCAGTACAGCAGTAACGAGCTGTAAGGATTATGATGATGACATTAAAGGCTTGCAGGAGCAGGTTGATAAGATCACATCTGCTAGTCCTGTAAGCACGGAAGACATGAATGCAGCTGTTGATAAGGCGAGCAAGGAATTGAAAGATCAATTGGCTAAACTGGAAAAACTAGTGAATGATCCTTCGTCTGAAACTTCGTTGACACAGCAGATTGCTGATTTGCAGGAAGCTCTGAAAACAGCAGTAGGTGAGAATGCAAAAGATTTGGCTGGTAAACTGGCTATAGCTCAAAATGATTTGACCGCTTTGAAAAAGGCTTTAGGAGGTGATGATTACATCAACGGACTGAAGAAAAAGATCACCGACCTCGAAACTGCTAAATCTACTTTGCAGACTTTGATCGATGCCGAAGCTGCTTATCAGAATAATAAGGATATTAGTGGTTATAAAAATACCGGTTTTGATGCTTATCTGAATCAGGAGATTTTGAATGCTATCGACAAAGAGGGTAGCATTGCTGTTTATGTGGATAATGCAGTGAAAACGGCTGTCGGCACAGTGCTTAAAGACGTCAATGAGTATCTTTCTGAAAACTTTCAGGAAAATGCGGATCTTGCTGCTTTTGTAAAGAAAGTAAATGAAACGCTGTTCACTGAAGAGTATAAAGCTCAAATGGATAAACTGAATCTGTTGTTGACAGCTATTGACAACGCTGTAGGAGATGGCTCTACCTATGCCGATTATGCAGCTGTCATCAAACAGATTGATGATACGAAGCAACAACTGGCTGCACTGCAATTGCCTTCGGGTAAGGGTGTTACCTTTGATTCGGCTGTTAAAGATATTATCAGAACAGAATCTGAACAAAAAGCCGGTATTATAAAAAGTCTGGAAGAAAAACTGCAGGCAGAAATTGACGCTATCAAAGGCATGATTCAGAGCATTGTATATGTACCGGAATATGCAGACGGACAGGTGTTGTTTAATACTTACTATATGCAGTTTGGTGATAAGAAAGAAGATTGGAAACCTGTAGTCAATGTGGACGAAGTAACAGTGAAATTCCGTGTATCACCTTCTGCTGTGGTAGCTGATTTGGCTGCTAACTTCGGCAAGGAGAACGCAAAATATGATATTGCCGTAGATTGCCAGAAAGTGAAAACACGTGCTTTAAACGATCCGTTCAAGATAAAAGGAATCAAAACTGTAGAAGGAGAATCTAACTTGATTGAAGTGACGTTGGATGCCAGCGCAGTAAGTCATAGTTATGCTGTAGCTCTGACTGTAAAAGACAAGGTTGCTACAGATAAGAAAACGTTGAATGATGTTTCTTCAAACTATTTTGCTGCTGTGAAGAGTGATTTGTATATCAGCAAGGTAGAATGGGCATCTGCAAATGGTGCAGTAGCAACAGTGAAGAAAGGTGCTACTATTAACTATATGGAAAACGATGGAGATACAAAGGTTTCTGATTACGAGTTAACTGTGAATACATCAATAGATGGTAGTGGAAAGGTTAGCGGTACTTCTTCCACAAAGACTTTGGCTGAACTAGGCATCTCGGATAAATATTTCAAGGTGGCATTTGCATTTACAGATAAGGCTACGGCTGAAAAATCCTTTGAATTAAAAGAAGCAACTGGTGTTCTGACAGCTAAAGGAGATGCGGGAAGCAAAGCTACTGTGAAATCTACCGTAACAGTGACGGATCCTGCAACAGCCGGAGGTAAAACACCTGTGACAAAAGAATATACGGCTAAAGAATATACGGAAGTTAAAATCGTCAGCGAAGGAGAAGCACAAGTTATTACACTTAAATCGACAGAGTCTATTTTGTGGAATGCTATAGAAAAGTCATATAATATTACTACTATTGGTGCCGACGGTGTAGATAAGGTTATAGCTGCAATAAAGAAAGCATTAAATATAGATGTAGCGGGTGATTTCAGTTCTTGTACCTTTGATGCTGTTGCACAAGACCAGACAATTAAGTTGGGTTCTAATAGCGGTGAACTTGCCTTGACCGTTCCTGAAAAAACAACTTGTGAGGCTACTGATATTACTACGAAGATTACTAATGGTGATTATACAGTAGATGTAACAGTGAAGGGCGTAACCGTAACTCTTCCTGATGCAGAAAATAAAGCATTTAAATTGGTAGCTAATACTTATACAGACGGAACATTACTTATTAATTTAGGTAAAGATGTTAATGGTAAGGTAAATGCGGTAACAGCCTCCAGAAGCTTGAAAGAACTTTACACAAACTACGATAAAGTATATGAAAATTTGGTTACGACTGTCGGTGGTACAATGGAGTTTGCTCTTGCTGATGATGTTCAAAAAGATGCTGCTCCGGAAGAACGTAAAGGTGTAGAAGTTGCTAAAGACGGTACTGTTACAGTGTCTAATGATTACGATGGCAAACCAATCAAAGTCACACTGGAGGGAAAATGTGATAAAGAGAAAATATTCGCCATAACTATTTCAGTTGTAATTCCTGCTAATGAGTTGAACGGAACATTCGGCTATAAAGATGCAAAAAATACCAAATTTGAGTATGACGTGAAAGATGCGACTGCAAGAAAAGCTGGTCTTGATTTGACAACTGCATTTGTTTGGAAAGATGGAGATAAGAAAAACGTATGGCCTACAGCTGATAATGATACCTATGGCAGCAATAACGCTATGGATATCTATAATTTCTCTATCGTGTATTCTCTTTCAGGAAAAGATGCATCCTCTTTTGAAGTGCCTACTATTTCTGACAATAAACTTAAATTGATAAAATCAATAGCTGAAACAAGTACGATCAAGAGTACGATGGAAGTTGTTGTGACAGCTACTCCTACCTCTCCTTGGGGTAGCATGGTTGGTCAGGCTAAGTCGATAACAGTCACTGTTTCGACTTGGGTAGACAAACAATAATAACCTGCTAATTAATCAGATAACAATATCTCCCGTAACTTATAGGTTCTTCTAATAAAAGGAACGGGAGATATTAATCTCTGGTGATAGATAAACCCTTCTTCACCACGCTGGTGAAGAATACGTCAAGAAGTAACAGATGGAAGGTATTAGCTTGTGAAAGTCAGCCTCCCCTTTCTGTACTTCTTTTAGAAAGGGATGCCTCCCTAATTTCCCACAGGCATCCCTTTTATTTTTACTCTGAATGTATCTCCCTATATTATGCTAGTACGCTAAATTTTTTAATACTAGTACCCCATTTACCTATAGATTAAGGAGATGCTTTGAGAGAATACAGAAAGCCCGGGCTTGCGAAAGTCCGGGCTTTTTAATCTTTAAGAAGAAATCTTAGTTGTAGATTATCGCACGATAATTCCCTAATATCCATTCTTGTTATTTTACTTTCTCACATACCACCATGAAAATATCGGTATATCCTTCCTGAAGAAGAAAATGTATGATGATTTGCTATAGAGGAGAAATTGTGTTACCTTTGTATCTACAATTAATGAAAGGAGGGAATAAGATGGCAAGACCAATAAGAGAAACCTCAATATTGTTTGGAGAGGATGCTCGTCGGTTTGAAGAAAAGATGAAAAGTCCACGTAAAGTGTCGAAAGAGGAGCGGGAACGTAGACGCAAAAATTATGAGCTCGTTATGAAAGCGGCAACTAATTTTAAATAATTGGATAATGGGTGTACAAATAGACTTTTCTAAATTCCGTATTAGTCGGATGGAAGAAGGTGAAAAAAATAGAAGAATCGTTCAATTGCGGTGATGCCGACTTGAACGATTTTATTTTGCATGAGGCTCCGTTTTATGAGAAAAATAATTTTAGTCTACTGCTTCCAAATGATGATGATAAACATACTCGTTTGTTGTATTATGATTTGAAAGAAGAATAGACAACAATCAAACAAAAAGGCGACCCGTACCTAACGAACCGCCTTTTCTGTATAGTGTATTTGAATATGTGCAAACTTTAAACTTCTTCACACACCGCCATTTTCATGCCTTGATAGACAACAACAATTTTGTGTAACGTCGTTGTTCCGATTGCTTTTTGCACCGTTTCGCTGGTGGCATAGCGGTTGGCTTGTGCGATGGCTTCCTGGCGGAGTTGCTCTACTTTTTCATTGCTATCCTTTCCTTTGGCATATTTCAGCTCTATAATGTATGAATGAAGCATATCTTTGTAAATATCCAATAAAGGAAACATGAAGATATCGGCATATCCTTCCTGATTTTCCTGCTCGGAAATAGGACGATAGAAACGGTTTTGTGCGGTCATAGCCAGTGTAAATCCATGTACGTATGCTTCACCCTTTTGCTTGTCGCGTTGGGAAGAGTAGCGGTGCAGACATTCGGCGATATAGTCAAAGTAGGCTTTCCAGTCTCCATCATAGGCCATAGCCGATGCAAGTTCTCCTTTTTCCCAATTATCAAAACGGAGGTTCGCTTCATTGTACGTATCTAGCAAGTAGCTGTACAATTGTTCACGTACCACTTGATTGGGGATAGTCAATAATGTCTTACCACGTTTAGTTCCGCTGATAGTCAACATTCCGAAATAGAATAATAGGCTGATGAAGTTATCCGGTTCTGCGATTGTTTCGGCTGGAAAGCCTGTTTTCAGTTCACCGGTGATGTAGCCCTGTTGTATCAATGTCTGAATAGTCGAGGCGTCATGAGCAAATTCTTTGTCCTTGCGGATGAGCATTCGTAGCTTGTTATAATCTACGCGAATGTTTTCTTCTACCATATTACGTGGCATATATCCTCCATTACGGATGTAATTATCCACAAAGTAGAGTGCCATATTGGAATTGTACATTGTAGTACTGCCATAACTTTGTTCTGCAAAACAGTAGTTGTCATACCAAGGCTTCATTGCCTCTATCAACTCGTCGGTAGAGTGATGGAACTCGCAGGTAGTGGCGTAATAATCCAGCATTGCGCGCACTTCTTCTTCGTTGAATCCGGTCATTTCATTAAATTCCGGGGAAAGTGAATAGTTGGTGCCGATATTGAATCCGCTAGTCAGATCGTCCATTGTGACGGGACTGACACCTGTCACGAAACAACGTTTGATCGTAGAGTCTGTACCAGCCTTTACTGTATCGAAGAAACTGCGTAAATAACCGGTTCCGTGCGTTTCGCTCTTATAATCTTCCAGACAGGAAGGTTCGGATAAGATTTTGTTTGTGAAATGATCATATTCATCAATGAACAGATAAATCTGTTGATTGGTCTTGACGCATTCTTTATACAAATAGTCCAGTTGTTCTACGGCTCCCTTTTTCTTATTCATCTCTTCTTTTATCCCTTCGGGAAGATATTGGGCATAGACATCGCAGAAGAAGTTGAATTCAGTGTTGCAATGCGCGTCTAATGATTCACGGTAACTTTTCAGTTCCGCATTAACTACGGCAAAGTTGAGGTAAATGATGAGATATGAATTGCGTTCGGGAGTGGGATGTTTTCCTATATATAGGTCACCATACCATTTCTCGAACTTATCCGCTTCGAGTATATTATAATAATGTCGGAGCATGGAAATTGTTAAACTCTTCCCGAATCTGCGCGGACGAATGTAAAAGAAATACTTGTTCGCGTTCTCTATGAGCGGGATATAATGTGTCTTGTCCACGTAGTAACAGTCGTCTTCGCGAACATCGATAAAGTTCATCATTCCATAAGGAATACGTTTGCGCTTTACTGGTTGATTCATAATTCTTTCATTTTCTCACAAAAGTAACAATAAAAAATGAATCTTGATGGATGGACGGAAGCTTTTTAAAATAGGAATCAATTTCAGTGTGGAAACCCGTAATCTTGAAAAATGGATAGTTGAAGAAAAATAGAATAAACAAAAAGGCGACCCGTACCTAACGAGCCGCCTTTTCTGTCTATTTGATTTCGATTTCTTCCTTCATATCGATTTCCTCTCCATGTGTATCGTAGAACACATATTGCAGGAATGCGAGTTTCTGACTTGGAATAATCTTAATACCGAATCCATATTTCATTTGCCACTTCCGTTTCAGGGAAACGAGTCCCTGATTGATGTAGGCGGCAACATACGGATGGACGTGTAACGAGAATTTCTTAACCTTCAGTTTATTGACCAGGTAATCAATTTTACTCTCCAAAGTGTCCGTAAAGAGAATGGACGATTTGATGGTGCCTTTGCCGAAGCAAGTAGGACAGATTTCGGTCGTGTTGACGTCCATTGCCGGACGCACACGTTGGCGTGTAATCTGCATTAGCCCAAATTTGCTAAGCGGCAGAATATTATGCCGTGCCCTGTCTTTCTGCATATTGGCACACATTCGTTCATAAAGCTTTTGACGGTTTTCGGCTTCATTCATATCGATGAAGTCGACGACAATGATACCACCCATGTCTCTTAATCGCAGTTGGCGGGCCAGCTCGTCGGCGGCTCCCAGATTTACTTCGAGTGCATTACCTTCCTGCCCGTTGGCATTCTTGGTGCGATTACCGCTGTTCACGTCTACTACGTGAAGCGCCTCAGTGTGCTCAATAATCAGATAGGCACCACTCTTGTAAGAGACTGTTTTACCAAACGATGATTTAATCTGCTTGGTGATACCGAAATTGTCGTAAATGGGAAGTTGGCCTTTGTACAGTTTCACGATATTAGCCCGGTCGGGCGCAATCAGTGATACGTAATCCCTAATTTCATTGTACACAGCCTCGTCGTTGACGTGAATATTCTCAAATGATGGGTTGAAGAGGTCGCGCAACAAACCTACGGCGCGGCTGGTTTCTTCATAAATCAACGTCGGGTACTTGGTGGCTTTTTGTACTTTTACCATCGCATCTTCCCAATGCTTAACCAAAACTTTAAGCTCTCCGTCGAGTTCGGCTACGCGTTTGCCTTCGGCTACCGTGCGGACAATGACACCAAAGTTTTTAGGCTTGATGCTCATCAGCAGTTGTTTAAGGCGGGCGCGCTCTTCGCTCGATTTAATTTTTTGTGAAACAGAAACCTTATCATTGAAAGGGATCAGTACGAGATAGCGTCCGGCAAACGAAATTTCGGACGTCAGTCGCGGTCCCTTAGTGGAGATCGGTTCCTTAACGATTTGCACCACTACTTCTTGTCCTACTTTGAGGGTGTTGGATACAGTTCCATCCTTGTCAAGGTCGGGAAGCAGGGTTGCTTTGCTGATGGAGGTCAGCTTCTTTTTGTCGCTTAAAGTTTGCTTTACAAACTTTTCGAGTGAGTTAAATTGAGGACCCAAGTCTAAATAATGAAGGAAAGCGTCTTTCTCGTAACCGACGTCTACAAAGCATGCATTTAGTCCGGGCATCAATTTCTTGATACGTCCCAAATACATATTGCCCACAGAGAAAGAAATATTTCTTCCTTCGCTTTGAAGTTCCACCAGACTCTTATCTTCGAGAAGGGCGATGGAGACCTCTTTGGGCTGTACGTCAACTACTAGTTCACTTGTCACTGTTTTGTTTCCTTATTATTGATTGAATCTCATTTATATGAACAACTTTTTTGACAAATTGTTCATTTTGGGTTAGCTACTTAAACAAAGAACAAACTTGAAAGACATTGGCTTCGCAAGTTTGTTCTTTATTTCTGTGTGATCCAGACTTAAAAATTATTTTTTGCTTTTATGTCTGTTCTTTCTTAGTCTTTTTTTACGCTTGTGCGTAGACATTTTATGTCTTTTTTTCTTTTTTCCGCTTGGCATAGCTTCACATTTTATGGGTTAATACTCTTGTTTATTATTTCTTTACTGAAATTGTAAATGTCTTAGCCGGTTTGAAAGCCGGAATGTTGTGTTCCGGAATAATAATCGTAGTGTTTTTAGAAATGTTACGAGCAGTTTTCTGTGCTCTTTTCTTTACTACGAAACTACCAAACCCACGCAGGTATACGTTCTCATCGTTAGACAGTGAATCCTTTACTGCATCCATAAATGCCTCAACTGTTGTAAGAACTGTCTGCTTGTCAATCCCAGTTTTCTTTGTAATCTCGTTTACAATATCTGCTTTAGTCATTTTTCCTTAAAAAAAATATTATTACTATGTTATTGCTAATTTTTTGGACTGCAAATATATAGCTTTTTAAGCTCCTAAAAAAATATATTCTGCACATTTTTCTAAAAAAATAGTGGCATAGGGTTTTCTTAGGGCTAAAAGAGTTACTTTTGTGTGCCTTTTGGGTAGGATATACAAGATAAATGTTAGATAATACATTAGGAACGAGGATATGAACGAGTTTACGAAAACGATTGTAGAGTGGTATGAAGAGAATAAACGTGAATTGCCTTGGAGGGAGTCTGCCGATCCGTATTTGATCTGGATTTCGGAGATTATTCTTCAACAGACGCGGGTGGCGCAAGGGTATGATTATTTTCTTCGTTTTATCAAGCGTTTTCCCGATGTACAGACTTTGGCCGCTGCGGATGAGGACGAGGTGATGAAGTATTGGCAGGGGTTGGGGTATTATTCGCGTGCTCGCAATCTTCATGCTGCCGCCAAAAGCATGAATGGTGTTTTCCCGAAAACATATCCGGAAGTGCTGGCTCTGAAAGGAGTGGGAGAGTACACGGCGGCAGCTATCTGTTCGTTTGCTTACGGTATGCCTTATGCGGTGGTGGATGGCAATGTGTATCGGGTGCTTTCACGTTATTTCGGTATAGATACTCCGATTGATTCGACAGAAGGAAAAAAACTCTTTGCAGCATTGGCAGATGAGATGTTGGATAAGAAGCATCCGGCTGTTTACAATCAGGGGATAATGGATTTCGGAGCGATTCAGTGTACTCCGCAGTCGCCCAACTGTTTGTTCTGTCCGTTGGCAGGCGGTTGCTCGGCACTTTCGAAGGGGTTAGTGACAAAGCTTCCGGTGAAACAGCATAAAACAAAGACTACCAATCGTTACTTCAATTATATTTATGTACGTGCGGGCGCGTATACCTTTATAAATAAACGAACAGGAAATGATATTTGGAAGAATCTGTTCGAATTGCCATTGATAGAGACTCCGACGGCTCTTTCGGAGGAAGAGTTTCTCGCTTTGCCGGAATTCCGTGCATTCTTTGCATCGGGGGAAGTGCCGGTGGTGCGTTCTGTTTGCAGGGAAGTGAAGCATGTGTTGTCTCACCGGGTGATTTATGCTAATCTGTATGAAGTAACATTATCTGAAAATTTGACTTCTTTCGGTAACTTCCGGAAAATAAAAGTGGAGGAACTGGAGCAGTACGCTATTTCAAAGCTGGTGCAAAACTTAATTAATACCTAATACCTAATACTTAAAACTTTAATACTTAAAATTCTTGCATCCTATTGTTATTCTGTTTAATTTTGGCAGCAGATTTAATTTTAAGAATCATAAACTTGATACAGATATGTCAGTAAATAGAGTGATATTGATAGGAAATGTAGGACAAGATCCTCGGGTGAAATACTTCGATACAGGTTCGGCAGTGGCAACTTTCCCATTGGCTACGACGGATCGTGGATATACGTTGGCTAATGGAACCCAGATTCCCGAAAGAACAGAGTGGCATAATATCGTTGCATCTAACCGTTTGGCGGAGATTGTAGATAAATATGTGCACAAAGGTGACAAACTGTATCTGGAAGGGAAGATAAGAACGCGTTCTTACAGCGACCAGTCGGGTGCTATGCGCTATATCACCGAAATTTATGTGGATAATATGGAAATGTTGTCTCCGAAAGGAGCCAACCCGGGTGCGGGAGCTTCTGCTTCCGGACAGCCTGCTATGGGACAGCAGCAACAACCGGTTGCCGGCCAGCCGCAACAAACGCAGCAGTCGCAGGCGCAACCTGTACAAGATAATCCGGCAGATGATTTGCCGTTCTAAATAATGTGATAGTGTGCCAATCGATTTTTTCTAACTCATTGGCACATTATCTTTTGTTTAACTAAAATATAAACTCTTTGGACTCAGATGGTTATTTAAGCCAATTGGCTGACATTTTCAACGGTATTACCGTAAACACTCCTTCTATCTCTGCTATTATTGCCATAGCGCTGGCAGGTGTGCTCCTGCTTGCTTCCGGTTTTGCTTCGGCTTCCGAAATAGCTTTTTTCTCACTTACTCCTTCAGACCGGAATGATATTGATGAACATAATCATCCTTCCGATGAAAAAATAAGTGCCCTGTTGGGTGATTCAGAACGCCTCTTGGCAACGATATTGATTACGAACAATTTTGTGAATGTGACCATTATCATGCTCTGCAATTTCTTCTTTATGAATGTGTTTGTTTTCCATTCTCCGTTGGCAGAGTTCCTGATACTGACCGTCATCCTGACTTTCCTCCTGTTGTTGTTCGGTGAAATTATGCCTAAGATCTATTCGGCACAGAAAACATTGGCCTTTTGCCGTTTTTCGGCACCGGGAATTTACTTTTTGGAAAAGGTATTCCGTCCGATAGCTACTGTGCTTGTGCGTTCGACAACTTTTCTGAATAAGCATTTTGTGAAGAAGAGTCACAATATTTCTGTGGATGAACTGTCGCACGCGTTGGAACTGACGGATAAAGCGGAGCTTTCTGAAGAGAATAATATTCTGGAGGGAATTATCCGTTTCGGTGGGGAAACCGTGAAGGAGGTGATGACATCACGCCTGGATATGGTCGATTTGGATATTCGTACGTCTTTCAAGGAGGTGATGCAATGTATCATTGAAAATGCTTATTCACGTATTCCTATCTATTCCGGTTCACGGGACAATATCAAAGGGGTGCTGTATATTAAAGACCTTCTGCCTCATGTCAATAAGGGGGATAATTTCCGTTGGCAGTCATTGATTCGTCCGGCTTATTTTGTGCCGGAGACGAAGATGATTGATGATTTGCTGCGTGACTTCCAAGCGAATAAGATTCATATTGCTATTGTTGTGGATGAGTTTGGAGGAACTTCCGGACTGGTAACGATGGAGGATATTATCGAAGAGATTGTAGGTGAGATTCACGACGAATACGATGATGAAGAGCGTACATACGTTGTCTTGAATGACCATACCTGGATATTTGAAGCGAAAACGCAATTGACGGATTTCTATAAGATTGCAAAAGTAGACGAAGACGAATTTGAAAAGGTGGTGGGAGATGCAGATACATTGGCAGGTATGTTGCTCGAAATTAAAGGTGAATTCCCGGCGCTGCATGAGAAAGTGACGTATCATAATTATGAGTTTGAAGTGCTCGAGATGGATAGTCGCCGTATATTGAAAGTTAAGTTTACAATTCTGCCGAAGGAAATGGAAGATGGCGTTGTTTCTACAGTATAAGACGAATGGTATACAGTGGGCTGTCTGGAAGATGGAAGAGTCTTTGGATGCTTTATTGCTTCTTTTGCCCGGTGCGCGAAGAGCTTTCTGTGAGCAGGAATTGAATCGTTTTGTCTCCGAACGTCGTAAGATGGAATGGTTGTCGGTTCGTGTTCTGTTGTATTCCATGTTGCAGGAAGATAAGGAAATCGGTTATTCTCCCGAGGGGAAACCTTATCTCACAGATCATTCTTCTTTTATCAGTATTTCTCATACGAAAGGTTATGTGGCAGTGATGCTTGCTTCTTCGGTTCCGGTAGGCATTGACATTGAGCAATATGCCCAACGGGTTCACAAGGTATCCGACCGCTATGTCCGTCCTGACGAGCAAGTAGAATCTTATCAGGGGGATATAACCTGGGGGCTGCTATTGTATTGGTCGGCAAAGGAAGCTGTTTTCAAGCGGATGGAAAATGCGGATGCGGATCTTCGTAAACTCCGGCTGACGCATTTTATTCCTCAAGGGGAGGGGACGTTTCAGGTTCAGGAGTTGGCTACGGAGCAGCAAGAACTTTATTCTGTCGGTTATCGTATTTGTCCGGACTTTGTATTGACGTGGACATTGAATTGAACGGACGAAGAAGTATGTGAAGCTCTGTTCTCGGTGTGTTATCATGGTCCGAATGTAGTGTCTTTCTAAAATGAAAAATGAGACTGCCTCATTTTTTTATTTTGAAGCAATCTCATTTTTATGAATTCAAAGCCTTTTAGGCGAAGTCTTTCATTATTGGGTTATTTCTCTTTTTTATTAAGTCGATAGCTCAATGCTCCTGACGGACATTTGCCGATTTGTGCAATTAATTCTTCTGTTGTCGCATTTTCGATTTGTACCCAGGGTCTTTCTTTGGGATGATAAACATTGGGTAGCATCTTTACACATATTCCGGCATGCTGACATAATTCAGGCTGCCATACAATGGTCAGTTCACCATTGGTATATTCAATTTTTTTTCCCATATATGTATTTATTTAATATGAATACCACGCATTACAATTCGTTTCCATTCCGGATGTTTGTGAATATATCCGGCTACAAACGGGCAAAGCGGTACCAGGCGTAGACCTTGTCGCTCGATGTCTGCCAATGCTTTTTCTGCAAGTTGTGAGCCTACTCCCTTGCCGCCTAATGAAGCGGGTACTTCGGTATGTACAAGGTATATTTCTCCATTGTTTGATTTGATATAGTCTATTTCAGCTATTTTGCCATCGATCTGAAACTCATACCGATGTTTTTCTTCGTTGTCTATTAATTTATAATCTTCTGCCATAATTTTTACGTATTAAGTTCGATTATAATATAAACACTTGGGGAACACTTTTGTTTTACGCGAACAAATATTCTCCAAGTTTATAATCTTTCCAATTGAACTGTGAAGTGTCTCATTAAGGGAGCTTCCCAGGCGATACGTACTCCATGAGTGATGCTTTCTCTGCGTTCATATACATTTTTGAGGGCGGCAGCTATTACATTCATGTGATTGTCGGTATATACTCTGCGGGGGATTGCGAGGCGAAGTAGGTCAAGGCCGTTAAAGCGATTTTCATGGGTCACCGGATCACGGTCGGCGAGGATATAACCGATTTCGCATCCACGGATACCGGCTTCCAGGTAGAGCTCTACGGTTAGCGTCTGCGCCGGGAATTCTTCTTGAGGAACATGTGTCAGCACTTTAGGCGCATCAATGAAGATGGCGTGTCCTCCGGCTGGGCGTTGGTAAGGGATTCCGTATTCATCCAGTTTCTTTGCCAGGTATTCCACTTGTTTGATACGTGTTTCGAGGTTGTCGAATTCGGTGTTTTCGTCCAGTCCGATGGCGAGGGCATTCATATCCCGTCCATTCATGCCTCCGTAGGTAAGATAGCCTTCGTATTGTACACAGAAGCCTTTTGCACCTTCATACCAGTCTGCACGCCGCGTGGCAATAAATCCGCCCATATTGACGATTCCGTCTTTCTTGGCGCTCATTGTCATGCCATCGGCAAGAGAGAACATTTCCCGTGTGATTTCTTTGATAGTTTTGTCTCGGTAACCTTCTTCGCGCATTTTGATGAAGTAGGCATTCTCGGCAAAACGTGCAGAGTCGAAAAGTACGGGTTTGCCATATTTGTCGGCGATGGCACGTACTTCGTACAGGTTTTGCATGGAGACGGGTTGTCCTCCGGCTGTATTGTTGGTGATGGTGACGATGATAAAAGGAATCCGTTCAGCGTATTCTGTGAGGGCTTTCTGTAATTTATCAGGGTCTACATTTCCTTTAAACGGTATTTCTAGTTGGGTTTGTTTGGCTGCATCGATGGTGCAGTCTAATGCGATGGCATGACGTCCCTCGATGTGCCCTTTGGTGGTGTCAAAATGTGAGTTGCCGGGCACAATGTCTCCTTCATGTACCAAATAAGAGAAAAGAACATTTTCAGCGGCACGTCCCTGATGGGTTGGTATGATGTATTCAAATCCTGTTAGTTTCGTAATCATCTCTTTCAATTTGAAGAATGAGGTTGCTCCGGCATAGCTTTCATCACCTAGCATCATTCCCGCCCATTGGCGGTCGCTCATCGCTCCGGTGCCGGAGTCGGTGATGAGATCTATATAAACTTGTTCTGATTTGAGTTGAAAGACATTATAATGTGCTTCTTTAATCCATTGCTCGCGCTCTTCACGTGTGCTTTTCCGGATGGGTTCTACCATCTTGATTTTCCATGATTCAGCAAAAGGTAATTCCATTGTTGTAGATTTATAGTTTAGATCGACGAATGTAGCTAAAATATGCGTGATTAACAAATATATGATGACTTTTTGTAAGTTGTGGCTGATGGAATTATTTCTCCGTAGGCTAGTGATATATCAATTTGTGGTAAGAAGATATAAAGAGAGCCGGATCCCTTAAAAGGATATCCGGCTCTTTAAAATTATGCATTCGATTGAGTATGATTATAAGTTTGATTATTGGTAATCAATAGGCTGATTAAAAATAAATATATAATAGGTTGAGGTCAATCGAGCAGTGGTTATTTAGTCTTCGATAGTGATACCGTCAAGACAGAAGTAGGTCGGTGTCAATGGACCGTATTCATTCTTTTTGGTAGATGTTAATGAGAATTTTAGTCCTTTCGTTTCTCCCAATGAAGTTAGATCTACCCATTTCCATTGATCGAGGAGATTGGTTCCTTCTGCCAAATAACAATCTACGTGCATTGTTTTATCATAATTGTAGATAGTAAGTTTGAATGAGTCGTTGCTTCCGAATATTTCTTCTTCACCATAATATCCAGTTCCTTCTTTCATACTGCTATAAGCATAGACACTGTTTGTTACATATAGTCCTTTTACTCTATAGTCTTCCAGTTCATTAGGGTTGTCGTGATCTCTGAATCGTATTGCGGCTTCTTTATCAGAATTCTTTCCGATTTTATATCCGGCAGCTCCAACGATAACGTATGTATTATTGATTACCCCTTTTTTGGTGATAGCGCGATAATCATAGCTTGCGAAGTCTGGACAATCTTCTACTGTACAATTCGTAAATGCAAAGCTATCTGAATAGAAACCGTATGTTGAAGATACACAGTCAAATTCAAAGATTCCACTTGCGTCAGTTAACAGATTGTATTTATAGTTAGTTGTTCCCCACTCACTACTTACTGACCATGAATCATCCGGATTTTCTTGATCGCCCATGTCGAGTGTATGAGTTTCGTAATTAGGCAAGCTAAGTATGTATGTTTTTGTATCGTCATCATCGCTACAGCCACAAAATATAAATACTGATAATAGTAATAATAAGGATAATTTTTTCATGTTCTTTTCTAATTTTAGTTATTAATAAATTGTTGATTATTTTTTGAAATGTAAGTTTTCAACGGTTGTGACTTCGGTTGATATTTCACCCATTTGTCCTGCGTCTTGGTTAACTGCAGTCATAATCTTAACGAAATCTATTTGATCCAAGTCGGCTGGTGTGCCGTTACTGTCCACAGCCCAATCTATCTTGAAATTACTGCCTTCCTTGGTGTTGGGATGGTTGTCTGCATATCCCCATGGATAACAATA
Organism: Bacteroides sp. M10; assembly: GCF_014334015.1. Classification (GTDB taxonomy): domain Bacteria; phylum Bacteroidota; class Bacteroidia; order Bacteroidales; family Bacteroidaceae; genus Bacteroides; species Bacteroides intestinigallinarum. The sequence goes on along the minus strand of NZ_CP060488.1, from coordinate 5,957,593 downwards.
TCCTACCCATAATCCATTTTCCAAGACAGCATTATCTTTTAGGCGTGTTCCCTGGAATGTGATTTCATCATCTTCTACCCAAAGTGGATAATAGGATTCCTGATTATGGTAACTGTTGCGGAGAATATATCCTTCGTTTTCTTTATTGTCCTTCCAGAAAACATTTTGGTTGGCTGGGTTCGGGCGGTAATAAGTTATTTCATATCCTCGGGTTTCTGTATCTTTCCCGTATTCGCTGCCTTTCAGTTCATACCATTCGTCATCAGGTTTTCCATTACCGTTTACATCTTTGGATACGAATACAATTCCCGGTTCGGCACTTCCTCCCAGTTCTCCTGTTCCGGTTTTGAGATTGTAATAAGCATTGCCTCTTACCTTGAAGTCATATTCTCCCGTAACATTCGGAATAGGTTGTGGAAATCCTAAAATAATGTAGCCACCGAATCCTCCTAATGTAATAAGCGACTTTTGCTGGATTCTGCGAGTTGCTTCTTCTAATATTTCATCGTAGGTAAATCCATCCTTATATGCTGATGTGGTAGTATTGATAAATTGTCCGGGGGCAGGACGGTATTCCCATACTTTATTGGCGAAAGCTAGAGGGTTTTCCGTGTCATCGTCATTATCGTCAATATTGCTTTGTGAGGCTTTGTCACTGAATGCGATGGTATTCGGGTTAAGTCCGATGTTGTTCAGGCGGAACATGAGTTGTCCTTGTTGGTTGAAACAAAGTAAGTCGCCGTAAGTGGTGTAATCGCGTGCTTCGGTGATATATACATTGTTGCTGTAAGGGTTGATATTGATACCGTAAGGTGTCTTTATCACAGTTCCATCGGTTATGAAATTCTCACGGATTGTTTCTTCTGTTTTCAGATTGAACATCTTGATAGAAGAAGTCTGTGTGGTATAGTTATAATTGTATAGATAGGCTATATCTCCGTCGATGGCGAAGTTTTGCACTTTCTCGTTAGATTGAGTGACTTTGTTTGTCCGGCAGTCTATCTTGACGAAATTATAATCTCCGGCTTCTATATCTTCGCCACGGGTGGCTACATAAACGGTTTCATCCGGACCTGCTATTATTTTACCGGGATTCGGACCTACTGTAATTTTGCTACTCTCTTTGAATGTGGCAATATCGACAACGGATACTGTATTATCTACACCCAGTCCTGATGAATAATCCAATCCGCCGGAATTGGAAATATATAGCTTTTCGTTTTGTATACAAATGCCGTCAGGGTTACGTCCCACTGATGTGATGGCATCTATGAAGAGGGAAGTTGTGTCTATACGCGCAACAGTTCCGTCATAGCAACATACGTATGCTTTTTCTTTATGAAAAGCGATATAGCGTGGTTGGCGGGAACTCCCATTTTCTGCCTGCATCTGAATTTGTTTCAATGAGGTTCCTGTACGAAAATCTATCACTTCTACTGTACTGGAGATGTTGACTACGACATATACCTTGCTTCCGTAAATAGCCATATCGTTGGCTGTATCTCCTAATCCCCGGTGGTTGACTGCTTTGAAGTAATCACGACCCATTTGTTGATTACCGAAAGAGAAACGTGCCAATGAGCTGTTATTCTGATTGAACAGCCCTTCACATAATACATATAATTCAGCGGTACCCGTTTCTGTCGGATCACCCATAATGCCTGATGTGAAAGGTTTGTCTTCCATGTCATCACATGCCATGAATAACAAGATCGATGACAGCCAGCACCAGAATATATATATTAATTTCCTTTTCACGTCAATATCTTATTTTATAATATTTAATATCTTATTTTTATTGTTGCTCTTACAGATCGTCCGGGCATTGGGAAGTATTTCACAATCTCGTAATTCTTGTCCATCAGGTTCAGTACTTCCAAGCTGAAAGAGGTGGTGACTTTTCTTATCAGGAAATCACGGCTTGCAGAAATACTGTGGTCGCTATAACTATCTAATCTGTTTTCGGCAATGTTTTGTCCCAACGCGTAGCGCTTTCCTGAAAATAGGAATGAGTAAGACAGGTTGATCCATGGTGTTTCGATACCTGCCTGCCCCGAAGCGGAGACGCGGGGAGTGTAGGCTATCTGGTGTTTGTATGTTGATTCATACGTGTTTGGATCGGGTGGGGTAACGTCTAATGCTCGTTGGTATGTATAGTTACCCGAGAGGTTGATGCGGATTTTTTCCCAAGGTTGGAGGGAGAGGCTTCCTGTAACATCAATGCCTTTGATGTCAACCTGTCCCAGGTTTTTCATGCTCCATACTGCAAGGTTCTTGGTAGGGTAAGCGATGATTTTATCTGTTACCTTATTATAATAAGCGTCGACGGTTGCTGACAAATAGGGTAGGAACGGGCATACATTCTTGCTGTATGTCAGTCCGATATTGTATTGTTTGGCTTTTTCCGGCTTTAGTTGTGTGTTTCCTACTTCTTCGTAATATAAGTCGTTGAAACTTGCCAGGCGGAAAATGTCTTTATAGAAGAAGCGTACACGGAATTCTTCATTATGAAAAGGTTTGAATGCGGCACTTACATAAGGGGTTAGTTTACGGTGATTGCCGGCGCTGCCGCCTTTCTTTACATCTTCATTGATAACAGTTGCCAATGCGGATGCGGAGATTGTTAACCAGTCATTCACGTATTTGCCGGCGAATGCTGTTAGCCATGAATAGCGCGTGGGATGTACAAAGTTGTTTAGATCGGCATTCATGGTATTGATACTTCCGTCTGTGGAAAGAGAGAATGAGAGGTTGCTCAACAGTCTGTATAGTACAGAAGCGGAAAGGTAATATTCTTGCTGGTAGTAGCTGTTTTCTGTTTTCTTTAATGAGTTCTTTGTGTCGGGGTCCAGGTAACGTTGATAGCTCCAATTCCACTTGGCAGAGGTTTGGAATACCCATTGTTGGCTGAATTCTTTCTTGTATTGACTTTGTATGAAAGTGTTTTTATCCCACAGGTGTTGGGTAGAATGGTCGTTGTAGAAAGTAGTAGCTTTGGGTAGTCCCCGGGAGGACTGGAAGTAATAGGCTTTCAACCGCCATTGTTCTTTATCGGAGAAGTTACCGTAAAGTCCGGCTTCAGCACGGAATGTCTGTACGTCTGTATTCTTCCGTTTCTCACGTGAGGACAGATCTCCTTCTGCACTTCCATAGCGCAGTGTATATGGATAATGTCCGTCAGAAGACATCCATTCGCCATTGACTGACATGCTCCATGTTTTATTGAATTGTTGTTCCAGCAGGAGGGAGGGATTGACTAATCCCCAGGAACCTGTTTTGAAAGCTCCTGCTATGTTGGTCTTTTTGTCTTTTGTGAACTGTGGGGTAAGTGTCTGGATATTCAAGATGCCTGCTGACGCAAAGAAGCGGGCAGGTTGGAAGATGTTATCGCTTTGTCCGTTGTTTAGAGAAAGTCTGTCTACGTTATCGAGTGAGAAACGCCCGATGTCGATTTGTCCCGTTTGGCAATCGGTTAGGGCTATTCCGTCATAGCCAACAGCGGTATGTTGTGCTCCCAGGCTTCGTATGGATACAGTTTTTAGTCCGCCAATGCCTCCGTAGTCTTTTACGGTCACTCCGGCAAAGTGTTTCACTGCGTCGGATACTTGCAGGGCGTGCAGGTTTTTCAGAGCGTCTTTGGAGAATACTTGCAGGGGAGCGGTTGAACGTACTTCGCGGGTCTGATAGATATCTGATACAGTTACTTCAGGAATAGAATATGTATGTGTCGTATCTACCTTTTGCTGTTGTGCAAAAAGTGGTATGGATAAGAATTGGCAGCAGAATACTGCAAAGATCATTTTCTTAAATGTTCTCTCTTTCATTTAGTTCTTTTTCTGTCTGTTGCTATTTAAAAGTGTCCGGGCGAAATCCCTTCGACCGGACACGCATAAATAAACTTGGCAGAGTTTATTCGTTTTAACACACTTTCTCTGAATTAGAGTGATGAATGAAATGATAGACGACTTGTCCGGTTCATTAGACTCAACGCTTTTTCCTCGAAAGCAGTGAAACATAATTGCATGGTAGGTCTTCTGACTTATTCCTGTTACAAACGCCTTCCCAGATTAGTCTCCAGTGGCAATGAGTGAATTGCTTGTAACATGCATGGAACTTACAGCAGCGGGACTGTTCAGGATTTACACCTGATTCCCTTTTAATTGCTTCCCCCGCATGGGAGTCGCAAACCAATGCGCGACAAAGATAGGGAGTTTATTTGTTTTTTCCAAGTTGGGGGATGTTCTTTTTCTTTCGTCTTGATACGAAAGAAAGAGAACCAAAAAGAACGAGATTGGAGGAGCCGTGCAAGGACCGATTATTTGTTGCTTCTTACTTGTTTTCTTCGATATTTTTTGTATTTTTGTAAATGAGACTGCCACTTATTACAAAATTTACCAAATTAGCGGATTTTAGAGACGGGTATTGAGTTGCCCGCCTTTGACATAAGATTAGCTTTTAAAAAGTATCCTTGTCTATGTCCAACGTTGGACGTATGAAACAGATTTATTGAAACATAATTGGTAGTTTTTTATAGGTGGATGCAGCGGTATCCACCTATTTTGTTCCTTACTGCACCGATATGAATCAAATGTTTTAGACAAGGAATTCAAGTACTAAATTTACATTCCAATTCTGTAGAAAATAATATCTCTATATGCATATATTAATTCGTCGAACTATAGTCTACCTTTCGTTGGACTATAGTGCTTCGAAAGAAAGACTATAGTCAACTTTACGTCGGACTATAGTCCGACGAATAAATATATGTATCCAGAGTGATTATATTTAGTATAACTCCGGAATAATTATAGCACATAAAGGGAATAGCTACAATCAGTGAGAAATAAATTAGTTCATTTCTGCACCGTTTTTACTTTAATTCAATATTAGTTAGGTGTTCTTCGATAGCTTGTGCGGTGGCGTCTTTTAGAAGCACGGTTTTTTCCTTGTTTAAAAGGTAGAGGGTAGGAATAGCCTTCAAATCATATAGTTGTTGTTCTTTGATGGCAAATTTCTTGTCGTATCCGTTGATCCATTCTTTGGGGAATTCATTCAGGTGTTTTCTCCATTCGTCCAATTCTTCGTCAGGGTAGATGGAGAGGACTGTTAGTTTCTTTTGTCCCAAAAGTCGGTTGATGATAGGTGCGTTTTTCAGGGCGTCTATCGTTTCTGTGCAGGCATGACAACCGGGGTTGTTGATGAATAGGAGGATATAGTCGGCTTGCTGTTGATAGAGGGAGCCTTGTGCGCCGGAAGCTAATGTGTAGCTGAAGTTCAGGGCTTTGGTTCCGATACGGTTTTTCTGTGCTAATTCCCGGCGGGCTTTAGGACGTACTTTTTCTATTTCCTCTAACAAGGGAGAAGCTAACATGGCGTCTAATACGGGAATATAGAATTCTTCGTTACGCATGGGGGAGTTGGGGTCGTATAAGTATTTATCCGCCAGGTCGGTGATGTAGGTAAATACTTTTTTGTCTACATTCGTTTGTTCGATTGTTTTCCGCATGGCTTCTTGTGCAGTTTCCAACGGAACGTGATTCAGTATGTCACAATAATCCGCCCAAGCTTGTTCGGTCACTTCGGGGTGGTGGATGTAATTGGTGTCGGCGAAGTTGACGTTATCCCAATAATGTTTCACCAGAAAATCTGCCCGTTGTTCAGGGGCTGTCATCATTGGGGGGATGGCAGGCAATGTAAAGGTTTTAATGGTGTCTTGTATTACATCATTTTTGTTCAGACTGGAAGCGTTGCCGCTTTTGCAGGCACAAAGGCAAAGGATGCATATAGCTGGAAGAATATAGATGTTTGTTTTCATAACTAACAATTATTACATTGAACTTATGTAGATTACATTGGTGGCAAAGATAATGCCCTTTCTACTTTATTCAAAGAATTTTTCTTCCTTTTATTTTGCTGCGTTCTTTTCTGTTCGTTTTTTGATTAGACAAGTTTTGCAGGATAACTCCTGATTTTACTTCTCCTTTGCCAATGTAAATACAAATTCCAGTCCGCCTCCCTGATTGTTCTTGGCGGAGATGTTACCACCATGGATGATGACGGCGTTCTTCACAATAGCTAATCCCAGTCCTGTTCCACCTACTTTCCGTGAACGACCTTTGTCTACCCGGTAGAAACGTTCGAAGAGACGATTCAGATGTTCGGGAGATACTCCAATACCTGTGTCGGCAAAGCTGAAATAGTAGAAATTCTCATCTTCACGGAAACAGTTGATATTGATCTGGATATTACTTCCGGCGTATGCGATGGCATTATCCATTAGATTACGGAAGATGGAATAAAGTAGTGAGTAATTTCCTTTGATTTGTATACTCTTCTTTAAGGAGTTGACGACTGTAATATGCTTTTCGTCAAGCTCCAACGATACTTCGTTGATGATGTTACCTACCAACACACTGATGTCTACCCGTTCCATGTCGATCATGCTGGCGGCTTCATCCATGCGGGTGAGTACGGAGATGTCGCGTAATAGCCGACTTAAACGGTTACTTTGTGCATAACAACGTTCGAGGAATACATTGATCTTCTCGCGTGGAATATTTTCATTGCTGACAATGGTTTCCAAATACCCTTGGATACTGCTGACGGGAGTTTTCAACTCATGGGCGATATTCTGGGTCAGTTGGCGTTTAAGTCTTACTTGCTCTTCTTCTTGGGTAACGTCGTTGATGGAAATCTCGAAGCTGGCATCCTGGAAGATGATACATTCTACGATAAATGTCCGTCCATTCTTATTGATGGTGACAGACATTCGTTTTTCACCTTTTCCTCTCGAACGTTCTTGCTGGTTCTTATTGATAAAATGAATAATCTCTTGCAGTTCGCTGATGGCAAAGACTTCTTCTGTTGTTTCCAGGTTGGAGTCTGAAATCAGGTTGCTGTATTGGGTGAAAAGATTGTTGACAAGAATCTCTTTTTTGTCTTTAGTAAATATACCTAGTCCTTCGTGTGAGATTTGAAGGTGGGTAATTAGCTTTTCACGCTCAATGTAGAGAGCTTCTTTGGTTTCGTGCAGTCGTTTGTAGATTTGAATGATGTGCTGTGATATTTCTCCCAGTTCGTTGTGCGGGAAGGCGGATTGCATAGCCATTTCGATAGGCTCGTTCCGGTCGGCGCGCATCGCAAATTCACGGAGCTGGCTGATGGAAGTCCCCAGTTTGTTGGTGAATTTGTAGAAGATAATCATTAATAATAAGGTCACGATTACGGTAAACCATAAATAGTGCGGGTCTGCTTGCAGGTTGTTGATGAGGCTGACATTGTAAGGTAAAGCCGAACGGACAATATAATCTTTATAATGAGTGGCCGAATAGAAATAGGGAACTCCGGTTGTCTCTGAAGTACGGCGTACATCATATCCGTTGCCATGCTTTATGGCTTTCTGTACTTCCGGACGGTTCAGGTGGTTCTCCATCTGGTTATTATGACTTGGATAGCTGTCGTAAACAACATTTCCTTGAGCATCAATAAGGGTTACACGCAAGTCTTCCAGGATATGGTTGTTGATATAGCCGTTGATGATCTCACTGTCAAGAGGTTGCTCTTCAAGTTGTTCGTAGAGCCTGCTGTTGTAATCTTGTAGTTTGGTGTTTAGCAGTTCTATTTTATATTCCCGTTCACGTTGATACTGGTACGCAATAAAACAAATGGCAAATACCAGGAATAGTGAAATAACCGAGAGGAAAAGCTTTCGGCTAAAAGAGAAAAAATGCTTTTGAGTTACAGGCAGGTTCATAATAACTATTTAATTCGGCATAATTATTTATTCAGCTTCAAAACAGTATCCATATCCGAGACGGGTGACAATGCATTTGCCGTATACCCCAATCTTTTTACGCAGACGGGTGATGTTTACGTCGATGGTACGGTCGAGCACGTACACTTCGTCACTCCAGATCCGGGCCAGGATGTCTTCACGGGAAAATACACGTCCCTTATTCTGTACCAGCAGAAGCAAGATCTCAAATTCTTTTTTGGTTAATGGTACTTCTTCATCGTCGATACTTACTTTTTTCTTTGTGATGTCAATAACGAGCGACTGATAAGTGAGACGTTCGGGCACTCTTTCCGTTTCCGTTGTTACTGTGCGTCTTAATACGGCCTTCACACGGGCGATGACTTCACGCAGCGAGAAAGGTTTTGAAATATAATCGTCTGCTCCCAGGTTGAATCCGGTCACAGTATCGTTTTCGGTATCTTTTGCTGTGATAAAGATAATAGGCACTTTCGCTGTTTTCTTGTCTTTTTTCAGGATGTTCGCCATTTTGAATCCGGAGATTTCTCCCATCATCACATCGAGGAGAATCAAGTGATAGCTGCTGATGTCCATCTTCATTGCTTCTTCAGCAGAGTTTGCAGTATCCACTTCATAACCTTCGTTTTCAAGATTGAATTTCAGAATCTCACAGAGGTCTTCTTCATCGTCGACAACTAGAATACGGTAATCGTTCATAAGATATATGTATTAATGTGATATGACAAAGTTACGTTTTTATTTTATCCTTTGCAAAGATGAGGAGACTTTGTTACGGGTAGATGAAACAGACGTTACAATCGTGTTACATTCCGGGAATTCCGAGAATTGATGCGGAATATGGAAGTTTTTGTTGATTGTAAGAGGAAAAACCGCCCACTATTTGTTATCTTTGTTAGCGAGATACAATAGAAACGTTTGATTATAGAAACTACAAATAATGATAAAAATTGACTTAAAACGGCATCGGAAGGAAATAATAGGATCTGTTGCGGTACTGTTAATTCTCCTTGGCGGTATGTCTGTGTTTAAATATACTTCATTCAATTCCGGTTTTGAGATTGTGGATGATCTGGGCGGGAATATATTTCCTTCAGCGATTTTGTCTGTTGCCACTACTGATGCGCAGGTGATTGTTCCGTCGGATTCTAATTATTTAGGGAATCCGAAATCGTGTATTGCTATTCGGGTGAAGTCGAAGACAGCTTATAGTCGGGTACGGATTGAAGTGGCTGAAACGCCTTTTTTCTCCCGTTCGGTGTCGGAATTTGTACTAAACAAGCCTCGAACGGAATATACGATTTATCCTGATATCATCTGGAACTATGAAGCTCTGAAAAATGAGGTGCAGGCAGAACCGGTAAGTGTGGCTATTACTGTCGAGATGAATGGAAAGGATCTGGGGCAACGGGTGCGTACATTCTCTGTGCGCAGTATCAATGAATGTCTGTTGGGGTATGTATCGAATGGAACCAAATTCCATGATACAAGTATTTTCTTTGCTGCCTATGTCAATGAAGAGAATCCGATGATTGACCAGTTGCTTCGCGAAGCATTGAATACTCGTATTGTTAATCGCTTCCTTGGTTATCAGAGTAAGGCTAAAGGGGCGGTGGACAAGCAGGTGTATGCTCTTTGGAATATATTGCAGAAACGCAAATTCCGTTACAGTTCTGTTTCCAACACCAGCCTTTCGAGCAATGTTGTTTTCTCGCAACGGGTTCGTACGTTTGATGATGCACTGGAATCTTCGCAGATTAATTGTGTGGACGGTAGCGTACTGTTTGCATCACTGCTTCGGGCTATAAATATCGATCCTATTCTGGTACGTACGCCGGGACACATGTTTGTGGGGTACTATACCGATAATTCGCATACTGATAAGAACTTCCTGGAAACAACAATGATTGGTGATGTCGATCTGGATGACTTTTTTCCGGATGAACAACTGGACTCCACAATGGTAGGTAAGTCGCAGAATGAAATGTCGCTATTGACTTTCGAGAAATCGAAGCAATATGCTAATAAGAAGTATAAGGAGAACGAAGAAGGTATTCATTCCGGGAAATTGAATTATATGTTTCTGGAAATTTCTAAAGATGTGCGGAGGAAAATACAGCCAATAGGGAAATGATGTTTTGTAGGCACGGATTACACGGATTACGCTGTTGCTTTATGTAATTATCTTTCTGAAAAACCGTGAAATCCGTGTAATCCGTGCCTGAAATTCGTATTTAATTTGTACTTTTGCCAAGTAATCATTTTAAAGTAAAAGGATGCAAGGCAAGAAATTTATCTCTCCCGGAGCATGGTTTTCTATGAACTATCCATCAGACTGGAATGAGTTTGAAGATGGCGAAGGCTCTTTTCTTTTCTATAATCCCGATGTATGGACGGGGAATTTTCGTATATCCGCATTTAAAGGAAAAGCCGGTTATGGCAAAGATGCCATCCGGCAGGAACTGAAAGAGAACGATTCGGCTTCGTTGGTGAAAGTCGGAACGTGGGAATGTGCGTATAGCAAAGAAATGTTTCAGGAGGAGGGAACTTATTATACTTCCCATTTGTGGATTACAGGCGTTGACGATATTGCTTTTGAATGTTCTTTCACCGTGCCTAAAGGTGGAGTTGTGAAGGAGGCGGAAGATGTAATCGCTACTTTGGAGGTACGTAAAGAAGCGCAGAAGTACCCTGCTGAATTGATTCCTGTACGTCTTTCTGAAATTTATTTGATTAATGAGGGATATGAATGGGTGGTATCGACCGTGAAGCAGGAACTGAAAAAGGATTTTCAAGGAATAGAAGAGGACTTGGAGAAACTTCAGCAAGTGATTGACAGCGGTAAGATTGGTTCGAAAAAGAAAGAGGAATGGTTGGCCATTGGTATCACTGTTTGTGCAATTCTGGCAAATGAAGTGGATGGCATGGAATGGAAAACGTTGATTGACGGTAACCGGGAAACTCCTGTTCTCCAATATAAAGATCGCACCATCGACCCAATGAAGCTCGTTTGGAGTAAAGTAAAGGCGGGAGAGCCCTGCAATGTGATAGAAGAATATAAGAAGTGTTTGGATTAAAATGGCAGTACCTTATTTACAGATAGATAACCTGACCAAGTCTTTCGGTGACTTGGTTCTTTTTGAAAATGTATCTTTGGGCATTGCCGAAGGTCAGCGTGTAGGATTAATAGCAAAGAACGGTAGTGGAAAGACTACCTTACTAAATATCATTGCCGGAAAGGAAGGCTATGATAGCGGTAATATTGTTTTTCGTCGTGATCTTCGAGTGGATTACCTGGAACAGGATCCGCAATATCCCGAAGAACTGACAGTGCTCGAAGCCTGTTTCCATCATGGTAACAGCACGGTGGAATTGATAAAGGAGTACGAACGCTGCATGGAAACCGAAGGTCATCCGGGATTGGAAAACCTCTTGGCACGTATGGATCAGGAGAAAGCTTGGGAATATGAACAGAAAGCCAAGCAAATCCTTTCACAACTCAAAATCCGTAACTTCGATCAGAAAGTGAAGCAACTGTCCGGCGGACAGTTGAAGCGTGTTGCTTTGGCAAACGCTTTGATTACCGAACCGGATCTGTTAATCCTTGATGAGCCGACCAACCACCTGGACTTGGATATGACCGAATGGTTGGAAGATTACTTGCGTCGTACCAACCTTAGCTTGCTGATGGTGACTCACGACCGTTACTTCCTTGACCGTGTTTGTTCCGAGATTATCGAAATAGACAATCAACAAATCTACCAATATAAAGGTAACTACAGCTATTACCTCGAAAAACGCCAGGAGCGTATCGAATCTAAGAGCGTAGAAATAGAACGTGCCAATAATCTCTATCGTACGGAACTTGATTGGATGCGCCGGATGCCGCAGGCACGCGGACATAAGGCACGTTACCGGGAGGATGCTTTCTACGAACTGGAAAAGGTAGCCAAGCAACGTTTCAACAACGATAATGTAAAGCTGGAAGTGAAAGCCTCGTATATCGGAAGTAAGATATTCGAAGCCGACCATCTTTTCAAGAGTTACGGAGATCTGAAGATTCTGGATGATTTCTCTTATATCTTCTCTCGTTATGAGAAGATGGGAATTGTAGGAAATAACGGAACCGGAAAATCTACTTTTATCAAGATATTGATGGGACAAGTCAAACCTGATAGTGGAACAGTGGATATTGGCGAAACAGTTCGTTTCGGTTATTATTCGCAGGACGGACTTCAGTTTGACGAACAGATGAAAGTGATTGATGTGATACAGGATATTGCCGAAGTCATCGAACTGGGTAATGGAAAGAAACTGACCGCTTCTCAATTTCTGCAGCATTTCCTGTTTACTCCTGAAACCCAGCATAGCTATGTCTATAAATTGAGTGGGGGAGAGCGTCGCCGTCTTTACCTTTGTACCATCCTGATGCGTAATCCTAACTTCCTGGTATTGGACGAACCGACCAATGACCTCGATATTATCACGCTGAATGTACTCGAAGAATATCTCCAGAACTTCAAAGGCTGTGTGATTGTCGTTTCCCATGACCGTTACTTTATGGATAAAGTAGTAGATCACCTGATGGTATTCAACGGACAGGGAGATATTCGCGACTTCCCCGGAAATTATAGTGATTATCGTGACTGGAAAGAAGCAAAGGAACAAAAAGAGAAAGAAGCAGAGAAGCCGCAGGAAGAAAAGACCGCCCGTGTCCGTCTGAACGACAAGCGTAAGATGAGCTTTAAAGAAAAGCGTGAATTCGAGCAACTGGAAAAAGAAATCGCCGAACTGGAAGCTGAAAAAACACAAATAGAGGAACTTCTTTGTAGCGGCACACTTTCCGTTGATGAACTGACTGAAAAGTCAAAACGTTTGCCCGAAGTCAATGATATGATTGACGAAAAGACAATGCGTTGGTTGGAACTTAGCGAAATAGAAGGCTGATTCGTGCCACTATATTGGCACCTTTGTGCCACCTCTTTGGCATAGCAGTGCCAACACGCTGGCACAGTTGTGCCACTTCGATGGCACAAGTATAGTTTATTATATTCCCGGATAACCAAATAATGATAATATACCCCCAGACAATATAACCTAGTATGACAAACCTAACCAATTATCATAGCCACTGCCTGTATTGCGACGGACGAGCCAATATGGACGATTTTGTTCGTTTTGCTATTAGCGAAGGGTTTACTTCCTATGGCATTTCTTCTCATGCTCCACTACCGTTTTCTACTGCATGGACGATGGAGTGGGATAGAATGGAAGATTACCTTTCCGAATTCTCTCGTCTGAAAAAGAAATATGCAGGTAAGATAGAGCTTGCCATCGGTCTCGAAATTGACTACTTGAATGAAGAAAGCAATCCCTCTTTGCCTTGTTTTCAAAAACTACCACTTGACTACCGGATAGGTTCTGTGCATATGCTGTATTCTCCGGAAGGGAAAATCGTAGATATTGATACCCCGGCAGATCTTTTCCGTCAATTGGTAGACAGGCACTTCGATGGTGACTTGGATTCTGTTGTCCACCTGTATTATAAGAATCTGCTCCGTATGGTAGAGCTGGGAGGATTTGATATTGTCGGTCATGCTGACAAGATGCATTATAACGCTTCCTGTTATCGTCCGGGTTTGCTTGATGAAGCATGGTATGACACGTTGGTCCGCGATTACTTCGCGGTGATTGCCGCACGTGGTTATATGGTGGAAATCAATACCAAGTCTTATCATGAGCTGGGTACATTCTATCCGAATGAACGTTATTTCCCTTTCCTGAAAGAATTGGGTATTCGGGTACAGGTGAATAGTGATGCGCACTACCCTGAAAGAATAAACAATGCTCGCTTCGAAGGATTAGCCGCTTTGAAGAAAGCAGGTTTTACTTCGGTGGTAGAATGGCATGGGGGGAAATGGGAAGATATTCCCATAGGAGAAAAGGAATGAGGCAATATTGAAGTGGTACAAATAATCAAAACAAAGCGATAATGTTCATTATGAATGTCGGTTCATAGTGAAGTTAGGGTGAAAGTTCGTAGGAATGTAGGATAAGTTATTCCATATCCAGGATCTCTTGTTTCTCTTCATTCAACGAAATCAATGTCTTTTTTAGCTCGTCTATTCGTGAATCAATTTCAGCCAATTTCTTCAGATACATAGTTCTAGGTAGCACATCTTCATTGGCCATGATAAACTCCTCTTTTTCGTCAAAGAGCTGCTCTATTTGCTCTTCAACTCTATTTATAGCACATGAAATTTCTCCTATCATAAATCTTTCTTTTTTTATAGATGCCTTTATTCCGTCCTCTTGCAAGCATTTGCCTGGAAAAACTCGTTTAACGTATCTTCATAGTTACCATGAAGCATAATATGATGATTTCCCAGTGGATTTTTTAAGAAGTATTCGGCCGGAGTATTCATGCGGATGCGTACTTGTGTACGGCACATATTAATATAATTGGTGTTTTCAGTCAATGTTCCTGTAGACAAGTAATATTCATCCAGACATTCACCGCCACATTTTATAATCGTTACATCCCCTGTCGGAAGTAAGCCTTGTATGGCAATTCCTTTTTCTGTTTCAAAATGATTACGGATAATATATCTCTCCGTTTGTTTGAGACCTACGGTGCAATGTGCCAATATCAGCTCATTCGTACGGGAATTAATCATAGACGGGTTTGCCATAAATCCGTCTTTACCCGTAAGTGCTTTAACTGCTAATAGTGTAAATACAGATTGAAGGTCTCCTTCACAACCTGCTATTATCCCGTCATCATTCAATAAAGATAATGCCACGCATCCGGTAGTGTCGATTTGTTCAATCAGTTTAAAACAGCTTAATGTCAGTGCTTCCAGATTTTCTTCCTGACAGACCTTTTTTATTGCCCGATATAATCGCATCGCTTTGATTAAATCTTCGGGAGTGCCTTCGCGGCAGGCAAGAGCTTGCGATGCTACAGCCGCGCATGATGCTCCGACTTGGTCATCCGTGATTTGTTTAAATTGTTCATAAATTCGTTCTAATGGAATATCTACATATTCAATTCCCCAACGACGTTTTGCCAACAAGTAGTCCACGTTGCTGGCAACTAACCAGGAAGAAGGAGTCCCGATAACTCCGATACGTTTGCCGAACAAGGAGCGTTGTGCACGGAAATTATTATAAAGTGTATGGATACGTAAGATGATAGCTGGTAATTCACCGTGCAGAATTTCACTTTTCATTCCGCGTCCCCGTAACCAGGTGGAAATTTCCAGTGCGGCAGCAAGAGAATTCTGCATACCGTCGGCCAGTAAAATGGCAGGGCGGGGAAGATTTTCAAAGTGCTGTATGACCAGTCTTTCCACCCCACCGGTAGCGACGAAGATAATCTTGAAATCGTCACTTTTCAGTTTGTCCATATCTTGATAGTCGACGAACTTTACAGTATAATATTTTTCAATTTCACTCAAAATAGCTTCGTGCGAGCTACGTAGCGAAACTTGTTTGTGAAGTATTGAAGCGAATGAGATAAGGTGTATGGTCATTATGATATTGTTTTAAGTTTTCCGTATGACAAATGTATAGCTTTCTTTTCAATTTACCATAGCGATTTTAACCTTGCTAAGGTTTTTAAAGTTTTTATGTCTCTGTATTCAAATTATTGCGTACATTTGCAGCTCCAAGTAGAAAAAGTAAATAGTAATTAGTAATTTGTAGTTAAAATTATGCCAACCATATCCATTCGCGGAAACGAGATGCCTGCATCTCCTATCAGAAAACTGGCTCCTTTGGCAGACGCTGCCAAGCAACGCGGAGTCCATGTGTTTCACCTGAACATCGGACAGCCTGATCTGCCCACTCCTCAGGCCGCGATTGACGCGATACGCAATATTGATCGTAAAGTGCTGGAATATAGCCCCAGTGCCGGTTATCGTAGCTATCGCGAGAAATTAGTGGGATATTATGCCAAATTTAATATTAATCTTACAGCAGACGATATAATCATTACATCGGGAGGTTCGGAAGCCGTACTTTTCTCCTTCCTTTCCTGCCTGAACCCGGGAGATGAAATTATCGTTCCGGAACCTGCATACGCTAACTATATGGCATTTGCAATTTCTGCCGGAGCAAAGATTCGCACTATTGCTACGACCATTGAAGAAGGCTTTTCCCTTCCGAAAGTAGAGAAGTTTGAAGAACTGATTAATGAGCGTACGAAAGCGATTCTTATTTGTAACCCAAACAATCCTACCGGTTATTTATATACACGTCGTGAAATGAATCAGATTCGTGACTTGGTAAAGAAGTACGATTTATTCCTTTTCTCTGATGAAGTATATCGTGAGTTTATATATACCGGTTCTCCTTATATTTCTGCCTGCCATCTGGAAGGTATTGAAAATAATGTGGTACTGATTGATTCGGTATCAAAACGATATTCGGAATGTGGTATCCGCATTGGTGCGTTGATTACCAAAAACAAGGAGATACGCGATGCTGTCATGAAGTTCTGTCAGGCTCGTTTGAGTCCTCCGTTGATTGGCCAGATTGCTGCAGAGGCTTCTTTGGATGCTCCGGAAGAATATTCACGCGAAACGTATGATGAGTATGTAGAACGTCGTAAATGTTTGATTGACGGTTTGAACCGTATTCCCGGCGTTTATTCGCCCATTCCGATGGGAGCTTTCTATACAGTGGCTAAACTTCCGGTAGATGACTCCGATAAGTTCTGCGCATGGTGTCTTTCTGATTTTGAGTATGAAGGTCAGACTGTATTCATGGCTCCGGCTTCCGGTTTCTATACCACTCCGGGATCTGGAATCAATGAGGTTCGTATTGCTTACGTATTGAAAAAAGAAGATTTAACCCGTGCTCTTTTTGTCTTGCAGAAGGCTTTGGAAGTGTATCCGGGAAGAACGGAATAAATTCAAGTATTAAGTATCAGGTATTAAGTATTTATACAAATTGTCTTTATCACTTTTCATAGCCCGGCGTATCTATCGTGAAAGCGATGGCGGAAAGCAGGTATCACGTCCTGCGGTCCTCATTGCCATGGCGGGTATTGCTATTGGTTTGGCTGTAATGATTATTGCGGTGGCGGTAGTCATCGGGTTCAAAAGTGAAGTGAGAAATAAAGTTATAGGGTTCGGATCGCATATCCAGATTACCAATCTGGATGCGGTCAGTTCTTACGAAACTCATCCGATTGTGGTAGGAGACAGTATGATGACTGCTCTTGCTGATTATCCGGAGATAAGCCATGTACAGCGTTTTTCTACCAAACCGGGAATGATTAAGACGGAGGATGCTTTTCAGGGAATGGTATTAAAAGGCGTAGGTCCGGAATTTGATCCTCATTTTATAAAGGAATATTTGGTGGAAGGTGAGATACCTGTTTTCAGTGATTCTGTTTCTTCCAATCAGGTGCTTATTTCCAAGGCATTGGCCACTAAGATGAAGTTGAAACTGGGAGATAAGATATACACCTATTATATACAGGACGATATCCGTGCACGACGTCTGACAATTGCCGGAATTTATCAAACGAACTTTTCCGAATACGACAATCTCTTTTTATTGACGGATCTTAATCTGGTGAATCGATTGAACGGCTGGCAACCGGAACAGGTGACCGGTGTAGAGTTACAGGTGAAAGATTATGATAAACTGGAGGACATAACGTATGAAATCGCAACCGATATAGACAACCAGATGGATAAACTGGGCGGTGTGTATTATGTGCGTAATATCGAACAGTTGAATCCGCAGATCTTCGCTTGGCTCGACTTGTTGGATTTGAATGTATGGGTCATCCTGTTTCTGATGATAGGGGTGGCCGGTTTTACTATGATTTCCGGTCTATTGATAATCATTATCGAACGTACCAATATGATTGGTATTCTAAAAGCATTGGGAGCCAACAATTTCACGATTCGTAGAACCTTTCTTTGGTTTGCAGTCTTTTTGATTGGTAAAGGAATGCTTTGGGGAAATGCCATTGGTCTGACTTTCTGTATTCTTCAGTCACAGTTCGGACTTTTTAAACTTGATCCGGAGACTTACTATGTGGATACTGTTCCGGTTTCCTTTCATGTATTACTTTTCGTTTTGATTAATCTCGGCACTTTGTTTGCATCTGTATTGATGCTGATTGGTCCTTCATTTCTTATCACTAAGATCAATCCGGCAAACTCCATGAGATACGAATAATCCTCTTTTTTCCTATCTGATTTTTACTGCAAAAATAATTTGGTCCATTGCGTGATGTGGAGTGAATAATATGTCTATATTTGCGCCCAATTTACTTAATATCCTCTTGTAGGTTTAATTTTTAACCATTATGAATAATGTGTTAATTCTGTTGGATAATCTGGATGACTGGAAACCGTATTATGAGACAAGTAGTGTCCTGACTGTTTCCGACTATCTGAAAAACAAGCCGGTGGAAAAAGACCGGAAGTTAGTTATTAATCTTAGCAATGATTACAGCTATAACTCTGAAGGGTATTACTGTTCACTGCTAGCCCAAACGAGAGGACAGAAAGTCATTCCGGATGTTGATATCATCAACAAAATGGAGGCTGGAACGGGGGTGCGGATGGATCGTAGTCTGCAAGCCCTTTGCTATCAATGGATACAGAAGAATGACATCAAGGATGATATCTGGTACCTGAATATCTACTTTGGCAAATGCCGGGAAAAAGGTCTGGAACGGATTGCGCGTTTTATTTTCGAGAATTACCCTTGTCCATTGTTAAGAGTGGCTTTAAATACTCATCCCAGAAATCAGATCGAGGGCATTCATTTTCTTCCCCTGAATCAGCTCAATGATGCAGAGCAGGATTTCTTTGCTAATACGCTGGATAACTTTAACAAGAAAATATGGCGTGCACCGAAGTCGGCAAAGGCTTCCCGTTACAGTCTCGCTGTATTGGTCGATCCACAGGAGAAATTTCCTCCCAGCAATAAAGGCGCTTTGCACAAATTGACGGAGGTGGCTAAGAAAATGAATATCCATGTGGAGATGATTACCGAAGATGACGCTATCCGTTTGCTCGAATTTGATGCCTTGTTTATTCGTACTACAACGTCGCTCAATCATTATACATTCCATTTGTCACAGTTGGCTGCACAAAACGGAATGGCTGTCATTGACGATCCGCTGTCTATCATCCGGTGTACGAACAAAGTGTATCTGAAGGAACTTTTTGAGAAGGAAAAGATACCTGCTCCCAAGTCTACATTGATTTTTCAATCCAACCATCATTCGTTCGAACAGATAAGCGAACAGGTAGGTGCTCCTTTTATCCTGAAAATACCGGATGGCTCTTATTCCATTGGTATGAAAAAGGTGTCGAACGAAGAAGAACTGCAAGCCAGTCTGAAGATACTGTTTGAAAAATCGGCAATCTTGCTGGCACAGGCATTTACTCCAACGGAATTTGACTGGCGTGTCGGTCTATTGAACGGTGTACCGCTCTATGCCTGCAAATATTATATGGCAAAAGGACACTGGCAGATTTACTGTCACTATGATTCGGGCAGAAGCCGTTGTGGATTGGTAGATACGATTCCTATTTATCAGGTGCCTCGTGTGGTATTGGATACAGCTGTTAAGGCTGCCAATCTGATAGGAAAAGGGTTGTATGGAGTCGATCTGAAAATGGTGGATGATAAGGCTTATGTAATTGAAATCAATGATAATCCGAGCATCGATCATGGACTGGAAGATGCCATTATCGGTGATGAAATGTATTACCGTTTGTTGAATCACTTTGAACAAGTGTTAGAAACGAAACATTATTGATTATGGAGCCGATAGTCGTCCGTAAAGCACAGCAGGCAGACATTCCCGCTATTTTGGAAATAGAGTGGGAGTGTTTCCAGGAAGACAGTTTCTCAAAGGAGCAGTTTGCCTATCTGATAAGTCGTTCGAAAGGAACTTTCTATGTGATGATGGAGGAGGATAGGGTGATTGCTTATGTCTCCCTGTTATTTCATGGGGGAACTCGCTATTTAAGAATCTATTCGATAGCTGTTCATCCGGATTATAGAGGAAGAGGACTGGGGCAGATATTGATGGATCAGACGATTCTGACGGCCGGCGAATGTAAGGCTACAAAGATTACGCTTGAAGTGAAAGTGACCAATACTTCGGCTATCGGACTATATATGAAAAATGGCTTTATTCCTGCTGGAATAAAGCCATGCTATTATCACGATGGTTCGGATGCTATTTATATGCAGCGATTGATTCAATAATAAGTCTGCCTTTTCACGAAATCCGGTTTATCTTCTCATGAAATCTCCTTTTCCCCGGAAGAAACGGCAGAGTTTGAACTTCAATGACTGTATAGGTTGGATAAGGTCGAAAACAGGTAACGAGAAATAATATTTCCGTCCTCCACCCATTTCTTTGGCCGTGCGGTTGATAACGACAGCTTGTACTGTAAAGCGCAGTAACCAGATCAGGAATGCGATGCCTGCTACCAGCCAGTGGAAATTAAGAATTCCGAATACGATACCTGCTATACAGGCAGCATAGAATAACAAACGGGAAAATGTCTCAAATCCCAGTAGGTAACGCTGTATTCCATGGTAGAATCTGGCAGTAGCCATATAACTAACCTTTTCTTCTTTCCAATCTTTGTAGCGATATACGGGCTGTATTCGTGTGGTAGCGTTGAAGTCTGTTTCAACACGGGTGTTGGAGGAGGTAGCTAGCTCATTAATGAATAAATCATCTTCTCCACGTTGCAGATTCAGGTATTTGGAGAAACCTTTCTGTTGAAAGAATAGTTCTTTCCGGTAAGCCAGGTTGCGTCCGATACCAATATAAGGTTTTCCGGCTAAAGCGAATCCCAGATAGCGCAAAGACTGGAACAAAGTATCGAATGCAGTACGTTTGTGCAACCATCCCTTTGTGCGGTCGTATCCGCTATATCCTAACACAATTTGAGTCTGCGGTGTGAAATTACGTGCCATCAGTTTTAGCCATTGGTTGCTGGCGGGCATACAGTTTGTTTCCGTAAATACCAGCCAGTCATGTTTGCTGGCTTTGATGCCTAACGTCAGAGCCAGTTTCTTATGACTGATATAGCGTGCACTTTCGGGCGTAAAACTATGGTAAAGATGAGGATATTTTTCTTCCATCACTCCCAATATATCCTCGGTATCATCTGTGGAAGCATCATTGATGACAATCACTTCAAATTGTGGATAGTCCTGTTCCAAAATGGCAGGTAGAATTTTACGAAGATTTTCAGCCTCATTGCGTGCGCAGAGAATCACGGAAAGTGGAGGCAGTTCTCGTGTGAAATGCGCCTCTTCTTTGCCTACAGCCTTATTGTGGACATGTATTCGATTGTACAGGCCGAAATAATAAATGAGCTGAATGATAAAAAGAATACCTGCCGCCGATAAAAGAATCAGTTCGACAGTATTGAATGTAAATGTTTCCATCAAATTTTAGTGTCGTTTTTACAGCCGCAAAAGTACACAATTTTTCGGTAGTTCCGTCATCTCGATGGGAGGTTATTTCGCAAGTCGAGATATTCTTTCTTGAACATATCCACAAAAAGAAAGAATAATGAAAGCAGCAACGGACCGAAGATGACTCCCATAAACCCGAATATCGGCAGGCCGATGACTACTCCGAAAATAGTGATAAGCGGATGTGTATCCGCCATCTTCTTTTGGAGGATGAACCGGATAAGGTTGTCCGATTGCGATACGACGATAGCTCCATAGCCAAAAAGCCCGATGGCGTTGAACCAGTCTCCGCTGATGGCAAGATAAGCGGCTACAGGAAACCATACCAATGCCGTACCTACCATCGGAATGATGGTTGCAAAGCAGGTCAGGAATCCCAGCATCAGTATGTTGGGTGCTCCGAAAAGCAGATAGCCTATCATAGCCACGCCTCCCTGGATGATAGCCAGTAAGGGAATGCCGATAGCATTGGAACGGACAATCATATTGATTTCGTGAATGACTTCCTGCGTATTGGTTTCATTAAATGGCAGAATGTCATTGACATAAGCTTCCATCTTTTTTCCTCCAATCAGCATGAAGTAAAGCACAAAGATCATGACGAACAGGTTGATGGCAAGGCTGCTGATGCTTTCCATTATAATTTGTCCGATACGGGGAAGTATGGACATGATGAATGACAGCGTATCTTTTCCCAATACATCGTATCCTGTTTTCTCTTTGATGAATTCTGCTACCTGTTGAATAGGTGCAATATAGGTCTGTGGATCCAGATTGATATCCTGTAACTTGTTTGCCACCATCCAGACAGTCAATCCCAAAGGGATAAGAAAGACGAAAATCGTTTCTGCGGTAATCAACAGTGCGCTGATGCTTCGTTTCAGCTTTCGTTTTTCTACCAGATGATTCATCTGTCCGCGTACAAGAATGTAGATGGTGAGTGCTCCCAGCAATCCCCCCAGAAAAGGAGTGATTTGGCGAAAGATGATGACTCCCATAAACAGGATGATGATAATGAGGGAATATTTCCAGTATTGTTCTTTGGTGCTCATATCGTGTAAAATTCGTTTATATGATAATAAACACTCGAAGGCCGTGAAAGGTTTGTTTTACAGTGAAATGTCGATATGAAAAATTGTTTTACCGGGACGGCTTTCCAAAATAGACAAATGACCGTTGTGGTTACGGATGATTTGTCGGCAGAGACTTAACCCGATACCGGTTCCTTCGGATTTGGTGGTGAAGAACGGAATGAATACTTTTTCTTGCAGTTCATCGGGGATACCGGGACCATTGTCTGTGATGTCGATAGATATATGCTCGTCCCGATATGCATAAATTTCGATTGCTCCGTCCGTTCTTCCGTCTAACGCCTGCATGGAGTTTCTAAGGAGATTGAGCAGGACTTGGGATAGCTGGTTCTCGTCTCCATCCATGTCGATGAATTCCGGCTGACAAGTAAGTGTGAAATGAATCTGATTTTCCTGAAAATCGGTAGACAGGAGTTCTTGCAGATTTTGCAGGAGGGCTGTTAGTGAAAACCGTTTCCTTTCCGGTTGGGGCAGATAGGAGAGACGACGGAAAGATTCGGTAAATTCCAGCAGGCGTTCACTTTGTGCCTGGATGATATGAAGTCCGCGAAGTGTTTTTTCGCTGTTGTCCGGATATGCGGATAATGTTTGCGACAGGGAGATGATGGGAGCAATGGTGTTCATGATTTCGTGGGTAAGCACGTGGCTTAACTTGTTCCATGATTCACTCTCTTTATCATTCAGTTCATTACTGATATCTTTGATAGATAAGATGGTAATAGTTTCGTTCTGTAATTTCATCTGGTTTTGAGACAGGCTAAGTCGTTCTTTCTTCTCTTTTTCCTGCAGGATAGGTTTCAGTTGGTCGTATTGGGCTAGTTGCTGGCATCCCAATAAAGTCAGTGCGGCACTGTTGGCCATCATTATTTTTCCGGAAGAATCCCATGCCAACACACCGCTAGGGACTTCTTCCAATAGCGAACGGTAGAAATGTTCCTGCTTTGAATATTCAGCTTGAGTTCGGATGAGCAGGGCATTGATACGGTTGAGTGAACGATTCAGCATTTCCTGTTCCCGGCTGACATTGTTTTCGGGGAAATAGAGCATATTGTCTTTGTCTTCTATCGCATCGAAGAAAAGGCGTAATTTTTGATTGAAAGAGTTTAGCTTATTCACTAATCTTCCAATCTGAAACAAGGAGCAGATAACCAGTAATATCCCTATTACCACTCCTTGTTGGGAGATAATGAGCCATAGACCTGTTCCTGAAGTAGCAAGAATAAATAGGATATGTCCTAATATGGTCCAATATATATGTCGGCTGAATAGCATACGGCTTAGGGCTTGAATCGTTTCAGTTTATTGTAGAGCGTCTGTCGGCTGATACCAAGTTGTTCGGCCGCAGCAGTCAGGTTTCCATTGTTTTGCAGGATGGCTGTCTCGATGGCTTGCCGTTCCACTTCTTCCAGATTGGGCACCGCTTGGACTGTCTGTGGTTTCCAAGTCTGTTTCACCAGAATATCTTTAGGACGTATCACGTTGCTTTCGCATAAAATAACCGCCTTTTCGATGGTGTGTTGCAGTTCCCGGATATTGCCCGGCCAATGATAGGAGCGTAGCTTTTCAATCGTTTGCTCATGCATTCGTATTTCCGGTCGTTGATATTTGGAAGCGAAACGATGAAGAAAAGCATCGATGAATAATAATAGATCATCTCCCCGTTCTCTCAAAGGGGGAATTTCCAGATGGATGGTATTGATGCGATAGAACAAGTCTTCGCGGAACAAACCTTCTTTAATCATCTCCGGTATGTCTTTGTTGGTGGCGGAGATGAGTCGGATATCAACGGGAATCACTTTGTTGCTTCCGATTCGGGTGATATTTCGATTTTGTAGTACAGTCAGTAGTTTGGCCTGCAATGCAAGAGGGAGATTTCCGATTTCATCCATAAAAAGCGAACCACCATTGGCGGCTTCGAATTTACCCGGACGGCTTTCGTAAGCATCGGTAAACGCTCCACGTTCGTGTCCGAAGAGTTCACTCTCAAAGAGCGATTCGCTGATAGCCCCCATATCGACACTAAGTAACTGACGGGCATTCCGGGAAGATAAGCGATGTATTTCCCTGGCTAACATCTCTTTTCCTGTTCCGTTTTCTCCGGTTATCAGGATATTGGCATCGGTTTTGGCGACTTTAGTAACTACCTTAATTAGCTGTAGCATTGCAGGTGAATGACCGATCAACATTTCCGACTTATTCAGATTTTCATCACCGGATGCTTTCTGGGTTGATTTGGGAGAGTTTTTATGATGGGTTGGACGATTGTTTTGATAGGCTTCCTTTATTTTCTGTATCAGTATGTGGTTATCCCATGGTTTTAGTAGAAAATCTGTTGCACCATTCTTCAGTGCTTTAACGGCTAATTCTACATCACCGTAGGCGGTTAGCATGATAACAGGCAGTGAAGGGCGGATTTCATGGATATGTTTCAGCCAGTACAGTCCCTCGTTACCATTGTTGATTCCTGCTGAAAAGTTCATATCCAGAATTACAATATCAATCGGAGTGGTAGATAAGATGGTCGTGATTTGATTAGGATTGGCAGCTGTGCGGACTGTGCTGAACACATTCTCGAGTAATAACTCCAGTGAGGCTAATACACTCTTATTGTCGTCTACTATTAAAATCGTTCCTGTTTCCATACGCAAGATTGGGGGCTCTGTCCGTTGAATGTTCCTTTTAAGTTTCCGGGTAAAGGTATCTGTTTTTGATTTTCTTTGCAAGGGAGTGTCCAATAATTAGACGTTTTCATACAAAGTTTATGCTGGAATGAGTCAGAACGAGTTAGAACGGGGTAAAATAGGGGGATTCCGTCGGTAATGTCCAATTATTGGACGTTAGGGCGTTTAATTTTTGGACGGTGGAAGAATTATGTAATTTCTATTTGTTTTATAATCAATTATTTATGATTAGTGGCATTGCATTTGCTTTTATCATCCTGCTATCACACAATCATATATTATAAAGGATGAAAAGATTTCTTTTACTACTATTGCTTTCAGTGCCGGTTTTCCTGCTAGCCCAATCCGCTATGAGTCTGGACGATTGCATTCGTTTGGCTTATAAACAGAATCCGGCTGTACGTAACGGAGTTATCGGCATAAAGGAAGCGAAAGCAGATTATATAGCTTCTGTCGGTGCTTTCCTGCCGCACATAGTGGTTAATGCGGAAACAGGCAAACGATTCGGACGTTCGCTGGATCCTGACACTAATGGGTATACCAGTGAATCTTTTGAAGAGGGAACGGTGGGACTCGATATGACACTTTCCTTATTTGAAGGCTTTTCGCGTATCAATCAGGTGCGTTTCCGGAAAATGAATAAAGAACGTAGTGAATGGGAACTGAAAGAGAAACAGAATGAACTGGCCTATCAGGTGACGGATGCTTATTACAAACTGATTCTGGAGAGAAAATTGCTCGATCTTGCTTTGGAACAAAGCCGGTTGAGCGAAAGGTATTTGAAACAGACAGAGGTCTTCGTGGAACTGGGATTGAAATCAGCCTCCGATTTGCAGGAGGTGAAAGCGCGCCGGGAGGGAGATATTTATCGTTATCAGTCGCGCGGAAATAGTAGTCGGATCGCTTTATTGCATCTGAAACAATTAATGAATATCCAGCCGGGCGACACACTCGCTATTCTGGATACGATTACAGCATCCCAATTACCACCATATTCTGTTTCGACTGTGGAAACTCTATACGCACAATCTATGGAAATATTGCCCTCCATGCGTATGATTGATTTGAAACAAAAAGCAGCTCATAAAGAGTATGCGATAGCGGGAGGAGCTTTCTCACCCTCTGTCTTTGCTCGTTTCACCGTCGGTTCCAATTATTATAATACAGCTTTCTCGGCCAGGCAATTGCGTGATAATATAGGAAAATATGTGGGTGTTGGCATCTCCTTTCCCCTGCTAAGCGGTTTGCAACGTCTGACCAATCAGCGCAAGCTGAAATTGAATATGTATCGGCTCAAAAACGAAGAAGAACTTGAAAAACAACAATTATATACGGATATTGAGCAAACACTCCTTTCTCTTCACACCGGATATAGTGAACATCAGCAGGCATTATCACAACTTGACGCTGAAACACTGGTACTGAAAGAATCCGAACGGAAATGGGAAGAGGGATTGATTTCCGTCTTTCAACTGATGGAAGCCCGTAACCGGTTTATTGCTGCCAAAGCAGAATTGGTTCGTGTACGCTTACAAATAGAAATGATGATGAAACTAGAAAAATATTATCGACAAGGAACTTTTTTATAAACCATTATGGATACACCTATTGAACGAAAACCCGGCATCAATCGCAAACGTCTTTATTGGGTCGGTGGGGTAATGCTCGGACTTGCTGTGATTGCCTATTTTATTTTCAGAGATATAGCCTCTTCTATGGCAGTGGAGAAAGACCGGCTGACAATTGCTACTGTCAAGCAGGCCGAGTTCAGTGATTATATCCGTGTGATTGGTCAGGTCATGCCTAGCCGGATTATCTATATGGATGCCATCGAGGGCGGTCGTGTGGAAGAGCGCCTGAAAGAAGAGGGAGCTATGGTAAAGGCCGGTGATGTGATTCTGCGTCTTAGCAACCCATTGCTCAATATCGGTATCATGCAGAGTGAAGCCGATCTTGCTTATCAGGAAAACGAGTTGCGTAATACCCGGATTAGTATGGAGCAGGAACGGTTGCAACTGAAACAAGAACGTATCGGCCTGAATAAAGAGCTTATCGGGAAGCAACGCCGTTATGAGCAGTATAAACGTTTGGTAAACGAACAACTGATAGCACGTGAAGACTATCGCCAGGCAGAGGAAGAATATATAGCAGCCAAAGAGCAACTGGCTGTTATTGACGAACGTATCCGTCAGGATCATATTTTTCGGGAAAGTCAGATAGGCAGTCTTGACGAGAATATACGTAATATGAAACGGAGCTTGGCATTGGTTCGTGAGCGCTTGGAAAACCTGAAAGTGAAAGCTCCGATTGACGGACAGGTAGGAAACCTGAATGCG
This sequence comes from Bacteroides sp. M10, assembly GCF_014334015.1. GTDB lineage: Bacteria > Bacteroidota > Bacteroidia > Bacteroidales > Bacteroidaceae > Bacteroides > Bacteroides intestinigallinarum. The sequence continues at coordinate 5,930,232 of NZ_CP060488.1, read as the reverse complement.
CAAATCGGGCAATCTATTTCTGCCGGTGAACATATCGGGCAAATCATCACTTCCGACCTTAAAGTACAGGCACAGATAGACGAGCACTACGTAGAACGGGTACTTCCCGGACTTCCTGCCGACTTTACCCGTGACGGAGGAACCTATAAACTGGAAGTGACTAAACCCTATCCTGAAGTGAAAGACGGTCAGTTTCGTACAGACCTCAATTTTATATCCGAACGACCGGAGAATATCCGTGCCGGACAGACTTATCACATAAACCTGCAATTGGGTGATCCGGCACAAGCTATTCTGGTTCCCCGTGGCGGATTCTTTCAAATTACCGGGGGCCGATGGATGTACGTTGTCGATGAAAGTGGTACATTTGCCACGCGGCGCCCTGTGAAGATAGGACGGCAGAATCCACAGTATTACGAGGTGACAGACGGTTTGTCTCCGGGTGAGAAAGTAATCATATCCGGCTATGAATTATTTGGAGACAATGAGAAACTAATACTAAAATAATGAATAATTATTATGATTAAAACAGAAAAACTATCTATGCTTTTCACCACAGAAGAGGTGCAGACAAAAGCATTGAATGATGTCACCTTACAGGTGGAACAAGGAGAATTTGTAGCGATAATGGGACCGTCAGGATGCGGCAAATCCACCTTGCTGAATATTCTCGGTACATTGGATTCTCCGACTTCCGGTTCTTACTTTTTTGAGGGGAAGCAAGTCGATAAAATGACTGAAAACCAGTTGACTGCTTTGCGGAAAGGCAATCTGGGCTTTATCTTTCAGAGTTTCAACCTGATTGACGAACTGACCGTGTATGAGAATGTGGAACTGCCACTTGTCTATCTTGGTATGAAGACTCTCCAACGGAAAGAACGAGTCAACAAAGTGCTCGAGAAAGTCAACCTGTTACATCGTGCGAATCATTATCCCCAGCAGTTATCCGGCGGACAGCAACAGCGTGTAGCCATTGCCCGTGCCGTAGTGACTGAATGTAAACTACTGCTGGCCGACGAACCTACCGGAAATCTGGATTCGGTGAATGGCATCGAAGTGATGGAACTGTTGAGCGAACTCAACCGTCAGGGAACCACAATCATTATCGTCACCCACTCACAGCGGGATGCGAAATATGCACACCGGGTCATCCAACTATTGGACGGACAGATTGTAGCCGAAAACATAAACCGTCCGCTGGAAAAGAAAACGTCATCTAAAAACGAAACCGTATGATAGGGAATTACTGGAATAGTGCCTATCGGAATCTGATGAAGCGGAAGAAGTTCAGTTTCATCAATATCTTTGGATTGGCAATCGGAATGGCATCGGCATTACTGATGCTAACCTATGTCACTTTTGAGTTCAGCTTTGATAAAATGCACACGAAATATGCCCATATCTATCGGGTGCAAAGCACTTTTCATGAAGGGGAAGTCCTGACCGATTACTGGGCGACCAGCTCTTTCGGATATGCCTCGGCCATGAAAGAGAATCTTGCCGGAATCGAAGATTATACCCGTATCGCTACCCATCTCCAACCGGAGCAGATTGTGAAATATGGCGAACTGACATTACGGGAGAATCAGATAGCCTATGCCGATCCGGGCTTCTTCCGTCTTTTTGATTTCGAACTTCTGAAAGGGGATAAAAAGACTTGTCTCTCCATGCCCCGGCAAGTGGTAATCACCGAACGTATTGCCCGTAAGTATTTCAAAGATGAAGACCCTATCGGCAAAATTCTGATCTTTACCGGAACGTATGATAAAGTATCGTGCGAAGTGACCGGAGTCATGAAAGAAATGCCCTCCAACTCACACATTCATTATAATTTTCTGATTTCCTATGCCTCTCTGCCTCAATATATGCAGGAATACTGGTATAAGCATGAAGCCTATATGTATGTTTTGCTCGACTCACCGGAAAGAAAAGCGGAGATAGAAAAAGAATTTCCTGTGATGGCGGAGAAATACAAGACAGAAGAAGCACTGAAAAATAAGACGTGGGGCGTGTCTTTAATTCCCTTGGCAGATATACATCTCACCCCACAGATAGGCTATGAGACGGAAACCAAAGGAAATCGTTCTGCTATGATCGCCCTGATTTTTGCGGCTGTCGCTATTCTGGCTATTGCCTGGATTAACTATATCAATCTGACCGTAGCACGTTCGATGGAGCGTGCTAAAGAAGTGGGAGTGCGCAGGGTAGTGGGAGCTTTCCGCCAACAGTTGATTTATCAATTCCTGTTTGAGGCCTTGGTTATGAATCTGATAGCTTTCATATTAGCTGTGGGATTAATAGAACTGGTTCTTCCACATTTCAACCAATTGGTAGGACGTACAGTTACGTTTTCTGTCTGGTTCATGGATTACTGGTGGATTTTGCTGGTTCTCGTTTTCATAGCCGGAATATTTATTTCCGGGTATTATCCGGCATTGGCTTTATTGAATCGCAAACCTATAACCTTGTTGAAAGGGAAGTTTTTGCATAGCAAGTCAGGCGACCGAACCCGTCAGGTACTGGTGGTTGTCCAGTATACAGCTTCCATGATTTTACTTTGTGTTACATTGATTGTTTTTGCACAGCTGAATTTTATGCGTAATCAATCTTTGGGAGTGAAAACCAACCAGACATTAGTGGTTAAGTTTCCGGGACATACAGAGGGGCAGAATATCAAGTTGGAAGCAATGAAAAAAGCAATCGCGCGTCTTCCTCTGGTCCATCGGGTTACTTTCTCCGGTGCCGTACCAGGAGAAGAAGTGGCCACATTCCTTTCCAATCGTCGCACCAATGACGCTTTGAAGCAGAACCGTCTTTATGAAATGCTGGCTTGTGATCCTGATTATGCAGATGCATACGGTTTGCAGATAGTAGCCGGAAGAAGTTTCTCCGAAGAATATGGTGATGATGTCGATAAACTGGTGATTAATGAAACGGCTGTACGTAATCTGGGATTTGCCTCCAATGATGAGGCGATAGGCGAGTTGGTAACAGTAGAATGTACCGATGCGCCAATGCAGATTATCGGAGTGGTGAAAGATTATCATCAGCAGGCGTTGAGTAAGAACTATACACCTATCATGCTGATTCATAAAGATAAAATTGATTGGTTGCCCCAACGTTATATCTCTGTTGTGATGGCTTCCGGAAATCCCCGTGAACTGGTATCTCAAGTGCAAGAGATCTGGAATCAGTATTTCGCGGATTCCAGCTTTGATTATTTCTTTCTCGATCAGTTCTTCGACCACCAATATCGGCAAGACGAGGTTTTCGGAGCGATGATCGGTTCGTTCACCGGATTGGCAATCTTTATTTCCTGTCTCGGACTTTGGGTATTAGTCATGTTTTCCTGTTCCACCCGCACCAAAGAGATGGGAATACGTAAAGTGTTGGGAGCTTCCCGCTGGAATCTTTTCTATCAGTTGGTTAAAGGATTTTTCCAGTTGATTCTGATTGCGGTTGTTATAGCTCTTCCGGTAGCTTGGTTTAGTATGAATGCCTGGTTAAGGCATTATGCTTTCCGTACCGATCTCAAAGCGTGGTTCTTTATAGTACCTGTATTGCTGATGCTGTTTATCTCATTTGTGACAGTGGCTTTCCAAACAATGAAAATAATAATGAGCAAACCTGCTCGTTCATTGCGATATGAGTAATCTCTGAATCTACTCCATCGGATATTCGTTAATATCCGATGGATTTATGTTAAATGTTAACGAAACTGTTACTTCTATTAAACCATGTTATAAGATACGCTACTTGAGCCTGAAAATTTGGAGATATGCAGAAAATCCGTATCTTTGCAATGTGTTTTTCATAGTATTAGATTTAAGGTTAACAAAAGATTGGCTGTCTGGGATAGATAGCCTTTTTTTATGCTCTTTTCCCAGCAAAAACATAGCGTCACTATCCGGTCGGGATGGTTACCCTATCCCACGAATATACCGTCACTATCATAAGTGGATACCGTCACCATGTTTAAAATGAATTTTTCTATCCTTTCTGTTATTCTATCATTCCCATCCTATCGTGAGTTGTCAATAAAATTCTAATATGCTCATTAGTTGGAATAGCAATCTGGTAATACGCTGATATTTAGTTGATTATATGGTTTATTTTTTGGTTTAAAACCAAAGCCCCGTTCCTTTAAAAGGAACGACCCGTTTCTCGGTGTGCAACGATGTGTTTCTCACCGAGGAACAAGACATGTACTTTAATTAAGTCGTGAAACTAGCTTAAATGTTCGTTTTTTTTGCAGAATGTACGACTTTGTAATTTCGGATTATAACTCCACAATATTAAAATTCTGATGACTGATTTCGGGCAATAGTATTTTAAGAATGTCCTCCAATTTGATTTTTAGACTGCATGTGTTTACGCATGGATGACATCCTATATATGTTGATTCAAGAATTTCTTTATCAATCAGGAGCTGTACTTTGTTCTCTTTATCGTAGATAAGACCTAGAATACTGACAGCCCCCGGAAAAGTACACAAGAGATTTTCCATTGCCTTTTCGGAAGCAAAAGAGAGATGGGAACTACCTATCTGCCCGGCAAGTTCTTTTGTTTTCAATTTTTTATTTGCGGGCAATAAGAGCATGAAGTATTCTTGCTGTTTATTAGTCAGAAACAGACTCTTGCATGAAGTACAACCTAGCTTTTGGGCTATTTCTGCTCCTTCCTCCATAGTCATTATGGCTGGGTGGTGTAGACTTTGATACGCTATTCCCAGTTTGTCAAGAGTGGCATAGATTTTATTCTCATGTGTTTCTGTATATTCTGAATCAGGACTCATATAATCGCTTTTTTTGATTGTTGCAAAGATAAAAGATACAATAGACATAACCTAGATTTTTATATGTGATTTTGTCTGTATCTTTAATTGCTTATTTTTGGGGGTATCCTATCTTATGAATTTATACCTTCACTATAATAAGTAGATATCGCTACTATGTTTAAAATGAGTATCTCTGCTCTTGCTATTGTTCTAAATGAGAGCTCAATATGTACTAAAAGTATGTTTCTCAACATAAATGTGCATTTTCTTATTATAATGCCCTTGCATTCTAAAAAAAATCTTTTAATATTGCATTTGTATTATTTGTCAGACAAATGCTACAAATGATAAAATCTAATAATATGAAGATAGAAATTAATCAAACAACATTGATCGATCAGGTAGAAGACAGCTTACTTACCTACTTTAAAAAGAATGATTTGAGATGTGGAGATTCTATTCCCAATGAGAATAATCTGGCCGCAGAATTAGGAGTTGCAAGAAGTGTTGTCAGAGAAGCTTTGAGTCGTTTGAAAATGATGGGACTGATTCATGCGCGCCCTCGTAAGGGAATGGTTTTGACTGAACCTTCCATTTTAGGTGGAATGAAAAGAGTGATAGATCCTCGTGTTTTGAGTGAAGAAACAATTTTGGATTTATTGGATTTCAGAATCGCACTTGAAATAGGAATATCAAGTGATATTTTCCGTAAGATAACTCCTAAAGATATTGAGGAATTGAGCGAGATTGTGAAAATGGGAATTGTTTTCGAGAATAACGAGTATGCGTTAATCAGCGAATCGGCTTTTCATACAAAACTATACAAAATTACGGGAAATAAAATAATATCTGAATTTCAGGAAATCATTCATCCTATACTTGTCTATGTGAAAGAAAAGTTCAAAGACTACTTAAAACCTATAAATATAGAGATGAGTAAAAGCGGCAGAATAGCTACTCATGCTGATTTATTGGATTTTATAAGAAAAGGAGACGAGAAAGGCTATCGTGATGCCATTGAAAGACATTTTGAGGTTTATAAGATTTTTAAAGTGAACCGGAGTTTGGAATTGATGGCAGAGAAAAACGAAGAAGAAAGGATAGATAGTATATGAGAAAACAGTATTTTTTTATTTTATATTTATCTTTAATTTTATCATGTATGAATACGGCTTGTTCGAGAAAAGGAGAAAATAAGATAGTAATGCAATGGGAAAACTCATTGTTACTTCCGGGATGTACCGGTATGTTGAAAAACGTTGGATTGGCTGGTGCATATTCAGGAATAGTAGAGGATAAATTACTAGTGCTGGGAGGAGCCAACTTTCCTGATAAATATCCTTGGGAGGGAGGAGTTAAAACTTGGTGGTCTACTTTATATAGTTATGATCTGCACACGGAGAAGTGGACTGTTTATGATGATTTCCTTAACAGCCCATTAGCTTATGGAGTTTCGATATGCTTGCCGGAAGGGTTATTATGTATTGGAGGATGCGATCGTATGCAATGCAGCGATAAAGTTTTTCTCATAAAAAAAGAGGGCGTTTCATTTGTAGTAGATTCTGTTAGTTATCCGGCTTTGCCGGTTCCGTTGGCAAATGCAACGGGGGCTATTGGGGATAACTGTATTTATATTGCTGGGGGGCAGGAGACTATGACAAATGAACAGTCGACCAATCATTTTTATATGCTTGATTTATTGCATAAAGAAAAAGGATGGCAGAAGATGCCCGGTTGGGAGGGACCATCGCTCGCCTATGCGGTAAGTGTGGTTCAGGGAGGACGATTTTATCTTTTTAGTGGAAGGAGTTATGCTCCGAATGAAGTGATGGTAGAATATACGGAGGGGTACGTATATGAACCAGGTGGCAGGAAATGGGGCAAAATAGCTGGTAATTTTCCTGTAATGGCGGGGACTGCTATTCCATATAAAAAAGACAAGATAATACTACTGGGAGGAGTTGAAGAAATACTACCTACATCTCCCGAGCATCCGGGATTTAGCCGTAAGCTACGAGTCATCAGTACAGAGACAAATTCTTTGGTGGATTCTTTAGACTGCCCTTATCCTATTCCTGTTACGACAAATGCGGTTTATATGGGGAATGACGTTTACGTGGTAAGCGGTGAAATACAACCTGGTATACGAACTCCCTTAATTTTGAAAGGAACTTTCTGAAAATAAAGTAAAATAACAATCTAATTAAATGCACTATGAACAATTATGAAAAACTGGAAGGTATGGTTGCGGCCACTTTCACCCCATTGGATGAGAATGGGGACGTAAATTTATCTGTTATTGATAAATATGCTGATTGGATAGCATCGACTCCTATCAAAGGGGTATTTGTGTGCGGCACAACCGGTGAATTTTCTTCATTGACGATCGATGAGCGTAAATTAATTCTTGAAAAATGGCTCGTTTCTGCCCGTAAGCGATTCAAAGTCATAGCTCATGTAGGCTCAAACTGTCAACGAAGTGCAATGGAACTGGCACGTCATGCTGCACAAGTAGGGGCCGATGCTATTGCTTCAATTGCTCCCTCTTTTTTTAAACCGGGAACAGTAGATGAATTAGTTGATTTTTTTGCACCTATTTGCCACTCTGCTGCTGGCTTACCTTTCTATTATTATAATATGCCATCGATTACAGGGGTTAATTTGCCGGTGGATAAGTTTTTGGTGGAAGGGAAAAAGAAAATACCTAATCTGGTGGGTACTAAGTTTACTCATAATAACCTGATGGAGATGGGAGTTTGCATAGAGTTGGAGCAACATCGGTTTGAAGTATTGCATGGTTATGATGAAATTCTTATTTCTGGCTTGGCTATGGGAGCTGTAGCAGGAGTTGGGAGTACGTATAATTATATTCCTAATGTATATCAGGCTATTTTTGATTCAATGAAAATGAATGATTTGGAAACGGCTCGCCACAATCAGATAAAATCCATACGTACCGTGGAGGTTATTATTAAATATGGTGGCGGAGTACGCGGTGGCAAAGCGATTATGAAGCTGATAGGTATTGATTGCGGTTCTTGCCGGTTGCCGATAAAACCTTTTTCTGTTGATGAATATGAAAAACTAAGAGGTGATTTAGACGCTATAAAATTCTTTGAATTCTGAAGATAATAAAGAGGAGATGACAGTAAAAGTGTATTGCTGGGGTAAGCTACTTTACTTTCTGTCTATCCCCTCCAATCTAGTTAAATGCGTTCAAAATTACCTAAAATAAAGATACTATGAAAGTAAGTAAGAAAATATTTATCATATTTTCGATGATTTTGTTATTGGTGTCACCAGTCACATCTTTAGGTAAAGACATAAAATGGGTACTGGAGAGACCTGTTATTCCTGTTTTAGTTAAGAAACAGATAAATCCGACTATTAAGGCAACGGTCATTCAAACAGGTAACCACTCATACACAATTCGTCAGATAGATGTCGATTTACAAGGAAGTACAGATTTGGCTGACATTGTTTCTGTCGCAATATATGGAGTTCATAAAAATGGATTGATCGATGAGTCACGGTTGATATGCAAACCACTGCCTGCTGCACGGAAAATCTCTTTTACAGATAAAATTCAGGTAGAACAGGATTCTTTGTCTTTTTGGATAGCGGTGACATTGAGAGATACAGTCGCGCTAAATCATCGTGTTAGTGTGAATTGTAGTCGGATACAAACTAGCCGTGGTGAGCTGAAAGTTTCGAATAAAGATGTCATACCTCTGCGGGTAGGGGTGGCATTGAGACAAAAAGGACAGGATGGCATTATTTCTTCACGTATTCCAGGATTGACTACTAGTAATAACGGAACTTTATTGGCTATATTCGATGCTCGTTATGATTCAACCCGTGACTTACAGGGAAATATGGACATCGCCCTACATAGAAGTTTTGATAAAGGATTGACATGGCAACCTATTCAAACGGTATTGGATATGGGAGAGTGGGGTGGTTTACCACAAAAGTTTAATGGAGTGAGTGACGCTTGTATTCTTGTGGATCGGAATACAAATGATATTTATGTAGCTGGATTGTGGATGCACGGGGCATTAGATGATAATGGTAAGTGGATAGAGGGTTTAAATGAAAATAGTACTTACTGGATACATCAATGGCATAAAAAAGGTTCGCAACCGGGAGTCGGTTTAAAAGAAACCTGTCAATTCTTAATAACAAAAAGCACGGATGATGGTCTGACTTGGAGTTTTCCAGATAATATAACGGGGAAAACAAAACGTCCTGAGTGGTGGTTATTCGCTCCTGCTCCCGGACATGGGATTACATTGGCCGATGGGACTTTAGTTTTTCCTACTCAGGGACGGGATGAAAAAGGGACTGCATTCTCTAATATCACATATAGTAAGGATCACGGAAAGACATGGACAACCAGTAACCCGGCTTATTCAAATGTAACGGAATGTAATGCTGCACAATTAAGTGATGGTGCTGTCATGTTGAATATGCGTGATAATAGAAACCGGGGAAACAAAGAAGTAAATGGCCGGAGAATCTGTACGACAACAGACTTGGGAAAGACGTGGACAGAACACCCTACTTCACGAAAAGCATTGGTGGAACCAACGTGTATGGCGAGTTTGCATCGACATGATTATACAGTGAATGGAGAAAAAAGAAGTATACTTTTATTTGCAAATCCCAGTGACTATAAAACACGGGATAAATTGACCCTCAAGATTAGTTTTGACGATGGAATGACGTGGCCTGAAAAATATTGGATTTTGTTTGATCAATATCGCAGTGCCGGTTATTCTAGTATTACATCCATAGATGAAGGTTCAATAGGGATATTATATGAAAGTAGCCAGGCGAATATGGCCTTTATTAAATTTGATCTGACTGAAATTCTAAACAGGTAAGCCATGAATAGTAAAACTTCAAATATATATCCTTGGGTGGTAGTCGGATTACTATGGGGAGTTGCTTTACTCAACTATATGGATAGACAAATGCTTTCTACCATGCGTATTCCTATGATGGCGGATGTTCGTGAATTGGAGTCGGCTGCAAATTTTGGTAGATTGATGGCAGTTTTTTTGTGGATATACGGACTGATGAGCCCTATTTCGGGAATTATAGGTGACCGTATGAGTCGCAAGTGGTTGATTGTTGGTAGCTTATGTGTGTGGTCAGGGGTTACTTATCTGATGGGATATGCCACTACTTTTGACCAGCTTTATTGGCTTCGTGGAATTATGGGAGTAAGTGAAGCATTATATCTACCGGCTGCCCTGTCTCTAATTGCTGACTTCCATCAGGATAAAACACGATCATTAGCTGTAGGGATACATATGACAGGACTCTATGTCGGGCAAGCGATAGGAGGGTTTGGGGCAACATTTGCTGCAATGTATTCATGGCATAGTACATTCCATTGGTTTGGTATTATAGGTATAGGATATGGCATTATTCTGGCTTTTTTCTTACGCGATAAAGAACGGGGTACCGTTTCGGAGATACAGGTAAAAATAAAAAAAATACCGGTTCTGAAGAGTTTGGGAATGCTATTCTCCAATGTTTTTTTCTGGATCATCTTATTTTATTTCTGTGTGCCGGGCACTCCGGGATGGGCTGCAAAAAATTGGTTACCGACTCTCTTTTCCGAAAGTCTGTCTATTGATATTTCTGTGGCAGGACCTATGTCTACTATTTCCATCGCTTTGTCTTCGTTGTTTGGAGTATTAATCGGAGGATATATATCAGACAGGTGGGTACTTAAAAATGTACGTGGAAGAGTCTATACAGGAGCATTGGGATTAGGCTTTATCATACCTTCCTTATTGTTTATAGGATTCGGGCACTCTATTTTTGCATTAGTGATGGGAACGATATTGTTCGGAGTAGGATTCGGAATGTTTGATGCTAATAATATGCCGATTCTTTGTCAGTTCGTATCTGCCCGCTATAGGGCAACTGCTTATGGTATAATGAATATGTGTGGAGTGTTTGCGGGAGCAGCGATAACCAGCATATTGGGTGAGTCTACAGATGCCGGACATTTGGGACGAGACTTTGCATTCCTGGCTATATTCGTATTGATTATGTTAGTCATCTTGGTCACATGTCTACGACCTAAGACTATTGATATGAAAGATTAACATTTAAGACTAGAAATAATGAAAAAGATACTATTCATATTTGTTGGTATACTTTGTATCCTACCTTTGAAGGCAAAGGTAAGGTTGCCGGCAATTATTGGAAATGATATGGTGTTGCAACAGAACACTAAAGCCAATCTATGGGGCTGGTCTGCCCGTTCGCAGAAAGTTATCGTTAGAACATCCTGGGATAATAAAGCCTATACAACCACTTCTGCTTTGGATGGGGCATGGAAAATACAGGTGCAGACTCCTTCGGCCGGTGGTCCTTTTACGATCACTATATCCGATGGTGAGCTTGTAATTCTTACAAATATTTTGATAGGCGAAGTATGGTTATGTTCGGGGCAGTCAAATATGGAGATGCCTGTAAAAGGATTTAGAGGACAACCTGTAAAAGGATCATGTGACGCGATTGCAACATCCTTGCCATCTGACGACATTCGCATGGTTACACTCAAAATAAATAGCAGCCAGACATTGTTGGATGATTGTATTTCAACTCCCTGGATGGAGTCCAGCCCCGCCAATGTGGCGGATTTCAGTGCAACTGCTTATTTCTTTGCAAACTATCTGCGCAAAGTCTTAAAAGTTCCGGTAGGTGTCATTTGCTCCAGTTGGGGTGGTTCCAAAATAGAATCGTGGATAAACAAGGAGGTATATATGGAAAAATTTCCGGAAATATCTTTATCGGCACTGACTAAAGATCCTAAAGACATAGCCCGACCAAAAGATGAGCCTACATTGCTATACAATGCGATGATTCATCCGATTACACAGTTCACGATTAAAGGAGTAATTTGGTACCAGGGAGAAAGTAATTTAAATAATCCGAAAGTGTATAAACGGCTGTTTCCGGCAATGGTAGAGTCTTGGCGAAAGGAATGGAAGCAAGGAGAGTTTCCCTTTTATTATGTGCAAATTGCTCCTTATGATTATGGACGAAAAAATGCGGATAATACTGAGGCGGCCGAGATTCGGCAAGTGCAGCTGGAATGTCTGAAAGAAATTCCCAATGCTGGTATGGTCGTTACATCCGATATCGGAAACCGTACATGTGTGCACCCTTCCGATAAAGAGAATGTAGGAAAGAGACTCGCTTTGTGGGCATTAGCCAAGACTTATCAACGTAACGGAACACCTTATAGTGGTCCTATCTACAAGTCTTTTACAATTGATAAAGAAAAGTTGATTGTGGAGTTCGATTATGTAGAAATGGGAATGACATCTTATGATCAAGAGATTACCGGATTTGAGATTGCCGGAAAGGATGGGGTTTATTATCCAGCAAAAGCTACTCTTTTTGATAATAAGACAAAGGTAATACTAACCAGCGAACAAGTTCCCGAACCGGTAGAGGTTAAATATGGATTCAGAAATTATCAGCCGCTGAATCTATTTTCAAACTTCGGCTTGCCGGCTTCTCCTTTTGTAGCAAAATAATATTATGATATATGAAACGAGAAAATAGAAAAACCTGAAATTTGAGTTATTAACTTGTAATCTACAATTTATGTTAAATGCATTTTTATTAAAAAGTAAGCTATTCCGCATGTCGGGTATCTTATTAGTTATCTTCACTTTTTGCATGCCCGCTTTTTCGGCTTCATTTGAAGCTTTGGGCATAGATCAAAAGAAGATAACTGTCAACGGAGTTGTTTTGGACGATACACAAGAACCGTTAATAGGGGTTTCGGTTCTGGTGAAAGGTTCTCAACAAGGGACAGTGACTGATTTGGATGGAAAATATTCCATTAGTGCTCCTGCAGATGGTGTTTTAGTATTCTCATTTGTAGGTATGGAAAAACAGGAAATACCCGTAAAGGGGAGGAATAGTATTCTGGTAACGATGAGGAGCAGTTCAGTTGCTTTATCAGATGTTGTTGTTATCGGATATGGTAAGCAGTCTAAGGCAGCATTGACGAGTGCGATCACCAAGGTGGACTCTAAAGATATGGCTATTTCGCCAGCGGGAAATCCAATGTCCATGTTGCAGGGGAAAGTGCCGGGAATGGAAATTCGCGTAAGCTCCGGTCAACCGGGGGCTGATCCTCAAATTATAGTGCGTGGTGGAACAACTACTGCACCAGAAAGTGATTCTCCTATGGTAATTATTGACGGGGTGATTCGTACTATGAAGGATATTAACTATGCGGATATAGAAACGATACAGGTGCTGAAAGATGCTGCTTCAACGGCAATTTACGGTTCAAAGGCTTCTCGTGGTATTGTTATGATTACGACTAAGCAAGGTAAAGCAGGCAAAGGGAGTATCTCTTTTAGTTATGGTTTGTCTGTAGATCATCAACCGAAAAGAATGCCTTTGTCGGGTGCCCGCGAATATTTGACCGCAACTCGTACTGCTGCGCTACATGCAACCGATCCTGATAAATATTTGTTAGGTACTTTTGCGATGAGTACTGCAAATAAACGGAATGCTTTGAATACAACAGCTTTTCTGGATGACTATATAACCAATTATGGTCAGGGGTATGTAGAAGATCTGTTATCTAACCAAGGATGGGAGATGATGGAGGATCCTGCCAATCCCGGTAAGATGTTGATATTTAAAGAAACAGATTTTCAAGATAATCTATTCCAGACTCCTGTTAATCATGATTTTAATATAAACTTCAGTGGCGGAAATGAGAAAGCCACTTATTATATGAGTCTTGGTTATCTTACACAGGACGGTATTGTTGTAGGTTCTAATTATAATCGTTGGAGTTTTTTGACAAATGCTTCATACAAGATTCGTAAGAATCTGACGGTAAGGGGGATGGTGAATTACTCCATGCGAACGACAGCAGGCATCAATGAGAATAACGTAATGTCACGTGCTGCCAAGATGCCGCCTACAGTACGTCAGTATTATGAAGACGGGACACCGGCTCCGGGAGAATTGACGAGTTCATTCCGTACCAGACTTCATGAAGTTTATTATCAGGAAAAAGAAAACAGAGTGAGCCGTATCAATCTTTCTGCAGAATTAGATTGGGAGATCATTCCGGGGTTACATCTCAAACCGATGTTCTCATATACTAACAACGAAGGTAAAGACCATAATTTTGAACGATATAATGAAGTTGTGAAAAACAGACCGGTGTCGGAAGCACATAATATGGATTTGCATTATCAGTATGACCTTATTTTAAACTACACAAAGACACTAAAAGATAAACATAACCTGGACTTGATGGTTGGTGGTAACTACATTTATGACAATTGGTATCGTTTCAGCGGTTCCGGTTATGGTGGAACATCTGATTATATTGAAACATTGAATGGTATTGCTGCAGAATCGGCCAAGACAACCTCTACTTTTGAAGAGAAAAAGATGAATAGCTATTTCGGACGTGTCAATTATAATTATGACATGAAGTATCTGTTTTCCGCAAGTATCCGTTATGATGGCTCTTCCCACTTTGCAGCCAATCATAAGTTTGCAACTTTTCCAGGTGTGTCTGCCGGATGGAATATGCATCGTGAGGCCTTCTTTGAACCTTTATCAAAGGTGGTCAGCAACTTAAAGCTTAGAGCTAGCTGGGGGAAAACAGGATATGATAATCTTGCATTGGAAAATACGGAAGGTTCTTATGAAGCCGGTAAAAACTATGCGGGTGAAGCAGGTATCTTGAATACTGTGTTGATGAATCGTAATTTGCTATGGGAAGAGACGACTTCAACCGACTTGGGATTTGAAGCTGGATTTTTAAATAATCGTATCAATTTATCTTTCGATGCGTATTATAAAAAGACTACGAACCGTTTATTGAATGAAAACCTATGGTCGGAAACTGGGTTTGCATCAATTAAATCCAATTTTGGTTCTTTGAATACGAAAGGTATAGAAATTGCTGTCAATGCGATTCCCATGCAGACACGTGATTTCCGTTGGAATATAGATGCAAATTTCTCCATTTGGAGAACAACCATAGGAAAGTTGCCTAATAATGGTGCAGATAAGAATCGGACTGGTGGAGGAATCATTTTCGATCCTAAGTTGGGAAAATATGTTGAAGTGGGCGGATTTGCAGAAGGAGAGCGTTTTGGTGCTCGCTTTGCTTATCAGTTGGATGGAGTTTATTCAACAGATGAGGACGCTGCTAATGCTCCATATGATGAAGGAGTATCTTCCGGTTGGTTGGGCAAAGGAAAATGTGCCGGTGATGCAATTTGGCGTGATGTGGATGGAAACGGTATCATAAATTCTAAAGATATGGTATTTGTAGGTTATATTCATCCGGATAAGATGGGTTCTTTTAATAACACTTTTACCTATAAGAACTTCACTCTGAGGATTGCAACAGACTTTTCATTAGGTAATGTGATTGATAATCACTTTAGGGCGCAGGCAAATGCGAATTCTCGAAATAACTTCGCAACGATTCATGATGTTGCCAGTAGTAAAATGTGGCATAAACCGGGTGATATAGCTTCTATTCCCCGCTATGATGTAGAGTCCGACTGGGACAATGGGAAACGTAATCATGGTCGCCCAAGTAGTTCTACAATTGGCTTTAGTGGTGGTAGTGCCAATACTTTATATATAAAGAAAGGGGATTATCTGGCATTCCGTGAAGTCTCTCTATCCTACCCGTTACGTGCCAAATGGTTGCGGGCTACTAAAATTGAAACACTGGATTTGACCGCTGCTGTCTATAATTTAGGATATTGGACAGCTTATGATGGACTTACTCCTGAAGTAATTGGTGCTGACGCCGGTAAATATTCCCGTCCACGTCAGTTTATATTCTCTGTAAAATTTACAATGTAACATTAAAGTAAACGATGATGAGAACTAAATTAATAATGTTTAGTATACTAGCTGCCTGTACTTTAGGTAGTTGTGAATCTATTTTGGATATAGATCCTATCTCTGAAATAACTATGGCGAATTATTGGAAATCAGAATCAGATGTAAAAGGCTATTTGAACGGTCTTTATTCGGATTACAGAGGTATGACCAGTACTACGTTATATGGTGAGGACCGTGGAGATGCTATGGTATCAGGAGTAATTGGAGGTGTTTCGCGTTCACATCAACACGAGTTGAATGAAGAATATGGGTTGGATTGGCGTACTTTCTATGAGAATATCCACCATTGTAATATGATTATTAAATATGCTCCGGGAATTGAGTTTACGCTGGAAAATGAAAAGAAAAGGATTTTGGCGCAGGCATATACGTTCAGAGCAAAAGCTTATCTGACTTTAACACAGATGTGGGGAGACGTGCCTATTGTGTTGAATCCTACGGAATCCTATGATAAGGAATCACGTCCGATGCGTAGTCCGGCTTCTGAAGTAATGAAACAGATTTTGTCGGATATCCAGACCGCTATTGACCTATATCCGGAAGCACATATCCTGGATAAGAACAGACTTTCCAAACCTGCTACATTATGTCTGAAAGCGGAAGCGTTGGCATGGAAATATACAGTTCAGAGGAGCAATGACAAGAATGATTTGACAGATGCAATTTCAGCGTTGGAAGAAGTCGAAAAATGCGGAGTGAGTATGATGGATAAATATGCGGATATATTTGATGTGGCAAATAAGAAAAACAGTGAAATCATTTTCTCCATTTATCTGAAGAAGGATGAATACAACAATATGTATATGTCTACATTATCTATGTCAGCCGCTGCCGGACTGTTGACTAATGATATTGTAAACAAAGAGGATATTCCGTATACCAATTCAACAATCGCACGTCATGTATACGCTCCGTCTCCCCGTTTGATTTCACTTTTCAGCGACAAGGATAACCGGGCTTCATCAGCATATATTAATGCTATAAATTCGAAAGGAACGGTAGTCTTTACTTCGCAGAATAAATTCCGGGGAACAGCTTATACTGACGACCGTTATTATGATAATGATATTGTAGTTTATCGTTTGGGTGAAGTCAAATTGCTAAAAGCGGAATTATTGTGTTATTTGGGTGGTGATAATGTATCCAAAGCTATTGATGCGATGTTTTCTACTCGTAATCGTGCCGATATCGGCGCTTATGTCGCAAGTTCGGATCAGAAAGTGGTACAAAAAGAAATATTGGATGAACGAGGCAGGGAATTGTGTTTCGAGTTGAAGCGTTGGCCGGACTTAATGCGTGCGCATTATGCGGGTACGATTGATATTTATGATTACATCCCTAATCTGGTTGGTAAATCTACTCCGTTGTATTTTCCGATTTTAAGGAAGATGATTGATTTGAATCCTAATCTGGAACAAACTGATGGTTATTAAAAATTAAAAACAATGAAGAATTTAAACTTAATATTAGCATGGATGTGCCTGTTGTTTATAGCGACAGCATGCAATGATGTGGAGCCGAGCATATCTTCTTTACCGGTTCCTACGAGCAAACCTTACTCTATAAATAAGGAAGGGTATGCTTATTTCAGAATACCGACAATGGTTATAACAAATAGCGGTACAATATTGGCTTTTGCAGAGGGACGCCGCAATGGACCTGAAGATGAAGGGGATATTGATATCGTTCTGAAACGCTCCACTGATAAAGGAAAGACTTGGGGGCCGCTGATAACTGTTAAGGATGATGCTGAAAATCGTTGTCGTAATCAGGTGCCTGTTTATTTAGCGGATATCAATCGTGTTATCTTGCTATCTTGCTGGAACCCGGGGGCAACGGGGACCAACTCTATTTTCATGACTTACTCGGATGATGAAGGGTTGACATGGGCGAAAGAAAAGGATATAACAGCTTCGGTAACTCCAGATAAATATAGATGGTATGCAACAGGACCTTGTCATGGAATTGTAAAACAGTTTGAGCCGCATAAAGGAAGAATTGTGGTATCATGTAATCATAACACCACGACTTCCGGTGCAGGACGTTCCCATGTGATATATTCGGATGATAGGGGAGAAACCTGGCATTTGGGTGGTATTATGGATATGGATTATACCAATGAGAGTACTGTGACCGAATTGAGCAATGGTGATTTGATGTTGAATATGCGTAAACAGTCTGATACGGAAAAATACAGGGTGGTTTCTACCAGTGCGGATGGTGGACTGACATGGAGTCCGTGTAAATACACTACATTGAAAGAACCGATATGTCAGGGCTCTATCCTCTTTTATGGTTTGGGAGAGGATGGCAAAGGCATTCTTTTATTCTCCAATCCTGATAGTCAGACCAATCGTAATAACAACACATTGAAAATGAGTGAAGACGATGGAGTAACCTGGAAAAAACAATATTCCTATACTGGTAGTGACTATGGCGGATATTCGGATATAGCCCGTTATCCGGATGGTATGATTGGAGTACTGTATGAATACGGATTCAAGAATATTGGTGGCATTGCTTTTCAAAATGTTGAGTTATCGCAATTACAATAACCATACGTGGAATTATAAAAATGTAATGATATGAAGAACATAAAAAAGATAATATATTTCTTGTTCGTATGTCTGGGAGTTTTTTATTCCTGTAAAGATGAAGAGCAAGTATTGTTGAACGCTGATTTTGTCTCTGATAAACAAACGATTTCTGCCGGAGAGAAAATTTGTTTTATGGATAAGTCTACCGGAGAGCCAGTACGATGGGACTGGAGTTTTGAAGGGGGAGAACCTAGTGTGTCTAATCTGTTTAGCCCGGAAATCGTTTATAATTATCCGGGAACTTATACTGTGAAATTGAGAGTGGGCAGAGGAACGGAAAATGCAGAGACTGAAATGTTGAAATACGTCACTGTCGTATATCCGGATGAAATAACAGCTGCTTTTAAAGCGGATAAAACTCAAGCTCTAAGCGATGAAACTATAAACTTTACGGATTTGTCTGTTGGATTTCCATCGACTTGGGCATGGGAGTTTACTTCTGTGGGTGGGATAACGGTTACTTCTGATCTGCAGAATCCAAGTCTCATATTTGAACCGGGAGTTTACACAGTGAAATTAACTGTGACAAATCCTAAGACATCAGCTACTGTTACAAAAGAGAAATACCTGAATATTATTGATAAAAATTCAGTAGCCGCAGATATAGCGGCAGATCGGCGTATGATTATAGAAGGAGGAACAATATCATTTAAGGATGCCAGTTTAGGACGTCCTACTCATTGGAACTGGACATTTGAAGGGGGCGAACCGTCTGTTTCAGACCAGCAGAACCCTGTTGTAACTTATTCGACTGCCGGTAGATATAAAGTGACTTTGGTGGCATCTAACGAAATGAATACTTCTACTGCTGAACAAGAAGGATATGTCACTGTGCTTCCTGGTAAGGATCTTGTTCTTTTCTATCCATTCGATGGTGACAGTAAAGATATGGGACCGAATGCCATTCATCCGGAAATTCTTAAATTGGGAGATAATATGGATGTTAACTTTAATGCTCCTGCCCGTAAAGAAGGATTTACTTGTGCCCAGTTTGTAAGTAAGGATAATCAGAATTATGCTTTCCTTTCGTTACCTGATAATGATGCTTTGGATTTCCAGGCAACTCCTGTAACTACATCCTTCTGGGTGAAAACTTCAAATAAGACTGCTACCAATCTGGGAGTGTTCCAGCATGGTGCCGGACCTAATGCAAGTGCAGACGGAATGAATAAACAAACTTGGTTCAGATTCCAAAAGTCCAGTCCATATATAAGATATGTCATTGAATACACGGGACTGTCAGGAAACTGGACTGATTATAAAACGAAGTCTATGACGGATGGGGAATGGCATCATTATGTATGTGTACATACGAACGGAAGTACCTATTTGTATATTGATGGAGTAAAAGAAGCGGAAGCATTGAATAAGGGATTGAAACCGATCGACCGGAAACCTTATTTTATTGGTGCGATGTATCGTGGAGCAGAGGGTGCACGATCTTATGAGAATTTCATGGAGGGTTATATCGATGATTATTTAATTTATCACCGTGCATTTACAGCTGAAGAAGCGAAAACACTTTATGAAAGTATGAAATAGATAGTATTATATATCTAATTTAGGGCGCTATATATTTAGGATAATCATATCTTGAATGTATAGCGCTTTTATTTATAATTTAGTTACCTTTGTTCACTCTAAAAAGAGACAATGAAAATGATACATAATACAATGATACTACTATGAAGCCTTTGTTTATTAAGACTCTTCGTATTTTGATGCTTTTTATCTTTATTATTTCATTGGGCTTAGGTTATGTTATTTACGAAGATACATTAGCATCATGGTGGATACCTGTTGGAATGGCGCTTTTGGTGGCTCTTGCTACTATCCCATTCTATAAGAAATGGATATGGCTGACAACTATGGATGGTAAAGTAATTAATTGTTTGTGTCATCTGGCTTGCATCGGTGCCATCAGTTATGTATTGTTTCTTGGCGGTAATTATTGGTTTGCCGATCTTGCTTCCACACACGAAGAAACAGTGATGGTACAGAAAAAATATGTAGAAACACACAAGAAGACCCGTAGAGTAGGCAGGCATCGTTATGTTTCGGATGGCATACGTAAGGAATACTATTTGCAGGTAGCTTTTGAGAATGGAGCTGTGGAAGAATTGCATGTGTCACTTTCCACTTATAATAAGGCCAAGGCAGGTGCACCGAAGATACTAACTTTACAAAAAGGCTTTTTCGGATTACCAGTGATTACAAAAGGACTTTAATCAATCATTATGATATAGATATGGAAAATAGAGAATTGTATGAAAGAATGTTGTCGGGGACTATTTATAATGATTTGTCTGCAGAACTGGTTCAGAGAAGAGAACAAGTCGTTTTTCTGACTAATGATTATAACTCTACTTATGGAAAACCCAAAGAGGTTCGTGAAGCATTACTACGCAAATTGTTGAAAGGCATTGGGGAGAATGTTCACTTCGAACCCAATTTCCGGTGTGAGTTTGGATTTAATATCACTATAGGAAACAACTTCTTTGCTAATTTTGATTGCATCATGTTGGATGGGAATCTTGTTACAATAGGGGATAATGTCTTGTTGGGACCACGTGTCGGACTGTACACTGCAAATCATGCACTTGATGCTCGGGAACGCGTTATGGGAGGTTGCTATGCACGTCCGATTGTGATTGAGGATAATGTCTGGATTGGTGCAGGCGTCCATATTATGGGTGGTGTTACCATTGGAAGAAATTCGGTAATCGGAGCAGGAAGTGTAGTGACTAAGGATGTGCCGGAAAATGTGATCGCTGCAGGAGTTCCATGTAAAGTAATTCGGGAGATCACGGATAAAGATAAGACCGACTTTTTAGGGTAGGTTGGCGTGTGCTATTAAGAAAAGTCACATCACTTTTAGAGGACATAAACCGTTCTGAAAGTGATGTGACTTTTCTTATATAGGTAAGGCAACTAACCAGAATAGGAGTTGCCCGACTTAATCTTAGGATGAACCGTTAGCTGTTAGCTTTCGAATCATTATCTTCTTCGTTCTCTTCCTCTTTTTTCTTTTTGCCTAGTCCGAGGATACCAAAGATAAAATCTTTCAGATAACTTATTATACCGATAACGATCAATGCACCGAAGCCATAGATTAGAATACTGCCTCCCCATTTATCCCAGAAAGATGGCTCTGGAATGAGACTGGTAAGATCCTCTACATTGAGGTCTTTCTGAAGAGCTTCTATAAAATCGTCGGGAATATCATAATAGGTGTCAGGTTTGGATTCTGAAAACAGCACTAATACACGGCTACCATCTTTCTCAATATAACCCAGATCCAAATGTGAACCGTCATCTGTTTTGTAATAGGAACTGTCCGGCAAAGTAGCGACTTTAGGAATGTTAGCTGGAACGTTGATTCTTATACGGCGTGCTTCAGCACTAGTCATAAAAATGGTGATAAAGGCCACCAAAACAAATAAAAACTTTTTCATACTTTATAAATATTAAATTGATTGTGTCGCTATAAAGCCACTATTGTTGTTTTGCTGTATATTGATTTGGCAAATGTAGAAATTTTTTTCTAAAAACAGAATATATGAAGTTTTATTTTTTTAAAGGCTCTGTTTCTGGTAAGATTTCATGGATTGAATGATTTTTTCGTCTTACCAATTTTGCGTTTTGTCTACAAACGGGATGCATTCGTCTCATTTCAAAAATCGGCAATCTTCTATACTCTATCTTCGTGACGAAATAAAAACAGAATAAAATCATGAAGATGAATAAAACTAGATTATTAGAAAAAATATCTATTCAGTCAGGTATCTCCGCAGATGAATGCAGCGCAGTACTCAAAACCTTTGAAAGAGTTCTTAGTGAAGAGTTAACCCGGAAAATACATCGTTATGGCGGGTGGATACTTTTGTTGGTTGCTTTGTTGGTATCCGCAGTGGCGTTTAGTCAGACACCGCAGAGAAAAGGACGGCCGGTACAGACAATCCGGGGAATGGTTATTGACGGGGATTCAAAACACCCGATACCGTATGCAACGGTGAGATTATCCGAAAAAGAGGGAGCAGGTACGATAACAGACAGTCTCGGTCGTTTCAGCATACCACAGGTTCCTGTTGGACGGCATACGGTAGAGGCAACCTTTATGGGATATGAGCCGGGTATTTTCAGAGAGATACTGGTAACTTCCGCCAAGGAGGTTTATCTGGAAATTCCTTTGAAAGAAAGTGTAAACGAACTCAATGAAGTAGTGATTCGTGCCAGAACCAATAAAGAGGAGGCGATGAATAAGATGGCTACTACCGGGGCCCGTATGTTAAGTGTGGAAGAAGCGAGCCGCTACGCCGGAGGTTTTGACGACCCTGCCCGTTTGGTATCCTCCTTTGCCGGAGTGGCCCCCAGTGTATCTTCTAATGGGATATCCATTCATGGCAATGCTCCCCATCTGTTGCAGTGGCGATTGGAAGACGTTGAAATTCCCAACCCGAATCACTTTGCGGATATTGCCACATTGGGTGGAGGAATACTTTCATCTCTTAGTTCGCAGGTATTGGGTAATTCCGATTTCTTTACCGGAGCTTTTCCGGCAGAATATGGAAATGCGGTATCCGGTGTGTTTGATATGAAATTGCGCAATGGAAATAACCAGAAGAATGAGAATACGCTTCAAGTGGGCATCATGGGAATTGATGTAGCTTCCGAAGGACCGTTAAGCAAGAAGCACAAAGCATCCTATATTTTCAATTACCGGTATTCCACAACGGGACTTCTGAACTTGGAGGGCGGAAAGATGGACTATCAGGACTTGAACTTCAAACTGAATTTCCCGACACAGAAAGCAGGAACATTCTCTGTCTGGGGAACCAGTCTGATTGATAAATTCGGCAGTGATTTTGAAAAGAATACGGATAAATGGGAATATATGAGCGACCGTAGCGAATCAAAAGACAAACAGTATATGGCTGCCGGAGGTATCAGCCACCGTTATTTCTTCAACAATGACGCATCATTGAAAACCACTATTGCCGGTACTTATTCGCAACTGGACGGAGGAGCAACCATGTTTAACCACTCTCTGGAATCTACTCCCTATATGGATCTTAACTCGAAACATACCAACTTGATACTGACTTCAACTTTCAACCGTAAATTCAGTAACCGTTTTACTAATAAGACAGGATTTACGTATAATGCCATGTTCTATCAAATGAACCTTGCCATTGCTCCTTATGAAGCCGAATCACTGGAAACCGTATCTCAAGGAAAAGGCAATACGAGTCTGATATCTGCCTACAATAGTTCTTCTGTAGGATTGACGGAACGTTGGACGCTCAATGCCGGTATTTACGGGCAATTTCTGACCCTGAATAATAAGTGGTCTGTTGAACCCCGTATTGGTTTGAAATGGCAAGCTACTCCGAAAGCAACTTTCGCACTGGCTTATGGTATGTACAGCCGTATGGAGAAAATGGACGTCTATTTTGTAAAAACGAAAAGTACAGGAGACAAATCCGTCAACAAGGAACTCGATTTCACCAAAGCGCAGCACGTCATGTTGTCTTTTGGATACAAAATATCCGATCGCATGAATCTGAAAATAGAACCTTATATCCAATTTCTCCATGATGTGCCTGTGATGGCTGACAGCTCTTATTCCGTACTCAACCGCTCTGATTTCTATGTGGAAGACGCATTGGTTAATAAAGGAAGAGGACGCAACATAGGTATTGATATCACTTTAGAACGTTTCCTGGAAAAAGGACTCTATTACATGATTTCCGGTTCTCTTTTCGATTCCCGCTATCGGGGCGGAGACGGTGTGTGGTACAATACGAAGTTTAATCGGAATTATGTCATCAACGGACTGATTGGAAAGGAATGGATGCTGGGACGTAATAGACAGAATATTCTTAGCATCAATCTGAAATTGACCTTACAAGGAGGTGATCGGTATTCTCCGATTGACAGGGAAGCAACGATGAATCATCCTGATAAAGAGGTGCAATATGACGAAACGAAAGCATTTTCTAAACAATATTCTCCCATGCTTATCGGCAACTATACCGTGAGTTACCGCATCAACAAGAAGAAAGTCTCTCATGAGTTTGCAGTGAAAGGACTTAACTTTACCGGTGCGAAGGAACACTATGGACATGAATATAATGTGAAAACTGGAAAAATTGATGTTAGCGACGGTTCTACAACATTGACAAATGTGAGTTATAAACTTGAATTTTAGATAACCGATATAGAAGTCCAACCGGAAAAATGTTTTATCTTCGTCCCCGGAGATAAAACATCTTCCCTGATTAAATACACGATGGCTGAAACAATAACAACAGACAATAAATCTACTTTATTATATCGATTTCTCGTTAGCCCGGAACTTCGATGGGCGCGTTATCTGGTGCTCATTATGGTGTTGGCTACCATATCATTCAATCAGGTTTTTATTATATTCCTCGATTACCGGGATATATTGGGAGGATGGATTTATACATTCACTTTCTTATATCTACTGACTTATATAGGAGTTATTTATCTGAATCTTTTCTGGCTCTTTCCAAAGTTTTTGCTGAAAAGACGCTATCTAAGCTACATATCCTTACTTTCGGTAGCAATGATGCTTGCCCTGGCAATACAAATGGCAACGGAATATGTATCTTATTCCTGCTGGCCGGAATTTTACGAACGTGCCTCTTATTTTTCCATACCTATAGTGATGGATTATATATCTTCTTTCATGTTGTCCACACTCTGCATGATAGGAGGAACAATGACTGTTCTCCTGAAAGAATGGATGATAGACCATCAACGTGTCTCACAAATGGAAAAGGTTCACGTACTTTCGGAAGTGGAACAGCTAAAAGAACAAGTCAGCCCCGAACTTCTTTTCAAAACATTACATCATTCGGGGGAACTGACATTGAGCGAACCGGAAAAAGCCTCGAAGATGCTGATGAAATTAAGTCAACTACTTCGTTATCAACTATATGATTGCAGCAGAACAAAGGTATTGCTTAGTAGTGAAATTAATTTCCTGAATAATTACCTGACCTTGGAACAGAATTCCCAGGCACAATTCAATTATGAACTGCTTGCGGATGGAGAAGTAAATAGAACACTGGTTCCACCCTTGCTTTTCATTCCATTTGTGCAATATATTGTAAAATCAATCAACGAACAGCGAACATCAATTCCTGTTTCTCTCAAAATCCATTTGAAAGTAGAAGAGAACACAATTATATTCACCTGTCTTTGCCTACAAGTGAATCTTTTGGAAGATAAAGGACTTGAAAGAATCCGCCAAAGACTGAACTTATTATATGGCAATCGTTACAGACTATTCCTGACGACAGAAAGCATCTGGTTGGAATTGAAAGGAGGTGAAGTATGAACCTGAATACAGAACATAGAAGAATGGAAGATAAAAGTGTTACAGCTTTCTTGTTAAGTCCTCATTACCGGACATGCAGACATCTGTTACTGCAAATAATAGTTCTTTTGATGACTATTAATGTCTTTTGGTACGAACCTTTGCAGTCAGTTTCTTTTTGGCGGCGTTTTGGTGGATTCCTGGCATATTTTGTTTCCATTAATACAGTAATCTATATGAACCTGTATATATTAGTACCCTGTTTTCTGTTGAAGAACCGCTTAGGTCATTATGTCCTGGCGGCTGTCCTGACGAATTTGGTAGTCATCGTCTTCCTTTCAATCACCCAGGGATTACTCTTTGAAGTAATTCTGCCCGGAAAAGATCCTGGCAGATTCGCTACTTTCATTAATACTTTTTCGGGGATACTGACCATCGGTTTTGTTACCGCAGGTTCGGCAGCCATATCACTGTTTACCCATTGGTTGCGTTACAACCTACGTATTGACGAACTCGAGTCCACTACTTTACAATCCGAACTGACATTTCTGAAGAATCAGATTAACCCGCATTTCCTTTTCAATATGCTGAATAATGCCAATGTCCTGATAAAGAGAAATCCGGAAGAAGCTTCCAAAGTACTTTTCAAACTGGAAGATTTGCTACGGTATCAGATTAATGACAGTTCGCGTGAAAGAGTTTCGTTGGCTTCGGATATCCGTTTCCTGAATGACTACCTGAATTTGGAAAAGATACGCCGTGACAATTTCCAGTTTACGTTGAGGCAGGAGGGAGAAGTGGATTCCATTTGGATTCAGCCTTTATTATTCATTCCTTTTGTGGAAAATGCGGTGAAACATAGTTTTGATAGTGAGCATTCTTCGTATGTCCATGTCTTTTTTAAGGTGGAGGCTCACCGGCTGGAATTCCGGTGTGAGAATTCTAAACCGTCTGTTGCAGTCCAGCAGGGTAAAGTCGGTGGAATCGGACTTGCCAATATTCAGCGTAGATTAGGATTACTGTATCCTGAACATTATAAGTTGGAACAAAAAGAAGATGAAAATCTCTATTCTGTAATTTTAAGTATAACATTACTACTGGTGCGATAAAATCGCACGGGTTTTAAATATCCTCAAATAAGGAGAGTTCTTTGACATTTTGGTTTGAAATGATTGATACGTCTTGTTTGACTACCAGAGTGCATAACTCTGTTTTCTCCAAAGCAGATATTCGTATGAGGGTCGCCACTTCTGTGATAGAATAAGGACTGTTATACTCAGTCTTGATTCGTGCAACAATCAGATAGGATATGATGGCAACCCAAAGATGGACTTTGACAGCATTTTCGGAATACCCCCAAAGAGTCTTGACGACAATGTTCTGCTTAATCCATTTGAAGAATACTTCAATATCCCATCTATGGCGGTAAATGTTTGTTATCTCCAATGCGCTGACTTCAAAGTTATTGGATATAAAATCTACAATGGTGTCATTGACAGGGTCATAAACACGAACGAACCTCATATCCTCAGGATATAGTTTACTCGATTTATAACCAGTCACTCTGATACGTGCATCTTCGATGATGCCTGACTCTGCATCCGGGGTTTCCATCTGCTCAATAGTCTTGAACTTCATGTTCTCCTTGGGGCGAGAAACCCAGAACGATTGAGCTTGATGAAACCTGAAGAGCGCCTCAAAATCAACATAAGCCTTGTCCATGACATAAAAAGCATACGGTTCAGGAATGAGTACATCCAGTTCGTTACTGTCATGCCATTTGCCATCGGTTATATGGATATTGGTAGGGATGCTACCCCGCAAATCAAGCAGTGTGTGCATCTTGACAGCCCCTTTGCTGTATTTGCCTAAAGCCCAAGCGGCAAGTTTTATGCTGGTGGATATAGTCGTGGAGTCTAATGCATAGATTACATTGTCTATGGTTATTTCGGATAGCTTCATCTTTGAGTACATGGGTCTTACTATTTCCATGAGGCAGATGCCAAGACCTTCAAATATACGATAATCCCGCTTCTCGTTAGCTCGCGACAACGATGTGTGGTTTACTGTCTTACGAAAACCGAGATGATAAAGTATCTTGGAGTGGACTTCCAGGCATAAGCAGATGTCTCGAAGGGAGTCACAGCCTGTCAACTGCCCGAAAAGCAGATAAAGTAGGTGATTGTAACTGTTGAGACTCTTGACGTGCCAGTCTCCTTTATATTGGCGCACAAGTTTATCGAATTGGTAGCGCGGTATAAACTCGATAATTTGGGAGAACACATATTTACCCTGATTCATAATCTTGATGACTTGGAACAACAAGACTAATAAATCATTTTCAAATCAAAAAATCAATGAACGCTTGTATTTGATTAAATATTAATATTTTAATAACGATGGTGAGATTTTTATCGCACCACTACTAGTATAACATTATGAATTGTATCATTGTAGATGATGAACCCTTGGCACGTGAGGCCATGAAGTTATTGATAGAAGAATCCGATAATCTCCAGTTGATAGGCAGCTTTAATAGTGCTGCAACTGCTTCCGACTTTATGGAGCAGCAGGGAGTCGATCTGGTTTTTCTGGATATTCAGATGCCTGGGATTACAGGAATAGAGTTTGCCCGTACGATTTCCAAAAAAACACTGGTTATTTTCACCACAGCCTATACAGAATATGCGCTGGATAGCTATGAAGTAGATGCAATCGACTATTTGATTAAGCCCGTCGAAGCGGAACGTTTTCAAAAGGCGGTGGATAAAGCGTTATCCTATCATTCTCTATTATTGAAAGAAGAGAAAGAAGCTATTGAAACGATTGTTGCCGCTGAATATTTCTTCGTAAAGGCAGAGCGCCGGTATTTCAAGGTGAATTTCTCCGATATTCTCTTTATTGAGGGATTGAAAGATTACGTCATTCTTCAACTGAACGACCAGCGTATCATTACTCGCATGAGCCTGAAAGCCATATTCGATTTATTACCAAAATCTATTTTTTTGCGGGTGAATAAATCCTATATTGTTAATACCGATCACATCGAGTCATTTGACAATAATGATATATTTATAAAATCGTATGAAATTGCTATCGGTAATAGTTACCGGGACGACTTCTTTGAGGGTTTTGTAATGAAACAAAGATTGTGATTTTTCATTTTTGTTTGGTTACATAATTTTCAAATGGTATATTTGTAACCAAAATAAAGAATACGTGATTGGCACAACAGACTATATTAGTATTAAGTTAACTGATGAGACTCAGTTTCGTTCTATATTCGACAAATATTACATATCTCTATGTATGTTTGCTAATCAGTATGTCGAAAATGATGCATTAGCGGCTGATATTGTTCAGGAGTGTTTTGTGAAGTTGTGGCAGTTGCGCGATGATTTCATGTATGTGCATCAGATTAAATCATTCCTCTATACGTCGGTACGCAATAAATCTTTAAATGAACTGGAACATACCAAGGTCATGAACGAGTATGCACAGAAAGTTCAGGAAATGAGTAAAGACTCTTTTTTCCAAGACAAGGTCATAGCAGAAGAAAGTTACCGGATATTAGTGGATGCCATTGAAAAACTACCGCCGCAGATGAAAAGCATTATGCAACTGGCACTTGAGGGAAAAAGCAATCCGGAAATTGCTGAAACACTGAATATTTCCGGCGAAACGGTACACTCCCAGAAAAAGATTGCCTACCGTAAATTACGCGTATATTTGAAAGACTATTACTACCTGGTTTTTTACTTTTTATAGTTTCTTTTAAAAAAAATCATTTTTAATACACCCTGATTTTCAATTCACCTGTTTTAGTATAAACAACGATTAAAACATGTGAATTATGATAAACCAACATTTCTATATTGCAAGACTCATTGCCAGATACTTATCTGATGAAATCGGGGAAGAAGAACAGGCGGAACTGACCCGGTGGAGAGATGAATCGCCCGAAAACGAACGCCTTTTTCAGGAAATCTGCAAGGAAGAGAACATAAAGCAGAATATGCAGAAGCGGCAAACTTTCCATGCAGAGGATGGATGGGAGGGGGTACAAAGAAAAATCCAACGCCATCGGTTCAGACATCGGATACTGAATATATGTAAATATGCTGCTATTTTCATTTTTCCGGTGGCTATTGCTACTGTGGCAATATATAAGAGCGGTAATGAACCCCAGCCGTTATCTCAAGTAGCGGAACAAATTGTTCCGGGTGGTAAGAAAGCTGTTCTTATTTTGGATAATGGAGAAGCAATTGATTTGAAGTCCACTTCCGGCGTGGAATTGAAAGAAAAAGATGGTACAGTCATTCAGGTGGATTCTACCGCATTGAATTATCAGCAGGCTCCCGCCCGGACATCCGAAAAACTTGCATATAATAAGGTAAACGTTCCTCGTGGTGGTGAATATCAGCTGATGTTGAGCGATGGAAGCAAGGTACAGTTGAATTCTATGAGTTCCATCCGCTTCCCTGTTCAGTTTGCACAGGATTGCCGTTTGGTAGAATTGGAGGGAGAGGCCTATTTCGAAGTAAGCAAAACCGGACAGCCTTTTATTGTACAAACCAAAGGGATGAAAATAGAAGTATTAGGAACTACTTTTAATATATCAGCTTACGCAAACGAAGAATATCAAACTACACTTGTCAGCGGTTCGGTAAAAGTACAGACTGAAAATGGAAGTAACCGGATTCTGAAACCATCGGAACAGGCTTGTATTACTCCGGGCAGCAACCAGATCAATGTACGCAATGTAGATACTGCATTTTATACCTCATGGATACATGGAAAGATCAATTTTAAAGATCAGCGATTGGACGACATCATGAAAACTCTTGCCAGATGGTATGATATGGATGTAGTCTATGAGAATGAAGCGACAAAAGAGTTACGTTTCGGCTGCTATGTTAACCGCTATAATGAGATTACCCCATTGGTGAAATTGTTGGAGCAAACGGGTAGAGTAACTGTCACAGTAGAAGGAAAAACTATCAAAATATTCACTAATCATTAATCCCTGTTTTATGGAAAAACTACGTAATGTTGCCAGATTTGGGAAATATGGAAAACGTCTTTGTATGATGTTCCTTTTTCTCTGTATTACGACTTCAGGGCTGATGCGCGCATCTGTATTCGCACAGACCACGGTTACAGCCAAATTCAGAAATGTAACACTGAATGAAGTTCTTTGGGAAATTCAGAAACAAACGGACTTTACCTTTATCTACAGCACAAATGATGCGAAGAAAGTCAGAGTGGAAAATCTGGATGTGAAGAATGAACTGATTTCTGAAGTGCTAAACAAATGCCTGCGAAATAGCGGACTGACTTATACGGTTCATGATGGAGTAATTGCCATCCGTAAGGCTGAACCCGTTAGGACGGAAACTGTTGCACGTGAGAAATATACGATTACAGGGAAAGTAATTGAAGATAGTGGAGAGCCGATAATCGGAGCTAATGTCATTGTGAAAGGTACAACTAACGGTATGATGACTGATATGGATGGTAATTTCCATCTGGAAGTTACAGACAAGAAAGTGACTCTGATGGTTTCTTATATCGGTTATACGTCACAGGAAGTCGTTGCAACTCCCGGCAAGCCGATGAGCATAATCCTGAAAGTGGATAATAACCTGTTGGACGAAGTGATTGTAACGGGATATGGTACTTTCAAGAAATCGGCTTATGCAGGTTCTGCCAGTATCGTAAAGACAGATGCTGTGAAAGATGTGCCTAATGTATCTTTCCAACAGATGTTGGAGGGGGCGGCTCCCGGTGTCAGTGTAAATACCGGTTCGGGTATACCGGGTTCGTCAACGTCCATCCGTATCCGTGGTATGGGTTCGTTCAATGCCTCCAATTCTCCGCTGTATGTAGTGGATGGTGTTCCCGTATTGTCGGGTAATATTGGTGCATCCGGTAGTGATTCTGGTTTGGATGTAATGTCTACTTTGAATACATCGGATATTGAAAGCATCACTGTTATCAAGGATGCCGCTGCTGCTTCACTTTATGGTTCACGTGCAGCGAATGGCGTTGTCATTATTACCACGAAACAAGGAAAAGCAGGTAAACCGGTCTTTAAATTGAAATCGGATTGGGGATTCTCTAATTTTGCCATGCCTTTCCGCGAATTGATGGGCGGACAGGAACGTCGTAACCTGATCCACGAGGGGCTTCGGAATTATGCTTTAACTTATAGCGGTAAGACCGATGATGAGGTAGGACTTCATCAGGGGATGACCGAGAATGAAGCATGGGCTTATGCCGATTCAAATATTGACCAGTATGCACCGATCCCTTGGTGTGGTTTTGTGAATTGGGATGATTATCTGTTCCGTAACGGTAGTCACCAAAATTACGAGTTTTCGGCTTCCGGCGGACAGGAAAAGATTAAATACTATACATCTATCGGCTATATGAAGCAGGATGGTGTTACGATAAACTCCGGTCTGGAACGTATTTCTGCACGTTTGAATGTAGACTATCAGATGGCTAAATGGATGAATATCGGTGCAAAGATACAGTTCTCCAAAGTGAATCAGGATACTTATTCGGAGGGTACATCGTATACTTCTCCAATTTACGGTACGCGTAATGGAGCCACACCGTCTGACCCTATATGGAATGAAGACGGCACCTGGAACCGTGCATTAATCAAATTGGATGACCGTAACCCGATGTTATCAAATTCTTATAATTTTAAGAGAGAATATGCGACTCGTTCTTTCAATACCGTATATGCATCATTCGACATTTGGAAAGGAATCAAGTTTGCGTCTACATTCAGCTATGATTTTGTGATGAACAAGTCTCGTGCATGGAAAGACCCGCGTACCAGTGACGGTGACGATGATAACGGACGTTTCAGCAAAGATTATAATGATATTACCAATATGACATGGTCTAATATTCTGACTTATCAGACAAAGATCAAGAAAAAACACAATCTGGACCTTTTGGTTGGTTATGAAATCAACAGTAAGGAGTCGGATGGATTGGGAACTACTATCTCTAATTTTGCACGCTGGGATAAACCGGAAGTCAACAATGGTGTAGTGTATCAGAGTATGGGAGGTTCTAACAGTACGACGCGTATTGTTTCTTATATTACGCGTGCCAACTATGATTATGACAACAAATACTATCTGGGAGCGAGTTGGAGAACAGACGGAAGTTCGCGATTGGCGAGAGAGAATCGTTGGGGAAATTTCTGGTCGTTGTCCGGTGCATGGAGAGTGAGTAGCGAGAGTTTTATGAAACCTCTTCAGAACTGGTTAAGCGACCTGAAACTTAGAGTTTCTTATGGTGTGAACGGCACTCTGCCGTCTTCTTATTATGGATATATGGGATTGAGCAGTCTGACCAGTAATTATAACGATAATCCGGGTATCACGCAGTCGCAACTGGAAAACAAGGAACTGACTTGGGAAACCAACTACAACTTCAACTCCGGTATCGACCTGGGATTCTTCGACAACAGACTGAATGTTACATTTGAATATTATGTCCGTACAACGAAAAATCTGCTTTACAGCCGGCCATTATCTCTTGCAACAGGTTTCTCAAGTTATCTTGCCAACATTGGTAAATTACAAAACAAGGGATATGAATTGGAAATTCGTTCAACTAATATCGAGACAAAAGATTTTCGTTGGAGCACAAGTTTGAATCTGGGACATAATTCCAATAAAATCCTGAAGTTGGACGGAGATTTGAAACAAGTAACCAGCGGAACATCTATTCATAAGGTAGGTTTGCCCTATTCTACCTATTATATGATTGAATTTGCAGGCATCGACCCGGCAGACGGTGAGCCGATGTTCTATAAGAATACGACAGATGAAAATGGAAATCTGAACAAAGAAACTACTAAAGATCCGCGTAGTGCGGAAAAAGTGATACTGCAATGTGCCGATCCTACTATCACCGGTGGACTCGGTAACAGCATCTCCTATAAGTGGTTTGATCTGAATTTTAACGTGAATTTCTCTTTTGGAGCATGGAACTATGATGGTTCGGCAAGCAAACTGGAACATGGTGGCGACGGAACACTGAATATTCCTATTTATTACCGGAAACGCTGGCAGAAGGAGGGGGATGAAACGAGTATCGAACGTTTTGTAGTCGGTAGATCAATTTCCATGACCGATTATGCTACCACACGTCGTTTATACAGTGGAGATTATGTTCGTCTGAAGAATCTGACTTTCGGTTTTACACTGCCGAAGACATGGACCCGAAAAGTGGGTATAGACAATATACGCCTGTATGCATCGGGCAATAACCTGTTAACTTGGGCGGCATACGATTATATTGACCCCGAATCGGGTTCATCACCTAGTTGGGATACTCCTCCGATGAGAACTTATACATTCGGTTTGGAAGTGAAATTCTAAGTGCATTAATCTATAAATGAATAAGTATGAAAAAGATAAAATATATAGCTTTAGGTGTCTTTGCAACCTTATTGAGTAGTTGCGGAAATGACTGGTTGGATTTGCAATCTTCCACAGCTATAGAAACCGATGGTTCATTGACCGAATTAAGAGATTTTGAATTTGTGCTGAACGGTGCATACAGCAGTATGCAGTCATCCAGTTATTATGGAGCAGATATGTTCTGTTATGGTGATTTGAGGGGAGATGACATGAAATCTTATAAGTCTTCCAGCACCAATGTCAGTTTCTATACATTCAAGTATAATAAGACGAATGGACCTAGTGGCTTCTGGGGAATGTACTACGGTATTGGTAAGAACCTGAACATTTTATTCAGGGATATTGAAAAGATAAAGCTTGTTCCCGATCGGGAAATTACAACTCCGAAACTGGAGAAGCTGACAGAGCAGGAGTATTATAATGACTTGAAAGGAGAGGCTTTGGCAATACGTGCCTTGTTGCTGTTCGATATGACACGTATTTACGGGTATCCTTATCTAAAAGATAACGGGGCATCATTGGCTGTGCCCATCATTGATAAAGTGGTAGAAGATAAGAATATCAAACCTTCCCGCAATACGACTGCCCAATGTTATAAGGCCATCACAGACGACCTGACAGATGCGGTGAAGCTGCTTCGTTCGGTAAAGAAAGAGGGTAAAATCAATAAATGGGCGGCAATGACATTATTAAGCCGGGTTTACCTCTATATGGGGAATGACAAAGAGGCATACGATGTGGCTGCCGAAGCTATTAAAGGTGCAGAAAAACAAGGCTATAAGTTGTGGACCAATGATGAATATGCCAAGATATGGGCTACTCCGTTCAATAGTGAACTGTTGTTCGAAATTGTGAATCTGACAACTGATAGTCCGGGAAAATCATCCATCGGTTATCTTAGCACCAAGTATAATCTGATAGCCACCGAAAAGTATTGGAAAGACTACATGAAAGACAATTCCGATGATGTTCGTAGTAAGATGGTGTCTACGGAGAGTAGTAGTAAACCTTATTGCTTGAAATATCCGGCACAAGGTTCTAAATCGTATGAAGATGCCAATATTCCGGTTTTCCGTCTGTCGGAACTCTATCTGAATGCGGCTGAAGCTGCGATTAAGAGGAATGATATACCTAATACGCGCAAGTATCTGAAACCTATTTATGCACGTACGGGTAAGGATCTGGATGCTGTGGCAGATGAAGATATAAATCTGGATCTGGTGCTTGAACAGCGTCGCATTGAATTCTGGGGAGAGGGACAACGTTTCTTTGATTTACTTAGAAATAACAAGAAAGTGATACGTGAAGATTATTTGAGCGAAGTTCCCAATGAAGCAGTAGAGTTTGATTGGAGTTATTATAAAATCGTTCTTCCTGTTCCTAACCACGAAATGGAGTACAATGAGAATATGGTTCAGAATCCGGAATATGAATTGCATTAATTAACGCATTAACGTATAGAAATTATGAAAAAGATATATAGCATCTATTTCCTTTTGGGTTTGTTCATCACGGCCTTTTATTCGTGCGGGGAAGATCTGACTCCCGTGGGACCGGATATAGCTGAAATCACTCATTTCCGTAATGATGGCCCTTACCTTTTCTATGAAAACGGTAAACTTAAAATCCTGGAAGTGACTAAAGATAATGCATTGAACATTCGTGAAGAATCCGGATTACCGGCCGGATTGAAACTGGATGTGTATTCGGATGATAATCAACTCCTTTTTCAGGTACCCATTAATAAGATTGAGAATTTCGAACGTCCGGCATGGGAAGACCGTACCGAGTATGCTAAAACATTTGCCGTATCCGACCTTCACGGGCGTTTCGACTTGTTTGCCGCTATTCTGAAAACAGGGGAAGTGATTAATGATAAATATGAATGGATATATGGCAGTAACCATTTGGTGATTGATGGTGATATTTTCGATCGTGGAGCAGACGTACTTCCTATTTTATGGCTCATATACAAATTGGAATTTGAGGCGAAAGCTGTTGGTGGCAGAGTGACAACTATCTTGGGGGATCACGAAGAAATGATAATGCGTGATAATCTGAAATATACGTATGCCAAGTACAACACTCTTTCGCAAAGAGCGATGAACATGACCTATGGAAAAATGTGGGGACTGACGAATGTGATGGGTAACTGGCTGCGTTCTAAAAACACCATTCAGATTGTAGGTGAAAACCTTTATGTTCATGCAGGATTGAGTAAGGCGTTTATGGAACGCGAAGAGACGATTCCCGAAATCAATGAACTGGTGAGCAAGAGCATTTACCTTTCAAAAGAGGAACGGAAAAAACAATATCCGGAGATTGCCGATTTCCTTTATAGTGATAGTTATAACGGTCCGTTGTGGTATCGTGGAATGGTTAAGACTGGCAGTGAGTACAGTCCGATAAAGGAAGCGGATGTAGATAAACTTCTGGCTAAATATGATGTCAAACGTATTATTATCGGCCATACGGAAAATAGTCGTGTGAAGTATACCTATAATAAAAAGGTATATGATATTTGTGTTAATCATCCCAAGGCTTTTGAAAAAGAGACTCGTGCCGTGGTTATTGAAGGAGATGATATTAAAGCCATCAATGACGAAGGAGAACTAGTAACGATTAAAAAATAAACTTCAAGAAAGAAAAGAATATGAGCACTCGTTTTTTGAGATTATTTCTTTCTACTCTTGTTCTCGTTTTAATAAGTTCCGGCATTCAGGCCGGAACTTATCATTCAGGAGATAAGAAGAAAGAGAAAAAAGAGAAATTGTCTGGTGACGGACCCTATATACTCTATCAGGCAGACGGTAGTACACGGGTTATTAATGTCAATAAGAAAGGACGGATTACAGACAAGACTTATGCGACATTACCTAAAGATTTCAGTTTCCGTGTGACGGATCATGAGGGACGGTATCCATTTGATGTAAAACTCCATCCATTGAAAAGACCGGAGTGGCAATATACCCGTCCGGAAAAAGTTTTTGTGATGTCCGATCCTCATGGGCGGCTGGATTGCGTGATTAGTCTGTTGCAAGGAAACGGAGTAATTAATGATAAATACCAATGGAATTTCGGTAGCAATCATTTGGTGATTATCGGAGATATTTTCGACCGTGGCAAGGATGTACTGCAGATCTTTTGGCTGTTCTATAAATTAGAAGATGAAGCGGCTAAAGCGGGAGGCCATGTCTCTTTCCTTTTGGGAAACCATGAGGCTTTGGTGTTGTCTAACGATCTTCGCTATACAAAAGATAAATATAAATTGCTGGCAGAAAAACTGGGAGTGGAATATCCTTCATTATTCGGTACAAATACCGAATTGGGGCGTTGGCTTGCAACACGTAATACAATGCAAATTATTGGAACCGATTTATATGTACATGCCGGATTAGGAAAATTATTCTATGATAAGGACTTGAATATCCCCACTGTGAACGAGGAAATGAGCCGGGCACTTTTCATGAGCAAAAAAGAGCGTAAGGCACTTTCTCCATTGACTGATTTTCTGTATGGCAATGACGGTCCGATCTGGTATCGCGGCCTGGTGAGAGAAGATCCCAAGTATAAACCGTTGGTACAGGACTCTTTACAAATGATGTTGGATCGTTATATGGTAAAACATATCCTTGTGGGGCACACTATCTTCAAGGATATTTCAACCTTTTATAATGGTAAAGTCATCGCTGTCAATGTTGACAATAAGGAGAATCGGAAGAAAAAGCGTGGACGGGCTGTATTGATAGACAATGGAGTTTATTACGTCGTTGGTGACGACGGTGTTCAGAGAAAACTATAATGAGTTTAATTAGAACTAGCCCCCTATTCATCTTCAAAAGACGAATAGGGGGCAGTCACCATGACGAGAAAAAAGTCGAAGTCTATTGCTTTACTTCGTTATTTTGTTTCAGAAGAAATTCATCAATTGCTTTTTTAAGCTGGTCTTTGGGCATAGCTCCTTGCATGATTCTAGGTTCCTCTTTCATCGGAATCATCAATAGGGTAGGGATGCTGCGGATACCGAATGCCGCTGCCAGATCTTGTTCTTTGTCCACATCAATCTGGTAGATATCTACTTTACCGCTATATTCTTTGCTAAGTTCTTCCAGAATGGGGTGCATCACTTTACATGGACCGCACCAGGTAGCATAGAAATCTACGATAGCAGGACGGCTGCCCTCAAATTTCCAATCGTTCGGATTGGCTTCATAATTATATACTTTCTTTAAAAAATCTACTTTATTTAATGCTACTACTTCCATTTTATTGTCCTCCTTTGTTGATTCATTACTCTTTTTATTTTCTCCGCTGTTGCCTGCACAAGCTGTGGTTGCCAATACAACGGCAAAAGCACTCAATAAACCTTTCATTAGTTTCATATACTATTCTTTCTTTTTGTTTTTATCTATTGCAAAGATAGGGGATATAAAGGAAGTAAAAAATAGCAATTTGACAGAAACTCTTGGCAAAACTTCCCTCGGATAGTTACTGAACGCTAAAATTTGTCTATTATTCTTTGGAGGAAATAAAAATAAGCACTACTTTTGCTGCGATAAAATGAGTATTCACCCTTTAAAACAGATGGAAAGGGTATTAATTATGTTGGAGTTATAATATTTTCAAATTAGGACTAAGTTGTCTCGCCGGGAGGATGAGGCTTTGCAACTTATTGTTTTTACATTGAACCTATGGTTCTTATATTGACCGCAATTCTACTAACAAGCGGCAATGGTTGATTAGTCCTGCAATCACTATTTATATTTTAAATTAATCACTTCAATGCGGTGGTGGGGTATTTCATATCCATATCCAAAGCATTGGTATCACGTGTATTGCATTGTTGTCTGCCGGTGAGGCCGACAGGGAATGCTGTATGCGAACGAAAAAAGAGTATGGGAATACGATTAAAAGATTTAAGCAAACTGGGATACCGGGATAATGTTGCCCGTAGTCTGGTAGTGGACATTGTGAGCAAACATTGCAAATACAACACTAAAGAACAGATTGAAATGACATTGAGCGATATACTCGAGCATCCCGAATCTTACAAAAATAATGAAATTTGGAATAAGCTGGCCGAACGCCTTTCGCCTACTATCATAGCGAAAGAGTTTATAGCTTATGATTTATTGGATGAGCCGTTGATG
Organism: Bacteroides sp. M10; assembly: GCF_014334015.1. Lineage (GTDB taxonomy): Bacteria > Bacteroidota > Bacteroidia > Bacteroidales > Bacteroidaceae > Bacteroides > Bacteroides intestinigallinarum. Next base: position 5,890,963 of record NZ_CP060488.1, on the reverse strand, counting down.
TATAAAACCTATGGAGGTAAATTTATCGAAACGCTTGCCAAACAACAGATGAACCTGGCTATGCGCTTACCTGTAACGGTGGCCGGAGCACTGATGCCTGACTCTCATGCCGGATACGGGTTACCTATCGGTGGAGTGCTTGCTACGGATAATGTCGTGATTCCGTATGCCGTAGGCGTTGATATCGGTTGTCGGATGAGCCTGACGGTATTTGATGCCAGCGCCGACTTCCTGAAACGATATACCTATCAGATGAAAGAAGCCTTGAAAGATTTCACCCATTTCGGTATGGATGGAGGATTGGGTTTTGAGCAGGAACATGAGGTGTTGGATAGGGAAGAATTCCGTTTGACGCCTTTGTTGAGAGATTTGCATGGAAAGGCAGTACGTCAACTGGGGAGTTCCGGTGGTGGCAACCATTTTGTGGAGTTCGGCGAGATCGCTCTGCAAGAAAATAACGTGTTGAATCTTCCGGAAGGAAATTATCTGGCATTGTTGTCGCATTCCGGTTCACGAGGATTGGGAGCTGCCATTGCCAAACATTACAGCCTGTTGGCACGTGAAGTGTGCAGGCTTCCCTGTGAAGCACAGCATTTTGCCTGGCTGGATTTAAACACTGAAGCGGGGCAGGAGTATTGGATGAGTATGAATCTGGCAGGCGATTATGCCCGTGCCTGTCATGAGCGGATTCATTTGAATTTGGCGAGAGCATTAGGGTTGAAGCCGCTCGCTAATGTCAACAACCATCATAACTTCGCTTGGAGAGAGGAAATAGCACCGGGGCGTATGGCAATCGTGCATCGCAAAGGGGCTACTCCGGCACAGAAAGGACAAGCGGGATTAATTCCCGGTAGCATGGCTACTGCAGGTTATCTGGTTTGTGGTAAAGGGATGGAAGCTGCTTTAAATTCGGCTTCTCATGGAGCCGGCAGGGCGATGTCCCGCCAGAAGGCAAAAGATAGTTTTACGCAATCGGCTTTGAAGAAACTACTGTCGCAGGCGGGAGTGACTTTGATTGGTGGGAGCGTGGAAGAAATGCCACTGGCATATAAGGATATTGACAGAGTGATGTATACACAGGAAACGCTGGTGGAAGTGCAGGGTAAATTTATGCCTCGCATCGTTCGAATGAATAAGGAGTGATGCGATGAAAGAAATTAGTATTTAATTGAAAAAAGAAGAAAATGATATCAGAGAAATATGGTCGCACTTATCACTATCCGTTCTCTCCCGGAACGACTAGTGACGACCGGATTAACCATACGTATTGGGAGGACATCCAACGGATTCGGACATTGGTGCATACCGAGAAGCTGGATGGAGAGAATAATTGTTTAAGTCAGTGGGGTGTTTTTGCCCGTTCGCATGCTGCTCCTACTACTTCACCTTGGACGAGGCAACTGCGTGAACGTTGGGAATTGATAAAGAATGATTTGGGTGATATAGAAATCTTTGGAGAGAATCTATATGCCGTACATTCCATAGAATATCAGCGATTAGAAACGCATTTTTATGTTTTTGCAGTCCGCTGTATGGATCAGTGGTTGTCGTGGGAAGAAGTAAAGTTTTATGCAGCTTTATTCGACTTTCCTACTGTTCCGGAGTTGAAGATAGAGCCTGTTTCCGGTTTGACACCGGAACTATTAAAACAGGAAATCATCCGTATGTCACAAGAACCGGCTATCTTCGGCTCTTGTGATCCGTGGACGAAAGAGGTTTGTACCCGTGAGGGAGTAGTCAGCCGCAATGTCGGAGAATATCCGGTAAGCGAATTTGCACATAATGTATTTAAGTATGTGCGGAAAGGACATGTTAAAACAGACGAGCATTGGACACGTAACTGGAAGCGTGCCCCGCTTGTTTGGGAATTTAATAATGAAAAGGAGGAATAAAGATGAATTGGAAATTGATAGAAGATAAAGCGTGGTGCTCACTCGAACAACAGTTCGAGTGGGTGCGCGAAATGAATACAGTTCAGCAGGATATTCGTTATCATGCCGAGGGCAGTGTAGCCGAACATACCCGTATGGTGTTGGAGGCATTGCAGCAGTCTTCCGCTTATCATTCTCTTTCTACTTTGGAGAAAGAACTTATTTGGACATCTGCCTTGTTGCATGATGTTGAAAAACGTTCAACTTCCGTGGATGAAGGAGAGGGGCGGGTATCTGCTAAAAGACATGCCAGAAAAGGAGAGTACACTGTCCGCACTATTTTATACCGGGATTGTCCTGCTCCATTCCATATCCGGGAACAGATTGCATCTTTAGTCCGGTACCATGGATTACCTGTTTGGCTGATGGAGAAGCCTGACTCTGTGAAGAAACTCTGTGAAGCTTCTTTACGGGTAGATACTTCATTGCTAAAGATGTTGGCCGATGCTGATATCAGAGGACGCATTTGTGAAGATAAGAATGAACTGCTGGAAGCACTGGAACTGTTTGAGATTTTCTGCCGTGAACAGGATTGTTGGAAGAAACCAAGAGAATTTGCCACTGATTATGCACGTTTTCATTACTTCCATACTGAAGACAGTTATATCGATTATGTCCCTCACGAACAGTTCAAATGTGAAGTGACGATGTTGTCAGGACTTCCGGGAATGGGGAAGGATTATTATATTCAATCTGCTGGCATAGATGTTCCGGTGGTGAGTTTGGACGTCATTCGTCGAAAACACAAATTGAGTCCTACGGATAAGTCTGCGAATGGAGGGGTAGTGCAAACAGCGAAAGAGGAAGCTAGAACGTATCTCCGCAAAGGTCAGGACTTTGTTTGGAATGCTACTAACATAACTCGTCAGATGCGTACTCAATTGATTGATTTGTTTGTTGATTATGGTGCAAAAGTAAAGATAGTCTATCTGGAACAACCATACCACATTTGGCGTCAACAAAATAAAAGCAGGGAATATGCACTTCCTGAATCTGTTTTAGATAAAATGTTAGATAAACTGGAGGTTCCTCAACTGGCGGAAGCGCATGAAGTCGTATATCATGTGGTATAAGTAACATGAAAAGTTGATAAAGGTGATTCTAGAGCCACTCATTTGATGATGAGAAATAGAATTATTATTTGCTAGAAGAATTATTGTGTATCAGAATTAAATCCATTATATTTGAGAATAATATGATGGTTGTAATTCTGATATCATGAAACATATAGTTAAAACTTATATTTTACTTTTATTCTCTTTATTAGTATCTTCTATAGGATATGCACAAGAAGAGAACGATATCATATATATTCAGGAAGGAGAATGGGGAGTTATTTTGTGTGGTGAACGTGGTTATACTTGGCTGAATAATCAAGGAGATACTATTTTTGGCTTTGGAAAATTACTGGAAATTTCAGGCGATAGTGACTTGAATTTGGTCTTGGCTGAAAAACCGAATCGTAAAAAAGGATGTTTTAATATGAATGGTGAAATAGCCATCCCTTTTATTTATGATAAATTAGGCGGATTTGCGAAAAATGGCTTAGCTTGTGCAGCTAAAGACGGTAAATATGGATATATTGACAAGGAAGGTACAACTGTCATTCCTTTTATTTATGATGATGCTCACTACTTTAGAAAGGGAATGGCATGTGTAAAATATCAAGGAAAATATGGTTGTCTCAATGCAAAGAATGAATGGCTGATTTCACCAAATTATTCAGAGATTAAAAATTGGAATGATAACTGGGTACTTGTCAACAAGAATGATAAATGGGCTTTTTATGATAAATCAGGTAAACAAAGGACGAATTTTTGTTATGATAAAGTTATTATGGCTTCCAAGGGTGATGACTTGGTTTGTTTTAATGGCTTAGGATTGGTTGTGAAAGATGGGAAATTTGCATATCTGAATGAAAAATTACAGGAAGTGGTTCCTTTGGGTACATTTGATTCAGCTCTTCCTTTTAAGGAATATCAAATGGGAATTGTAGAAAAGCAGGGAAAGTGGGGAATAATTGATAGTTTGGGACATTTCATACTTCCTTTGGAGTATGATAAAATAGACTATGTTTCTGATTACGGAAGTGATTATGAACTTTTTAGTTTAAAGAAAAAAGGTCATATTGCTGTTATGTCTGCAAAGACAAAAGAGAAAACAGAACCTTGCTTTTTGACGTTTTATGAATCAAATCGAAGAGTATTGGAAGACGGAACGTTTCAAAATGTCTATATAGCTCAAAATCTGGAAAATGAATATGGCTGTATGGACGGCCAATTAAATATAGTGATTCCTTTTGAATATTCGGAAATCAAACCATTAGACCCATTTCTGATTGCTGCTCATGGCTTGTCTTATGGATTGATAAACTGGCAGAATGAAATTGTTGTTGACTTTGTAAATGACGATATTTATTATTGTCAATTCGATGATTTATATATATTGACAGGTGACACCAAGGCCTATATAATGGATGCGAAAGGTAATGTTTTACTTCCTGATAAATATGAAAGGATACATCCTGTCATTGGCCGGAAAAGCTTTGTAGTGAAGATGCAGGATAAGGTGGGAGTGGTGATGAAAGATGGTGAGCAGATAATTCCTTGCGAGTATGATTCGATTTCTTCATGGTGGGAATATGGGCCTTCTGCGCATTATGTTGTGAAAGATAAAAAAGTGGGAGTTATTGATTATACTGGTAAAGTATTACTTCCTACAGAATATGATAGTTTGGATTATGTAACTAAAGATGTTGTAATAGTAACTAAGGATAGTAAATATGGAGCTGTTGATATAAATAATAGATTAGTGCTTCCTTTCGAATATAATGATATCAGATTTGATATTGAGGAATGGTGTGCTACAGGTTATGAGTATGTTAGATATATTTATGTGCGTAAAGATAAGAAATATTATAAATATGATAGAGAAACACATACTATGGAAGTGATGCTTCAGAAAAGTATAATAGATAAGATATTTAAGAATTATTTGTAGTTATATTTAATAGTTTCAAGGAAAGATGTGAGAGAGAATAAGTTGAAATCACCCTCACTACGCTAATGCTGTAGTAAAGGTGATTGCTTATTTCAGGAACTTTTGGTACATTTTCTACCAAGAAGAATCGGTTTATATCAGTGCTTTACTGCTATTTTCTTCATCAGATTCTGTATTAAGTCGTTTCTGCAAATATTTTACATTCTCAAGATGTATATAGTTAACCAAGTACATCTGCTTAAACTGCCAGGTGTTTTTCGTAGTATTCACAATACAATCTATGAAGGAACCCACTATATCTGCACTTTGCAGACGCTTGGCATTGGATACTTGCGTATTCATCATGTGCATGCCAAATCCCCTGACTACATCTTTCACACTAATATTCTTATAATTGTGGACAGCCTCGAAAGCTGCCATATTATTACGAAGTACGTTAGCCAGATCTTCTAGGCGTCTTCCATCCGAGCGTTCCACCAGATAACTACTTGGATTTATAAAACGATTGAGCGTGAGATAAAAAGTCAACATTTCATCGTCTGATGAGAAAATAGCATGCATGAATTGTGTCGCGCTCCCCGGGCGAACTTGCTGATTGTTTAAAACCTTTTCCATAAGAATTTTAATTAAATGGTGAATAAATTAAGTTCAATGGGGCGCAACAGAAAGGTAGTTCAAGGAAATAAAAGAAGCGGTTCCGCCTGTCCCATTGCTCTTCACCATCCACAACAGGCAGTAGGTGCATTAACATCCTACATGGGGGTACGAAACCGCCATATAGAAGAATGGGACAAGCATAAAAAAGCCTGCCACATTGATACAGCAGGTTCCCCTGCTGTGGATTTTGATAAAGAGCATTGCAAAGATAGAATATAAATCAAAAAGAAGAAAGAAAATCTGTATAATTTAGAACTTATAGCAATAAACTCAACACTAAACTTCTGAAAACGAATATATAACTATTAAGAAGCATTTAGAAGGTTCATAGGTTTCACCTTTAGCTGAATAGCTATGAATCAATGGCCTACAGTGATACAAAGCATGAAATATAGAAGAGAGCATCCTTCACCTCTTTCATCATGTAGGGGCTTTCATATAGATTATTGGATATATATATCCAATATATAGGGGATATATGCGCAGCGTGTTGGATATATATGTCCATTGTGTTGGGTATATATACCCGACAATTCATGTATTAATATCCTAGCGATAGAGTATTAATACTTTTCCACCTTTACAACTTATCATGAACGACTAGATGTTTTAGTTATATTATGCAGAAGATATAATAAGTTCTATTGCATCTATTACTAATTTCTCCTTATCTTTTAGCTAATTCATCCGCATAAGTTAATCTGTTGCACTTGAGTAACTACTCATCTGCACTTGTGTAACAGCTACGTAGCACTTGTCCATTCGGTAAATTACTCAACTGCAAGCAAACAGTGATTATCTAAAAGATATCTTTACCGACAACAAAGAAATAGATGCGTTGAGGCCGAAGTGTGATGAAAAGAATAAAACGATACATCCAATACACTAAAATTCAAATGATTAAAAAGAAAGTGCATTTTATCTTCTCCAAAAAGCAGAAACTCTATATACGTTTTCTGTAAACTTCTCTTATTTCTACGCTTTTTTAGAACCAAGTCATTGATTATAAGCACTGCCACATTTTTGTTTTCCCCCGTATAATACTTGAATAAATGACAAAAATGTGGCAGAGAGTTATAGTTTTTATTGGTGTTCAAATCAGTACGAAAATGAGCTGAATGCTTTGCCATCTAATGGCTAAGCGGAAATATTGTCAAGCATTATCGCACTTTGTTAACGGTACTATTATCTTCTTCTATTTTGGGGGAATTAACTGAAAATATAAACAATAATTCCGGTAATCGCTACATATACTAATGCATACGGAATAGCCGCTTTCAGTATTTCACCTTCTTTTCCCTGTTGGTTTCCGGCAGAAGTAGCAATAGCAATACTTTGCGGGGAGATAATCTTACCACCTGTGGCACCTACTGTATTTGCCGCAGACAGCCAATCCGGACTAACATGAATCTGTCCTGCCACACTTGCTTGCAACTTTCCGAAAAGGATGTTGGAAGATGTATCGCTTCCGGTGATAAATGTTCCCAGACAACCGATAACCGGAGCAAATAACGGATACAAACTTCCGGTAGCCGTAGCCAGTGCTGTGGCAATCACAGCGATCATTCCGGAACTATCCATAATAGTAGATAACCCCACGAGGCAGATAACCGTAATGAATGTTTTCTTCAACTGCTTCACGGTATTCCAAAGAACGATGAACAGATCTTTTACTTTAGCCCCCTGAATCAATCCACCGATAAAAGTACCGATGAAAAGCAATACTCCGGCGTGAGTCAGCCAGGAAATAGTATAATTGACGGTGGACGCATTGATAGGCAGACTGATTCTCGTAATCCAATTGTTCTCTAAAGTATGACGCAATCCCGGAAAGAGCGGACTGGTCAGGATAATCAGAAACAGAATCAGTAAATAAATGCTCCATGCATTTAATATATCTTTCGTTTTCAGATGACTTTTTCGTGCTTTCTCTTCTTTGGATGCAGTAAGTTTTCCATAAACAACGATTACGATAATAGAAAGAATACTGCCGATTATGGCCGGAGATTCAGCACCCATATATTTTGCTGCCACATATTGACTGGCTAAAGAGACTCCGCCTACCAATAAAGCCAGGAATATATTTTTCGGGAGCGATTTAAGTTTGGAGTCAGTAAGGAAAAGTAGAACCAGCGGAATCAGGAACATTAAAACGGATAATTGCAATACGACATTCGTACTAAGATGTAATACATCCAAATTCGTTTCTTTGGCCAATACTAATACCGGAGTTCCGATTGCTCCGAAAGCAGTAGCTACACTATTGGCAATCAGACTCACCGTTGCCGAAAAGATAGGCTTGAATCCCAGACTGATAAGAATTGCCGCCGGAATAGCTACTGCTGTTCCGAAGCCGGCCATAGCTTCCAATAGACCTCCGAATCCCCAAGTCAGTAATAACACCTGAATACTTTTATCGGTAGAAATAGAAGCGAATTGCTGTTTAATAATCTCCATCTTTTCAGTTTTCAGCAATACATTATAACTGAAAATAGCCATCAAAATAATGATTAAGATAGGAGAGACAGCTTTTAATGCTCCATATAAAAAGGAGTAAAACAGATTGTCTACCGAGAAAGCGAAGCCGAAAAGAGCAATCAGCATCGTCACAATCAGAGAAATGATACTACTTTTATCACCTGACATTTTAAAAAATGCCATCAGTATAATCAACAGTAACACCGGAATAACAGCAAGGATCAAGGTCATAATTATCAGATTTAAAAAGTGGAACGTCGTTTATTATTGATATAACAAACGAATGCCCCACTTTGGTCGGTTGAATAAATAGATTTTTCTGTTTATTTCATCTTCACACTTAAAATTTGTTGTAATTGTTTTAAGTTGGCAAGGGCAGCTTCGTTACCTAGCTTTGCTGCTTGCTCGAATGTGGCCATGGCACGGTTAATGTCTCCGTTAAGGAAATTGTAGACTCCGGTATTGTTTATGAATTCGGCGGTATTGTGATCGGCTTTCTCCATAAACTTCACTGCTGCATTCAAATCCTTTTGTGATAATGCGACGGCTCCTGCGTTCAGGTTAGCTACGGCGTCAGTAGGATACATGCGTACAGCAATATCAAATACATTAACAAAATCCTTGCTGCCTTTCGGATAACTGTTGGCCACCTGATACATTTCGTTCAGACTAAGATATTTCGGATTTTCCCGGATAATGATACGGCCTTGTTCAACATCGAAATTGACAACGGTATAGTCAATCTTGCAGTTCACTTTACGCAATCCCGGATAAATCTCTTTCAGCATACTACGGTAAGGAGCTCCGCCGCCTACACGCATGATTTCCTGTTTACGTTTGGCATCGTCAGTTGTATTTTTGATGATGTTCAGGAATGTTTCCTTCTCCTTCATCGAAGAAGATTGGAGTGCTTTTACCAATCCATCCCAGTTTTCTCCGCCGAAAGTCACTTTATATAGTTTGGAAGACACTTTTTCGTTCTTAACCAGATAATCCTTCAAAGCTTCCGCACGTTTTTTGGAAAGCTGTTCATTGAAGGCAAGAGGTCCTTCCGGCGAGGCGAAACCTTCGATACTGATACCTTTCACAGTCAGGTTCCGGTCATTCTGTATTTTGTCAAACATGGCATGGATATTCACCAATTCAGCATGATTGTTCATGAAGTCGGTAAGGATCACCGATTTGTTGACCGGAAAATCCAGATGAGCTTCATATTGTTCGCTACGGTTTTTGACCACTTCTACGGTTGGCTGAATATAGGCAATGATAGGAGACATGGCACTTAAACGTTTGGCTTCAGTAGATACATCATTGGTAATCAGTTCCTGTGCATTCATTTCCTGATAATTGCCGCATCCGCATAGATTCTCTACAAGTTGCAAACTGGCATTAGCCATCCAGGGTTTGTAAGGAATCACCTGCGTATAATTAAAAGTTTCCCTTTTATTATACGGAACGATAATGGCGGTAGGTTCTTGCTTAGTGATTGCCAGACCGCGGATATATGCTTTTTCGCGTCTTTTACCATTGACGATGATTTCTTGCAAGGGTGCATTATGCTGTCCGTCCGTTAGCAGGGGAATAAGGCTTAAACTTCGGGCGGAACCTATTGTCAGATTCTTCATGTCGAAAGTCATGCCGACATAAAGAGAGTTACCTTGTTGCCATAAAGATACGTTCGAGAGAGTGAGCGCATCGTTCAGGAATTTTTGTGCATGAGCCGGCAGGATAGTGGCTGCAAGAGCTATAAATAGATAAATAAGTTTTCTTTTCATCATTGTAAGTTTTAGAAATTTCGATTATTTGATGACATAAATGAAGCTAAGACCGACTTTGGTCGGGCCGAAATAATTACGGGTGTTATGTCCCAGCTTTTCACCTCCGTCACCACGGGCATACTTATCATATTCCAGACGGGCGTATCCCACTCCGATGGTAGCTTCCATACTCCATCGTTTGCTTATGATCCATTGGTATCCGTAGGAAATACCGGCTCCGTACAGATTGCCGTCGTAACGGTCATGTCCCATTCCGAATATATTCAGATTGCTGACATTCATTTCTCCGTAATGTCCGTGTAAACCGAAGAAACTTCCGTTGAAACGTTCGCAGAGCCAATAGCGTAATTCCGGCTGAACGAGCCAATGTTTGATTTGACGGTCGTCACCAAACTTCCACGGATTGTAGTTACCGGATATGTCGAGAGTCAGTTTCTTTGCCAGTCCCACTTCGATTCCTAAGTTGGGCGTAGAAGTGGCCCAATAGAGAGCATTGGTCTTGATGGCAAATTTGGGTAGATAGGTTTCATTCCGTTGTACCTGTGCATGAATACTTGTACCGAACACGAGCAGGAAACCGGCTGCTAATAAGATTTTAATTGTTCTCATTTTGTTAGGGTATAGGTTTTATTAAAAATGATAAGCGATAAACAGAAAAGCATGGAAGTTTGTTGTCGCAACCTGCAAAAAAAAAGCTTCCTAAATAAATGGATAAAGATGTTTTAAGGCATAAATGCTAACAATTTCCACGCATGATGCGTTCATTATATAAAAGTACCTTTGTGTAATCAATATGACAATGATTTCATTTATTACTGTTTATTTTTACACACACATACAACTTTAATAATTACAGCCTATGAAAGAGCTTATTAGCAACCTGGAAGAACTGAACAGGAAAGCAGAAAAAGGCGGCGGAGACGCTCGCATTGAAAAACAACATTCTGTGGGCAAGCTGACCGCCCGTGAACGCATCGATTTATTATTGGAGAAAGGTTCGTTTATCGAACTGGATAAGTTGGTAACTCATCGGTGTACCGATTTCGGTATGGAAAAGCAGAAATTTGCCGGAGACGGCGTTGTGACGGGATATGGTATGATTGGCAAGCGCCTGGTTTATGTATTCGCACAGGATTTCACCGTGTTTGGAGGAGCTCTTTCGGAAACGCATGCAAAGAAGATTTGCAAGGTGATGGACATGGCTATGCAGATGGGAGCGCCTATCATCGGATTGAATGACTCGGGAGGCGCACGAATTCAGGAAGGAGTACGTTCTTTGGCCGGATATGCCGAGATATTCCTGCGCAATTCTATGGCATCCGGAGTGATTCCACAGATTAGCGCGATCATGGGACCTTGTGCCGGTGGTGCCGTTTATTCTCCTGCATTGACCGATTTTATTCTGATGGTGAAAAACTCCGGCTATATGTTTATTACAGGACCGGATGTGGTGAGAAGCGTGACACAGGAAGAAGTGACAAAAGAAGAACTCGGTGGAGTAGGCGTGCACATGACAAAGTCCGGTGTAGCCCATCTTTCTGCGGAGAACGATATTGAGTGCATCAATTATATTCGTGAATTGATCTCCTATCTGCCGGGGAATAATATGGAAGAGCCTCCGTTTGTAGCGACCAGCGATTCGCCGACTCGCCTGACTCCGGAACTGGCAGATTTGATTCCGTCCAATCCAAATCAGCCGTATAATATAAAAGAGATGATAGAAGCGGTGGCTGATGATAATAGTTTCTTCGAGCTTCAGGCAGAATATGCTGCGAATATTGTGACGGGATATATCCGCCTGAATGGAAAAACAGTGGGAGTGGTGGCTAATCAGCCATTGGTGCTTGCTGGCACACTGGATATCAATGCGTCTATCAAAGCCGCCCGTTTTGTCCGCTTCTGTGATGCTTTTAATATTCCTTTACTGACACTGGTAGATGTGCCGGGATTCCTTCCGGGAGTCGACCAGGAATATGGTGGAATTATCCGTAACGGGGCAAAGCTACTTTATGCTTATTGCGAGGCTACGGTGCCGAAAGTGACGGTTATCACCCGCAAAGCATACGGTGGTGCTTACGATGTGATGAGTTCCAAGCATATCCGTGGAGATGTAAATCTTGCTTTCCCTACTGCTGAAATCGCGGTGATGGGACCGGATGGAGCTGTTAATATCCTTTTCCGTAAGGAAATAGATAAAGCCGAGAAACCCGAAGAGAAACGGAAAGAACTTCAGGATGATTATCGCGGAAAGTTTGCCAATCCTTACCGGGCGGCGGAACTGGGATATGTGGATGAAGTGATCGATCCGGCGGTAACCCGTTTGCGGTTGATTCGAAGTTTCGAGATGCTTGCCAACAAACGGCAATCGAATTCTCCCAGGAAACATTCGAATATTCCGCTTTAGGTAGATGATAGGTGAGTGTTTATTAAAAAGAATCAAAGATTATGATAAAGAAAATATTAGTAGCCAATCGGGGTGAGATAGCGATGCGCATCTTCCGGACTTGTCGGGTGATGAATATCTCGACAGTGGCTGTTTATACCCATGTAGATCGCGGGGCTTTGCACGTTCGTTATGCGGAAGAAGCCTATTGCATTTCCAATTCGCCGGAAGATACCTCTTACCTGAAGCCGGAATTGATATTGTCCATTGCCAAAAAGACCGGAGCCGCTATTCATCCGGGATATGGTTTCCTGTCGGAGAATGCGGATTTTGCCCGCCGTTGCGAAGAAGAAGGAGTGATTTTTATCGGACCTAGTGCGGATATTATTTCCAAAATGGGAATCAAGACGGAGGCCCGTAAGATTATGCGGGAAGCAGGATTACCCATTGTGCCCGGAACCGAAACACCCGTACAGGGCATTGATGAAGTGAAGAAGGTCGCTAATGAAGTTGGCTATCCCATTATGCTGAAAGCACTTGCGGGAGGTGGAGGAAAAGGTATGCGTCTGGTACGTACGGAAGAAGAGGTGGAAACAGCTCTCCGTTTGTCGCAATCTGAAGCAGGGACGTCCTTTGGCAATGATGCGGTTTATATTGAAAAATATATTGAGAATCCGCATCATATCGAAGTTCAGATCATGGGAGACAAGTATGGGAATGTCGTTCATCTGTATGAACGTGAATGTTCCATTCAGCGTCGTAACCAAAAGGTGATAGAAGAAAGTCCTTCTCCTTTTGTGAAAGAGGAGACGAGAAAGAAGATGTTGAAGGTAGCTGTGGAAGCCTGTAAGAAAATAGGTTATTACAGTGCCGGGACATTGGAGTTTATGATGGATAAAGACCAGAATTTCTACTTTCTTGAGATGAATACCCGTTTGCAGGTGGAGCATCCTGTGACGGAGGAATGCACAGGCGTTGATCTGGTACGGGATATGATAACTGTTGCTGCCGGAAATCCGTTGCCTTATAAACAGGATGATATTGAGTTTAGCGGAGCAGCGATCGAATGTCGTATTTACGCCGAAGATCCGGAGAATAACTTCATGCCTTCTCCCGGTGTGATTACTGTTCGTGAAGCTCCCGAGGGACGTAACCTGCGTCTTGACAGTGCCGCTTATGCGGGATTTGAAGTCTCTTTGCATTATGACCCGATGATTGCAAAGCTTTGTTGTTGGGGACGTACCCGTGCTTCGGCCATTTCTAATATGGCACGTGCTCTGCGCGAGTATAAGATTCTGGGAATCAAAACGACGATTCCTTTCCATCAACGTGTATTGAAGAATGCGGCTTTCCTGAAAGGTGAATACGATACGACATTTATCGATACGCGTTTTGATAAGGAAGACCTGAAACGTCGTCAGAATACCGATCCGACAGTGGCTGTCATTGCTGCCGCAGTGAGACACTACGAGAGGGAGAAAGAAGCGGCTTCCCGTGCCACTACGCTTCCGGTAGTAGGCGAATCGCTCTGGAAGTATTACGGTAAATTGCAGATGACTGCTAATAATTATTAAATTGAAAATTGAGAATTAAAAATTAAAAAATAACGGAATTGGTTATGGGTACAACATTAGCTACATATTATGCCAAGCTCCAGGATATGCCGGACAGTGAATATAAGGTGGAGATTCTGGAGGACGGACCAATCAAGAAGATTGCAGTCAATGGTAAGATATATGAGGTCGATTATAACATGGGTGGCGACTCTATCCATTCGATCATCATCGATCATCACTCGCATGGAGTGCAGATTTCTCCTTCTTCCAATAATTCATATACGATTATGAATAAAGGGGAGCTTTATCAGATTGAATTGCAGGGAGAAATGGAGAAGATACATAATGCCCGCACTGCTGCTGAATCCGTAGGGCGTCAGGTGGTACAGGCACCGATGCCGGGAGTTATCCTGAAGACGTATGTAAAGAAGGGAGATCTCGTGAAGCGGGGTGATCCGCTTTGTGTATTGGTGGCGATGAAAATGGAGAATGAGATACGTTCGGTGACGGATGGAGTTGTGAAAGAAGTATTCGTGGAAGATGGCATGAAGGTGGGATTGAACGACAGGATTATGGTAATTGAGTAATTCTTTGAAAAAAACGGGGTAAATACATGCTTTTATTCAAAAAAATATTTACTTTTGGCAGATAAGTACGTATTTACCCCGTTACATCATGAGCATCGAACAAAGCAAAGAAGCATTACTAGAACAGTTAGAAGCACTTAAAAAAGAAAACGAGCAGCTTAGAAAAGAACTTTCTGTTCTTAGGGATGAGAAGCATAGCGATCGTCCTGTCAGTTTTAAAGAGAAATATGCTGTTAGAATACTAGACTCTCTTCCCGATATGCTGACTGTCTTCAATCAGAGTGAGGTCGGCATTGAAGTTGTTTCCAATGAAGAAACCAACCATGTAGGAATATCAAACAAGGATTTTAGAGGGATGCACATGCAGGATATGGTTCCACCGGAAGCGTATCAGAATATTCACTCCAATATGCGTCATGCTATTACCACCGGAACTGTTTCAACTGCGCATCACGAACTGGATTTTAATGGTGAACGCCATTATTACGAGAACCGTATTTTTCCGCTGGATGAGGAATACGTGCTGATTATGTGCCGTGATATAACGGAACAAGTGGCTACCCAAAGACAATTGGAAGTTTTTAAAAGTGTGCTCGATAAGGTGAGTGACAGTATTCTTGCTGTGGCAGAAGATGGAACGCTGGTTTATGCAAATAAGCAATTTATAGAAGAATACGGTGTAACGCAGGAGTTGGGTACACAAAAAATATATGATTTGCGTGTCTCTATGACCGACAAGGAGGCATGGGAACAAAAGCTCCAGGTGATACGCGATCATGAAGGAAGTCTGGCTTATCGGGCGGCTTATATACCTTACGGGCATACGAAGGAGAGAGTACATCAGGTATCTACTTTCCTGATTCGTGAAAATAATCAGGAACTCACCTGGTTCTTTACGCAGGACATTACCGATGTTATCAAGAAACGCGATGAACTCCGTGAACTGAATCTGTTATTAGATGGCATTTTAAATAATATTCCGGTCTATTTGTTTGTGAAAGATCCGGAAGATGATCTTAGATATTTATATTGGAATAAGGCATTTGCCGATCATTCGGGTATTCCGGCATCTAAAGCTATCGGGCATACGGATTATGAGATATTTCCGGTGCACGGAGACGCGGAGAAATTCCGTAAGGATGATTTGGAATTACTCCAGACTCATAAGCGTATTGATATGCAGGAAACTTATCTGTCCGCTAATGGAGAAGCGCGTATCGTGCAGACTTTGAAAGCACTCGTACCGATGGAGGGACGTAAACCTTTGCTGATTGGCATTTCATGGGATATTACTAATCTTCAGAATATTGAGCAGGAACTAATCAAGGCAAGAATTAAAGCGGAGCAATCCGATAGATTGAAAAGTGCTTTTCTTGCTAACATGAGCCATGAGATCCGGACTCCGTTGAATGCTATTGTAGGATTCTCCCAATTATTGCCTTCTGCCGAAACTGCTGAAGAGAAAAAGCTCTATTCGGGTATTATCAATCAGAATTCGGATATCTTGTTGCAATTGATTAATGATATTCTGGATTTATCGAAGATAGAGGCTGGAACACTTGAATATATCAAACGTCCAATGAATCTGGGAGAGGTTTGCCGGACAATTTATGCTGTTCATAAAGAACGTGTGAAAGAAGGGGTAACTCTTGTTTTGGACAATGAAGAGGAGGATTTGCTCATTGAGGGAGATCAGAACCGCATCATGCAGGTGATAACGAATTTCCTGACTAATGCGAGTAAGTTTACCTATGAGGGGGAAATTCGATTTGGCTTTGAACGGATGGATAAAGCTATTCGTGTGTATGTGAAAGATACAGGAATAGGAATAGAACCGGAAAAGGTGGATCGTATCTTCGAACGTTTTGTCAAACTGAACTCTTTTGCGCAAGGGACAGGATTAGGGCTCTCTATCTGTCAAATGATTATCGAAAAGATCGGTGGAGAAATCGGGGTGACTTCCGAACTGGGTAAAGGCTCTACCTTCTACTTCACAATTCCTTATGAAGAAACCGGAGAACTCGGTAAATTCTTCAAAGAGACAAAGGTGGAATCTAAAGGAAATACTGTCAATCGTGTACAACAGATTAAGAAGATTCTGGTAGCAGAAGATGTAGAGAGCAATTTCATCTTGCTGAAGAATCTGATTGGCAGGGAATATACATTGCTTTGGGCTAAAGACGGAGTGGAAGCTATCGAAATGTATAAGCAGTACCAACCGGATTTAATCCTGATGGATGTAAAAATGCCGCGTATGGATGGACTGGAAGCAACCCACATTATCCGCTCTTATTCTAAAGAGATTCCTATCATCGCCTTGACCGCTTATGCTTTCGGGACTGATAAGGAACAGGCCTTAGAGATGGGGTGTAACGATTATGTGACTAAACCAATTTCGGAAAGATCATTGAGAAAGGCTTTGGATAAATATTCGACTACTGTTTAAAAAATAAAGGATTATGGCTATATGTATCCGGTGAAAGTTACTTATGATAGCCATAATCCACAAAAGAGTACGATTGTTGTCGAGTGAAAGTAGTCGGTGATTGCTTTTCTATAGATTCTTTTTTATTTCCGGAACCAGTATAAACTTCGTTTCCGGAAAATACTTTTTCAGCCAGGTCCGGATAAATTCCATTGTATCATTCTGAATCGTTTTGTCTTCTACGGTAGGGTATAAATTATATAATACGGTATCTAGTATAATGCCGCGTTTTTGTATTGCTTCGAGACTAAGCAGGGTATGGTTGATGCTCCCCAGTTTGCCCGAAGTAACAAAGATAAGTGGATATTTCTCTTGAGCAATGTAGTCAATGGTCAAGAGTTCGGTAGTCAGAGGAACCATAAGGCCGCCTGCTCCTTCGAGTAAAACAGAGTCATACCGTTCACTCAATTCTTCGGTTGCACGTTTTATTTTATTAAAGTCGATGGGACGGTTATCCAGCTGGGAAGCAAGATGCGGAGAGGCGGGATAAGGGAAAATCTCCGGCATGGTTAGTCCCTCTTGGTCTTCTTTGGTGAAAGGGATTCCCATGATTTGCCGGTGTAGGTCAATATCTTCGGAATGACCTACATTTCCCGTTTGAATAAATTTCTGGGTGATGGTACGATGCCCGTTCTTGTTCCATTCACGAGCTAGAAAGCCGGTGGCATAGCTCTTTCCGGCATCCGTATCGATGCCGCTTACGAAATATACATTCTGTTTCATACTTTTTTCTTTTTTGCGATGATATAAATAGGGTGATATGTTAAGGACACAGAAGTGCCCTGAGTAAATTCCTGCGTGTAACGTTCACAGAAGAGTTGCAAGTCACGACGAGTCCACTGCTGTTGGGGAAGATTGTTCTTAGAATTATTTTTTGAATTGTCGTCTGATGAACACAAATCGTTCTCTTGTTTCCCGGCAGGAGAGGATTGCGTTGATAAACCATTGACTCCGGTTTGCTTCAAGTGATATAGTACTTTTATCGGGTCTTCGAACGAAAGCGGGATAAGCTCTTCTTCTGAATATAATATGTCAAAATGGGGTGACAAAGCTACTTCAAGCTCTTCCCGTGAACGATAAGGAAGTCCGTTGCCGGTAAGTTCGCGTATTTCTTTCATGTTTTCTTTTCCAAAAGTGCTAAAAGCGAAATAACCCTGATTATCGAGCAGAGTATTACACCTTTCGAAGAAGTTTTCCGGTGACTCGAACCATTGCAGGGCGGAGCAGGAAGTAATCAGTGTGCTTTCGGTGGGGAAAGAGACTGTCTCGGCATCTCCCGGAAGAAAAGAAACTTGCTTCTTCTCTAATAAGTCTTCGCAGCAATATTTCATATCGGGGCAAAGGTCATTGAGTAATAACTCTTCCGGGCGGAGGGTTTGGAGCAGCATACGGGAGTAAATACCGGTTCCGCAGCCAAATTCAATCACTTTCGAGCAGGGAGAAGATATATGTTTCGCAAGCAGACGAATCATTTTATCTGCTATTTGCCGTTGCACGTTTGCTTCCTTTGGATAGGTAGTGATAGCTTTTGAAAAACGTTCTGCGATTAGTCGTTTATTCATAATCAATCTTTATTTAATATGCTGATATACTGATGGTATGATAATTACTTTATTCTAAAATGATGGATGCATCAGTATCCGGCTACATGAGTATTGTATTAAAAAGCTCCTGTTGGTAATGTGCCGCTTCCACTTGTTCAAGAGAGTCCACTTGGTTTTCCCATGCCAAATATTGGTTATCCGGGAGGAAAATGCGGTCGCCTTTTCCTATGATAGCTTTTTGCCATTTAAAATCAGAGGGAGGCAATGATAAATATTGTTGTTGTATGGCGGCAAGTTCTTCTTTAAGTTCTTCAACCGGACGTTGGGGGGATACGGTTTGAAAAGCTTTATAGTCAGCTATTGAACCACACATTCTTCTTTGAAATTTCTGCAAGGTTTGTTCGTTCAATCCTTGGAATGTACCATCGAAAATAGAGGGAGCAATACCTTTGGTTTCGTGTATGGGATAGAGGGTACCGTTGATGGCGATACTTTGGGAAACAGGCAGATGTGGATACTGCCTTATGAGTTGAGAAGCTGCCCAAACTCCCATCGACCAGGCGATGAGTGTAATCTGGGAATAGGTTTCCAATAAACTGGCATCAAATGTTAATGAACGGTAGTCATAGCAAATCATCCAGTCCTTATTAGCAGGATGAATGGTCAGGAAAGGAGTTTCGTCCATTCCCCAACCGGCGAAGAAAAGCAATAGATGCTTCTGATTATTCTTTATGATAAAATGCTGCTTCATTCGTTTATCAGTTTGATGAGTTGGTCAATTTCATGTTCTGTGATGTCCGCTGTCAGTGAGAAACGGATGCGTGAAGTTCCGTCGGGTACGGTAGGCGGACGGACGGGCAACGCATAGAATCCTTTGCGTTGGAGTTCTTCTGCTTTTAATATGGTATCTTCACTGGCTCCTATAATCATAGGTACAATATGGCTCACCGATGGGCAATTATATCCTTTGTCTGTAAGGGCTACCTTTAGCTTTTCACTGATTTGTAGCAGGTGAGTTCTCTTATGTTGTAAAGCTGAAAGGTGTTCTAACACCCATGAAGTCCACTGAATATTGATAGGAGGAAGGGCAGTGGTGAATATAAACGTACGCATTTTATTGATAAGATATTCCCGAATGAGTTGTCGGCAGACGATATAAGCTCCTGCCGAAGCAATGGCTTTTCCAAATGTTCCTACCAGAAAGTCTATATCATTGATACAGTCCTGTTCTTCAGCACATCCTAATCCCTTTTCTCCCCGTACACCAAAAGCATGAGCCTCATCTACATAAAGAAGAACATGGGAATAACTCTTTTTGAGTTGAATGAGAGCGGGAAGATCAGCTTCATCGCCATCCATGCTGAAGATACTTTCGGTAACAATAATAAGCTGCTCATAAGCGTTATGATTTTCAGCAATCAGTCGTTGCAACTGGGAAATATCATTGTGACGATACCGGATACATTTAGCTGATGATAATTTAATTCCGTCTATCAGGCTTGCATGTACCAGCTTGTCAGCAAGAATCAGTGTATGAGTATTGCAAATGGCAGGAAGTATTCCTGTATTGGCGTGATAACCACTATTGAATATGAGTGCACTTTCCGTTCCGAACATGGTGGCTAGCTGTTGTTCCAGCTTCTGATAGTCACTAAAATTACCGGTCAATAACCGGGAAGAAGAGGAGGTAGGCAGGAATGTTTCGGGAGTGAGTGTCTTTAAGAATTCCTCCCTCAATGAGATGTCATTGGCCAGTCCGAGATAATCATTAGAAGATAGGTTCAACATTCGTTGTCCGTTCAGCAGAACATCTCGGCCCTCGTGGATTAGCGGTGGGAGAGAACGGTAATTCTTTCTCTCTTTCAAGGTCTGGAGTTCCTGGTTTATATACTCTAATGTCATGAATTATTATTTTAAGTAATCAGTATTTGATATATGAATGATTGAAAACGTAATCAGTTGTTTATAAGATGTTTATCATCAGAAGAACTATTCCGAAAGTTTCTCACCGACCAAGGTATCCTTCCTCGGTGAGGAAAGGCCCGTTCCTCACCGAGGAACACCCTTTTGCTCACCGAGGAACAGATTCTTGGGTGAAAATCCGGTAATACCCTTCTTGTCTGTCATCTTTTTTGAATAACTTTAAGTAACCCGGAAGTCAGCTTGCTTAATTGTTCCGAAGTGATGATGAAAGGCGGCATCAGATATACCAGTTTTCCAAAGGGACGTACCCAGATTCTTTCTTCCACAAATCGTCGTTGCATATAGGCCATATTTACCGGACGCTTCATTTCAATGACTCCGATAGCTCCGAGTATTCGTACATCAGCCACTTCCGGAAATTCCCGTGCAGGTGCCAGTTCTTCTTTCAGTTGAGTTTCGATTCGTTTTACATTCTCTTGCCAACCGGATTCGAGTAATAGGCGGACGGAAGCGCAGGCCACTGCACACGCAAGTGGATTCCCCATAAATGTAGGTCCGTGCATAAAAGCTCCCGGTGTATGGTTGGAGATGGTATCTGCTATCCGGTTACTGGTCAATACAGCAGAAAGTGTCATATATCCTCCGGTCAGTGCTTTGCCGATGCACATTATATCCGGTTCTACTCCGGCGTGTTCCCACGCAAAAAGTTTGCCGGTACGTCCGAATCCTGTTGCTATTTCGTCGAAGATAAGAAGAACATCGTGCTTCCGGCAAAGCTTTTCGGCTTCACGCAGGTACTGCGGATGATAAAACCACATTCCGCCTGCTCCCTGTACCACCGGTTCCAGGATAAGCGCCGCCAACTCTTTTGAATGTTTTTCAATCCTCTCTTGTAAAGGTAGTATATCTTCCGGATTCCATTCTCCGTCGAACCGGGAAGTGGGGGACGGGACAAAATAACGTACAGGCAATGCCGAACCGAAAAGACTGTGCATACCCGTCACCGGATCACATACAGACATGGCATTCCACGTATCACCGTGATAGCCGGAACGGATAGTCACGAAATTGTTCTTTTCCGGTTTTCCTGCTGCATACCAATATTGTACAGCCATTTTCAGTGCCACTTCTACGGCTACCGAACCGGAATCTGCATAGAATATTTTCTGCATGGAGGAAGGAACCAAAGGCAATAACAATTTCCCCAATTCTATGGCCGGATCATGCGTCAGTCCCCCGAACATGACATGAGACATTTTATCTAATTGTTCTTTTGCCGCCTGATTCAATACCGGATGATTATATCCATGCACTGCACACCACCAGGAAGACATTCCGTCAATGAGCGTTTGTCCGTCTTCGAGGGTAATGGTAGCGCCGTCTGCCCGTTTCACTTTATATACAGGAAGCGGATCGGTAGTCGAAGTGTACGGATGCCAGATGTGCTCGCGATCAAATTGGGAATCGGCGAAATGATAGCCTTCTTCCTGAATCATCTTTTTGTCTTCCGATACTTTGGAGCCGAGTGTTGTCAATAGGTCGCCTACGATAGCCGAATTAATTCCGATATATAATGCCTTGTGCATCGCTTCGGAAGAAAGTTGTGAACGTCCTCCGGCAAAACGCAGAAAAGCGGTCGGATTGATAAAACGAAAGAGTGCGATGGTTTTAAGTATTTCTTCTTCGCTTAGAGGCTGCTCGTTTTCCAGTGGAGTTCCCGGAATCGGACTAAGCAGGTTGATAGGTATGGATTGAACATTCAGTTCTGCCAAGGTGAAAGCAAATTCAATCCGTTGTTCCATCGTTTCTCCCATGCCGATGATACCTCCGCAACAGATATCCATGCCTACACGACGGGCTGCATCGAGAGTAGCCACTTTCTGTTCTTGCGTATGCGTAGAGCAGAGTTTGGAAAAATAGGACGGGGCAGTTTCCAGATTACAGTGATAACGGGTGATTCCTGCTTCATGCAGGGAACGCAATTCTTCTTCATTGAGCAGTCCCAGAGAAGCACAAAGTTGAATCGACGAATGTCGACGCATATAGTGGACTGTATCGCAAAGTTGAGTAATCTGTTTGGGAGATGGTTTTCGTCCGCTGGTAACGAGGGAGAATCGGTTGACGTCCTGGGCTTCATTGTATTGGGCCTGTCGAAGACATTCTTCAGCGGGAAGGAGATCGTAAATCTCGGCTTTAGTCTGGTAGTGGGAGGATTGTGCACACCATTTGCAGTTTTCCGGACATCGGCCGGACTTGGCGTTGATGATGGAACACATGTCGAACTCGTGCGAAGCACGCGCGACGGTAATCTCATGCGCGGCGGCATAAAGCGCCTCGCTGTCAGCCATGTTGGCTAGCCAAGCAGCTTGGTCGGGTGATATGTCGATACCCGCCAACACTTGGTCTTTGATTTCCTGAAGTGTCATAAATGTATGATAAGGGATAGTTTGTGCAGCATTCTGCTTACGAAGAGCAACGTCCACTACATTGGTATGCAGATGACCGATTTGGAATTCGCGTCCCATACTTGCAAAGGCAGCATAGTTCTTTCTTCCCCAGTAGCGAAAGCGGGAAAGAAGAGTGCGTGTGGTCTGTATGTGGCGTTGTTGCTTCATTGATTTTTTTACTTTTGCTCGTTAGAACGTGGCAAATGTACAAAGATTCTTTGGATAAGCAAGCAAGTTGATGATTTCTAGTTTCTGTGGAATTATTTCTTTTTCCTGTATTCTTTGCGGGTGTTGAAGTTGAATCCAGCATATATTTGGAGAGTACCGAATCCATTGTCGACAGAGAAATTGTTGCGATGATAATTGTAGTTTTTTCCAACAAAAGAAGTACCTACGTAATACTTGCCAGTGTTGTAGACAATCCCTGCCCGAACCAGAAAATCCAGATTGAATTTGCCGTACCATGCTTTTGCTTCATTCGTTTCTGCGTCCACATCGGAAGCTTTGTAGGCAATGGCAGGGGTGAGAGACAGGCATGCCAGACAGTTGCGGGCAAAGACCCAGTTGTAGGCGTAGCCGAAACTGATGTTGGCATTGGTGTATTTAATATTCTTGACTTTCATGGCAGGATTCATCGCCTCCTGGATAAATCCCGGAAGTGCTGTATAGTCGAAGTCGAGATGATGCTTTGAAATGGAAAAACCTGCAATAAATGTACCTGCATTGCGTCGTTGATTGGTGGACTGACTAAATGCGGCAGGGTAAGAGAATTTACGGTTATTGAAGATATAATATAGATTCAGTCCTTTGATATCTACCTTTATTCCGCTGAAATCTTCGGAATAGTTGGAGGGAATATCGTCTGAAAATCCTCTGATTTTATGTATTTTGTAATCATTACCGGTGCGGCGATAGAAGATATCCACCCCCAGTTTGGAACTGTATAGGCTAAGATCGAATTCTGTTCCTCTGTTCTTTCGGTTGCCTTTTTTGAAAATATCGTTTACATCTACAGACCATCCCAGGAAAATCCATCGCCAGCCGAAATACAATCCTATCTTGTTGTGCGGGTTGGGAGAAAAACTAAGTTTCTGTGGCTGCGGCAATTCACTGGTGATAGAATAATACTCAAAGTTGCTGAAATGAGTAACCATCAGCGCATAGTTATAACGGTTGGGACTGATATAGAGCGTATCAAAATCACTGAAGTTCATAAACTTCTTGATCGCTCTTTTAAAAGCACTTGGCTTGGCGGTTGCTGTGGAATCTACTTCTGTACTATCGTTGCCTAAAGAGACTTTCTCTTCAGTCTGTGCCTGTAAGGACAGTGAAAATAACAGAAAAAGATATAGAATAACCCGTTTCCCCATGTGGTTCTTTGTTGGTATAGATATTTTTTGTTTCACGAATGTACTACCTTTCGTTGATTTATACTAGCAATCTTCTAAAAAATGTTTCGTTTCCTAAACAAAAAAGTTCAATATACTGTTAGTTACAACAAGCAAATAAATCTTAAGCCACAAAATTATGAGAATCTATTTACGTTTATTAGTCGTGTCTCTTCTGCTTTTTGCAGGAAATATAGTATATGCGGAAGCACAGCAGGAGAAACGCGTGACAGGCACAGTGACTTCTGAAGGAGAACCTTTGCCTGGTGTCTCCGTACAATTGAAAGGAGCATCTTCCGGCACCATTACCGATATTGATGGAAAGTATTCGATTGAGATTCCTGCGACCGGCACTTTAGTGTTCCGTTTTGTAGGAATGAGAACGGTGGAACAACCGGTGAATAACCGGAGTGTGATTAACGTCACGTTGGAATCGGAAAGTAAGGAACTGGAAGAAGTAATGGTGGTAGCTTATGCTACCGCTAAAAAGTATAGTTTTACCGGAGCAGCTTCGACGATGAAAGCAGGTGAGATTGAAAAGTTACAGACTTCCAGCATATCACGTGTATTGGAGGGTACGGTATCCGGAGTACAGGCGAGTGCGGCAAGCGGCCAGCCGGGTACGGATGCAGAAATCCGTATTCGTGGTATCGGGTCTATCAACGCTTCCAGCGCTCCGCTTTATGTAGTGGACGGTGTCCCGTTCGATGGTAGTGTGAACTCTATCAATCCGGATGACATATCTTCGATGACAGTATTGAAAGATGCGGCCTCTGCTGCTTTGTATGGTTCCCGTGGTGCAAACGGTGTGATTATTATCACGACCAAGCAGGGAGACCAGAATACCAAAGCAACAGTAAAGGTGAAAGCTTCGTTAGGAGGTTCCAACCGTGCCGTACGCGATTATGATCGTGTCAGTACCGACCAATACTTCGAATTATATTGGGAAGCACTTCGCAATCAGTATGCCAAGAGTGCGGATTATACTCCGGCAACTGCCGCGACGCAAGCATCCAAAGACTTGGTAACGAAATTAATGGGAGGTGGCCCGAACCCCTATGGTCCTCAATATGCGCAACCGGTCGGTACAGATGGAAAGCTGGTGGCAGGTGCCCGTCCGTTATGGAATTCTGACTGGAGTGACGCCATGGAGCAACAGGCACTTCGCACAGAGTTAAATCTAAGTGTTTCCGGAGGTGGAAAAGCGAATCAGTATTTCTTTTCTGCCGGATACCTGAATGATAAAGGTATTGCACTCGAATCCGGTTACCAGCGTTTCAATCTTCGTTCCAATATCACCAGCGAGATGACTTCCTGGTTGAAGGGAGGCGTCAACTTGAGTTTCGCACATTCCATGCAGAATTATCCGGTTTCTTCCGATTCCAAAACCAGTAATGTGATTACCGCAGGACGTACCATGCCGGGATTTTATCCTATTTATGAAATGAATACGGATGGTAGCTACAAATTGGATGAGAGTGGAGATCGTATTTATGACTTTGGTTCCTATCGTCCTTCCGGTTCGATGGCAAACTGGAACCTTCCGGCTACTTTGCCTTTGGATAAATCGGAACGAATGAAAGATGAAGTCTCCGGTCGTACTTTTCTGGAAGCTACGATTATTGAAGGACTGAAATTCAAGACAAGTTTCAACTTTGACTTGATTAATTATAATACATTGGATTATACGAATCCGAAGTTAGGTCCGGCTAAAGAGAACGGAGGCGGCGTCAGCCGGATGAATACCCGCACTTTCTCCTGGACGTGGAACAATATTGCTACGTATGACAAGACAATCGGTGAACATCATTTTAATGTCCTTGCCGGTGTGGAAGCCTATTCTTACCGTTACGATGAACTGACAGCATCACGTTCCAAAATGGCGCAGCCTGATATGCCGGAATTGGTAGTCGGCTCACAGCTGACCGGAGGTTCGGGATATCGTATTGACTATGCATTGGTGGGTTATCTGACTCAAGCGTTATATGATTATCAAAATAAATATTTCTTCTCGGCATCTTATCGTCGCGACGGTTCTTCACGCTTTGCGCCCGAAACCCGTTGGGGAAATTTCTGGTCGCTGGGTACTTCCTGGCGTATCGACCGGGAAGAGTTTATGGCAAGCACTTCCGACTGGTTGTCTGCCCTAACTCTGAAAATGAGCTATGGTGCACAGGGAAACGATAACTTGGGTACGTATTATGCGAGTAAAGGGCTTTATACCATTGTTTCCAATCTGGGAGAAAATGCGTTAGTGTCCGACCGTATGGCGACCCCGAACCTGAAATGGGAAACGAACCTCAACTTTAACGTGGGTATCGACTTCTCCCTGTTCAACAACCGTTTTTCCGGTTCGTTTGATTTCTTTACACGTCGTTCGAAAGATTTGCTTTACTCACGTCCGATAGCTCCTTCTCTGGGATATGGTTCTATTGACGAGAATGTAGGAGCCTTGAAGAATACAGGTATAGAAATGGTGTTGAACGGAACAATTATCAATCAGAATGGTTGGGTATGGAAACTGGGTATGAATCTGACACATTATAAGAATAAGGTGACGGATCTTCCTTTGAAAGATATGCCGCAAAGTGGTGTGAACAAGTTGCAGGTAGGCCGTTCTGTTTATGATTTCTATATGATAGAGTGGGCGGGAGTAGATCCGGAAAACGGAGACCCGTTGTGGTATATGGATGAAGAAGATGAAAATCACAATCCGACCGGAAAACGTGTCACAACAAACGATTACGGTTCGGCCGACTATTATTACGTCAATAAATCTTCTCTCCCGAAAGTGTATGGTGGATTCAATACCTCTCTTTCCTGGAAAGGATTTGATCTTTCTGCCATCTTTGCTTATAGTATAGGTGGATATATCTACAATCGTGATATTACAATGATTCTGCATAATGGAAGTCTGGAAGGACGCGACTGGTCGACGGAGATTCTAAAAAGATGGACTCCCGACAATCGTAATACAGATGTTCCCGCTTTGAGTACTACCACTAATAACTGGAACTCGGCTTCTACCCGTTTCTTGCAGAATAATTCGTATATGCGATTGAAAAACCTGACTCTTTCCTATAACTTACCCAAACAATGGATTAGTAAGTTATCATTGAGCAGTGTGCAGGTATATGTACAAGGAGATAATCTGTTTACCATTCACCGGAATCAGGGACTAGACCCTGAACAGGGAATTACCGGTATCACTTATTATCGTTATCCGGCTATGCGAACGATCTCCGGAGGTATCAACGTTTCTTTCTAAATTCAGACTAAATTATGAGAAAAATAAAAATTAAATCTATTCTTGCCGCAGTTGCCGGACTTTTCCTGGCAACGAGTTGTAGCAGCAGTTTTTTGGATACGGACCCAACGGATGCGGTAAGTTCAGAAAAAGTACCTGTGCCCGAAAATGCAGCGGCACTTGTGAATGGTGCCTGGTATAATCTGTTTGATTATTCAAGTACTTATGCCAATATCGGTTATCGGGCGCTTCAGTGTCTGGATGACATGATGGCAAGTGATGTTGTTTCCCGTCCGAAATACGGTTTCAACTCTTCGTATCAGTTTAACGATATAGCGTTACCTTCAAACAATAGAACAGAATTTGCTTGGTATCTGATATATAAAACGATTGATAACTGTAATACTGCCATTTCCATTCAGGGAGATTCGGAGGAGCTCCGGCAGGCGCAGGGACAGGCATTGGCGTTGCGTGCTTTCTGTTATTTACACTTGGTGCAGCATTATCAATTCACTTATCTGAAAGATAAAGATGCTCCATGTGTTCCTATATATACCGAACCGAGTAATAGTTCGACAGTTCCGAAAGGAAAATCAACGGTGGCACAGGTTTATCAGCGTATTTTTGATGATCTAAACCTGGCACAGGATTATTTGAAGAACTATGTCAGGAGTGGTGATAACCAGAAATTCAAACCGAATGTTGCCGTGGTGGATGGCCTCTTGGCTCGTGCTTATCTGTTGACAGGGCAGTGGGAAGAAGCAGCGAAAGCAGCTGAAGCCGCACGTACAGGATATGCGTTGATGACAACTACAGCCGAATACGAAGGCTTCAATAATATTTCCAATAAAGAATGGATATGGGGATTTCCTCAAATACCTTCTCAATCGGATGCCAGCTACAACTTCTATTATCTGGATGCAACATACGTCGGAGCTTATAGTAGCTTTATGGCCGATCCTCATCTAAAAGATACCTTTATTGAGGGTGACATTCGTCTGCCTTTGTTTCAGTGGATGCGTGAAGGGTATCTGGGATATAAGAAATTCCACATGCGTGCAGATGATACAGCTGATCTGGTCTTGATGCGTGCTTCTGAAATGTATTTGATAGAAGCGGAGGCGAAAGTTCGTGATGGAGTAGCTTTGAATCAGGCTGTCATTCCATTGAATACGTTGCGCAATGCCCGTGGAGTGGGAGATTATGACGTGACAGGGAAATCGCAGGAAGATGTTCTTAATGAGATTCTGATGGAACGTCGCCGCGAACTTTGGGGAGAGGGATTCGGTATTACAGATGTACTTCGTACACAGGGTTCCGTAGTACGTACTGCTTTATCTGATGAAATGCAGAAGACAGAAGTCGATTGTTGGCAGGAGGGTGGTAGCTTTGAAAAACGAAATCCTCTGGGACATTGGTTCCTTAACTTCCCGAACGGTAAACCGTTTACAGTAAATAGCACCTATTATTTGTATGCTATTCCCCAGAAAGAAATAAACGCTAACCCTAACATATAAATAGCTCTCTTAATTTTTTGACTTTGACCTTAACTTGTAGACCGGTATACGTCGTGACGATGCATACCGGTCGTTTTCTTTCTTCTGTTAAGTATGTTAATAGAATAGAGTTTCGTAGGTTATGTAACTGTTTTATTGTAACTTTGTATTATAAAGAAAGGAGATAATTAATATGTCTACAATGGAACTTAGGGCTTCACTTCTTAAAGAGGTGGCTGCTATTATTGCTGATGATGATCTGACGGCTGAAGCTTTAAAAGCCTTAAAAGCTTTGCGTCGCAAATCGCGTGTTGCGCGTAAAGAGCAGGAAGCGGAATCTCCCTGCAAAGATGAAATAGAATGTATAAAGAAACGTGCAGAAAGTGCTTTAGTACGCTATAAACAAGGAGAATATGCTTCGCAGGATGAGATGTTGAAGCGTACGGAACGATGGAAATAGTATGGGATTACGAGGCATTGGATGACTTAGAGGTCATCCTTTGTTATATTGAAACCCAGTTTTCGATGAAAGAGGCTCGCCTTTTCAGACAACAAGTTGTACATGTTACTCGGAATTTATGTGAGTTTCCATTTCTTGGAAAAGTAGAGCCTTTGCTGGAGGATTTTGAAGAGATGGAATTACACTCTATTCCTGTTGATAGACTATGCAAACTTGTGTATGCAGTTATGAATGATCGTGTTTTTATTATCGCCCTTTGGGACACTCGTCGTAATCCCAAAACTTTAGAACATGAGGCTAAAGGAAGACTTCGTTAATAATTAGAATAAATAATATAGTGACTTATTGGAATACCGTATGGTGAATATTAGTATTTTTGTAGGATAATTATTACTCACACTCACAAATTAACAAATTAAAGTATGAAAACTAGACTTTTATTTTTATTGTTGTTCATTGGCTTAGGATTAGTATCCTGTGATAACGATGATGAACGTTTCTTTCTTTATGAAATAGATGATATTTATTTCCCAGATCAACCTATTAGTGATATAGTAATGGAGATAACTGATGGTGCTGCTGTAGGAATGACAGGTGGGGTAGCTCCTTATACTGTAGAAACTGGTGATGAAGAGATAGCAAAAGCTAAGATTCAGGAAGAATATGGTTATGTGATGATAGCTCCCGTTCAATTGGGAACAACATTTCTTGTAGTGAAAGATGCGAATGGACTGACTGCTAAAATTGATATAAAGATAATCAAAGGTACGAAATCGTTTACTACAAAGAAAGTAAGTGTAAAAGTCGAAGGACTTGAGGGTGATGAGAAAGTAGATTTAGAAAATCAAGTTATTGCAAGCTCGGATATGCATGTAACTGGCGGAATTAAATTTATTTATGATACAAAAGATAGTGGTACGCTTACTGTAATTCCTTCAAAGGATGATATATCTAACGTTATTACTGCTTCTTTTACCAGAGAGATAAGGCAAACGGATGAAAAGACATTTACTTCTTTTATTTATGTGAATTATAATGATATGGACCATGTGCTTTATTTCACCTCTCCGGAAAAAACTCCATCAGAAGATGATGCTACTCGCGCTCTTGGCCCACTGTATTGTTGGTTAGTAGAAGATGTAACGAAAATATATAATAAAACATATCCCAATGTCACTTCTGTGAAACGTATCTATGAAGGGCAATCAAGTAGATATTGAAGCTAAAAATGTGAAGACGAGTTCAGATTATAAACAATATAAATCGCCCCACTATAATCATTATAGCAGGGCGATTTTATTTATATAGATTTCTATCCAATCTTTTTCTTCTTTAAATTAGGCAAGAAGAACGTGACTAATCCCAGTAGTGGCATATAAGCACAGATGTTATATACATATTCAATGCTCGTTTTATCCGCTAAATTGCCAAGTACGGCAGATGCTACACCGGCCACTCCGAAAGCAAATCCAAAGAACAAACCGGATATCAATCCAAGTTTGGTAGGAAGCAACTCCTGTGCATAAAGCAATATGGCAGGAAAAGCGGAAGAAAGCATTAATCCCACACAGAAGCTAAGGATAATAGTCCACAGCAGATTGGCATGTGGCATTAGTAAGCTAAATGGGGCAGCTCCTAAAATAGAAGCCCAAATTACATACTTCCGACCGATACGGTCACCGACAGGTCCGCCAATTAATGTTCCGATAGCAGTAGCTACCAGGAAGATAAATAAATATAGCTGCGAATCTTGTACACTTACATTGAATTTATGAATCAGGTAGAAAGTATAATAGCTGGTGAGACTTGCCATATAAATATATTTGGAGAAAATCAGAATCAGCAATATCGCGATTGAAAGGGCTGTCTTATCCATAGGCAAAGGAAGATGAACAGGTTTTCTGACACTGACAGTCTGTGCTTTCATCCGGTTTAGATATGATTTATACCATTTGCAAATTGGGTACATCACTCCGATAGCAGCTAAAGCCACAAATGCAAATACGATGAGATGTTGCCTGCCATAAGGAGCCACCAACAGAGCAACCAGCAAAGGGCCTAATGAACCTCCGAAGTTACCACCTACCTGAAAGAGTGATTGTGCCAGTCCACGTTTTCCGCCGGAGGCAAGGAACGTGATACGGGAGGCTTCCGGATGCAGTACGGAAGAGCCAATTCCGATTAAGAATACGGAGGCTAATATCCAGTATAGATTATCAGAGAATGCTAAGTTTATCAAACCAATCAGTGTAAAGCTCATTCCGATAGGCAATGACCATGCGACGGGATGCTTATCAAAGAAAATTCCGGTAATCGGTTGAAAAACTGAAGCGGAAAGTTGATAAACTAGTGTGATAAGTCCGATTTGCGCGAAACTAAGTCCTAAATCATCTTTAAATAAAGGATAAGATGCTGATAGCACCGACTGTAAAAGATCGTTGAGGCAATGCGAAAGACTCAATGCAATCAAAATGGAAAATGTAATTTTTCCTACGGGTTGTTCCTGATTCTGTACCATAATACCTATTTACTATTGAAGTGTTCCTGAAAAATCGGCTGCAAAGGTACGGAAACTTCCCGTTTCTCAATATATATTTGCTGTGATTAATTCAATATGATAGGAATAAAGCTCTAAGACTAAGGATTGTAAATTGTCGTTAATTCAGTTTTGAGTGACTGAACTATTCTTCATACCTACTGTTGTTAAATAAAAAAGGAGGATTATATGGGCTTTATATGGTATATCATTATTGGTATTGTGGCTGGATTCCTCGCAGGTAAAATAATGCGCGGCGGAGGTTTTGGTCTTGTTATAAATTTATTACTTGGTATTCTTGGAGGTGTACTGGGCGGTTGGGTGTTTGCCCTTTTCGGACTGGCAGCTTCAGGACTGATCGGAAGTTTGATAACTTCCACCGTAGGAGCTATCCTTGTATTATGGATTGCTTCTTTATTCTCGAAATCTAAATAGATATTTATATAATTTATTTTTAATCCTAAAAACAGAACTTGATTATGGAATGTAGACATGGAAATTTCTGGATTGGACTCGGAATTGGGTCAATCCTTGGCGCAGTAGCTTATCGTCTTTCACGTACAGCAAAAGCAAAACAATTAGAAAGTGAAATTTATAATGCTATCCATCGCATAGGTCGTGATGCTGAAATAGCTGCTGCTCATGCTGAAAGAAAAGCAGTGGATCTTGGACTTAAAGCAGTAGAAGCCGGTGCGGAAATTGCTGATAAAGTAGCAGATGAAGCCGATAAAGTGGCTGGAAAAGCAAAAGATAAGTGGGGGAAATAAGAACTCCAAAACGGGTAATCGATTTAAATAGAATCGGTTACCTGTTTTATTTTATATACGTTTAATCTTTTATTTCTAGCCTTATCAGTCACTATCTGAATGATGTGTGCACGAACACATATTGGTGTATCTTCTCCATTATTTTCACTTCCTTCAAGAATTAAAAGCTACTTTTCCTCTGGTTTCTCATCTGATAAGTGCTTTTTTATCTATACTATCTTTACTTTTTCTTATGTTTAACAACATGTATACTTCCTCGCTGTTGTAGTTAACTTATTGATTATTAGCAGCATATTCTTTATTATGTATTATGTGTGTGCGCACACACTATTGCTTAATTCAATAATTCATTTTACTTTTGCCGATGAAAAACAAGATACTTATCAATAGATGGATAAAGAGTTTTCAAATATTCGGATTGTAGACATTGCCAAGATGGCAGGTGTCTCTGTTGGCACGGTAGATCGTGTAATCCATAATCGTGGCAGGGTATCTGAAGAAAACAGGAAAAAGGTACAGGCGATTCTGGAGATGGTACATTACCAGCCCAATCTGATGGCACGTTCATTGGCGGCTTCCAAAAAGCAATATCATCTTCTTGCGATTACTCCTTCTTTTGTTCAGGGAGAGTATTGGGAAGCTATTTCGGAAGGCATAGATAAAGCAGCGTCGGAAATGGAATCGTATAACATCACCATTACCAAACTCTTTTTCGATCAATATAATAACAAGACTTTTGATGATATCATCCGTAATCTGCTGAATGAGAAAGTAGATGGTGTATTGATTGCGACTTTGTTTACGGATTCTGTTATCCGGCTTTCGCAGGAACTTGACAGGAATGAAATACCTTATGTGTATGTTGACTCCAACATTGGAGGGCAACATCAACTGGCTTATTTCGGAACGGAGTCTTATGATGCCGGAGTGATTGCTGCCAGATTGTTGATGGACCGGCTTTCTTCGTCTTCCGATATATTGATGGCGCGAATTATTCATAGTGGGAAGAATGACTCTAATCAGGGAAAGAACAGGCGGGAAGGTTTCTGCCATTATCTCACGCAAACAGGATTCAATGGAAATCTGCATGAAGTGGAGCTGAAAATAAATGATTCAGTGTATAACTTCATAAAACTGGATGAAATATTTGAAGCTAATCCAAATATAAATGGGGCTGTTATCTTCAATTCAACTTGTTATATTTTAGGGAATTACCTGAAAGCGAGAGGAATGCAGTCTGTTAAACTGGTTGGTTATGACCTTATCGGGAGAAATACACAGTTGCTTTCCGAAGGTGTCATAACCGCATTGATTGCGCAGCGTCCGGAGCGTCAGGGATATGATGGTATTAAATCATTGTGTAATCATCTGTTGTTCAAACAGAGCAGTGAAAAGGTTAATTTGATGCCTATCGATATTCTTCTCAAAGAGAATCTGAAATATTATCTGAACAATAAATTATAAACATATAAATTTGTAAGAACCATGAATGAATTATTTAACGTAAAAGGCAAAGTAGTTGTTATCACCGGTGGAGCTGGTATTTTAGGTAAAGGTATTGCTGCGTATCTCGCAAAGGAAGGTGCAAAAGTAGTTGTGCTCGACAGAAGTGAAGAAGCAGGAAAAGCATTGGTAGACAGTATCAAAGCCGAAGGAAATGAAGCTATGTTCCTTTACACGGATGTAATGGATAAGGAAGTGCTGGAAGGTAACAAGGTAGAAATCATGAAGGCTTATGGCCGTATTGATGTATTGTTGAACGCTGCCGGAGGTAACATGGCAGGTGCAACTATCGCTCCGGATAAGACTTTCTTCGATTTGCAGATTGATGCATTCAAGAAAGTGGTGGATCTAAACCTTTTCGGTACAGTATTGCCTACAATGGTATTTGCTGAAATTATGGTAGAACAGAAGAAAGGTTCTATTGTAAACTTCTGCTCTGAATCGGCTCTTCGTCCATTGACCCGTGTGGTAGGTTATGGTGCGGCAAAAGCAGCTATTGCCAACTTTACTAAATATATGGCTGGCGAACTGGCTTTGAAATTCGGTAACGGTCTGCGTGTAAATGCCATCGCTCCGGGATTCTTCCTGACCGATCAGAATCGTGCATTATTGACTAATCCGGATGGTTCTCTGACTGACCGTTCAAAGACCATTCTCGCTCATACTCCATTCAACCGTTTCGGTGAACCGGAAGACCTTTATGGAACAATCCATTATTTGATTAGCGATGCTTCTAACTTCGTAACAGGTACAGTAGCTGTTATCGACGGTGGATTTGATGCATTCTCTATCTAATATTGGGATGATATCATTCTGTTTTTAATCATAATTAGTAACTTGTAATCAGGAAAGAATAATATGTATTTATGTGAACAAACTTGGCGCTGGTATGGTCCTAATGACCCGGTTAGCTTGTGGGATATTAAGCAGGCAGGCGCTACTGGTATAGTAAATGCTCTTCATCACATTCCAAATGGTGAAGTGTGGACAGTAGAAGAGATCATGAAGCGTAAGCAAATGATTGAAGAAGTGGGTCTGACATGGTCTGTGGTAGAAAGTGTACCTGTACACGAGCATATCAAAACACAGACGGGCGACTTTATGAAATACATCGAAAACTATAAGGAAAGTATCCGTAATCTGGCGAAGTGTGGCGTGATGGTAGTTACTTATAACTTCATGCCTGTATTGGACTGGACCCGCACAGATCTTGCCTATACAATGCCGGACGGCTCTAAAGCACTCCGCTTTGAAAAAGCAGCTTTTGTAGCTTTCGATCTTTTCATCTTGAAACGTCCGAATGCTGAAAAAGACTATACTCCGGAAGAAATAGCTAAAGCGAAAGCTCGTTTTGAACAGATGAGCGAAGACGACAAGAAATTGTTGGTTCGTAATATGATTGCCGGACTTCCGGGTTCGGAAGAAAGTTTCACGGTAGAACAATTTCAGCAAGCATTAGATCGTTATGACGATATTGATGCAGAGAAACTTCGTTCCAACCTGATTTTTTTCTTAAAAGAAATTGCTCCTGTTGCCGATGAAGTAGGAGTGAAACTGGTGATTCATCCGGATGATCCTCCTTATACCATCTTAGGTTTGCCTCGTATTTTGAGTACGGAAGAGGATTTCAAGAAATTGATTGAAGCCGTACCTAACGAATCTAATGGCCTCTGCTTGTGTACAGGCTCTTTCGGTGTGCGTGCCGACAATGATCTTGCAGGTATGATGGAACGTTTTGGCGACCGTGTGAACTTCGTACACTTGCGCAGTACACAACGTGACGAGGAAGGAAACTTCTACGAAGCTAATCACTTGGAAGGAAATGTAGACATGTACAACGTAATGAAGAGCCTTATTCTTCTACAACAGCGTCGTAAATGCTCTATCGCTATGCGTCCCGACCACGGACATCAAATGATTGATGACTTGAAAAAGAAAACGAATCCGGGATATTCTTGCCTGGGCCGTCTTCGCGGATTGGCAGAACTTCGCGGCTTGGAAATGGGTATTGCAAAATCTATTCTCTAATCGAAGTACATAGTTAGCACTTTATTATCAAACACTACGGCTATTATTGATTGAAATAATAGTTGTAGTGTTTTTTATTTGTTTTTTTTCACCGGTTGAGGAATAAGTGAAGCGAATAAATCTCCAACATGCGTATCTTTATCGGCTTTCTTTGCTTTTCTTGCTTTTTTCGGTTCGGGAATGATAAGCAAAGCTATTTGTGCGCAAGCTTCGGCATCTGCCAATGCGTGGTGATGATTCTCTAAATGATATCCGCATCGTTCTGCTACCGTATGTAACTGATGATTGGGTAAATCTTTTCCAAAGACTTTCCTCGAAGTACGGCAAGTACAATAAAATTTATAATCAGGATAAGTCATTTCATATAATTCGTGAACCGCCCGGAGACACCCTTCATCAAAAGGACTGTTGTGAGCAACAAGCGGCAATCCGTCTATTAACGGTTTTATTTCAGCCCATACATCGGGGAAATCCTCTGCTTCTATCGTATCGTCATAAGTCAATCCGTGAATAGCTGTTGTCCATTGCGTATAATAATTAGGAGCAGGGCGAATCAGACGGTAGATCTTATTCACAATCTTACCGTCTCTTACGATGACGACGCCAACACTGCATACGCTGGTACGTTTGCCGTTGGCTGTTTCAAAGTCGATAGCTGCAAAGTTTTTCATCGCTTCCATTGTTTTTTCGGATACAAATATAACATAAAAAATGAGGTTGGAGAAAATATAGTAACAGGATTGGCAAATAGAGACTTTTTATAAAAAAATGAGTTTAAACGGTCTTTGAGAGAAACATTTTCAATAAAATCTTCTTCTTTTAAAGATTTTACACTATTTTTGCTGCACATAAACAAAAAGCATGGACAAAACATACTTTAAGTCTAAATACGTTTTAATATTCATTCTCTTCCTGTTTGTTTTTATAGGTGGACTAAATTACAAACATTGGCTTGTCACTAACAAGCTGACACCCAAACGCATTTCCCTTATTTATTCCATGTCTAAAAATGATATCGATAATACAAAACTCGAAAAACTCTTGTCTAAAGAATTCCGTCAACAAGGAATAGAAGCCATATTTGATAAATTCTATCTCGATTGTTCTAAACTGAATGAGAAAGAAGAAATAGAACATGCACGGAAGTATCTCGAACTGCTTGAAAGTAAATCTACAGACCTTATTCTGATGATGGGTGACCAGGCAACCTATTCTTTTCTATCTACTCGCCACCGTTTATTGTCTTCCATTCCCGTGGTAGCTTGTAATGTACGTTTTCCTAATGAAGAACTGGCAGGAGAATACGATTTGAAGAAAGTGTATATATTGCGTGACAGTCCCGATCTGAAACATAACATAGACTTTATAAAAACATTGTATCCCCATAATAAAATGGAGATCATTTATAACATAGACCTTACTTATCTCGGACATCAATCTTTTGATAAACTATCCAAGGTAGTTGACAGGAAAGATGTAAGACTGCTGGGCTATCAAAAAGCATTCGTACAGGAGTGTGATTATAAGCATTTAACGGAAATGATTGAATACTTCAATCTGAAGCCCGGCTTGGTAAATGATCATGTGAAAAAGAGTGGTTTGACCATAACTCTTTGTCCTTTTCGCTATATAAGAGGAGCTTCCCTGCTGGTTATGTTGGAGCAAGCAAAAAGAGAACAGGAAAGTCATCAGGCGTTCTTATTGGATAAATTAGATATGATGGCCATTCCGATAGTGACTGCCTTAAATGTTCCTTCTTTCAGTTGTATCCGTGAGGGATTTGGCGAAGACGCCAAGATTGTAGGTGGTTATATGGCAACAGAAGGTATTTCTGCAAAGGCAGCCGCAGATCTTGCTATGCGTCTTTTGAAGAAAGAGAAGATAGGAATGCCTAAAATAAGAGATTTGGAAAAAGAATATGTACTGGATTGGATTTATTTTTCAGAATATGCAGGTGATATCGGCAACGTTCCGAATGATGTCCGTATCATCAATTATCCGTTTTATGACCGCTACCGGAAAGAGCTTTATATACTGGGCGGACTCTTTGTGATTTCTTTTATCCTCGTAACCATCAGCTTGTTACGTACCCATCGGCGTTCGTTGATAGAACGTAAGAATCTTCAAATACTGGAAGAAGTTCACAAGCGATTGAGCCTTTCTGTAGATGGAGGTAAAATCTCTCTTTGGAATATTCAGGAAAGTATTCTGGAGTTTGACGACAATTATACACAGTTGGTCGGACTGGAACAACGGAGGTTCACCAAAGAGGATATGATACAATATACTCATCCTGATGATGTACAGTTACTTAGTTCATTCTACGAAACCTTGCATCAATCTCCCGGCATGCAAATACAGCGGATACGTTTCTGTTTTGGAAAAGAGGGCGCAGATTATGAATGGTACGAACTACGATGTAGCAGTTTGAAAGATGCCAGGGGAGAGATAATGCTGGCCGGTACCATGCAGAATATTCAGAAACTGGTGGAGCATGAACACCAGTTGATCCTTGCGAAATAGATAGCGGAAAAAGCCGAACTGAAACAATCGTTCCTGAATAACATGAGCCATGAAATTCGTACGCCGCTCAATGCTATTGTAGGCTTCACCAATCTGCTGATAGCCGAAGGAGCTGATGAAATAGAGCCGGAAGAAAAGGCAACCATGCTCGAAATCATCAATACCAATAATGAACTGCTTTTAAAACTGGTGAATGATGTGTTGGAAATATCCCGTTTGGATTCGGGCAACTTATCCTTTGATATAAAGGAGTGCGACATCACGAAAATAGTGAAGGAGATTTATATGACCTATCAAACATTGATTCAACCCTCATTGAACTTTCTTCTCGAATTGGACGAAACTGTTTCCTTACCGGCCAATATTGACAGTTTGCGTTTTACGCAGGTCATCTCCAATTTCCTGAACAATGCAAACAAGTTTACCAAAGAAGGAACAATTACTTTGGGAGGTAAAATAGACAAGGAACACCGGGAAGTTTGTGTCTACGTGAAAGATACCGGCAAAGGAATTGACGATAAAGAACTCATGATGATTTTTGACCGTTTCTATAAGACGGATGAATTTGAACAGGGGAGTGGTTTGGGACTTTCCATTTCTAAGGTGATTATCGAACGGTTGGCGGGTCGTATAGAAGTAGATTCCGAAGTGGGAAAAGGCAGTTGCTTTTCCGTTGTCTTATCTTTGGCAAGTACAATTTAATACAAAAAACAAAAAGCATCTAAAAAAAGAAGGAATGAAAGAGATACTGAAACCTTGGCAGGGATGGTTACTGTTTGGTTTTGCAATGGCTATTGTCTTTGCGTTGGGGGTCGTTATTTCATTCCTGACGGAACGCAGACCGGAAGTCGTAAATGCAGTTTATCGCAAAAAGATAGAGATAACCGGGATAGAAGCACGCAGTTCTCTGTTCTCCGATAATTATCAGCGTGAATATAAGACATGGGGAGACACTACATCGACCGATTCGCATGGCGATATGAATGGAAGAATATCCATTGATGTGTTGGCGCAACGCCCCGAAATGGTCATTTTATGGGCTGGGTATGCATTTTCTAAAGATTATTCTTCACCACGCGGACATATGTATGCTTTGGATGATTTAAGACATTCACTTCGTACCGGTGCTCCCATGCATGCTGGTGACGGGCCTCAACCTGCCAGTTGCTGGATGTGTAAAAGTCCCGATGTTCCCCGTATGGTAGCAGCTATCGGGGTGGATTCCTTTTATAATAATAAGTGGGCTACATGGGGAACTGAAATTGTAAATCCCGTCGGGTGCGCCGATTGCCATGAACCTAAGAATATGGATTTGCATATTAGTCGCCCGTCGCTTGTCGAAGCTTTCCAACGTCAGGGCAGAGACATCACACAGGCTAGCCCACAAGAGATGCGCTCATTGGTGTGCGCCCAGTGTCATTCGGAATATTACTTCAAAGGCGATATAAAATATCCCACTTTTCCCTGGGATAAAGGTTTCACGGTTGAAGACTTGGAAAAGTACTATGATGAAATCGGATTTACTGATTATGTTCATAAATTGAGTCGTGCCCCTATATTGAAAGCACAGCATCCAGATTATGAGCTTTTCCAAATGGGTATTCACGGTCAACGCGGTGTGTCATGTGCCGACTGTCACATGCCTTATAATGATGAAGGAGGAATAAAATACAGCGATCACCATATCCAGAATCCGTTGGCTGTGACTGAGCGTACTTGTCAGACTTGTCATCGTGATAACAAGGAGACACTTTGTAATAATGTATACGAACGTCAGCGAAAGGCAAATGAATTGCGTGTCCTTTTAGAAAAAGATTTGGCGAAAGCACACATCGAGGCTAAATTTGCCTGGGATAAAGGAGCTACTGAAAACGAGATGAAAGAAGTCTTGCAGTTGATCCGACAAGCACAATGGAGATGGGATTTCGGCGTGGCATCGCATGGTGGTTCTTTTCATGCTCCGCAGGAAATAATGCGTATTTTAGGTCATGGATTAAACAAAACATTCCAAGCCCGTATGGCTATCAACAAAATCCTGGTATCGCACGGATATACAGGTGATGTTCCGCTTCCGGATATCACAACGAAAGAAAAGGCACAGCAGTATATTGGTTTGGATATGGCCGCCGAAAAGGCGGGCAAAGATAAATTTCTCGAAGAGATTGTCCCTGAATGGCTTCAAAAGGCAAAGGCAAACGGACGCATCGTTGATTAGAATTTATTTTCGCTATATTTGCGTACAAAATAGATCCATGTATACAGAATATCAGCCTTCTCATTTACTTGTTCCCTACATTGATAACTATTGGGAGTTTAAGGGCAATCCGGATTATGGTATGCGCATCCATATTCTGCCGGATGGTTGTACCGATTTTATATTTACGCTGGGAGAGGTGGCTAATGCTGTTGAAGAAGGAAGTCTGATGATGCAGCCCTATCGTTCCTATTTTGTAGGACCTATGACAAAATATTCGGAACTCGTCACTTATACAGAATCGATTCACATGTTTGGTGTTCGTTTTTTACCTTGTGGGCTGTCTTGCTTTACAAACCTGCCTCTACACGAATTTGTGAATAGCAGAGTCAGTACTAATGAGATGAAGGCTGTTTTTGATGACACTTTTATTGAAAGATTGGGTGAGCAGAAGCATGTTGCAGATCGAATACGGGTAGTGGAGGAGTATTTGCTGGCATATTTGGCGCGCCATTATCAGCCTGCCGATTCTCACGTCGCTATGGCAGTGAACATGATTAATCATTCCGAAGGAAAACGTTCAGTTCGCAGTTTGATGGATGACGTCTGTTTATGTCAGCGTCATTTTGAGAGAAAGTTCAAGCATTATACCGGATTTACTCCTAAAGAATACAGCCGTATTGTCAAATTTAAGAATGCTGTAGAATTGTTGAGAACCACGACATCAGCCAATCTGTTGACTACGGCAGTTGATGCAGGATACTATGATTTAGCGCATTTCTCAAAAGAGATTAAGTCAATGTCCGGCAACACTCCTGCGTCTTTTCTTTCCCTTACCGTTCCGGAAGAAACTACACTTACTTATATCGAACCACAAAGATAGATAGGTAAAAGTCGCTTTTTTACAATAGAGTGGGAGGATATGCCGTTACCTTTGCAAGGTTAATAAAAAACAATCAGCTTATGACCACAAAAACAATGAAAGAGAAAGCAACAGAATTGTTGCAGAGATGTGAAGTAGTTACCCTTGCTTCTGTGAATAAAGAAGGTTATCCTCGTCCTGTGCCGATGAGCAAAATCCTGGCAGAAGGAATTTCCACGATCTGGATGTCTACCGGAGTAGATTCACTAAAAACAATTGATTTCTTATCGAATCCGAAAGCAGGATTATGCTTTCAGGATAAAGGAGACAGCGTGGCGTTAATGGGGAAAGTGGAAGTTGTAACTGACGAAAAGATGAAGCAGGAACTTTGGCAGGACTGGTTTATCGATCATTTTCCCGGTGGTCCCACTGATCCCGGC
The DNA here is from genome assembly GCF_014334015.1 of Bacteroides sp. M10. GTDB lineage: Bacteria > Bacteroidota > Bacteroidia > Bacteroidales > Bacteroidaceae > Bacteroides > Bacteroides intestinigallinarum. The sequence goes on along the minus strand of NZ_CP060488.1, from coordinate 5,848,750 downwards.
TATGTCTTGTTGAAATTTGAATCGAATCACGCAACTTATTGGATTGAAGGAACATTTATCCATAAGAAGCTCGACTAATTCTACTCGGAAAGATAAGGAATAGCGGATTTAGCGAGGCTGTTCGAGAACAGCCTCGTAATTCATTTAGAATTCAAATTTTTCCAATTTCATTTCAGCCAATTTCTGAATGATACCTACATATTGAGCGAAATGAGGAGATTTTTCGTGTGCTGCCAATACTTCGGCATTCTGCCAAGTTTCGCAAATCATGAAAACGTCAGGACGCGTGCTGCTTTCGAAAGTATCATAAGCAATGCATCCTTCTTCTTTTAAAGAACAGGCAGTCAGTTCTTTTGCCGCTTTTATCGCTTCTTCACAGTTGGATTCGTTTACACGAACAAAAACATTTAATCTGATCATAGTCTTTTTTATTTATATAATTAAAAGAATTACTTTCTCACAGTATCTGTGAAAAGTCGGAGGCAAAGATACTATTTTTCTATACTTCTGGTGAGTTTATTTCAAAAATTCATATAAACTTCATGTCATCCTAAAAAAACAATTATATTTGCATCTGAATTCTAAAAGCAATGATTTTGGGCACAATTCTTAAATTTGTTATAGCTTAATATTAGCCTCATAAACCACAGGCTAATTTCTTTCGTTTGAGTAGTTCTATACTTGAACAGGTTTTTCATTTTATCATTTTTATTATTCACTGCATCGTTTTTCAAAACTGATGCAATATGAGAACAAATGGAAAATTTCGTGGTTCTTCGTCAAATTTGGTGGTAATCTCTTTTTTATTTCACCGGTCTTCTTCTTTCTTAATCCTATTAAAAGTTGTAGATATGTTTGCTTTTTAGTAACTTTAAAGACACCACATCATTAAGAGTTACAATGCAACAAGTCATATCTACAACGTACAAATATACATCAAAAAAAGAAAATACTCCTACAAATAGGGGATTATTCCATGATTTCAGATTCAGTCTTGGCTACGATAATCTGCAACAAGATGGTATCTCTGAAGCTGTTAGCTCATTGACGGTCTTTCTACATACGGCTGGCAAGGGGGCTTCCTGTCCTTATTGCGGACATTTCAGTCACCGATTGCACAGTTACTACTCCCGTCATATTCAGGATCTTGAAGTTTACGGTCATACTTTGGAGTTAGTCATAAAGGTTGGCAAATATTATTGTGATAATGTTTCTTGTCCACAAAAAATATTCTGCGAACCGTTGTCTTTTCTGGCTCGTCGGTATGGTAGACGGAGCTATCTTGTTGAGGAACGCATCAGATCGATAAGCTTGGAACTTACTTCCCGAAAGGCCTCTTCTCTTTTACAACTGTTCCATATAACGGCCAGTAGTTCTTCCTGCTTACGCATCCTACAACAGTGCGGACAACATAATCCTATGCATAATAAAAGTATTTATGTAGGTATTGATGATTTTGCCTATAAAAAAGGTAAGGATTATATGAGTGTGGTCGTAGACCAGATGACACACATACCTATTGCTTTGTTAGAGGATAGAAACGGAGAAGCACTTGATAACTGGCTCATCCGGAATCCTCAAATACAATATATAACGAGAGACCGTGGAAGATGTTTCACAGAAGCTATAAACAGAATAATCCCTGGTGTTACACAAATCTGCGACCGGTTCCATCTAATCAAGAATATGACGGACACGATGATACCGGAAATAGAGAAAATGATTCGTCAGACCAAGAAAAAGCTCAAATACGAATATCCTGACAGAGACACGGCTTCTTCGTTAATTCTTCAGGACATATTTAACATGGGAGATGTCCGACACAGAGAAAAATTAAAGATATACAGGGAAAGCTTGAACTTAAAAATGCAGGGGATGACCATTGAGCAGACAGCCACACATTTGGGTAAGAAAAGTCGCTACATTTATAAGATCATTCACAACAGAAGAATAGGGGCATACTTGAATGAGCAACAGAAGACAGCTCTTAAATATGTATCCGAACTGGCTACAATCATTAGTGCGGGCTGTATTACTCGAAAAATATTGGCGCAAAAAATGGGGAGTAAAATCAGTGGCGCACTTATTGGAAGGATAACATCCAGCTTGCGAAAAAGGTATCAACAAAAGAGGAAGGAAATCAAGGAGCATAATGAGAGCATTGAAAACGGAAGTAAAATACAGAGAGTTTCACAGAATCAGATACGCAAATACATTCTAAAGGGAGAATCGGATAATCCTAAACTAGCGGAACTGTATAAGTCCTCACCACAGATAAAAGAACTCTTAAGCGTGTGTCAAAATTTCAGAGACATGATTAATGGGAACACTTATGATAAGGATATTAGAAAGTGGATTGAAAAAGCGAAGGCAACACGGAATATGCCACTAACGAACTTTGCATATGGTATTGAAAAAGACTGGGAGGCAGTACAGGCAGCTATTGATATCCCCTTCAGTAACGGATTACTGGAGGGGACAGTGAATAAAATTAAAGCGGTAAAAAGACAGATGTACAATAGGGCAGGAATTAAACTACTGAGAGCGAAGATTATTTATTCACAATAGAAGAAGTACCACCAAATTTGACGAAGAACCAATTTCGTAAGAAATTGTAAGCTAAACATAGAAAAAGAGATTGAAAGGATTGAACGCCAGCCGATTGCCCTGATTGATAAGATAAAACAGATTATTGATGTTATGCAGACCTCACTTATTCTGTTGAAGTCAGCCGTTGTCGAATATCAATTCTCAAATTCAGCAGAAGAGATTCTTTTCTTTAAAATCTGGAAACCGCAAATTTTCGGGTTATTGATGTTTTATGTCCGCTTATATCAGATTGAAAAGAACCGTATCGGCGAAACTCCGTCCTCACAATACAAATATCTGAAGTCGGAGCAGGAGAATCTGAAAAGATATTTTCTAGATAACCCCTTCTATGATTACTACCATACGGGCAGGACAGAACTTGACGAGCTGTATTTTATCAGAAGTAACTATGACATTCTTTCGGACATCCGTTGCGGGCTACTGGATAGAGATTCCTTTTTTACCACCTTGCATGATTCTAGTGTGGCTGAAATCATAGCCAATAATCGTTTGGCGGAATATCTGTCTGCTGAAATAGAACGATTATCCGAAGAACTCCATTTGAAATTCACTTCCATGATAGACAGCCGACTATTGCAGTGGACAGACAGCAAAGTAGGATTAGTAGAATTCATCTATGCCTTATACGCAGGTAAATGCTTCAATAATGGAAATACAAGTTTGAAAGATATTGCTTTCTGCTGCGAAGTACTATTCAATATTGAGATAGGAGATTTTTATCGTATATTTCTGGAAATCAGAAACCGGAAGAAGAGCCGGACACAATTTCTTGATAAGCTGAAGGATAAAATATTAAAGATGATGGACGAACTGGACGGATAAATTTCATAGCATCTTGTGACATCTTGTGAATTATACAAATAGCTAATCTCCAACTTTGCGAAGAAAATAATTGATTCACAAAGAAAAATAATAGCTTTTGTATAGTTATGGAAACAACATTTACATGGGAGATAAGGGTGAAGAATAGCCCCTTGTTAATTAAGAAATGCAGCCACTGTGATAGTGACCGCTTTTATTGCAGTGATAAGTTCAGGATGAATGCACAAAAGAAAAACATTGATGTCTGGCTCATTTATAGATGTGTGAAATGTGATAACACTTGTAATATGACTCTGTTATCCCGCACTAAACCCGACCTGATTGATAAGAAACTGTTTCACAGCTTTTCCATGAACGACAGGAATGTAGCCTGGCAGTATGCTTTCTCTGCCGGAATGGCAAGTAAAAACAATCTTCAATTAGACTATGACAGCGTTGACTATGAAGTGATAAGTAACATCTCCCCGGAAAGTATCATTCATATGACCGATGAAATAATAAGTATCCGAATCAAATGTGATTTCGACTTGAATCTGAAACTGTCATCATTAATGAAAAGATATTTCTCTCTTTCCAGTACTTGTTTGAAGCGTATATTGGAGCAGGATGTAATACACATTCCTGCCAAAAAAGTATCACTGAAATCTAAAGTGAAGAATGACGATATAATTTTTATACGTATGAAATATTTGATTGAATCATTAAGAGGGAAGTAGGCCGAAACTATATGAATATAGTATGAATGTTCCTATTAAATAACTGATAATATTAGCTATCAATGTGTTGATTAATATTTGCCTAGTTTTATATTTCCTTTTTAGAAATAGCCAATTGGTAAATGATTCAAGGATGAGAGTTAAAATAAAAGCTACAAGATAGAATAATACGAATATCAATAGATTTCCTGGTTCGGAAATATTTATTTCATGGCTACTTACCCACGGAAACCAAACAACTAGAATCCATCCACCGTTAAGTGCCAGCGTAGTAATGATTCCTACTGCACCACTGATGATGTTGCTTCCAAATATAGAAATGTATATTTGCTTATCGATTTTTTTGTGACATAATAACTTGGATAGAATAAATGATTCAAGTAACATAATGAGTATCATGAACAGCCATCCTTCAGGTAAGAAAGCAAATATTCCAAAACTGACATTTATTAGATGTGTTATCATAGTATGTATTAATTATAGTCACAGATACAAAGTTATATTATTAATTTGTAGTATGAAAATAATATAAATAAAATCTTTATGATAGTATATCATATCTTGTATTTTACAATCAAATATCATTTGAGTAAATGAATAAAGAGAAAAAATAATATTATATGTAATTTTTTTTATAGTTTTGTAATTCAAGACAATATGATTGTAAAACATGGAAAGCATATGAAAATGCAATTGGGAAAATATTTGTTTGTCATGCATCTGATAGGAATGTTCTTTTGTTTTTTTCTACTATTGTTTATTCCTTATGATAATCATCTACGATGGCATTTAGGCTATATAATTGTGTGGGTGACATATTTGTCCGCTATAATTTCATTTTTCTTGTTACCTATGGGAATGCGCTTTCGAAAGTGGGTGAAAAGGTATTTAGGAGTACATGTTTTTGGTTCTTTAATGATGGTTATTTTTTATATTGTTGGAAGATTGTGGGATACTTTTTTCGGATTAGCAGCATTGCCACTGCTTATGATAGGTTTTACTATGATTCCATGCCAGGAATATTGTAGAAGTGAGCATTATTCTATTAAAGAGATTAAAAGTGGTATTTTAGGTTTTCCTACAGTGGGACTGTATCAGAACAACGGACTTATTGAAGAATGTTTGCAGAGGTATGATTTTGTTCTTAGCGTGAAACGTATGGAAGAATATGATGATTTATCAGCAATTATAGGATATGATTGTGATAATGGGAGTGAAACTTTTCGAACTATTATTTTTCCGATAGATGAAAATAAATTTAAAGAGCATTTGGTTGATATAAAGAAGTTGGCAGAGAAATCAAATGCCGAAATTTGGAATTTATTGGATTAGTTGTAATCAATTAGATAAGATTCTTTTTATAAGTCTTAATGGATAATGCGAGATATAATATAATAATCGAAGATATGAAAAAGGTATGTTTATTAGTTTTTGTTTTGTTTACTTGGAGTATCGTTGTGAATGCACAGGAAAGTGATGGACGATACGTTGAAGTGACCGGTTCTTCTGAAATAGAAGTCGTTCCGGATGAGATTCATTTTCTGGTTCAGATTAAGGAGTATTGGGAAGAAGAGTACACCGGTAAATCAAAAAGAGAAGAAGATTTCCGGACGAAAGTGCCATTGGCAATGATAGAGAAAGATTTGCGTAAAAGTTTGCGCAAAATCGGAATAACGGATGATGCTATCCGCACACAGGAAATAGGAGATTATTGGCGTCAGAGAGGAAAAGAGTTTCTGATAGGTAAGCAATTGGATATCCGGCTTACGGATTTTGAGCAGATTAATTCTATTATTCGTTCGGTCAATACGTGGGGAATTGAGTCCATGCGCATCGGAGAACTCAAACATAAGGATTTGCCAATGTATCGGAAACAAGGTAAGATTGAAGCACTGAAGGCTGCCCGTGAGAAAGCATCTTATCTGGTGGAAGCGATGGGGCAGCAGTTGGGTGAAGTGATTCGTATCATCGAACCTGCCGATAATAACATAAGCCGTTATCTTCCTTTCGAGGCGCAGAGCAATGTAAGCATGGGTACGGCAGCTACCGAGCAGTACCGGGTTATCAAGCTACGGTATGAAATGACGGCTCGTTTTGCCATTAAATAAAAATAGTCTATCTTTGTCGCATGACAAGAAATAATAAATCGGATTTGGTTTAGTAAACAATCTGTGTTTCTGATACAGATTGTCCTTTCGTTTGCTCTCGGATGATTCCTTCCGGGAGTACTCTTTATGTCTTTATAATTTCAATTTTTAACTTGCGTACAAGGGTGCTAAAAGCATCGTGGTGCTTTGTGACGTGTGCGCTGTATACATTAAGATCATGAATAACGAAAATCAAACAATTCACAAATTCGACGTTAATTTAAACTGGTATGGCTGGAATGATAAACTAAGCCAACTAAAACAAGAATCACTCTACAGCACTCTTCCTCATGGACGTATATCCATAGTACACCGTACCTGCTACGAGGTCGTTTCCGAAAACGGATTGTTTCAGTGTGAACTCACGGGAAACATGATGTATGGGAAATCTGATACTGAATTACCCTGTACGGGTGATTGGGTGCTTTTTCAACCATTTGATGAGAATAAAGGGATTATTGTCGATATGCTACCTCGTGAGCGGACATTGTATCGCAAGAAAAGCGGTACAGTTGCCGATAGGCAGGCCATTGCTTCTTACGTCGATAAAGCATTTATTGTGCAGAGCCTTGACGATAATTTCAATGTCCGCAGAGTAGAACGTTTTATGGTTCAGGTATTAGAAGAAAACATCAAGCCTGTATTAGTACTTAATAAATCCGATTTAGATTTTGACAGGCAGAGTGTTGAAGAACAAATAAAGCATATCTCCAATCAGATACCCGTATTTTTTACGAGTATTCATCAACCCCAAACGATTCTCCGGCTGCGGGAATCCATATCAGAAGGAGAAACTGTTGTGTTTGTCGGTTCTTCGGGTGTCGGGAAAAGTTCTCTGGTAAATGCACTCTGTGAAAAATCTGTGTTGCTTACCTCCGATATAAGCCTGTCCACAGGAAAAGGCCGGCATACATCGACCCGTCGGGAAATGGTATTGATGAACGGTTCGGGTGTTTTAATTGATACTCCGGGTGTGCGTGAATTTGGCTTGGTTATCGACAATCCAGACTCACTGGCCGAAGTACTTGAAATCTCTGACTATGCAGAATCGTGCCGTTTCAAAGATTGCAAGCATATCAACGAACCGGGTTGTGCTGTTTTAGAAGCAGTCAATAGCGGTGTGTTAGATTATAAAGTTTATGCAAGCTATCTGAAACTTCGCCGGGAAGCGTGGCACTTTTCTGCTTCCGAACATGAGAAACGTAAAAAGGAGAAGTCCTTTACAAAACTTGTAGAAGAAGTAAAGAATCGTAAGGCAAATCGCTGATTTCTATTTAAACGATGCAGGTATTTTCAGATACCTGCATCGTTTAAATAGAAATCACCTTTGAGGAGAGGGTACATATTCTTGTCATGCTACTTGTCTGTTTCGTATAATCAGTCTTTTTTCATAGTAAATGAAAGTAAATCATCAATCATTTTGGTTTGGATTTCTGTCAGTTCGTTTTCCCAAACCAGAGAAAGTCTTTTTATGGCATTAATGGCACGTTCCTGCAGATCGGGTGAGAGATTTCCTGTGATTTTAATTTGCCCAAAAGCGGTGGCATAAGTCACCATGTCGCTCTGCGTCATATCCATTTCCTTTTTCGAAGCCAGTTTTTTGACCTTTTCCGGTTCGAGAGTTTCGACAGGCATATATTCCATGCCCCAATCGTGTTCTATCAAATACTTAGGATAGTCCGAAAAGTTGAGCTTGGGATTCTTTCTGATAGATTCTTCAAGAGAATCTAAGGTATCACTTCCTTCATCGCTGCCGAATGGTGCTTCTTCGTCTGCACAATCGTAATAGAACTCTTCCGTGAAGTGTTCCGTAAATCGGGGATGGGAAGTTTTGGGATGCAAGCCATATTCTTCAGAATCAATATAAATCCTGTTCATGAAGTTGAAACTGGTATCTTCTACATATCCTTTTTTCTCTTTTGAGTGAATCAGTTTTTCAGCTTGTTTCAGGCACTCTTCTTCCGTATCGAACTCCTTGATTTCAAATTTGCCGATACTGTCGAACTTACCGTAATTTACGGCAAAATCACAGCCACTATAATCAATGCACCAAAATTTGTGAGATTTCTCATCTTTATAAATAAATGCTCTTTTCATAATATTGTATTTATTGTTGGGAGAGATATTCATATCTTTACTATGCACAAAAGTATGAAAACGCTTGAGTTATCACCTATGTGTCTCTGTCTTTCTTCTATAATTTTCGTAAAATAGCCCTCAACTATTCATTTTTTACTGTTTTTTCTTCAAAAGAGCAAAAAAGTTTTAGCTGCGCAAAAAGGCTGCGCACCACTGCATCTATCTTTGTCGAAGAAACAAGAAAACAGGTCAAGTACGGGTTACTTCCATACATCCTGTTAAGATATTGACTCATACGATTATCAGTTTTCCTGTTTCGTAAAGGGGCAGTAGCTCAGTGGGTAGAGCATCATCTTTAATCTTGAGATTATCCTGATGAAAAAGGTCAATTAAGATTTACTCCTATCCCGTGACCGTCGTCGGTTCGACTCCGGCCTGCTCCACAAAAAATAAATATAGAGGTAGGACAGTAGCTTCGGGATTATCTGAAATGAGGTCAACCGGGGCTTACTTCTTAACGGTGGATAACGCTGGTTCGAATCCGGCCTGTTCTACCTCTTTTTATCAACTAAGGTCAAGGAAGACTTACTTCAAAACCGCAGGAATGCTCCATTGATTCACAGTCTTCCGATTACCTTACTTAAAAAAAACAAAGTTATGAATAAAGATTTGTTGAAAGTGTCTATCAGGCAGAATGCAATCTATTTGCCTTTGATAGAAGAAGAGAAAAAGCAGGAAGAGTTGACTTCGACTACCATTGCATTGGTAGCCCAACTCCGTAAAGTAGGATATAGCTTATCCGAAGAACTGCTGCATGCCGTTAATCAGTTATATCCGGCTCAACAGATGATGATTCTTCAGGTGATGAAAGAAGCATTGGGCGTGACGCTAAACTGGGCTCCATTGGTGAAAGGGTGGGATGTACCTACCGGAGAAACGCGTTTGGATCATCTGGTTACATGGATTGCTAACCTGTTTAATAGCCAGGAAGGCGTTAAACTACCTTGCGGACACGTGATCCCTGATAATACATTCCCTATGGAGCGGTACAATGGTTGTCCGTTCTGCGGAACTCCATTCCAAACGGCTACTACGGAATACTTCGGACAGGGAAGTAAACTGAAAGTGCTGGAACTTTGGCAGGACAAGGAGCTGAATGCTTTTTTCTGTGATTTGCTTGAATCGCGTACGGCTCTTGATGCCACACAAGCGGATAGCTTGAAAATAATGCTTGGCGAACTTCCGTTACCGGCAGTCGGAATCAAAATGAAGGAGACATTGATGTTGGTGATAGATACATTGGTGGAACAGGATAGAGCGCAGGAAGCGCAAATCTATTTCTCTACTCCGAATGATATATTGCGTTATCTGTGGTATAAGAAAACCGGATTCCTGCAAATCATAGAGCCTAAGACTATTATCCGTAAAACAGGTAGAAACAACACACATATATGTGGAGTTTTGGATAAAAGTCGTTCGGCAGCTCAAGCGAAGCGTGAGGAGTTGAAGTTGAAATATACGCGTCGTGAATGTAAAATGGTAGCTCTTTGGTTGAACAACCTGACAATGGCTCCGGAGAAGGTTTGCGAAATCATGCATCCGAAAAGAGAGATGTGGGTACGTATGATACGTGCGTTGCGTCTGGCGGAATATGCCCGTAAGCCGGAATTCGGAAATTTGAAGGAATTGATGGATATATTCTACCGCCAGGCATATACCGTTTGGCAGGGAGAAGTGGAGCGCAACCGTTTGAAGGCGGATGCGAAACAGACATTTGCTTTATTAAAGCAGCGACCGGGTATGTTTGCACGTTCTTTATTTGCGAATATGCTTTGGTTCGGAGCGGAAGAGACGTTGGCTGCATTTAAAGAAGTGGTTCATTTGTTGCCGGCACGTTTGGTCGTTACTTTGGGTATGTATGCAGAGAGCTACTTTGAACCGGGACGTAAGAGAATGGTGAAACCTTTAGGGGGGGATGCTCTTTTGATAGAACCTCATTATTTGGTGGGGCTGTATATGGAGGATCAGCTAAAAGCGATGGTGAAGGATGTACAGGATTTGTGTAAGGAAGTCGTAGCTGCCCGTTTCGCCAGTGCAGCTGTCGAAAGTGAAAACAAAAGTATGTATATTGACCCTATGTTGTTCCATATTCCGTTGGCTATCGGTGATCGTAGCGAAACAATTCAGGATACTTCCTGTGCTTTGCAGGGAACGCGTTTCTCGGTAGAGGGAGATAAAGTGCGATTGTTTATGCAGTGGGGAAAAGGGCTTCCGGCACAGCATCTTGACATGGACTTAAGTTGTCATATCACTTTGCCTTCCACAACAGAAGTTTGTTCCTTCTTCAACTTGCAAGCTATTGGCGCTAAACATAGCGGGGATATCCGAGGTATTCCTGATAAGAAAGGTACTGCCGAATATATCGAGCTGGATTTGAATGAACTGAACCGGGTAGGTGCGGAATATGTCGCTTTCACTTGCAATGCATATAGCAATGGGACTATCGCTCCTAATCTGGTGGTAGGTTGGATGAACTCTGTCTATCCAATGAAGATATCGGAAAGAACAGGAGTAGCTTACGATCCTTCTTGCGTACAACATCAGGTACGTATTTCCCAAAGTTTGCAGAAAGGACTTGTTTTCGGAGTTCTGAAAGTGAAAGAACGGGAAATCGTTTGGCTGGAAATTCCTTTTGGTGGACAGACGATTCTTGCTTTGGATACACAGACCATTGAAAAGTATCTGGATAAGCTGGAAGCGAAAACAACTGTCGGTGAACTGTTAGCCGTCAAAGCGCAGGCGCAGGGATTGAAGTTGGTTGATATTCCGGAAGCGGATGAGATATATACCCGTGAATGGGCATTGAATACTGCCGCTGTGACTAAATTACTGTTGGGTGATTAAATTCTTGGGAGGAATTGTCTTTTTCCTCCTAAGATTTAAAGGTCGCATCGCATAAAGTTATACCTTTGTATGCGATAGATTAATCGTCTGACTATAGTGTACTTTTCGTCTGACTATAGTTAGACGAAAATTAAACTACAGTCAGACGAAAAGTACACTATAGTCAGACGATTAATTTTATGTATAGTTAGGACTAAATCCTCGTATTGAAGAGATTAAATGTTAGTCAAAAGGAGTATAAATACATAAACCTAATAAAACGAAGATACTTATGAGTGCAAAGTATGATTTATATGAGACACCGGACGTTCAGAATACAGGAGAACAACAACCTCTTCATGCCCGCATTGTCCCAAGCGGAACCTACTCGAAAAAAGAGTTTCTGGAACGTGTGTCCCACTCTTCCCAAACATTTAATTATAATGTGATAGATGCAGTGGTGGGAATTGTGATCGATGAACTTGCCGAAGCTTTATCAGAAGGATATGTTGTAGAACTTGGCGAACTCGGGCATTTCAGCATCTCTTTGAAATGTACACATAAAGTAATGACTAAACGGGAGATTCGTGCCGAATCAATCTGTTTTGATAACGTGCATTTGCGTACTTTCAAAGAGTTCAAAAGGAAGATTAAGCGTGAGATAGAGTTGGAACGTGTGGACAAATCCAAACACTCTTCTCAAAAAGTGGAATTTTCTATGGAGCAACGCCAACAGCTTTTACAGGAATTTCTAAAGAAAAATGGTGGTATTACTCGATTGGAATATAGTAGCCTGACCGGACTTTCCCGACTGAAAGCAATAGATGATTTGAATACTTTCATTGAGAAAGGGATTCTTCGTAAACGTGGGGCTGGAAGAACCGTGTTTTATGTCTGGCAACAGGAAGAATGATAATCAACTAAAAAATCCTCGTGCTGTTTACTGACAGCTTTGTGTTTTTTGTCATTCACGGTAACACATATTAAGATGCATAACTTGCTGATTATTTTTCATACTGTTATATTTGTCCCGCTATTCTATTAATCAATAGAGGGAGAATGTATCAAAAGAAAAATATAAGGGTATATATAGCATGGATGTTATTCATGACATTCATTCCCTTCTTTGTAGTGAAAACCTTTCACTATCATGGAAGTGAGGATGAAAAGTCGTGTTCCCATGCAAAGCATTCTCACCAATCATCCGATGATTGTGCGATTTGCCAATACTCCCTTTCTTTCTTTACTGAACCTCAACCGATAGAATTTCATTGCACACTGACGCTCGTGCCCTACGAGCCGATTATTTACCAGGATAAGGTTGTTTGCAAACGGACTTATTCGCATCATTTACGCGGGCCTCCGGTCGCATGATTACATACTCATATTTTCAATGGAGATAGATTGGCTTTCAATCTATCCTCACATTCATTTTACACATTAAATAAAAGATTGTAATTGATGCGTATCGGAATTATTTCGGGCGTAATAGGGCTATTTGTAACCTTATCCGTCCATGCACAGAAATCCGATTCAATCAAGAGCATGCTTTTGCCTGATGTTGTGGTAACCGAAACGTACCAGCAACGTCAAGCGAAAAAGTCTGCCCTTACGGTTGATGTAGCCGATCAGGATTTTTTGCGCAAACATTTTACAGGAAACTTCATGCAGGCGATGGAGAATATTCCCGGAGTACAGGCAATGGATATTGGTTCGGGCTTCTCCAAACCGATGATTCGCGGAATGGGATTCAACCGGATTGCTGTATTGGAAAACGGAATCAAACAGGAAGGACAACAATGGGGAGCCGATCACGGACTAGAACTGGATGCTTTCAATATCGGAGCAGTCAATGTATTGAAAGGACCCTCCTCACTGCTCTATGGCAGTGATGCAATGGGAGGAGTGATTGATGTTGTTCCGTCGGCTGTTCCTGCTGATAATCGTGTGTTCGGAGATGTCACACTGCTGGGTAAATCAGTCAATGGAACCATTGGAGGATCACTGATGCTGGGAATCAGGAAGAATGCCTGGTACTCCCATATCCGTTATTCGGAACAACATTTCGGTGACTATCGTATTCCGACGGATTCTATTGTCTACCTGACACAAAGAATTCCCATATATGGGCGTAAACTCAAGAATACAGCAGGCATTGAACGCAATATCGGACTTTTTACCCAATATCAACGAAGAGCCTATAAAGCGAATTATGCTGTGAGTAATGTATATCAAAAGACGGGATTCTTCCCGGGGGCACATGGCATACCCGATGCGTCACGTGTGGAAGATGATGGAGACAGCCGTAATATTGAATTGCCATTCAGTAAAGTGAATCACCTGAAAGTGACTACCCACCAGCAATATGCATGGGAGAAACTGATCTTGTCAGGCGATTTAGGTTTCCAGAACAATCACCGTGAAGAGTGGAGTGCTTTCCATACTCACTATGGTTCGCAACCCGCACCGGAGAAAGACCCCGACAAGGAACTTGCTTTTAATCTGAACACTTTCAGTGCTTCGGTGAAAGCTCGTTTTATTGGTTCTTCTTCGTGGGAACATACATTGGGGTGGGATGGACAACATCAACGGAACGACATTTCCGGCTATTCGTTTTTACTGCCTGAATATCGCCGTTCCACTACCGGAATGCTTTGGCTTACGACATACAGACCCAACAATGTGTTTTCCGTCAGCGGAGGAGTGCGATATGACTACGGATATATGAATATCTCTTCGCATGAAGATACTTACCTTGCCGATTATCTTCGGAAACAGGGCTATGATCCGGAACAGATAGACTTCTACAAGTGGAACAGTCACTCTGTGAATAAGCACTACGGTGATTATTCTCTTTCTCTGGGATTGGTATGGACTCCCTCCGACAAGCATCTGGTAAAGGTGAATATCGGGCGTAGTTTCCGCCTGCCCGGTGCGAATGAGTTGGCTGCCAACGGTGTACATCACGGCACTTTCCGCCATGAACAGGGAGATGCAAATCTAAAGTCCGAACAAGGCTGGCAACTGGATGCTTCTTATCATCTGAAGTACCGGAGAATTTCTTTCTCCGTCTCTCCATTTGTCAGTTGGTTCAGCAATTACATCTTTCTGCGTCCTACCGGAGAGTGGTCTGTATTGCCTCATGCCGGACAAATCTATCGTTATACCGGAGCAGAAGCGCTATTTGCAGGAACTGAAGCTACCGTAGATGTTGATTTTCTGCGCAACTTCAATTATCGGATTTCCGCTGAATACGTTTACACCTATAATTGTGATGAACATATTCCATTGAGTTTCTCGCCACCTCCTGTTATGCGCAATACATTAACCTGGCAAAAGAATCGGTATATGGTATATGCAGAATGGCAGAGCATTGCCCGGCAAAATAGAGTGGACCGTAACGAAGACCGTACAGCTGGAGCAAATCTCTTTCATCTGGGTGGTTCATTGAATATTCCGATAGGTGGAAACAATGAGATTGAAATAACCCTGACCGCCCGGAATATATTCGATACCCGATATTACAATCATCTTAGTTTTTACAGGAAAGTTGAAATCCCCGAACCGGGACGTAACTTCCAGATATTAATCAAAGTTCCATTTAAAAAATTACTGAAATGAAAAATAAATTTTATCTCCCAATGATTAGCCTTTTGGCAACAGTTACTTTCATGTTTTCCTCTTGTGATAATGATGACTCCAGCGATACGACCAAACCTCTGATTGAACTTCACGAACCGGAAGAAGGTCAGGCTTTGGAGATAGGAAACGAACATGGGGTTCATTTTGAAATGGATTTGTCGGATGATGTCATGCTGAAATCCTATAAGATTGAAATTCATAGTAATTTCGACCACCATTCACACGGAGGTAATAGCAGGGCTGCACAGGAAACAGTAGATTTTAGTTTCAACAGATCCTACGATGTGTCCGGACAGAAAACCGCCCATATTCATCATCATGATATTGTAATACCGGCCAATGCTACTGCAGGAGATTATCATTTGATGGTTTATTGCACGGATGCCGCAGGTAACGAATCTTATATCGCACGCAATATCAAATTGAGTAATGAGGTGGAAGATGAAGACCATCACCATGATGAATAAGACAACTTGCTGAACGCGGAGAAATCCCCTTTATTTTAGCCCGACTTGTAAGTCGGAAAGGTTGAAATAAAGGGGAATTCTTTATATGGAAACCGTCGTATATCAAAAAGTCTTCCGCACTTCTCTTGGAGACATCCCGAAATGGGCTCTCACATACTTTCCGAAGAAAGAAATATTGGGGAAATTCAGTTCGTCAGAAATCTCTTTGATCGATTTCTCGGAGTGTTTCAACATATACCTGATATTTTCCGTCGTGTAGTCATGTATCCATTTCAAAGCTGTTTTCTGACTGGCAACTTTACAGGCATAAGATAAATATTTAGGAGTGACACAAAGCTCTTTGGCATAGTATGCTACCGAACGTTCTTTTCCTTTAGTCTGCTCCAGTAATTTCATAAAGTTCTTGAACAGAATATCTCCCTGTCTCATCAAATTGTCTTCGTCAGATGATATGAGCTTATCCAAATCCACCAGCAATTCGTAAAGGGCAGCTTGCAGGAGAGAACGCATAATCTCTTTATGATAGATGTGTGGCGGTTGGTTGACTTTCAGTTTAATCAATTCATAGTAATGTTCAAAACTGCTTTGTTTTTCTTCATTCAGATGTATTATGGGGTTTTTGCTGATATATAAGGCTTTGTTCCAGATATTCCTGCTGTTGAAAAAGAAATGTTGGAGAATGCGTTCGGAGAATCCCACTATTTTTCCTTCAAAATCCGGACTAAGCATGTAATTGTTGCATAAAATATTGGGACGGCAAAACAAAAGATCGTTCGAATGAACCACATACGTATTACTGTTGACATCCAGTTGCAACTTACCTTTGATACACATGATAATAATCAGCATATTCAGTTGTATGGTAGAATTATCATTGTAGGGCAGTTCCCTGATATCATCTGCAATAGCAATGTCTCCGTCCATATAATTCAGTAGACCAACCAAGGCTTCCTCATTTTTGATATTATCCATATTTATCTCATGGATAATATTGCTCTCTTTCATTTCCATTGTTCCATTCTTACTTATTATTTCTGCAAATATGGTCATTATTTCCAAAGATGATGCGTCCGATTTGGCGGAGATAGTGTTCTATTTTTCTTATTAGGCATATCTTCTTGAAAAATGGAACACTTGCTGGCTTTTAAAGAACACTGCAACTGTTCGAAAAATCTACATCTTCGCAGGCGAAAAAAGAAAATGATGTAATCAGTAAAATGAAAACTAAAATGAAACAGAGCTATTATTGGGTAACATTAGTGTTCGGCATGCTATTGATGGGATGCAAACAAACAGGAGAGACGACAGAGATGGAACCTGTGAAGGTAAAAGTAGTGACGATGGAAAAAATCCCGTTGAATGGCACGCAGGGATTTTCGGGAACTATCGAAGAAATGACAGGTTCTACTTTGAGTTTCCCGGTGGGAGGAACGATAGGGCAGATAGCGGTAACAGTTGGTCAGCGGGTCGCGAAAGGAGCAATCATTGCTACGGTAGACGAGTCTACTTTGCAGAACACTTATAATGCATCTGCCGCGTTGCTTGCTCAAGCCGAAGATGCTTATCAGCGGTTGAAACAGTTGCACGACAATGGCAGTCTGCCTGAAATACAGTGGGTGGAGGCACAGAGTAAATTGAAACAGGCGGCTGCTTCCGAACAGGTTGCCAGAAAGAGCCTGGACGATTGCCGGTTGTGTGCACCGTTTAGCGGTATTATTTCAGAAAAGAGTGTGGAAACCGGACAGAATGTGATGCCGGGAATGCCGGTTGTAAAACTGGTCACTATTCATCAGGTTAAAGTCAAAGTGGCTGTACCCGAGAATGAAATAGCACAAGTCAGAATTGGACAGACTGCCCGGATTATGGTTCCTGCGTTGGATAATCGGGTGTTTGAAGGCAGTATCATTGAGAAAGGAGTAGCGGCAAATGCTTTGTCCCGTTCGTATGAAGTAAAAGTTTTGGTAGATAATCCGGAACAGGTATTGATGCCGGGTATGATTTGTCAGATGTATATGAATAAATCGGAGGGAGAAGCGAAGGTATTTGTGCTGCCGGTTCAGGTTGTTCAGCTGGATGAAAATAACCGTTCGTTTGTGTGGGTGAATACACGCGGGAGAGCAGAAAAAAGAATGGTGCAGACAGGAGAACTGACCGATCGGGGAGTAGTGATTAAAAACGGACTGGTTTCCGGAGATGAAGTGATTGTTGAAGGACAGCAGAAAGTAAGTGTGCAGACACGGATTACAACGGAAAAATGAAAAAGGAAATGAAGACAAAGAAGCGTAGCGTCGTTGAGTGGGCGATGCATTACCGGCAGGTTATTATATTGATTACCTGCTGTTTGTGGCATTTGGAGTCTACGGACTGTCCGAGATGAAAAAGAATGAGTTTCCCGATTTTACGATCCGGCAGGGAGTTGTTGCCGCTGTGTATCCGGGAGCTACTGCTGCGGAAATGGAAGAGCAGGTGGCCAAGCCTTTGGAAAACTACATATTCAGTTATAAAGAGGTGAAGAAAGCAAAAACTCATTCTACCTGTAAGGATGGCATGGTGATTATTCAGGTACAGTTGAATGATGACTTGAATAATAAAGATGAGTTTTGGAGCAAGTTTAAACATGGAGTCGGGCAGTTTAAGAGTGAATTGCCGCAAGGAGTGTTGGCTGTTCAGGTGATGGATGATTTTGGCGATACGTCGGCTTTACTGGTTACGATGGAGAGCGGGGATAAAACCTATCGCGAACTGAACACCTATATGGACGGGCTGAAAGACAGATTGAGAAGGATAGAAAGTGTAGGACGGCTGAACACGTACGGTATGCAGCAAGAACAGATTTCGATCTATCTCGATAGTGACCGCCTGTCTCATTACGGAATTAACGACCAAACCCTTGCAATAACCCTGTTTACAAAAGGGTTTACGACCACTGCCGGACGGATAAAAACTGACGACTACATCTCTCCCGTTTATATTGCTAAATCTCTGAATACACTGCGGGATGTGCAGGAGATGATTGTTTATTCCGATCCGATGGGAAATACGGTTCGCCTGAAAGATATAGCAAGAGTTGTAAAAGAATACCCTGTACCGGAATCGGTAATTACGAACAATGGTAAAAAATGCCTGCTTCTTAGTGTGGAAATGAAGAAGGATAAGAATATTGTCCGTATGGGCAATGAGGTGAAAGAAGTGCTGGTGGAATATGAGAAAACCTTACCGTCGGACGTGCAACTGTTTAAGATTACCGACCAGAGTAAGGTAGTGAACGACAGTGTAATCACTTTCCTGAAAGAACTGTTGATTGCCGTTATTGCTGTGATTATTGTAGTAATGCTGTTGATGCCCTTCAGAGTGGCGATGGTAGCGGCATCCACCATCCCCGTCACTATATTTATTTCTCTGGGCTTATTCTACGCTTTTGGTATTGAATTGAATACGGTAACATTGGCAGCACTGATCGTTACATTGGGAATGATTGTGGATAACTCTATTGTGATAATCGATAGCTATCTGGAAAAAATATCGGAAGGAATGTCCCGTTGGCATGCCTCTATTGAGAGTGCCACTCATTTCTTCAAATCTATATTTTCGGCAACTTTGGCTATCAGTATTACTTTCTTCCCGTTCCTGTTTACAATGACGGGCATGACACATGACTTCCTGATGAGCTTTCCGTGGGCTACTACCTTGATACTGATGATTTCATTGCTGGTTGCCGAACTGTTGGTTCCTTTTCTGCAGTTTTACTTTATCCGGAAGCCTGTTAAAAGTGAGTTCCCAGAGGGCGGAAAGAAGAAATTTTCTTTTTTGGACAGCTTGCAGACTGGATACAACTGGCTCTTGGATAAATGTTTCGCTTATCCACGGATAACGATTGGTTTAGGGGTACTTTCTGTTGTTGTAGGCATCGTGCTGGTGGGAAGTTTGCCGCAAAAGCTGATGCCTACCGCAGAACGGGATTAGTTTGCCGTAGAGATTTATATGCCAACCGGCACGGCAGTAGAGAAAACGACACAGGTAGCAGATAGCCTGGAGCATATTCTCCGTCAGGATTCCCGGGTGTTATCGGTAGCTTCTTTTAAAGGAACTTCTTCACCCCGTTTCCAAAACTCGTATGCACCACAAATGGGAGGAAGCAACTTTGCCCAATTTATCGTGAATACGACCGGAGTAGATGCCACACTGGAACTTCTGGATGAATATACTCCCCGATATTCGGGTTATTTCCCGGAAGCCGTAGTGCGTTTCAAACAATTAGGATATAGTGAGGCGGTCAATCCTGTGGAAGTGCGTATCAGTGGCGACAGCCTTTCCGTATTGAAGGATGAGGCCGACAGAATTGTGGAGATCCTGCGTACAATGCCGGAACTGGAACTGGTGCGGACTAACTTCAATGAACCGTTGGCAGCTACCCGGATTGAACTGGATGAAGATGAATCCATCCGGCTGGGAATAACGAACGCTTCATTGGAAACGGCACTTGCTATGCGCTACGGAAGTGGTTTCCCCGTTGCCACTGCCTGGGAAGGCGATTATGATATCAATATTGTGCTGAAAAGCACCAAGGCAGACTCTGCCCGCTATCAGGACCTCGGAGACGAGCGGATTGCCGCATCCGGCGGACTGGCAACTGTACCTTTACGCCAGATTGCAAAGATTGTTCCTGTATGGAACGATGGACAGATTGTACGCCGCAACGGAATCAGGACCATTACTGTAATGGCGGAAGTAGGCCGTGAAATAAACGTGATGAATGCAACCGCCAAAGTGCAGGAGAAGTTGTCCGGTTTGTCTTTGCCGGAGGGAGTGACATTGACTTATGGCGGTGAGCTGGAAGAAAATGAAGAGCAGATGCCTAATATCATGGCAGGACTCTGTATTGCTGTTGTGATTATCTTCTTCATTCTTCTTTGGCACTTTAAACGTATCAGTACGGCAGTTATGATGTTGATGTGCCTGACGCTTTGCCTATTCGGTACGGCTGTCGGTATTCTGATACAGGGTGTCGACTTTGGTGTGACTTGCGTCTTGGGAATTGTCAGCCTGATGGGAATCCTGGTACGTAACGGCATCATTATGATCGACTATGCCGAAGAGCTTCGGAATAATGAAAGAATGACAGCGCATCAGGCTATTTATCATTCGGCACAACGGCGTATGCGCCCTATCTTCCTGACATCGGCAGCTGCTTCTATGGGAGTCATTCCGATGATATTGGGAGGCAGTGGACTGTGGATGCCGATGGGAACCGTTATTTTCTATGGCACACTGATTACAATGGTGTTTATTCTGACTGTGATGCCGGTATGTTACTGGTTGATGATGAGCGGAACAACGCGGAAACGCAGTCGGTCTGCCAAACTGGAATTGGAATAATTAAATGAAGAACAAAAGACAATGAGACAGGATAAATATAAAAAAGTAGTGATTTTCGCTTTGTGCGGATTCATGATGTTTCCTTTGTGTGCGCAAAAGACTTATACGCTTGAGCAATGCCGCTCTATGGCATTGGCACACAATATAAAAATGAAGAAAGCTCACACAGACTTGAAGGCTGCGGAGCAGACAAAGAAAGAAGCATTTACCGGTTATTTCCCTACGGTGGGAGCTACGGGAGCCGGATTTAATGCAAATAAAGGTTTGCTTGAAATGGAATTGGCTCCAGGGATGGGAATGTCTATGTTGAAGAATGGAATTGTGGGCAGCATTACGGCTACGCAACCTTTGTTTACGGGCGGACAGATTGTGAATAGCAACAAACTGGCGAAAGTGAGCGTGGAAGTGAGTAAATGGCAGTTGCGTCAGTCGGAAAATGAAGTGAGTTATACCACGGAACAATATTACTGGCAGATAGTCACTTTGCAGGAGAAGTTGACCACGCTCACTACGGTGCAGAAAATGCTGGACCGCCTGTATCAGGATGTAGAAGTGGCGGTCAAAGCCGGAATGACCACAAGAAACGAACTGCTTCAGGTGGAACTGAAAAGGAATGAAGTAGCCAGCAACCGGATAAAGTTAGAGAATGCGTTGTCTCTTAGCAAAATGGTATTGGCACAATATATCGGTGAAACAGGAGACGGCTTTGAAATAGAGACGGATATTCCGGTGGAAGACATTCCGGTTTTTCCCGAACAACTTCGCAGGGACCATCATGCTTCATTAGTGCTGACTCCTGAATATCATCTGTTAGAGAAAAATGTGGAAGCTAACCGGCTGCAGAAAAATCTGGCAATTGGAAAGAATCTGCCTACGATTGCCATTGGCGCAGGATATATGTATGATGACCTGATGGATAAATCTCATCCTTTTGGTATTGCTTTTGCCACCGTTTCTATTCCCATATCTAACTGGTGGGGTGGTTCTCATGCCATTAAAAAGCAGAAGTTACAATTAAAGTATGCGGAATATGAACGGGATGATACGGGAGAATTGTTGATGATTAAGATGCAGAAAGCATGGAATGATGTCGATGATGCTTACAAACAAATTCTGATTGCCCGGAAGTCCATTGAACAGGCAACGGAGAATCTGAAATTGAATGAAGATTATTACAAGGCAGGCACCACAAGTATGAGTGATTTATTGGATGCACAGTCTATGTTTCAACAAAGTAGGGATACTTATGTAGATGCCTATTCTCAATATCAGATAAAGAAACTGGAATATCTGCTGGCTACGGGACGATAGATATACTGTTTTTTTACATAATGAGTATTTTTTCTTTCGAAAGGTGTAATAGATATTACACCTTTTTTGTTTTCAATCCTTTACTTTTGTGAAAAATACTTTTTCGTATGATGAAGTTTCCAATAATAAATCGACTCTTTCCTTCTTATAAATGGAAGGTAGCGGCTGTCATCATTGGCGGTGTTATTGTGGGTGGAGGAGCACTGTTTATGTATATGCTCCGGGCGCATACCTATCTTGGAGATGACCCGGCTGCATGCGTGAATTGTCACATCATGACTCCTTACTATGCAACTTGGTTCCATAGTTCACATGCCCGGAATGCCACCTGCAATGATTGTCATGTGCCGCATGAAAATGCTGTGAAGAAATGGACCTTTAAAGGTATGGACGGTATGAAACACGTGGCTGCATTTCTTACCAAAAGCGAGCCGCAGGTCATTCAGGCTCATGAAGCCAGTTCCGAAGTGATTATGAATAATTGTATCCGCTGTCATACACAACTCAATACGGAATTTGTGAAGACGGGGAAGATCGATTATATGATGTCACAGGTAGGAGAGGGGAAGGCTTGCTGGGATTGCCATCGTGATGTTCCTCATGGTGGAAAGAATTCCCTGTCCGGTACTCCGGGAGCGATTGTTCCTCTTCCGGAATCGCCTGTTCCCGAATGGCTCCGGAAGATGGTGAATCAGAAAGATAAATAAGAAATGAAATACGTAATAAAATAATAAAACCGATATACAATGGAAAAGAAATTAAAATCATGGCAAGGATGGCTGTTGTTCGGAGGTTCAATGGTCGTTGTATTTGTTTTGGGATTATGCGTTTCTGCGTTGATGGAACGGAGGGCGGAAGTTGCCAGCATTTTTAATAACCGTAAAAACGTTATCAAGGGGATTGAAGCACGAAATGAACTGTTTAAGGATGACTTTCCCCGTGAATACCAGACTTGGACGGAGACTGCAAAGACTGACTTTGAGAGTGAATTTAATGGAAATATTGCTGTAGATGCTTTGGAAAAACGTCCTGAAATGGTGATTCTATGGGCGGGATATGCTTTCTCAAAAGATTATTCCACTCCACGGGGACACATGCATGCCATTGAGGATATTACGGCATCTTTGCGTACCGGTTCGCCCATGAGCCCGACTGAAGGTCCTCAACCGTCTACCTGTTGGACTTGTAAGAGTCCGGATGTTCCCCGTATGATGGAGGCATTGGGTGTCGATTCTTTCTATAACAATAAATGGGGGGCTATGGGCGCTGAAATTGTGAATCCTATCGGATGCTCCGATTGCCATGATCCCGAAACAATGAATCTTCATATCAGTCGTCCCGCTTTGATAGAGGCTTTCCAACGTCAAGGCAAAGACATCACTAAAGCTACTCCGCAGGAGATGCGTTCATTGGTATGTGCACAATGTCATGTGGAATATTTTTTCAAAGGGGATGGTAAATACCTGACTTTCCCCTGGGACAAAGGTTTTACGGTAGAAGATATGGAGGCTTATTATGATGAGGCCAGTTTCTATGATTATATTCATAAATTGAGCCGTACTCCGATTCTGAAAGCGCAGCATCCTGACTATGAGATTTGTCAGATGGGTATCCACGGACAGAGAGGTGTCTCTTGTGCCGATTGCCACATGCCGTATAAGAGTGAAGGTGGTGTGAAATTCAGCGATCACCATATCCAAAGCCCGTTGGCTATGATTGACCGCACCTGTCAGGTTTGTCACCGCGAAAGTGAAGAGACTTTACGTAATAATGTGTACGAACGCCAACGTAAAGCGAATGAAATCCGTAACCGTCTGGAACAGGAATTGGCAAAAGCACATATCGAAGCTAAATTTGCCTGGGACAAGGGTGCTACAGAAACACAGATGAAAGATGTGCTCGCACTGATTCGTCAGGCACAATGGCGTTGGGACTTCGGAGTAGCTTCACACGGAGGTTCATTCCATGCACCGCAGGAAATTCAGAGAATTCTTTCTCATGGATTGGATCGTGCCATGCAAGCCCGTCTGGCTGTATCTAAAGTATTGGCGAAGAATGGATATACGGGAGATGTTCCGATGCCGGACATTTCAACAAAGGCAAAAGCACAGGAATATATCGGCTTGGATATGGATGCTGAAAGAGCGGCTAAGGAGAAATTC
The DNA here is from genome assembly GCF_014334015.1 of Bacteroides sp. M10. Taxonomy (GTDB): domain Bacteria; phylum Bacteroidota; class Bacteroidia; order Bacteroidales; family Bacteroidaceae; genus Bacteroides; species Bacteroides intestinigallinarum. Next base: position 5,824,535 of record NZ_CP060488.1, on the reverse strand, counting down.
CTGAAAACAACTGTTCCGGCATGGTTGGAGAAAGCGAAAGAAAACGGCCGTCTGGCACAGAAATAAGAGAATTTATATATGTGGAGCAAACCATGGAGTTATAAAGAAGGGCTGGTGATTGGCGCAGGATTACTGGTGATAGGGCTATTGCTGCAAATGACAGTGGGAGCCATACATTGGGACCTGTTTGCCTGTCCGGTCAATGTGATTGTGTTAGTGGTTTATATCATTGCTTTGGTAGCCATGCACCTTCTTCGCAAACGTGTCTATTTATTCGGATGGTTGAGTCATTATTCTGCTGCTGTCTCGTCTCTATTGTGGGTGGTCGGCATGACGGTAGTGATGGGACTGATCCGGCAGGCTCCTTCCGGTCATGCTCCGGCTGATCTGATGGGATTTTCGCAGATGATTTCTTCCTGGCCTTTTGTCCTGCTCTACTTTTGGATGGTCACCGCCTTGGGGCTGACAATCCTTCGCACCGGTTTCTCTTTGAAGATCAGCAGGATTTCTTTCCTTCTGAATCATATCGGATTGTTTATTGCACTGATAACAGCCACTTTGGGAAATGCCGATATGCAAAGGTTGAAAATGACAACCCGGATGGGAAGTGCCGAATGGCGGGCTACGGATGATAAAGGTCAACTGATTGAACTTCCGCTGGCTATCGAACTGAAGGATTTCACTATCGACGAATATCCTCCGAAACTGATGTTGATTGATAATGAAACCGGCCGTACGCTTCCCGAAAAATCTCCTGTACATGTATTGTTGGAAGAGGGAGTGACAAATGGCAGCTTGCAGGACTGGCAGCTAACTATTGAGCAATCTATTCCGATGGCTGCTTCTGTGGCTACCGAAGATACTTTGAAGTTTACTGAATTTCATTCGATGGGAGCGACTTATGCTGTCTATCTGAAAGCAGTCAATCAGAAGAATCAAACAACCAAAGAGGGATGGGTAAGTTGCGGTAGTTTTCTTTTTCCCTATAAGGCAATCCGGCTGGATTCTTTAACCAGTATTGTAATGCCGGAACGGGAACCGCAGCGATTTGCATCGGAAGTGAAGATTTACACACAAGAAGGAACGATCACGGAAGGAACCATTGAAGTGAACCGTCCGATGGAGATAGAAGGTTGGAAAATTTATCAACTTAGTTACGATGAAACAAAGGGACGATGGAGCGATATCAGTGTCTTCGAGTTGGTTCGCGATCCGTGGTTGCCGGTTGTTTACACAGGAATAATAATGATGATGGCAGGAGCCATCTGTCTGTTTGTCAGCGCACAAAAGAGGAAAGAGGAGGACAAAGCATGAGTTGGGAATACTTTATACTATTTGCAATAGCCGCACTGGTTTGTTGGGCTTTGGGAGCTTTTGCTGCCTGGAAAGGTACAAAACCGGGATGGGCTTATGGATTTACTTTCTTAGGTCTGGCTATTTTCTTCAGTTTCATTATCGGAATGTGGATTTCATTAGAACGTCCTCCGATGCGGACAATGGGAGAGACACGGCTGTGGTATTCTTTCTTCCTTCCGTTGGCGGGATTGATAACCTATGCACGCTGGAAGTATAAATGGATTTTAAGTTTCAGTTGCATCCTTTCATTGGTCTTTATTTGTATCAATATCTTCAAACCGGAGATTCATAATAAGACGTTGATGCCTGCTTTGCAAAGTCCGTGGTTTGCCCCTCATGTCATTGTGTATATGTTTGCTTATGCTATGTTGGGAGCGGCGACGGTGATGGCCGTCTATCTGCTTTGGTTCAAAAAGAAGGAGATTGAACGGAAAGAAATGGATTTGTGTGACAACCTCACCTATGTAGGTCTGGCATTTATGACATTAGGTATGCTTACCGGAGCTATCTGGGCAAAAGAAGCCTGGGGGCATTACTGGGCTTGGGACCCGAAAGAGACTTGGGCGGCAGCTACCTGGTTCGCTTATTTGGTGTATATCCATTTCAGATTAGGCAAGCCATTGAAGGCACGTCCTGCATTGATTATTCTGTTAGTATCATTTGTTCTGTTGCAAATGTGCTGGTATGGAATCAATTACCTTCCGGCTGCACAGGGAGTCAGTGTGCATACTTATAATTTAAATTGAAATATCGAATCACTTAAACTTCAATATCAATGAAAACACTTTATTGGTCATTCTTGCTTATGCTATTGCCAAGCATGGCATATACACAAAACACGGAGAAAGAGAATGAATTTACGATGTCTATGCAAATCAGACCTCGTGCGGAGTATCGGAATGGTGCACTGACTCCACGGGATGAAGGGGTAGCTCCCACATCTTTCATCAATAACCGTGCACGCCTCTCGATGGATTATAAACGTTCGGATCTGGAACTAAAGATGTCGGCACAGCATGTCGGTGTTTGGGGACAAGACCCGCAGATTGAGAAGAATGGGCGTTTTATGTTGAATGAGGCTTGGGCGAAACTGAACTTTGGTGAAGGGTTCTTTGCTCAACTAGGACGTCAGTCATTGATTTATGATGATGAACGTATTTTGGGAGGACTGGATTGGAATGTAGCGGGCCGTTACCACGATGCATTGAAGCTGGGATATGCCAACAAAAATAATGAAGTCCATCTGATTCTTGCTTTTAACCAGAATAATGACAATCGAACAAGTGGAGGTACTTACTATGATTCTTCTACCGGACAGCCTTATAAGAATATGCAAACCGTCTGGTATCATTATAAAGCGGACAATGTTCCGTTCGGAGCTTCTTTATTGTTTATGAATCTGGGATTGGAAACGGGTGATAAAGCCACGGATGATTCTCATACCCGCTATTTACAAACAATGGGTACTTACCTCACTTATAAGAATAGTAACTGGAATCTGGATGGTGCTTTCTACTATCAGATGGGTAAGAATAAAGCTGCAGAGAAAGTTTCAGCTTTGATGGGAAGCATACAAGCCGCCTATACGTTTAATCAGACATGGGGAGCCGTGGCTAGTTTTGATTATTTAAGCGGTGATAAAGGAAATGGCGGTAAGTATAAGGCTTTTGATCCTCTTTATGGAACCCATCATAAATTCTATGGAGCAATGGATTATTTTTATGCTTCTACATTTGCAAACGGTTATGCACCGGGATTGATGGATGCTCGTATCGGAGGTCGTTTCCGTCTATCTGACAAGGTAGATATGGAACTTAATTACCATTACTTTAGTACAGCAGTTAAAGTTCAGGATTTAAAGAAATCATTAGGTTCGGAAGTTGATTATCAGATTAACTGGTCAATCATGAAAGATGTGAAACTCTCTGCCGGATATTCTTTTATGCGTGGCACGAAGACAATGGATGCTGTGAAAACGGGCAATCATAAAAGCTGGCAGGACTGGGGTTGGGTATCATTGAATATCAATCCGAAAATATTGTTTGTAAAATGGTAACTCCAAGGAAATAATAAGAATTAAATAGAGAGAGAATTTTTGAAAAGTTTTGAGTTTGTAAAAGAAAGTGTGTCATAATGAATAATAAAACGCAGATTAACGCAAATTATCGCAGAAATAATTTATAAGTCGTTGATTAATATATCAATATAATTGAAATAATCTGCGATAATTTGCGTTAATCTGCGTTTTGACACACTCTCTTTATTAGCTTTATTGTTATGGAATAGATTATTACAGATATTTCTCTAAAGTTATTTGATCTAAAATCTCTATTCGTTTTCCTTCCATAGTGACAAGTCCTTCTTTAATCATCTTATTGATTTCCTTAGATAGAGCGGGACGTGATACATTTAAGTATTCGGCGAGTTGGGATTGAGTATGCATGATATCTACCACCAATGAATCTTTTTTCTTATGTTCATATAGATAAACAATGAATCTTTCCCGCACTGTTTTACGTGAAAGAGGTTTCAGACGGGACACTGTGCAGATATTACAATTACCGGCGATGCAAAGAAAATTATGAAGAACCTGTGGATCCTGACTGATAACCTTAAAGGTCGATTCCTTAGTTGCCATCAATACCACACTATTTTCGAGAGCGGTAAAAGTGGCGGGCAATGTATTGTTTGAACTGAAGAGATGCGGAGTGGCAAAGGTGCGCGGAGCAATAATATATTCAATCATCACCTCGTTTCCAAGTCCATCTATAATGTCTGTGCGTAGTTTGCCTTCCAATAATACATATAGTTTATTGCATGGAGTACCTTGTGTTACAACGATCTCTTTTTTTTCTGCTGCATAGACTACAAATTCCAGCTTTTCAAGCAAAGAAAGTTTGATGTTCAGAGGTAAGTCCCGGAAGAGAGGGATTTGAAACAGCTTTTCTTTATGTGAGTCGGTCAGTAGTATTTTCTTCATTAGTATTATATTGTTCGTATCCTGAACAAAGATATGAATTATATATTAGTGAAAAAAACTTTCAGATCTATTTATTGAATAAATATATACAAGAGACAGAGAAAAAGTACCAGTAAAATATGGAAACTGTAATTTAGGTATCTTTCTCTGTAATTTATCTACATTCGATATACTTTTATTTCTCTACTTTTGCAAAGTGAATCGTTGATAGAAAGAATTCTGAAAATAAAAAGTAATAAAGTAAAGTTATGGCTAAAAAGGTTTTGATTATTTCATCCAGTCCACGTAAAGGTGGTAATTCTGATTTATTATGTGATGAATTTATGAAAGGTGCTCTCGAAGCAGGTAATGAAGTGGAGATGATTTTTCTGAAAGACAAAACAGTTCATCCTTGTATGGGGTGCAGTGTTTGCAGTATGTACGGCAAACCTTGTCCGCAGAAAGATGATGCAGCGGAAATTGTAGAGAAGATGATTGCTGCAGATGTGATTGTGATGGCAACTCCGGTCTATTTTTATACCATGTGCGGACAGATGAAGATTATGATCGACCGCTGCTGTGCACGCTATACGGAAATAACCAATAAGGAATTTTATTTCATTATTGCGGCTGCGGAAAACAATAAAGCAATGATGGAACGTACTATTGATGGTTTCCGTGGCTTCCTCGATTGCCTGGAAGGACCGCAGGAAAAGGGAACGGTTTATGGAATTGGTGCATGGAAGGTAGGGGAAATTAAAGATACTCCCTATATGCAGGAAGCTTACAAGATGGGAAAAATGGTATAACCTTTTGAAGGATAAAAATAAGGATTCAATCAGAAAGATTGAAAAGTCAAGAATTTTAATTGATTAGATTGCTTGTTCTGCCACAGAATTATTATAATTTTGTGGCAGAACTTTTTATTTTACATTATTTGTTTGATAACTAAACGTCATGAGCTATAAAATAACGACTCTTGTGGAGAATTGTGTCTATGGACGTAAATTGCAGGCAGAGCATGGTCTTTCTCTCTATATTGAGATCCAAGGGAATAGAATTCTTTTCGATACGGGAGCATCTGACTTGTTTATCCGTAATGCCCGTCTGTTGCACATTGATTTACAAAAAGTTGATTATTTAATATTATCCCACGGTCACAGTGACCATACGGGGGGACTGCGTTATTTTCTGGAATTGAATACACAGGCAACCGTTGTCTGTAAACGTGAAATCTTTTCTCCTAAATTCAAGGATGAACGCGAGAATGGAATGAAGCATACGCAAAATCTTGATCTTTCCCGTTTCCGCTTTATCACAGAGCAGACCGAACTGCTTCCCGGAGTTTTTCTTTTTCCATCTATTGATATAATCAATCAGGAGGATACCCATTTTGAACGCTTCTGGGTTCAGCAAGAAGATGGTTGCAAAATACCGGATACCTTTCAGGATGAATTGGCAATGGTGTTAGTGGAACCGGAAGGAGTTTCTGTGTTGAGCGCCTGTTCTCACCGGGGGATCACCAATATCTTGCGTACCGTTCGGGCTGCATTTCCTGAATCTCCCTGCAAGTTACTTCTCGGAGGTTTTCACATTCATAATGCGGAAAAACAAAAATATCAGATCATTGCAGATTATTTGCAGGAATACCTTCCCCGGCAAATTGGCGTTTGTCATTGTACGGGAGTGGATAAATACGCTTTCTTTTTCAAAGATTTTGGTGACAGAGCATTCTATAGTTACACGGGAAAACTAATTCAAACTGATTTTTCGGAATAAATATATAATAAATTGATATGAAGAAACTAATAACTTCGTTAGCACTGGTATTATCAGCATTATCCAGCTATGCAATTACTCCTTTGTGGATGCGTGATGCACGTATTTCACCGGATGGAACCGAGATTGTCTTCTGTTATAAAGGAGATATTTATAAAGTTCCCGCACAAGGAGGAACTGCCGTTCAACTTACCACACAAGCCTCTTATGAAGCCAATCCCGTCTGGTCTCCCGACGGAAAACAAATCGCATTTGCCAGTGACCGGAATGGAAATTTCGACCTGTTCATCATGCCTGCCGACGGAGGAGTCGCCTGGAGACTGACTTACCATTCCGCATCGGAAATTCCCTCGGCTTTTACACCGGATGGAAAGTATGTCCTTTTCTCCGCTTCCATACAAGATCCTGCAAACAGCGCTTTGTTTCCTACGGGAGCAATGACAGAATTATACAAAGTTTCTGTAGACGGAGGACGCACCGAACAAGTATTGGCAACTCCCGCCGAACTCGTTTGTTTTGATAAAGCAGGAAAGAACTTTCTTTATCAGGACCGCAAAGGTTTTGAGGATGAATGGAGAAAACATCACACTTCATCCATTACGAGAGATATTTGGTTATACAATACCCAAACCGGAAAACATACGAACCTGACAAACCGGGGAGGGGAGGACCGTAATCCTGTATATGCACCTGATGGTAATACAGTCTATTTTTTGAGTGAACGTAATGGAGGTTCTTTTAATGTGTATACTTTCCCATTGAATACTCCACAAGAAGTAAAGGCTGTCACTACTTTTAAGACTCATCCGGTACGTTTCTTGTCTGTCAGCGATAAAGGAACTTTGTGTTATACCTATGACGGTGAGCTTTATACCCAGAAACCCGGTGCCCGTCCGGAAAAAGTAAAAGTAGAACTTGTCCGTGACGATGAAGAGCAGGTTGCTGCACTTAAATTCTCACAGGGAGCCACTTCCGCTTCCGTATCTCCGGATGGCAAACAGGTTGCTTTTATTGTGCGTGGTGACGTTTTTGTAACTTCAACTGACTATGCTACAACCAAGCAAATCACAAATACTCCTGCAAAAGAAGCTTCCGTCTCTTTTGCTCCGGACAACCGGACGCTGGTTTATGCCAGTGAACGCACCGGTAATTGGCAACTTTACACTGCAAAAATAAGCCGTAAGGAAGATCCTAATTTCCCTAATGCCACTCTTATTGAGGAGGAAGTTTTATTACCGTCCAAAACGGTAGAACGCGCCTATCCGCAATATTCGCCGGATGGTAAAGAACTGGCTTTTATCGAAGACCGCAACCGTTTGATGGTACTCGATTTGAAAACGAAGAAAGTACGTCAGGTGACGGACGGTTCTACATGGTATAACACCGGAGGTGGATTTGACTACGAATGGTCACCGGATGGCAAATGGTTTACTCTTGAATTTATCGGCAACCGTCACGATCCTTATTCGGATATAGGTATTGTCAGTGCACAGGGAGGAGCGATAACCAATCTGACTAATAGCGGATATATTAGCGGTTCTCCGCGTTGGGTACTCGATGGAAATGCCATTCTTTTCCAGACCGAACGTTATGGTATGCGTGCACATGCTTCCTGGGGATCGCAACAGGATGTTATGTTGGTATTCCTCAATCAGGATGCTTATGATCGTTACCGTTTGAGCAAGGAAGATTTCGAATTGCTCAAGGAACTTGAAAAGGAACAAAAGAAAGCAAAGGAGAAAGATGATAACAAGAAGAAAGACGGTGATAAGGAGAAGGCGGATGAGGAAAAAGTAGACCAGAAAGATATAGTAGTCGAGCTTAACGGCATTGAAGACCGTATCGTACGTCTGACTCCCAACTCTTCTGACTTAGGCAGTGCCATACTATCCAAAGATGGAGAGGATCTCTACTATTTCTCTGCTTTCGAAGATGGATATGACCTTTGGAAAATGAATCTCCGTGAGAAAGAGACAAAGCGTCTGCATAAACTCAATACCGGATGGGTATCGCTGATGTTGGATAAAAAAGGAGATATTTTCTTGTTGGGAAGCCGCAATATGCAAAAGATGGATGCCAAGTCGGATGCTTTGAAATCAATCAGTTATCAGGCTGAAATGAAAATGGATTTGGCAGCTGAACGTGAAGCGATGTTTGACCATGTGTACAAACAACATCAGAAACGTTTTTATAATGTCAATATGCACGGGGTAAACTGGGATGCCATGACTAATGCTTATCGCAAGTTCCTGCCTCACATTGATAACAATTATGATTTTGCAGAACTGTTGAGTGAATGGTTGGGCGAGTTGAATGTTTCACATACCGGAGGACGCTATTCTCCCAAAGGTAAAGGTGATGTTACTTCCAATCTGGGACTTCTGTTCGACTGGGATTATCAGGGAAAAGGGATGCAGATTGCCGAAATCATCGAGAAAGGTCCGTTCGACCATTCGCGTACCAAAGTAAAAGCGGGATGTATCATTGAAAAGATTAACGGTGAGGAAATAACTCCCGATCATGACATCACTTGTCTGTTGAATAATAAAGCAGGGAAGAAGACCTTGATTTCAATCTACAATCCGCAAAATAAAGAACGTTGGGAAGAAGTAGTGATGCCGGTTACGAGCGGCCAGCTGAATGGGTTGTTATACAAACGTTGGGTGAAACAGCGGGCGGCAGATGTTGAGAAATGGTCGAAAGGACGTTTGGGATATGTTCATATTCAATCCATGGGAGATGATAGTTTCCGTACCGTTTACTCGGATATTCTGGGAAAATATAACAACTGTGATGGAATTGTGATTGATACCCGGTTCAACGGTGGTGGTCGTTTGCACGAAGATATTGAAATACTGTTCAGCGGTCAGAAATATTTCACTCAAGTAGTCCGCGGACGTGAAGCGTGTGACATGCCAAGCCGTCGTTGGAACAAGCCGTCTATTATGCTGCAATGTGAAGCCAACTATTCGAATGCACATGGAACTCCATGGGTATATAAACATCAAAATATAGGAAAACTTGTCGGTATGCCTGTTCCGGGTACAATGACGAGCGTGTCTTGGGAAACTTTACAAGATCCTTCACTCGTCTTTGGTATTCCTATCGTTGGCTATCGTTTGCCTGATGGCAGTTATTTGGAAAACACCCAGTTGGAACCGGATGTGAAGGTTGCTAATGATCCGGAGACGGTCGTTAAGGGAGAGGATACCCAATTAAAGGTGGCTGTCGATGAACTTCTGAAAGAAATAGATAAGCAGAAGAAGTAAATACAAAGTATAATTATATCTGAAATAAAAAGTCGCTTCTTTGAAAAGATTTTGAATCTTTCAAAGAAGCGACTTTTTTATAAGGTGTTTATTTAAAATTGACGCAGGATTTACTTCCAGACTGGTAATAATTTGTGGAGGGTCTTTCTCGTCATAATCTTTTGATTCAGGAAACTCACGATATATCCGGTTATGCAGGCTGCAATGAGTGACCCCTCACGTACTCCTTGAATACCTTGTGTCAGTAAGAGAGAGAGAATTACGGCCAACGTAACCAACGTAATATCAAAATAGACTTTGAACTTTCCAAACTCCTTGTTATAATGGCGGGACGCATATTTCACGAATGCTTCTGCACTCATCATGGCTACTCTCGGTTTAAGTTCGAGAACTACTCCGATAGATTGCACCATGCATCCTGTAAGTAATAAAGCGATTGACATGCCATAATTGGCGGGATGCAGTTCACTTGTCAGCATCATATTAAAATCAATGAATGCCGAAAAGATAAAAGAGAACGGCATTTGAAGAAGAATTTCAATAATATCCTGCCGGGTTCTGTTCTTTCGGATTAACCAGAATTGCCCCAGGATAAGAACCATATTGATGATAAAGGTGCAAGTACCCAATGACAAAGGACTATTCAAACTTAATACATAATTGATGCTCGATATGGGAGTAGTTCCTAGTGCCGAGCGTATAATCAATACAATGCCTGCCGCTAAAAAATAGAGTCCGATAACAAATACTAAATACCTCTTGAAAACATCTTTCATTTCCATACCTTTTTGACCTCCTTTATTTATTTTCCTTTCATGCATTGAAAAGGATATGCAAAGGTCCCGTTTTTTACTCTGAAATAGATTATCTAATTCCGTACACTTTTTGTCATATCCGAAACAAATCGTATTTTTACGTCATAAAAAGAAGATGTAAATGGTAAAATCTCGTATATTTGATAATACGCAGCTGTTGAAGGAGCATCCGGAACTTCCTCATTATAAAGAGGAGGTAGTCTGTTTTAGGAGTGAATATAAAGACAGAAGTTATCCGGCAAATGAATGTTATTTCAATCGGGAACTTTATATGATATTCGTTCTTGAAGGCCGTTCGGAGATTCTGTTGAATGGAGAGTTTATTGCGATAGAGCCGAATATGCTGCTTATTCATGGAGCAAATTATCTCACGGAGCATCTTTACTCAAGCCGTGATATTCAGTTTATTACTCTTGCCCTTTCCGAATCCATGCGGACAGACGATTCTTATTTGACACAAATAACGGCCATCTTATTGGCGACAATGAGGCAGAATAAACAATATACGATACAGTTGACAGAGTACGAAGCCCAAATCATCCGTAAGGAACTGGAAGTGTTGATGCGCCTGCTGAATATTGAACATCATTTTCTTTTCCGGCGCATACAGGCAGCGTGCAATGCTTTATTTCTTGATATAGCTGATTTTCTTTCCCGAAAGACAATTATTAAAAAAGAGGTCAGCCGTAAAGACCACGTTTTACAGGAGTTTCATGCATTGGTTACCCGGAATTTCAGGGAAGAACATTTTGTGAGCTTTTATGCGGATAAACTGGCTATCAGTGAGCAGTACCTGGCCCGTATTGTACGTGCTGGAACAGGTAAGACTATCAATAGTATTATAAACGAACTGTTGGTTATGGAAGCGCGTACCTTGTTGAGTTCTACAAAATCTACGGTTGGTGAGATTGCTTCTAAGTTAGGGTTTAGTGATGCGGCAGCTTTTTGTAAGTTCTTCAAAAGGAATGCAGGACAAACTCCGTTGAATTATCGGAAAGGATTGTTACTTCATATCGAAATGAAATAGGTTGATGCAATTGTCTTAACCGACAATACACATCAACCTGTTGAATATATAGTGAATGGGTTTGATTTTAACCGATAAGTGCTGTGATATCTTCTACAATCTGCTCATCTGTCAAGTGATTGGCACGGAGAAACTCCTGTAAATCAAAACGATCTACAAATTCCTTTTTAGCTCCATAGTTCAGGACTTTCATGTCTGTAGCACCATAGTAGCGGGCAATTTTTTCACCAAAACCGCCATCCAATACACCGTCTTCCAATGTTATCACTAACTCGTGATCTGCTTTCAGTTCATCCATCAGTTCATTGTCTACACCGGTGATGTAACGCGGGTTGATGAGGGTTGCGTCGATATTGGCTTTTTCTTTCAGAAGTGATGCAACCGACTGTCCTAATCCATAGAATGAACCCAAAGCCACAATGGCCACTTTCGAACCGCGATGAGTAACTTTGTAACGATTGAGAATGCTGTAATCGGAATCTACCGGTTCTCCGCTACTGATTACATCTGTTGCCGGCACACGGATAGCAACCGGGTGTTCATTCTGGCGGATACTCCATTCCAGCATGGCAATATATTCTTCCTTACAAGTCGGAGCCAGATAAACCATATTAGGAATATTGCTGATAAGCGGAATATCGAAGAAACAGAGATGAGTCACATCATTCATTCCGGATAACGTACCCCAGAAGACCAACAAAACAGCCGGATTGTTATTGATACAAAGGTCTTGTGAAAGTTGATCGTAGGAGCGTTGGATGAATGTACTATATACTCCGTAAACGGGTTTCCCACCATTGGCTGCGATGCCCGAAGCAAGAGCTACTGCGTGTTCCTCGGCAATGCCTACATCTACGAATTGCTTGCCTGCTTCCTGACGGCGGTCCGGAGTAAATCCCAGAACGGTGGGAGTACCAGAAGTGATTGTTACCACACGTGGGTCCTCCTTCATCTTTTTCAGCAGGTATTGGGCGGTTACCTCGCTGTAATCTTCTTCTTCATAACTCACTTTTGCTTCTCCGGTTTCTACATTGAATGGAGTACGCCAGTGGTAAGTCTCTTTATCTTGCTCGGCACGTGCATAACCCTTACCTTTTAATGTATTGATGTGTACTACTATCGGATGCTGAATATCTTTCACTTTAGAGAAAGCTTCAATCAATGCCTGTACGTTATTACCATTATTTACATACATATAATCCAGTCCCATCGCTTTGAAGAAGTTACATTCGCACTGGCCGTTACTGTCACGTAACTCTTTCAGATTCTTGTACAACCCTCCGTGGTTCTCGGCAATAGACATTTGGTTATCATTAACGATAATAATCATGTTAGTACCAAGCTCTGCTACATAATCCAATCCTTCGAAGGCTTCACCTCCGCTTAAAGAACCATCACCTATGACGGCTATGATATTTTCATTGCCGCCTGTGAGGTCACGTCCTTTTGCCAATCCGCTGGCCAGACTGACAGAAGTAGAAGTATGTCCGATGATGAAGAAGTCATGTTCACTTTCTTGCGGTTCGGTATAACCTGATACGTTGTCATATTTTTCCGGATGAAGGAACGCATCTTTACGGCCGGTCAGCATTTTGTGTACATAACTCTGGTGCGATACGTCAAATACAATTTTGTCTTTGGGCGAATTGAATACATAATGTAAAGCAATCGTTGCTTCCACCATTCCGAAATTAGGTCCGAAATGCCCGCCATGTTCACCTAATTTTTGCAGGAGTGCTGCACGGATTTCTTCACCTAACTTGTTTAGCTCTTTTTCCGACAGTTTCTTAACATCTGCAGGAGAATAAATATTTTCTAAATACATATTAAACAGTTTTTCTAAATAATGTTTTTACTTATTTCTTTATGACACTGCAAAGATACTGCAGGATTTGAAATCTGTTTGTATATGAATTACGGATTAATTTACCCATATTACAGTTCCCCTTCAATAAGGGGACTAATCTTTAAGCTAAAGCCTGACTTCTGTATTCATTGGGCGTGCAACACCGGCACGCTTTTTGAATAGTCTGCAATAAAATAATCAGTAATTGGGGGTGTCATACCCGTAATTTGTCTACAGGGATTCTTCTCCTTTTTCCAGAACTTTGCAGTATATAAATAAATGAATTATTTTATGGAATATGCAACGTTAAACAATGGAGTAAGAATACCTTTTCTGGGATTTGGTGTTTTTCAGGTAGAAAACCCTGCTGAATGTGAACAGTGTGTATCGGAAGCGATAGCTACTGGCTATCGTTTGATTGATACGGCAGCTGTTTATCTTAATGAAGAAGCGGTGGGGAGAGCTGTAAAAAAGAGTGGAGTCCCCCGCAAAGACTTCTTCATTACTACAAAAGTCTGGATTAAAGATATGGGCTACGAACAGACTAAGTCGGCTTTTGAGCGTTCTTTGGCTCGCCTGAATATGGACTATCTGGATATTTATCTTATTCACATGCCTTTTGGTGATGTCTTTGGTGCATGGAAGGCGATGGAGGAATTGTATCATGAGGGGCGCATACGTGCTATTGGAGTTTGTAACTTTCATATTCCCCATTTGGCAGACTTGATCGTCCATCATGAAATCGTTCCGGTCATTAATCAGGTGGAAACGCATTTATTCCATCAGCAGAAAGCTATGAAAGATTATGCAGACCGGACAGGGATCAAGATAGAAGCGTGGTCACCTTTTGCCGAGGGGCAACATGACTTTTTCAGGAATGAAGTGCTGACTGCATTGGCTGGAAAATATAATAAGACTGTTGCTCAAGTTGAGTTACGCTGGTTGACACAACGAGGGATTATCGTTATTCCTAAATCAGTACATAAAAATCGAATAGAAGAAAATTTCAATTCGTTGGATTTTAGATTGTCGGATGAAGATATGGAGTTACTCGCTGCTTGTGATACTGGAAAACCTGTTGTCGGTGACTTTGATGACCCGGATTTTGTGTATGATTTGTGTACACGGAAATATGACTTTTAAACTTCAGAGTAATAGTTGTATAATCAAGTAAATAGATAAGAGTATGAATGTAAATAGAAAGATTTGGCTACCAATAATCAGCCTGAAACGATTTTTGATATATTCTTTTGTCATTTTGCTGGCTTCCGTTTGGATAGCATGTAGCGAGCATCCTGATAATGCAGAGTATCTGGAAACAGGAAGAACAGAGATAAATAATGGAGATGAAGAACCTAATACAGAAAGTATGAAAATAAAAATAACAGTAGGGCAGCGTGTCATAACTGCAACCATGGCTGACAATGCGGCAGCACAGGATTTTGTTTCCCGTTTGCCGTTGGAAGTGACACTCAACGATTATAATAATACCGAGAAAATATTTTATCCATCACCTAAACTGTCAATACAGGGAGTGAAACGGGGATGTGCGCCTGCTCCCGGGGATATTACGATTTATGCGCCTTGGGGAAATGTGGCCATTTTTTATAAAAAATGGTCGCAAAGCAGTGACTTGATTCTGATTGGTAGCATTGATGGCGATGGTATCAAGGCTTTGAGTGTGCTGGGAGATCTGACGGTGAAGTTTGAAAGGGAATAGAGAAAAGCTATGCTATTTTTATTGCAAAGAAAATATTCGCAAATATGTGAGTATGTATTGAGGCGAAAATATTATCTTTACAGTAACAGAAATACAAGGTGATATTGTAACTACCATTGTAATATAATTGAATTGTCTAACCATTATAAATAATAAGTTATGATTAAAATAGATGGCATAGACCCTAAAATGATAGCTAATAACTTAACCCCTTTTGAGCCAACGCATCCAGGAGAAATACTAAAGGATGAAATAGAATTTAGAGGAATCTCTCAAAAGAAACTGGCTAAAGAAATGGGAGTATCTTATACAGTATTAAATGAGATATTGAATGCAAAGCGTCCGTTAAGTACAGAGTATGCTATGCTCATAGAGGCCGTATTAGATTTAGATGCTGAACCATTGCTTCGGATGCAAACATGCTATAATTTGCAGATGGCAAAGCGGGATAACAAGTTTATGGAAAAGCTTAACAAAGTACGAAAAATAGCAGCGATATTGTGATAGGTTTTTAGGAAAATAATTGGGAATTATATACTAAAACTTGGTCAAACGCATAGCAGGAAATTATTAATGGAATAAATAGAATCTGATGGTGCATCAGTTTTGAGGCACCATCAGAATTTTAAGCATTGACTTTTCTTATTGAGAAAAACGAGAAATCTTACTTAGTATTCTCTTTCGTAATTTTCCTCCATCTCTGAAATGCTCTCATCAAGCTTTCCTCTTCTACCAACTCCACCATATTATAATGTATAACGAATAACTCCATCGATCTTTTATACATAATCCCATTCTTGAATTTATTTTCCAGCAAAAACGAATAGAGCGCCACTCTCATTTCCACTTCGATCTCCTTTTCTATAATATAGATGCTGTCCTGCCCAAAGTAGTTATATACTTCTGGGTTCTTTCCGTTTCTGGGTTGGGGGAGAACGAAGCAGATATTTCCACTTTCCCTCCAAGAGACACCTTGCGGATGAGGGGTTGATAACTGTTGTAAGAAGTGGTAGATGAGTGTGAAGTGGGTGAGATGAATCGGGATAGGGAGTTTTGAAGATGAATTACTTTGAGATTGAATTTCTAAACTTTGTCCGTACTGAACATACATGTACCTAGCCAAATAAGGCTTAATGGCAAACGTAACTGTAACCATGGAAATGTCTTTTTTTAATGTTTAAATTTATGATATACCGAATGCTGCCTTTAACAGCATTTTCCGTCTCGCTTGTTGAATAAAATCCCATGGTTTGCGGGGACGGAAATACGATTTTGTAAGAAGTTGAAATTCATTTGGTTATATCCGCTGATTTTGGTTTAAAACCAACGGGCCGTTCCTTAAAATCCACGTGGCAAAGCTATGCTTAATATTCGAAAATTTCAAAGTGATATATTTAGCTCATGATATGGATATGTAATCAAAAATAACTTTTTGCTTACATTCTAGTTTTGCGCGTATAGATATAAATAGCGTGTAATAAATATTGGGTGGATATTAGCGGAAAATATTTAACTATATTTATTAATGAAGTTGTTTAAATAGCCTGATAAGTCCATGGTGATGCTTGTTTTATTGTGCGAGTTTGTTGTTTTATGCTTTATCAGTATCTGACAAATATTTCTTTCTGAATTGCCTGAATGTCTCATGGGCAATTCCATATTCTTGATAGATATGTTTGATACTTACCCCTGCTTTTAATTTTTCTGAAATCTCCAGTTTGTGGGCTTTTAGATATTCCATTTTCGGACTGCTGCCTTTTTTACGCCCCATGTGCTTGCCTTGAGCTTTACGAAGTGCCATTGCCTCACGGGTACGTTGCGAGTTTAGCTTATGCTCAATCTCGGCGGCAAGTCCAAAAGCAAAGCTCAATACCTTACTGTTAATGCTGTCATCAAAAACATAGCCATCTTTCGTGCTATGTACTGTGACGCTTGAATCAATACACAATTTCATAATTTCCATAATCTCGTGTAGTGAGCGCGAGAGGCGGGATAGTTCTGTAACAATCAGTATATCTCCTTTTTTAAGTTTACGCACAGTAGAACCTAACAAGCGATTTTTTCGCTCTGTTTTGCCGCTGACAATTTCTGTCACCCAACGATCAATAATCAGATTCTTGGACTTTGCATAATGTTTGATTTCTCTTTCCTGATTTTCGAGGTGCTGACGACCTGTACTAACCCTCAAATAAGCAATAATCATAATTTTACTGGTTTTAATTGATAAATAGTTGATTAATTAAAACCGAAAAGTGAATTAAAAAGCTCATCTGTTTGCAGTTAAATGTTTAAGAATTTACTTAATGTGAAGAAGAGAGGAAAGAGAAGATAAAACTGGGATTTTGAGGGAATTACGCTTGTTGCTAATTAAGGGATGCCTTAATATGTGTTTTTACACCTGTTAATAAATTTCCCCCTCAAAATTAACAAAAACGTTTTATTCTCTTGATTTGCAAATATAATGGATTACTTTGACTTATTAACGAAACAGGGGGGATTTTTTCGTTTTTGATGCCAAAAATATCACATATTAAGGCATCCCTTAATTAGCGAATTATTTTTTGATAAATAGCACACAATCAACAAACTAACATTTATATATAATGATAAAAAGAACAGTTTTACTAGGCAGACAAATCCAATTAGGATTTACATTCCTTCTTTCGCTCTTTTGTATGGCATTATCAGTGCCAATATCTGCTCAAATAAGTAGTAATCAACTTTTTCCATCTTCTAAATGGTACATCGGTGCTGATGCCGGAATCTCTTTCGGACGTGGCACATTTTGTTCTTTTGGTACAGATAAAACTCGTGTAGGGTATGGTTTCGGCTTGTTAAGCGGCTACCGCATCAATAGCTTTTTATCTACAGAAGCCGATTTGCATTACTCTCATCTGGGGCTTGGTGCTTACGATTGCTGTAAAGACCTCTACTTTGCCGATGGCAACCGTTACTATGCTCCCCTTACCGGAGTGAAAAATTACCGCTATGGCGACATTTTCTCAACAGTCAATCTCTACGAACTTGATTTGCGCCTGAATATCGACTTTGTGAAGATGTTCCATTCCGAAAGCCGATGGTCGTTCTTGCTATCGCCTGCCGTATATGGTGTTGCCTCGAAAGCTACCGTCAAGGCTACCGAAGGTGAGAATGAAGTGTTGAAAGGCGACGCACAAACACACTTCGGTGTAGGTGGTGATTTGGGGGTAGGTTATCAAGTTAGCCCACGGGTAAACTTGCGTCTTTATACCGGAATGACTTACCTAACGGGTAAAGGCATTGACGCAATGCCGCAGGTAGATCACAAGATCAATTACACTTGGGACACAGGCGTGAAAGTAACTTTCGCTTTGGGCAGAAGTGGTAAGAACAAGAAGCAAAAATCTGTAGCAGTTATAACTGTAGCTCTCCAGCCTACGGAAGTAGCCCAATCCGAACAACCTGCCGTTTATGATGAAGCTCCACAACCGAAAACAGAAGCAAAGATTGAAGTACCACAGCCCAAACAGGTAGCCAATCAGCCGACGGAAAAGGTGGTTTACGAAACCGCCATCTATTTCTCTCGTAATCAATGCGAATACATCGAAGAAAGTGAATACAAAACAACCGTAGAACTGCTCAAAGCCCTTGCCGAACACCCCGAAACACAAATCACTCTTGTAGGTTGGGCGGACAAAACGGGAATAGAAGCACGGAATGAAACCATTTCTGCTCGTCGTGCCGAAACCGTGAAACGCTACCTTATTAATAAAGGTATAGCGGCAGAACGTATCTCTACCGAGAGTAAAGGAGTGGACACACAAGCTGCCGATGATAATAAGGCACGCCGTGCAGAAATCAGATTATTAATCATCGAAAATTAAAGAACTATGAAACAGATAACAAGTAAGACAGCACTTTGGCTGACATGTATAGCTATCCTAGCTCTGGTATCTTGCAGTAAAGATAGTCATGGAGAAAGACAGGGATTAGCCGTTTCATTCGTAATGCCCAATGATGATGCCATCGACGATATACAATTGTGGATATTCAACTCCAACGATGTACTGGAAAATGAATACAGTTTCGAGTCAGCTGCTGCAATGGCAAGAAATCTATTGCCATTGGTGGTAGGAAAACATACGGTAGTGACAGGAACCAACTTCACCGCCCCGTTTAGTTATTCAACTACAATCGGTACTACCAAAATGGATGAGCTTTTGGTATTACTCACCGATGCAAAGGCTTCACCCTCCCATGCGCATTATGGCATTCAAGCGGTTAATATAAAAGAAAATGGCATTACACAGGCAGTGGTCAAGATGAACCGTGCGCTTGCCGAACTGCAATTTTCTATCCGCAACGTACCTACCGAAGTAGTATCAGTTGAAGCCGAAGTGTTGAACTGCGCCAAGGGCTTCTATCCGGCAACGGGCAGACTGACCGAAGAAACGGCACAAGTGGATATGGGGAAACAAGTACCTGTGAATGGCGATGTGAATTTCCCCTTGCTGCGTGTGATGCCCGTTGTAGAACCTACCTCTATGCGTGCTGTGGAAGAAACAAAAACGCACATACGCTTCATTTTTACTTTTAATGATGGCAAATCAACAGAAGTAGAAGTCATAGTTCCTATTATGCAGAACGGTGGATCGTATGCCCCCGAAGTGGAATATGATACCTTGAAAGATAAAGTCATCGTAGATATTACAAGTATTCCCGATTGGGTAGACGATTCTATGGGTAGCGGAGAAGCTGTGGAATAACAAAACGACATTATAAAATCTTTTAAAAAACAAAAAGTATGAAGAAGAACATTTTTATTTGTACCGCACTGGCTACAATGGCATTGTCAGCTTGTAGCAACAACGACAACGATCCCGTAGTGGATACGTTGAAAGATACCCCGATTGTAATCAATGCCGGAGTAAATGACCTGACGACCCGTGCCGGATATGCCGATGACAATTTGCCTACGGTGATAGGTTTATACATCACTAATCCCAGCAATCCTGCTTACACGTATAAGAACTACAAAATGACTTATGCCAATAATCAGTGGACTACAACCGATGGAACTATGATGTGGCAAAATGCAACGCAGACTGTAAGTGTTGTAGCCTACACTCCGTACAACGGTACAAAGAACGACGAACTTACAGACAAAGCAGAACTGTCCGTCAGCGTACAAGCTAACCAAAGCACCACAGACGGCTTAGCGGTAGCCACATCCGATTTTCTTTATTATAAAAAGGATGCAGTAACTCCATCAACCGATGGTATCTCTTTGCCAATGGAACACATCTTCTCTAAATTACTGATTTCGTTTACTCATGGTTCAGAGTTAAACGGAAAAACTGTTGTTATCAAAAATGTGACCGTAAGCGGTATGCAGACTACACACAAATTCAACTTATCCACAGGTGCATTGGTGACTGGCGGATTGAGTGGCGATGCCGTAGATATTGTGATGTATCTGCAAGACGGAACAGCCCCAATAGTAAAAACAGCCGAAGCTATCCTCGTGCCGCAAACTGTCGCTATTACAGTGACAATTGCGGCAACGGTAGACACCGAAGAGAAGACATTCAGCTACACAGCCGATTTGCAAGAATTTGCAACTAAAACCCAATATACACTGGCTTTGGCAGTAGGACGTGATGGCGTACAGACTGGAACATTCGACATCAACCCGTGGGGAAAACCTGTAGAGGGTGGAAATCTGGAAACAACAGAAAATAAGTAACCATAGAAATATAATAAATTACAAGTATGAAAAAGAATTTATATAAAAGCGTATCACTGGCAGTATTAACATTGTTCGCTGCTGCCTGTCAAAATAATGACGACTTTGGTTCTGCTTATGACAATGATTCCAATGCAGTTATTGTCAATGCCAGTATCGGTGTAAGAACTCAAACACGTGTATCTACTGAATCTGAATCAGTTGATAAATGGGACAACGGAGATGCTTTCAGTGTAAAAGGTGGAGCTACAAAGAAAACTGCTACTTACACTTATGACGGTAATACATGGACAATAGGAAGTGATTATCTGACCTGGAATAGTATAGGAACAAACGATTTTACCGCATGGTATCCGTCAACGGCAACCTACACAGTTTTCAATCTACCGGTTGACCAAAAGACTGGAATAAGCAGTGCTGACTGGATGACTGCTTCTGCTACTGGCATAAGTAAACCAGAAAACAAACAACTCGATTTGCAATTTAGCCACAAGCTAACCAAAGTGATTGTCAATGTAACAGAATATGGTTCTGAATTTGGTGACCAAGCTCCTACAATCACCAATGTCTATTTCATGATGCCAAGTAATCAGACTTCTACGGGTGCTACATTACCAACGGGATATAAATTTATTTATCCATTTGAAAGTGCACAGAATGGCAGACCATCCTATACAGGTATTATTTTACCGGGTACTTATACCAGTGGAGCAACTTTTATTAATATGGAAGTTACTCCTGCCGGAAGTTCTACAGGTCAAAATTTGAAAGTAGTAGTTCCAGAGACTTTAGTTACAACGGGACTTGAAGCCGGAAAGGCTTATGCTTTCAACTTGAAAATAGGTAAAGTTGGTGCAAGTGTCAGAAGTGT
The DNA here is from genome assembly GCF_014334015.1 of Bacteroides sp. M10. Lineage (GTDB taxonomy): Bacteria > Bacteroidota > Bacteroidia > Bacteroidales > Bacteroidaceae > Bacteroides > Bacteroides intestinigallinarum. Next base: position 5,803,168 of record NZ_CP060488.1, on the reverse strand, counting down.
ATCGGTGGTAGAACGGGATAACGAAGACATAGGAAGCGGCGAAGCTACCGAAAAAGAAGAAGGATATAAAATTGGTGACCTTTATCCGGATGATACAAATCCTGTAGGTGTAGTCTTTGCAGTAAATGGCAAATCGGGTAAAGTAGTTGGGTTTGAAGAAACGACCAATCTTGCTTGGGGGCCAACAGGAGAAATTGGTACCAGTGATGATGGTGCTGAAAATATGGCTAAGATACAAACCATTGAAGAATGGGAAACTAAATATCCGGCATTTGAGTGGTGTGCAAACCGTTCTGCTGTCGATGGCAAGAATTGGTATCTCCCGTCACAGAAGGAAGTGGAAGCTATTATTCCAAACATCACAGCCATAAATGAGGTTATTAAAGCTCTTGGAAAGAATGCAATAGCAGGCTATTGGTGGACATCAACAGAATCTGCCACCGATGCTACAAACAAAGCTTTCGTTGCAGGACCGACTGGTGCGAAAGGTCAGGATCAAGCAAAAACGACTGCTTCTGCAGTTCTTAGAGTTCGTGCTATCTTGGCATTCTAATTGAAATTCAATCCCTCTTTGTCGGGCAAGAGGTGAAACCTGTCCGGCAACCCAAAGCAGAACGACCTCGCAACGCAGGCAAGGTCGTTCTGCTACATGGAATTATATTCCGCAGACATTCCAAACTCAAACAGCGATGGCAAAAACTAAAATCCACCATTTAGATCTCAATCAGTTAGGCAATGCAGAATACCTCTGCTTTGCACAGCAAGTAGCCAGCTTAATCTCCTCTGCCAAAGCCCTGCATGTAGCTGAAAGTGTGGTAACCAGTTACAAAGCCAATATCGCCAAGATGTCATGCGCAGCAAGCCCTCTGTCCGAGAATGGCTGCATTGCCATCCGTACCAAAATGGACGACCAATATGAAGACATCACTGCTACGGTAGATGCGTTCAGCATTCTTCAACCATCGCAAGAGATAACCGATTTTATTTCCCGATTGAATAAGTTGGTGGATAGAACAAGAAAAGCATGTCGGCGACACATAACCCGAAAATATGTAGAGTAGCAAACATTCGTAAAACTTAATCAGCCCAAACATGAGCCATGAAAAACAACAGATAGAAGTAAAACAGATGATTGAAACACTCGTCTGTGAAGATTTGAATGATGAGAAGTTCTGCCAATATCACCGTGCTGTGTTAGAACTTGTCTCTAGTGCTGCTAAAGAGGGGATGTCATTTCTGCCACTGGATCTTTATTGTAAGTACAAAGGTTTTGTGGAGCTATCCTGTAAAATGTTTCAAAAGATGCAATCAGATAACCAAGCAGAATTGTTTTTTGCCGATTGGGAAGAAATGTATCATTGTTATCGTACTCAAACAGAAACACAATACCGAATACTGTGCCGACTGGTTGTTGCGACTTATCAGAATACAACTATCCCTGAAGAGAGGGAAACCTTGAAAAGTATTATTGACGGCATACGTAATATTACCAGAGGGTAAAGACGGGATACAAGCGTGCATCTCAATATTATATTTCCACCTTTTAGATTTATATTTATCCAATTACATTATTTCTTAATATTCTGCAATCTGTAATTGGGGTTATCATATCCGTAATCCATCTACAATACTTTCCTCTTATTCTTCCGACCTTTGCCATGTCAAATAAAACTTAATGTAGCAGAGGAATTTAATAAAATAAAGAATATGGATAGAAAACATTTTCTGAAAAGTGCATTACTGACAACCGGAGGTTTATTAATGGGTGGTGCAGCTATCTATCGGTACTTGAATAGTAAAGAAACGACAGACGACCCACTGCCTTTGGCTATAGATAAAATACATCATGGAAATATGAAAAAAGTACTCGTCATAATGAGCGCAGGGACAAAGCTCGGTAATACGGATCGGCTCACTGATGCCTATATCAAAGGGTTGGTGGAGCGGGGACATTCTGTAACAAAAGTCTATCTGGGTAGTATGCGGATAGAGGGGTGTAGAGGATGCGGTGTGTGTCAGCGTTTTGCACACCAATGCGCTATTAAAGATGGTATGCAGGATATATATCCTTTGTTTGCAGAATGTGATACGGTGGTGATGGCTTCCCCTCTATATTTCTGGACAATCACATCGCGTCTGAAAGCTTTTATTGAAAGGCTTTACGCAATCTCTACCGATGACAAATATCCCCCGAAAGATTCGGTATTATTAATGACGGCTGGTGATGATAATGAAGTTACTTTTGAACAGCCTAAGCGATATTTCCGGCTTCTCAATCAAGCACTGGGATGGAATGAGATGGGAGTTTATTGTGCTGGAGGCTGTACCGGATGCGAAAAACTAGCGCGACAGATTAATCGTGAGCATCTGGAGAATGCTTATAAAATGGGACTGGAATTATAAATACCGAAATGGGAGTAGTGTTTATCTGTAGATTCGTGTGGCACCTATCCGGAAACAGGTTAACATTGATATTATAGCAGAGTGATAAAAAAATATAATCTGTAATTGGGGTTATAATGTCAGTAATTCGTCTACAAACGGTCTCTTTCTTTCATCGTATTTTTGCATCATAGAAAGTAGATAATCAATTCATTAATTATTAAAACACAAGAGATATGAAACGGATTTTATTATTAACAACTGTATTTATGATAATGCTCGGAACCAGTTTTTCTTCTGCACAGACAGATGCTGATAATTTTTATAAAAGTGATTGGGTGAATGTAGAAAAAGTCTCTTTTTCTAACCAATATAAGATGAAAGTAGTAGGTAATCTTTTTCTGCCCAAGAGTATGAAAGAAGGGGAAAAATATCCTGCAATCATTGTAGGACATCCGATGGGGGCTGTTAAGGAGCAGAGTGCGAATCTATATGCAACGAAAATGGCAGAAAGAGGATTTGTTACACTATCCATCGATTTATCTTTCTGGGGTGAGAGTGAAGGCGAGCCGCGTAATGCTGTTTTGCCGGAGGTTTATTCGGAGGACTTTAGCGCTGCGGTTGATTTTTTAGGTACGCGTCCGTTCGTCGACCGGAATCTTATTGGGGTAATTGGAATTTGTGGGAGCGGAAGCTTTGCTATCAGTGCAGCGAAAATAGACCCTCGTCTCAAGGCCATTGCAACAATCAGTATGTATAATATGGGAGCAGCCAACCGTAATGGATTAAATCACTCATTAACGTTAGAACAGAGAAAGCAAATAATGGCTGAAGCAGCGGAACAGCGTTATACAGAATTTTTGGGTGGGGAAACAAAATATACCAGTGGTACTGTACATCAGTTGACAGAAACGTCCAATCCGATCGAACGGGAGTTTTATGAATTCTACCGTACGCAGAGAGGAGAATTTACTCCAGACGGAGCAACTCCTATGACCACTACACACCCTACGCTCTCAAGCAATGTGAAATTTATGAATTTCTATCCTTTCGAAGATATTGAAACTATTTCACCCCGCCCCATGCTTTTCATCACCGGAGAGAATGCCCATTCACGTGAATTTAGTGAAGATGCCTATCGATTGGCTGCTGAACCTAAAGAGCTGTATATAGTACCCGGTACCGGACACGTAGATCTTTACGACCGTGTGAGCCTTATCCCGTTTAATAAGCTGGAAGCTTTCTTTAAGGAGTATCTGAAGAAATAAATTTCAATACCATAAATAGGATATACTATGTGTAATTTTTGAAATAACAGATTGAAAAATAAAATGATGCAACAAATAAGGAATAAAGAATATGGAGGCGAACGCCCTCTATTTGCAACCCATGACCTTCAGTTGGAAGACGTTACGATTCACACCGGTGAATCTGCACTGAAAGAATGTAGTAATATCATAGCAATAAATTGCCGTTTTGAAGGGAAATATCCTTTTTGGCACACCAATGGATTCACTGTGAAGAATTGTCTTTTTACAGAAGGAGCTCGTGCTGCCCTATGGTATTCTCAAAGTCTGCAAATGGCAGATACCTTAGTGGAAGCACCGAAGATGTTCCGTGAAATGGATGGGATAAAACTCGAAAATGTGCAGTTGTCCAATGCCTTGGAAACGTTTTGGTATTGTCGTAATATAGAACTGAAGAATGTACAGACTGATAAAGCAGATTATCTTTTTATACACAGCGAGAATATTCATATACAAAATTACGCTCAAAATGGAAACTATTCGTTTCAATATTGCAAGAATGTAGAAATCCGTAATGCAGTTATCAACTCCAAAGATGCTTTTTGGAATACGGAAAATGTAACTGTCTATGATTCGGAACTGAACGGAGAATATCTGGGATGGCATTCTAAAAACCTGCGTTTGGTAAATTGTAAGATTTCGGGCACTCAACCTCTTTGTTACGCACATGATCTGGTGATGGAAAATTGTACGATGGCGGAGGATGCTGACCTTGCTTTTGAGAACAGTAGCGTAAAAGCAACGATTAAAAGCTCGGTTCATAGTGTGAAAAATCCTCGTACGGGGAGTATTGTAGCCGAAAGTTTCGGAGCTATTATCTTGGATGAAAATCTGAAAGCACCGGGAAATTGTGAATTGAAGCTTTGGGACAACCTAACCTGTTTTGATTGAGATATGAAGTATAATTTCGATGAAATTATTTCACGCAGAGGTACGAATTCTTATAAATGGGATTCGTCCGCAGATGCGGATGTCCTGCCGATGTGGGTGGCTGATATGGATTTCCGTACGGCTCCCTCTGTCGTGGAGGCACTGAAGAAGCGGGTGGAACATGGGATTTTCGGATATGTACGCGTACCTGACGCATACTACGAGGCGATAACCAACTGGTTTGTACGACGACATGCCTGGCGGATAGAAAAAGAATGGATTATTTATACTACCGGAGTTGTGCCGGCAATATCTGCTGCAATTAAAGCACTGACGGTACCCGGCGATAAAGTCATGGTACAGACGCCTGTATATAACTGTTTTTTCTCCTCTATCCGTAATAACGGGTGCGAGATGATTGCCAATCCTTTAGTGTATAGAAACAGAGGGTATCAGATTGACTTTGATGATTTGGAGAGAAAAGCTTCCGATCCGAAGGTAAAACTCATGTTGTTATGTAATCCGCATAATCCTGTCGGAAGAGTATGGAGTAAGCAGGAATTAAGGCAGATAGGTGAGATTTGTATTCGGAATAATGTGTTTGTGATTGCTGATGAAATTCATTGTGAATTGGTTTTTCTGGGACATGAATATACTCCTTTCGCTTCTATATCAGAAGAGTTTCTCATGAATTCGGTAACCTTTGTTTCACCTAGCAAGGCTTTCAATCTGGCAGGGCTTCAGATAGCCAATATTATTTCTGCAGATGCAAATGTACGGGTGAGGATAGATAAAGCGATTAATATAAATGAAGTATGTGATGTGAATCCTTTTGGAGTGGAGGCGTTGATGGCTGCATACAATGAGGGCGAAGAATGGCTGGAGGAGCTTAAAGTCTATTTGTTTGCGAATTACATCTATTTAAAAGGTTATTTTGATGAATATCTTCCGGAATTTCCCGTAATGATGTTGGAAGGTACATATCTGGTTTGGGTGGATTGCTCGGTCTTGAATCAAACGTCAGCAGAAATAGTAAAAGACTTGTTGAAGAAAGAAAAACTTTGGGTGAACGAAGGCAGTCTGTATGGAGAGACTGGTGAAGGGTTTATCCGTATCAATATTGCGTGTCCGCGACAGCGGTTGATAGAAGGATTAAACAGATTGAAGCGGGTACTGAAATCATAAATACGAATGAAAAGAAGTAGTTAGAAAAAAGAACGCTCAAACGGTAAATATAACATACTCCGTTTGAGCGTTTTTCTTATTAAGAAATCTTTTTGGAATGATGGGGGAGAAAACGATAAGTTATATCCTCCATTATTCCATTTTCTATGTGGTACAACCGCTGATTGGTCGTTTCAGATTTTAATCCTCCCAGAGATTCGATGTAAGGTCCCAACTTTATATATTGGAAATGAGATACATCAAAGTGATCCGGCAGTTTGCTCTTCCCGGAGTACCATCCGACTTTTACCGGAGTGATGGTCTGCTTGTGTAAGAAAGCGGCTAGTTGTTCCACTTCTGCGGGTGAAGCATCACCACCCATGAAACAGACACAGGTGATTGCTTTTCCATATTTACCGAGCAGGGTAGAGAGACTTTCTTCCGTCAATGGTTCTCCTACGTCCTCCATCAGATATGCACTGTGGCACCCTTTACAATGGTTGGGGCAGTTGGAGAGGTTGATGGCTAATGTCACCTCATCCGGTATCTCCTGAAAAACAATATCATAATCAGCGTACCGAAGCATAATATCTTAAATCGGCCTCCTTTTGCCGTGCTTGGGAGAAATTGCTGATACGTTTCATATATCCGATGACGCGGGTCAGATAATCCACATTCTCGCTGTGACATTCGGGACATTCATGCAGATAACGTTTGTCGATATGATGGCATTTGTTACATACTGTATTCGGAATATTGAATGTGAAGTAGTTGCAACCTTCGGTAGCGGCAACACGAAGCAACTGCCGGTATTGCTCTTTGCTAAGATGCTCTTCCAGATTCATGTGCAAAGCCGAACCACCCGTCAGATGCTCGATATAACGATGCCCGTGCAGGCGGAATTTATCGACAATGTTCAGCGATTTGTCTTCTACAATATAGAAATAGCTGTTGTAACATTCGCGGTAAGTCTGGAATCCGGCTTCCTTGTCCCATTTCGCGTGTTTCACACCCACGTTTTCGGCAGGAATCATTTCGCAGTTGAAAAGCACTTCTTTGGTACGATACTTTTTGTTGTATTTCTCAATCATGCCGAGAATCTCCTGCACAAAAGCCTCGTATTTCGGATTGTCGTTGATGTCGATTCCCATAAATTGGGCTGCTTCCACCAGTCCGTTCACACCGATAGTCAGATATTGGCGGCTCATATTGATATAGCCTGCATCAAACAAAGGCAACATACCCTTTGCCTGCAATAATTTCAGGTTCTCATTATAGGCAAGCTGTACTTTGTGAACCAAGTCTACTACTTCTTCTAAGAAGAAAGGGTAGAGAATACCTGATTTTACAGCATGCTGTATACAACGGTTCAGATTGATGGTCAACACGCTCTTCGAACCGGTAGAGACTCCTCCGGCTCCCAATGTATAGCTAAAGCCATTGTCCTGTATTTCATTACGCAGACGGCAGCAGCTACTCAAAGAGTCGGCATTGTCACTCATATAGGTGAAGAATGAATGTCCTTCGGCATACATTTCAGCGGTGAAGTCGCCATATTCCTTATCCAGTACATCGCCGTCTTTGGTCAGGAGTGCCATTGTCTCTACAGGGAATGTCAGAACGGTGCGTGTACGCTCCTTATTAAACCATTTCATAAAACGCTTCTGCAACCAGCTAAGCGAATCCCAGTCGGGTTTGCTTCCGTCGGGGAAAACAAAGTGCTCGAAAAGGCTATTGAAATAATACTTGTCATAATAAGCCACATTCCAGAAAACTGCTTGGAAATTGCGGGCACCCGTAGGCTGGTTGATGGAATATACGATTTGCTCGAAACAGTCTGTGATGATTTTATCGATCGATCTTTGTTTCAGAGACAAGTCTGCCAGTTTATCCGGATGTTTATAATAATCCTGCCCGTATTCCAAACCGATGAAATAGTTCATGTACATCAGGAATTCAGGAGTGGCACATGCGCCGCTTAGCATACTGGATACGATAAATACCATGTTGATAAATCCTCCGCAGAAGGATTTCAGATTGGTCGGGGCGGTAGAATTGCCTCCTACTGCTGTTGTTCCTGCTATCAGCCAAGGATACATGGTAATACTGGCACAGTAGTTCGCCAGATTGGTTTCATCATTTTTGTAGATGAAGTGATGATTCAGGAGTTCCAAATAACGGTCGGAAGCCTCTTTACCATACATATCTCTCAAACGGTCTGTCAGCAGGCGGCGGTTGAGGCGGATGAAATTGGATTTGGGCAGTTCTCCTATCAGTGTGGCGATATTCTTATTTTCCACATTGGCGTTGGCATCGTACTTACTACCGCTGGCAGGGTTGGAAGCATCGCAATAATCCATGAGGAATTTAAGTTTGTCTCTGACTTCACGGTCTTCCAAATGCTTTTGACGATACAGCATATACGCTTTGGCCACGCTGTAATAATGTTCTGCCATCAAGGCGACTTCCACCTGGTTTTGGATTTCCTCTACGTTTGTTCCGTCACTGATACTGACACGGCTTAACACATTGGTTATCACATCTTGCGTAGCAAAACTACCTACTGATAAAAATGCCTTGGATATGGCATTTTTGATTTTGTCGAGGGAAAAAGCTTCTTTTTTCCCGTCTCTTTTGATAATGAATATCTCCGAACTAATCATACCTATATTTTAAGAATTAACAAAATAGATTTAGTGCCTACATAGTTATTCATGCACGACAATTTCTGGAGACTTGTAATAAAATGGACCTGTACGATTCGTTCTATTGCCTTTCACCCGAAAGCCTGGAATAACGGAAATTTTATCGGCAGGTCTTCTGACTTGTTTTTGTTGTGGCGCCTTCCCGATCCGTTTCATGAATCAGTGGCAAATGAATGCCATAACATTTCTCTTTTTTATGAGAGAGATAAAACTTACAGCTACGGGGATAGTTCCGGATTTTCACTGGATTCCCTTTTAATTCCGTCTGGTGATAATGCCATTTCGGAAACCGATGTTGGCGGCAAAGTTAGAAATTAAATCAAGATTCCAATTGAAAAGGAAGAAAAATATTCGCTCTTTATCAGAACGATATATGGCATTAACAACCTGATAGTTTTCCGTTTATGTTCTATTCTTCGTATTTTAGTAGAGTCCGGTTTATGTATTTCCTGCCTGATGGATGAATGAAAGTGTAGAATAATGAAACAATATGCATAATGGTTAGCGATGTTGGGATCCCTTTCTCTTCAGGGAATGAGGCGTTTGCATTGATGTTTCCATATTTTAGATTTTTCGAAAGCATAATAGATGTTAATAGGGCTTATGGCTTGCGAACTAATATTTGATACGATATGTTGTTTAAAGTGAATAACGAATTAAAAAATGAACTAGAAAGTTAGACATGAACAAACAATACATTTCTAATGATTTAGCAGATAAAACATTACATTTAAAACTTATGAATATGAGAAAATCTATTATTTTATTAGCTTTTATATTGGGTGGCTTTACAGTAGCAAATGCCCAATCAGTTGTAGAAGGTACCAAACTTACAGATAATTGGTCTGTCGGAGTAAATGCCGGTGGAGTCACTCCCCTTACTCACAGTGCTTTCTTTAAAGGTATGCGTCCCACTTTTGGAGTGGGAGTCTCAAAGCAATTAACTCCTATCTTCGGTTTGGGATTCCAAGGAATGGGATATATCAATACCACTTCCAGTAAAACGGCTTTCGATGCTTCGGATGTCAGTGTATTGGGTAAAGTCAATTTGATGAATCTATTTGCAAGTTACACGGGCGAACCTCGTTTGTTTGAAGTGGAAGCTGTGGCCGGAATGGGTTGGTTACATTATTATGTGAATGGCGATGGCGATCAGAACTCTTGGTCTACTCGTTTGGGATTGAATTTTAATTTCAACTTGGGTGAAAGTAAAGCATGGACATTGGGAATCAAACCTGCCATTGTGTATGATATGCAAGGTACTTACCCTGAAACAAAGAGCCGTTTCAATGCTAATAACGCAGGTTTTGAGTTGACAGCCGGATTGACATACCACTTTAAGACAAGTAACGGAACACATCATTTTGCCAAAGTGAGAGTATATAATCAAGCTGAAATTGACGGACTGAACTCTTCAATCAATGCACTTCGTGCAGATGTAAACAACAAAGATGGTGAGATCAGCAATGCAAACCAACGTATCAACGGATTGCAGGAAGAACTTGAAGCATGCCGCACAAAAGTGGTTCCGGTGGAGACTGTAGTGAAAACCGCCCGTGTACCCGAATCTATCATTACTTTCAGACAAGGTAAATCGTCAGTTGATGCTTCACAACTTCCTAATGTGGAACGTGTAGCTTCTTACCTGAAGAAATATGCTGATTCTAAAGTGGTTATTAAGGGATACGCTTCTCCGGAAGGTAGTGTTGAAGTGAATGCCAGAATTGCCGCAGCACGTGCAGAAGCTGTAAAAACGATCCTGGTCAACAAGTATAAAATCAGTGCATCTCGTATCACTGCCGAAGGTCAGGGTGTAGGCGATATGTTTACTGAACCGGATTGGAACCGTGTAAGTATATGTACTATTGAAGATTAAACTGATATATTACAGAAATAGAATAATGAAGGCTGCCCCAAAAGGCAGCCTTTGTTGCATATCTTGGGTTGTATTTTTGAATACTCTGAAAGTTTAGTAAACAGATTTCTTTGTACATTACATAAAATGGTTATTTTTGCAGGTATTGTTCATGCGCGTTCTGTGTTGAGTGTGCAAATATCAACCATTAAAAACTGTATTATGAAGAGAGTATTCGTTTTTCAAGATTTTAAATCGCAGAAATTCTGGAGTATAGATGTAGTCGGAACAGATGTTACTGTAAACTATGGTAAGTTGGGGACCGATGGACAAACACAAGTGAAAAACTACGCAACGACTGAAGAGGCTGAAAAAGCAGCCGGCAAACTGATTGCGGAAAAGACCAAAAAAGGGTATGTGGAAACTGCTGAAGAAACTGCACGTGAAATGAAAGTGGAAGCCAAGAAATATACTTTGAGTTACGATGAGTATGAAAATAATGTGAATCTTCTGGATAAGATATTGAAAGATAAACATCTCTCTGAATATAAACAAATAACAATCGGTTGTTGGGATTATGAGGGTGGCGACTGTTCTGCCTTATTACAGGGAATGATTGAAAATAAGGAGAAGTTCGCACAAATAGAAGGCTTGTTCTGGGGAGATATTGAGCAGGAAGAACAGGAGATTTCATGGATTGAACAAGCTGATATTAGTCCGCTGCTCGATGCCATGCCTAAATTGAAGGATCTGAAAATCAAAGGAACCAATAATCTGCGTTTGGGAAAGACTTCACGGCCGGAGTTGCGGTCACTGGAAATTATCAGTGGTGGCCTGCCTACTGAAGTGGTAGAAGATATTCTTGGTTCTGATTTCCCCAATCTGGAAAAACTGATTCTATATGTTGGTGTGGAAGATTATGGATTTGAAGCTGATATTGAGATATTCCGTCCGTTGTTCTCCAAAGAACGTTTCCCGAAGCTGACTTATCTGGGGATCGTCAATTCTGAAGAACAGGACAAGATTGTAGAAATGTTCCTGGAGTCGGATATTCTTCCCCAACTTGAAACAATGGATGTTTCGGCCGGTACTCTCAAAGATGAAGGTGCCCAATTATTGCTGGATAATATGGATAAGATCGCTCATTTGAAGTTTATCAATATGCGCTACAATTATTTGAGCAAGGATATGAAGAAACAGCTGCAGAATCTTCCTATGAAAATAGATATTGCTGAAACTGAAGAGGTGGATGAATATGATGGTGAATTGTGGTATTACCCGATGATTACAGAATAGGAGATGCAGATAATCGTTGTCAGCAACTCTCTGTCCAAACGTATAGAATACTTTATTGAAGCAGGCAAACACTTGCAGACGGAAGTTCGTTTTATGACTTACGGGGAACTTTTTAACTGCTTGCCGCAATTACGGCAGGCAGTTATCAAACTGGAACCTTGTGTAAGCGATGAAACGGATTTCCAGAAATATGCGCTGTTGAATCAGGCATATAAGGAAACACTGCAACGTTTGGGCGAGATGAGGCTATCTGATGACGTGTGCTTTTTGAATACTCCCCATGCTTTGTTACGTGCTCTTGATAAAAAGGATACTAAACAAGTGCTGGTGGATAGAGGTTTGAGAGTGACTCCGATGTTACCTTCTCCCCATTCTTTTGATGAGTTGAGAGAGCTTCTTGCCGGTTGCGGTAGAGGATGCTTTTTGAAACCCCGTTACGGTTCGGGGGCGGGAGGCATTATGGCTGTTCGCTATCAACCCAGCCGGAATAAATGGGTAGTCTATACTACCTTGCAACAAGTGGACGGAGTCATTCATAACACCAAACGTATCCACCGTTTGAGTACGGAAAAAGAGATGATCCCGTTGGCGGAAGCGGTGATGCAAACAGAAGCTATTTTAGAAGAATGGATTCCTAAAGAGCAGTTGCAGGGAGAGAATTATGATCTCCGGGTAGTGTGCCGGGAATCTGAAATTGATTATATCGTTGTGAGATGTAGTAAAGGAAGCATAACCAATCTGCATCTGAACAATAAGGCACATTGGTGGAACGAGTTGTCTTTGCCGGAAGTAGTGCGGCAACAAATCTATTATCAGTGTCAGGAAGCGGTCCAATCTTTGGATTTGCAGTATGCCGGAGTGGATGTCCTGATGGAGAGAGGAACAGATATTCCTTATATAATAGAAGTCAACGGACAGGGAGATCATGTGTATCAGGATATGTTTGCTCATAATTCTATTTATATTCAACAGATAAAAAACATAAAAAAGAGATATAACCATGCAAATAGATGAACTGCCGGCTGGCGAACAGACCCAAAATCCGGATCTGGATATGAATCAGGTGGTGGGTACTCATGATATATTGATGCTTTGCTTTGATACCTTGCGTTATGATGTTAGCAAGGAGGAAGAAGCGGCAGGAAGAACACCGGTACTGAACAGTCACGGAGGAGAATGGGAAAAAAGACATGCGCCGGGAAATTTTACTTACCCGTCTCATTTTGCCATCTTTGCAGGATTTCTGCCTTCTCCGGCGGAACCTCATTCGCTACGCAGCCGTAAGTGGTTGTTTTTCCCTGTGCAAGCTGGTACGGGACGTATTCCGCCTGCGGGAAGTTATCCGTTTACGGAAGCAACTTTTGTGCAAAGCCTTGCCAATGTAGGTTATGAAACGATTTGTATAGGAGGGGTGAACTTCTTCAGCAAGCGTAATGAACTGGGGCGTGTGTTTCCCGGTTACTTTACTAAAAGTTATTGGCTGCCGACCTTTGGATGCACGGCACCCGATAGTACTGAAAAACAAATTGATTTTGCATTGAAGAAACTCGAAAACTATCCGGAGGACAAACGGATTTTTATGTATATCAATTTTTCTGCTATTCATTATCCGAACTGCCATTATGTGGAAGGCAAAATGAAGGATGATAAGGAATCACACGCTGCCGCGCTGCAATATGTCGACAGTCAGCTACCCCGTTTATTTCAGGCCTTTCAGAAGCGGGGAAATACGCTGGTGATTGCTCTTTCCGATCATGGCACTTGCTATGGAGAGGATGGATATGAATATCATTGCATATCCCACGAAACGGTTTATACAGTCCCTTACAAACACTTTATTTTAACGAAAAAATGAATCAACCGCTACCACGATATGTAGACTATATGTATAGTTATCCACATAAAACTGCTTATCGTTCTTTTCCCTCCCCGGTTTCGCTGGTTCCTTACCTGAAACAGGTGGAAGGACAGAAAGCATCGCTTTATTTCCATATTCCTTTTTGTAGTCATAAATGTGGATATTGCAACCTGTTTTCTCTGCAAACAAATCGTGCGGATTATATCGCAACTTATTTGGAAACTCTTCACAAGCAGGCGCAACAGTTATCTCCACTCACCGCCGGACTGGCATTTGATAGTTTCGCCATTGGAGGAGGCACACCGTTGCTCCTCACTGTTCCTCAACTGGAATACTTACTGGATACGGCTGCCTTATTCGGAGTGCATCCTTCACATACCTTTACTTCCGTAGAAACATCGCCGGAATATGCCGATCCTGCCCGTTTGGACTTGTTGAAGCAAGCAGGAGTGGCTCGTGTGAGTATTGGCGTACAGAGTTTCCTTGACGAAGAATTAACAGCTTTGAAAAGACGTCCCCGGCAAGACATGATTAATCAGGCGCTGGAGGCTATCCGGAAGAGGCAATTCCCAATTTTTAATATTGATTTGATTTACGGAATCAAAGGACAAACTGTAGCCAGTTTTCTTTATTCATTGGAACAGGCTCTTCTGTTTCAGCCTAACGAACTCTTTATCTATCCGCTATATGTACGACCGGGAACGGCTATCACGGAGCGGGAATCCGACGATGTCTGTTTTCAGATGTATTGTGCTGCTTGTGATTTGTTGAAAGACAGAGGTTTTCTACAAACTTCGATGCGACGTTTTATTCATCATCCGTCTACTGATGCGGAAATCTCATGTGGGGATGAAGTGATGCTGTCGTGTGGCTCCGGGGGACGCAGTTACCTGGGTAATTTGCATTATGCCACCCGGTATACTGTTTGCCAGCGTTGTATTGCCGGAGAGATAGATGATTATATGGGCACTACTGATTTTACAGTGGCTCGTAATGGATTTATTCTTTCGCAGGAAGAACGGCGGCAACGTTTTATCATTAAGAATCTGATGTATTATATGGGGCTTGACAAGACCGAATATAAGCGTCGCTTTGGAGAATCACCGGATAATGTGACGTTGTTCCGACAGTTAGCTGAACGGCAATGGATAGAAGATACGGATAACGGTCGTGTTTGTCTGACTTCCGAAGGAATGGCATACTCCGATTATATTGGTCAGTTGTTCATTACTCCTGAAATAAGAGAACTGATGGAAACTTATTCTTATTGAACGAAATAGAAATGGAAAACGAAAGCTCTTTACTTTCCTTCAAGCGTATATATTATCGCGGCAAATTGAATAGCTGCAACTATACCTGTTCTTATTGCCCTTTCGGCAAGAAGTCGCATCTGGCAGATACGACCCAGGATGAACAGGCATGGAATCGTTTTATAGCAGCTATTGAACAATGGAAAGGGGAGCCGTTGCAGTTATTTATTATTCCTTACGGTGAAGCATTGATCCATCGTTATTATCGAAAAGGAATGATGCATTTGGCAGCATTGCCACAGGTGGCTGGAATTTCCTGTCAGACTAACCTTTCTTTTCCGGCTAAACACTGGCTTGATGAGATTCGTGTGACTCCCACTGTGATAAGTAAGATAAGACTCTGGGCTAGTTTTCATCCAGAGATGACTTCGGTAGAGAAATTTGCGCATCAGATTCATATACTCCATCATGCGGGAATACAGGTATGTGCCGGAGCGGTAGGAAATCCCTCTGCAAAGGCCGTACTCAATGATTTACGGAATACTCTTTTGCCGGATATTTATTTATTCATTAATGCTATGCAGGGGTTAAGGGCACCATTAAGTCAGGAAGATATTCAGTTTTTCAGTCAACTGGATAATCTTTTTGAGTATGACTTGAAGAATGCTCCGGCACAATGGGAAGTTTGCGCAGGAGGAAGGAATAATTGTTTTATCGATTGGAAAGGGGATATGTATGCTTGTCCCCGAAGCCGGGTGAAGATTGGTAATTTTTATCAAGGTGATGGAGCTGTTGTGCCGCTATCTTGCGAGAGGAAGGTTTGTGATTGTTATATTGCGTTTAGTAACCTGAACAATCACCCTTTACATCGAATCATGGGAGAAGGGGCGTTCTGGCGAATACCTGACAAGCCACTTATTACGACTGTTTTCTTCGATGTGGATGGAACACTGACTGATTCACAGGGAAAAGTTCCTGAAAGTTATGCTAACGCTTTGCGATATATGGCACAGTCCGTTTCCTTATATCTTGCCACTTCTCTGTCGGTGGAGCAGGCGAAGAAAAAGCTGGGAAAGGCTCTTTTCGATTTATTCAGCGGAGGAGTGTTTGCAGATGGAGGTTTATTATCTTATTCGGGTCAGATCAGGTGTTTGCCGGTGAAAGTATATCCGGAGGTATATGGAGAATCTGCAAAAGTCACTATTCATAGTTATGAAGGAGTGGTTTACAAGTATAGTATATTGGTACGTGATAAAGAACAGAGAGAAGCTGTTCTTACCCGGTTGAAAGAGAATCCCTGCCAGGTCTTTCATAAAGCTCCGCTGATAACAGTCATTCATCCTGAAGCAAGTAAAAAAGAGGGGGTGATTCAGTTATGTAAGGCTTTGACTTTATCTTTTGAACACACCTTAGTTGTAGGAAATTCGTTAAAGGATTGGCCGATGATGTCCGTGGTTTTTCATTCTTGTGCCGTAATGAATGCGGAACCCTTATTAAAAGAACGCGCACGTTATACGCTGAATCCGGATCGGTTGGCAGCTTTCTTTCGTTTTTCTAACGGAGATCCTATAGATCAAACCTCGTCTGATAATAGTTGATATATAGCTAGTTACATCTCCATAAGAAAATAAAAACCGGTTAAAATTTGGTAATTATGAAAACAAAGCCCATATTTGCAGCCCTGAAATAGGGACAGGCATAAAAATCCTCATCGGAGGGTGCTATAATAATAATTATAGTGCTGGATAAGATGAATGGTGCAAATCATTCGCTTGTCCGGCACTTTTTTTATGTTGTAACAAAATAAGATAAAGAGGAAAAGTATCGAAGAAACTATGAAAGAGTTAGATTTGACACAAGGAAGCGTACCGAAGGTATTGTTGCAGTTTGCAGTACCTTTTTTAATTGCTAATGTACTTCAGGCACTTTATGGCGGGGCTGACCTTTTCGTTGTCGGACAATATGATGATTCGGCAAGTGTGGCAGCCGTAGCTATTGGTAGTCAGGTGATGCAGACAATAACAGGTATTATTCTGGGTATTACTACCGGGACAACAGTGCTGATTGCTATTGCTACCGGAGCCAAAGACAATCGGAAAGTAGCTTTTACTATCGGGTCTTCCGTATGGTTGTTTTCAATAACCGGCGTAGTGCTAACTTTGGTCATGGTACTTTTTCATGGTCGGATAGCAGAACTGATGCATACTCCCGTAGAAGCTATGGCAGATACGAAAAGCTATATTTTGGTATGCTCTCTGGGTATTCTGTTTATAGTGGGATATAATGTTGTATGTGGTATTTTGCGTGGACTGGGTGATTCTAAAACACCACTTTATTTTGTTGGGCTGGCATGTGTGATAAATATAGTGCTCGATTTTATATTGGTCGGTTATTTCCATTGGGGGGCTACGGGAGCGGCTATCGCTACTGTAACTGCACAAGGAGTCAGCTTTGGAATAGCGCTCTGGTTCTTATATCGGCACGGATTCCATTTTGACTTTTCACGGAAAGATATTCGATTGAACCGGAACCTGTCTAAAAAGATCTTGGTGTTGGGAGCACCTATTGCTTTGCAGGATGCTTTAATCAATGTTTCTTTTCTGATTATCACTGTCATTGTCAATCAGATGGGAGTCATTGCATCTGCTTCCCTGGGTGTTGTTGAGAAAATCATCGTGTTTGCTATGCTGCCTCCAATGGCTATATCATCGGCTGTGGCAACCATGACTGCACAGAATTATGGAGCGGGACTTATCAAGAGAATGAATAAATGTCTTGCTTCGGGGATTGGGATTGCTCTTGTTTTCGGTGTGTCAGTTTGCGTGTATTCGCAATTCCTGCCGGAGACTCTTACTGCTTTCTTTACGAAAGATGCTGCTGTGGTGGCAATGGCGGCAGATTATTTGCGAGGGTATAGCATCGACTGCATCGTGGTTAGTTTCGTGTTCTGCATTAATTCTTATTTCAGCGGACAAGGAAACTCGTTATTCCCGATGATTCACAGTCTGATAGCCACTTTCCTGTTCCGTATACCGTTGTCATACTGGTTCAGCCAGATAGATAGCTCGTCGCTGTTTATCATGGGATTTGCTCCACCCATTTCAACGGTCGTTTCATTATTGATTTGTATCTGGTATTTACGATATACCCAAAGGAAATTATATTTGAGAGGCACAATGATGCCTGCTATGTCGAATTAGGTGTTTTTAAGTGACATATATTAACTAAAATCTATTTTGTATGGAAGCTTATTTGAAGAAACTCTGTTTTGAGTATCAGGTGGATGAAAGAGAAGTGAAAGAGCTGTTGGCTCGAATGGAAATGGTGTATCTGGATAAAGGAGAAACGATTGCTTCTGCCACAATGCCAGAGCAGAGCTTGTACATTATTGTTTCCGGTATTTTGCATACATATACCACTCATGAAGGAGAGGAGAGAACCAACCGGTTTTTCTCTGCGGGTGATGCTGTGTTATGCTATAATTCAAGTCAGTATTCTATCAAGACACTGACGAAATGTGCTGCTTATTACATCAGTGAAGAGGAGATTGAAGAGTTGTGTGCATCTTCAATTTCATTTGCGAATCTGGTCCGTCAACTGATGGAGTATCAGTTTTACTTTAAAGAGGAAGAGGATATGAGTGCCCGCAAACTGACAGTAAGGGAAAGGTATCTCTCTTTATTGGCGGAAATCCCGGATATTCTGTACAGGGTGCCATTGAAGCACATTAATCATTACTTGGGGGCAGATGTAACCAGTTTGGGGTATCTGGCCGGAAGTTCTAAATAGGAAATATAACCTAGACATATTTTTTCTATGTATTCCTTATCAGATGGTTCATGGCTTATTCGATCGAATCGATTTTGAAAAGTCTTTGGATTATTTGGTAAGGAATACTATTTTTGTATTCTGAATGAAAAACTCAATACCTCGATATACTTTTTATAAGCATAAGTATGGGAGTGAACTTTTGGTCGATGTAGTAGAACTGGAGTATGTGAAGAAGTTCCTGGCTAAAAGTACTGTCCACACTCTCAACTATTATGATATTACTTTCATAACAGAAGGTAAGGGAGCTTTTGCAGTCGATAACCAAACCTATGAAGCAATTCCATGTGACGTCCTTTTCTCTAAACCGGGGGAAATCCGGAACTGGGATACTCATCATATCATCAATGGGTATGCTCTGATTTTCGAAGAAGAGTTTTTGTCTTCCCTCTTTAAAGATTCTTTGTTTGTACGGCATCTTTCGTTTTTTCAGATAGAAAGTTTTTCATCGCGACTGCATTTGTCTGATGAGCTTTATACACGCATACTTGAAACCTTGCATGATATAAAGATGGAGATTGATTCGTATCAACAGGGCGATGTACACGTTTTGAGAGCATTGCTTTATGAAGTCCTGATGTTGTTGGATCGTGCTTATCTTAAAATGACTTCGATGGAGGAGGGCAGAAGTAGGGAAGTTTTCAATAATCATGTAAGTAAATTCATGAATTTGGTTGCGACACATGCAAAAGAGCAACATTCGGTTCAATATTATGCGGATAAGCTCTGCATTACTCCTAATTATCTGAATGAGATGATAACCTCGACCATGGGGTTCAGCGCCAAACAATATATTCAGGGCAAGGTGATGGAAGAGGCTAAGAGGCTGCTTGTTTATACGGACTTTCCTATAGCTGATATTGCATTTGAACTCTGTTTTTCAACGGTTTCTTATTTTATCCGTAGCTTCCGGCAGCATACGGGAGAAACTCCATTATTGTATCGTAAAGCGCACAAACCGTAAAAAGTGCTATTTCTACCTTTCTTTTTATTGCATTGCTTTCCTGGCATTTCTCTACTTTCGCATCAGATAATAAACCAATAATAAAAAAGTAAAATGATGAGAGACGCGGAAAAAACAGTAGGCAACATGATTGATAAGCTGAAAACAGCTTTTATCGGTTCGATAGACGGTGAAGGATTTCCTACCATCAAAGCGATGCTGCAACCCAGAAAAAGAGAGGGGATAAAAACGATTTATCTGACAACAAATACTTCGTCCATGCGTGTGGCACAATACCGGGAGAACAACCATGCATGTATCTACTTCTGCGATACGAGATTCTTTAGAGGGGTCATGTTACGCGGTATGATGGAGGTCTTGACGGATAGTGCCAGTAAAGAGATGATCTGGCAGGAGGGAGATACCATGTATTATCCGGAGGGAGTGACGGACCCTGATTACTGTGTATTGAAGTTTACTGCTGTTTCAGGACGTTTCTATAGTAATTTTAAATCGGAAGATTTTGTGGTCGGATAGTGTGTAAGATGGGATGATTGGAATGGTAATAAACAAAAAGAGACTGAATATTCAGTCTCTTTTTGTTTTTATAGTGTCTATACTATTCCTCATAACACAATAAGTTCTGCAATTGGTTGATGATGTTTTGTTTCCATTCTTGCAGGAAATCAGCAAAAGCGGCTTCATCTTCCAAGAATAAAGATACTATCAGGTTCTTGGCAAGAAATGGATAGCTCAATAGGCTGTAGACAGTCAGAAATACAATATGTATCGGAACCTTTTTAAGTTTACCGTCTTCCATTGCTGTCAGTATACTGTCTTTCACTTGGGATAAAGCATCTCCGAACTGAAGTTCTTTTGCAGTGGCAAGCAAGTGGTTTACATCACGCTGTATTTCCCCACAAATGAATCTGGGAAGACAGGGATTACTTGTGAAAAGCTCAATATACTCATCCAGAATCATGCTCAGTCGCTCCATAAATGGGATATCCTGTTTTACTATATCCTGTATTTTCGGCATTAAAGACATGACTATCGAGCCGAATACGGCTTTGAACATCTTATCTTTGGTTCTGAAATAATAATGTAAAGTGGGTCGGTTGATTCCTACCGTTGCAGCAATATCACTCATGCTGGTCTCCACAAATCCTTTTTCTATAAAAAGCTGTTGGGCAGTTTTTATTATTTGCTGCTCTAAATCGCTATGTTCCGTTGTAGCCATAATTTAGTTGTTTATGTTGTCAATAAAAAGTAATAATCTGTTTGTTATGTTCACATCGCTGACGCTACTGTCAAAGTCTAAAGATAGTATATTCATTTGAGGGCACAGCGATTTTATACGTTTTTCTATTCCTTTTTCTACAATGTGATTGGCAATGCACCCGAAAGGTTGCAAGCTAATGACATGATTGACTCCTTGGGAAGCAAAGGATAGTATTTCACCGGATATCAGCCAACCTTCTCCAAACTGGGTGCCCAGGGAGATGACTTGTTTAGCTTTTTCTGCCTTTTCAAAGATTGATTCGAACGGCGTGAAGTAATTGAAACTTTTGCCGATTTCATTCACTTTATTAATCTGCTTCTGGACTTTCTTGTATAACCAGTCGATAACAAAGTCGGGAGTGAGTTTTCGCTGCAAGTGTTGGTTCTGTCTCACTTTCAGGTTGACAAACCCCTGCATGAAGAAATCACTTATCAGTGGCGGAATCACTTCGATCTTCTGGTTGATGAGCCATGAGGTGACGTCCTTTTGAGCAAAAGGATTGAACTTCAGGAATATTTCTCCAACAATACCTACTTTGTGACAGGATCTCTGTTCACAGATTTTGTTGAAGTCTCTGGCAGCGAGATATAAGTAACTCAACAAGTCCTCCGGTTTATTTTTCTGGATGATGGGCTGTGCTGTATCCAGATAAAGATCGCGCAGACGGGCGGCCTGTCCCCGTTCTTTCTCACGAACGACGGCTGCATAATAGAATTTAGCGATACAATCACTGTATAACACAGACGCAAGTATGATTGGCAAAACCTTGAGCCAGTTCACTTTAAAACCGGATTGCTCATTTTCGATACCACTGCCGAAAGCAAGTGATACCACCGGTGTATTGGTGTACCCATTCTCAATCAATGCCTTTTTTATCAGTGAAATATAGTTGCTGGCACGACATTGTCCACCGGTTTGTGTGATGGCAACGCACGTGTTGGCAGGATCATAACGTCCGCTTTTAAAGGCTTTTACTATGTCTCCGACAATCAATGTTGCCGGATAACATACCTCATTATTGGAGTATTTCAATCCCCAGTCGCAAGATGCGGTGTCGCTCAACGGTAAAGTCTCCATTTCATATCCGGCCACTTTCATGATGGATGGAATGAGTGGTGAAATGAAAGGCGTAAAGAATGGAGCGAGGATTTTCTTCTTTTTGTCTTTCTTGGTGAAAGGAGCAGTTGAAACAAATGGCTCGGGATCTTTCGCTTGAGAATGTTTCAAACTGAAATTCAAGCTTTCCACCAACGAGCGGACTCGTAATTTGATGGAGCCGATATTATTAACATCGTCTATCTTGAGCAAAGTAAGATTCTTGCCGTATCGTTTCAGCAAGTTACGCACCTCATCTATAAGAAAAGCATCCGGACCGCAGCCAAAAGAAGTCATCTGCATATATTGTATGTCACCCTCTTGCATTGCCGCCCACTTGGTTGCTTTCAGAATACGGTTGGTAAATGCCCATTGAGAGAGGTAATGAGTTTTTTCCAATGAAATCTCCTGCTGACGGACAATATCATCAGTTATCACATAAACTCCCATCGCAGCAATCATGTCCGAAACTTTGTGCTGTATCAGTGGATCGCTATGGTAAGGGCGTCCGGCGAGTAAGATAATCAGTTTGTGTTTTTCCCGTCCCTCGTTCAGAACTTCCTGATTATAGGCTGCAATTTTTTCTTCGAAGGCATATTGTTCCTGTAATGCGCGTGAGAAGGCATTTTTGCATACCTCATCCCTGATACCCAAAGATTTCAGATATTCATTGCATTGTTTATACAGCAACGCTTCATCTTTGAAGGTGATAGTCGGAGCATCTATCGGTATATTCTCTTCCTGTACACTTTTGATGACTTCCGAATAACCGGAAACGATGGGGCAATTATAGCTGTTTTGCTGTTGCTTATCCTTTTTCTCGAAAACGACGAACGGCATAAATATCCGGTTGACGTTTTGTTGCGTCAGGTTACGGATATGACTGTGCACAAGTTTGGCAGGGAAGCAGATGTTATCAGACATCACCATGCCGGCAGCAGTCTCGTATTTGCTGAATGTAGAGGGTTCCGACAACTGTACCTGAATGCCGCAAGCAGTAAATAAGGTATGCCAGAAAGGGTATTCCTCATACATATTCAGAATACGTGGAATGCCTATGGTGAATAAGGGTTGTGGAATGTCTGCGCTCCGGTCGAATAATAATTCCAGCTTTTTATCATACGTATTGATGCCTTTGTCCGCATGGCTTCCTTTATTGGAAAACACCTTCTCACATCGGTTGCCGGAAAAGTAATGGTTTTCACTGTTGAACGTATATCGCATGATGGCACACTGGTTCTCGCACCCCCGGCATTGAAGTTGCTTGGAAGTATATTGTGCCCATTGGAGCATCTCGTTCAGCTCCGTCACCCGGGCATTTTCGATTTGCTTGGCATATAGGGCACAGCCAAGAGCACCCATCAATTCAGGACAGTTACTGCGGAAGGTTTGTTTCCCGGTCAGCTTTTCCAGACTTCGTACGATGGAATCATTACGCATGGTTCCTCCCTGCACGACAATATGGTCGCCAAGTATCTCCGTGTCTTTTAATTGCAGAACCTTATACAGGCAGTTTTTAACAACGGAATAAGATAATCCGGCAGCTATATCCGCTACGGACGCTCCTTCCCGAAGTACCTGTTTTACTTTGGAGTTCATGAAGACTGTGCAACGTGTACCCAGATCACATGGTGCTTGCGAAAAACAAGCTGCTTTGGCGAAGTCCTCCACACTGTAATCCAGCGATTGCGCAAATGTGCTGATAAAAGAACCGCAACCGGAGGAACAGGCTTCATTGATTTCGATTCTGTTGATTACTCCGTCGTTCACAAAGATAGCTTTCATATCCTGCCCTCCAATATCCAGGATAAAAGAAACTTCTTTGCTGATATGTTTGGCAGCAGCATAATGAGCGATGGTTTCAATGATTCCCGCATCCATGTGGAAAGCCGCTTTTATCAGATCTTCTCCATAACCGGTAGAACATCCTCCTTTTATGCGCAGGGTGGTTCCCCGTCTCCGGCATTCTTCATGTAGTTTCTGCAGGCCGTTCTCTACTGTTTTTATAGGGTTTCCGTTGTTGTCGTGATAATAGGAGTAAAGGATACGATGATCGTTGTCGAGTACTACGATTTTGGTGGTAGTAGAGCCGGAGTCTATGCCGATGGTTGCTTCCTGCAATCCGGGACGCAGACTGGCATATTGAATTTTATACTGGTCTTTTTCCTTTTTCCATGACCTATATTCTTCCTCACTGTCGAATATAGGAGAAAGCTCACTCTGGAAAGGCGAGGTAACACTTAGTTTGTTTTCTATTACCTGTATCAGGTTGGAGAGATGGATACTTTCTTCATTGCTCTCTGCCAATGCTGCTCCCCAGGTAGGGATCAGATTTCCTTTTTCCGGTAATATGAAATCTGTATCTTGTGACAGATTCAGATAGTTGGCAAATGCTTTCCGAAGGGCCGGAATAAAAGTCAATGGGCCACCGCAGAGTAATACCGGAGCTACGATATTGCAACCGCGTGCAAGTGTGACAGTGGTCTGTACGGCTACTGCATGGAAAATGGAAGCTGCTATATTTTCTTTGGATATATTTTTGGCTATCAGATTCTGTATGTCCGTTTTGCAGAATACTCCGCAGCGTGAAGCGATAGAGTATACCTGATTGGAACGAAGTGCCAGTTCATTCAATTCGTCGATGGAGACTCCAAGCAGAATAGCCATCTGGTCAATGAAAGCCCCGGTTCCGCCAGCGCAATTTCCATTCATGCGCAGGTCTGTAGCTTGTCCGTCCTGAAAGAAAACAACTTTCGCATCTTCTCCTCCAATATCGATCATAGTGGCTGTGTGCGGATGCTCCCGGCGCACATAGTTTGTTGCAGCTACAACCTCTTGCACAAACGGCAGAGAGCATTTCTCTGAAATTCCCATTCCAACAGAGCCCGTAATATGGAAAGATAAAGGAATATCACCCAACTGTTCCTTTATTTGATAAAGAAATCCGAGTAAACATTCTTGTATTTTTGCCTGATGCCTTTTGTATCCGGAAAACAAGACTGTAGTTCCATCTTTGTCCAATACTACCATTTTAGCGGTAGTAGAGCCTATATCTAACCCCACTTTATATGCATTCATATACCAAATATCTTAAATTAGATCTCGTGTTTGACACATGTGTCAGACGTAAATGTATGTAAAAATATGGTAGATATAGCAAATTGTAATTGAAGTTTTTGATTTAATTAACGAATTGGAAAAATAGAGAGATGAAATGTGAGGGAGGAAAACGATTGTGTAAATAAAGAAGTAAATGAAAAATTGTATGTTTATATTACTTGTAAGGTTGTAGCAGATCTTTTTATGGTGAATCCTAGAAATCTTGTTTACTCTATTTTTGACAAAAGGAAACGTGGTTTTTAATAAACCCGGATGCTGTTTATAATAAACTTCTTGATAGTTTTAGTAAAACGGTATTCGAGTTTATTATAAACTATTGTAGAACAGTTTTAGAATCAGATGAGAGATTTTAAGCTGAATTATAAACAAAATGGGGCAATAATCATTCGACTATTGCCCCATATCGTATAGGAGTGGTATTGTAAAATACCAGGTTATTTATGATTTATGTATGATTATTTCTTACTATTTTCATGCTGTTTATACTTTTTCTTCTCTCAAAGATACAACATAAAAAGTCCTTTGTCAAGAGTCTGAAGATAAAAGTATCTTATCGGTTTTAAAAACAGAGTTCGCATGCCATTTAGCTTGTGGGGGTACCAATCTCTGCAGATAAACTTATAAATTCATCCTCAACGATTGTAGGGTTTATAAATTCTAATGTTGGTCTGGATAAAATGAATTTATAATCGTCAGAAATACTTTCAGGCAAAAGGTGTATGAATTCATAAGAAAGCATCTCGTCGTCAATTTCAAATATTGCTTTCTTTTCTGTATCCGAGAGAGGTTCGCTAATAAAATGATTCCAAATCATATTTTGCAGGTGATCTTCGAATTTAAGATATTCAGTAAGTTTGGCTTTTATCGGACGTGTCACATCTGACATGTAAGCTTCGCTGCTGTCATGCAACAAACATCCCAACTGTATACGGTTGGAAAGCCCTCGTGTTTTAGCTTCTTTGCAGCACGCGATAGAATGTTGGGCAATAGAATAAAAGAAACGGGTATGACCGTTTGCACGACAGATCAAAGACAAGGCATGAGCGATGTCTTTCACATCAATTTTTTCAGGAACAGGGTGGATGGGGTCGAAATGCTTCCCCGTAAAAGTTGTAATGTAACTCATAACTATAGTATTTTTTTTAATTGACTGTTATAAGTAACTATTTACGGTAGTTTGTAGAGACGCTTGTCCAATTACAAGTATATATAACATGGGTACAAAGATATAATAATTAGTTGGTATAATTCTATTTTTATATTTCTCTTCTGCCTGATGCAAATATCATTTTGCTTTGATTATACAAATGTATACTTTTGCAAAGTAAAATAATGCCAAGCGATGAAATCAATACCTCTATATAAATTCTATAAACATAAATATGGGAACGAGTTACTCATAGATGTTATAGACATTGATGTCATGAAAGCAGATATCAGCCAGACTTCTGTATATTGTACATCGTTTTATAGCATTATTCTGTTTATGGATGGTGCAGAAGATATTGCAATAAACGGGCAAAAGCAGTGCGTTGAAAAAGGAATGGTGGCGTGTTCCCGTCCGGGGGATATTTGGTCATGGCCGGCAGACTATAAACTGAAAGGTGTACATTTGCTTTTTGAGGAAGAATTTTTGCTCTCGTTCTTTAATGACCCGTTGTTCCTGAACAAATTTGTTTATCTGCGTTCTGATCGGCCATCTTCTTTCTTGCATCTTGGAGAAGATTTATTTGAGAGGCTGATCTATCTTTATAAGAATATGAAATCGGAGATTGATAACAATAGTTCTAGTAAAGACCAACATTTGTTAAGGGCTATGCTCTATGAGACACTTACACTAATAAACAGAGCTGAAAATGTCACTTCTACAGTTAATGCAGATACCGAAATAGCCGTGCTACGTTATATTGCTGCTTTTCAGAAACAGGTGAATGAAGATTTTGAGACACACTGTGATGTCAAACATTATGCAGATATCTTGTGTATCACCCCTAATTATCTGAATAAGATAATCACTCAACATCTTGGTATGTCTACCAAACAATATATCCTGAACCGTGCAATAAATGAGGCAAAGCGTTTGCTGATTTATACTTCTTTGTCGATAACGGAAATTTCCGAAAAACTTCATTTTAATACTACTTCCTATTTTGTACGTCTTTTCCGCAAGAGTGTGGGAGATACTCCTAGTCAGTTTCGGGAGTATAATCGTCAATAGTCCCGAATTGTGAAACGTACTTCCCGTTTTGTGAAACAGCTTTTTGGATAAACCCCTTTATCTTTGCATCCATAAATCCATATACAGGTTATGTGATGTTTATTATAATCTGTATAATTGCAAACTTAAAAAACGAAAGAATATGGAGCAACAGAAAGTGACTGCTATATGGCAATATAACAGTGAAGAAGAATACAGGCTTGCCGAGTACATTATCGGGCTAGAGAAGGCAGCGCTCAACAAATGGTTCAAAGGAGATACATCAGGATATGAACAGCTTTGGTCGAAACATAGCTTTTCCTATTTTGATGCAGTGGTTACCAAACGTGTTGATAACCATGCCACTATCGCTGAATTTTTGAAAACAATCGAAGGGAAACTTTTTGCCGACAGTTATGACTTCTCGAATCCTCGTGTACAGTTTGGGCAAGATATGGCTGTTTTGACCTATCAACTATTTGCCAAGACAACTCTTATTGATATGGAATATAATTGTATTGAAGTTTTTCAGAAAGAAACGGATGGAGAGTGGCATGTTATTCATTCTACATGGTCATTCATCCGCCCGATGGATAAGAAATTCGGAACAGAAAAAGAAATTGTATAACTTATAATGAATATAGAAGAGTTTAGAGAATTTTGTTTATCCTTACCCGGTGTTACAGAGAAAATGCCCTTTGGGGCATTTCGTTGGGCGAAAGATATACTTGTCTTTTATGTGAAAGGCAAAATGTTTTGCTTTTTTGATATAAGTAAATTTGATAGGTGCACCATTAAATGTGATCCAATGGTGATTGATGAACTAAAAGCGATGTATTATGCGGTAGGTGCACCTTTTAATTCAAGTCTCAAATATTGGATTAGCATCCGGTTTAATGATGATATGCCGGATGATGAGATAAAAAGACTCTGTGAAGAATCATATAATTTGATATATGGAAAAAATAACTCTAAAGCTAGTAGTAAAAAAATAGCATGTGTTACACAATAAAGATCGCCTTTTCGTATAAAGACTAATTTTGTGAGCGGAATTCATTGGGGGTACAACCCGTAATCCGCTTGAACATCCGGCTTAGATGCTGCGGATATTGGAATCCCAATCCGTAAGCAATTTCACTTGTAGTCTTGTCTGTTGCCAGCAAAGCTTCTTTGGCGCGTTCGATCAGTTTATTTTGGATATATTCCGAGGCGGTCTGTCCCGTCTGTTTGCTAATCATATCTCCGAAATAGTTTGCTGATAGAAATACTTTGTCGGCAAAGTATTTAACGGTAGGTAATCCCTCTCGTAGTGGAGTCTCGTTGTCGAAATACTCATCCAGCAACCGTTCGAAACGGACGATGATATCTTTGTTCACTTCTTCGCGTGTTGTGAACTGTCGTTCGTAGAAACGCATGCAATAATCGAGCAGTAGTCCGATATTGGCACAAATTAATCGGCGGCTGTGCTTGTCTATGTTGTGTTTCAGTTCTATCTCAATCTTATGCAGGCAATCCATCACGGTCTCTCGTTCCTCCTCTGAAAGGTGTAATGCCTCACGGGTTTCGTAGGAAAAGAAAGAATAGTTCTTGATCTCCTGACCGAGTGCTGTGCCACGAATCAGATCGGGGTGAAACAGGATGCCATGAGCATTTGGTTGTACATCTTTAATCAGCTTTGTCTCTACTATTTGGCCTGGAGCAAAGCTGACAATCGTACCATCCTGATAGTCGTAACTCTGGCGCCCATACATGATATTTCCACAGTAGGTATCTTTCAAGTAAAGAGCATATACGCCGTAGTTGATTTTGCAATGTTCCGGCCATTGCGTTGCTTTTGACAGATCAACAACACTTACCAACGGGTGTCGTGTTTCGAGTCCGAAAAGTTTGTTGTATTTATCTACCTCATCAAGTTTAATAACCTCTTCCATAATCCTTTCTTTTATATTCTTTATCGCAAATATAATTCATTTTCTTTGAATTATAGATGGCTTTATTACAGAATCGAGGATTTGGGTACAAATATCAGTAAATCATATACAAGCCCACTCGTTTTATCGCAGTAAATTTGCAATCAGAAGTTTAACAATGAAAAGATAGAAGATGATGAGAAAAATAATTCTAAGTGTTTTGTCTTTATTCGTTATGTTATCATGCAGTATGACAGGGAAAAAGGATACAAAACAACAGCCTGGTATGTGCGCCAAATTACCTATGGCGGCTGACGGTATTGTGCGGCTATCGAAAATTGAGGTTTATCCGGAGTATCTTGAAGAATATATGAAATATGCGACCGAAGTGGGTGAAGTCTCCTTGCGTACTGAACCGGGAGTGCTGACTATGTATGCCGTCAGCGAAAAAGAGAATCCTGTCAGGATAACTATTCTTGAAACTTATGCGAGTCAGGAGGCTTATAAATCTCATATTGCATCGGAGCATTTTCAAAAGTACAAGCAAGGAACGCTGCACATGGTTAAGACTCTCGTACTCTCTGACCAAACGCCGCTTAACCCCGCAAATTGCATTAATAACTTCATTCAATAAACGAAATGATTATGAATAAACTCCTTTTATTTTCAGTATTTAGTATTTTAACACTCAATGTTATGGCACAAGAAAAGATAGTACAGACGGCAGGACGTGACCAGTTAGGAACGTTTGCCCCCAAGTTTGCGGAACTTAATGACGATGTTCTCTTTGGAGAAGTTTGGAGCCGCACTGACAAACTCGGTCTGCGTGACCGCAGTTTAGTAACCATTACCTCCCTTATCAGTATGGGAATCACGGACAATTCGCTCGTTTATCATCTTCAGTCGGCGAAGAAGAACGGCATTACCCGCACGGAGATCGCAGAGATTATCACTCATATAGGTTTTTATGCAGGTTGGCCGAAGGCGTGGGCGGCGTTCAATTTGGCAAAAGGAGTATGGTCTGAAGATATTGTTGGTGAGGATGCCAAAACAGCTTTCCAGCGTGAGATGATTTTCCCTATTGGCGAACCCAATACAGCCTATGCACAGTATTTTATTGGTAACAGTTATCTTGCTCCGGTTTCGCGCGAGCAGGTGAATATCTCTAACGTTACTTTTGAACCGCGTTGCCGCAATAACTGGCATATTCACCGTGCAACGAAAGGTGGCGGACAGATGCTTATCGGTGTAGCCGGTCGAGGCTGGTATCAGGAAGAAGGTAAACCGGCGGTAGAGATTCTGCCTGGTACGGTTATTCATATTCCTGCCAATGTGAAACACTGGCACGGAGCTGCTGCCGACAGTTGGTTTGCTCATCTGGCTTTCGAAGTTTCCGGTGAAAACACTTCCAATGAGTGGCTTGAACCGGTTACAGATGACGAGTATAACAAACTCGAACAGACCAAACGATGATTTTTGTTAATCCTGTTTTATCTTTTGAAAGGAAATAATATGACTACCGAGGAATTTAAGGAATATGTAAAGACGCGCAAGGCGCTTAATACAGAAGAAATACATCGTTTGATGGACGATATGAGCAATGAGGCAAGACGTATCACCTTCCAACTGAATACGGCATATCATACACCGGACGAAGTGCGCCGATTACTCTCCGGGTTGTTCGGTTATCAGGTGCCATCGTCGCTCCGGGTCTTTCCACCGTTTTATACGGATTTTGGTAAGAATATTACCGTTGGTGAGGGTGTGTTTATTAATGCCTGCTGTCATTTTCAGGATCATGGTGGTGTGACTATTGGCGACGGTTGTCAAATCGGGCATAATGTCATTTTTGCTACACTTAATCACGGGTTGGCTCCGCAAGACCGTAAAACGACTTATCCTGCACCTATCGTGCTCGGTAAGAATGTATGGATAGGTTCTAACGCGACGATTCTTCAGGGAGTGACTATCGGTGATAATGCTGTTGTAGGTGCTGGAGCTGTAGTGACAAAAGATGTGGAAGCGAATACGGTTGTAGGTGGTGTTCCTGCACATTTTATCAAAATAATAGAAGAATGAAAACGCCTGTGGGGTTACTCCAACGTGATAATGTCTAAGCTAATTAGTGATAAGAAATATTTAAAATCAAAATAAAATGAAACAGATTATATTCATATTTATGAGTCTCCTTTGCTTTAGCTGCTCATCAAAAGCGCAGAATCAGATAACGGATACTAATGTACAGTCCGATAAGAAAATCCTGGTTGCCTATTTCTCTTGTACTGGAACTACAGAAAAAGCTGCCGATGCCATTGCAAAAACGGTTGGCGGAAAACTTTACCGGATAACTCCCGCTACGGCCTATACCTCGGCAGATCTCGACTGGAACAACAAGAGTAGCCGTAGTTCAATTGAAATGACGACTGAAAATTCACGTCCGGAATTGGGTGGAGAAGCGCTTGAACTGAAAGATTACGACGTGGTATTCCTTGGTTACCCGATATGGTGGAATTTATGTCCGCGTCCGGTCAACACATTCCTTGAGAAATATGATTTCTCCGGTAAAACCGTTATTCCATTCGCTACTTCCGGAGGAAGCTCGATAACTAATAGTGTAAAACAACTCAAGAAACTTTATCCAAAAATTACATGGGGAGAAGGGCAGTTGTTGAACGGAAGCGTTAAGCAAGCCGGAGAGTGGGCGAAAGGAGTAATATAAAAACGTAAATTTATGGAAGAGAACAATAAAATGAATATTAGCCGTCGCGGATTTCTCAAGGCGACGGCACTGGCGGGAGCAGCATTGGCTGTGCCGACTGGATTGGATAAGGTTTTTGCATCTGAAACGAAGCAACCCGAAACATCCCGTACTGATAATGGAATTGCACGTATCAGAGAGCATCGAGTATTGGGTACAGGTAAGGCGGCTTTCGAAGTATCGGCACTTGGTTTCGGTGTGATGGGGATGACTTACAACCGCAGTCAACATCCGGATAAGAAACAGTGCATCCGCTTGTTGCATGAAGCGGTAGATCGTGGCATTACGCTCTTCGACACCGCCATTATCTATGGACCGCTAACGAATGAAGAACTAGCCGGGGAAGCATTATCCGAATTTAAAGGCCGGATTAACGTAACGACTAAATTCGGACATGAGGTAATTAACGGAAAAGCCACGGGGCGTCAGAACAGCCGCCCGGAAACCATCCGTCGTTATTGTGAAGAGTCACTCCGTCGCCTCCGACTTGATTCACTTCCCATGTTTTACCAGCACCGTGCTGATCCGGATACTCCGGTGGAAGAGGTAGCATCGACTATCGCCGACCTGATGAAAGAAGGGAAGGTGCAGCGTTGGGGAATGTGTGAAGTGAGTGCCGAGAGTATTCGCAAGGCTCATGCTGTATGTCCGCTCACAGCGATTCAAAGTGAATATCATTTGATGCATCGTTTGGTGGAAGAAAACGGAGTGCTCGACACCTGTCGGGAATTGGGTATCGGTTTTGTTCCATACAGTCCGTTAAATCGCGGTTTTCTGGGTGGTTGTATCAATGAATACACGGTTTTTGATCCGAACAATGATAACCGCCAGACCTTGCCACGTTTTCAGCCGGAAGCGATGCGGATGAATACCCGTATCGTGAATGTTCTACAAGCTTTTGGCCGCACGCGAGGCATGACCTCGGCGCAAGTAGCACTCGGCTGGCTGTTGCAGAAAGCACCTTGGATCGTGCCAATTCCCGGAACGACGAAACTGTCACATCTCGAGGAAAACCTATATACGTTGTCTTTTGCTCTTTCGCCCGAGGAGTGGAAAGAATTGGAGGATGCCGTTGTAGCTATTCCTGTTATAGGAGACCGATATAATGCAGAACAGCAACGGCAGGTAGGTCGTTGAGAATTTCTTTTTTTCTATTAGATAGAACTGTGAATTAGATAAGCATTTATTATCAATAAAAAAGGAAAATGATTTTACTCATTCTCCTTTGCGGTGCGTACGGGACTCGAACCCGTGACCCCATGCGTGACAGGCATGTATTCTAACCAACTGAACTAACGCACCAAATTTTAATTGGATTAACTCATTTCTATTCTCTTTGCTTCTTAATGAAAGAAGCGGTGCGTACGGGACTCGAACCCGTGACCCCATGCGTGACAGGCATGTATTCTAACCAACTGAACTAACGCACCAGAATTTCAATTTATTAATCTGCATCTCTCTCGATTGCGGGTGCAAAGGTAGTTGTTTTTTGTAAACCTGCAAGCGTTTTGAGAAAAGTTTTTTTCAAGAAAAAACGAGAAAAATGCTTAGTGTCTCATTTTGAGTACTTTTGTAATGAAAAAAAATATTCGTTTTTCTTCTGATCGGATAGTGACGGTATCCGGTCATTATAGTGACGCTATCACGATGGAATACCGTCACTATCCGAAGGCAATGGCGTCACTATCCTAAAGTTTGTCATTCTTTTCATTGAAAATAACTCCCGATATCTTTCTATCTGTAAGAAATCACCGTTTTTATATCAACTTTCTGCTTGAATAATTCGTAATTTTGCAATAAATCGTTATTTTTGCGGACTAAAATTAGAAAGGTAGAAAATAATCTGCCTAGAATCGTTAATTAGTAAAAAGAATGATGACAACAGCCAAACTGTTATTGCACTGTCCCGACAAACCGGGAATCCTTGCGGAAGTGACAGACTTTATTACGGTAAACAAAGGAAATATTATCTATCTGGATCAGTATGTAGATCATGTAGAGAACATCTTCTTCATGCGTATTGAATGGGAACTGAAAGATTTTCTGGTTCCACAGGAAAAAATTGAAGATTATTTCAGAACACTCTACGGGCAAAAATATGAAATGGATTTCCGTCTTTATTTTTCTGATGTAAAACCACGTATGGCTATTTTCGTATCCAAGCTGTCACATTGTCTTTTCGATATGCTAGCCCGGTATACGGCAGGAGAATGGAATGTAGAGATACCTCTTATTATAAGTAACCATCCGGATTTGCAGCACGTAGCAGAACGTTTCGGAATTCCTTTCTATCTGTTCCCTATCACCAAGGAGACGAAAGAAGAACAGGAACGCAAAGAGATGGAACTGCTTGCCAAACATAAGATTACATTTATTGTATTGGCACGCTATATGCAGGTGATCTCCGAACAGATGATTAATGCTTATCCGAATAAGATTATCAATATTCATCACTCTTTCCTTCCTGCGTTTGTAGGGGCAAAGCCTTATCACGCAGCTTTCCAGAGAGGGGTGAAAATTATTGGTGCAACTAGTCATTATGTAACGACAGAACTGGATGCCGGACCGATTATTGAACAGGATGTAGTGCGCATCACTCATAAAGATGCTATTGAAGACCTCGTAAATAAAGGAAAGGATTTGGAAAAAATCGTTCTTTCGCGTGCAGTGCAGAAGCACATCGAGCGCAAAGTTTTGGCTTATAAAAATAAAACAGTAATATTTAGCTGATGAAAGTAGCAGTTGTAAAATACAATGCCGGCAATATTCGTTCTGTGGATTATGCTTTAAAACGGTTGGGGGTAGAAGCGGTGATTACTGCTGATAAAGAAGAACTCCAATCGGCTGATAAAGTTATTTTTCCCGGAGTAGGAGAGGCGGAAACTACCATGAACCACTTGAAAGCAACGGGACTGGACGAACTGATAAAGAATCTCCGTCAGCCTGTATTTGGAATTTGTCTCGGCATGCAGTTGATGTGTCGGTATTCCGAAGAAGGAGAAGTCGATTGTTTGAATATCTTTGATGTGGATGTGAAACGTTTTGTCCCGCAGAAACATGAAGATAAAGTGCCGCACATGGGATGGAACACCATTGGAAAAACGAATAGCAAATTGTTTGAAGGGTTCACCGAAGAAGAGTTTGTCTATTTTGTGCATAGCTTCTATGTGCCGACCTGCGACTTTACTGCTGCTACAACTGACTATATTCACCCGTTCAGTGCTGCGCTGCATAAAGATAACTTTTATGCTACCCAGTTCCATCCGGAGAAAAGTGGTAAGACAGGAGAGAAGATTCTGACAAACTTTTTAAACCTCTAAGATACAAATAGTAAATAGATGATAGAAATTATTCCAGCCATTGATATTATTGACGGAAAGTGCGTACGCCTTTCCCAGGGAGATTACGATAGTAAAAAGGTGTATAATGAGAATCCGGTGGAAGTTGCTAAGGAGTTTGAAGCGAACGGTGTTCGCAGGCTTCATGTGGTAGACTTGGACGGTGCTGCTTCTCATCATGTTGTTAACTATCGGGTGTTGGAACAGATTGCTGCACGCACTTCTCTCGTCATAGATTTTGGTGGGGGAGTAAAGAGTGATGAAGATTTGAAAATTGCTTTTGAGAGCGGTGCGCAGATGGTAACCGGAGGAAGCATTGCGGTGAAAGATCCGGAATTATTCTGTCATTGGCTGGAAATATACGGCAGTGAGAAGATTATTTTGGGGGCAGATGTAAAAGATCATAAGATAGCCGTCAATGGTTGGAAAGATGAAAGTGCCTGTGAACTTTTTCCATTTCTCGAAAATTATATAGATAAGGGGATACGAAAAGTAATCTGTACGGATATTAGCTGTGACGGAATGTTGAGTGGCCCTTCTATTGATTTATATAAAGAGATGCTGGCGAAATTCCCTGACCTTTATCTGATGGCTAGTGGCGGGGTGAGCAAGGTGGATGATATTGTTGCCTTAGATGAGGCTGGTGTTCCCGGAGTTATTTTCGGTAAGGCATTATACGAAGGACATATCACCTTACAAGATTTGAGAATTTTTCTATAATGAGCGTATCTGAATAAATAGGATACCTTTATTATAAGGAAGATAAGAATCAAGCTTTAGGAATATAGATTATAAATTGTTGAACAATAAATAAAATAGGATTGTGTTAGCAAAAAGAATAGTACCTTGTCTGGATATAAAAGACGGACAAACCGTGAAAGGAACGAATTTTGTCAACTTGCGCCAAGCTGGTGATCCGGTGGAGCTAGGTCGTGCTTACAGTGAACAGGGGGCAGATGAACTTGTTTTTCTGGACATTACTGCAAGCCATGAAGGACGTAAGACTTTTACGGAATTGGTAAAACGGATTGCTGCTAATATCAATATCCCATTTACCGTAGGCGGTGGAATCAATGAATTAAGTGATGTAGACCGTCTGCTGAATGCAGGAGCAGATAAGATTTCTATCAATTCTTCCGCTATCTGTAATCCCCGGTTGGTTGACGAGATAGCAAAGAATTTCGGCTCACAGGTTTGTGTGTTGGCTGTAGATGCCAAACAGACCGAAAACGGTTGGAAATGTTACCTGAACGGAGGACGTATCGAAACGGATAAAGACCTGTTCGAGTGGACCAAAGAGGCACAGGAACGCGGAGCAGGAGAAATACTCTTCACAAGCATGAATCACGATGGTGTAAAAGCCGGTTATGCAAATGAAGCACTTGCCGCTTTAGCGGATCAACTCTCCATTCCCATCATAGCTTCGGGAGGTGCAGGCTGTAAGGAGCACTTCCGTGATGTCTTTTTACAGGGAAAGGCAGATGCTGCATTGGCTGCCAGTGTTTTTCACTTCGGAGAAATTAAAATTCCCGAATTAAAATCGTATCTTTGCGGCGAAGGAATTACCATCAGGTAAAAAAACATTCGTAGGCGATAGATAGTAATTGTAAATTGAAATAGTAATTAGAACTTATATAAAAATGGAATTGGATTTCGATAAAATGAACGGACTCGTTCCGGCTATCATACAGGACAACGAGACACGTAAGGTCTTGATGCTGGGGTTCATGAATAAAGAAGCTTATGATAAAACGGTAGAAACCGGAAAAGTTACATTCTTTAGCCGTACGAAGAATCGTTTATGGACAAAAGGCGAAGAAAGCGGTAACTTCCTTCATGTTGTATCTATAAAGGCTGATTGCGACAATGATACATTACTGATTCAAGTAGATCCGGTAGGCCCTGTGTGTCATACAGGTACAGACACTTGTTGGGGTGAGAAAAACGAAGAACCGGTCATGTTCCTGAAAGCATTGCAGGACTTCATAGACAAGCGTCACGAAGAAATGCCTGAAGGTTCTTATACAACCAGCCTGTTTGAGTCAGGAATCAATAAGATGGCTCAAAAAGTAGGTGAAGAGGCTGTGGAAACAGTGATCGAAGCTACGAACGGTACTGACGAACGTTTGATCTACGAAGGTGCCGACCTCATTTATCACATGATTGTATTGCTTGCTTCAAAAGGCTATCGCATTGAAGATCTTGCACGTGAACTGCAGGAAAGACATAGCAGTACATGGAAGAAGCATTAATAAGTAAAGATTAGAAATTAAAAATAAAAACGGGAGTCGGCATGGATGACGGGGCGTTGATACAATATAAGAACGTAGAAATCCATCAACAGGAACTCTGTGTGCTAAGTGATGTAAATCTGGAATTGCACAAAGGAGAGTTTGTCTATTTGATCGGAAAAGTAGGCTCGGGAAAAACGAGTCTGCTCAAGACTCTTTATGGCGAACTGGATGTAATTGACGGTGAAGCGGAAGTGCTGGGTTATAATATGCGATCTATCAAACGTAAGCATATCCCGCAACTGCGCCGCAAGTTAGGCATTGTATTCCAGGATTTTCAGCTGCTCACAGACCGTACTGTATATAATAACCTGGAATTTGTGCTTCGTGCCACAGGCTGGAAAAACAAACAGGAGATACAGGATCGCATTGAAGAAGTGCTTCAACTGGTGGGAATGTCCAACAAAGGCTATAAACTTCCGAACGAACTTTCCGGTGGCGAACAGCAGCGCATTGTGATTGCACGTGCCGTACTCAATTCTCCGGCTATCATCCTGGCGGATGAACCAACCGGAAATCTGGATGTGGAAACAGGTAAAGCCATCGTTGAATTGTTGCACAATATCTGCGAATCCGGCTCATCGGTAGTGATGACGACGCACAATTTGCAACTGCTGAAAGATTATCCGGGCAGGGTATATCGTTGTGCCGACCATCAGATTGTAGATGTGACCGATGAATACATGCCCAGACAGAGAACAATAGAAATAGATTTAAATATAGATAACTAAAACAGTAACGAAAATGAAAGTTTTAAAGTTTGGAGGAACTTCCGTAGGTTCTGCTCAGCGCATGAAGGAAGTAGCCAAATTGATTACCGATGGTGAACAGAAGATTGTTGTTCTTTCTGCTATGTCAGGAACAACAAACACATTGGTGGAAATTTCGGACTATCTGTATAAGAAGAATCCGGAGGGTGCCAACGAGATTATTAATAAGCTGGAAGCAAAATATAAACAGCATATTGATGAGCTTTTTGCAACCCAGGAATATAAACAGAAAGGTCTTGAAGTTGTCAAATCCCACTTCGACTACATCCGCTCCTATACTAAAGACCTTTTCACTTTGTTCGAAGAGAAAGTGGTTTTGGCACAGGGAGAGCTTATCTCTACGGCGATGGTAAACTTCTACCTGCAGGAATGTGGTGTGAAGTCCGTGTTGCTTCCGGCTTTGGAATTCATGCGTACTGATAAGAATGCAGAACCGGATCCCGTATATATTAAGGATAAGTTGCGTGTTCAACTCGATCTTTATCCGGATACGGAAATCTACATTACGCAAGGTTTCATCTGCCGCAATGCTTACGGTGAGATAGACAACCTGCAACGTGGTGGTAGCGACTACACCGCTTCTCTGATCGGAGCAGCAGTGAACGCTTCCGAAATCCAGATCTGGACAGATATCGACGGTATGCACAATAACGACCCGCGTATTGTTGACAAGACCGCTCCGGTACGTCAGCTGCACTTCGAAGAAGCAGCCGAGTTGGCTTATTTCGGTGCAAAGATTCTGCACCCTACTTGTATTCAGCCAGCTAAATATGCCAATATCCCTGTCCGCCTGTTGAACACAATGGATCCGGAGGCTCCGGGCACACTGATTTCTAACGACACGGAAAAAGGCAAGATCAAGGCAGTAGCTGCAAAAGATAACATCACTGCTATTAAGATTAAATCCAGCCGCATGTTATTGGCTCATGGTTTCTTGCGTAAGGTGTTCGAAATTTTCGAAAGCTATCAGACATCTATCGATATGATCTGTACGTCAGAGGTCGGTGTATCTGTTACGATAGATAACACGAAACATCTTAATGAGATTCTGGATGACCTGAAGAAATACGGAACAGTAACCGTTGATAAAGAAATGTGTATCATCTGCGTTGTAGGTGACCTTGAATGGGAAAATGTCGGTTTTGAAGCGAAAGCACTCGATGCGATGCGCGATATACCGGTGCGAATGATCTCGTTTGGAGGAAGTAACTACAACATCTCCTTCCTCATTCGGGAGTGTGATAAGAAAGTAGCTTTACAATCGTTGAGCGATATGCTTTTCAACGGCAAATAATTCCACAAATAATACGAGCGCTTTTACCGAACTGATAAAAGCGCTCTTTTTTAACCAACTAAACAAGTTTTTCGAATTATGAAGGGAATATTTCCAATCGATAAATTCCGCACTTTGCAGACACCTTTCTATTATTACGATACCAAAGTGCTGCGCGATACATTGTCGGCTATTAACCATGAGGTTGCCAAATATCCTAATTATTCAGTGCATTACGCTGTCAAAGCAAATGCTAACCCGAAAGTACTTACCATCATTCGTGAGAGTGGAATGGGAGCCGACTGTGTGAGCGGTGGAGAAATTCGTGCCGCTATCCGTGCAGGATTTCCGGCCAATAAAGTTGTTTTTGCAGGAGTCGGTAAAGCAGACTGGGAAATTAATCTCGGGCTGGAGTACGGCATCTTCTGTTTTAATGTAGAGTCTATCCCCGAACTGGAAGTAATCAATGAATTGGCTGCTGCTCAAAATAAGGTGGCTAATGTTGCTTTCCGTATCAATCCGGATGTAGGCGCACATACTCACGCAAATATCACTACCGGTTTGGCAGAAAACAAATTCGGTATCAGCATGCAGGATATGGACAAGGTGATAGATGTGGCACAGGAGATGAAAAACGTAAAGTTTATCGGGCTTCACTTCCATATCGGTTCACAGATTCTGGATATGGGCGATTTTGTAGCTCTCTGTAATCGTGTCAATGAATTACAGGATAAACTGGAAGCTCGCAGAATTCTGGTAGAACATATTAATGTAGGAGGTGGTTTGGGAATTGACTACGGACATCCCAATCGTCAGGCTATTCCGAACTTCAAGGATTACTTTGCTACCTATGCCGGACAACTGAAATTGCGTCCTTATCAGACCTTGCATTTTGAATTGGGACGTGCAGTTGTAGGACAGTGCGGTTCCTTAATCTCTAAGGTTTTGTATGTAAAACAAGGCACACGGAAGAAATTTGCCATCCTGGATGCAGGTATGACCGACCTTATCCGTCCGGCTCTGTATCAGGCATTCCATAAAATGGAAAATATTACTTCCGAAGAACCATTGGAGGCATACGATGTAGTAGGACCGATCTGTGAATCGTCTGATGTTTTCGGAAAAGCAATTGACCTGAACAAAGTGAAGCGCGGTGACTTGATAGCCCTTCGCTCTGCTGGTGCTTATGGTGAAATAATGGCTTCCGGATACAACTGTCGTGAATTGCCGAAAGGATATACTTCCGACGAACTGGTGTAAGTAAAAAATGAACCGCTACAATCAAAATGTGAATGTAGTTTAAAAATATAGGGTGCATGGAACAATTTTAACTGAAAGCTTGTTATTTTTGTAATGAGTTCAAAAAGAAACTACATTAACAACTTAATAAAAAATACGATTATGATTTCAGAAAAATTACAGAATGCAATTAACGAACAGATTACTGCTGAAATGTGGTCTGCTAACCTGTATTTAGCAATGTCTTTCTATTTTGAGAGAGAAGGTTTCAGTGGATTTGCTCATTGGATGAAAAAGCAGTCCCAGGAAGAAATGGAACACGCTTATGCCATGGCAGACTATATCATCAAACGTGGAGGAACTGCTAAAGTTGATAAAATAGATGTTGTTCCTAATGGATGGGGTACTCCTCTGGAAGTATTCGAACACGTATACAAACATGAATGTCATGTTTCTCAATTGGTAGACAAGCTGGTAGACGTAGCTGCTGCTGAAAAAGATAAAGCAACACAGGATTTCTTGTGGGGATTTGTTCGCGAACAAGTAGAAGAAGAAGCTACTGCGCAAGGCATTGTTGATAAAATCAAGAAAGCTGGTGATACCGGAATTTTCTTTGTAGACTCACAATTGGGACAGCGTTAATGATACTACTCTGAAAAATAGTTCTTTAATATATGATAGAAGCTGCCTGAATTCCTGTTCAGGCAGCTTCTTTTTTTTCACTTATTTGGCTTATGTTCGAAAATAAACTACCTTTGTATTACGAGTCAGAGAGAAATTAATCCCAGTTATTATAAATGAATGGTTTGAACAGAGGAATTATAAGATTGCTCCTTTTATCTTTATTGCTCCTTTTAGGGGTGAGTAGTTGTTCTCAAAAAGAGGAACGACGTATTTTAGTTGTCCACTCTTATGAGGAGACTTATGCGGCTTATCCGGAATTTAACCGGATGATAGCGGAGCAATTTGAAAAAGAGAAAATTGATGCTGATATTCGTACCGTTTATTTAGACTGTGAGTCCTATTGGGAGGAACCGGAACTCGAACGGATGCGCTTTCTGGTTGATTCCGTATCGAGAGACTGGCGGCCGGAAGTGATTCTGGTGAATGAAGACCAGGCTACTTATTCATTGATGAAATGCGGGATTCAGTTGGCGAAAGAAGTGCCTGTGGTTTTTGGTGGTGTCAATTATCCGAATTGGGGATTACTGAAACATCATCCCAATGTGACTGGCTTTCATGACAAGATAGCCTTTAATGAGAATATCAGTGTAGCAAAAGAGCTTTTCGGTGAGCACGTTCGTTTGTTTACCATGCTCGATACTACCTATATTGACAGACAAATCAGAAGAGATGCAAAGGAACAGTTTAAAGGACATAAAGTGACCGGATTCATAGATAATCCCGAACTTTCTCCTGAAGAACAGATACGTTTGGTGCAGGAAGAAGGCTATACCCGCTTCATGGCTATTCCTTTGCGTAATGCCAGAAACCATTCGGATGCTACTTTTATGTGGGTTTTGAACAGGAGTTACCGCGATCAATGTTATATCCAGTTGAAACGTGATTACACCACTATTAATATTGGGAGTATCTGTGGTAGTCCTAGTCTGACAGCCATTAATGAAGCCTTTGGGTTTGGTGAGAAGTTGTTGGGTGGATACATCACTTCGCTGCCTATTCAGGTAGAAGAAGAGGTGAAAACTGCCGTTCGCATATTACATGGCACAAGCCCCTCGGATATACCCATTGTTGAAAGTCGGAAAGAGTATGTCGTAGACTGGAATACAATGAAACAAATAGGCTTGGGCAAGGAAAGTATTCCTGCAAAATATAGCATTATCAATATCCCGTTCAGAGACAAGTATCCATTTCTATGGGGAACTTTAGTCGCTTCATTAGTTCTTTTCCTGACATTTCTCTTTGCTTCGCTTTGGTGGTTATACCTTCGGGAACAGACGAGAAAAAAACAGGCGCTTATTGCATTAGCTGATGAAAAGGAGACTTTGTCATTAGCCATTGAAGGTGGAATGACGTATGTTTGGAGGTTGGATGAAGGTCGTTTTATTTTTGAAGATGCATTTTGGCACTCCCTAGGATTAGCCCCCAGGCAACTTTCTTTTAAAGAATTCGTGAGTTTTATTCACCCCAACCAGTGGGAGGGCGTGAAGTTCAACTGGAGAAATCTGAAAACAGCCCAAAAGAAAGTAGTACAGGTGCGTTGTAACTTCGACGGCAAAGGATATCAGTGGTGGGAGTTTCGTTATACTACTAAACAGCTACCGGGTGGCGAATATAAAACAGCAGGTTTATTGCTCAACATACAGGATATAAAAGATCGTGAGGAGGAACTGGAAGCTGCACGCTTACTCGCTGAAAAGGCAGAATTGAAACAATCATTTCTGGCAAATATGAGCCATGAGATACGTACTCCGCTCAATTCGATTGTTGGTTTTGCCAATATTCTGGCATTGGAAGATGGATTGAGTTCCGTAGAACGCGAAGAATATATCGGTACTATTAATAAGAACAGCGAGTTGCTGCTCAAACTGATTAACGATATTCTGGAGCTTTCCCGTATCGAATCAGGCTATATGTCTTTCTCATTCAAGAAATGTAGAGTGAGAGAGCTGATTGATGACATTTATATGACTCACCAGGTATTGATTGCTCCACGCCTGGAATTCCTGAAAGAAGTAGATAATATACCTTTGGAAATTAATGTGGATAGAGAGCGTTTGATACAAGTTCTAACAAACTTCTTGAATAATGCCAGTAAGTTTACGGAAACCGGATATATCAAATTAGGGTATATTTATCTGCCGGATGAAGGTAATGTGCGAATTTATGTAGAAGATACAGGAAGAGGTATTCCACGCGAAGAACAACGGATGATTTTTAGCCGTTTCTACAAACAGAACGAATTCTCACAGGGAGCAGGATTGGGACTTTCTATTTGTCAGGTGATTATAGAAAAGTTGGGTGGAAGGATTGAACTCAAATCCGAAGTAGGCAAGGGAAGTCGCTTTACGGTCATCCTTCCTTGCCGGGTAGTGTCTTGATAAAAACTAATGGAAGGGAATGCCAACCGTATTATTTCTTGTTTTTCCCTTTCTCCATTGTTCCCAAGTAAATCTCCAGTGAACGGGTGGAAATCTGTATTTCGCGGAAAGATACGCCTAGAGAAGCTATCA
Organism: Bacteroides sp. M10; assembly: GCF_014334015.1. Classification (GTDB taxonomy): domain Bacteria; phylum Bacteroidota; class Bacteroidia; order Bacteroidales; family Bacteroidaceae; genus Bacteroides; species Bacteroides intestinigallinarum. The sequence goes on along the minus strand of NZ_CP060488.1, from coordinate 5,759,243 downwards.
ACAGAATCAGTGCCAGTCCGAAGACGTAAGCAGAAAATAATTGCAGTCCGATATAAATAAGAAACATACTGACTACGCAGAGAAAAAGGCTTGCAATACCCAGTCCTTGCATTGTACGGGTCAGGTTTAACCGTTTCCGTAAATTCTCGATTTGAGCTTCAGTGATATCCGAAGGATTCTCCACGTAGCGGTCACGCAGTTGGCGTACAAGTTGGGCATACGATAAGAAACGGTTGGTGTAAGCCAGTAAAATCAATGAAACTGCCGAGAAAAGTAGGGCAGGAGTAGTGAGAGTCAGTTCTTCCATAATCTATTTTTATAGTCAAGTAGCGGTTCAAAATTCATTTTATAAAAGAAAATTTTAGGCGCAGATTACATAGATTTCACGTATTATACATTTTTTAGAATGATGCTTGTTATAAAGCAACTGTGTAAGATACGTGAAATCTGTGTATTCTGTGTAATCCGTGCCTAAAATATAGATTCCGCAAGGAAACCTTGCTTCGAAGTTATTCCGTTTTCAATACGTTAAGCTCTTTGCCTACCTTGATAAATGCAGCGATACACTTGTCAAGATGTGCTTTTTCGTGTCCTGCAGAAATCTGTACACGGATGCGGGCCTGATCTTTCGGCACTACCGGATAGTAGAAACCTGTCACATAGATTCCTTCTTCCTGCATGCGTGCAGCATAAATTTGAGACAGTTTCGCATCATACAGCATTACCGCACAAATAGCACTTTGCGTCGGTTTAATATCAAATCCGGCAGCCGTCATCTTATCACGGAAGTAGTTTACATTTTCAACCAACTTGTCATGCAGGGCATTGCTCTCTTTCAGCATCTTGAAAACTTCAAGACTTGCACCGATGATACCCGGAGCCAATGAGTTGGAGAACAAATACGGGCGACTGCGTTGACGGAGTAAATCAATGATTTCTTTACGTCCGGTGGTAAATCCTCCCAGTGCACCGCCGAAAGCCTTACCCAACGTTCCGGTATAAATATCTACACGTCCGTGAGTCTTATACAACTCGCTTACGCCATGACCTGTGGCACCTACCACACCGGCAGAGTGGGATTCATCCACCATTACCAACGCATCGTATTTCTCGGCAAGATCACAAATCCGATCCATCGGGGCTACGTTGCCATCCATTGAGAACACACCGTCCGTAACAACAATACGGAAACGTTGCGCCTGCGCTTCTTGCAGACATCTTTCCAAGTCTTTCATGTCAGCATTGGCATAACGGTAACGTTTCGCTTTGCAAAGACGTACCCCGTCAATGATAGAAGCGTGGTTTAGCGAGTCCGAGATAATGGCATCCTCTTCAGAGAAAAGTGGTTCGAATACACCGCCGTTAGCGTCGAAGCAGGCAGCATACAGAATTGTGTCTTCAGTCTGGAAATAGTCCGAGATGGCAGCTTCCAGTTCTTTGTGTATATCTTGTGTTCCACAAATGAAACGGACGGACGACATTCCGTATCCACGGTTATTCATCATTTCCTGCGAAGCCTTGATTAATCGGGGATGATTGGACAATCCTAGATAGTTGTTTGCGCAGAAGTTTAATACTTCCTTACCTTTTACAGTGATGGCAGCTTGCTGCGCACTTTCAATCAGTCGTTCTTCTTTATAAAGTCCGGCTTCCTTGATTTCAGCCAATGTTTGGCGGAGATATTCTTGCATTTTACCGTACATAGTGTTTGGGTGATTAAGTTATATTGCAAAGGACACAATTTTTCTTGGAATAACAATGTCTTTTTGATTAAAATCTGAAAAAAAAGTGCTTACTTTGCGCACTATTTAAGCTTGATATTCTAAGTCAGAAGAAAAAATGGAACACATTTTGATTATTGGAGCTACCGGACAGATAGGGTCGGAGCTAACGATGGAGCTACGGAAACGTTACGGAAATGCAAATGTAGTAGCTGGTTATATTCCGGGTGCAGAACCTAAAGGGGAATTAAAGGAGTCGGGACCGTCGGCAATAGCTGATGTAACGGACGGCGAGGCGATTGCATCTGTAGTAAAAGAGTATCACATCGATACGATTTATAATTTGGCTGCTCTGTTGTCCGTAGTTGCCGAGTCGAAACCCAAGCTGGCTTGGAAAATAGGTATCGATGGATTGTGGAATGTGCTGGAAGTGGCACGTGAACAAGGGTGCGCAGTGTTTACTCCGAGTTCTATCGGTTCGTTTGGAGCTAGTACGCCTCACACGAAAACACCGCAGGACACTATTCAACGTCCGCGTACCATGTATGGAGTCACTAAAGTAACAACAGAGTTGTTGAGTGATTACTATTTTAATAAATACGGTGTCGATACCCGTGCTGTCCGTTTTCCGGGCATTATTTCGAATGTGACCCCTCCGGGAGGAGGTACGACCGATTATGCTGTCGATATTTACTACTCGGCAGTGAAAGGAGAAAAGTTTGTGTGCCCCATTAAGCAAGGCACTTTAATGGATATGATGTACATGCCGGATGCGCTGAATGCAGCAATCACGCTGATGGAAGCCGATCCGGCAAGATTGATACACCGCAATGCTTTCAATATCGCTTCCATGAGTTTCGACCCGGAAACGATATATCAGGCTATCAAGAAGCATGTGCCGCAGTTTGAGATGATCTATGATATAGATCCTTTGAAACAGCGCATAGCCGATAGCTGGCCCGATAGTCTGGATGATACCTGTGCTCGTGAAGAGTGGGGATGGAAGCCGGCCTACAATTTGGAAAGCATGACGGTGGATATGCTTGAAAAGTTAAGAGAGAAACTGAAATAATGAAAAAACTAATTGCAGGGGTCATACTGCTCGGTATATTGAGCTCTTGTGGAAACAAGAAAGCAAATATTGACCCCTTCGCATCTATTACTAAAGAGGTGGATTCAATCCGGCAGATAGCCGATTCTAGCCACCATGATAAATCGCCGGAAGATCCGCAGCCTATACAGGCAGATGAATCTTTCGATGATTTTATCTACAATTTTGCTTCCGATGATGTGTTACAGCGTCAGCGTGTAAAATTTCCATTGCCCTACTACAATGGAGATAAGAAGTCAAACATCGAGGAACGCAACTGGAAGCATGATGACTTGTTTACCAAGCAGCATTATTATACACTGCTGTTTGATAGAGAAGAAGACATGGATTTAGTAGGAGATACCTCCCTCACTTCTGTGCAGGTAGAGTGGATGTTCGTGAAAACACGAATGGTAAAAAGATACTATTTTGAACGTATCAAAGGTGCATGGATACTGGAGGCAATCAACCTGCGACCCATTGAGCAAAGTGATAATGAAAACTTTGTTGAGTTTTTCGGACATTTTGCAACGGATAGTCTTTTTCAGAGTCAGCGTGTGCGGGAGCCGTTGGCTTTTGTAACCACCGATCCGGACGATGATTTCTCTATTCTGGAGACAACCCTCGACCTTAATCAGTGGTTTGCCTTCAAACCGGTACTTCCTGTCGACCGCCTTTCTAATATTAATTACGGACAGCGGAATGACGATGATTCGCCCACGAAAATCCTGGCGTTGAAAGGTATCGGAAATGGTTTTTCCAATATCCTTTATTTCCGCCGGAAAGCCGGAGAATGGGAATTGTATAAGTTTGAAGATACAAGTATCTGATACAGGTTACGACGCACTATAACAGTATAACTTATAACTAAAAATATATGTATTCTCTTTTGCCCTACAATACATTCGGCATCGATGTCAGTGCCGCTCGTTTTTTAGAATATTCTTCGGTTGAAGAACTGAAGAAGCTGATTGTGCAAGGTGCCATTGTGACACCTTTTTTGCATATTGGTGGCGGCAGTAACCTGTTGTTTACCAAAGATTACGACGGATTGATACTCCATTCCCGCATTGAAGGAATCGAAGTGACGGAGGAAGATGAGCATTCTGTGTCGGTACGAGTGGGAGCGGGGGTAGTATGGGATGACTTCGTTGCATGTTGTGTAGAACATGGATGGTATGGAACGGAGAACCTGTCACTCATTCCCGGTGAGGTCGGAGCGAGCGCGGTACAGAACATCGGAGCTTATGGTGTTGAAGTGAAAGATCTGATAACAGCTGTGGAAACGGTGAACATTCAAGCTGAAGAACGCGTTTATTCGGTGGAAGAGTGTGGATATACCTACCGCAACAGTATCTTTAAACGCCCGGAAAACAAGTCGGCTTTTGTCACCTATGTCCGTTTCCGACTTAGTAAAAAAGAACATTATACGTTAGATTATGGAACCATTCGTCAGGAGCTTGAAAAATATCCGGCATTGACGCTTTCTGTTGTACGGAAAGTGATAATTGATATTCGTGAGAGCAAGTTGCCCGACCCGAAGGTAATGGGGAATGCCGGCAGCTTCTTTATGAATCCCATTGTGCCGAAAGAAAAACTGGAAGCCCTGCAGCAGGAATATCCCCGGATACCTTACTATGAACTGGCGGATGGTCGGGTAAAAATTCCGGCAGGATGGATGATCGACCAATGCGGCTGGAAAGGTAAGGCTTTAGGCCCGGCTGCCGTGCATGATAAACAAGCATTGGTGTTAGTGAATCTTGGTGGAGCAAAAGGTAGCGATATCCTTGCGCTTTCAGATGCAGTTCGAGCCTCTGTCCGTGAGAAGTTCGGCATTGATATTCATCCGGAAGTTAACTTAATAAATTGAGAAGTAAAAATTGAGAATGAAGAATAGCTATATGAATAATGAAAAGTGTTCAGGTGTAGAAATACTCTATAACCTTTCTTTTTTTCGTTCTCAATTCCAAATTTCTCATTCTCAACTATTATTTTTTAATTCTCAATTTTCAATTCTCAATTAAACAAGTGAAAGTAAGAATCATTGGAAGTGGAACATCGACGGGAGTCCCCCAAATCGGCTGTACATGTCCGGTTTGTACTTCTACCGATCCGAAAGATAACCGATTGCGCGCATCTGCTATTGTCGAGACAGATGATGCGCGGATTTTGATAGATTGCGGTCCGGATTTCCGGACACAGGTATTGCATCTTCCTTTTGAGAAGATAGATGGTGTGCTCATTACGCATGAACATTATGACCATGTGGGCGGGTTGGACGATTTGCGTCCGTTTTGCCGATTTGGTTCAGTGCCTATTTATGCGGAAAATTATGTGGCGCAAGGCTTGCGCTTGCGTATGCCCTATTGCTTTGTTGACCATCGTTATCCGGGAGTTCCTGACATTCCTTTGCAGGAAATCTCGGTGGGACAGGCCTTTTCTGTTAACCACACGGAGGTACTTCCTTTACGTGTGATGCATGGCCGATTGCCTATTCTGGGATATCGTATCGGGCAATTAGGTTATATCACTGATATGCTGACCATGCCCGAAGAATCCTATGAACAATTGGCGGGAATAGATGTTTTGGTAGTGAATGCACTTCGGATTGCCACGCATCCTACTCATCAGAATTTGGAAGAAGCATTGGCAGTGGCGCAGCGCATTCAGGCAAAGAAGACGTACTTTATACACATGAGTCATGATATGGGCTTGCACGCGGAGGTTGAAAAGAGCCTTCCGGAAAATATTCACCTGGCATTCGACGGATTGGATATCTATCTTTGATTATCGGTGAAATTTTTAGCAAAAGTTTTGTTTTCTTTGTAGAAATTATTATTTTTGCACCTAGCCGATAAACAGCGAATATTATGAAACTTCGTACGATAGTGAAAATAGCGATCACGTCTTCTGTTGTACTTTTGTGCTCAGGTTTCGCATTGTACTCTTTTTTTAGACTGTCGGCGGCCGAAGGGCAGAAAGATTTTAATCTTTATGAACTGGTTCCATCCACCACTTCAGCCGTATTTGTTACCGATGATGTGCTCGAATTTGTAGCGGAGGTCGATGATCTGACTTGTAGTAAAAATCAGCAATATCTTTATGTATCCAAACTTTTTTCTTATCTGAAACAAAGCCTTTATGCCCTCTCGGAAGATACTCCCCATGGCTTGAGCCGGCAAATGAATCAGATGCTGATTAGTTTCCACGAACCGGATAACGAACGGAACCAGGTACTTTATTGCAGATTGGGAAATGGGGATAAGGAATTGGTGAACAGGTTTGTGCGTAAATATATATCTTCGCTTTATCCACCGAAAACGTTTGTTTACAAAGGAGAGGAAATAATCATTTACCCGATGGCAGATGGTGATTTTCTAGCCTGCTATCTGACGTCTGATTTTATGACATTAAGTTTTCAGAAAAAACTGATTGAAAATGTTATTGATGCATATAAGAGTGGCAAATCATTGGCGGATGACCCTACCTTTACAGGAGTGCGTGCTCCGAAAAAAAGTGCAGCGGCCGCCACAATCTATACCCGTATGAAAGGGATGATGGGATGGACGGAATTTGACATGAAGATGAAAGATGATTTTATCTATTTCTCTGGCATCACTCATGATGCAGACACTTGCTTTGCCTTTATAAACCAACTTCGCCAGCAGCAATCAGTCAAAGGCTTCCCGGGTGAAGCACTGCCCTCCACTGCTTTCTATTTTAGCAGACAGGGAATTACGGACTGGGCGTCTTTGCTTTCTTATGGAAATGCGCAGGAGCAGAACGGGGCAGTCCGCACGAGTGAAGTGCAGAATAGAGATAAGGAATTTTCCCGCTATCTGATGGAAAATGCCGGGCAAGACCTGGTTGCCTGTCTCTTCCAGCGTGAAGATACGTTGCAGGATGCAGCGGCAGTCTTGAGCCTGTCTGTGGCAGATGTGACGGAAGCTGAAAGGATGCTTCGTGCCCTTGTCAATACTGCTCCGGCAGATGAAGGAAGAAAAACTCCCCGTATTACTTTTTGTTATACTGTAAATAAGGCATACTTGGTCTATCGGTTGCCTCAAACAACATTGTTTAAACAACTGACCAGTTTTGTTGAACCGACTTTGGATGTGTATGCAGCATTTTATGGCGGACGTTTGTTGCTCGCTCCGGATGAGGATAGCCTGTCGCATTATATTCGCCAACTGGATAAAGGGGAAGTGCTTAATGGGGCAATGGCTTATCAGACGGGCATGGATCACCTGTCTGATTCATATCATTTTATGCTGATGGCGGATTTCGATCACGTGTTCCGGCAATCGGAAAATCACGTCCGTTTCATACCGGATTTCTTCCTGCGCAATGCAGACTTTTTCCGTAATTTTACACTCTTTGTCCAGTTTGCCTGTACCGATGGAGTAGTATATCCCAATATTGTTTTGAAATATAAATCAGAATAAAAATCGTGGTTTATATACAATCATTCTATAAAAAAACTCCCGACAGAATTAAATTCTATCGGGAGTTTTTTTATGCTTATTCGTCCGACGAATGACTTTCGGTTTAGAATGGCAGATCGTCTTTTGCGTCGCCCGGAGTAAATTCCGGCATTGCCGACGGAGCTGCGGGAGGAACGGAACCGCCTGTAGCCATTGGGGCACCTGCGCTGACACGTTCTACTTTCCATGCACGGATTCTGTTGAACCAGCGGTCTTGCCATTGGTTAGAATCGATGTCGAATGAAACAGTCAGTTCTTCGCCCATTTGAATGTTGAACTGATCTATTTTATCTGCCCCAAATACTTCGAAGCACATTTTGCGTGGATATTGGTCGTGACTTTCGATAACAAACTCTTGCGCTTTCCACTCGTTGCCGGTAGCTTTTGAAACTCCTCCTTTGGGCTGGAGGATAGCGATGATTTTTCCTGTAAATTCCATTGCGATAATTTTAAATTCTGGGGCGAAGTTACAATTTTTTAGTAATATCCCTCACACAATGCCTGTTTTTTTCTTTTGTTTTATTGGGCAGCCCAAATCTTTTTTCGTAACTTTGTGCGATAGAACATTTAAAACTTAAATACACGAAAATATATGAAATTTATCGTTTCAAGTACTGCTCTTTCCAGCCATTTACAGGCCATCAGCCGTGTGATTAATTCAAAAAATGCGCTGCCAATTCTCGATTGTTTCCTCTTCGAATTGGAAGACGGAACATTGTCTGTGACTGTATCCGACAGTGAAACAACGATGGTGACTACCGTAGAAGTGAATGAAAGCGATACGAACGGGCGTTTTGCCGTAGTAGCGAAAACATTGCTTGATGCACTGAAAGAAATCCCGGAACAACCACTTACATTTGAAATCAATCCGGATAATTATGAAATAACAGTGCAGTACCAGAACGGAAAATACAGCCTGATGGGGCAGAATGCGGATGAATTCCCGCAATCGGCTACACTGGGTGATAATGCAGTCCGTGTAGAAATGGAGGCAAGTGTACTTCTGGGAGGTATCAACCGTTCGGTGTTTGCTACTGCCGATGACGAACTTCGTCCGGTGATGAACGGTATTTATTTCGATATTACCACAGAAGACATCACAATGGTTGCTTCAGACGGTCATAAACTGGTACGTTGCAAGACATTGGCAGCCAAAGGTAACGAGCGTGCAGCCTTTATCCTTCCGAAGAAACCGGCTACCTTGCTTAAGAATCTTTTGCCGAAAGAACAAGGCACAGTGACGATCGAATTCGATGAACGTAATGCTGTATTCATGCTCGAAAGCTACCGGATGGTTTGCCGCCTGATTGAAGGACGTTACCCGAACTACAACTCGGTAATTCCGCAGAACAACCCGCACAAAGTGACCGTAGACCGTCAACAGTTGGTAGGAGCTTTGCGTCGTGTGTCTATTTTCTCATCGCAGGCAAGCAGTTTGATTAAACTCCGTATGCAGGAAAACCAGATTGTGATTTCCGCACAAGATATTGACTTCTCTACTTCTGCTGAAGAAACACAAGTTTGCCAGTATGCAGGTGCAGCAATGAGCATCGGTTTCAAATCGACATTCCTCATCGACATCCTGAACAATATTTCAGCAGACGAAGTAATCATCGAACTGGCAGATCCTTCACGTGCCGGAGTAATCATCCCGGTAGAGCAGGAAGAAAACGAAGACCTGCTGATGCTGCTGATGCCGATGATGCTAAATGATTAATAGTAATCACCGCAAAATAACACAGAGTTCTACAGAGCAATAAATACATAAAACACTCTGTGGAACTCTGTGGAACTCTGTGGTGGAAAAAATAATTAGAAATGAAATTAAACCTGAAAAATCCCATTGTTTTTTTTGATTTAGAAACAACTGGAACCAATATCAACACAGACCGAATTGTTGAAATCTGCTATCTGAAAGTATATCCGAATGGAAATGAAGAAGCAAAAACATTACGTATCAACCCTGAAATGCATATCCCGGAAGCATCTTCTGCTATACATGGTATTTATGATGCCGATGTAGTCGATTGCCCTACTTTCAAAGAAGTGGCGAAAAACATAGCCAGGGACATTGAAGGTTGCGATTTGGCAGGATTTAATTCCAATCGTTTTGATATTCCTGTCCTTGCCGAAGAGTTCCTTCGCGCCGGAGTGGACATTGATATGACGAAACGCAAATTTGTAGACGTGCAGGTGATCTTCCACAAAATGGAACAACGCACCCTGTCTGCTGCGTACAAATTCTATTGCGACAAAAATCTGGAAGATGCACACACTGCCGAAGCAGATACACGGGCCACTTACGAAGTGCTGAAAGCACAACTCGACCGTTACTCCGATCTTCAGAATGATATTGCGTTCCTGGCAGATTATTCAAGTTTCAGCAAGAATGTAGACTTTGCCGGACGCATGGTGTACGATGATAATGGGGTGGAAGTATTCAACTTCGGAAAATATAAAGGAATGTCTGTAGCCGAGGTTTTGAAGAAAGATCCCGGATATTACAGTTGGATTTTGAATAGTGATTTCACGCTGAACACTAAGGCGGCATTGACAAAAATCCGTTTGCGTGAAATGAGTAATTTGATTACAAAATAATGCTAAAAGGAAAAAAAATAATTCTTGGAATTACCGGCAGTATTGCCGCGTACAAGGCGTGCTATATCATTCGCGGACTGATAAAACAGGGAGCGGAAGTGCAAGTCGTAATTACTCCGGCGGGAAAAGAATTTATTACTCCCATCACTCTTTCGGCTTTGACCAGCAAACCGGTCATCAGTGAGTTTTTTGCCCAGCGTGACGGAACGTGGAATAGCCACGTCGATCTCGGATTGTGGGCGGATGCTGTACTGATTGCGCCTGCCACTGCCTCTACTATCGGCAAAATGGCCAATGGAATAGCCGACAATATGCTCATAACAACTTATCTTTCGGCAAAAGCTCCCGTGTTTGTTGCTCCGGCAATGGACCTCGATATGTTTGCCCATCCCGCCACCCAGAAAAATCTGGATATACTGCGTTCCTACGGTAATCACATTATCGAGCCGGGAACAGGAGAATTAGCCAGCCACTTGGTAGGAAAGGGACGTATGGAAGAGCCGGAAAACATCATCCGGGTATTGGATGAATTCTTCGCTTCGAGTGACGAACTATCCGGAAAGAAAGTAATGATTACAGCCGGACCGACTTACGAAAAGATTGACCCGGTGCGTTTCATAGGTAATTATTCTTCCGGAAAGATGGGATTCGCATTGGCAGAAGAATGTGCCCGTCGTGGAGCACAGGTGACATTGATAACAGGTCCTGTGCAGCTCAAAACGAAACATTCCCGTATCCGGCGTGTAGATGTGGAATCAGCAGAAGAAATGTATGCGGCTGCACAAATTTATTTTCCAGATGCTGATGCAGGTATTCTTTGCGCGGCAGTAGCCGATTATCGTCCGGAAACAGTGGCCGACAAGAAGATAAAGCGGGAGAAAGAAGAGGAACTAACCCTCCATCTTCAGGCAACACAAGACATCGCTGCCAATTTAGGAGCACTGAAAGGGAAAAATCAGTTATTGGTTGGCTTTGCCCTCGAAACCAATAATGAGCAGCAGAATGCCGAAGGAAAGCTCGAACGCAAAAACTTCGACTTTATCGTGCTCAACTCGTTGAATGATGCTGGAGCCGGTTTCCGCCATGATACCAATAAAATAAGTATCATCGACAGGAAAGGTCGTACAGACTATCCCCTGAAACCGAAAACAGAAGTAGCCCAGGACATCATCAATCGTCTGGTAGCCACCCTATCTTCGAATTTTTAATTTTCAATTCTCAATTTTTAATTAAATATAAGGTGTTACGTTCACTATACATTCAGAATTACGCATTGATAGAAAAACTGGATATCAGTTTTGAAACAGGCTTTTCCGTTATAACAGGTGAAACGGGAGCCGGAAAATCAATTATTCTGGGAGCTATCGGACTCCTGCTAGGACAGCGTGCCGATGTGAAAGCGATTCGCCACGGAGCTTCCAAGTGTATCATAGAGGCACGTTTTGATATATCTGCTTATGGTATGCGCCCGTTTTTCGAAGAAAATGAGCTGGAATATGATGAAGAGTGCATTTTGCGTCGTGAAGTGCAGTCTTCCGGTAAGAGCAGGGCATTCATCAACGATACTCCTGCTTCGCTGGCACAAGTGAAAGAGCTGGGCGAACAGCTGATAGATGTACATTCGCAACATCAGAATCTGCTGCTTAATAAAGAGGGATTTCAGTTGAATGTACTTGATATTCTGGCACATAATGATGCTGCATTGGAGAAATACCATCTGTGTTATGACGAATGGAAACAGACTGATCGCGAACTCGCTGAATTAGTGTCGCTGGCAGAGAAAAGCCGCTCCGATGAAGATTATATTCGCTTCCAACTCGAACAGCTCGAAGAAGCCCGTTTGGTGGAAGGCGAACAGGAAGAACTGGAGCAGGAAGCTGAAACATTAAGTCATGCAGAAGAGATAAAAGCCGGACTTTACCGGGTGGAACAGTCGTTTGCTTCGGATGAAGGCGGATTGCTTTCTTATCTGAAAGACAGTCTGAATACACTGAATAATCTACAAAGAGTATATCAGCCGGCCAAGGAACTTACCGAACGTATGGAGAGCGCTTATATCGAACTGAAAGATATTTCGCACGAAGTCTCCTTACAAAGTGACTCCGTTGAATTCAATCCGGTCCGTCTGGACGAAGTGAATGAACGGTTGAATCTGATTTATTCCTTACAGCAGAAACATCGGGCACAAACCCTTGACGAATTGATAGCGCTAACGGATGAATACCGTAGCAAATTGTCGGACATCACTTCCTATGATGAGCGTATCGCCGAACTGACTGCTCGCAAAGAGGAACAATATAAACAAGTGAAACAACAGGCAGAAGTGCTGACCAAAGCCCGTACGAAAGCTGCTCGTGAAGTAGAAAAACAGCTGGCTGCCCGGTTGATTCCATTAGGAATGCCGAATGTTCGTTTCCAGATAGAAATGGGACTGAAGAAAGAGCCGGGATTGCAAGGAGAGGATACAGTCAACTTCCTGTTTTCCGCCAATAAGAACGGTACCTTGCAGAATATCTCTTCCGTAGCTTCAGGAGGCGAAATTGCCCGTGTCATGCTTTCTATCAAGGCAATGATTGCCGGAGCCGTCAAACTACCGACTATCGTATTTGATGAAATAGATACCGGAGTCTCCGGTGAAATAGCCGACCGTATGGCGGACATGATGCAGGAGATGGGCGACCGCAACCGTCAGGTAATCAGTATCACCCACCTGCCGCAGATTGCTGCCCGTGGGCGTGCTCATTATAAGGTATACAAGAAAGATAGCGATACGGAAACCAACAGCCATATCCGCCGTCTCACTGACGAAGAACGAGTAGAGGAAATAGCTCACATGCTTAGTGGCGCCACTCTCACTGAAGCTGCCCTTAGCAATGCCAAATCCCTGCTTGCCCGCAACTGATAAATAGTGAATAGTAAATAGTAAAATAGAAAATCAACCAGATGTTAGATAAAAGTGAAATGATTTTCGGCGTTCGTGCCGTGATAGAAGCCCTTCAGGCTGGAAAAGAGATAGATAAGATCCTCGTGAAGAAAGATATTCAAAGTGATCTTTCCAAGGAGCTTTTTGCAGCTTTGAAAGGTACGCTGATACCTGTTCAGCGTGTTCCGGTAGAGCGTATCAACCGTATTACCCGGAAAAATCATCAGGGAGTGATCGCCTTCATTTCTTCTGTGACTTATCAGAAAGCGGAGGATCTTGTTCCTTTCTTGTTTGAGCAAGGAAAAAATCCGTTTTTTGTTATGCTCGACGGAGTGACTGATGTACGCAATTTTGGGGCGATTGCACGTACCTGCGAATGTGCAGCTGTCGATGCTGTGATTATTCCTGTCCGGGGTAGTGCGTCGGTCAATGCTGATGCCGTGAAAACATCGGCAGGAGCACTACATACTCTTCCGGTATGCCGTGAACAGAACCTCCGTTCGACTCTGCAATATCTGAAAGACAGTGGTTTCCGCATTGTGGCTGCTACCGAAAAAGGAGATTATGACTATACCAAGGCCGATTATACAGGTCCCCTCTGCATCATAATGGGAGCGGAGGATACAGGAGTTTCTTATGAGAACCTTGCCCTCTGTGATGAATGGGTAAAAATTCCGATGCTGGGCACTATCGAATCCTTGAATGTCTCTGTAGCTGCCGGTATCTTGATTTACGAAGCTGTGAAACAAAGAAACAATGACTGATATGAAGAAGATTTTAATTCTACCTTTACTGCTTTTCTTTCTGGTACAAGGAAGCATGGCACAAACCCCAAAATGGGTAGAGAAGGCAAAACGTGCAGTCTTCTCAATAGTGACTTATGACAAGAATGATAAAATGCTGAATACGGGAAACGGATTCTTTGTGTCCGAAGACGGATTGGCTTTATCAGATTATACTCTTTTTAAAGGAGCTGAACGTGCGGTAGTGATTACTTCCGAAGGCAAGCAGATGCCGGTCAGCCTGATACTTGGAGCGAATGATATGTATGATGTCATTAAGTTCCGTGTGGCTATCACCGAGAAGAAAGTGCCTGCGCTGATCGTTGCCAAAACAGCCCCGGTGGCAGGAGCCGAAGCATGGATGCTTCCTTATTCTACGCAGAAAAGCATTGCTTGTGTTAATGGTAAGGTGAAAGATGTTTCCAAAGTAGCCGGAGAATACCATTATTATACATTGAGCATGCATATGAAAGATAAGATGGTGAGCTGTCCGGTGATGAATGCGGAAGGTCAGGTATTTGGTATTGCGCAGAAATCATCCGGTATCGATACGGTGACTACTTGCTATGCGGCGGGAGCAGCTTTTGCCATGTCGCAGAAAATCAGTGCTCTTTCTTTGGGAGACGCTGCCTTGAAAAGCATTGGTATCCGGAAAGGTTTACCCGAAACGGAAGATCAGGCATTAGTATATCTGTTCATGGCCTCTTCGAGCCTTTCGGGCGAGGACTATGAAAAGCTGTTGGATGACTTCATCCGCCAGTTCCCTGCCAATGCAGATGGTTATCTCCGTCGTGCCAATTATTATGCATCTAAAGGTAAAGACGACCAGACTTGGTATGATAAAGCCGTTGCCGACTTTAATCAGGCTCTGAAAGTAGCCCAGAAGAAAGATGATGTATATTATAATATAGGTAAGCTAATGTATGCTTATCAATTATCGAAGCCGGAGAAAACTTACAAAGACTGGACGTATGACACCGCTTTGAAGAATGTCCGTCAGGCAATTGCTATTGATCCGCTGCCAATTTACACTCAAATGGAAGGCGATATACTGTTTGCCCAACAAGACTATGCCGGTGCTTTGGCTGCTTATGAAAAGGTAAATGCCAGCAATATTGCTTCTCCGGCCACTTTCTTTAGTGCTGCCAAAACGAAGGAACTGCTGAAAGGGGATCCGAAAGAAGTGGTGGCCTTAATGGATAGCTGTATTGCCCGTTGCCCGCAACCAATTACAGCCGACTTTGCTCCATACTTGTTGGAACGTGCGCAGATGAATATGAATGCCGACCAGGCACGAAATGCAATGCTCGATTATGATGCTTACCATACGGCAGTCAAGGGAGAAGTGAACGACGTGTTCTATTATTATCGCGAACAGGCAGCTTTGAAAGCCCGTCAGTTTCAACGCGCTTTAGACGATATTGCCAAGGCCATCGAGATGAATCCGACAGACCTCACCTATCAGGCAGAGCATGCAGTTATAAACCTCCGTGTAGGACGGTATGAAGAAGCTATTCAGATTTTGAATAATATATTGAAGACTGATCCTAAATATGGTGAGGCTTACCGTTTATTGGGACTTTGCCAGATACAGCTGAAGAAGACAGATGAAGCTTGCGGCAACTTTAAGAAAGCGAAAGAATTGGGTGATCCGAACGCAGATGAATTGATAACCAAATACTGCAAGTAAAAAGATCATCTTCTTGAAGATGAAAAATAAATCCCTGCCAACTCGAAAATTGGCAGGGATTCCTCGTTTTTGGGGACGTTGTATAAAAAACTCTCTCTCTTTTTTTTATTTTTCCCCACTTCACTTGTTAAGCTCAGGTTGTAGGTTTTAATGATATATGGTTTGATTTCTCTTTTTTTCCTCTTTTATAAGTTAAATGCACGGTTATTGAAAATACTGCATGGCTTCACTTATTTTTTTTAGAAATAATTCGAAATTCTATCTAAAACAGTAAGTAAATTTAAAATTGTGGTTCATTTTATCTATAATCTTACTATATTCCGCACGTTTTTAATAACACGTATGAGATAAGTTATAATTTATGGAAAAAAATCGATTTACTATTTGTGCAAACAATTACATCGATTGTTTGCGACAAGAGGGTCGTTATTCTACGGCCCATGTGTATAAACACGCTATTCGTTCTTTTTCGCAGTTTTGTGGAACTCAATCCATCACGTTTAGTAAGATAAACCGTGAAACTCTAAAGAGGTATAGCAACTATCTGATGGCTTCCCGTTTGAAGCCCAATACGATTTCTACGTATATGCGTATGTTGCGTAGTATCTACAATCGTGGTGTCGATATGCATCAGGCTCCTTATGTACATGGTTTGTTCCGGGATGTTTTTACCGGGGTGGATACACGTCAGAAGAAAGCTATCCCGATCGGCGAACTTCACATGCTATTAAACAAAGATCCTCAATCGGAAAAGCTTCGTCGGACGCAGGCCATTGCCAATCTGTTATTTCAGTTTTGTGGAATGCCTTTTTCTGATTTAGCCCATTTGGAAAAGTCTAATCTGGAGCGGGGGCTTTTGAAGTACAATCGTACCAAGACCGGTACTCCTATGAGTATAGAAGTGCTGGAGTCAGCGCAGAATGCAATTGGGGGATTGTATAATAAATCTGACGCCCGGAGTTCTGGTTATCCAGATTATCTTTTCCGGATATTAAGCGGAGCGTACAAGCGGAATGAAGAAGGAGCCTATCGTGAGTATCAGTCAGCTTTGAGACGTTTTAATAATGAGTTGAAAAGCCTGTCCAGAAAATTAAGGCTACATTCGCCCGTCACGTCGTATACGCTTCGTCATTCTTGGGCTACGACTGCCAAGTACAGAGGTGTACCTATCGAAATGATTAGCGAATCACTGGGACACAAATCTATTAAAACAACACAGATATATTTAAAGGGTTTCGAATTGGAAGAAAGAACAAAAGTAAATAAATTGAATTATTCTTACGTTTGCAATTTTAAAATGCTCTGATTTATATTATTAAAGCATTATGGATTAGGGACTTAATGCTGGTGTTACTTCTTAGGTAACGGAATTATATTCGCTACAAAGATAGGTAAAAATATTAATAGCAAACAAACAATAAACTTCTTTTTTTCCTTTTTCTCTAAAATATGCAACATGAATCTATCTGAACATGAAGGATAACATCTTCATGCTCAAAGGCTTTTTATTACCTAAATTCAAGAATGTTTTATATTGAATGTTAGGTGCCCGCTTTTATATTCCCTCATAATCGATTTTTTTCCTTTTTTCACAGCGATGTGTATTCTATATGTGTGTTGTCCGTTACCTAAGAAGTAACGGATGAACATGGGGTAAAAAAATATGATTTTAACGAAACCGAAATCAGTAAATGCCGGGCCTAGTAGTGGGACAGGGGAAGGCGTAGCACACTCAAAACGCTGGTATGTAGCACTCGTTCGAATGCACCACGAGAAGAAAGTTGCCGAGCGTTTATCTAAGATGGGAATTGATTCTTTTGTTCCCGTTCAGCAGCAAATTCATCAATGGAGTGACCGTCGTAAGATGGTTGATACAGTCTTACTCCCAATGATGGTTTTTGTACATGTCAATCCAAAAGAACGTATGGAAGTCCTTTCATTTTCTACGGTCAGCCGTTATATGGTTATGCGTGGAGAGAGCACTCCTGCCGTTATTCCTGACGAGCAGATGGCACGTTTCCGTTTCATGCTCGATTATTCCGAAGAAGCAGTCTGTATGAATGATACTCCACTAGCGCGTGGTGAGAAAGTTCGTGTCATAAAAGGTCCTTTGAGTGGACTTGTTGGCGAACTTGTGACTGTAGGCGGGAAGAGTAAGATTGCCGTTCGTTTAAATATGCTTGGCTGTGCTTGTGTAGATATGCCAATCGGTTATGTAGAACCCACAAAGATCACCAATGACAACACGAAGAAAATTTAACGTATTTCTATTCATTCTGTTGCTGGGAGTTTTTTCTCCTTTAATGGCTCAAAGCATGAGCGACTCCCAAGTTCTTGAATATGTAAAGGATGGCATCCGCCAAGGTAAAGAACAGAAACAACTAGCCTCTGAACTGGCACGTAGAGGTGTGACCAAAGAACAGGCAACTCGTGTGAAGCAACTATATGAACAACAAAACAATGTTAATGCTTCCAATGCAACGGGTACCGATGTCAATGAATCACGTCTTCGTGAGGAAATGAAAGAAAACACTTCCGATATGCTGGAAGACCACCCGAGCACTCAAGACCTCGCACGTGGCAATCAGGTTTTCGGACGAAATATTTTCAACACCCGTAACCTGACTTTTGAACCCAGCGTCAACATCGCTACTCCCTTGAACTATCGTCTGGGTCCCGGTGATGAAGTGATTATTGATATCTGGGGAGCCAGCCAGAACACTATCCGCCAACAGATTTCTCCTGACGGCACGATCAACATTCAGAAAATAGGTCCTGTCAACCTGAACGGACTAACTATTGCTGAAGCCAATGACTATCTCAAAAAGACATTAAACAAGATATATAATGGCCTTAATAATGCGAATGATCCCACCTCTGACATCCGTCTGACTTTGGGCAGCATACGTACTATCCAGATCAATGTAATGGGTGAGGTTGTCCAACCGGGTACTTACTCCCTCTCTTCTTTTGCTACAGTCTTCCATGCACTTTACCGTGCGGGTGGAGTCAGTGACATAGGAAGCCTTCGCAATGTACAGCTGGTACGTAATGGCAAAAATATCGCCACGATCGACGTCTACCAATTTATCATGAAAGGAAACATTCAGGATGACATCCGGCTTCAGGAAGGTGATGTAGTAATAGTCCCTGCCTATGATGTATTGGTTAAGATCGACGGAAAAGTGAAACGTCCAATGCGTTTCGAAATGAAAAAGGATGAGAGTCTATCCACTCTTATCAGCTATGCCGGTGGCTTTGAAGCCGACGCCTACACTCGTTCATTGCGTGTCGTACGCCAGAATGGACAGGAATATGAAGTAAATACGGTCAAAGACCTTGACTATAGTGTCTATAAAATGCGAAACGGTGATGTTGTGACCGCTGAAGCCATCCTTAACCGCTTCATCAACAAACTAGAAATTCGCGGAGCCGTTTATCGTCCCGGCATCTACCAGTTGAATGGAAAGCTGAATACAGTCCGTGAACTGGTAAACGAAGCTCAAGGTCTGACCGGTGATGCCTTCTTGAACCGTGCCGTTCTCTACCGCCAGCGTGAGGACTTGACTACCGAAGTTGTTCCAGTAGACATTAAAGCTATCATGGATGGTACTTCCCAAAACATCATCCTGATGAAAAACGATATCCTTTATATTCCGAGTATTCATGACCTGGAAGACAGAGGCAACGTCGTAATCCACGGTGAAGTAGCCAAACCGGATTCTTATCCTTATGCTGATAACATGACCCTTGAAGACTTGATTATTCAGGCGGGTGGCTTGCGTGAAGCCGCTTCTGTAGTTCGTGTAGATGTATCCCGTAGAATTAAGAATCCTCGTAGTACAGTAGATAACGATACTATCGGCCAGATATATACATTCTCCCTAAAAGAAGGTTTTATTGTAGATGGAACTCCCGGCTTTGTCCTTCAACCTTACGATGAAGTTTATGTACGTCGCAGTCCGGGTTATCAAGCTCAACAGAATGTAGTTGTTGAAGGTGAAATTCTGTTCGGAGGCTCTTATGCTATGACCAGTCGTGAAGAACGTCTTTCTGACTTAATCAATAAAGCGGGAGGTGCAACGAATTATGCCTACTTACGTGGTGCCAAATTGACTCGTGTGGCCAATGCAAGTGAAAAGAAACGCATGGGTGATGTGATCCGCTTGATGAGCAGACAGTTGGGTGAGGCTATGATGGACTCTTTAGGTGTCCGTGTGGAAGATACCTTTAGTGTTGGCATTGACTTGGAAAAGGCGCTCGCGAATCCTGGTAGTACAGCAGATATTGTCTTGCGTGAAGGTGATGTGATTTCTATCCCGAAAAACAATAATACGGTTACGATCAATGGTGCTGTAATGGTTCCGAATACAGTTTCTTATATAAAGGGTGAAGATATAGATTATTACCTGAATCAAGCTGGTGGTTATTCTGAAAATGCAAAGAAGAGTAAGAAATTTATCGTATACATGAATGGTCAGGTGACTAAGGTGAAAGGTAGTGGTAAGAAACAGATTGAGCCGGGTTGTGAGATAATTGTGCCTAGTAAAGCTAAGAAGAAAACTAATATTGGAAATATCTTAGGTTATGCTACTACATTTAGTACTTTAGGAATGATGGTTGCTTCGATTGCCAATCTGATAAAAAAATAAAGAATAATAGTTTATATGACTATGATAGAAGGAGAATCTGAAAGAGAAGTAAAACAAGGGAAAAATAATCATCAGGGTGATGAAATTGAAATCGATTTAATGGATATTCTCCGTAAGATTATTGCTATTCGTAAGACAATTTATAAAGCAGTTGGTATTGGATTAGTGATAGGAATTATAATTGCTTTAAGTATTCCTAAACAATATACTGTAACAGTCACCCTTTCTCCGGAGATGGGTACTTCTAAAGAAGGTGGTTTATCAGGTTTGGCTGCTTCTTTCTTAGGAAGTGGTGTTACTATGGGGGATGGAACCGATGCTTTGAATGCCTCTTTGTCTCCAGATATTGTTTCTTCTACTCCTTTTTTATTAGAACTCTCTACAATGAGGATACCTGTATCGAAAGATGAAAATATGGCTTTGAACACTTATTTGGATGAAGAATCTTCCCCTTGGTGGAGTTATGTAATTGGATTTCCAAGTATGGTACTTGGTGGAGTTAAGTCATTATTTACTGAAGAAGATGAATCAATATCTTTCGGTAAAGCGAATCAGGGTACAATTGAATTATCTAAGATGGAGTCTATGAAGATTGAAATTCTAAAGAAAATGATAACTGCTTCTGTAGATAAGAAAACATCTATGACTTCCGTTGCTGTAACTTTGCAAAATCCTAGAGTAGCAGCAGTGGTTGCCGATTCTGTCGTAAAGAAATTGCAGGAATACATCATAGACTATCGTACTTTCAAGGCAAAAGAGGATTGTCTCTATCTGGAGAAATTGTTTAAAGAACGTCAGCAAGAATATTATGCCGCGCAGAAAAAATATGCCGATTATATGGATTCTCATGATAATATCATATTGCAAAGTGTTCGTGCAGAACAAGAGCGATTACAGAATGATATGAGTCTTGCTTACCAAGTATATAGTCAGGTTGCCAGTCAACTTCAGGTTGCCAGAGCCAAAGTTCAGGAAGAGAAGCCTGTATTTGCTGTAGTAGAACCTGCAGTGGTTCCATTGGATCCTTCAGGAACCAGTAAAAAGATATATATATTGGCATTTATCTTTCTATCTGTTTGTATTGTTATATCCTGGAAGTTATTTGGGAAAAATATTCTGAATAAGTTCAAAGAAATACAGGCCTAAAATCCATAAATAAGGTGATAATGGCATCAACTAACCAGATAAATAAAGTCGTAGAACTTATTGTGGTTTTGGGAGATCTGATTATTCTGAACTTCAGTTTGTTCCTGCTCCTTCTCTTTTGGGAAAAAGCGTTTGTGTATTCGCCTTTTTCTGGTACTGCTTCTTTGATGATGACTTCTTTAAGTCTTTGTTATTTGGCGTGTTCTGCTTCCCGTGGGAAGGCTTGGAACAGCAGAGAAATTCGTGCGGATCAGCTTGTATTGCGTGTTTTGAAGAATATTATGATGTTTTCTGTTTTTTGGGCATGTATCATGGCTTTTAGCGGAATTTCTATTGTTTCTCCTTTATTTTTTGTCATCTATTTTTTTATTCTCTTTGTCGTTTTAAGCATCTATCGTATCATTATTCGTCGTTCACTGATTGGTTATTGTGCTAAAGGCAATCATAAACGCCATGCAGTATTTATAGGTGGAGGTAATAATATGCAGATGTTATACGAAGAAATGGATAGTTCTCTGGCGTCTATCTATGAGGTTGTCGGTTATTTTGATATTAAATCTAATGATATTCTTTCATCTCAATGTCCATATTTGGGTAATCCTGACGGTTTTGCCGATTTTATGTCTGGACAAACGGGGATAAAGCATGTATTTTGTTCTTTGTCAATGGAGCAGGGACGTTACAATGTTTCTATTATAAATTACTGTGAGAATCATTTGCTTTATTTTCATGGTGTTCCTAATGTTTGTAAAGGTTTTCCCCGGCGTATCTGGCATAGTATGGTTGGCAATATGCCGATTTTAAATTTGCGGTATGAACCTCTTAGTAAAATGGAAAATCGTGTATTAAAACGGGTGTTCGATATTGTTTTATCCGGCATTTTTTTAGTCACTATTTTTCCAGTTGTTTATCTTATCGTGGGAAGTATTATTAAACTAACGTCTCCCGGTCCTATATTCTTTACACAAATGAGAACCGGATTAAATGGTCGGGAATTCAAGTGTTACAAATTTCGTTCTATGAAGGTCAATGAAGAAGCGGATAAGAAACAGGCAACAGTTGATGATCCTCGGAAAACCCGTTTTGGAGATTTTCTCCGGCGTTCTAATATTGATGAACTTCCGCAGCTTATAAATGTATTTAAAGGTGATATGTCAATAGTCGGTCCTCGTCCTCATATGTTGGCTCATACAGAGACATATGCTCGGTTGATTGATAAGTATATGGTACGCCACTTTATTAAACCCGGTGTAACCGGTTGGGCGCAGACACATGGTTTCCGTGGTGAAACTAAAGAATTGTCACAGATGGAAGGACGTGTAAAAGCTGATATTTGGTATATGGAACATTGGACAATATTGCTTGATTTATATATCATTTATAAGACTGTGGCAAATGTGATTATGGGGGAGAAGAATGCATATTAAATTGGATAAAAGCTTCAACTAATGACTATTGAAATAGAATTACTTAATTCAAAATTGTAGTAATGTAAAAATAAATAATATTTATTTGTATATATGAAAGTTGTTCTTCTTGCTGGAGGGTTCGGTACACGTATTTCAGAAGAATCTCAATTCAAGCCCAAACCTATGATTGAGATTGGTGGTAAGCCTATTTTATGGCATATTATGAAAGAATATGCCTACTATGGATTTACAGAGTTTATAATTTGTGCTGGTTATCGCCAGCAGTACATAAAAGAATGGTTTGCCAACTATTTTCTTCATAATAGTGATATTACATTTGACTATACAGAGAAAAAAAATGAGATAACTATTCATGAGAATCACTGTGAATCATGGAAAGTAACGGTGGTTGATACGGGGCTTAATACCATGACAGGTGGGCGTATTAAACGGATTCAAAAATATGTTGGAAATGAACCATTCTTTATGACTTATGGAGATGGTGTTTGTGATGTAGATATTCAAAAATTATTGGAGTTTCATAAAAAACATGGAAAGATAGCAAGTTTAACTTCAGTTTTTTTGAAACAGGAGAAGGGGGTACTCAATATAGGTGGTAATAACGCAGTAAAAGCTTTTCGTGAGAAAGAAATCTCTGATGGAGCTTCTATTAATGCTGGGTACATGGTACTAAACTCGAAAATCTTTGATTATATCGAAAACGATTCTACAGTGTTTGAACGTGAATCTCTTGTTAAACTTGCGGAAGAAGGTGAATTAATGTCTTATCGCCACAAAGGTTTTTGGCAGTGTATGGATAATAAACGTGAAATGGAAATGCTTGAGGAACTTCTCGCTTTAGGGAAGGCTCCTTGGAAAAAATGGTAAAATAGAATGCTACAAGATAGAATAAAGATTATTCCTCGTCACCTTGTTGAGGATGAAAGAGGGTGGTTTTTGAAAGTGATTACTGGTACGGAAGAAAACATACCTTCTCATACAGGAGAAGTTTATCTCACTATGGGGACGAAAGGGCAAGCGAAAGGTGGACACTATCATCCAAAGGCGGTAGAATGGTTTACTGTTATTGAAGGTAAAGCCATGCTGAAGCTTGAAGATGTCGAGACACATGAAAAGATGGAAGTAGTGATGTCTCTTGAAAATCCTATTTCGGTATTTGTTCCTAATAATGTGGCACATATATTTGAAAATCTAAGTGATAGCAATTTTATAGTGTTGGCTTACACTGATCTTGCTTATAACCCTTCCGATACTATTATTTATCAATTATGATCGATATATTTAAGAATTTCTATAAAGGTAAACGAGTCCTTGTAACAGGGCATACTGGATTCAAAGGGGCATGGTTGAGCATTTGGTTGCATGAACTAGGAGCTGAAGTTATTGGTATAGCCCTAGATCCATTTTCTGAACGGGATAATTATGTCTTATCCGGAATCGGAAAGAAGATTAAAGCTGATTTGCGTGGAGATATTCGGGATAGAGAATTGATGAAAGAAGTCTTTGCTAAATATCAGCCAGAGATAGTTTTTCATTTGGCTGCTCAACCACTCGTTCGTCTCTCTTACGATATTCCAGTAGAGACCTATGAAGTAAATGTCATGGGTACTATTCATATAATGGAAGCTATTCGTGCCACTAAGAGTGTGAAAGTGGGAATAATGGTTACAACTGACAAGTGTTACGACAATAATGAGCAGAAAGAGGGTTATGTTGAAACCAGTCCATTTGGGGGATACGATCCATATAGTTCTTCAAAGGGTGCATGTGAGGTGGCTATCCAGTCCTGGAGACGCTCATTCTTCAATCAAGCAGATTATGGCAAGAAACACACTGTGTCCATCGCTTCTGTTCGTGCAGGTAACGTGATTGGTGGTGGGGATTGGGCAAAAGACCGTATCATTCCTGACTGCATTCGTGCATTGGAGGCAAATAATATAATAGACATTCGTTCCCCTAAAGCAGTTCGTCCTTGGGAGCATGTGCTTGAGCCACTTTCTGGTTATATGATGCTTGCCCAAAAGATGTGGGAACATCCGACTGAATATAATGAGGGATGGAATTTCGGTCCTGATTCAGAGTCTGTTTGTACTGTATGGGAAGTTGCTACTGAAATAGTAAAAAAATACCATAGCGATGAAGTTTCATTTGAATTTATAGCTAATAAACTACGTGACCTTTCAGATCCCAATGCCCTTCATGAAGCTAAGCTTCTTATGCTCAATATCAATAAGGCAAAGATTCGTCTTGAATGGAAGCCTCGCATGAACATGCAGCAGTGTATAGAACTTGTCGTGGATTGGTATAAGCGATATAAGAATGAGGATGTCTATGCATTGTGCATAGAGGAAATTAATAAATTTATAGGATAATATGAAAATATCTATATTAGGAACAAATGGCTTTCTTTCTACTGCCATAGCTCGATACAGCAATCTGCAAGGATGGGATATGGACATGTATGGACTTGATGAACCTGTTGGCCATAAGTACGACAATTTCTATAAGGTGAATTTGATGGATACTGATCTCAATTATAACAGATTGTTAACGAGTGACATTATTATCTATGCCATTGGTGCAGGCATTCAATCAAACTTAAATGAAGACTATAATCTTATATATACCCTCAATGTAACGGTTCCTGTTGCTATTTGTAACAAACTGAAGGAACTGGACTATGAAGGTCGATTTGTGACTTTTGGCAGTGTATTTGAGATGGGTGAGACGTGCGATGAGAGATACTTCACAGAAGAAGATATTCTCTCATCTATATGTGTTGCACCGAATGATTACACTGTCAGCAAGCGTATGTTGAGCAGTTTCGTTGCTTCATACAAGCACAACTTCACACATTGGCATTTCTATATCCCGACTATTTATGGTGAAGGCGAAAACCCGAAGCGTCTGATTCCTTACACTATATATTCAATACGTAATGGTGAGAAACTGTCTTTTACGGCAGGAGACCAAACGAGACAATATATCTATGTAAGTGAAGTTCCATGCGTGATCGGTCTTGCCGTGGAGAAGAATCTCCCATCTGGAGTATATAATATTGAGGGTAAGGAAACTGTAACTGTTAGAGAAATTGTATCAAAGATTCACCGTTCTATGGGTAAAAAAATACCATCTGATTGCTTTGGAATTGTACAACGTAATGATGCCACCATGAAATATTTGGCTCTTGATGGCAAGAAACTCCGTGAAGCTATAGGTTTTGAGGCAAATATCAGTATTGTTGATGTAATTGATAAATATTAAGTTTGAAACATGTATGATAAACTAATTTCAATAGTACTTCCTACGTTTAATAGGAAAGAATACTTAAAATTGACTCTAGACTGTTTTCTTGATCAAGTAAATCGTAACGCGAATGATATTAGTTTCTGTGTATGTAATAATGCTTCAACGGATGGAACTGACTCCTTTTTGGAGAAATATAACCTTAAAAATAAAAATGTCGGTTTTGTTAATTTTGCAGAACATGTTGATGTCGGATATAGTATATCCAGAGCAAATGATTTAGCAAATGGCAAGTATATTTTGATGTGGGGAGATGATGACATTCCTGCCCCTTATCTATTAGATGTTTTATTAAAGATAGTAAAAGAGTATTCAGATGTGGGATTAGTTCATTATAATCGATTGGTCGGTTATGATGATAATATTGATTGTATTAATAAACTATTGGTAAATGATAGAAATACCAGTTGTTCGATTGAATTCTTTAATACAATCAATGATTTTTTAGTAGAACATGCCCTTGATATAACTTTTCTATCTTCATTTATATTTAAGAATGATCTTTGGAAACGTAATCGAGGAAAGGTAATAACTTCTTCTCATTTTGGTTACGAGTTTTTGGGTAAAATATTACATGGTTTTATGTTTGATAAAATATGCTATATACCATACCCTCTATGTATCCAACGAAAACCTTATAATCGTCCATGGATGAGTAGATCTCCCTATTATCGATTTATTGGGATACCTAATATGTATGCGGATTTTGAGAAGTGGGGATTGATAAAATCAGCGCGAGAGCTTTGGAGTTCTCAGGGGAATAGAAATAGGGAGTTTTTCTCTATCATGTCTCAAACATCTATATTTAAAAGTGAATATCGTCCTATATACAAAGATATGTTGAAAAGTCAATCTACTATTGGTAGAAAGCTATGGACGCTAATATTTATATTTTTATTTCCTAGTTGGATATATAAGTTTGTCCGAAAACGAGTGTTTAGTAATTCTTAAATTAACAGTTGTAAGCGTTTAATTTCGATGTCTTGTTATTTCACTAATTAATGAAGGCCTATTTAACTGTTTATATAAAAGGATGTACCAATTAAAAAATGATGCTTACTATGTTTGAGGAAATAATTAGCAATATTTGCTTGTATTAAGTGCGTAAATATTTGATAATGAGTGAACTCTGAATGGGTGACGTACAAATTGGACGTATATTGAATTAATAAAAAAATGATTGGAATGAGTAAAGATGTTTGCGTGTATATTCTAACACACAATAGACCAAATGAGGTGTTACGATCTTTAAATTCAGTTAGACGACAAAATTATCCGAATTTGAAGATAGTTATATCAGATAATTCGGATAATGAAGATACATTAAGTCTGTTGAAAAATATCATAAATAGTGATGCAAGGATAAGCTATATCAGAAGGGGAGAGGAATGTTCATCAGGTTTAGTTGCTCATTTTAATTATATATTAGCAACTAATACTAGTGAATATTTTATGTTATTTCATGATGATGATGAGATGTTACCTAATATGGTAAGTGCATTATATGAATATTTATTCACTCATGATGAAATCAGTGCAGTAGGTTGTAGTGGATATTTAAATATTAATGGGAAGAATACAAAGAAGAAAATGTTTGTTTCCAAAAATATAAAAAAAATGGAAAATAGCGGAAGTGTTGTAAGACAATATGCTATTGGTAATATCGCTCCTTTCCCTTCTTTTATGTATAGAAGATCCAAAATTATTGGGGCTAAAATGGATTGGCTCAAAGGAGGGAAATATTGTGATTGCTCCTTTATTTCTGCTATTGCAAATAAAGGAGGAGTAGTATACCTACCTCAATGTTATATGTATTATTTTATATCTCCAAGTCAAGATAGTCAACATCATGAGTTTATTCAATACTTGTCTTTAATTAAATTTTTTTCAACTCAAGTAGAAGATCAAAGCTTGTTATTAGACATGCGAATTTTTAATATTTATAATTATTTGCGTGATTTACAATTGAAGACTGGGGATGTCCCATATAAAAGGAAAGCACTCTTTCTATTTTATAAATATTCTTTATTCAATTATTTTCCTAAATATATTTTACGTTTGTTGAAGTTTTACACAAAATGATAAAGGTTTATATTCCTGCTCCTTTTAATATTCCACTACAAAGACAATTTCCAAATCCTGCTAAAACTGTATGGGGGAATTGTGAATTTGTTTTCTCCGAAGTAGATGACTATGACTATATTGTCGTAATTGATAGCTTAAAAGAAGAAATTGAAACGACTCTTTCTAAAACTCAAAGAATAATTTTTCTAGGGGAGCCTCCTTATGTGAAAAAATATAATAGTAAATTTTTGGAGCAGTTTGGAAGAGTGTATGGCTGTCATCAAAAGAAAATAGCTGATGGTTCAGTGAAACTATCCATTCCATTATTGCCATGGATGGTTGGATGTCATTTGCGTGAAAATACACATCAGTGTAGTAGCAACGAATATCTAACCTATCTTGATTTTCGGAAAAATGAGAATTTGCATTCTCGTTTAAATAAGATTTGCTTAATAACTTCTAATAAGACATTTACAAAAGGGCATCGAAATAGGGTACGTTTTGTGGAACGGGTTTTGAAAGAGTATCCAGATTTAGTAGATGTATATGGGAATGGGTACAAATCAATATCTGACAAATGGGATGTTCTTTCACGTTATAAATATTCTATCGTGATAGAGAATTGTTCTTATCCTAATTATTGGACGGAAAAATTAGCAGACTGTTTCTTAGCTGGATGTTATCCTATTTATTATGGGTGCACAAATATAAATGAATATTTTTCAAATGACTCAATGGATACTATTGATATAAACAATTTTGAAGTAGCTATTCATCAACTAAAAACAGTTCTTTTGTCTTCAAAATATGAAGATTCTGTAAATTCAATCATTGAGTCAAGAAATTTAGTTCTGAATAAATATAATATGTTTTGTATTATATCGAATATAGTAGAGAGTATAGAACAATATTCTTTTTGTAAAAAAGAATATTGTAATGAGATAATTTCTCCTATGCAGTATTCGATAAAAGATAAAATCATTCAGATAATAGCTTGGCAATTTAATATTGTGCTATAAATTGGTTAATAATAGAGAGTTATTGTGTTTTTTTAATAGCTTGAAGTCCTACTGTTGTGTAAAATATAGTTGTAGGTTTTATGTGTGAATACACTGATTACGGGAATCTATTTTGAGTTTTATTGAATTAATTAAGATTATTCAAATCTTTTTTAGTGTAAAAAGGTAGGTGAATTTAGCAATTTGCGTTCGAATAGGATGCTTGCATATTTTATGTATAGTAGATATAATATTTTGTTTAAAGGTGTCTCTTGGGTAGTGGCATCTTCCATTATTGGTAGCGTTTTACAGTTTTTGCTTATTTTTGTCTTGTTGAATTTTTATAGGCAAGAGGAATATGGACTTTGGGCAAGTGTAACATCTATTGCTGCTGTTATTGTAACAGGCGATTTTGGTGTTGTTAATGTTCTGAGAAATATAATAAGTCGAGAAATCCTGAATGGCTCCAAAGGTCTCGCCACTTCTAAACAGTATTTCTACTCGGCTTTGATTTTTTTTATGTGTTTGGCCATCTTTTTGTCGATTATTTTATTATCAATATCAAGTTATATTCCATTTGAACATTTATTTAAAACGGATAATGAGTATTTAAGGCAACAAGGAAGATCAATATTTTTAATAATACAGTTTATTTTTCTTTTTAACATACCATTTGGTATGGGAATCCCTTTGTTTTTTTCATTTGGGGAGTCAAAACTTTATTCTATAGTGAATTCGGTGAAGTCAATTGTTGCATTTATGATGGTTTTATGTTTGTCTGTTAATAAAATTCATATTACATATGTTGCTGTTGCTTATTTTACATCTAATTTATTGATTTCATTATTGGGTACACTTTACTTTGTTTATAAGCGAAGATGGTTTGCTTATTCTTTTAATTGTAGGGATTGTTATCATAAGATAAAAGAAATGTTAACCATAGGTGTTAAATTTTTGAGTGTACAGCTTTTTAGTAGCTTTCTACAGAATGTATTAACAATTTATGCAGGCTCTATGGTAGGTTTGGGGGTAGCAGCTAATATAAATGTTGTGCAGAAAATTTTTTCATTTTTTGGTGGTATATATCAGAGTGCATTTAATCCATTATGGAGTGAACTTGCTTCTGCTTTTCAAAAGCATAATTATGATTGGTGTTGGAGTTTGTTGAAAAAGTCTGTATGTATAACAATTACTTTCTTTTCTTGTGTTGTAATTCTAGTTTCTATTTTAGGAGATTTCTTTATGGAATTTATTGCTGGGAATGAGTTTAAGTCAAATGTGGCTATGTTTGTGTTAGTCGGAATCTTGTTTTCAATAAGAATTGTTTTTGATAATGTTTCATTATTACAAAATGCAACCAATAAGTTGAATGCAATTGTTTATGGATATTCTATTATGTTTGTTTATGTTCTTATAGTAATACCGTGGGTCGTTCAACAGTATGGGATTGAATTAATGATATTAAATCTAATATTTATGTGGGGATTATTTATTGTTTGGGTGTATTGGGATTTAAGGAAAATAATCAATAATAGAAGAATATAGAAGATATTCGCTAAATGAAGGTTGTGGCATGTAAGTATTTGTTGTTTTTTACCGGGCGGTTAGTCTATACTAAATATTTATGTGTTTTTATAGGAAAATATTAAACTAAAGTGGTTCTTTTATGAGTAAAATTATTCTATGCTGCCCATTTTATAATGAAAACTTAGTGGCAGATATAAATATCGCAGAGGCAAGTAAGTGGGTTGATGAAATTCATATAACTGAATTTGATAAATCATTCAAATATACAAGTCATGACTATATGTTTCAAAATGATTGTGAGAAAGTTCATTATCATCAAATGGATGCTTTAAAGTTATATAAAAAGCCACGTAAATATATTCCTCATTTTTTTGTTCACCCAATTAGTCGGTGGATGAATAATATGGTAAGAGATACAGCTTGGTATAATGAGGGCGTATCGCGTAATTATTCGCTCTGGAATAGTAATTATAAGGATGATGATATACTAATATTATCAGACATAGATGAGATAATAGATAGTAAATATGCTGATGAGATAATTGATGCGGTTAATCATTATGGTGTAATCACTATAAAAATACATTTCACGATGTTTTATTTTAATTTGTTTTGTTCCAATTGGAGTGGGCCTACTCATTATTCCTACCGAATTTTTATAGTAAAAGGAAAATATTTAAGAGAGAACTTTTATAATGATTCCGATTATCTAAGAAAAATGGGAGAACAGTCTAAACTATTAAATAAGATGAAGTGCTTGGAAGGGATAAAAGGATATCATCATTCATGGTTAGGAGATGAGGCCTTTGTTGTGAATAAACTGAAATCTTATGCACATGCTTTAGACTGTCATTCAAAAGAAATTTTTAATGATCAAGGTGAAATTGATATTGATGTTATAAAAAATAATATGAGATTGGGTAAATCTATTTTTCCCAATATCTTATTAAATGTAAATAATGAAATGGAATTACTACCTTCTGTTGAAAAGTTGAAAAAAGATGCTCCTGAGTTTTTTTTATAGCATATGTTGGTTCTTAAATTAAAAAAAGTATTTCCCTTTCTATTGTTATCTTTCCCTGTAGTTATTGATATAATTAATGGCTATCTGAGAGGTACGAATGGTACGGGTGAGAGTTCTATAGGTATTCTTTATCGTGGAATGATTATTCTATTTTCAGCTATCTATCTATTTCGTACTAAATATTCCAATAATATTAAAATTTTAATATTATCAAGTATTGCTTTATTAATATACCATATTCTCATAGGTGCTTATTCCAATGCTGTTTTCATGGCAATAGTGAAAATAATGAACTTCTATTTTGTTTTAAGTATCATACTCAAAAATCGTTATTTTCATGATCGTGGGATAGTTGTAAAGGCTGCGATTTTATATGGAGTATTGGCAGCTATTATTTTAGTTTATTGTTTTATAACAGGTGCGGGCTATGCTGCTTATACAGAAAACACTTTTGGCACAAAAGGTTTTTTTGTAGCAATGAATGATGTTGGATTAACTATACTTTTACTAAATATTTTAGCATGCTATTCATTCCAAAAAACGGGAGATGTACTTTACTTTATTGCATTAATAATAATGTCTATTGGCTCTTGCTTAGTGGGTAGCATAACTTGCTATTTGGGAACCGCTTTTATACTACTTTTTTTTGCTTTAAGTATCTTACTTGTTAAATTTGAGGATTATAAAAGCTCATATAAAATAAAATTGATAACTTTGCTTGGGGTCTTAGTTATATCCAATTATGTACTAGTTAATGTCATATCGGTTATTCAAGAAGATTCTTACCTCTCAAGGAAATATGAAGATATTGGTGCAATCTTTTTGGAGGCTTCAGGGAGAAGATATTTGATAGATGCATCGATTAAAACGATTACTAACTTTAATGTTTTTGATTGGTGCTTTGGTAGAGGTAATTTTTATTTAATAGAAAACCAACACCAGCTATATTTGGGAGAACCGAAAGCTGCTGAAGTTGATCCTTTAGATTTAATAGGCCAATTTGGACTTTTTTTTTCTATCCCCGTTTTACTGCTTCCTATAAAAAAGTTGATTGCATGTATGCAGAATTTTATTAAGTGCCATAATATACTAGATTATTGGTGCATAATAGCTTTTCTTTGTTTTATAGGTCATGCCTTTTATGGTGGGCATGCGTATACGAGCCCTTTAGTTCTTTCGTATTTAGCTGTTTTTATTTATGTATTAGATAGCAGAGATGTGAATAAATATATTTAATTCTATGAATATTCTTTTTTTTGTAGAAAGCGGACTTGGTAATTCGGCTTTATTAATAGATCAATTAATTGCATTGCACAAACAACATAAGAAAGTATGTGCTATATTAAGTACAAAGGAACAGGAGCCTGGTTTGATTGAGAAAATTAATTCTTTATTGATTCCTAATTATATATTGCCAGGTTTAGTAGAACACCAATCTTTTAAGAAGAATGCAATTCAACTTAAACAGATTATTGAAGAGCAATCTATAGACGTTGTACACATTCAAACAAATTGGGAACTGGCACTTATTATGTATGTGAAGTATGTTTTATGTGTGCGTAGAAAGTTTAAAATGATATATACGATCCATGCATATAGGAATAATGAGAGATTTAAATCCTGTATAGCTCGATTTCTCTTGACTTTTCTCTTAACTTTTTTTGTGGATAAAGTTATATGCATGTGCACATCATTGAAAAATAGTTTTCATTGGTTGTCTTATAAAATTTCAATAATACCTTTAGGAATTGATGAGAATTTCTTTGTGGGTTCTTATCAACCGTTACTTATGGATAGTTTGAGATTAATATATCCGGCCCAATTTCGGATAGGGAAAAATCAGGATACAGTAATAAGAGCATTTGCAGAATACCGAAACATTACTCATGATATGAAATCTATATTGATTTTACCTGGAAGTGGTGAACTATTACAAAAGATGAAAAATTTATGTAAGGATTTAGATTGCGATCAACAGGTCTTATTCCCTGGATATTGTTCAAAAAAGGAGATACTAACATATTATAGGAAGAGTAACACGGCTGTTATAGCAAGCAGTAGTGAAACATTCGGGCAATGTATTGCAGAACCATTTGTCTTAGGGCTTAATATTATAACGACGAGGGTAGGTGTTGCTTTAGATATTATTCAAAATAAAGACGGTGGCTTTTATTTTAAAACACAAAAGGAGTTAACGTCAATATTGCTTGAGTTATCCAAAAAACCTATACTAATTCAGAAAAATGGCGAAAGAAACTTTCGAATGCGAGATAAGTTTAGATGGTCCATTATAACTAAAGAATATTTGAAGATTATAAACCAAATGATAGTGGTAGATAATGAAAAATAGAGTTTTTCCCTCCTATGCACGACCATAGAGGAAGATGTATCCCCAAAGGTAAACTTATAGATTCTTCTTTTGACTGCTATTATATAAATCTAGCAACAGCTGGTGAATTGTCTGATATAGGCAGGTTAGTATGAATAAGTTCCTGAAATATATATGTGTATAAGCCACCTATTATCTCAACAGGTGAAGTAGGAATACTAGATCTTGTGAGAAATGGAGTGATCTGATTTGTGAAAAGAAAAATTTTGTTTCATTAGCTGATATTGCATAGTTAAATTATTAGCTGATGTGGAATTAAGAGCTACATTGGGAGATACAGGTTATAAAAAATCTATAGTGAATTTACTCGACAGTGCTTTGAGCATCGAATGGTCGAAATTTTGTCTCAGAATCTTTCTCATATATAATTAATATTATAGAGATAAAGCTGCAATATACAATGTTCTTGAATTTGAAAAACTTACCTTTGGTAGAAAACCGTCAAGGGTTAACCTTTTTGCCATCTGGTAAACTGCTGATTAATACTATCAATGCTCATTCTTATAACACCGCACAGCAAGACTTGCTCTTTGCCGAAGCCTTGCGACAAGGTGATGTATTAATTCCAGATGGTGCAAGTATTGTCAAAGCTTGTCGTTGGTTAAATGCGAAATCTAAGCCGAAAGAACGCATTGCTGGTTGGGATTTATTCATGTTTGAGATGGAAAAACTAAACCATAGCGGTGGAAAGTGTTTTTTTATGGGTAGTAGCGAAAAGGTATTATCAATGATAAAGCAACGGAGTAAAGGGGATTTTCCTAATATTGAAGTAGAAACTTATTCTCCTCCTTATAAATCAGAATTTAATGAAGAGGAAAATAATGCAATTATAACTGCTATCAATGAAGCTAACCCTGATTTGCTATGGATAGGTATGACTGCTCCAAAACAAGAGAAATGGATATATACTCATTGGAATGAATTACAGATTCATTGCCATTGTGGTACGATTGGTGCTGTTTTTGATTTTTATGCCGGAACTGTAAAACGTGCTCCTATGTGGTGGCAGCGGAACTCGCTGGAGTGGTGTTATCGGTTATTGAAAGAACCACGTAGAATGTGGAAAAGATATATCATAGGCAACTTGTTATTTATGTGGAATATGTGTAAAGAGTGTAAACATTCATTGTAAAATTAATAACTCTAATGATTATTGCATCAGTATGTTATTGGAATTTTATAGAAATTTTCACAGAGCTAGTTGTGCTAATAATTAGATGTTTGTATATAAAATAAAATGTTGAGATGTAATAAACACGTGAGTGTTTCGTATGTGAGATGAAAAAAATGTAGGTCCCTAGCTTCATGCTGTAACGGCATGATTCTCCTACATTGTGGATTGGAAATCGTACGACGGTACATTTCTGATCTACGCCCTGACATCGGAGGTTAAAGCCGATGTGAATTTCCCACTATATCAACTGTCTGTGAAGATCGTTGATATTTTTTTACTTTCATTATACTGGATAATAATATCCGTTTTCTTTGTTTATATGTTGAAATATTTGTAACTTTATAGCATAGAAAACAGTAATAAAGAAACGATGGAACATTCAGACTTTGTAGTGAAATGTTATAATAAACAAGAGTTAGCCCAGATGTATTTTCCTGATTTGACGATTCGTGCTTCGGTTAATAAGCTCCGGAGGTGGATGCGGAGGTGCAAGCCGCTGATGAATGAAATACTATCTACTGACTTTCATCCGAAAACAAAGGCATTTTCTGTGAGAGAAGTACGGCTTATTACCTATTACTTGGGAAAGCCGGGAGAACTATAAGTGATATAAACATAAAAAAGAACTACGGGAGACTGCACTTTCGCCAGCTCCCGTAGTTCTTTTTTTATATATCCATATACTCCTTTCGACTGTCAAAGCATGGGCAAGCCTTGTGAATCGAAGCACTAAGCTGATAATGTCCCAGGATTTGTGCATCCGGATACTGATGTTTGAGAATCGTCAACAAGTCAAGTAGCGCAAAGCGCTGCGCCTGTGTTCTCGTATCCGCCGGACGACCTTCTTCATCCAAACCACCTTCATAGCAAATTCCAATACTATGCCGGTTGAAACCTCGCACATGCGCGCCCGGCTCCGATACCGGGCGACAATGATGAAGTTCTCCATTACGGGTGATGTAAAAATGATACCCTATATCTTTGAAACCTCGTTGCAGATGACATTGTCGAAGCTGCTCTACGGTGAAGGAAACATTGCAGCGCGTCGCGCTGCAATGAATCACCAACAACTTAATCTCACGTGGGAGATAGCTTTCTTCTGAATTTTCCATATCGGCCAGCAGGAGATTAATGTCCCACGCAGGACGTTACACCGATAGCCGAAATGATCGAAGTCGCGATAGTCACGATAAACTGGAGAATGTTTTTCCAAAGTTGCTTTTTCATATAAATTTAAATTAAAGAATAAATACTACTGATACATCATAAACTCAATAACCAAGCCGTAACTGACGAATTAAGCTGCCGGGTCCGGAGCTTCCCCGCTGCCGGAACCTCCCTGATTATCATCACCGCCATCATCAGGAAGCGGATCTTTATCCGAATCAGTGGAAGAATCACTCTTATACAATGTATAATCCAACGTCTTACACAATTTGCGGAGATCACTACCCGGATAAAAGAGCACTTTGCCCTTATTGATGCACGATGCCTTGAATTCCTTTGCCGTATCGGTAGGAGTACCGGTCTTGATACTCATACGGAAATTACCCAGGTCACCCATCTGGACGATATTTCCTTCATCCAGTACATTGACGATTTCGAGCAAAAACTCACCGATACAACCTTCCAGTTCCCCTTTGGAGTAAGAAGAACGTTCAGTGATACGTTTGCAAACTTCCTTGACCGTCACTTTACGACCACTACGCGCCACTGCATAAAACTTCGGAGTTTCATTAGGTTTCAACAGGTTCTTACGAGCCATGAGAGTGTAATTCTGTGCCATAACTTTTAATTTTAAATCATTAATTTTTAATTGTTTAATTGCCTTGTAATCGATTACATGACAAAAGTACTACATCGGGAAAGCGGCATGACGCATAATGACGCACACAGGCGCACAGATAAAAAGAAAAACATCGGGAGATTTGTATCGAAACTTCCCAATGTTTGATTTCAATCAATGAGATGTTTTTTTCAAATCTCCCGATGTTTTTCCGGACTCTTCAAAAGGACAAAAGGACAAAAAGGACAGATGTGACTATTGCTCATTCATCTTGGTGTAAGAACCATGGGATATCTTATTGATTTTTACTCCATTAAGCGATTTTAGCAGACGTGTTACCTTACGATGGTTGAAATCATATTTTGCGCCAATCTGAATTGCTTCATCTGTCGTGAAACTGTCGGGCAACTCTTGAACAAAATTACGAATAGTGTCCGGATTCTTCAGTGGACGGACCGAAGGAGACGGCATGGATGAGTGCAACAACCGGCTATGCTCGTAACAACATAGAACGATTTGAAGAGAACGTTCAAAATCAGCGTCCGTGCAATAAATCTCGGGAGAAAGATCGGTTGCTTCAAATTGCCGGATACGGGTCTGGATCATGCTGATGCGCATCACCAGAAAAGCATAGCGTTTCACTACGGCTTGGAGGTCATCGTTGCCTTCCAATGCCACCTCGGACAGCATACGTGAGAAGATATCATTCAGACGGTTCCATTGCAGGCGGTTGAAATGAAAAAGAACCGGATGAGCCAGGCAGAAGTTATATAATTCAGAGACACGATGCGCAATCGGTTTGAAAGAATCTTCCAGCGAGATGCAGTCATCGCCCATCTCTTTCCAGTGCGGAGCCTCTCGGAAAGTGTAAATCAGGGTGCGGCTGGGCAATCCGTTTTCGTAGCTGCTCAATAGGCCGTCTATTTGTCCGGGAGTACCCGTCAGCAGCAAAGCCAATTTGGGATGGCGTATATAGATTGGAATGAGGCCGTTGGCCTTGTAGGAAGACTCTATATTTTCGTGCTCAAAAGCCTTGCGGAGCATATCATCGAAATTGCCACAATCCAGATGATTGGCTGTGGATAGCGTTTGTGCTTCCGTGTCGAAAATGATGCTTCCCTGTGGACCGTTGTCCTGCATCTGCATTTGCATGCGGGTATAACTGGTGGTGGCAGGAATGAATAACATCTTGAAAGGAGGCCTTTGCGGTTCTTCGGAGCATGCATCTCCTTTCTTTTTCTGTTTTTGACATTCTGATTGCCAGCTGCTATGTACAGTCTGGTAGTTTTTCATCATGGATTCACTGGTGGCAAGAATTTCTGAATGTATTTCCTCCAACAGGTATCGTCCGGTTTGGGCGATGCTTTTACCACTGGCGGCAGGTGAAAGTATGACACTGAATATATGCGTGGAGTATTTCTTATGATTATAGATTCCGAAAGTCTGCGGAAGTGCTGCGCTCAAGGCTGTGAGATCGGAAAGGAGAGCGACATCTTGTTCGCGTTCGCTTCCGTCTTCAATGATACAGTCATTCAGTAAATCGGGAAGATTATTGTACAAACTTCGAGGAAATAAAGGAGTTCCCTTCCGGAATTCCTCTCCCAACCAATAGGCTTCATCGTCGGCATCGGAATTTTCTGTAGTACCATAAGGTCTTTTTGTCCTTATGTCCTTTTGAAAGGAGGGCTCATTGGCTGGGGTGGAAGTGAATGCATGTTCATTAACTTGTTTGTATCCAGACGATAAAACACTTGTTAGCTCTTCGGAACGAAAATCCGTGTGTTCGAAAAATGCGGTAAGTTCGCGTAATATGCTTTCCTGGGGATAGTGCCGGCGGCAGGCTTCACAGGCAAGTTTGAAGACGTTGGAATGGCGTTGACCGGCTGTTAGCGGATGAAAGAAAATATAGGACGAAATAAATTGAGAGATTTCTTCTTCAGATACATTTTCCGGAGGATTATTTTGAAGAGGAAAGGGAGGGAGTACTTCATTTTCAGAAAAAGATTTTGCTTCTTTCACAGGCGGTTCCAGAACAAATGCCTGATAGAGACTGGCAATATAACCGTTGGGGGAATAGCTGAAATAACAGAGGCGGCTTTCATCTTTACATGCCGGATCGCTTTCCAATCCGAGCAACTGGTTGTAATAACGGCTCACCAGTTGTTGCCCCTCACGATGGCGGCCTCCGATACCTTCCACATAGGCGAAGACTTTCACACCGTCGGTCGGACTTTCTATTGCTGCCACCGTATGAGGATCTGCCGCACACCGTTGAATGACTTCCAGACGATTGGCTACATGGTCGTAATCAAGCCCGACAATATGGCTGGGGAGCAGAAAATATTTGATGGCATGCGCTCCGTCAAATGTGCCTGCCGGAGTGAAGCAGGGGAGTTGAGTCTTCAATTTCTGTGCGGCGGCATGGTCGCCTTCCGCATGATATCGGCGGATAGAGTTGATGATCGTTGCATAAACAGGATGAATACACATGATGATGACCTCAAGGAAAGACATGACTTTAGGCTTTTTGGAATACACGTTTTCGTAAACCGATACTTTGATTTCTTCTAAAACTTTCATATAAAATTGTTTTTGTAAGGTTGTGCTACCTGATTATCAGATAACGGGAACAAAGGTCGGGATATTAAAAATAGGGTTGCTTCCCTATGTGGATAGTACTTGATAAAGCAAATAAAAAATGAAATATTATAATTTATTAATCATAGAATAACATGGCAAAAGAAAAACAGGAACCTTATGAGTTCTTAAGCAATTTGGTATTGACTTTAATGAGTGCGGATCGTATTTTCAGTAACAGTTTTTTCATAAGCGAATTCGCTGTCTCTCCTAAAACATTAGGGGAGATAAGGCGGGGAGAGGATATGTGCATTTATCAGTATGTACGGGTGATCCGGTGTATGACGAAATATCTTCATTTGATTATTCAGATGGATATGTTGCTGAAGGAGTTAAGAATCGTACTGTTTTCCCATTGTGACTTGGTGGTCGCTACGGTTCCGCACCGTTCTTGCGGAACTTGTCAGCCGACAGAATGGGTGGCAGTGATGCATTGGGATGGAGTGAAATTGTGATTTCTACAGGAAATAGGGCATTTTTTTATTCTTTTTGCCTGATTTCTTTCTTTATTTAATTTTTTTTATATCTTTGCTTTCATATTGAGAAACACAGAGAATATCTCACTTATTTATTCATATAAACTTAATAAATTATGTTCAAAGCTCCTTTCTCATTTGACGGGCGTATTCGTAGAATTGAATATTTCCTGTCGGGCATTATCGGTGGTGTAGTTTCTAGTATTGCATGGGCACTAGGTGTAGGTACATTTGTGTTGGGTGCTGCCAGCGGATCGGCCGGGGGATCAGTATTTGGTTTATTGATCGGTCTTGCTGCTATGATTGCTTCCATCTGGTTCTCTCTGGCACAGGGTGTGAAACGTCTGCACGACTTAAACAAATCCGGTTGGCTGATTTTGTTGTGCTGTGTACCTATCGTTGGTTGGATTTTTGCATTGTATATGTTGTTTGCAGATGGTACGGTAGGTCCTAATCCTTATGGGGCAGATCCGAAAAACCGTATGCCATATCAGGCACAGCCTGCTTCTGTAAATGTGACTGTAAACGTTTCAAGAGAAGAGGTGAAAGTTGACAAGCCGGTAGAAGATGCTCCCGCACCTGCAGAAGCTCCAGCGGAAGAGAATAAAGAAAAAGCTGAATAATCTTATTAAAGAAGAAATAAGAAAGCCTCTTGCAAAATTCGTTTTGCAGGAGGTTTTTTTATTACTAACCTGTTTGTTATTCAATATTTTGTATAAATTTGTAGAATAAATAATCAATCTATCGAATATGTATATGTTAAGCACAGTAATCTCTCAAACTGGTGAATGCAATGCACAGCACGCGACAGACCCTTGTTTTTTAAATCAATGGGGATATTCTACCCTTTTGTTAATCATTATCGGGATAGGTTTGGTATACCTGCTTTTTAAGAAACGGAAATTCTTAGTGGATAACCTGAAATGGATTGCAGGTACGGTATTTATTGCAGGTTTCCTGATATATTGGTACGCTTTTAATGAGGGAGGGAGTGACAGTAATTCGATAGCGTTGGCGTTTAGGTCTGCTCTGTCTTCTATGGAAATGTTCGCTTCGCATTCCGATCTTTTGGA
Organism: Bacteroides sp. M10; assembly: GCF_014334015.1. Taxonomy (GTDB): domain Bacteria; phylum Bacteroidota; class Bacteroidia; order Bacteroidales; family Bacteroidaceae; genus Bacteroides; species Bacteroides intestinigallinarum. The sequence continues at coordinate 5,718,273 of NZ_CP060488.1, read as the reverse complement.
GGTTCCTGAAGATCTGCATCATGATCCTTTCTACATGACGATATTTTCTGTGATACATTTCCTGGCCGTTATAGTGAGTGCGGTTTTTATCATCAAACTGTTAGGATTCAGATTTATCTCATGGGTGCGGTTATGTGTGGCGAATCTTTCAAGAAAGAAGAAATGCCGACTGTTTATTTTCTGGGGTGTCAATGATAATGCGATATTGCTGGCTAACAGCATAAGAAAAAAAGCGGCAGAGCTAAAGGGGAAGAATGAAGAAGGATGGGAGAATTGTAAGTTCATTTTTGTGAGGTTGCTTTCTGCTAATGAAAGCAGTTCTCATGGCCGGTTCACATTCAGTCATTTCTTTAATTCGTCTCATGACGGAACTGAAAAATTCATAGAAAAGATAGAAGAGCTTGACGGCATACTGGTTAACTCTAAATTTGGAATCACAGGCCGGGTTATAGATAAAGTCAAATCGGAATTTGATTTATACAAATATCTCGGATTGAGGAGATTGGGAAACCTAATCAAGAAGTACCCGCAGGCAACTTTCTATTTTTTGTCTCCCAATGAAGAACTGAATCTGGAGGCGGTGTCTGTTTTTAAGGAAATAGCGAAATGTAAAGAAGATAGAGTCCATAATCAGGTTCAGATTTATTGCCATGCGCGTAAGAACAACCAGAACCAGAAGTTGGAAATATGTGATGGGTTGAAACATCAGATTCATATCATCGACTCGTCTAATCTTGCTGTATTGCAATTAAAAAAGAATGTGAGGAATCACCCCGTGAATTTTGTAGATGTCGATACATCGAAGGCTTGTGTAAAGAAACCTTTTACGTCGATGATTATTGGCTTTGGAGAAACCGGACGTGACGCATTTCGTTTTCTATATGAGTTTGGGGCATTGATTGATGTAAATGGCAATAGGAACCCTCAAAAAATATATGTGGTTGATGAACATATAGATGAATTGAAAGGTGATTTTTTAATGAAAGCACCTGCCTTGAAGGAGAGGAAAAATGAGTTGGAATGGTGTGAAGAAATGTCTATCCATTCCGAACGTTTTTGGGAAAAACTCTCTGAAATCATTCATGATCTAAACTATGTTGTAATTGCTATAGGAAATGATAATGAAGGGATGGCATTGGCGATTGATCTCTACGAATATGCCTATCGATATAGGAAGGATTTTTTCAATGACTTTAGGATTTATCTGCGTGTCAATGGAAGTTGCAACACCATTCAGCTGAAGCAAATAAAAGAGTATTTTAATATTTATGGCAATACCCGGGATGTAATCATAACTTTTGGAGCGCAGGAAGAAATATTCTCATACGATGTGGTATCAACAGATGTGCTTGAAGTCTTGGCAAAGGAATTTTATTATGCATATCAGAAAATTATGATTGACGCAATGCCTGAAACGAATGAGAAGGAAATTGAAGAGAAGAAGAAAGCGAAGGAAAACCTGAAGCAAACAGCGGAAGAAGAATGGAATGCGCGTAGAGAGGCATTGCGGGACAAGCATTGCTTGGATGCACAAATTAAATTGGCTTATCAGGAAGAGCAGGATAGGGCTAATGTATGGCATATCGATACCAAAAAGTTTTTAGCCGGGGCCATGGGAGAGGATGGCAAAGATAATAAGGAAAGATTGAAAGAGATGGTTGAGCTGACGCAGCGTGATGCCCATACATTGAACTATTCTAAGGTTTGTGACGTTGTTTCCAGTACATTATTTGATAATTTGAGTAAGTGCGAACATTTGCGTTGGAATGCATGTATGGAACTGCAAGGATTTGTAACGTGTGACGGAGATAAAGACTTTCAGCAGAAGAAGCATAAATGCATCGTCGATAATGATATTTTAAGAAGTAAATATCCGGAAACCATCCCTTATGACCAGTGTGTGGTTGAGCTAAGTTTTAGATTGAAAAAGAACTAACTATATGACAGATCAGGAAATTGTCGACGGATTAATCAATCGGGATGAAAAAATCACCGATTGGTTTTTCAATATAAAATATCGTCCGTTGTTTATCAATGTAATTAAGCTGATATTTGATTACCAGGTTGATTACGATGAATGTATCAGCGAACTCTACTATCATCTAATGAAGAATGATGCTGCCGTTCTTCGTCATTTTGAGGGACGTAGCACCATTGGAACATGGATTAAGATTGTGGCAATCCGTTTTTTCCGGGAACAGAAAAAACGTGAACAGATGATAGAAGACGAGAGTAAAGAGCCTCTTTATGAGCAGAATCATGAAGAAGAAATAGATGACTCTGAATCGAAAATAGCCGCAAAGATTGATTTGGAACGTTTGTTCGATCTGATGTCGAATAAGCGGTATGTGATGGTCATCAGGGAATTAGTACTCAAAGAGGTCGAACCTGAATTTTTAGCATTATCTATAGGAATAACTGTTGCTAATCTGTACAATATTAAAAAGCGTGCGCTGGCAGCATTGGCTCACTTAGCTATGAATGATAAAAAGAAGTATGAAAACAAAAGATAAAAATATGATAACCGAAGAATTGTTGGCTGCTTTTGAAGAAGGTAAGACGAATGCTGAAGAAACAGCTTTGGTACTTGAATATCTGGCGACTGATGAAAGTTTGCAAGAGGAATTTATCTTGTCCCAACAGTTGGATGCCATGATGGGAGCTGATGATGAAGAAACGGACTTCCTGCCAATGGCGCAGATGGCAGCCAACTCGGAAGGTAATCTTTGTGATTTCCAGTGTGAGCAGTTTATTTTGAAACGTAGAAAGATTGAATATAATTCGGACGAACTCTCGGAGGAGGCCAGGAATAATAGTTGGTTGAGGGAGAGGGGAACTCCTTTGCATAGTGTAGGTCGCCTGCTCGAACGACGCGGATTGATTGTGATGCGCAGTTATGGTTCCAGTATTGACAGTGTCATACGTGCCCTCAAGGCCGGACATGATGCGATTGTTGTGGTAAACAGTTGCCGGTTGCCGGGAAATAGCGAGGAGGAAATTGCTTATCATGCAGCAGTAGTGCTTGACGTAAATGAAGAGGAAGTGACGCTTTATGATCCTGCAGCGGGAGAGGAAAGTACGGCCTATCCCAAGGATCACTTTATTGCGGCATGGAATGATGCGAAAGCATATTTGGCGAGGGTGAAAGTGCCTGATCTGGATTATAATCCGCGTCCCATTGATCTGGAAGATGTTGAATTGAGCACTGATTTGATTGAATTGCGTGAAGCCATTGCTGAAAATGCGCACGAAGTCTGGGCCGACCAGCGCCAGGAAGAGGGATGGACTTATGGACCGCAGAGGGATGACGAGAAGAAAGAGACTCCGGACATGGTGCCTTATTCCATGCTTCCTTATTCGGAAAAAGAATATGATCGACGTATGGCATTTGATACGATCAAACTAATGAAAAAGCTGGGGTATAGTATTATCAAACGGGGCGATACGGCTCTTCATAATGAGCTGATGAGAAAATTGAAGAATGAAGGCGATGCCAAAGTCTGTGAATGTGGTGCATCTATTTTTATGGACCAAATTTATTGCAGTCATTGTGGTAAAAAGATAGATTGGAAATTGTTCCGCTAATATATAAATAATGAATCATAAAATGAAAGAGTATATTCCCAATCCGGTGGATACAGGACATATCCAACTCCCGAAGGAGTTGGAATACCTGGTAGAAGAGATGGCTAAGAATGTTCATGAAGTCTGGTCGAAAACCAGAATAGAACAAGGTTGGACGTATGGAAAAAAGCGGGATGATGTGTTGAAGCAGCATCCGTGTCTGGTTCCGTATGAAGAATTACCTGAAGAAGAAAAGGTGTACGACAGAAATTCTTCGGTGGAAACCTTGAAACTGATTATGAAACTAGGGTTTAAGATCTCGAAGGATGAGGAATAGGCGATCTGCCTGCATCCAACAAGATAAATGGTGCCCAATATTTACTGTCTGCATATCCGTTCTCACGAAGGTACTGTTGCGCTTTGATAAGGGCCTGTCGTTCGGATAACCCTGAAATGATGTTCTCATAGAATTTAGTCATGAGAAGCATGGAGGCCTGGTCGTCAACAGCTGAAAGTGTCATGAGGATGGTTTGTACTCCTGCATTCTTGAAGCCTCGTTGAAGACCGAAAAGACCATCCGCACCAAGAGTACCTTGACCGGTGTTGCAGGCAGAAAGAACAACCATACGACAACCGCGGAGGTTTAGTGTACTGATTTCATCTGCACGGAGCAGTCCGTCGTTATTCTCTTCCGTGGCATTGGCGCCGGACATAATCAGGAAGCAATGCTTCATCGCATCATCGGCTTCACGTTGCTTCAATTCTTTATAGTCTCCGTGAGTAGCTATGTGAATCAACGAAACAGCTTTGCCGTCGAGTGCCCGGAACTGCTTTTCCGTTCCGTTTTCACCTACGAATAGATTGGTTTTAATCTTCTTTTCTTTCAACAGGGAATTTACGTTATTTACTTCATTGAGCGTATATGGTAACTCATGATACCCATTCTGTCCGTTACGGAATTTCCCGGAGTTATGATCTGTAGAAACAATATTGCGAACTTTGGTTGAAGCCATTTCGTAGTCTAATCCTCCGAAAAGTGCGGCTGATGAGTAGTTCAGCGAAGCTCTATCGAGTGCAATTTCTTTTGTTGACGATAAACGATAGACGGCTTTCTGGAATGCTAACGGTAGGTTACCCGCTCCATACGGAAGATATTCTACGGGTAGCTGATGAAGTATCCCGTCTGGTGAAAAATAAATAGTGTCCGCTTTGCTGATATATTCATCCAGCGCTTTCCAGAAATGTGCCCTGTTTTCGGTTGCGGTAAAAGCCGTAGGCGATTGCATTTCTTTCGATAGCAGTTCCTGATTCATTAACTTGATTGCGGTGGGAGATACGTCGCCCGGACGAAGTACGAAAGCGGCCAGGTGTTTGTCCGGAGCTAGTAATTCATCGTCTATGAGAGCAAATTCTATGGCGATGGAGTTTCCATGCAGATGCTTTTGTACGTCTTGCCATTTGACGGAAAGATAACGGGTATAGTCGCCGAAATCAGTAGATTTTCGCATCAAGTCCAGTTGCAACTGTTCATACTCCTCTTTCTGGCGGATAATATTTTTCCGTGCTTCCGTCTGATTGGCTGCATTCGGGAGTTCACTTTGCATGGATAAAATTTGTTCCGCCATGAGGGTAGCCTTGTTGTATTGGTCGAGCAGGGATTTATCTCCCGAAGCGCGGATCAGAGACTCCAGTTCAATAGACGAATTGAGCATAATACCTTTCGAAAACAATAATGCATCGTAACCTAACCGGGCAAAACGTTGTTTTTGTTCAAGTGTACCTGTTGCGGTGATATTAGCTGCACGGAGAGGAATACTGTCCAGTGAGGAACGGATATCCTTCCAGAATGCCAGGCGTTCATCGGCTTTCGAGAGACGGAAAAGATTACGCAGTGCGGTTGTTTCACCGGAGAGGAAAGGTTCCATATAGGCTAATGCCTTGTCGGTCTCTCCTTGGGTATAGTAGATGTCAGCGATAGTCCCTAATGCGGAGACATACATCAACCCGTCTTCTCCCCATTGCAGGCGATAAGCATCCAGTTGTTCAAGATTCTCTTTCAATAATCTGTTTAAAACCGCCATTCGTTGACGTTCGGCATCCTGTTCTGTCTGCCTGGCTGCTGTCTCATTGCCCATCATGGTGTGGCAACGATTCAGACTGCTAAGTGCATCCTGATATTTTACATCACTGCCGGGAAGAACTTTGTAAATGTCTGCAGCTTGTTGGTAGTTTGCTGCTGCTTCTGCATATTGTTTCTGTCGGTATAAGATACTGCCTCTGGAACGGAGGATTTCCCCCATCTTATCTGACTTATCACCCGTCGGAAGCTGTTTTTCGGCTTTTGCAAGTATTTCGAGGGCTTTTCCATATTCCTTGGTGAATCCGTAGTTACGGCACAATGCAATGGAGGCGTCTACATATTTGTCCAGTCTGTCCGGCAACATCTGTGCATAAACCGACAGTGCCTGATTGAGCATACGATTGGAGGCCTCATACTTGGCAGCAATGCTATAATTGAGTCCGCCCAGATAAGATTCCAATGCAAATTTAGCCTGTTCGGCAGGATTGCTGCGGAGGATGTCTGCTGCCAGTTCGTAGTATTCGCCGGCAGATGCGTGATCTTGTATTCCGGAGAGAAATTGCGCATAGTTGTGGCGTACTTTAAAAACGATCTCCTTATGGGTATTCACATCGCATTTCTTTAAAGCCTCCAGAAAATGTGCCCTTGCCTTGTCGTTGTCACCTATACTGGCAAAATACTGTGCACGCTCGGTCAGGCAAACGGGCTCGTCGCAAGGCTTCTCCAATTCTTTTTTATTGTGAGATTCTGCCAATTTCATGTATTCCAATACTTTCGGCTGATTGTTCAGCTCCAGGTAGATGGACGATATCCAATCGAGAAGTTGCTCGTATTCTTTTGAATCGTCAGGAAAGATGTTGAAGGCCTGCTCATAATAAGTTACCCCTACGTCTTTACGTTCCGACAGGTAGTACAACGAACCTATCTGCTGGAGTTGACGGGCTACTGAAAGGGACTTTTCGCCATACATCTTTTTACTGATGGCTATTTCCTCTTCTACAATGGCACTTGCTTTGTCCATTTCTCCTAAAGCTATGTAGCAGCGGGCGAGATTGATATGAAACATGAATGCCTGTTCGGGACGGGGTTGAATGCGACTGCACAATTCCCATGTCTTGCTGTGAATTTCTGCTGCTTTAGGATAGTCTTTTGCAACAGTCAGGTAGTAGAGTCCTGTGTTGTTCAGGGAGGAAATATATTTGATATTTGTTTCGCCCAGTATGGTCTTGCGCATATCTGCTGCCATTTGTGTATAGGTTAGTCCTTCGGGACGTTCCAGATTCAGATAACAGCGGCCGAGAATGTGCAGGCAGGTAGCACGTTCCGCACTCTGTGTCTTTCCCGTTTTGACATATAATTCGTCCGCTTGTTTCAGTTTGGTAATGGCGGTTGGGTAATCTTGTTTACTTTCTAGTTTTTGAGCTTCTTCAACCAGTAGGTCGGCTTGGCTTGCAGTCTGTGAGTAGGCTGTCAGACATAGACAGGCTAATAGAGATAGAATGAATTGTCGCATATAATAGAGATTTTAGTGGATTAAAATAAGATCAAGGCAAAGCTCCCGTCTCTCTTGCTTTTATTGGTGATCGAGACGATGATTTTATACCGTTCGTCCGAGCTAACCTTTTCTTTACGGAAAGGAAGACCTTTCCGGACACTGTCATTACATTTGTATTCCCGTTCACTTTTCGATTGATAACCGATTGTCTTTATTTTCCAACTGAAAGAGCGATTCACCTCTGCCACGCAGCCTATCTGCGAGGTTCCCGAACAGCTCGGAATCTCGAAAGTACAGGTCTGACCGGCAGCCACCATTTTGGTATCTAATCTTACTTTGTTGGCGGAGTCCTTATCACCTCTCATCCTCGCTTCTGCTGCATACTTGTCCGCAATTTCATAGATTGTTTCATTATCAACGCAGGCTTGAATGAATTCGTAGTCAAATACCAGATGTCCTTTCAGGCTCAAAACATCGCCCTGGGTTTGTTTGACGGTTAATGGGATAGGGGCTGCATCACGCAGCGTTTTGCTTACTGCCAGCAGTTGTTCGCCACTGGCAAAGCCGCCGTCCAATGCTTCACATGCTTTCTTACAGGCGTCGAACACCGTTTCAAAGGGTGTCGTTGTCTGTGCATTGACACTCATTTGCCCTCCGATGAAAAAAAACAGGAGGATGAATACTCTGAAAATAGTTTTCCTGCTCATTTTTATTTTGCATTCATAGTGTTATTGAATAGGATTAAGTACCACACGAAATCCGATATGTGGTTCTGATGTATCGTAAGTCTGTACGCTACGATGGCGAATGTCCATATCACGTTCGTTGGCCAGGTAGCTGCCTCCTCTCACTATCTTTTTATGGTGTCCGGGATTCTCTGCCGGACCTTGGGGATCTGTGACCCGTGTATTTTCATACCGGCTCATCCAGTCTGTACACCATTCGGCGGCGTTGCCTGACATGTCGTATAAATCGAATCCGTTTTCGCGTTTCTCGCCAACGGGATGCAGGCGTTCATTGGCATTGGAGGCATAGTAGGCTACATCACGAATGTTGTCTGAACCGGCATAAGGATAGCTTTCGCCTCCGGCGGCTGCATATTCCCATTGCGCCTCTGTAGGGAGGGAAAAAGATAAACCGGTGAGCTTGTTCAGTTTCTTGGTGAAGGTCTCTGCATCATTCCACGTTATATGTGTCATAGGCAGCATGCCTTCTTCCGTAACAATGGAGTCATTCATAATGGCATACCACAACGAACGTGTTACTTCGTATTTACACATATAATAATCGGAACTTAATACAACAGTGTGCTGCGGTGAGTCATATCCTTTTCCCATAGTTTTCCCCATGATGAATTCTTTGTTTTTGGCCGGAATCAGCAGCATATTATTCATCATGTCCACCAGGGAGCGGAGCTGGGGCAGTGTGATTGTGGGATTCCATTTTACGTCTACCCATTCTTTCTCTCTGTCTTTTATATCCCTGTTTCCGGTGTTGTTTACGGAGGCGCGTCCGTCATTCCGGAGTGCATTGAATTCATGCAGGATGGAGTCGCACGTAGATTTCAAAGAACTGTCCGGGTGTTTCTTTATGAAACTACTGTAATCGTCATAAGTGCGACAATCCTTGAATTCCAATTTTTGTTCTGCCGTTCTTTGGATGGAAGTATAAGTTTTGCTTCCTGCTACTATTAATAATAGAGCAATGAAAGTCATCACAAGCCATTTAGCAGATACATAAGAAGGTTTTGACAACATTTGTTTCAGGAGGTCACCCTTTATATCTTTGAATCGGGCTACTCGTGAGTTACTGTAAAATACAGCTTGAAAGTCTTTTAATCCGCTAATGTCCGGTGGTAGTTGCAGGGTGGCAAAATCATAGCTTTCACTTTCCTGCGGAGCAATCGGAATGATATTTATCTGTTTGGGGGTTCTATTCCGGCGGTGTAACGCACGGCCTAATTCTATCCGGACAAAATCGATTTCTCCGGTACGGCTGATCTGCTTAATTTCTGTTTCAAACTCTTCATAGGTCAAGGACGCCATCCGTTCGTAAAAAGCCACTTCTTCCATGTCCCATGTTGCTTTTTCGACTGTCTCGACCGCTTCTTCATTGAGCGGGCGGATCGTTGTAAACGTCTCCGGCACCATAAACATAATAAAGTCTTTGCACTCATCAATGCGACGAATCAACTCAACATCAAACCGACCGTTTAAATTGTCTTTATCAAAGCTCACCCTTTTGCGGAATCCGGATTCTTCCAGCATCAGTTGTAGCATTTCAGGCTTGTCGCCCGAACTTCTTTTACGGTAACTTATGAATATGTCGTAATTATGCTTGCTCATCAGCTGCTAAGATAATAAAAAGAAACAGATTTGTCAATCTTACTCGAAATTTATTTTTATCTTTGAAATTCGGTAAACAGAAAAAAGAAATATATATGAAAAAAGTAATTTGCAGTGAGAAAGCTCCGGGGGCTATCGGCCCTTATAGTCAGGCGATAGAAGCCAATGGTATGGTATTTGTGTCCGGTCAGTTGCCTATTGATGCCGCTACGGGACAGATGGCGGAAGGCATAGAAGGGCAGGCACGCCAGTCGTTGGAGAATATCAAACACATTCTTGAAGAAGCAGGATTGACAATGGGAAACATTGTCAAAACCACTGTATTTCTTCAGGATATGTCCTTGTTTGCGGGGATGAACGGTGTGTATGCCACGTATTTTGACGGAGCCTTTCCGGCACGTTCGGCGGTTGCCGTAAAAGCTCTGCCAAAGGATGCGTTAGTAGAGATTGAGTGTATCGCGGTTCGCTAACAAATCTGCGACAATGAAACTGCTGCCTCCTACAAAGATCAGATCTTTTGGGGGGCAGTTCTTTTTTGCCGCCTGTACAGCTTCTACAACAGTGGGGTAGGTGGTACCTTTCAATCCGGCTTCTTCTGCCAATGCCAGTAGTTCATTTTCCGGAAGCGCGCGTTTAACGCTTGCTTTGGTAAAATAATAGGTGGCATATTTCGGCAATGCTCGCAGAACCCCTCGGATGTCTTTGTCATTGACCATGCCGAATACAAAATGGATCTCCTGACCGAAGGTTTTGTGAATGGCATTGAGCTGTACATGGATATATTCGATTCCATCAACATTATGTCCCGTGTCACAGATAATATCCGGATAGCTGTGTACTTTCTGCCAACGTCCCATCAGACCGGTGAGCTGACATACGTTTGCAAGACCTGCGCGATAGTCTTGGGATCTGATGTTGTAGTTCAGACGGGTCAGTGTCGCAAGGGCTTTTAGGATGGTGGACATATTTTCGAATTGGTAAGCTCCGCTCAACTCTGTGAAAAGTCCGAAAGGAAACATCTCATTGTGGATTTTGATAGCATCTTTTCTTTTGTCGAGTATCTGGTCTAGCGTACGTAGACTGTCTGACAGGTCTAACATGAGTAATGCTTGCCGCATCTGGTTTGCCTCTTCTTCTGATTGTTCGTCCATTGCTTCGATCATTTCGTGCATGCTCTGAATTGTGTTGTCCATCATCGGTCTTATTTCTTGCAATTTCGAATAAGGAACTATTTCCATGTCCCAGTACCGGGCATTTTCACGGGCATATTCGATGGGCGCATTCTTTTCTTTAGCTTTCATGGTAAATACACGTTTCACTGCCCCTTGGGCTCTGCCGATAACGACCGGAACTCCTTCTTTGATAATTCCGGCTTTCTCTTTGGCAATCTTCGTCAGCGTGTCACCCAGATATTGGGTGTGGTCGAGGCCTATGTTGGTGATAACGCACAAATCCGGATGGATGATATTCGTACAGTCCAATCTTCCGCCCATGCCTACTTCGATAACTGCTACATCTACTTTTTGGTCGGCAAAATAACGGAATGCCATAGCGGTGGTCAGTTCGAAGAATGAAGGGTGCAGCGGCTCGAAGAAAGAGCGATGCTCTTCTACGAAATTGACTACATACTCTTCCGGTATCATCTCACCGTTGATACGGATACGTTCGCGGAAGTCGATTAAATGAGGGGAGGTGAATAGTCCTACCCGGTAACCGGCGCACTGCAATACGGCTGCGATGGTATGTGAACAGGATCCTTTTCCATTGGTTCCGGCGATATGTATCGTCTTGAATTGTTGATGAGGATGCCCAAAATGTTCGTCCAATTTGTGTGTGGTCTCTAAACCTGGCTTATATGCTTTGCCTCCTATTTGTTGAAACATTGGCGCACTCTCATATAAGTACTTTAAAGTGTTCTGATAGTCCATGTTTTATAATATTTAACGTCGGGCAATCTTTATTGCCCACTAATTTGTTTATCTTTAGAACCGTCAATCTGACTATAAATGGGGGATTGGCGAATGAGATTGCAAATATCAACATTTAAATCTAAGAAATCATGGGAACTAAGAAAAATTTTGTGTTAGACACAAATGTTATTCTTCACGACTACAATTGCTTGAAGAATTTTCAGGAAAATGATATTTACCTCCCTCTTGTTGTACTCGAAGAACTGGATAAGTTCAAAAAAGGAAACGAGCAGATAAATTTCAATGCTCGTGAGTTCGTGCGCGAATTGGATGTGCTGACAAGCGACGAGCTTTTCTCCGACGGAGTGAAGCTTGGCGAAGGATTGGGACGTCTGTTTGTGGTGACGAGCAATGTGCCGGCTACCAAAGTGTGGGAATCGTTTCCTATAAAGAAACCCGATCATTTGATTTTGGCGGCAACCGAATACCTGACAGACAAGTATCCGAAAATGAAATCTATCTTAGTGACCAAAGATGTGAATCTGCGCATGAAAGCCCGTTCTATCGGATTGCTTTGCGAGGATTATATTACGGATAAGGTGGTAAATGTAGATGTGTTCGAGAAATCTAATGAGATTTTTGAAAATGTAGATCCGGCATTGATCGACCGTATTTATTCTTCAAAAGAAGGAATTGACTTGAGTGAATTCGACTTTAAGGATTTGATTCATCCCAATGAATGTTTTGTATTGAAGAGTGACCGGAATAGTGTATTGGCACGCTACAATCCTTTTACCCATTCTATTATCCGTGTGATGAAGGGTAAGAATTATGGAATCGAACCACGGAATGCGGAACAGAGTTTTGCTTTTGAGATTCTGAATGACCCGAACATCAAACTGGTGGCTCTGACAGGAAAAGCAGGAACAGGTAAGACTTTGCTGGCTTTGGCTGCTGCTTTGGGCAAGCTGACGGATTACAAACAGATTTTGCTGGCACGTCCCGTTGTGGCGCTTTCCAATAAGGATATCGGTTTCCTTCCGGGAGACGCACAGGAAAAAGTAGCTCCTTATATGCAGCCGTTGTTTGATAACCTGAACGTCATAAAACGTCAGTTTGCTACAAACTCTACCGAAGTGAAGCGCATAGAAGATATGCAGAAAAGCGAGCAGCTGGTGATTGAAGCTCTGGCATTTATCCGTGGTCGTAGTTTGAGCGAAATGTATTGCATCATTGACGAAGCGCAGAATCTGACCCCGAATGAAATAAAGACAATCATCACCCGTGCAGGCGAAGGCACGAAGATGGTATTTACGGGAGATATTCAGCAGATTGACCAACCTTATCTGGATAGTCAGTCCAATGGCCTGGTATATATGATTGATCGTATGAAAGACCAGAATATCTTTGCACACGTCAATTTGCTGAAAGGTGAACGAAGTGAATTGAGTGAACTGGCAAGCAACCTGTTATAACAGATTTCTCTGCTAAGCGAGATAAATTAATAAGTGATTAAAAAAGTAAACGGTGAACATCTTGTTGCAAATAGCACAATTTGTTCACCGTTTCTTTATTGATTGAGTATGCTTTTTCCTTATTCTTTCTTTCCGAAATATTTCAGGAACTGTGTACGTTCGAATGTATTAACACCCTGAACATCCTTAATATTCAGTTTGCCTTTGAATTGAGCTATATTCTTGAATCCTTTGCGTTCCATCCATGCGGAGAGGAAGCGGTTGGCTTCTCCGATGAATGCATTTGTATTCAGATAGACTGCGCTACAAACTTCTACAGCCGAAGCACCGGCAAGGATAGCTTTCACTACTGATTCTGCGTTGGCAACACCACCGGAAGCTGCATAGTCGATCTTGTCTACTACTGCAGACGCAATTCCGATCCAACGGAGCGGAGTGGCGAGGTCGGAAGCATTACTGAATACTTCTCCTGAAATATGCTCCATCTTTTCGATGTTGATGTCCGGCTGATAGAAACGGTTGAAGAGAACAACTGCTGCTGCACCGTTGGCATACAACTGATCGATTAATGCCACAGGATTTGTCAGGTTATCACCCAGTTTCATGATTACAGGTATCTTGACTGTTTTTTTGATGTGGCGGAGAATATCGATGTGGCGTTGTTCGAATGAACCGTATGTATATTGCACTTCCGATTGCAGGGCAAGGATATTGATTTCCAATGCGTCGGCACCAGCTTCTTCAATCATCTTTGCAAAGTCAATCCATTCGGAATCAGTGTAGCAGTTGATACTGGCAATGATAGGAATGGGGCATACCTTCTTGCTTTCTTTTATTAAAGTCAGGTATTCGGATAGCTTGTGCTCACGGATATATTCTTCCAGATAGTCACTGGCTTCCGGATAGAAAGCCGGATCTTTCAGTTGGTCTGCTTCCAGCATGATCTGTTCCTCAAACAGTGATTTCAGAACAATTGCACCGGCACCATCTTCGGCCAATTTTTTGTTTTTGCCGGCACTGTTGGTCAGCCCCGAGCTACTAATGATGATAGGGTTTCTAAGGGAAAGCCCTGCGAAAGTAGTTTTTAAATCGGTCATAATGAATGTTTTTTACTCCTGATTAATAAATTCGTTCTCCGAAAATCTTGCTTCCTACTCGTACCAGCGTACTTCCTGCGGCAATGGCTTCGTGGTAGTCATGTGACATTCCCATCGACAGCTCACAGAAAGTATCGGAGTGGATGAACCAAGTTGTTTTTATCTCGTTAAAGAGCCTATTTAGTAAACAAAATTCCCGGTTGATTTGTTCAATACAATCGGTGTTGCTGGCCATCCCCATTAATCCGCAGATGCGTACATGAGTCAGCTCTTTCCATTCTCCGGCATTCAACATCTCCTTACATTCTTCGGGACTGAAACCAAATTTGGTTTCTTCCTGCGCAACGTGAATCTGCAACAGGCAGTTCACAGTACGTCCCGCTTTGACAGCTTGTTTGTTGACTTCGACCAGCAGTTTATAACTATCAATTCCATGAATCATCGCTACGTATGGTATCATGTATTTGATTTTGTTCGTCTGCAGGTGTCCGATGAAATGCCATTCAATGTCTTTGGGCAAACTTTCGTATTTAGCTGTCATTTCCTGCACTTTGCTTTCTCCAAAAATACGCTGTCCCGCCTGATATGCTTCTTCTATCGCTTCATTGGGATGGAATTTTGAGACAGCAACCAGCCGGACTCCTTGCGGGAGTTCGGCCAGTACTTGCTTTAAATTGTCAGCAATACTCATTGTTACTTATGCTTTTGACGGATCAAACTCCGGTTTGTCATTCGGTTCGGCGCTGTAAGGATATACATCCATGAGCGGAGTCTCGGATACCATACCGATCTGATAATCTGCCATGGTTCCTTTCATTCCTTCATCTAGTTTCTTGACTGCGTCGCGCAAGTCGGCAGCTTGTACCAATACTTGAGTGGAAGTCTTTTTTTCAGCACCGCTTTTTTCATCCAGAGTGATGAAAATAAGTTTGCATTTGAACCAGCGGTCGGCACTTTCTTCGTCGCTGGGGAAAAGTTCGCTATAGTTGGCACGTTTAATATCCGAAACGGTAAATTCTCCGGAGATAAACGGAGTCATTTCTTCAATAATCCGTGCTTCTGCTTCTGTAAAACTGAGTGCGTCAACAAGATAAGGTTCAGTTACTTTCTTCTGCATTCCGTTTTCCATTACTTTTTCATAACGGATCTTGCACTCAAACCATGTATGCATTGCCATAATTTTCTTCCTTTTTAATTAATTGATTTATGTAAATTGCCTACAAAGATAAACAAAATCCCAAAGTAAGTGCCGAAAGCTTTTTATTTTCTTTTATGCAGATTCTTTAGTTCAAATGAAAGCATGACACGGAAAAGTCCGATGATGAGGAAAGCAAAAGAAATCATATACACTGCGTAGAGCGCTCCTATGGCGGGTTGCCATAATATTAAAAGAGAGCACAGGATGGCAAGAATACCGAAAGCCATGTACCAGCCCCAGTCGCGGGTTCCGTAACGTTTCAGGTCGATGGAATAGCCGGTGGAGGAGAACCCTCGGAACATAAGCCAGAAGGCTATGATGAAAGGGATAACTTCCATGCTGACCATCGGATAGGCAATCAGGTAAATACCCAGAACGAGGTCGATCAGTCCTCCTACGATATACCATCCCCAGCTCGGGACGCCTTTCCGGTTGCTAAGAGCGAAGATGATTTCCAGAATACCGCTTATCAGCATCGATACACTGAAAATGATACTTAGTGCTACATAGGTGCTTACGGGTGAGAACATGAGCCAAAGGGCTACAATGATATACACGATTCCCAAAAGAAGAGAAGTCCACCAATTTTTTACTGAATGTTGAATCTCATTGAATACAGTTTCCATACATTTTATATTTTAAATTGAACACTAGAGTGATTTCGTTGAGGAATAACAAATTGAATTTAGAAAAGGTTTTCCGTGAACATATTTGGGGGAATAGTTGTTTCCTATATAAAGTAAATTTTAAATATACATGCATTATGGCAACAACAAATTTCAAAGGACAACCGGTGAAACTGATCGGTGAATTTATACAAGTAGGTAAGGTAGCTCCTGACTTCGAGCTGGTAAAAACAGATTTATCTTCTTTCTCTCTGAAAGATTTAAATGGTAAAAATGTGATTTTAAATATTTTCCCTAGTCTGGATACCAGCGTATGTGCAACTTCTGTACGTAAGTTTAATAAAATGGCTGCCGGATTGAAAGATACGGTAGTATTGGCTATTTCTAAGGATCTTCCTTTTGCACACGGCCGTTTCTGTACGACAGAAGGTATTGAAAATGTAATTCCATTGTCTGATTTCCGCTTCTCTGATTTCGACGAAAGTTATGGAGTGCGTATGGCAGATGGTCCGTTAGCAGGACTTTTGGCTCGTGCGGTAGTTGTGATTGGCAAAGATGGCAAAATTGCATATACGGAACTTGTTCCTGAAATCACCCAGGAGCCTGATTATGACAAAGCTTTAGCTGCGATACAATAATAAAGTATAAAGTATTAAGTATTAACCGCGGCAAATCAGCGGCTACGATTAATACTTAATACTTAACACTTAATACTTATTTAAACTTTTTGACCTAATGGGAACTGGTAAAAAGGCTTGGTAAACTGCCAAGGCTCTGTTCTTGTTAGGTTGTGTTTTTTTCTACACTAAACCTCAACTATCATGAACAAAATGAAAACTCTATTCATCGCCCTGTTATGTATGGGCGCTGGAACCTTGTCGGCCCAAACTGCCGATAGCACACAAACTTCTCCCTGGACAAAAGAAGGATTTGCCGGACTGAAACTAACGCAAGTGAGCCTCACTAATTGGGCTGCCGGAGGTGATAACTCCGTTGCCTTTGACTTGCAGGGTACTTATCAGATTAATTATAAGAAAGGAAAACATCTGTGGAATAATCGTATTGAACTGGCTTATGGATTAAATAAGACTGGTGATGATGGAACCAGGAAAGCAAATGATAAGATCTATTTGAATACGAATTATGGCTATTCTATTGCCAAAAACTGGTATGCCAGTGCGTTCGCTACTTTCCAGACACAGTTTTCTCCGGGATATGACTACTCCGTCAATAAAGACATTGCTATCTCCGAATTTATGGCTCCTGCCTATTTGACTACCGGTTTGGGCTTTACGTATGATCCGGGTAAGATATTTACCGTTGTATTGTCTCCTGCTGCGTGGCGCGGAACATTTGTGCTCAATGACCGTCTCTCTGACGAAGGAGCTTATGGAGTTGATCCGGGCAAACATCTATTATCCAGTTTCGGTGCTAACTTGAAAGGAGAAGCCAAATATGAATTCTTGAAGAATATGACGGTATATTCACGTTTGGATCTATATTCCGATTATCTGCATAAGCCGCTGAATATAGACGTGAACTGGGAAGTACAAATAAATATGATTATCAATAAATGGTTCTCAACCACACTTACTACTAACCTGATGTATGACGATGATGTGAAAATCGTGCAAAAGGATGGTACAAAAGGTGCTCGTGTGCAATTTAAAGAGATATTGGGAGTAGGAGTTCAGTTTAATTTCTAAGTATCAAGTATTAAGTATTAACCGTAGCTGGCTATTTTGCTCTAATTGTTGTTTACACAATTAATCAAACAGCCATGGTAATACTTAATACTTGATACCTAATACCTGATACTTATTTTTTCTTTTTCAGTCCTTTATAAGCCAGAAAACCGATTACAATTACCACCACTGCTATAATGACATAGCCGATTTCGTGACTGTATTCGGTGGCCATTACATAGACATCGTTAGTCGTTTTGAGGTCTGTGAAACGGTAAATCAGGTATCCGAGCAAAGCTAATATACTGTTCCATATAGCAGCGCCGAGAGTTGTATAAAGCAGGAAAGGACCTATTTTCATGCCGGCTAATCCTGCAGGAATACTGATAAGCTGACGTACAGCCGGAATGAGGCGGCCAAAGAAAGTGGAAGCTACACCGTGTTTTCTGAAATATTCTTCTGCATGATGTATTTTTTCTTCATCAATAAGGCACATGTGTCCTAAGCGGCTGTTGGCAAATTTATAAATAATAGGGCGACCCAGCCAGCGGGCGAGGTAATAATTTACTAATGCACCGATATCTGCTCCTATGGTTGCAAATAGGACAACAAGAAAGATATTCATACTGTCGTCTGCCATAGCTTTCCATGCGGCAGGGGGTACTACGGCTTCCGAGGGGAAGGGAATAAAAGAGCTTTCGATAGCCATAAAAATAGTGACTACCCAATAGTTCAAGTTTTCTAATACCCATTTAAGAAGTTCTGCTACTGATTCCATGTTTTTTGAGGATAGAATTTATAAATTGATTTATTTTTTTCCTTTTGTTTTTTTCTTATTCTCTTTTTTCATGCGTTCCCACACTTCTTTGAGAGTTCTTTCGTCTTCTTCTCTGTGTTCGGGACTGTTCAACAGATCCAGGATCATGTCTTCTTCCAGTGGGTGCTCACATTCCTTATTATATTTAAAGAAGTTGTCGATTTCACCGTGCATGAGGCAAAGAACACTCAATTTCTCTGTCACATCTTCGTATTTCGGATTTATCTGGTACACTTTTTCAAAGTATTCTTTCGCTTCGATCAGATAGTCACTTTCCGAATAAGCAGAGGCAATCATATACCACATTTCTATGTTCGGGTTGATCTCTATCGCTTTTTCGAAAGAGATGGCAGCTTCGTCTTCCAGTTCCTCTGCCAGGTATAGTTTCCCTTCTGTCAGATAGATTAATCCCTCGTTCGGGTTTATCTCTTTGGCTTTCTCGCATAGTTCGTGGGCCTCTTCATACCTTTCCAGGTGAGACAGGGCGAATGCTTTGCTGGTATAGGTGTCTATCAATAAAATAGACTGCTTGTCTCCGTCTTCTTCAAAACGTTCGATCACTTTGTCGTAATAGTCATCAGCTTTTTGCCATTCTTCTTTATTACCGTAGGATATTCCCATAAACATATAACCCAGTTCGGGGGGAATGGCTTTGAGCTCAATCGCCTTTTGGTAATTCTCGATGGCATCATCCGAATTGTTCAGATAGAAGAAACAATGTGCCTTGTAGGCATAAGCTTCCCCGTACTGATCGTCGGCTGCCAATGCAAAATCACAGGCTTCGATGGCTTTGTCTATTTGTTCCTGGACAAAGTAACATTTCACCAGTCCCATCCAGTAGGACGGATTGAACGGAGATTTGTCAATGAGTTTATTGTAATAGGTGATGGCTGATTCTACCTGATGGGTCGATGCCAGATAATCGGCTGTGAGAGCCATGTATTCTTCATCTTCGGCATAACGGGATTTACCTCTGTCGAGCCATTCTTTGGCTGCGTCCGGGTATCCCATGTCCAGATATAGAAATACAACATCAATGATTGTTTCCAGCTCGTCGGCATCCGCTATTGTGCTTAACAGCCATTGAGCTTCCTCCAGTTTTCCTCCATTCAGCAATAGTTCGGCTTTCAGCAGTTTCACTTCGGAATCAAATTCTTCGGTAATCGAATCCGCTACTTTTTTTGCTTTTTGCAGCTTTTGGGTATCCAGGTAAAGATATGCTTGTTCTATAAGCAAATCTGTGTTTCCCGGATGTATTTTAAGTCCATAAGTGATTACTTCTTGTGCTTCTTCAAATTTTCGCTCGGAGGCATACCAGTCGGCGATGTCGGCCAATTGGTCAGCATCCAGATAAAGTTGTCGGTTTTCTGCTTTTGCTTCTTCGTAGTTTGTGATTAGTGTGACTAGTTCCTTTTTTGCTGATGGCGAATTTTTTCTACCCATTTTACTTTTAGATTTTTAATTGCTAAGATGGGGCTGTTGCAAAAGTTCAGATAATGATCCTTTTGACACAGCCCCATTGTAAAGTTAAGCTTGAAAGCTTAGTTATTTATTAATCTTACCCCATGTGTCTTTCAACCCTACTGTACGGTTGAAGATTAGTTTATCCGGGGTTGATTCTTTGTCGATATTAAAGTAACCGATCCGTTGGAACTGCAGATAGGAGAGTGGAGGCAGGGTAGCTGCGAACTTCTCTATGTAGCAGTTGGGCAGAACTTTCAATGAATCCGGATTAATGATTTCTTTCATGGCTTCCAGTGCTTCGCATTTTTTTGCTTCGCGGATGGCGGCCAGTTCGTCACGTGGATTTTCCACTTTCCACAGACGGTCGTACAAACGTACTTCTGCTTGCAGGCAGTGGTTGCAGCTTACCCAGTGGAGCGTACCTTTCACCTTGCGGTTCGCATCCGGCATGCCACTGCGGGTATTTGCGTCATATTCGCAATATACTTCTGTGATTACACCGTTTTCGTCTTTCTTGCAACCGGTACATTTCACGATATAAGCATTTTTGAGACGTACTTCTTGTCCCGGTGTCATGCGGAAATATTTCTTGGGAGCGTCTTCCATGAAGTCTTCGCGCTCCATCCACAATTCGCGGCTAAACTCGATCAGGTGACTTCCTGCTTCCGGATCTTCCGGATTGTTGATTGCTTCCAGTTCTTCAACCTGTCCTTCCGGATAGTTGGTGATAATCAGTTTAACCGGGTTGATTACTGCAGATATACGGGTAGCACGGCTGTTCAAATCATCCCGGACAGAGCTTTCCAACAGGGCGATGTCGTTCAGGGCATCGTAAGTGGTATATCCGATTTTATCAATAAACTTATGAATGGACTCCGGTGAATAACCGCGACGGCGGAAACCGCAGATAGTCGGCATACGAGGGTCGTCCCATCCGTTTACCAATCCTTCTTTCACCAGTGTGAGCAGGTTACGTTTGCTCATCAGGGTGTAACTTAGATTCAGTTTGTTGAATTCAGTCTGACGGGGACGGTTGTCGTTCAGGTCTTTTCCTTCTTTCAACCAATCGATGAAGAGGTCGTAAAGCGGACGGTGTACCACAAATTCAAGTGTACACAGAGAATGAGTCACTCCTTCGAAGAAGTCACTCTGTCCGTGGGCGAAGTCATACATCGGATAAGCTTTCCAGGTAGTACCCGTACGGTGGTGCGGGTGTTTCACTACACGGTAAATAATCGGATCGCGGAAGTGCATATTCGGATTAGCCATGTCAATCTTGGCACGGAGCACCATAGCGCCTTCTTCGATCTCGCCGCTATTCATTTTCTTAAAAAGTTCGAGGCTCTCTTCGATAGGACGGTTCCGGTAAGGACTCTCCACACCTGCTTGGGTAGGAGTACCTTTCTGCTGTGCAATCAGTTCGGAACTCTGTTCGTCGATATATGCTTTTCCCTCCTGGATCAGGCGGATAGCGAAATCCCATAATTGCTGGAAATAGTCGGAAGCATAATATTCATTTCCCCACTGGTAGCCTAGCCATTGGATATCTTCTTTGATAGCTTCTACATATTCCACATCTTCCTTGGTAGGGTTTGTGTCGTCGAAACGAAGGTTACATACACCGCCGTGTTTTTCTGCGATGCCGAAATCAAGGCAAATAGCTTTGGCATGGCCGATGTGAAGATAGCCGTTGGGCTCGGGCGGGAAACGCGTCTGCACTTTTCCACCATTTTTACCTTCTTTCAAGTCTTTCTCTACTGCCTGTTCAATAAAGTTCAAGCTTTTCTTTTCGCCTGCTTCTTCGTTTTTAATATCTGTCATAACGGTTAATGTTATCTGTATTTAGGCTACAAAAGTAGGACATTTTTTTTATTTAACCGGAATATAACCGCTCTTTTTTATAATGTCCTGTCCGTCGGATGAAAGAATAAACTGAATCAGGGGGCTAACTTGTTCCTTATTTTTTACATTGTAATAGTAGTAAAGCGGCCGGACGATAGGGTAGGTTTTGTTGGTGGCATTCTCTACCGTAGGGGTGGCGTAGTGGCTTCCGTCATAAGACACGGAAAGCGTTTTGACACGGGGAGACACGTAGGCCAGTCCTACATATCCGATAGCTCCTTTGGTCTGGCTGACAGACTGGATAATAGCACCTGTTGCCGGCATGGAAAGGCTGCTTGCCATGTAGTTTTTATTTTTCAGTACGCTCTCTTTGAAAAATTCGTAAGTACCGGACGATGTTTCACGCGAGTAGACTACTATTTTTCGGTTGTCTCCGCCTACCTGTTTCCAGTTGGTTATCTTCCCCCGGAAAATATCCTCCAGTTGTTGGCGGGTCAGCTGTTTCACCGGATTAGAGGGATGCACCACCACGGCGAGGGCGTCGTAGGCAACAATCACTTCGTTTACTTCTTCTCCTGCCGCTTTAATTTTCATCTTCTCGCTGAACTTGATCGGGCGGGAAGCCATTGCAATGTCCGTTGTATTATCCATTAAAGCGGAGATACCCACACCGGTTCCGCCACCGGTTACAGTGACACGGGCATCCGGATGCTGGTTCATAAACCGCTCTGCTGTCTGTTGTGCGACAGGCAGTACCGTGTCGCTACCTTTTATACGTTGTGCGTTGGCACCGAGCGAGAGTAAGGAAAGGGCGATTAATAAGTTTCTTCTCACTTTCATATTTCTTCTTTTTATTGACTTTGCAAATTAAGCAATCGGATATTACATTTCCATTTCATCCGGAATGGAAATGATACTTGTAACACAAACGTAACATGATTGAAACATTTCCTTCAAACGTTAGTCACACCTCCTTAATAAAGAGACGCTTTCTTTGCATCAGAAATCATAGTAGGTATGAAAAAGGTATTTGAAAGGATTATAGAAGGAATGTTGACTTGTAGCGGTTTCGTGACAAGTATTACTATTCTGCTGATTGTACTCTTCCTTTTCTCGGAAGCTTTCGGGCTGTTCAAGAGTAAGGTGATTGAAGAGGGATATGTGTTGGCGCTGAATAAGAGCAACAAAGTTAGTGTGTTGAGCCCTGCACAGATAAAAAATGTTTTTGATGAGGAGATCACAAACTGGAAGGAACTCGGTGGGGAAGATCTCCCTATCCGGGTTTTTCGTTTGGAGGATATAACGCAGTATTATACGGAAGAGGAGCTGGGACCTGCTTATGAATATGCAGGCGACAAGATTACGGAACTGGTAGAGAAAACACCGGGTATCGTAGCTTTTGTTCCGCAGAAGTTTATTGTTCATCCGGACGCGGTGCATTTCATAGAGGATAACACCATTTCCGTGAAAGATGTATTTGCGGGTGCCGAATGGTTTCCTACGGCCACTCCGGCAGCTCAATTCGGCTTCCTGCCGTTGATTACCGGTACGTTGTGGGTGAGTCTGTTCGCCATTCTTTTTGCTTTGCCGTTCGGGCTTTCGGTTTCTATCTATATGTCTGAAGTGGCAAACCCGAAAGTGCGGAACTGGCTGAAACCGATTATCGAACTGTTGAGCGGTATTCCTTCCGTGGTCTATGGCTTTTTCGGGTTGATTGTCATCGTTCCGTTGATTCAGAAGTTGTTTAATCTTCCGGTGGGAGAGAGCGGCCTGGCAGGGAGTATCGTACTGGCCATTATGGCATTGCCTACCATCATAACGGTGACGGAAGATGCGATGCGTAACTGTCCGCGTGCAATGCGGGAAGCGAGTCTGGCGTTGGGGGCTTCTCAATGGCAGACTATATATAAGGTAGTAATTCCTTATTCTATTTCGGGTATTACATCCGGCGTGGTACTTGGCATCGGACGTGCTATCGGAGAGACGATGGCGGTATTGATGGTGACCGGTAATGCGGCTGTGATTCCGACAACCATTCTTGAGCCTTTACGTACCATTCCGGCTACGATTGCCGCCGAACTGGGAGAGGCTCCTGCAGGTGGTCCGCACTATCAGGCATTGTTCTTGTTGGGTGTCGTACTGTTCTTCATTACATTGATTATCAACTTTAGTGTAGAATATATTTCTTCTAAAGGATTAAAACGTAGTAAATAAGATGGAAATACGGAGTAATAATAAAGCTAAACACCGTTCGCAGAAATTTGCTTTCGGGATTTTCCGGTTGTTGAGTCTTTGCATTGTATTGATATTGTTTGCGATTCTGGGATTTATCATCTATAAGGGAATCGGTGCTATCAGTTGGGATTTTATCACTTCGGCTCCTACGGACGGAATGACAGGTGGCGGTATCTGGCCGGCTATTGTCGGTACCTTCTACCTGATGGTGGGAAGTGCGCTGTTTGCATTTCCGATAGGGGTGATGAGTGGGATTTATATGAATGAGTATGCGCCGAAAGGCAGGTTGGTACGTTTTATCCGGGTGATGACCAATAACTTGAGCGGTATTCCTTCCATCGTATTCGGATTGTTCGGTATGGCGCTGTTTGTCAATTATATGGGGTTTGGTGATAGTATTCTGGCAGGCTCTTTGACATTAGGTTTGCTTTGCGTACCTTTGGTCATCCGGACAACGGAGGAAGCCTTGAAAGCCATTCCCGACAGTATGCGTGAAGGTAGCCGGGCATTGGGAGCGACGAAGTTGCAGACGATATGGCACGTTATTCTGCCGATGGGTATGCCGAACATTATCACTGGGTTGATTCTCGCCTTGGGACGTGTTTCGGGAGAGACGGCGCCGATTCTGTTTACTTGTGCCGCATACTTCCTGCCGCAACTTCCTACCGGCATTTTGGATCAGTGTATGGCCTTGCCTTACCATTTGTATGTGATTTCCACCAGTGGAACGGATATGGAGGCACAACTGCCGCTGGCTTATGGCACGGCATTGGTATTGATTATGATTATCCTGTTGGTGAATCTGCTGGCTAATGCCTTGAGAAAGTATTTTGAGAAAAGAGTAAAAACGAACTAAATTAGTATATGGATACAGTGAAAATAGATGCGCGTGATGTGAACTTCTGGTATGGGGACTTTCATGCACTGAAGGGCATCAGCATGCAGATTGAGGAAAAATCGGTTGTTGCTTTTATCGGACCGTCCGGTTGTGGCAAATCTACTTTCCTCCGGCTTTTCAACCGGATGAATGATTTGATTCCTGCTACCCGTCTGGAGGGAGAAATCCGTATCGACGGACATAATATCTATGCGAAAGGCGTGGAAGTGGACGAACTCCGCAAGAATGTGGGAATGGTGTTCCAGCGTCCCAATCCTTTCCCGAAAAGCATATTCGAGAATGTGGCTTACGGACTTCGTGTGAACGGAATAAAAGATAATGCTTTCATTCGCCAGCGTGTGGAGGAAACATTGAAAGGAGCGGCTCTTTGGGATGAGGTGAAAGATAAGTTGAAGGAATCGGCTTATGCACTGTCCGGCGGACAGCAGCAGCGTCTTTGTATCGCCCGTGCGATGGCTGTCTCTCCTTCGGTATTGCTGATGGATGAACCTGCGTCTGCGCTCGATCCTATTTCTACGGCAAAAGTGGAGGAGTTGATTCATGAACTGAAGAAGGATTATACGATTGTAATCGTTACGCATAATATGCAGCAGGCGGCCCGTGTCAGTGATAAGACGGCGTTTTTCTATATGGGAGAAATGGTGGAGTTCGATCAGACGAAAAAGATATTCACCAATCCGGAGAAAGAGGCTACCCAGAATTACATAACGGGACGTTTTGGGTAATCCGGGTATCTGGAACCCAATTGATAGAATATTAATCATTTATATATAATAGACTATGGTAAAGTTTATAGAATCGGAACTCATCCTATTGAAGAAGGAAATTGATGAAATGTGGACCTTGGTGTACAACCAGCTTGACCGTGCCGGAGAGGCTGTGTTGACCCTTGACAAGGAGCTGGCTCAACAGGTGATGGTTCGCGAACGCAGGGTGAATGCTTTTGAATTGAAGATAGATAGTGATGTGGAAGATATTATCGCATTGTATAATCCGGTGGCGATTGATCTTCGTTTTGTGTTGGCTATGTTGAAAATCAATACGAACTTGGAACGTTTGGGTGACTTTGCGGAAGGAATTGCCCGTTTTGTACTTCGTTGCAAAGAACCGGTATTGGATGCGGAGCTGTTGTCTCGTCTCCGCCTGGCAGAGATGCAAGCAGAGGTGTTGTCGATGCTGGAACTGGCAAAACGTGCCTTGAATGAAGAGAGTAATGATTTGGCGGCAGGAGTGTTTGCTAAGGATAATTTGCTGGATGAAATCAATGCGGATGCAACAGGGATTCTTTCAGACTATATTATCGAACATCCGGAAGCTGTACATACTTGCGTAGATTTAGTCAGTGTGTTCCGTAAACTGGAACGTTCGGGAGATCATATTACCAACATTGCCGAGGAGATTGTCTTCTTCATTGATGCCAAAGTGTTAAAACATCGTGGAAAAACGGATGAAAATTACCCGGAAAAGTAATTTTCTGCCGATTTTTAAACAGAAATTAGGGCTCCTTAAAAAATTATCTTATATTTGTCTCCTGTAACGGACAAGTTACAGGAGATTTTGCTTCAAATGATAATAAATCCAAAGAATTTTCAAAAAGATGTTATATGACATGTTTTATAATTTGGATAGTATCGGTAAAACCGCCTATATTTGCACCGTTATCCTGAAAACAATCTTTTTACCTTAAAAAAAAACTAATACCTATTGAAAACTGAAAAATGGAGCTTTGTGAAAAGCCCCATTTTTTTTTGCTCTTATTTTCTAAGCTGCTTCCTTATTCGTATCTTTGACCCTTGCATTAAGAGAGTACTTTCAATTGTAAAATCGTAAATAGTAAATAGAATTATGTTTTCTGGAATCGTAGAAGAATATGCTACTTTGGTAGCACTGGTGAAAGACCAGGAGAATATACACTTTACATTTAAGTGTTCGTTTGTGAATGAGTTGAAAATCGACCAGAGTATTTCTCACAATGGTGTATGCCTGACGGTAGTGACTCTGACGGATGATACGTATACGGTGACTGCCATGAAAGAAACGTTGGAGCGTTCTAACCTCGGTTTGTTGAAAGTGGGGGATAAGGTGAACGTTGAACGTAGCATGATGATGAACGGTCGGTTGGACGGACATATCGTTCAGGGACATGTGGATCAGACTGCTACTTGTATCGATATTAAGGATGCGGAAGGCAGCTGGTATTTTACATTCCGATATGCGTTTGACAAGGAGATGGCGAAACGCGGATATATCACTGTGGATAAAGGTTCGGTGACTGTGAACGGTGTTAGCTTGACGGTATGTAATCCGACGGATGATACTTTCCAGGTGGCTATCATTCCTTATACATACGAGCATACGAACTTCCATACGTTTGAGATTGGCAGTGTGGTAAATATCGAATTCGATATTATCGGCAAGTATATCAGCCGGATGATTCAATATAAATAAGAAAATATAAATAAGTGACCGGAGGATTGGAAATGGCATATACTGATTTTCTTCAATTGGTGCAGGCTCGTCAAAGTGACCGTTCGTATGATAAGGAACGTCCGGTGGAGCCGGAAAAGTTGGAACGGGTACTTGAAGCTGCACGTTTGGCGCCTTCGGCCTGCAACGCACAACCTTGGAGGTTTGTGGTCATCACAGATAAGGAACTGGCTCAAAAAGCCGGGAAAGCTGCTGCTGGCTTGGGAATGAATAAGTTTGCCAAAGATGCTCCCGTGCATATTCTGGTTGTAGAAGAATCTGCTAATATAACCTCCCTGCTTGGCGGAAAGGTAAAAGGCAAGCATTTCCCGTTGATCGACATTGGAATAGCGGCTGCTCATATTTCTCTGGCAGCTGAAGCCGAAGGTTTGGGTTCTTGTATTCTGGGTTGGTTCGATGAAAAAGAGCTGAAACAGCTTGCCGGTATTCCTGCTTCGAAACGTTTATTGCTGGACATTGTCATTGGCTATCCGGCAAAGGAAAAACGTAAGAAGATAAGGAAGCCGAAAGAAAAGGTGATTTCATACAATCGTTATTGATTGAAAAATAATTATATTCTTAGCCCTTTAGGATAAGCATATAACAGAAAGCATCGTTGGTTTTAAAGGAAGGGGACGTTCCTTTTAAACCAACGATGCTTTCCTTTTAAAGGAACGACCTGTTTCTTTAAAACCAATAAATAGCTTTTTTAAGGTGTTGATAGTTAGTATATTATTGATGCCGCCAGAAAAGCGGCATCAATAATGCTATATTTATTTCTTTTTTGACAAATCTTTCAATAGGTAGTCTACTGCTGCTTTCAGTTGTGCATCTTCTCCTTTCAGGCTGGCTACCGGTTCGTTATAAACTAGAATATCAGGTTGCAAGGTCTGATTTTCGAGATAGTTGCCTTGCATATCCATGCAACCCACCTGCGGGATACCGAATACGATAGACGGATCTATCTGGCGTTCCCACCACACGGCGGTCATCGTGCCTGCCACCGGGGCGCCTACCAGTTTACCAATGCCTAGAGTCTTATATACGTAAGGAGTGCCATGAGCATTGCTGTAATTGTCTTCGCAAGTTAGCATGCATGAGGCTTTCAGCCATTTGTTAAATGGATCGCTGCCGATATATTGTCCGCGTGGCACGAAACGTTGATATTCCTTTCCACTAAGTAAGGTGACTACATCATCGTGCAGCCATCCGCCGCCATTATGGCGGGTATCTACCACTACGGCTTCTTTATTACGATAACGGCCGAGTAGTTCGGAATAGATCTTGCGGAAGCTGGGGCTGTCCATACCTTTAATATGTACATAAGCAATGCGTCCGCCGGAAAGCTCTTCCACTTTCTTGGCGCAGCGCTCTACCCAACGTTTGTAAAGCAGGTCGCTTTGAGTTCCATAGCTGATTGCTTTTACTGTTTCTTCAAAACGTTTTTTAGTAGAAGGATCGTATACGGTAAGTACTACTTTGCGTCCGACTTTGCCTTCAAATAACGGGAAGTAATCAGCACCGGCTTCAATCGCTGTGCCGTCTACTTTTTCAATGATGCAACCTGCCTTCACTTCTGTCTTTTTCTGGGTGAAAGGACTTTGCTTCATGATTTCCTTGATCTTTAACCCGGCACCGTCGTATGACTCATCGTAAAAGACTCCCAGAGTAGCGGTAGGCATTGCGCTGCCTCCTGCTGCAAACCGGGCTCCGGTATGGGAACCATTCAATTCGCCAAGCAATTCACTCAACATTTCCGTGAAGTCATAATTGTTGCTGATGTGGGGCAAGAAGCGTTCGTATGCTTTTTTATATCCTTTCCAGTCCACTCCATGCAAGTCGGCAATATAGAATTTGTCATTTACTTGCTGGCAAACGTGGTCGAAGATGTATGCGCGTTCATCATAAGGACGGTAATCGAAGAATGCTTCAAATTCTATCGGTGTAATTTTGCTACCGGCAATCTCTATTTTCTTCAATCGGCCGCCTGTGCACATAAAGATATTCTTTCCTTCTTTATCCGGTATGAGCGAGCCGCCGCCAACTCCTTTCAATAATATTTTAGTCGTATTTTCTTTCAGTTTATGCTCCCAAAGGTCATAGTCTCCTTCAAAAGCTGCCAGGTAATAAAGAATATCACCCTTCGGACTCATAACAGCGTCACCCAGGCGGGAAGAATTTACAGTTAGACGAACGATGCGGTCAAAACGATTCTCCAAATCGAATGTAAGAGGTTTCACCTCCGTACTGTCTTTTTTCGCATTCTCATTCTGGTTCGTTTTCTTCTTACTGTCTTTAGTGTCTTCTTTCTTCTCTGCCTTTTCTTTCTTGGCTTTTTCTTTTTCTGCTTTCTCTGCCTTTTCCGCTTCTTCAAGTAAGGCAATATCTTCTTTGCTCATCAGAAAGCGGTTGTAGGCATCGACGTCGAAAAACATAATATAGGTGTCGTCTTCACTTCCCCAGCTACCATGGCTACGGTATCCGGCACGGTCACTGTTCCATATCATTGCTTTTCCACCCAACACCCATTTGGCGTTGCTGTCGCTGTATCCGCTTTCGGTAAGATTGACCATTTCGCCTTTTCCGTCGGCTTTCAGCAAAACGACGTCTTTATTGTTCCAGCCTCCTATGCCAATGAAGTCTGATAGAATCCATTGGCTGTCGGGGCTCCATTGGAACCATTGGTCACCGTCGGCATAAGAATATTGATATTTGGCATCCATCACTGTGCGTACGGCTTTGCTTTTCAGATTGATGACGCGGATAGCGGTACGGTTTTCGAGGAAAGCAACCTCTTTACCGTCAGGACTGAATTGTGGTTGGAAAGAAGCGACTTTGGAGTTTGTCAAACGTTCTTCTTTCAATTCTGTGGCATAGGTGAATTGTTTCTCTTCTTTGCGTACGATGGTGGAAGTGTAAAGCTGCCACAATCCATCGCGTTCTGAAGAATAGACGAGTGTGCGTCCGTCGGGAGCGAAACTGATGTTACGTTCCTGATCGGGTGTGTTGGTGATTTGTTTGGTTGTTTTGTAGTCAATAGAGGTTACGTAAACATCACCGCGCATAATGAATGCGACTTCTTTTCCTTTGGGAGATACAGCGATGTCGGTAGCCCCGTTGGATTTGATTTGGCGGATAATATCTTTGTCATTCTTGTCTGCCAGGATACTTATGTTTACCTTTTGGGGTTGTTTGCCCGGAACAAGTGTATAAATCTCGCCGTCATAACCATAACAGAGTGTGCCGGTGGTTGAAATGCTTAGAAAGCGTACGGGATGCTTTGTATGGAAAGTGATTTGTTGGGAAGTGGTGGCTCCGGGAGTACGTTGGAATATATTGAAGGAACCTTTCTCTTCACTTAGATAATAGAATGATTTACCATCAGGACTCCATACCGGTTCGCGGTCTTCACCTCCGAAAGTAGTTTGTTTTTGATAAACAGGGGTTTTTCCGGGAGTGTATGTCCAGATGTCACGGGCAATAGGGGATACCTGATGCTTGCGCCAATAGTCTTCGTATCCTTTCTTGTCCTGATAGAGCATCACTCCCTCCTTATTGATAGAGATGCACTCCATTGGCATGGATGAGAACATAGCGGGGCGTCCTCCCGTCACGGCTACCTCGTACACTTGCTGGAACTGACCGGAAGGAAATCCGACATCTTCGGCAGAGGGAGCAATGTTGGCTGTGAATAAAATGTGTTTGTTGTCTTTGTAGGCAACAGGTTTCTCACTGCCTGAATGAGTGGTCAGTCGCTGGGGTGCTCCTCCTTCACTGGATACGACGAAAACGTCGAGACTTCCCATGCGATCCGATGCAAAGGCAATTTGTTTACTGTCGGGACTCCATACCGGTTCCGTATCAAAAGCCGGATTGGTGGTGATTTGTGTGGCACGTCCGCCGGTTGACGGTACCGTGTAGATGTCTCCTTTGTAGGTAAATGCAATGGTGGTTCCGTCTGGAGAAAGAGCGCAGTGGCGCATCCATAAAGGAGATTCTTGTGCAATGCTTGTCCCTGCTAGACAGATGACAAATGCACTTAGCAGTAGCTTTTTCATTTTTTTCTAATATTGTGTTAAGTTCATTTTCGCGATTTAAGGTTTGACTTTTCTACAAATCCTTCAGTAATACTTTACTTGCTTTTTTATAGTATTCTTCTCTGGATTCGGTCAGTACCTTCCATTCGTCGTTGAATTCTTCGTCTTTGTCAATTTTGAAATTCTCGGAGCCGTATGTGTCCAAACGGTCCAGCAGGACAGCCACATTTAGTTGATTGATATCCATTGAAGGCTGGTAACCGATTTCTTCGCTTTTTTCGTCGGTAACAACCTCGTGAATCAATTCTATTTCCTGCAACTGATAAAGCACCTGGTTTGTCAGCCGGATGGGAATCTGATGTTCTTCCGATATTTCTGCAGCCGTATAGGGCGGTTTGTTCTTTTCGAATCGTTTGGCTATGAGTGACATAATCAGGATGGATATAAAATCCCGGTATCGTCTGCTGATGTTCCGGGTGTCCTGGTCAAAGCTAAAGCTGCGGATATTCTGTCCGGCATACGTCAGTTCGGCTCCAAACAAACAGATTGTCCAAGATATCTGCAACCAAAGCAGGAATAAGGGAAGTGCGGCAAAACTACCATAAATGGCATTGTACTTTGACACCCACAACTGACTGTTGATGTACAGGAACTGAAAAGCCTGATAAGCAGACCCTGCCAGAATACCTGCAATGAGAGCGTGTTTGAATTTCACTTTCGTGTTCGGCATGAAGATGTACAGCCCGGTGAACATCAGCCATGTCAGGACGAAAGGAATAAGCCGTATCATGAATTTCATGACAGGAGCGAGCAGAACGAAGTCATCCATCTGCTTGAGAATGGTGCTCATAAATAGAGAAAGTCCTCCGGATACCACGATCAGAATCGGCATCAGCAGGAACATGGAGAAATAGTCTGTAATCTTGCGATACATGGATCGTGCTTTTTTCACTTCCCAGATACGGTTGAAGGTGATTTCAATATTACTGACCAGATTGATAACCGTCCATAACAACATTACCAAACCAACTCCAATGAAAATACCTCCTTTGGTTTGTGAAAGATAAGAGTTGACGAATGAGAGAATGGCCTCTGTCGTTTCTATATTTCCTCCGAAGCCGTTGCGAAACTGATGTTCCATCAGATTATCGAACCCGAAACCACGCGCTACGGCAAACAGGATGGCAAGTATGGGTACAATGGCAAGCAATGTGCTATAAGTAAGTGCAGAAGCTTTATTGGCCATCCGGTCTTTGGTAAACCGATTGATACAAAGATAGACGGTCTTTATAATATTGTAGAGTGAGAACTTGGTTCGGGTCACTTCGTCTTCCGTAATGCGCCAGATGTCATACGTAAGAAACTTCCATATATCGGTGATTTTCTTCTTCATAGTTCTTCGCTAATTACTAATTGCAAGCAACTAATTACTGATTACAACAGACTTGCTCGAACAGTCGATCCTCATCCATTAGTCATTTGTAATTAAATGGATAATTAAAAGAAAAAGCAGTCAGCCTATAAGCCGAGTTCTGTACCCATATAATTTCCGATTATTAATCTTTGATTATATCAGGTGCCTGTCATTTATCTGAGTGGCGTGTCACCACGACACTTTAGCGGTCTACCCTCCGACATGGAGCGAGCAACTCTCATAACGCCGGTTTACATGACCTTACAACTCCTAAGACGTACAGCCCGCATGTCGCCATGCGACTGGTGGGCTCTTACCCCACCTTCTCACCCTTACCTCTCCCCGAAAGGAGCGGCGGTTATTTTCTTCTACGTTACTCTACCCTCGCGGACAGCTTTCTGTTAGGAAGTAGGATGCTCTATGTTGCCCGGACTTTCCTCCTGCACGAAACATGCACGCGACAGACCGGCCAACTGCTTTAGACTGCAAAAATACGTCATTTATTTTGTTTTAGCCAAAGAAAGTATCACAAATAGAAATAATTTCTAACTTTGCTATCATTAAAATGGATTTTAATGAAGAAGAATATCCTCCTTTTCTATTGTTTCCTGGCGATGATGGCAGCTAGCCTGCAAGCACAGGAAATACGTCCCATGCCTGCCGATTCGGCTTATGGGGTAGTACATATTTCAGTTTGCAATTTGCGCGAGGAAGGCAAATTTACTTCCGGCATGAGTACGCAGGCATTGTTGGGAATGCCGGTCAAGGTGCTTCAGTATAACGGTTGGTACGAGATACAAACACCGGATGATTATACCGGATGGGTGCACCGGATGGTGATTACCCCCATGTCGAAAGAACGGTATGATGAATGGAACCGGGCAGAAAAGATAGTGGTTACCTCGCACTACGGATTTGCGTATGAGAAACCGGATGAAAAATCACGGCCCGTATCTGATGTAGTGGCAGGCAACCGTCTGAAATGGGAAGGAAATACAAGGCTTTTTTATAAAGTGTCTTATCCGGATGGACGACAAGCCTATATCCCGAAATCTATTTCGCAGCCCGAAACCCAATGGAGAGCTTCACTGAAACAAGATGTTGAAAGCATCATTGAAACAGCTTACTCGATGATGGGAATTCCTTATCTATGGGCAGGAACCTCTTCCAAGGGAGTGGATTGTAGCGGACTGGTACGGACCGTACTTTTTATGCATGACATTATTATCCCGAGAGATGCCTCTCAACAGGCCTATGTGGGCGAACATATCGATATTGCTCCTGACTTCTCTAATGTCAAACGGGGAGATCTGGTGTTTTTCGGCCGGAAAGCGACTGCGGAACGTAAAGAAGGTATTTCTCACGTCGGCATTTACCTCGGAAACAAGCAGTTTATCCACGCATTGGGAGATGTGCATGTCAGCAGCATGAATCCTGCGGATCAAAACTATGATGAATTCAACACGAAGCGTTTACTTTTTGCTGTCCGTTTTTTACCTTATATAAATAAGGAGAAAGGAATGAATACCACAAATAAGAACCCCTTTTATCAATAAAAGAATGCAGAACAGGAGAGATTTTTTGAAAACGGCAGCTTTGGCTGCTTTCGGTTCGGGGTTAGTAGCTCGTCAGGCACTAGCCGGAGAATCATTGCTTTCTACCATTCATATAAATAAGCTCGGTTTGGGAGGGAAGATGAAAATGACTTTTTTCCCTTATGAATTGAAGTTGAGGCACGTGTTTACAGTTGCCACTTATTCGCGTACAACAACTCCCGATGTGCAGGTAGAAATAGAATATGAAGGCGTGACGGGATATGGAGAAGCCTCTATGCCTCCTTATTTGGGAGAAACAGTAGAGTCTGTGATGAATTTCCTTGGGAAAGTGAATCTGGAACAGTTTAGTGATCCTTTTCAGTTAGATGACATTTTGTCATACGTTGACAGCCTCTCGCCAAAGGATACGGCAGCGAAAGCTGCGGTAGATATCGCCCTTCATGATCTGGTAGGGAAACTATTGGGCGCTCCCTGGTATAAGATATGGGGATTGAACAAAGAAAAGACACCTTCCACTACCTTTACGATAGGCATTGATACGCCGGATGTAGTGCGGGCGAAAACAAAAGAGTGTGCCGATCAGTTTAATATATTAAAGGTGAAACTGGGACGGGACAATGATAAGGAGATGATTGAAACCATTCGTTCGGTAACAGACCTTCCGATAGCGATAGATGCCAATCAAGGATGGACAGACCGCCAATACGCGCTCGATATGATTCATTGGCTGAAAGAAAAAGGCGTTGTGATGATAGAACAGCCCATGCCTAAAGAGAAGCTAGAGGATATTGCCTGGATAACGCAACAGAGCCCGCTACCGATATTTGCGGATGAATCCTTGCAGCGTCTGGGAGATGTAGCCGCTTTAAAAGGCGCTTTCACGGGAATCAATATAAAGCTGATGAAGTGTACCGGTATGCGTGAAGCATGGAAGATGGTGACATTGGCTCATGCACTCGGCATGCGTGTCATGGTGGGCTGTATGACAGAGACTTCCTGTGCTATTTCTGCTGCTTCACAGTTCTCGCCATTAGTGGATTTTGCCGACCTGGATGGCAACCTGCTTATCTCTAATGATCGCTTTAAAGGGGGGGAAGTGGTGAAAGGAAAGATCACCCTGAATGACTTACCCGGAATCGGTGTCATGAAAATCTGACTTTACTGAATGAATGTCAGAGTGTTAAAGCCATCTGACATACAACGAATGTAAATTTGTCAGGTGTTGTCGTTAACCGCTGTTAAGCTCCAAATATTCTCTGTTAAAAGTGGACAAAAAAGAGTGACAAGTAGAATAAGTGAACGATATTTGTTATTATTTTAACGTCGTAAAAGTTAAAACAATGTCGAATATTAACATTTTAAAGAATTATAAATCATGAAACAAACAACAAAGAACATTCTGGGAGTAGGAGCAATCGTTCTTCTTAGCTCAGGAGTTGCAGGATTGACAACTTACAAATTGTTGCAATCTAACGAAGCTGCCAAAGAGACATCTTTCAATGAGATGTTCAAGCAGAATCCCAATGTAAAATTGGCCGCTTTTGATGCTGTGAACGCCCAACCTGTTGATTTGACCCAGGCTGCGGAGAATTCGCTTCATGCTGTCGTACATATAAGGTCTACTCAAGAAGCTAAGACAAGAACTGTTCAGCAAGCGCCGGACATTTTCGATTTCTTTTTTGGTGATGGACGCGGACAGCAACGTCAGGTACAGTCTCAACCTCGTGTAGGTTTTGGTTCGGGAGTAATCATCTCGAAGGATGGATATATCGTAACGAACAACCACGTGATTGAAGGTGCGGATGAAATCAGTGTGAAACTGAATGATAACCGTGAATTTAAAGGACGCGTGATTGGCACTGACCCCAGCACCGACCTTGCGCTGGTGAAAATTGAGGGTGATGATTTCCCGACTATTCCGGTGGGGGACTCCGAAGCGTTGAAAGTAGGAGAGTGGGTATTGGCAGTAGGTAACCCGTTCAATTTGAACTCTACTGTAACTGCCGGTATCGTAAGTGCAAAAGCCCGTTCTCTGGGAGTATATAATGGTGGTATAGAATCATTCATCCAGACGGATGCTGCCATCAACCAGGGTAACAGTGGTGGTGCATTGGTAAATGCCAAAGGTGAATTGGTTGGTATCAATTCTGTGCTTTCTTCTCCGACAGGTGCTTATGCAGGATACGGTTTTGCTATCCCGACCAGCATTATGACGAAAGTAATTGCCGACTTGAAACAATATGGAACAGTACAACGTGCATTGCTCGGTATTCGTGGTGGCTCTATCGGTAGCAGTTTGATGGACGACCGTCAACCGATTGACAAATCCGGTAAGACACTGGCAGATAAAGCTAAAGAACTGGGTGTTGTAGAAGGAGTATGGGTTTCTGAAATCGTAGAGAATGGTTCTGCTGCAGGAGCTGATATCAAAGTGGATGACGTAATTATCGGTGTGGATAATAAGAAAGTATCCAATATGGCTGACTTGCAGGAAGCACTTGCTAAACATCGTCCGGGTGATAAGGTGAAAGTGAAACTGATGCGCGATAAGAAGGAAAAGACCGTTGAAGTAACGTTGAAGAACGAGCAAGGTACTACCAAGATTGTGAAAGATGCAGGCATGGAAATCTTGGGAGCTGCTTTCAAAGAGTTGCCGGATGACGTGAAGAAGCAATTGAATCTGGGCTACGGTCTGCAAGTGACAGGAGTTTCCTCCGGTAAGATGTCAGATGCAGGAGTTCGTAAAGGCTTCATTATCCTGAAAGCTAATGACCAGCCGATGCGCAAAGTCAGCGATCTGGAAGAAGTGATGAAAGCTGCTGTTAAGTCTCCGAACCAGGTATTATTCCTGACCGGTGTGTTCCCATCAGGTAAACGCGGATATTTCGCTGTCGATCTGACTCAAGAGTAATATATAAAATAAGGTAAGAAGATTGCAGGATAAGCTAATGAAATAGAAAAAGGATGCCGCCAATCAACTTGTCGGCATCTCTTTTTGTTTTATTAGATGAAAAATATAGTGTAAAAGTTACTTAATTTTGTATGTTAACAAATTATTTGTCGTAACTTTGCACTCCAAATCTGTTTTTAAAGAATGAGACAACTAAAGATTACCAAAAGTATCACTAACAGAGAGAGCGCTTCTCTTGATAAGTATTTGCAGGAAATCGGCCGTGAAGACCTGATTACTGTCGAGGAAGAAGTGGAACTCGCTCAACGCATTCGTAAGGGTGACCGTGTAGCATTGGAAAAATTGACACGTGCCAATCTTCGTTTCGTCGTATCTGTGGCTAAACAGTACCAGAACCAAGGTTTGAGTTTGCCTGACTTGATTAATGAAGGCAATTTAGGACTGATTAAGGCTGCCGAGAAATTTGATGAAACACGTGGATTTAAGTTCATTAGCTACGCTGTATGGTGGATTCGCCAGTCTATTCTGCAAGCATTGGCAGAGCAGTCGCGTATTGTTCGTCTCCCGTTGAATCAGGTAGGTTCGCTGAATAAGATCAGCAAAGCCTTCTCGAAGTTTGAACAGGAAAACGAGCGGCGTCCGTCTCCCGAGGAGTTGGCAGACGAACTGGAAATTCCGGTTGATAAAATCTCTGATACGCTGAAGGTATCCGGCCGTCATATTTCGGTGGATGCGCCTTTTGTGGAAGGGGAGGATAACAGCCTGTTGGATGTGTTGGTTAACGATGATTCGCCAATGGCGGACCGCTCTCTGGTTAATGAGTCTCTTGCGAGGGAAATTGATAGAGCTCTTTCTACGTTAACCGATAGAGAAAAAGAAATCATTCAGATGTTTTTCGGTATCGGACAGCAAGAAATGACATTGGAAGAAATCGGCGATAAATTTGGCCTCACACGTGAGCGCGTTCGTCAGATTAAAGAAAAAGCAATTAGAAGACTTAGACAAAGTAATCGTAGTAAATTGCTCAAATCTTACTTGGGATAAGTAAGGAATATCAGTTTCTGAAAGAAAAAAGAATTAGAGTCGCATAAGTCGCACTTTTCATATAGAAGAATGTACTTATGCGACTTTTTACATAAGCCCCATTCTATAATTCAATCTTATACTATGCGAGTTTTATGAAAAAGTCAGTTTTAATATCATTGGTTCTTATTGTTTTGGGAGCAGGGATGGTGGCGTATGCAAAATGTGCGGCATCCTCTTCTGATTCGGTGCCTGTTAAAGTAGAGCAGCGTTTGCGGGAAAAAGCACAGGTGGGAAAGGCTTATTGTGATAAGAACGGATATAATACGAATTATTGCTTTCTGGTAGATTTCAGTATTCATTCTGGTAAAAGGCGTTTTTTTGTATGGGATTTCAAAGGAGATTCCGTGAAATATGCCAGTCTCTGTGCTCATGGATATGGGAAAAATAGCACTGTGTCCAAGCCTGTATTCAGCAATGTGGAAGGTAGTTATTGCTCTTCTTTGGGGAAATACAAAGTGGGTATCCGGTCGTATAGCAAGTGGGGAATCAATATTCATTATAAATTACATGGATTGGAAGCGACGAATGATAATGCTTTCAAGCGGTATATCGTGTTGCATTCTTATACTCCGTTGCCGGAAACAGAGGTGTATCCTTTGCATCTTCCGTTAGGAATCAGTCAAGGGTGTCCTGTAATATCTGATGAAGTGATGAGGAAAGTTGACGGGTTGCTCAAAGCGGAAAAGAAACCAGTCCTGCTATGGGTCTATGACTAAGAAATGCTATTTATTTGAGATAAATAGAGGTAATCTCCTCTTTTTTGTTACCTTTGCAAGGTTAAAAATTATATGATATGAAATACGTAAAAATACTATTTGCAATTGCACTTGTGTTTACCATGTGCTCCGCTTTTTCCTTGAAAAAAGACCACTCTAAACCGGTTTATGCTTTTGGAATTTCTGCCTCATTTACGGATACAGTAGTCTATTTCACGGACATTCAGATATTAGATAGTGCGAAAGTTAGCAAGGAAGGTTTCTTGTCTCACCGTGAGTTATATAGTTATCAGTTGAAGAATTATTTGGAGGATAACCAGTTGCAACAGAATAGTACATGTATGATTTACTTCTCGGAAAACAAGAAGAAATTAGAAAAAGAGGCAACGAAGATTCTGAATAAATACAAGAAAAATAATAGAATGACGGTGTCGCGGATTGATTCTGATAAATTCCACTTTACGAAACCGGAAGAATAATAAGCAATAGTTAAATTGTTAATATAATAAGAGATGCAGCTTTGCATCTCTTATTTTTTTATCTTTGCCTCGTAATAAACTTGAAATCTAATGAAAAAGATAAAAATATTCTCCTTGTTTGTGTGTTTGGCTATGCTGGTAATCGCTTGTCATAATGACGATGATGAAAGAGGAGTCCAGATGCGTACAGTTCTTGTTTATATAGCAGGTGATAATTCTCTTCGCAGCTTTGCCACAGAGGATTTGGCGGAAATGACAGAGGGGATGCAGTCTGTAGATGATAACTCTTATAACCTACTCGTATACATTGATACCGGATCAAGTCCTAAACTAATTCGATTGAAGAAGGATAAAAAGAAGAATGTCGTACAGGAGGTAATCGCTACGTATGAAGGAAGAAACTCTGTAGATGTCTCTAAGATGAAGGAGGTTATCAACACGGCATTTTCTGAATATCCCGCACAGAGTTATGGGTTGGTTTTGTGGTCTCATGGAGAAGGATGGTTGGCAAAATCGCAAAATAAAACCCGTTGGTGGGGACAGGATGGTGGTTCAAATTACATGGATATTTCCGAGTTAAAAGATGTTCTGCGTAATGCGCCTCATTTGAGTTTTCTCCTTTTCGATGCATGCTTTATGCAATCTGTTGAAGTGGTCTATGAATTGAAGGAACATGCGGATTACATAATAGGCTCTCCGACAGAGATACCCGCGCCGGGTGCTCCATATCAGAAAGTAGTTCCGGCTATGTTTGCCAATAATGCATCGGCTACGGACATAGCAAAGGCATATTTTGAATTTTATGCAGATGAAAATCTTTATACTGGCAAATTGCCATATAATTGGGGCTTAGGTGATCCCTGGACGGCAGGAGTCTCTGTTTCTGTTGTGAACACTTCCATGTTGGAACAACTGGCTAAAAGCAGTAGTGAGATTATTCCGAAATATATTAAGGGCAGACAAGCGATAGCCACATCGGGCATACTCTGTTATGATTGTCGGTCCAGTAAGTATTATTATGATTTTGATGGATTAATACGTTCTTTAGGTAGTGAGACTAGCGAATATGAGGCTTGGAAAGCTGCTTATGATGCTGCTGTGGTTTATTGGAAGACTACTCCTAATAATTACTCCAGTTATGGCGGTAGTTTCTTGATGAATGGCTCTGCAGGACTTTCTACTTATATATTTCGTCAGTCGTATGAAGAGGAGATAAATCCTTTTTATCGTCAGTCGATACAATGGTACTCCGCTG
The DNA here is from genome assembly GCF_014334015.1 of Bacteroides sp. M10. Classification (GTDB taxonomy): domain Bacteria; phylum Bacteroidota; class Bacteroidia; order Bacteroidales; family Bacteroidaceae; genus Bacteroides; species Bacteroides intestinigallinarum. Next base: position 5,677,622 of record NZ_CP060488.1, on the reverse strand, counting down.
CCGGATGGGATGAGACAGGTTGGTGATAAGGACGGTAAATCTGATATTATGGATGCACGATGTTGAATCTCTCCTGTTTATTTGGTGGCATTTATTGATATCTTTCTTGCGAGTTCAAAAAAAACTTGATAACTTGCCGCTGTATTTCTTCTAAATTCATCCTATATGTGTTTTGTAGTATCCGAAAAACTTTTAAGGAGAGAAGAAGCACTCTTTATTATATTAATCTTTTAAAATTGAATGGGCTCTAATACTAATCATGCAACAGGGATCTTATTATAAAATGGAGGACATTGCTTTATGGAACCTTATGTTGAAGGGGGACATGATGTCTTTGGAAGTGTTATATAGGAGGCATTATGAATTGTTGCTGAACTATGGGCTTAAATATTGTACGGATGAAGAAATGGTGAAGGATGCCATTCAGGACCTTTTCGTCAAATTATGCAATAGTAGCCGTTTATCATCCACAGATTATGTGAGATCCTATCTTTTAAAGTCTTTGAGAAATATATTGTTTGATAAGCTGTCATCATTGAAGGTGGTAGAGGATTTAAATGAGTTATCTTTTGAATTGACAGTTGATGATACTTACTTGGCGGCACTATTTAAAGATAATGATGAAGAATTATTGCTTAGTAAAAAAATAATGGAAGCTTATAAAAGTCTTTCTGACAATCAGAGAGAAGCGATCTATCTTCGTTATATTAAAGGATTGTCCTATAAGGAAGTCGCTGTAATACTGGATATTAACCCTCAATCTTCCATGAATTTAGTTTCTCGTGCTTTGACAAAACTTAGGATGAAAATAGCTGATGACAATTATTTATTTATTTTTTCTCTTATTTTTTTCCTAAAAAGTGAGTAGTTTTTTTCTTTATTACCGTATCTAATATAAAGAGTAATAAAGAATGGAAAAGAATAAATCCAATATAACACATGTTGCGCGAAGACTAATTCAGCATTTTAGATCGTCGGAGAAAACAAGTACTCCTACGGGAATGGATGAATTATGGAAGCGTATAGAATCTCAGGTTCGTATTGAAAGGGCTGAAAATACCCGGCGTCGTATCCTTTATATATTTACAGCTTCATCTGTAGCTGCAATCTTTTTGGGTATATTTCTGCTGGGGCAACATTTCATGTCTTATTATATAGAAGATAACACAATAACAGAGTTTGCAGAAAATCAAATAAGTCAATCAGCAGATAGTGAGATAATATTGTTAATGCCTGGGAAGAAAGAAATAGAAGTTGGAGCGAATGATGCAAATATTGTCTATTCTCAGTGTGGAACAGTAGTTGTTAACTCTGATACGATAAATCAGCTTGAGGTGAAAGAAAAAGAAATGGAGTTCAACCAGCTGATCATTCCCAAAGGAAAAAGAACTCAGTTGACTTTGTCAGATGGTACTCGTTTATGGGTAAATTCGGGAACACGTGTCGTTTATCCTAGTTATTTTAATAAGAATAGACGTGAGATTTATGTAGAAGGTGAGATTTACTTGGATGTATTTCATGATGAAAAGACTCCTTTTATAGTCAAGACAAAGGATTTTCAAGTGCAAGTGTTAGGTACGGTGTTTAATGTATCAGCATATCCGTCGGAAGGAATGTCATCTGTAGTATTGGTTGAAGGAAGTGTAAATATAAAGAATCAGAGTAAAAAACAAGTGAAGCTCGCTCCGGGGCAATTGGTCGATATTCATGCCGGGCAGCTGGATGCTCCTAAAAATGTAGACATAGAACCTTATGTATGTTGGGTGAAGAATATGTTGATGTATACAAATGAACCATTGGATAGAGTATTCAAGAAGTTAAATCTGTATTATGGAAAGGAATTTATTCTAGATCCGGAAGTTGAACAAATGCTGGTTTCTGGAAAGTTGGATTTAAAAGAAAAGTTAGAAGACGTCTTACACACTATATCATTTTCCGCTCCTATTTATTATGAAAATTTAGATGATAAAATATATGTGAGAAAGGAATAGATGATAGAATAAACTTAATTTATTAACCTTATTATTACACCTGTTTTTTATGAGAAATAAAGACCCCATAAAAAATAGCTGAACGATATTGCGCTATCATTCAGCTATAATCAAATTGAAACAATGTTCAAGATTGTTTAATTTTTTAATTCGTTGCTAATATATGAAAAATAACAATGCAGACTTTTTTGCGAGGATAAAAATATCTCGCATATTATTCCTTTTTAGTTTTTGTTTTCTTTCTTTGCATTCTTACTCTGTCAATGTAGGAATATATCATCAAGAGAAAACTTTCACGATTGAAGTACGGAATAAAACCGTAAAAGAGGTTCTTGATTATATAGAGAAGAATAGTGAGTTTATATTCTTTTACTACAATAATACAATTGATACCAAACGAAAAGTGAGTTTATCAGTGAAAGATAAACCTATAACTTTTGTTTTGGATCAGTTATTTAAAGGCATGGATGTTCAATATGAGATCAAAGATCGACAAATCTCTTTGAAAAAGAATAGCGTCCAACAGGATTCTCAAAATAAAAAACGACAGAAACGTAAACTAATAGGTACAGTTATAGATGCTTCGACTGACGAGTTATTGGTTGGAGTCAGTATTTCGGTTAAAGATACACCGGGAGTAGGTACAATAACAGATTTGGATGGAAAGTTTTCAATAGAGGTTTCAAATAATACAGAGTTAGAATTTTCTTATATAGGATATAAGAAACAAACATTAATGGTAGGTGATTTAGGTATTGTGAATGTGAAGATGGCATCCGATAATGAAATGTTAAGTGAAGTAGTTGTTGTAGGAGCCGGAACGCAAAAGAAAATATCAGTAACGGGGTCTATTACTTCTGTAAAAGGTGAGGGGTTGCGTAGCCCTTCATCTGCTTTAACAAATAATTTTGCAGGAAAATTGGCTGGTGTGGTTGCTGTCACTAAAACCGGAGAACCGGGAGCTGCTTCTGAATTTTATATTCGTGGTGTCAGTACTTTCGGCGGGCGCGCTACTCCTCTTATCTTAATGGATGGAGTGGAAATATCTTCTGGTGATTTAAACCGTATACCTTCGGAATCCATTGAAAGTTTTTCGATATTAAAAGATGCTTCGGCTACTGCTATTTACGGTGCGCGTGGAGCTAATGGTGTTATGCTTGTCACGACTAAAGATGGTATGGAAAACTCCAAAGCGACAATTAATGTTTCATTTGAGAATTCATTTATGCGACCGACAAAAATGGTGGATTATGTAGATGGAGCCACTTGGATGGAAATCTATAATGAAGCTTTATTGACGCGTAATCCCGATGCTGGTTTGAAATATTCCAGAGATATAATTGATTTAACACGTTCGCATACTTCCCCTTACCTGGCACCGGATGTAAATTGGCGTGATGTGATGTTTAAAGACATGACAATGAATCAAAGAGCAAATGTGAATGTTTCCGGTGGTGGTTCGCGTGTAACATATTATTTGAGTTTGCAAGCCAATCATAATACCGGTATGTTGGATATACCTAAAACTTACTCTTTCGATAATAATATCAATCAATGGGATTATATTTTTCAAAATAATATCACTTACAAGCTAACTTCTACTACTAAAGTAGGATTGAGGATGAATGCACAAATTGGGCACCATAAAGGACCCGGATATTCTGTCTCTGATTTATTTAAATATGCTTATTATGCCAATCCTATTACATTTCCAGCCACTTATCCTAGCCAGGAAGGTGATACCCATATTCGTTTTGGTAATGCTTGGCTTACACAGGGAGAAAGGACATATCTTAATCCATATGCGAAGATGATGGAGTCTTTTAAGGAGGAAAATTATAGTACTTTGAATACGACTTTAAATATTGAACAGGACTTGGGTTTTATAACAAAAGGGTTGTCAGTTAAAGCATTGGTGAATTTTAAGGGTTATGCATCTTCTAATTATACGCGTACGATGGAACCATTTTATTACTTGGCAAAGATGAGTTCTACAGAAGATAATCTGCGATTAGATCGTATAGGTAATAGTGGACAAGAATATATTCAGGAAGGTGAGATAAAGAAAGGAAATGATAATACGATTTATCTGGATGCCAGAATTGATTACTCACGTACTTTCGGAGAGAAACATTCAGTATCGGGGATGTTGATGTATATGCAACGTGAATATCGTAATGGAACTTTGCCAAATCGTAATCAAGGTTTTTCAGGCCGTTTTACTTATGACTATAAGCACAAATATCTAGTAGAGGCCAATTTCGGTTATAATGGTACGGAACGTTTGGGGAAAGAGGATCGTTTTGAATTCTTTCCGGCTATGTCACTAGGTTGGGTTGTCAGCGGTGAAGATTTCTGGAAACCAATGGAGAAGTATGTCAACTATTTTAAGATTCGTGGTTCATATGGATTGGTGGGTAGTGATGAAACCGGGCTTCAGGCAAATCCTGCTGCTGCACACTTCTTATATCTGGATGGAGTCAATTTGACAGGCAGTGGAGTATATCATACCGGTTATCTTGGTAATGTTGGAGGAGATGCATATAAGGGACCTGTTGTCAATTCGTATGCAGTGATGAATGCAGGATGGGAACGGGTAAAGAAATTGGATATTGGTGTGGATCTGGAATTGTTTAATCAAGTGAATCTGACTTTTGATTATTTCTATGATAAAAGGTATAATATCCTGATGAGACGTGCTTCATGGCCGGCTATTATGGGGTATCAGAATGCTGTACCTTGGAGTAATATTGGTGCCGTTGATAATATGGGGTATGAATTCAGTATCAATTGGCGCAAAGAGCTTTTTAAGGAGTTTATCATTGATATGCGTGGTAGCCTTACGTATAATAAAAATAAATATGTATATAAAGATGAACCGGACTATCCTTATGTCTGGAAATCGGATACGGGAAGACCATTAAGTACAACGAAAGGATATATTGCAGAAGGTTTGTTCGCTAGTCAGGAAGAAATTAATGTAAGTCCGACCCAGAGCTTAGGTAGTACGGTTATGCCGGGTGATATAAAGTATCGTGATGTGAATGGTGATGGACTCATTACTGAGGATGATATGGTAGTATTATCAGATTATGGTAATATTCCTCGGATTCAATATGGTTTGGGCATAAATATAACTTATAAAAAAATTGATTTCGGAGTATTCTTTAATGGTTCTGCCCAACGTACTATAATGATTAATGGTATTTCTCCTTTCTTTTCGGATGTGTCATATGGCGAACGTAACTTAATGGCTTTTATTGCTAAGGATTATTGGTCAGAAAAGAATCCGAATCCAAGTGCTGCCTATCCGAGACTAGGAGTTCAAAATAGTCAGATTGAAAACAATATGAAGGCTAGCTCGTATTGGATGCGTAATGGAAATTTTATTCGTTTCAAAACGCTTGAATTGGGATATACATTTCCTTATTGTCGTGTCTATTTTAGTGGTGATAACTTGGCTGTATGGAGTCCGTTTAAACTATGGGATCCGGAGTTAGGTTATGATTCTTATCCTTTGTCTCGTACTTTTAATTTGGGAGTTCAACTGAAATTCTAATATTATAAAAACAAATAATATGAAAAAAATAGCTGTTTTTAGATATTTCCTACAAATCTTTTTGTCAATAGGGTTATTATCTGCTTGCAATTATTTGGAAGTAATTCCACCTGAACAGGCGAATCTGGATGATACAATGAGAGATGCGAATGCCGTACGTAACTTTCTGTATTCTTGTTATAGTGGTGTTGAGAATACGGTCACTTTTGACAATCCTTCTACAGATGAAACTATCAACTCAATTGAGATGAATAGTGGTTTACAGAAACTTAGTTATAATCAATTAAGCTCATCTGTAATAGATTACGGACATTGGCATAATGCATATAATGCTATTGGACAATGCCATTTGTTCTTACAACAACTAGATAAATCCAGTCCGTTAGGGGTAGATGAGGCCATGAAAACGCAATATAGGGCAGAGGTCAATTTTTTGATTGCTTATTACCATTTTCGTTTGTTGGTAGACTATGGACCAATTCCTGTGATTGATCGTTTTATGCCAATGACCACTCCTGTTTCGGAGATTCCGGGACGTTCACATTTTGATTATGTTGTAGACTATATTTGTAGAAAGTGTGATGAAGCAGCCACTGATCTTCCTGCTTATCGTACGACATCGGAGTGGGGAAGAGCGACTTCTTCTATTTGCTATGCTTTGAAAGCTCGTTTGCTGCTTTATGCCGCTTCTGACTTGTGGAATGGTGGTTTCCCGGATAAAGGATGGAAAAATAAGACATATGAAACCCCCGGATATGGAAAGGAATTAGTGAGCAATTCATATGAACCGGAAAAATGGAGAAAGGCTCTGACAGCTTGTGATTATGCTTTGAAGTGGGCTGAAGATGAAGGAGGGAATAAATTGCTGCTTTTAGATAATATGCCCTCAAGAGCTGCGAATCTGAAAGATCCATATATACCGGGAAATTCTGATAAAGACTTTGTGGAACATGTTAAATTGATGAGTTTTGTATTACAATCTACTCCTGATGAAGGTAATTTTGAGTATTTATGGGGAATTGTACCATACGTTGTTGTGGGATTCTGGTCGCCTTTACCTTTGAATATTATTGAACGAAATGGCTCATGGGTATCTGGATATAGTCAAATGGCCCCCACTTTATATACAATGGAACACTTTTGTACAAAAAATGGAAAGTTACCGGAAAATGATGAAAAGTTTGTGGATAAAAGTCGTTGGTTAAAATCTGCAGGTGTGAGTGGCCGATCTGATATTATTAATCTATGTGTAGATCGTGAACCGCGTTTTTATGCATGGATGGCTTTTGATGGAGGAGAGTATACACAACAGCTAGTCAATGGAAAGTCTTTGCAACTTAATATGAAGAGTTCTAGCAGGCAGGGGCGTAATCCACAAGTGAATCGGAATTATTCACCTACGGGCTTTTTAAGTAAGAAATTTGTTGAACCTGATTTGAGTTTTACTTCTGAGAGTGGCGGTGAAGGTAATAATGTAAATTATCCGGTACCATTATTCCGTTTGGCCGAGCTCTATTTGAATCGTGCAGAATGTTACGCTGCCTTAGATATGACTAAAGAAGCGTTAGCGGATATAAACACAATACGTCGTAGGGCAGGGGTTACTGAATTGAAAGAAAGTGATTTGAAGGTAATGTCTCTGATGGACTGGGTACGTAATGAAAGATTTGTTGAATTATGGGGAGAAGGTCATCGTTACTATGATGTGCGTCGTTGGATGATTGCTCCGGATAATTTGAAAGCTGGTGTACGAGAAGGTCTGAATGTACTGGAGAAGTATGATCCTTCTTTTGATGAATTTAATGTGCGGACCAGGATAAATCAGCCATTTATGTGGGACAATCGTATGTATCTTCTTCCTGTGTATGCAGATGAGGTATATAGTAATCCGCAAATGATTCAGGCACCGGGATATTAATTTCATTTCAACAATTTGTAAATATACTATTATGAAGAATAAATATCTTTTTTCGTTATTGGGAGGATGTCTGTTAATGTTATTTTCTTGTGATAATGGAGAATCTGACTATCAGAATTTGTTTCCTGAAGAATATCATAAAATCCTATATATCAAAGATAGTGGTTCCGTTGATCTTGAATTACCACAATTAAGCTCGACTCCTACTTATGATTATTCATTTGTGGTTTGTAAAGCAGGGAGTAATCCGGCTTTGGAGGCGAATGCTTATATTGAGGTGATGTCACAAAAAGAGTTAGATGAGAAATATAGTATTCCTGAAGCTGTGAACTATAAGGTTCTTCCTAAAAAAACATATACCTTGGAAAATTCAGAATTATTGTTCGCATCGGAAGAACTGCATAAATATTGTAATGTATCATTGGTGCCTTCTGTTATCAAGGAACTGATGGAGGAAGGAAATCCTACTAATTTGTGGGTATTACCATTGAAGTTAGTTAGTGACTCTGATTCTATTAATTCAGATAAAAACATTCTGTTTTTAAAGATTACGGCAGTTAATACTCCGACTGTTAGATTTTCGGAGAAGAGTAAAAAGATAAACCTTGAAAACAATTTATCTTTATCTGTCAATGTGAGTGCAGAAATAGCAAATGTCTCTAATAATCAGTGGGATTTTTCGTGTGAAATAGCTTATGCTTCTGATGCTACAAGTTTATTAGATGAATATAACCGGAATAATCCTTCCTCAAAATGTGTATTGATGCCTTCTCAGAATGTAACTCTTAGTTTAAATTCGTTTGATTTTGAACAAGGCTACAGTAAGGCTGTGACAGATTTAGTGCTGGATATTCAGTCAGATGGGCTGGTATCAGGAACAAATTATTTTGTACCGATAAGACTTGTCACTTGTACGGAAGAAGGTTTTGTTTTAGATGATCCTTATTTTTTGATAGTTACAAACCCATTTGGAAACAGTGCTAAAATAACTTTAAACTCAGGACAACTCTCCAGCCCTCATTCAGAACAGAATAATGAAGGTAAATTGGAAAGTTTAGTGGATAATAATAAAGAAACTTTCTGGCACGCTTGGTATTCTAAATATGTGGTCTCCGAGATTGGCTATTATTTTGATATCGCGCTAACTGCTCCTATAACTGATTTCTCTATTGGTTATACTACTCGTAGTGGAGATTATCATGAAGATCCGATAACTATTTATTTATATGGTAGTAATGTAGGCGGTGATAATTTGAGTAATTGGACACTAATAACTACACTGAACAATACTACTGATGCTTTGCCTACGACCGCAAGTACGGATTATAAATCCGGCGTTTTCTCAGCAGCGACTTCTTTCTCTTATTTGCGGTTTGCCTGTCCGGAAAGTATGCGAAATGGTGAAATCAGATACCCGGGAAGTGGAAGAGATGGTTCATTGAATTTAGCAGAATTCCGTTTGTGGGGAAAATAAAAAACAGAAAGAATGATGAGAAAAATATTTATTTTATTTAGTATGGTGATATATGGTGCAGCCTTATTGGCTGCCCATGACTATCAAGTGAAATCTCCTGATGGTAGATTGCTTGTTACAATTTCAACAGATAAGCAAATCACTTATTCTGTAAAGTATGATGGATTGTTGATGTTATTACCTTCGCCTATTAGTATGCAATTGGATAATGGACAGACTTGGGGAAAGGAAGTAAAGACTGTCAAGGCAAGAAAGGTAAAAAGCAATAGTGTGATAAAGAGCCCTTTTTATCAACGTAAGGAAGTTACCGACTGCTATAATGGTTTGATCTTGAATTGTGGTAAAGAATTTGATATTGAATTTCGTACTTATGACGAAGGGATGGCATATCGTTTCATTTCTAAATATGAAGGTTCTTATAAAATAGTAAAAGAACAGGCTGATTTTAGGTTTGATAGAGATTATCGTTCTTATCTTGCCTATGCTCCTCGTGGAGGGGCGGATGCAAATGATCGATTCAATTCCAGTTTTGAAGAAATGTATACAGAAACAAGTTTAAGTGGAATTGTTGGAAATCAGCTGATAATGACACCGGCATTAATCGTTGGAAACGAGGGAAAGAAACTTTGTATTGCAGAATCTGATGTGATCAGTTATCCGGGAATGTTTTTAACAAGTGTAGGAAATGATTCTAACATATTAAGTGGAACATATGCGCCTTATCCGGAAAAAATGGCACCACGAAGCTGGAATGACTCTTTTTATAAAATGGAAAACTATACAGATTGCATTGCCAAATGCGATGGGGCGCGGACCTTTCCGTGGAGAATTCTGTGTGTTTCTGATAATGACATCAATCTGTTGAGTAATGACATGGTTTATCGGTTGGCAAGCCCATCCCGTATCACGGATACCTCTTGGATCAAGCCGGGATTAGCCACTTGGGATTATTGGAATAATTGGGAAGGCCAAGGTGAAGAGGGCAAGACGATTGATATGTATAAGAGATTTATTGATTTTGCGGCATCCCAAAAACTATCTTATTATGTAATGGACTCAGGTTGGGCTATATATGAAAATAATGGTGCTTCAATGGCTAAGCCACGGCCGGAAATACGCTTGGATGAATTGGTGAAATATGGAGAAGAGAAAGGGGTCGGACTTCTTTTATGGGGTGGTTCAGCTAACTTTGCTGCTGATAACATGGAAGAGCTCTGCCATCATTATTCACGTATGGGGATTAAAGGATTTAAAATAGACTTTTGGGAATACGATAACCAACGTATGATGGAGCTATTGCTTAAGGCAGCGGAGATTACCGCTAAATATAATTTATTGTTGATCTATCATGGGTGTCCCAAACCTGTAGGTTTGGATCGGACTTATCCAAACATCATGAGTTATGAAGCGATAAAAGGAATGGAATATGTTTCAACTGGAATAGTAGGAGCATATGATATGATTGATTATAATGTAATTTTTCCTTTTATTCGTCAAATAGCTGGAGCATCTGATTATACGCCGGGAGCTATGAAAAATTTACCGATCGGAAAATTGGGTTGGGCTCCTAAAGCAAGTGAAGGTACCCGTTGCCAACAGGTTGCTTTGTTCATCACTATTTTTAGTCCTATTGGTTCGTTGTGTGATAGTCCTACCAATTATTATGCTAATAAAGAGTCTGTGGAGTTTATTTCCCGAATACCGACAACTTGGGATGAAACAATACCTATGCATGGAATGATCGGGCAATATATTGTGATGGCCCGGAAAAAAGAGGATAAGTGGTTTGTAGGAGGAGTGAATAATAAACAGCCTCGTACCATTACTTTAGATTTTTCTTTTCTTCCTGTTGGAGATTATCAGATTGAATGGGTTCGTGATGCGGAAGATGCCGACGTGAATCCTGAAAATTATATTAAAGAGATAATTAATATACCATCAAGCCGGAAACTTGTTGTCAAAATGGCACAGGGAGGGGGATTTGCTGGGATTATTCAAAAAAAATAAAAAGGATATGAAAAGTTTTTTTATAAAAGGAATAGCTTTCTTATTAGTATTGGTTACTGCATGTAAGGATTCTGATGAGGATAACCTGGCGAGAGGAGGTTCCATTACGGGAAAAGACTTTACGATAAAGTCTCCTAATGGATTATTGGAAGTCAATGTCAGTACGGGAAAGAAACTGACCTTTGATTTGAATTATGGAGGAACTCCTATGCTTGCTGAGTCCACTATATCGTTACAATTGGGACGTGGGATTGTCTGGGGTGGCGGTAGAGAATTGAAGGATGCTAAAGAGGAGTCCGTCAATGAATCTTTCTCTACATCGTTCTATTTAAAAAAGACGGTTACTGATAGATATAATAGATTGTATCTTGATTTTGGGGATGATTTTGATGTGGAATTTCGAGTGTATGATGAAGGTATGGCCTATCGTTTCATATCTAAACGTACAGATAATTATAAGATCTATGGCGAACAGGCTGATTTTACTTTTACTGAAAACAACCAGATTTATGCAGCTTATGCTCCCCAAAGTAGTTTTTCTCCAAATGATAAGTTTAATTCAGGCTTTGAAGAAATGTATACTTTGACTACCGTCAATGGGGTGATAAAAGACAAACTTATAATGACACCTATGTTGGTTGTGTGTGGTAATGGTAAGAAACTGTGTATTGCGGAATCAGATGCAGTCAATTATCCGGGGTTGTTCTTGAGTCGTGAGTTAAATACTGATAATGTATTGAATGCTACTTTTGCTGCTTATCCTACAAATATGGAGCCTGCGGCGAATAATGGCAGTCATTACCAAATAGGAAGTTATGCAGAGTATATTGCGGACTGTAATGGTGCTCGTACTTTTCCTTGGCGAGTATTTTGTGTGGCAGAACGTGATATGGATTTATTATCTAATGATATGGTTTATAGATTGGCAGCTCCTTCTAAGATTACAAATACTTCATGGATTAAACCCGGTTTGGCAGCATGGGATTATTGGAGTTGGTGGGATGGAAGAGGAGAAAGTGCAAAAACTTATGATACATATAAGCATTTTATAGATTTTGCAGCTTCCAAAGGATTGCCATATTATATTATGGATTCAGGCTGGGCATTGAACGGAAGTTCTTTAGCGGAAGCACGTCCGGAAATAAGGCTGGAAGAATTGATTGAATATGGGAGACAGAAAGGAGTAGGTCTGATCTTATGGGGTGGTGCTGCCAACTTTAGTGACGGAGATATGGAGACAATTTGCCGGCAATATTCCAGAATGGGAATTAAAGGTTTTAAAATTGATTTTTGGGAATATGATAACCAACGTATCATGGAACGTTTCTATAAAGCAGCAGAAATAACCGCAAAATATAATTTATTGATGATTTATCATGGTTGTCCGAAGCCGACAGGAGTGGAACGTACCTATCCTAATATTGTAACTTATGAGGCGGTGAAAGGTATGGAGTTTGCCTCTACCGGATTTGTAGGATTGAAGGATATGGTTGACTATGTTGTGACGTTTCCTTTTATCCGTCAGTTGGCAGGACCATCGGATTATACTCCTGGAGCTATGAAAAATATTCCGGTTGGCGGTCAGTGGACTAAACGCTCATGTGAAGGTACGCGGTGTCAGCAGTTGGCTTTGTTCATTTCGATATTTAGTCCGTTGGGAACACTATGTGATGGACCTACAAATTATAATAATAATCAGGAGTCGATAGATTTTATTGCAAAGATTCCTACTGTGTGGGAAGAGTCGGTTCCTTTGGATGCAAAAATAGGTCAATATATTATTATTGCTCGTAAAGGGCATAATGGTGAATGGTTTATTGGCGGGGTGAACAATAAGGATGTGCGTACTGTAACCGTTCCTTTGTCTTTCTTGACAGCGGGTGAATATACAATGGAGTTAATGAGAGATGCGGACGATGCTGCCTCGAATGCAGAGCATTATGTGAAAGAAGTAAAGAATGTTTCTAGTGCGACATCTTTGACTATCAAAATGGCTCCTGGAGGTGGTTTTGCAGCACGTATTTATAAAAAAACTTTCCAAAAATAATTATTATGAAACACTATAAATTATATATCTTATGGCTATTTATTTGTGTGATAGCTTTTTATTCATGTTCTAAGGATGAAGATATTTTTTTAGATAATGACGAGATTGAAAAACCGGAAGGTCCCGGGCAGCCGGATAATATCGTTATATCTTTAGTCGCATCGGGATTACAGGATATCATCGATATTAGGACAAGTCCCTCATTTCAGTTTGATATTGAAAGAAGTGTGGATGCGGAAGAGACTGTTGCATTATTTGCTAAATTAACGGAAGAAGAAGTAAACGAAGAATTACCGGAAGGTCATTCATACAAATATTTCTCAGAGGGACAGTGGACAATTGATGATAATCCGGTTATTTTCTTAACAGGTGAAACAAAAAAGACGGTTACCATTTCATTTGTAGAACCCCCACGTACGAGTGTTCCTCAGGTATATGTGCTTGGATTATATGTACGCTCGTTTACGGAAGAAGCGAAAATAGAATCTACGAAAAGCAAAATTATATTTAGGGTTGAGATTCCGGCAAAAGAAGGAACTGTAACCAATCCATATCTTTTGAGTTCTGTTGATGATTTGTTAACGATGAAAATAAAAGTAGATGGGGTTGCTGCTAAAGAGGAGGTTTATTTTGAACTTCAGAATGATATTGACTTGGCTGGAGAAAGTTGGACACCTTTGGTTGATGCCGGTGGTAACTTGGATTGGGGAGAATATCGTGTTATCCATTTTAATGGTAACAATCATAAGATCAGTAATTGGATTTGTGAAGGTGTTCCGTATGCCAGTTTTTTCGGAGTGTTGATAGGTTCATGTAAAGACATCACCTTTGAAAATGCAACGGTTTCCGGTACGGGAAGACCGGTAGGTATTGTTGCTGGTGCCGTGGGACATTGGGGGTACTCTAATCCTAAAACAAGAATAGTCAATACTCACGTCAGCGGTTCCGTTAGTGGAGATACTAATATGAGCTGGGATTGGGGAAATCCGGCTTTTGCAACTGGTGGTATTTGTGGTGTGTTGAGACAAGGCAGTAGTATATTAAATAGTTCTTCTGCTGCAAATGTTACAGGAACAGCTGCGGGAGGTCTTGTTGGGGACTGTAATAATAGCGGAGGAAGTATTTCCGGTTGCTATTATGCCGGTGGAACTGTGACTGCTGTTGGTGAAAGTGGTGAAGCTTATGCTGGAGGTATTACAGCAAAAACGGCTAATTGTCCTATTAGTGATTGTTATTCTTTAGGTATAGTCAATGCTGAGAATGGAAGAGCAGCAGGAGGTATAACAGGAGAAATGTCCTCAGCGACAACTATTTCCAGTTGTTATTCAACGGCAAGAATTATAGCTAAAACTAATGCTGGTGGAATTGTCGGTCGAACTGACGGATGTAATAATAGTACAGTGCAAAGATGTATTGCTTGGAACCAGTCTGTAACATCATTATCGGATTTAGGCTCCGGACTTGTTACGGGATGGATAAATGGCTCTAATTTAACGCTACAGAATTGTTTTGCTAATTATGATATTCCTTTGATGGTTGATAATAATTTGGTAGATGTTAGTCAAAATTTCACAGAGGATAAGATAAATGCAAATTTGAATGATTTCCGATATAACGGAAGCCGGGGAGAGACTACTTTACAGGAAACTGCCGGTAAATCTGCATTGGGATGGAATTCTGATATTTGGGATTTTACAGGCGATACTCCTAAATTAAAGTGGGAGTCAGAAATAGTTGTTGAATAATTCTATATATGTACCTTTTTAGCTTAGATCTAAGGAGAGGTGTAATAAAAGCCTCTTCTTGGATTTAAATGAATAATCAATGAAAAAAATATTTTTAATTTTAAGTATACTATTTTCTGCTACTGCATTTTCACAATCTTCCACAGAAACATCGTTCCCTCAAGAAAATTTATTTGCTTTGGGTTCCTATTATTATCCGGAACAATGGGATCCTTTGCAATGGGAGCGTGATATGAAAAGAATGTCGGAAATGGGTATTCAGTTTACTCATTTTGCCGAATTCGCCTGGTCTATGATGGAACCGGAAGAAGGGCAGTATCATTTTGAGTGGCTGGATCGTGCCGTATCTTTAGCAGAGAAATATGGTCTGAAGGTAATTATGTGTACACCTACTCCTACACCACCGGTTTGGTTGTCTAAGAAATATCCTGATATTCTTATTCAGCGGGATAATGGTGTACAGATTCAACATGGACGACGTCAACATGCTTCATGGAGCAGTGACCGTTACTGTAGTTATGTGGAGAATATTGTATCTCGGCTGGCAAAACGTTATGGTAATAATCCCACTATTATTGGTTGGCAGATTGACAATGAACCAGGACATTATGGAGTAGTCGATTATAGCGAAAATGCACAGATGAAGTTTCGTGTCTGGTTACAAAAGAAATATGGTACAATTGATAAGCTGAATGATACTTGGGGAACTTCTTTTTGGAGCGAAACTTATCAGCATTTTGATCAGGTACGGCTTCCTAATCAGCAAGAAGTTCCTGAAAAGAATAATCCTCATGCGATGCTTGACATGAATCGTTTTATGGCAGATGAGCTTGCAAACTTTGTTAATATGCAGGCAGATATATTGCGGCGGTATATTAAGAGGGAACAGTGGATTACTACCAATTTGATTCCGGTTTTTAATCCGGTTGATCCTGTACGGATAGATCATGTGGATTTTCTGACTTACACTCGTTATCTGGTGACCGGGCACAATCAGGGAATAGGGGATCAAGGGTTCCGTTTAGGAATTCCTGAGGATTTGGGCTTTTCAAACGACCTGTTTCGCAATCGCTCAGGTAAGACGTATGGAGTGATGGAACTTCAACCCGGACAAGTGAATTGGGGTATATATAATCCTCAACCTTTACCCGGTGCTGTTCGGATGTGGGTTTATCATGTCTTTGCAGGCGGAGGGAAATTTGTATGCAATTATCGTTTTCGTCAACCTCTGAAAGGCAGTGAACAGTATCATTATGGTATGTTAATGACCGATGGGGTTACTCTTTCTCCAGGAGGTGAGGAATATGTGCGTGTTGCGGAGGAGATGAAAATATTGCGTGAAGCTTATGATAAGAAATCACACATACCAGGTCAATTGGCTGCTCGTCGTATCGGTTTGCTTTTCGATATGAATAATTACTGGGAAATGGAATTTCAGAGGCAAACAGAGCAATGGTGGACTATGCCGCATATCTATAAATATTATAATTTATTGAAATCTTTTGCTGCTCCTGTTGATGTGATATCAGAGAAAGAGAATTTTTCAGATTATCCTTTCATGATAGCACCTGCTTACCAATTGCTTGATAATAGGTTGATAGATCGGTGGACAAAATATGTAGAGAACGGTGGAAACTTGATTTTGACTTGTAGGACCGGACAAAAAGATCGGGAGGCTAAATTGTGGGAAGCACCCTTGGCTGCACCTATTTATGTATTGGCTGGAATAGATCATCTGTTTTATGATCATATGCCGCGTCACTTGTGGGGAAATGTCACTTTGGATGGTGAAACATATGTTTGGAACAATTGGGCAGATGTAATAACTCCTTCTGAAGGCACACAGGTATGGGCTACGTATGCAGATCAGTTTTATAGAGGAGCTGCTTCAGTGATACATCGTAAATTAGGTAAAGGAACGGTGACGTATATTGGAACTGATACTGATGATGGTAAACTTGAGAAGGAAGTGATTCGTCGTATATATATGGAAGCAGGTATCTCCACTGAGGATTTACCGTATGGGGTAGTGAAGGAGTGGCGTGATGGTTTTTACATTGCCTTGAATTATACATCAGACGTTCAGAAGATTGTTATTCCGGATAATGCAGAAATATTGATTGGTAGTGCCAGTCTTGAACCTGCCGGGGTAGTGATATGGAAAGAAAAAACAAATAAATAATCAAATAGCCAAAAAGATATATGAAAATAAGGAATCTTGTATTTTATGTTTTGTGTGGATGTATGTTCTTTTCCTGTTCGCAATCTAACAAAAGTAAAGATACAGAAATGGACCGTTTTGTCACAGATCTGCTGAACCAAATGACGCTCCGTGAGAAGCTGGGTCAGTTGAATTTGCCTTCCGGTGGTGATCTTGTGACTGGTTCTGTAATGAATGGTGAACTTGGAGATATGATCCGTAAACAGGAAATTGGTGGTTTTTTTAATATAAAGGGTGTGAGTAAGATTTATGCTTTACAGCGTTTAGCCGTGGAGGAAAGCCGCTTGAAAATCCCTTTATTGGTTGGTGCTGATATTATACATGGTTATGAAACGATTTTTCCAATTCCCTTGGCACTTTCTTGTAGCTGGGATACGTTGGCTGTTGAACGTATGGCTCGTATTTCTGCCGTTGAAGCTAGTGCTGATGGTATCAGTTGGACATTTAGTCCTATGGTCGATATTTGTCGTGACAGCCGTTGGGGACGTATTGCCGAAGGCAACGGAGAGGATCCCTATCTGGGTTCGTTGTTGGCAAAAGCATATGTACGCGGTTATCAAGGAGACAACATGAAAGGGAAAGATGAAATTTTGTCCTGTGTGAAACATTTTGCACTTTATGGTGCTTCTGAAGCAGGTCAGGATTATAATACGGTTGATATGAGTCGGCAACGTATGTATAATGAATATCTTGCTCCTTATCGGGCAGCTGTTGAGGCTGGTGCCGGCAGTGTGATGAGTTCCTTTAATTTGGTAGATGGTATTCCAGCTACGGCTAATAAATGGTTACTTACCGATCTGCTGCGTGATGAATGGGGATTTCGTGGTTTGTTGGTGACGGATTATAATGCCATTGCTGAAATGTCTTCCCATGGAGTAGCTCCTTTGAAGGAGGCTTCCATACGTGCTTTACAGGCAGGAACAGATATGGATATGGTTTCTTGTGGTTTTCTGAATACCTTGGAAGAGTCTTTGCAAGAAGGAATGATTACTGAGGAACAGATCAATGTTGCTTGTCGACGTGTGTTGGAGGCAAAGTATAAGTTGGGCCTTTTCTCAGATCCATATAAATACTGTGATACTTTACGTGCGAAGGAGGTGCTTTATACGGAGGATCACCGTGCCGCTGCACGTGAAATAGCTGCAGAAACGTTTGTTCTGCTAAAGAATACTGGAAATTTGCTTCCGCTCGAACGAAAAGGACGGATTGCTTTGATAGGCCCTATGGCTGATGCTCGTAACAATATGTGTGGAATGTGGAGTATGACCTGTACTCCTTCCCGTCATGCTACTTTGTTGGAGGGGCTACGTTCAGCAGTGGGTGAGGAGGCTGAAATATTATATGCCAAAGGAAGTAATATCTATTATGATGAGAACCTTGAAAGGGGAGCTGTCGGAATACGACCTTTGGAGCGTGGTGATAATCAACAATTATTGGATGATGCGCTTCGTACGGCTTTGCGTGCTGATATCATTGTTGCTGCTTTGGGCGAATGTGCCGAGATGAGTGGTGAGTCGGCTTCACGTACGGAACTTGGGATTCCCGATGCCCAGAGAGACTTGCTAAAAGCTTTGGTAAAGACAGGTAAGCCTGTTGTATTGCTTTTGTTTACGGGACGTCCGTTGGTCTTGAATTGGGAGAATGAACATATTCATTCTATATTAAATGTATGGTTTGGGGGTAGTGAAACTGGTGATGCTATTGCAGATGTATTGTTTGGTAAAATAACTCCGAGTGGTAAGTTGACAACGACTTTCCCTCGTTCTGTAGGACAATTACCGTTATTTTATAATCATTTGAACACAGGACGTCCGGATTCGGATAGCAATGTTTTTAATCGTTATTCCAGCAACTATCTTGATATAAGTAACGAACCTCTTTATCCTTTCGGATATGGTCTGAGTTATACCAATTTTATTTATGGAGATATGCGGTTGAGTTCAGATACTTTATCTGCTAATGGAAAATTGACGGTGTCTGTGACTGTGAGTAATAAAGGTGATTATGATGGCTATGAAACAGTTCAACTCTATTTGCATGACGTATATGCAGAGATAGCCCGTCCTGTAAAGGAACTGAAAGGTTTTAAACGTGTATTTCTGAAAAAGGGAGAGAGTTGTGATGTGCAATTTGTCATCACTACTGCTGACTTGAAATTTTATAATTCAGAATTGAAATATGTGTATGAACCTGGAGAGTTTGAGGTAATGGTGGGACCGAACTCTCGTGACGTACAAATTAAATGCTTTAAGGCTGAATAATAGGACAGATACTTGTAAGCCATTTTGGGGAATTAGAAGAGATACGGATAGACTGTAAATGAGTAGCTCTTTATGATTTGTAGGTACAAAAAATGTATCTGCTCAATATTGGTGCATTATTTTGATAAGTAGGTGATCTAAATTATTTATATATATCAGTACTAATATGGTTCATTTTCCGTTTTATAGAAAAAATAGAATTATGAAACCAATAAAAGTACTTGAATTATCAGAGGTTGATCGCCTCAAATTAGAGAAAGGCTATCATAATGGCCCTACTCATAGTTTTCGTATCAGATGCAAATCCATATTGCTGAAGTCAGAAGGTAAATCAGCTCCCCAAATAGCAGAAATGCTTGAGGTAACAGTACCTACTGTCTACACATGGGTAAAACGTTATGAAGAAAATGGCATCAAAGGCTTGGAGACACGTCCTGGTCAGGGGCGAAAGCCTATTATGGATTGTTCTGATGAAGAAGCAGTCCGCAAGGCAATTGAGGAAGACCGTCAGAGTGTGTCCAAAGCACGTGAAGCATGGCAGAATGCGACTGGTAAAGAAGCCAGTGATATTACTTTCAAACGTTTTTTAGAAACATTGGTGCAAGATATAAGCGTATAAGAAAACGCCCAAGGGGCAAACCCTCACCGCAGCTCTACGCATACAAGAAAGAGAAGTTGCAAGAACTTGAAGAACTTGATTCCAAAGGAGAACTTGTGCTATATTATGCCGACGAAAGTCATGTCTGTACAAATGGTTATGTTCCATATGGCTGGCAATTCAAGAATGAGGATATTTACATCCCATCCGAGAAAGCTGCCCGGCTTAATATTTTTGGCATGATTACCAAAAGGAACCAATATAAAGGCTTTACCACAAAAGAGTCCATCAACGCAGACAAGATTGTGGACTATCTTGACAGATTCTCTTTCAATGTAACGAAGAAGACTGTAATTGTCTTGGACAATGCTTCTGTTCATAGAAATCGGAAAGTTAAAGAACTGAGGAAAATTTGGGAGAAAAGAGGATTGTTCCTCTTCTATCTTCCACCTTATTCTCCAGAACTTAATCCTGCCGAGATTCTTTGGCGTATACTTAAGGGTAAATGGATAAGACCGATAGATTACGAGACTACGGACTCGCTTTTCTATTGTACGAACAGGGCCTTGGCGTCTGTGGGTACGAACTTATTCGTGAATTATTCATATTTGTAAAATTAATTTTGAACAGTTACTTAAAAAATTATTAACTAATAAAACGAAAAAGAAATGAATATCAAGATTTTTATAACTTATCTATGTTTGTCGTTTATACCTCTTTGGGTGAGTGGGGCTTCAAAATTGCCTTCAACTGTTACCATGACGAAAGCTCGTTTATTGGATAAAATAAAGGGAGGATGGGCTGGTCAAACTATTGGAGTGACTTTCGGAAGTATTACAGAGTTTCGTTATCAAGGAACTTTAATTCAGGATTGTTACACAATTCCGTGGCATGAAGGATATGTAAAAGAAACAATGAGAGTATGGCCTGATCTCTATGATGACTTATATGTTAATTTAACGTTTATGGATGTTCTGGAGAATGTAGGGCTTGATGCACCTGTTGATTCTTTTGCGCATGCTTTGGCCTATGCAGACTATAATCTATGGGGGGCTAATCAAGCAGCACGTTATAATATTATGCATGGGGTTAAGGAATCCGGACATTGGCTGAATAATCCGCATGCAGATAATATTGACTATCAAATTGAGGCTGACTTTTCTGGACTAATGTGCCCGGGGATGCCTAATTCTGCTTCTGCAATTAATGATAAAGTAGGGCATATCATGAGTTATGGAGATGGCTGGTATGGAGGTGTATATATAGGAGCAATGTATTCTTTGGCTTTTGTATCTGATGACATCGAGTTTATTGTTACAGAAGCTTTAAAAACAATTCCACGTGAAAGTAAATTTTATCGGTGTATAGCGGATCTGATCAAATGGCATAAGCAATATCCGAACGATTGGAAACAAACATGGTTCGAATTGGAGAAGAAGCATACTGATGATGTAGGTAGTCCTGAAGGGGCATTTAGTCCTCTTGATTGTGATGCTCGTATTAATGCTGCCTATGTTGTTTTAGGATTATTGTATGGAAATGGAAACTTTACTAAAACATTGGAAATATCAACTCGGGCAGGGCAGGATTCGGACTGCAATCCTTGTACTGCCGGAGGTATTTTAGGAACGATGCATGGTTATAGTAATATACCCGATTATTGGATGAAAGGCTTGAAAGGTGGAGAGGATATAATTATTAAAGGTACTTCTATGTCATTGAATACTGTTTATGATATGAGTTACAGACATTCTCTGAAAATGATTCAAAGAAATGCTGGAAAGGTAGACAATGAACAAGTCGTTATTAAAGTGCAAAAACCGGAAACTGTAAGATTAGAAGTCTGTTTCGAAGGGATATATCCTGCTAAAAAAGTTAGTTTTAATCACGATGATATACAGGAAATCTCATTTGATTTCGAAGGGACAGGTTTCGTTTTGAGGGGTGAAGCCGTCAAAAAGAGTACAGAGTTTCCTGATGGAAAAGTGTATGCTACTTTATTTCTTGATGGTAAAGAAATAGAAAGATCTGATTTCCCTACTGATTTTAGAAATAGAAAGAATGATTTATTCTGGAGATACCAATTACCGAAAGGAAAGCACACGGTAACGGTCAAAGTGAATAAATCGGATGAGAGATATATTTTGCGATCGTTTGAGTATGTGACTTATTCGGATCAACCGGTGAAGGGCACTGAAGTACATCCTGAATAAACGATAGGCAATCTCTGTAAAAGCAGTTGATAGTCAATCATATTAAGCACTGTCCATGATTTTGTGTAGAACTATCCATAAAATCATGGGTTTCTGCAAATGATTTTTCGTTTTCATTTCTCATGTTCTCATAACACACGTAATAATCTTCTGTAAATCAGGTATGTAATACTATGAGAAATAAAATAGGAAATGGTATTTCTCATAGTATTACCAGCATTTTGTGCACAAAACAAGGTGTTTCTCATAGCTTTTCAAGGCATTTCTCATAATCTTTCGTAGGTCAAAGAGGCTTTTGTAATAGATTTAATGCTACATATTCAGTTCTGTATTGATTAATAATATATTATAAGGCGTTTCTGGAAGTGTATGGAGTAGGTATTCGCATGTTTTCCTACCGGTATCTGAATCGTTCCACTAAAGTGGAAAGGTCTGTGCACTGGAGTGGATAGAACCGTTCACTCCAGTGCAACGATCTGTTCACTAGAGTGCAACGATACGAATAGTGGTAGGAAGAAATAACAATGATTAGGAAAAAACATAAAGGTATAAGGTAAATAACATACAGGAAAGCATTAAATAGCAAGAAGTTGCTTAATAAAACCGAAGAAGGAAAGGGGGAATCGTAAATTCGGCAAAAGTCTGGAAAAACTACAGTTATACTGTATGAGAAATGAGTAAAATGTATAGACGGAGTATGAGAATAAGATGAGAAATGGTTTAAACCCTATGAGAAATGCGTGATTTTATGAACTAAATCATGGAAAATCTATGAGAAATACCCTTTTTTCTTTTATTTCTCATAGTGTTATCTATTTGATTTACAGCTGATTATTATGTATCTTATGAGAACATGAAAAATGAAAACAAAAAATCCTTTTCAATAACCGAAGAGATTCTACGTATCATTCTCACACAAGTATCATATTAATGAATCAAACTAAGGAATGGAATCCACTATAAAACCACTATCTCTTATATCTATCTTTCTTTCCTCTAATTTTAATGAACTGATTCTTTAATTGCTCCCTAACGCAAACTGCTCCCCGGCGCACCTACGCGCCCGCGTGTGATATAATAATGTGTAGCCCTCTCGTCATTTCCGCGCACACCCCACCCATGCTTAAAAAATATGTTCTACAACATCGTTCTGCATCAGCACTTTAGCAAATGTATTCAAAAATAATTAGAAAAAATAGTTTGATATATTTGGAGTGTATACCAAAAGGGCGTACTTTTGCACCCGCTTTCCAAGAGAAGAAAGCCTTGATAAATTGACTTAGTGAAAAAGCGGAATCTTACTTAAAGAAAAGAACAAAAAACTTCCGAAAAAGTTTGGATTATAATAAATAAAGTTCTTATCTTTGCACTCCGATTCGCAAAGAAAATAGGCAAGAGTTATTCTTTCATACATTCTTTCCCTTTCGCATAGAGAGCCAGAGAAATCGAGTAAAAAGAAAAACTGAAAAAAAACTTCCGAAAAAGTTTGGTAGTTAAAAATAAAGCCCTTACCTTTGCACCCGCTTTTAAAACGAAAGCAACAAGTTCTTTGAAATATTGATAAACAATACAAGTAGTACAAGTAAAAAAATAGAACCGTCAATACTTGTCTTATTCAGTAGCGATACAGTTAAGACTAATAGGTATTTGAATAAGGTCAATAAATTTACGGCGTCCTGAACAGAGCAAAAAAGTCATCTTAACCGATGATAAAAAATACTTTTACAATGAAGAGTTTGATCCTGGCTCAGGATGAACGCTAGCTACAGGCTTAACACATGCAAGTCGAGGGGCAGCATTCTTCTAGCAATAGAAGAGATGGCGACCGGCGCACGGGTGAGTAACACGTATCCAACCTACCGATAACTCTGGAATAGCCTTTCGAAAGAAAGATTAATACCGGATAGTATACGAATATCGCATGATATTTTTATTAAAGAATTTCGGTTATCGATGGGGATGCGTTCCATTAGTTTGTTGGCGGGGTAACGGCCCACCAAGACTACGATGGATAGGGGTTCTGAGAGGAAGGTCCCCCACATTGGAACTGAGACACGGTCCAAACTCCTACGGGAGGCAGCAGTGAGGAATATTGGTCAATGGGCGCAGGCCTGAACCAGCCAAGTAGCGTGAAGGATGAAGGCTCTATGGGTCGTAAACTTCTTTTATATGGGAATAAAGTTTTCCACGTGTGGAATTTTGTATGTACCATATGAATAAGGATCGGCTAACTCCGTGCCAGCAGCCGCGGTAATACGGAGGATCCGAGCGTTATCCGGATTTATTGGGTTTAAAGGGAGCGTAGGTGGATTGTTAAGTCAGTTGTGAAAGTTTGCGGCTCAACCGTAAAATTGCAGTTGAAACTGGCAGTCTTGAGTACAGTAGAGGTGGGCGGAATTCGTGGTGTAGCGGTGAAATGCTTAGATATCACGAAGAACTCCGATTGCGAAGGCAGCTCACTAGACTGTTACTGACACTGATGCTCGAAAGTGTGGGTATCAAACAGGATTAGATACCCTGGTAGTCCACACAGTAAACGATGAATACTCGCTGTTTGCGATATACAGTAAGCGGCCAAGCGAAAGCATTAAGTATTCCACCTGGGGAGTACGCCGGCAACGGTGAAACTCAAAGGAATTGACGGGGGCCCGCACAAGCGGAGGAACATGTGGTTTAATTCGATGATACGCGAGGAACCTTACCCGGGCTTAAATTGCAAATGAATATGTAGGAAACTATATAGCCGCAAGGCATTTGTGAAGGTGCTGCATGGTTGTCGTCAGCTCGTGCCGTGAGGTGTCGGCTTAAGTGCCATAACGAGCGCAACCCTTATCTTTAGTTACTAACAGGTCATGCTGAGGACTCTAGAGAGACTGCCGTCGTAAGATGTGAGGAAGGTGGGGATGACGTCAAATCAGCACGGCCCTTACGTCCGGGGCTACACACGTGTTACAATGGGGGGTACAGAAGGCAGCTACACGGCGACGTGATGCTAATCCCAAAAACCTCTCTCAGTTCGGATCGAAGTCTGCAACCCGACTTCGTGAAGCTGGATTCGCTAGTAATCGCGCATCAGCCATGGCGCGGTGAATACGTTCCCGGGCCTTGTACACACCGCCCGTCAAGCCATGAAAGCCGGGGGTACCTGAAGTACGTAACCGCAAGGAGCGTCCTAGGGTAAAACTGGTAATTGGGGCTAAGTCGTAACAAGGTAGCCGTACCGGAAGGTGCGGCTGGAACACCTCCTTTCTGGAGCGATGTCGTAACTGTCACCTAAACGTGACAGCCACTTATAGACTTTAAAGGTTCTGTTTTTTGTACTACTGGTACTTGTTTATTTATAATATATAGATCAACCATCTATAGAAGTATAGATAGAGATAAACAAGAGAAAAAAGAAGCCGAGTCTAACATACAGGTAGACAAGGTTGAACTAGTCCTATAGCTCAGTTGGTTAGAGCGCTACACTGATAATGTAGAGGTCGGCAGTTCAACTCTGCCTGGGACTACCAAGCTCAAGAACGAAGGAATGACGCGTAAGCGGAATGCAGCAATTCTTGATAACCTCTTGGGGGATTAGCTCAGCTGGCTAGAGCATCTGCCTTGCACGCAGAGGGTCAACGGTTCGAATCCGTTATTCTCCACCATCTCTGAAAAGAGAAACGATCTTTGACATGATGTACAAAAAGTAAAATTTTAGTAAGAGCTAAAAGTATATATCAAACCGTACGTGATTGATATTGTCATTGAGTATTATTTTTTAATTCTCAATTCTCAATTTTCAATTTAAGAAGTTTGAAAGAAAGTAAGCAAGGGCGCATGGCGGATGCCTTGGCTCTCGGAGGCGATGAAGGACGTGATAAGCTGCGATAAGCTTCGGGAAGGTGCAAATAACCTTTGATCCGAAGATTTCCGAATGGGACAACCCGTCATTCTGAAGGAATGACATCTTGCATAGCAAGAGGCTAACACAGGGAACTGAAACATCTTAGTACCTGTAGGAAAAGAAAATAATAATGATTCCCCTAGTAGTGGCGAGCGAACGGGGATTAGCCCAAACCAATGTTGTTACGGCAATATTGGGGTTGTAGGACCACGACATCGCAAGAAGTTTAGTGAGAAGAACCCTTTGGAAAATGGGACCATAGACGGTGATAGTCCGGTATTCGAAGCTAAACGAAGCGTAGTGGTATCCTGAGTAGCGCGGGACACGAGGAATCTTGCGTGAATCTGCCGGGACCATCCGGTAAGGCTAAATACTCCCGAGAGACCGATAGCGAACCAGTACTGTGAAGGAAAGGTGAAAAGCACTTCGAATAGAAGAGTGAAATAGTCCCTGAAACCGTGCGCCTACAAGCGGTCGGAGCTTTGTAAGAAGTGACGGCGTGCCTTTTGCATAATGAACCTACGAGTTACTTTTTCCGGCAAGGTTAAGTGTCTTAAGACATGAAGCCGAAGCGAAAGCGAGTCTGAACAGGGCGATTAGTCGGAAGGAGTAGACGCGAAACCAAGTGATCTACCCTTGGTCAGGTTGAAGGTTAGGTAACACTAACTGGAGGACCGAACCGATAAGCGTTGAAAAGCTTCCGGATGAACTGAGGGTGGGGGTGAAAGGCTAATCAAACTTGGAGATAGCTCGTACTCCCCGAAATGCATTTAGGTGCAGCCTTGGGAATTACTACTGTGAGGTAGAGCGACTGATAAGATGCGAGGGCTTCACCGCCTATCAAGTCTTGATAAACTCCGAATGCGCAGTAGTTCGATCCCAGGAGTGAGGGCATGGGTGCTAAGGTCCATGTCCTAAAGGAGAAGAATCCAGACCATCAGCTAAGGTCCCCAAATAATTGCTAAGTTGAACTAACGAAGTCAGATTGCTAAGACAGCTAGGATGTTGGCTTGGAAGCAGCCATTCATTTAAAGAGTGCGTAACAGCTCACTAGTCGAGGAGTTTGGCGTGGATAATAATCGGGCATCAAGCAATTTACCGAAGCTATGGGATCCGTAAGGATCGGTAGGGGAGCATTCCACTCTGCGTCGAAGGTGAAGCGTGAGCTTTGCTGGAGCGTGTGGAAAAGCAAATGTAGGTATAAGTAACGATAAAGGGGGTGAGAAACCCCCTCGCCGAAAGACTAAGGTTTCCTGATCAACGCTAATCGGATCAGGGTTAGTCGGGTCCTAAGGCTCAGCCGAACGGTGAGGCCGATGGCAGAACAGGTTAATATTCCTGTACTACCTTAAAGAGTGACGTGGAGACGGAGGAGTGACAGCGCCGCGGACTGACGGAATAGTCCGTTGAAGGGTGTAGATGTTGATTATCCCAGGCAAATCCAGGATAAGAGTCGAACCTGATAGTATACCGCGTTCTTCGGAACAAGGTAATAGTGCGTGTAAACATACTCCCAAGAAAATCCGCTAAACTTAATCTTTAAGGTACCCGTACCGTAAACGGACACACGTAGTCGGGTTGAATATACTAAGGCGCTTGAGTGATTCACGGTTAAGGAACTAGGCAAATTGACCCTGTAACTTCGGGATAAAGGGTCCCAACGAGAGTTGGGCGCAGAGAATAGGTCCAGGCAACTGTTTAACAAAAACACAGGGCTGTGCCAAATTGAAAGATTACGTATACAGCCTGACACCTGCCCGGTGCTGGAAGGTTAAGAGGAGATGTCATCGCAAGAGAAGCATTGAATTGAAGCCCCAGTAAACGGCGGCCGTAACTATAACGGTCCTAAGGTAGCGAAATTCCTTGTCGGGTAAGTTCCGACCTGCACGAATGGTGTAATGATCTGGACACTGTCTCAACCGTGAGCTCAGTGAAATTGTAGTATCGGTGAAGATGCCGATTACCCGCGATGGGACGAAAAGACCCCGTGAACCTTTACTATAGCTTAACATTGAATTTGGGTAATTGATGTGTAGGATAGGCCGGAGACTTTGAAGCAGGTACGCCAGTATTTGTGGAGTCGCTGTTGAAATACGGCCCTTTGATTATTTGAGTTCTAACTCGTAGAAACGAGGACACTGTTTGGTGGGTAGTTTGACTGGGGTGGTCGCCTCCAAAAGTGTAACGGAGGCTTCTAAAGGTGCCCTCAGGACGATTGGTAACCGTCCGTAGAGTGTAATGGCATAAGGGCGCTTGACTGGGAGACAGACAAGTCGATCAGGTAGGAAACTAGAGCATAGTGATCCGGTGTTTCCGTATGGAAGGGACATCGCTCAAAGGATAAAAGGTACTCCGGGGATAACAGGCTGATCCCTCCCAAGAGCTCATATCGACGGAGGGGTTTGGCACCTCGATGTCGGCTCGTCACATCCTGGGGCTGGAGAAGGTCCCAAGGGTTGGGCTGTTCGCCCATTAAAGTGGCACGCGAGCTGGGTTCAGAACGTCGTGAGACAGTTCGGTCTCTATCTATCGTGGGCGTATGAAATTTGCGTGGCTCTGACACTAGTACGAGAGGACCGTGTTGGACTGACCGCTGGTTTACCAGTTGTGCCGCCAGGTGCATTGCTGGGTATCTAAGTCGGGATTGGATAAGTGCTGAAAGCATCTAAGTACGAAGCCAGCCACAAGATTAGATTTCTTAGGGTCGTCAAAGACGATGACGTTGATAGGATGCAGGTGTAAAGGTGGTAACATCAAAGCCGAGCATTACTAATTGCCCGTTCACTTTCTTTCGAACATGTACCGGTTGGGTATATACGTTTAGCTTTCTAGACACTAGGATTTTACTTTTCATCATGTCATAACCTTATTCAGGTGGTTATAGCACGAGGGTTCCACCTCTTCCCATTCCGAACAGAGAAGTTAAGCCTCGTCACGCCGATGGTACTGCGTAACAGTGGGAGAGTAGGTAGCCGCCGTTTTTAAGAAGCCCCTTGATTCAAAATGAATCAAGGGGCTTTCTGTGTTTTATCACTTCTGTTTTTATCAATATTCAACTTCCGCCAGCTTGTTTTCCTGTTTTTTATGAATTTGGTGAAATACCGATAGCCTTTGTTATTTAATCTTGTATTAATATCCCATTTGCCGTTTTAAGTATCTACATGTTTCCAAATGTCTTTTGGATTTCTTATATTTGTTTACCGGCTTGAAAAATCCGGTAAATGTGTCATTTAGTAATAGGAAAAGGACTAAATCGGAACAAAATAGGTGTAGGACTGTGATTTTTTCGCAAACGGTTCTTTTTCTTTTCTTCTTTCTCTTTTTTATCAAATTGATTTTTGTAAATTTGGCGAGAATCAGATAAAGGACACACAGTTAAGTTAATATAGTAATAATACTAAATTCTCCTGTTAATATGGAAAACAAAATTCAAGAGTTGACCGATAAGATTTATCGTGAAGGCGTGGAAAAAGGAAACGAGGAAGCGCAGAGACTTATCGCGAATGCTCAGGAAGAAGCTAAGAAAATCATTGAGGATGCCCGCAAGGAGGCAGAATCAATTGTAAACTCCTCTCGTAAATCTGCTGATGAGTTGGCAGAGAATACTAAATCAGAGTTAAAACTATTTGCCGGTCAGGCTGTGAACGCACTCAAATCTGAGGTGGCTACGATGGTAACTGACAAGTTGATAACCGCTTCTGTGAAAGATTTCGCTCAGGATAAAGATTATCTGAATGCGTTTATCGTAGCATTGGCATCCAAATGGAGTGTAGACGAGCCTATCGTCATCTCAACAGCCGATGCGGAATCACTGAAAAAGTATTTTGCAGCTCATGCAAAAGCTTTATTAGACAAGGGAGTGACCATTCAGCAAGTAAATGGTATCAAAACTCTGTTCACTGTTTCTCCGGCGGACGGTTCGTATAAGGTGAACTTCGGAGAAGAAGAATTCATGAATTACTTCAAAGCGTTCTTGCGTCCTCAATTAGTAGAAATGCTATTTTAAAAGAAGCGACTATGAGTAGTAAGTACTATTACTTGGTAGCAGGTTTGCCGGAACTTTCGCTGGAAGACAGCAAACTGAGCTATACAGTAGCCGATTTTAAAACTGAAATCTACGATGGATTGTCTGCTTCAGACCAGAAGTTGATTGACTTGTTTTATCTGAAGTTTGATAATGCAAATGTGCTGAAACTTCTCAAAGATAAAGAAGCGGAAATCGACAAACGGGGAAACTACTCTGCTGAAGAACTCTCTGAATATATTTCTATTCTGAGAGAAGGCGGAGAAATCAGTCCTAAAGAATTTCCGGTCTATCTATCCACTTTTATTACTGATTATCTGAATACTCCGGCTGAAAGTACGGTTTTACACGAGGATCATCTGGCTGCTCTATATTATGAGTATGCGATGAACTGTGGGAATAAGTTCGTTTCTGCCTGGTTTGAATTCAACCTGAACATCAATAATATTCTTGTTGCATTTACTAGCCGTAAATTCAAATGGGATATTGCTTCCAACGTTGTGGGAGATACGGAAGTATGCGAAGCATTGCGTACATCGAGTGCCCGCGATTTCGGATTGTCCGGTGAGGTGGATGTGTTTGAATCGTTAGTGAAAATCAGTGAGATTACAGAACTGGTGGAGCGTGAGAAGAAGTTGGATGCTTTGCGGTGGAATTGGATGGAGGATGCTATTTTCTTCGACTATTTCACTATCGAACGTATTTTCGCTTTCCTGCTGAAGCTGGAAATGATTGAACGGTGGATTTCACTGGATAAGGAAAGAGGTAATCAGTTGTTCAGAAGCATTATCGAATCGCTGAAGAACGAAGTGCAGATTCCTGCAGAATTCAGATAATAAAATAAAAAAAATATATGGCAACAAAAGGAACTGTTAGTGGCGTTATTGCCAACATGGTGACCCTCGTCGTTGATGGACCGGTAGCTCAGAATGAGATTTGTTATATCTCGACCGGTGGCGATAAGTTGATGGCGGAGGTGATTAAGGTTGTAGGTTCACATGTATATGTCCAGGTGTTTGAAAGCACACGTGGACTGAAAGTGGGCGCCGAAGCCGAATTTACAGGACACATGCTTGAGGTGACATTAGGCCCGGGTATGCTATCGAAAAACTATGATGGTCTGCAAAATGACCTCGACAAGATGGATGGAGTTTTCCTCAAAAGAGGACAATATACATATCCGTTGGATAAAGAACGTGTATGGCACTTTGTACCCTTGGCGAATGTAGGCGACAAAGTGCAGGCTTCTGCATGGTTGGGACAGGTGGATGAAAACTTCCAGCCGTTGAAAATTATGGCTCCGTTCACTATGAAAGGAACGGCTACCGTAAAAACAATCATGCCGGAAGGTGATTATAAGATAGAAGATACAATTGCTATCCTGACAGACGAAGAAGGAAATGATATTCCTGTGACTATGATTCAGAGATGGCCCGTGAAACGTGCGATGACGAATTATAAGGAGAAACCGCGTCCTTTCAAATTGTTGGAGACTGGTGTACGTGTGATTGATACGCTGAATCCGATTGTGGAAGGTGGTACGGGATTTATCCCCGGTCCGTTCGGTACTGGTAAAACAGTGCTTCAGCACGCTATCTCTAAACAGGCGGAAGCGGATATCGTTATCATTGCGGCTTGTGGTGAACGTGCTAATGAGGTGGTGGAAATCTTTACCGAGTTCCCCGAACTGGTAGACCCGCATACGGGACGTAAGTTGATGGAACGTACTATCATCATTGCGAATACTTCCAACATGCCGGTAGCTGCCCGTGAAGCATCTGTATATACAGCAATGACACTGGCGGAATATTACCGTTCCATGGGATTGAAAGTCTTGTTGATGGCGGATTCTACTTCCCGTTGGGCACAGGCTTTGCGTGAGATGTCCAACCGTATGGAAGAATTGCCTGGGCCGGATGCTTTCCCGATGGATATTTCGGCTATTATCTCCAACTTCTACGGTCGTGCGGGATATGTAAAACTAAGTAATGACGAAACGGGTTCTATTACGTTTATTGGTACGGTATCTCCTGCGGGTGGTAACTTGAAGGAGCCGGTGACTGAAAATACGAAGAAAGTAGCTCGTTGTTTTTATGCTTTGGAGCAGGATCGTGCGGATAAGAAACGTTATCCGGCAGTGAATCCGATTGATTCTTATTCAAAATATATCGAATACCCGGAATTTGAGGAGTATATCAAAGGTCATATCAACGATGAATGGATTGGAAAGGTAAACGAACTGAAAACCCGTTTACAGCGCGGTAAGGAAATTGCCGAACAGATCAATATCCTCGGTGATGATGGTGTACCGGTAGAATATCATGTGATTTTCTGGAAATCAGAATTGATTGACTTTGTTATTCTGCAACAGGATGCTTTTGATGAAATTGATGCGGTAACTCCGATGGAACGTCAGGAAGATATTCTGAACATGATAATCGACATCTGTCATACGGAATTTGACTTTGATAACTTCAACGAAGTAATGGATTACTTCAAGAAGATGATTAATGTCTGTAAGCAGATGAACTACTCGAAGTTTAAATCGGAACAGTATGAAGGATTCCAGAAACAACTGAAGGAATTGATTGCCGAAAGAAGTGTCAATTCATAATCTTTAATTTATAATTTTAATTATCAAAGATGGCAACAAAAGCTTTTCAAAAGATATATACCAAGATTACTCAGATTACCAAGGCTACTTGTTCGCTGAAAGCGACAGGAGTAGGGTATGACGAGCTTGCCACTGTGGACGGTAAACTGGCACAGGTGGTTAAGATTGCCGGTGACGATGTCACTTTGCAGGTATTTGAAGGTACGGAGGGTATTCCGACCAATGCCGAAGTAGTATTCCTCGGCAAATCGCCTACATTGAAAGTGAGTGAGCAGCTGGCCGGACGTTTCTTCAACGCTTTCGGTGATCCGATTGATGGAGGTCCGGACATTGAAGGACAGGAAGTGGAAATTGGCGGTCCGTCTGTGAACCCGGTTCGACGTAAACAGCCGTCGGAACTGATTGCAACGGGTATTGCCGGTATCGACTTGAACAATACACTGGTATCGGGTCAGAAGATTCCGTTCTTCGCCGACCCCGACCAGCCTTTTAATCAGGTAATGGCAAACGTAGCTTTACGTGCTGAAACGGATAAGATTATCCTCGGAGGTATGGGTATGACGAATGACGACTACCTGTACTTTAAGAATGTGTTCTCTAATGCAGGTGCGCTGGACCGTATTGTGAGTTTCATGAATACGACCGAAAATCCTCCGGTAGAACGTTTGTTGATTCCGGACATGGCATTGACTGCTGCAGAGTATTTTGCAGTAAATAATAATGAGAAAGTGCTGGTACTATTGACGGATATGACGAGCTATGCGGATGCGTTGGCAATCGTATCTAACCGTATGGACCAGATTCCTTCGAAAGACTCTATGCCGGGATCGCTTTACTCGGATTTGGCAAAGATTTACGAAAAGGCAGTGCAGTTCCCTTCCGGCGGTTCAATCACTATTATTGCGGTGACTACTTTGTCCGGTGGAGATATTACGCACGCTGTGCCTGATAATACGGGTTACATCACTGAAGGTCAGTTGTTCCTGCGTCGTGATAGTGATATCGGTAAGGTAATTGTTGACCCGTTCCGTTCATTGTCTCGTTTGAAACAGCTGGTAACCGGTAAGAAGACACGTAAGGACCATCCGCAAGTGATGAATGCCGCTGTACGTCTGTATGCCGATGCCGCTAACGCTAAGACGAAGATGGAAAATGGTTTCGACCTGACCAACTACGACGAACGTACGTTGGCTTTTGCGAAGGACTATTCCAATCAGTTGTTGGCTATTGATGTCAATCTTGATACTACTGAAATGCTGGACGTTGCCTGGGGCTTGTTCGGTAAATATTTCCGTCCGGAAGAAGTGAATATCAAGAAAGACTTGGTGGATCAATACTGGCCGAAACAAAATAATTAGACAATTAGACGATTTGCTATTAGGATGATAGTGGACGGATTATATATGTTTATAAGAAGTAATTTCAATCGTCTGATCGTAAATTGTTAAATTAGTAAATCAACGAGATGGCTATAAAGTTTCAATATAACAAAACCTCTCTTCAGCAGCTCGAAAAGCAACTGAAAGTGCGGGTGCGTACGCTTCCTATTATTAAGAATAAGGAAAGCGCCCTCCGCATGGAAGTGAAACGCTGTAAAACGGAAGCTGCCGATCTGGAGGATAGGCTGGAACAACAAATTCAAGCCTATGAAGCCATGTTCGCCCTTTGGAATGAGTTTGACGCTTCATTAATAAAGGTGAATGATGTTCATCTTGGCGTGAAAAAGATTGCGGGTGTGCGCGTACCGTTGCTCGAAAATGTAGAATTCGAGATACGTCCGTACAGTATGTTTAATGCTCCCAAATGGTATGCCGACGGTATCCATCTATTGGAAGAGCTGGCTCATACGGCAATTGAACGTGAATTTATGCTCGCCAAGCTGAACTTGTTAGAACATGCAAGGAAAAAGACCACTCAAAAGGTGAACCTTTTTGAGAAGGTGCAGATACCGGGCTATCAGGATGCATTGCGAAAGATCAAACGATTCATGGAAGATGAAGAAAACTTGTCGAAATCTTCGCAAAAGATCATGAAGTCCCATCAAGAAAAAAGGAAGGAGGTAGAGGCATGATTACAAAAATGAAGAAACTCACATTCCTGGTTTATCACAAAGAGTATGAAGAATTCCTGAACAGTCTGCGTGAACTTGGGGTAGTCCATATTGTGGAGAAACAACAGGGGGCTGCCGATAACACGGAGTTGCAGGAGAATATTCGTCTTTCCAATCGCTTGGCGGCTACCTTGAAGTTGCTTCAGAATCAGAAGCATGAAAAGAATGCCGTAATTGCTACGGAAGGCGGAACGGCTGCCCGTGGTATGCAAGTGCTGGACGAAGTGGATGCCCTGCAAACAGAGCATGGAAAGCTGTCGCAGCAGTTGCAAAGCTATGCCAAAGAGAAAGAAGCGCTGGAAGCCTGGGGCAACTTTGAACCGGACAATGTTCAGAAGCTGAAAAATGCCGGTTATGTAATCGGTTTTTATAGCTGTTCGGAAGGAAATTACAAGGAAGAGTGGGAAACGGAATACAATGCAATGATTGTGAACCGCATCTCTTCTAAAGTATTCTTCGTGACTCTGACGAAAGGCGGGCAGGAAGTGGATTTGGATGTAGAACAGGCGAAATTACCTGCATACTCTTTGGCACACCTTGAAACGCTTTACAATACGACCGAACAGGCCGTTGAAGAGAATGAAAAGAAGCTGGTTACGCTTTCCGAAACGGAAATTCCTTCCTTGAAGGCTGCTCTGAAAGAGCTGCAAAGCCAGATTGAGTTCTCTAAGGTGGTGTTAAGTTCCGAACAGACTGCCGGTGACAAACTGATGTTAATTGAAGGATGGGCACCTGCATTCAGTCAAGTGGAAATAGAGGCTTACTTGAATGACGCACATGTATATTATGAGATTACCGATCCGATGCCGGGCGATAATGTTCCTATTCGATTGAATAATAAGGGATTCTTTGCCTGGTTCGAACCGATCTGTAAGTTGTATATGCTTCCGAAGTATAATGAATTGGACTTGACTCCGTTCTTTGCCCCGTTCTTTATGGTCTTTTTCGGACTTTGTCTGGGAGATTCCGGATATGGGGTGTTCCTGTTCCTGGGAGCTACGGCCTATCGGTTGATGGCGAAGAAAGTGACTCCGTCGATGAAGTCGATCATTTCATTGATACAGGTATTGGCTGTTTCAACATTCTTCTGCGGTTTGCTGACAGGTACGTTCTTCGGAGCGAATATCTACGATTTGAACTGGCCGATTGTTCAACGTCTGAAACATGCCGTCTTGATGGATAACAATGATATGTTCCAATTATCGTTGATATTGGGAGCTATTCAGATACTATTCGGTATGGTGTTGAAGGCGGTGAATCAGACCATTCAGTTTGGTTTCAAATATGCAGTGGCAACTATCGGATGGATCATCCTGCTGGTTTCCATGGCAGTTTCGGCTTTGTTGCCGGAGGTAATGCCGATGGGAAGTACAGTACATTTGGTTATTCTGGGTGTTTCGGCTGCTATGATTTTCCTTTATAACAGTCCGGGAAAGAATGTTTTCCTGAATATCGGACTGGGATTATGGGATTCATATAATATGGTCACCGGTTTGCTTGGCGATGTATTGTCTTACGTTCGTCTGTTTGCCCTCGGACTTTCCGGAGGTATTTTGGCGGGAGTATTCAACAGCCTGGCAGTAGGTATGAGTCCGGATAATGTAATAGCAGGCCCGATTGTTATGGTACTGATTTTCGTTATCGGTCATGCCATCAATATCTTTATGAATGTGCTGGGTGCAATGGTTCACCCGATGCGTCTGACGTTCGTTGAGTTCTTCAAGAACTCCGGATATGAAGGAGGCGGCAAAGAGTACAAACCGTTCAGAAATTGAAAATTAGAAGATAAAAAATTAGAAATTGAGAATTAATATTTTAAGAATTAAACAATAAAAAATAGAATAAGATTATGGAAATGAATTTGTTTATCGCCTACATTGGCATCGCGATTATGGTTGGTTTGTCGGGCATCGGTAGTGCTTACGGAGTAACTATTGCAGGTAATGCTGCTATCGGAGCATTGAAGAAGAATGATAGCGCATTCGGTAACTTCCTGGTATTGACAGCTCTTCCGGGTACACAGGGTCTTTATGGTTTTGCAGGTTATTTCATGTTTCAGACAATCTTCGGTATTTTGACTCCTGAAATTACACCTATCCAGGCATCAGCAGTGCTTGGTGCAGGTATTGCTCTGGGATTGGTTGCTTTATTCTCCGCTATCCGCCAGGGACAAGTTTGTGCAAATGGTATCGCAGCGATCGGCCAGGGACACAATGTATTTAGCAATACGTTGATCCTTGCCGTATTCCCCGAACTCTATGCAATCGTTGCTTTGGCTGCAACCTTCTTGATTGGTAGCGCACTCGTTGCATAATTTTTAGCAAGAATATTTCCTATAAAGGACTTTCAATCCCCTTGTATATGTAGCTTTGCATATGCAAGGGGATATTCTTTTTTCATTGTAGGACAACGTTTCTTTCTTCTTCTTAACTCATATTTTTTGTATAAAGTATTATTTTTCAAAGAATAATGTGTACTTTTGCACTCGCATACTAAAAAGAGTTTTAATATATTATATGGTAAAAGATTTATTAACCCCCGATTATATCTTCGAGTCCAGCTGGGAAGTATGTAATAAAGTGGGAGGGATATATACCGTCTTGTCGACACGGGCGAATACATTACAGGAAAAATTCCGCGACAGAATTTTCTTCATAGGTCCTGATGTGTGGCAAGGAAAAGAGAACCCTCTATTCATCGAGTCGGATAACCTATGTGCTGCCTGGAAAGAGCATGCGCTTGAGAAAGACGAACTTTCTGTCCGTGTGGGACGATGGAATATCCCCGGTGAACCCATAGTCATTCTTGTTGATTTCCAACCTTTTTTTGAAAAAAAAGACGATATATACACAGAAATGTGGAATCGTTATCAAGTAGATTCGTTGCACGCCTATGGCGATTACGACGAGGCTTCTATGTTTTCCTATGCCGCAGGAAGAGTGGTGGAGAGTTTCTATCGCTACAACTTGACGGAAACGGATAAGGTGGTATATCAGGCACATGAATGGATGACTGGAATGGGAGCACTTTATGTACAAGAAGCTGTGCCGGAGGTTGCTACTATTTTTACGACCCATGCTACGTCTATCGGTCGTTCCATTGCCGGTAACCATAAGCCGTTGTATGACTATCTGTTTGCTTATAATGGCGACCAGATGGCGCAGGAGCTGAACATGCAATCGAAACACTCGATTGAGAAACAGACTGCACATTATGTAGACTGTTTTACTACGGTGAGTGAAATAACCAATAATGAATGCAAGGAATTACTGGATAAACCGGCAGATGTTGTTCTGATGAACGGTTTTGAAGATGATTTTGTGCCGAAAGGAAGTACATTTACCGGTAAGCGTAAGCGTGCACGTACCTTGATGCTCAATGTTGCCAATAAATTATTGGGAACAAATCTGGATGATGATACGTTAATTGTCGGAACCAGTGGGCGATATGAGTTTAAGAATAAAGGTATTGATGTTTTCTTGGAATCATTAAACCGCTTGAACAGGGATAAGAAACTGCATAAGAATGTATTGGCATTCATCAATGTACCCGGTTGGGTGGGAGAGCCTCGCGAGGATTTGCAGGCACGTTTGAAGAGCAAAGATAAGTTCGACACTCCCCTCGAAGTACCGTTTATCACTCATTGGCTGCATAATATGACTCATGACCAGGTGTTGGACATGTTGAAATATCTGGGAATGGGCAATCGTCCGGAAGATAAGGTAAAGGTGATTTTTGTTCCTTGTTATCTGGATGGTCGTGATGGCATCATGAATAAAGAATATTATGATATATTGCTGGGGCAGGATTTGAGTGTTTATGCTTCTTATTACGAACCGTGGGGATATACTCCGCTGGAAAGTGTAGCTTTCCATGTGCCGACAATCACTACGGATCTGGCAGGATTCGGACTCTGGGTAAACAGCCTGAAGAACCAGCATGGCATTAATGATGGAGTAGAAGTGCTGCATCGTTCGGACTATAATTATTCGGAAGTGGCGGATGGTATCAAAGATACGATTACGTTGTTTGCGGATAAGACAGAGAAAGAGGTGAAGGAAATCCGTAAGCGTGCTGCTGAAGTTGCAGAGCAGGCTTTATGGAAGCACTTTATACAATATTATTATGAAGCTTATGATATCGCTTTGCGTAAGGCAAGGATACGTCAGTTGAGTTAAGGAAGAAATTATTTATCAATAAGTAAACGAAAACATTATGAAAATCAAAGTTAGTAATGTGAATACTCCCAACTGGAAAGAGGTTACTGTGAAATCACGTATACCGGAAGAGTTGGAGAAGTTGTCTGAAATCGCACGCAACATTTGGTGGGCATGGAATTTTGAAGCGACTGAACTGTTTAGAGATCTAGATCCGGAACTTTGGAAAGAATGTGGACAGAATCCAGTACTGTTGTTGGAACGTATGAGCTATGAGAAGCTGGAAGCGCTGGCAAAAGACAAGGTGATTCTAAGAAGAATGAATGAAGTTTATACGAAATTCAGAGATTACATGGATGTGAAGCCGGATGAGCAACGCCCATCTATAGCTTATTTCAGCATGGAATATGGCTTGAGCAGCGTCCTGAAAATATATTCCGGTGGTCTGGGCGTATTGGCTGGTGACTATCTGAAAGAGGCCTCCGACAGCAATGTTGATTTGTGTGCGGTAGGTTTCTTGTATCGTTACGGTTACTTTACTCAAACGTTGTCTATGGATGGACAGCAGATTGCCAACTACGAGGCACAGAACTTCGGTCAACTTCCTATTGAACGCGTAATGGATGCCAATGGTCAGCCGTTGATAGTTGATGTTCCTTATCTTGATTATTTTGTTCATGCAAACGTATGGCGTGTAAACGTTGGACGTATTTCTTTGTATCTGCTTGATACGGATAATGAAATGAACAGTGAATTCGACCGTCCTATCACTCACCAGCTTTATGGTGGCGACTGGGAAAACCGTTTGAAACAGGAAATCTTGTTGGGTATCGGTGGTATCCTGACTCTGAAAGCTCTGGGTATCAAGAAAGATGTTTATCACTGTAATGAAGGACATGCTGCATTGATTAATGTTCAGCGTATCTGCGACTATGTAGCTACTGGATTGACTTTCGACCAGGCTATTGAGTTGGTTCGCGCTTCTTCTCTTTATACTGTTCATACTCCGGTGCCTGCAGGTCACGACTATTTTGACGAAGGTTTGTTCGGCAAATATATGGGTGGTTATCCTTCCAGAATGGGTATCTCATGGGATGACTTGATGGATCTTGGACGTAACAATCCGGGCGACAAGGGCGAACGTTTCTGTATGTCTGTTTTTGCTTGCAACACTTCACAGGAAGTGAACGGTGTAAGCTGGCTGCACGGAAAAGTTTCTCAAGAAATGTTCTCTTCTATCTGGAAAGGTTATTTCCCGGAAGAAAGCCACGTAGGATATGTAACGAATGGTGTTCACTTCCCAACTTGGAGTGCAACAGAATGGAAAGAATTATACTTTAAATATTTCAACGAAAACTTCTGGTTCGATCAGTCTAATCCTAAGATTTGGGAAGCTATCTACAATGTGCCCGATGAAGAGATTTGGAAGACTCGTATGACTATGAAGAATAAGTTGGTTGACTATATCCGTAAGTCATTCCGCGATACATGGTTGAAGAACCAGGGAGATCCTTCTCGTATCGTTTCACTGATGGATAAGATCAATCCGAACGCATTGTTGATTGGTTTCGGCCGTCGTTTTGCTACTTACAAACGTGCACACTTGTTGTTCACCGACTTGGATCGTCTTTCTAAGATCGTGAACAATCCTGATTATCCGGTACAATTCCTGTTTACAGGTAAAGCTCACCCGCACGATGGAGCAGGCCAGGGCTTGATTAAGCGTATCATTGAAATCTCTCGTCGTCCGGAATTCCTGGGTAAGATTATCTTCCTCGAGAATTACGATATGCAACTGGCTCGTCGTCTGGTTTCCGGCGTTGATATCTGGTTGAATACTCCGACTCGTCCGTTGGAAGCATCCGGTACATCAGGTGAAAAAGCTTTGATGAACGGTGTTGTCAATTTCTCCGTATTAGACGGATGGTGGCTGGAAGGTTACCGTGAAGGTGCAGGTTGGGCGTTGACTGAAAAACGTACTTACCAGAATCAGGAACATCAGGATCAGCTGGATGCTGCTACTATTTACAGTATTCTTGAAACTGAAATCCTTCCGTTGTATTATGCACGTAATAAGAAGGGATATTCTGAAGGCTGGATCAAAGTGGTGAAGAATTCTATCGCACAGATTGCTCCTCATTATACCATGAAGCGTCAGTTGGATGATTACTATAGCAAGTTCTATTGTAAACTGGCAAAACGTTTCCAGACTTTGGCTGCTAACGATAATGCAAAAGCAAAAGAAATCGCAGCTTGGAAAGAAGATGTGGTTGCTAAATGGGATTCTATTGAAATCGTATCTTGTGACAAGGTAGAAGAGCTGAAGAATGGTGATATCGAAAGCGGAAAAGAATATACTATTACTTACGTTATCGATGAAAAAGGCTTGAATGATGCAGTGGGACTTGAATTGGTTACTACTTACACAACTGCAGACGGAAAACAACATGTTTACTCTGTAGAACCGTTCAGTGTAGTCAAGAAAGAAGGCGACTTGTATACATTCCAGGTTAAACACAGCTTGTCAAATGCAGGTAGTTTCAAGGTGTCTTACCGTATGTTCCCGAAGAATCCGGAACTTCCACACCGTCAGGACTTCTGCTACGTACGTTGGTTTATCTAATTGCTTAAGTAAAAGTAGGGGAGTATATCTCCCTCACTTTCATACATACATTCAGCCCCTGTATTCTTTGAGAATGACAGGGGCTGAATTTTTTATCTGTTTGGAGAGTGGGTCGTAAAGTCTTGCAAATAAAAAAGACTGTCTCATTTTATATTTGAGACAGCCTTGTATAAATTTCAAGGCCTTTGGAAAAGCCTTTCTTTGGATTTGTTATTTTACAGCTTCTGCTATTTTAGCTTGAAGCTCTTCTCCGTGCAGACCGCGAGCAATAATCTTACCGCTACCGTCGATCAATACAGTGTGAGGAATGCTGTTTACAGCATAAAGCTGTGCACCTTCACTTTGCCAGAATTTTAGGTCGGACATTTGCGGCCAAGTCATGTCTAGCTTCTTAATTGCTTCTTTCCATGCAGCACCATCCTGATCGAGAGATACACCTACGATTTCGAAGTTTTTGCCTTTGTACTTAGCGTATGTTTCTACCAGGTTCGGCATTTCACGACGGCAAGGACCGCACCAGCTAGCCCAGAAGTCAACCAATACCACTTTTCCCTTACCCACATAATCAGACAACTTCACTGTCTTTCCTTCCGGAGTCTGCATTTCGAAATCAACAAATTGAGTGCCTACAGCAGTCTTTTTCTGCTTGTCAGTCATCTCTTTGATTCTTACGATTGTTTCGTCATTCTGGAAATTTGCAGGAATTTGTTGCAACAAAGCTTCGTTTTCGTCCGTAGAGTTATTGTAGAAAGTTTGTTTAAACAAGAATACTCCAACCGGGTTGGTGATATTCTTCTGTACGCCTTCTTTAATTGCTTTGTCATATTGTTCTTCCAGCTGAGCACCTTCTTTTTGTTTGGCCTCTTTCTGCTCATCACTTAAAGATGTGTCGCCCATTGCCTCATAAATGGCATTCATTTTTTTGCTGATGTCATTGATTTGAGCTCTGATTTCCTGGTATGCATCGTTGTTGGGAGTACCGGTAACAGCGTCATTATTCTTGGTCAGGGCAACGTTGATTTTTCCGTTTTCCAGGAAGAAGTCGATCATCAACGGTTCTCCGTTCACTTCACAAGTGACATAACGGCTAACCACAGAATCTTGTGTGCCTTCAAAGGTAAAAGTACCTTTGGTGATAACGGCTGTATCTAGTTTGGTCAGATTTCTACCATTGGCTTCCTGAAGATAAACGGTGTCACCATCGCTTGCACCTTCTACTGTACCTGTAATAGTGTATCCGGCTTTGTTTCCGCCAGTACAAGCTACCATGCTTAACGCTGCCGTTGCAATAACTAAATAAGTAAACTTTTTCATGCTTTTGTAAAATTGGTGAATAAATATTTATGCAAAGATAGATTTTTTTTCTGTCGGGCATCGAAAAACACTGTTATATTAGATTAACACGTAGGTGGAAACCGCAGAAATGTGTACCTTTGCAGCCCAAACTTTAGTATGAATATGCAAGAAGATAAATCCATCATTGAGGTGAGCCATGTATCGAAGTACTTTGGCGATAAAACAGCATTGGATGATGTGACTCTGAACGTGAAAAAGGGCGAGTTTGTGACTATTCTTGGTCCTTCCGGTTGCGGTAAAACCACGTTGTTGCGTCTCATTGCTGGTTTTCAGACAGCTTCGGAAGGCGAAATCCGAATTTCGGGGATGGAAATAACACAAACTCCTCCCCATAAGCGTCCGGTGAATACGGTATTCCAGAAATATGCCTTGTTCCCGCACTTGAATGTGTATGATAACATCGCTTTCGGCCTGAAACTGAAAAAAACACCGAAACAGACCATTGAGAAGAAGGTGAAAGCTGCTTTGAAAATGGTAGGCATGACGGATTATGAATACCGCGATGTGGATTCTCTTTCCGGTGGTCAGCAACAACGTGTAGCTATTGCCCGCGCCATCGTGAATGAGCCGGAAGTGTTGTTGTTGGATGAACCGCTGGCAGCGCTCGATCTGAAAATGCGTAAGGATATGCAAATGGAGCTCAAAGAAATGCATAAATCTTTGGGAATCACGTTTGTGTACGTCACTCACGATCAGGAGGAGGCACTTACGTTAAGTGACACGATTGTCGTGATGAGTGAAGGAAAGATTCAGCAGATCGGTACGCCGATTGATATTTATAATGAACCTATCAATGCTTTTGTTGCGGACTTTATCGGAGAAAGCAATATCCTCAACGGTACCATGATTCATGATAAACTCGTACGTTTTTGCGGTACGGAGTTTGAATGTGTGGATGAAGGATTTGGCGAGAATGTTCCGGTGGACGTAGTCATTCGTCCGGAGGATCTTTATATTTTCCCCGTTTCGGAAATGGCACAGTTGGTAGGAGTGGTGGAGACTTCTATTTTTAAAGGAGTGCATTATGAAATGACGGTGTTGTGCGGCGGATATGAATTCTTGG
Source organism: Bacteroides sp. M10 (assembly GCF_014334015.1). Classification (GTDB taxonomy): domain Bacteria; phylum Bacteroidota; class Bacteroidia; order Bacteroidales; family Bacteroidaceae; genus Bacteroides; species Bacteroides intestinigallinarum. The sequence continues at coordinate 5,633,755 of NZ_CP060488.1, read as the reverse complement.
TGCAGGATTACCATCATTTTGAAGTAGGGGCTGAAGTTGGTCTGTTGGTGAAACCTTTCGATATTCATATCATGAAGAAAGAGCGTGTTTGCAATACATTCGAAGGAAAATTGCTGGATGCTACTCATGTGGAATTCTTGGGCTGTAACTTTGAATGTGTTCCGGTGGAAGGAATCGCTTTCGATACGAATGTCAAAGTGGAAGTAGACTTTGATAAAGTAATTCTTCAGGATAATGAAGAAGACGGAACGCTGACGGGTGAGGTGAAATTCATCCTTTACAAGGGTGACCATTATCATCTGACTGTATTGTCAGATTGGGACGAGAATGTATTTGTAGATACGAACGATGTATGGGACGATGGTGACCGTGTAGGTATTACCATCCCTCCAGATGCTATTCGTATAGTTAAAATAACCGATTAACAGGAAAGGAAGTGAATAAGAGGTTTATAGTCTTTTTGTCATCACGTAAGAGTTGGACTCTCCCTTACATTATTTTTTCGGCGATCTTTGTGATTATACCGTTGTTCTTAATTGTCGTATATGCCTTTACCGATGATAGCGGTCATTTGACACTCGCCAATTTTCAGAAGTTCTTCGAACATCCCGAAGCAATCAATACCTTTGTCTATTCGATTGGTATTGCCATTATTACCACCCTTGTTTGTATTTTACTGGGTTATCCTGCTGCCTGGATATTGAGTAACAGCAAGCTGAACCGTTCCAAGACGATGGTCGTACTGTTTATTTTGCCGATGTGGGTAAATATTCTGGTGCGTACCCTTGCCACTGTTGCCTTATTCGACTTTTTCAGTGTGCCGTTGGGCGAGGGAGCGTTGATATTCGGTATGGTATACAACTTTATCCCTTTCATGATTTATCCTATCTACAACACTTTGCAGAAGATGGATCATAGCTATATCGAGGCGGCGCAAGACTTGGGAGCCAATCCTGTGCAAGTCTTTCTGAAAGCAGTCCTTCCGCTTTCCATGCCGGGGGTGATGAGTGGTATCATGATGGTGTTCATGCCGACTATATCGACATTTGCCATTGCCGAGTTGCTGACGATGAATAACATCAAACTCTTTGGTACGACGATTCAGGAAAATATCAATAACAGTATGTGGAACTATGGAGCGGCACTTTCGCTCATCATGTTGCTATTGATAGCTGCTACTTCCCTGTTCAGCACCGATGATAAGGAAAACTCAAATGAAGGAGGCGGGCTATGGTAAAGAAGATATTTGCACAGACTTATTTGTGGATATTGCTGCTCTTGCTTTATTCTCCGATCGTGATTATTGTGATCTACTCATTTACAGAGGCGAAAGTGTTGGGTAACTGGACGGGATTTTCTACCAAACTTTATTCTTCGTTATTCACTACCGGCGCTCATCATTCTTTGATGAATGCATTGATTAATACGATCACTATCGCTCTACTCGCTGCAACGGCATCTACGTTATTAGGAAGCATCGCTGCTATCGGTATATTCAATCTGAAAGCCCGTTCACGCAAAGCGATCGGATTTGTGAACAGTATTCCTATTCTGAACGGCGATATTATCACCGGTATATCCTTGTTTCTTTTGTTTGTATCTCTGGGGATCACACAAGGCTACACAACCGTAGTGCTTGCTCATATTACTTTTTGTACCCCGTACGTTGTTTTGAGTGTATTGCCCCGTTTGAAGCAGATGAATCCGAATATTTATGAAGCTGCCCTCGACCTGGGAGCTACTCCTATGCAGGCTTTATGGAAAGTCATTATTCCGGAGATTCGTCCGGGAATGATTAGCGGCTTTATGCTTGCACTGACACTCTCCATTGATGATTTTGCCGTTACTGTATTCACTATCGGTAACCAAGGTTTGGAAACGCTTTCTACCTATATTTACGCCGATGCCCGCAAGGGAGGTTTGACCCCGGAACTTCGTCCGCTTTCGGCTATCATTTTTGTCGTGGTACTGGCGTTATTGGTTGTAATCAATTACCGGGCAGGAAAAACGAAGAAAAAAGATTAATAGACTATCAAATGTGCTACTACGTAAATAATATGAAAAGAATAATTCCTGCTATCCTGCTCTTATTGGCTTTGACCGGGTGTTATAATTCCGGTGAACCTCGTGAGCGGGTTCTTAAAATCTACAACTGGGCGGATTACATCGGTGAAGGTGTACTTGAGGATTTCCAGGCATATTATAAAGAACAGACCGGTGAAAACATCCGTATCGTTTACCAGACATTCGATATCAACGAAATCATGTTGACGAAGATTGAAAAGGGGCATGAAGATTTTGATGTTGTTTGTCCTTCGGAATACATCATCGAGCGTATGCTGAAGAAGCATTTGTTGCTACCTATCGACACGAATTTCGCACATTCTCCCAATTACATGAATAATGTGGCTCCATTTATTCGTAAGCAGATTAATAAATTGAGTCAGCCAGGTGAAAAAGCCAGTCGCTATGCTGTATGTTATATGTGGGGGACGGCAGGTATTCTGTATAACCGGGCTTATGTGCCCGATTCGGTAGCTCTGTCCTGGGATTGCCTTTGGAATAAAAAGTATGCCGGAAAGATCCTGATGAAGGATAGTTATCGTGATGCTTATGGAACAGCCGTGATCTATGCGCATGCAAAGGAACTGAAGGAGGGAACGGTAACAGTGGAAGAGTTGATGAACGACTATTCTCCACGTGCGATGGAGTTGGCTGAAAAATACTTAAAAGCCTTGAAACCGAACATTGCTGGCTGGGAAGCGGACTTTGGCAAGGAAATGATGACGAAAAATAAAGCTTGGCTGAATATGACTTGGAGCGGTGATGCAATCTGGGCGATTGAAGAGGCCAATGCGGTAGGAGTGGATTTGGATTATGAAGTTCCCGAAGAAGGAAGTAATATCTGGTATGACGGTTGGGTGATCCCGAAATATGCCAGAAATCCGGAAGCGGCTAGTTATTTTATTAACTTTATGTGCCGTCCGGATATTGCCTTGCGTAATATGGATTTCTGCGGATATGTAAGTTCTATAGCCACTCCCGAAATACTAGAAGAGAAAATAGACACTACTCTTCATTATTATTCCGATTTAAGTTACTTTTTTGGACCGGGCGCAGACAGCGTACAGATTGATAAAATACAATATCCGGATCGTAAAGTGGTGGAACGATGTGCCATGATTCGTGATTTTGGCGATAAGACAAAAGAAGTTCTTGATATTTGGTCGCGTATTAAAGGAGATAATTTGGGAGTGGGTATCACTATTCTTATTTTCGTCGTTGTTGCATTGATGAGTGGTTGGATGATTTATAAGAAGTGGCAGCGTTATAACCGTCAGAAACAACAAAGACGTAGAAGTAGAAGGAAAAAGGTCAGGAGGAATTAGTGTTTCTCCGGATTGCAAACAAAAAATAAATTAGGTGGAAAATAAAAGCGGTATCTACGGTAAGAAATAAGAAGCACGGTGAACAGAATGCTGATAGCAGGATTTCGCCGTGCTTGGTATTTATCGTCTTTTCATTTCTCGGAGAATGTCCTTGGTGTCCTTATCTACCCGGAATGACTCGATTGTTTTTTGCAGTGCCTTGTTGTAAGTCCAGTTATCCAGTGTGCTATGTTTCAGATACTCCATTGTCTTTTGGGGAAATTTGATAAAACACAATGATATCATCCATGCCATAGCCATGCGTGCATAATAGGCGTTGTGATTGAATGAGTCGGCATATTTCAGTAACGAATCAATATGCGCGTCATCTACATAATGGAAAAGCATCACAATTCCGAAACGTATTTCAAATTCTTTAGAGGATTTCAGATAGGGTTGGATAAATTGCCATACGTTTTCTTTTCCTCTTTTCACGGCAGTTTTCAGTTCACTGCAGAATATGTCACATACAGCCCAATTATCTATGCGAGGAACGAACATCGTTACGTATTTCATTTGTTCTTCAAGTTCCATTTTTGCCAGTCCGATAATCATTCCCTGAAGCATTGTTTCTTCATAATAAATCGTATCAGTTGATTCGACAAATGTATGCCAGTCTTCTTTCTTAATAATTTCTTTGGCCATTGTCCGCAGTTGGGGGATGCGTACGCCGAGAATATTGTTTGCTCCCGGGAGGAGGGAAGAATGAAATTCCTGATATTTAGAATCTACTGATGCTTGTAATTCTTTCCGGATGTTTTCAGTTGTAGTCATTTTCATGTCGTTGGTTATTTCGCAAAGGTATAAAAAAAGAGTATGCGCGCTATGTGCAGGCATACTCTTTTTGAGCAATTCCCATCCTAATAAAAATACGTGGGAAAGTTTATCCGATCAGTTACTTTTTGACCATGTCGAAACTGAATGTGGTAGCCGAGAAGTTTTCAAACGGCTCTCCTTCTACTTCCACTTGGGTGGCTTTGATTACAAAGGAGAGTTTTTTATCATTATATGTATATTGACCCTTTTCTTCCGCTTCTATGGTTACTTTTACAGTAATTTGAGGAGCTTCCTCTCCCTCTGTTTGTACTTGGGTAGGGATCGTGTATTTTATTTCCAAAGGTTCAGGTTTTAGTTGAAGTAGAATGGAGCCTTTGCTATCATCATTAAAGGCAGCGGTATAAGGAATGTTGTAATCGATATCGCCTAAAGTCTCAATGATAACTTCACCTATTTCATCACCGACGATACTTTTGATCAGATCGTCAACCGGAAGTTTTTTTATCATAATCTGATTGTCCTTAACTTCAGCGGTAACTGTGGCTCCTTGCGGCTGTTCTTCTTTGGAGGAATAGTTTTGTGGATTGACGGATGGAGCAGTTTCTGTTAGCATATTACCGGAATAATTACCTTCCACATCTTTAAGTGAATATACGGGAATATCAGAATCGTCATCACTACTACATGCTGTAAAAGTGGCTATCAGGCCTAATGACATTACTAGGAAAGCAAAACGATTAAAACAACAAGCTTTTTTTATTTCAGTTATAATTTTCATACTGTTTTAAATTAGATTATTAATTTTCAAAATTAAGGTGTACGTACATAGAGTAAATGCCGGTATTTGTGAAATACTGCATAAAGAAATAAAAATAGAACATTTTTTGTACGAACGCTGTTGAGAGTCAAAACGCAGATTAACGCAAATTATCGCAGATTATTTCAATTATATTGATATATTAATCAACGACTTATAAAATTATTTCTGCGATAATTTGCGTTAATCTGCGTTTTATTATTCATTATGACACACCTTCAGCAGATAACAGACTTGGCATATTATTGTTTTTTCGTAATGGATTCACTTGGCGTTATTCCAAAATACTCTTTGTATTTTTGACGGAAGTTTTTTAGATTCTTCAATCCTATCATTTCCGGAATCACATTTACAGAATATTTCCCGCTTTCTAGCAATTCACGGGCTTTTTCCATGCGAATCCGGTATATAAAATATTTAGGAGCTTCTCCTGTCAGTGATTTCCATTTATTGAAGAAGGTAGTTCTACTCATATATAACTCGGATGCGACTTCATCAATAGTCAAGTTTTCCTGATCTATATTTTTTAGAATATAGTCCTTCACACGATTGATGAATGCATAATTATTTTCATTCAGAACTTCGTTCTCTTTTACTTTTAAGAATTGTTCCCCGAATATTTTTTGTAGGAATGATTTTCTAAGGAAACGACTGTTTTTGATTAGAACGTTCATTTCTATTTTTAAATCTTCTACATGAAAAGGGGTGTGTAAAAAGACATCGGCTAAAGAGGCCTCTCTTGTGTTCCGATGTTTTCCATCCAGATATGAGCCGTAAAGAATAATAGGTATGATGGAGGTTTCTCCGGATGTTTTAAGTCTTGAAGAAAGTTCATTTCCATACATTCCATGCAGCATCATGTCACAAATCACGATGTCCGGGTATTCTTCTCTGATGTATATCAGGGCTTCCGGGCCGTTGCTGAAGCTTTTTACAGTAAAGTGTTCTGATAAGCGTGTTTCCAGATAAGATCTGAAGTCTGAATTGCTGTCGGCAAGGAGTACGGTAGGTTTGGCTGACCCTCTTTTATGATTCTCTTTACAAAACAGAGAATCGATCTTTTTTTCTTCCTGACTGATTGAGAACTGTATGGGAGTATATTCTGACATACTTTTGTGTGCATATTTCAAAGGAAATCTTAATAGAATACTATGTTGGGAATGATTGATGATAATTTTGCCTTTACACAGTCTTAACAGTTTCTTATAAAATATACTTTTAGCAAAACTATATTCAAGTTCTTCTCCTCGTTTGAGTAGCTGACGTTTTTTGCATTTGTAACACTTCCTGCTTTTGAAACCGTTTATTTTAATTTGCCAGTTTTGGGGGTTGATAGAAATAATCAGAATAATTGTTTGCTTTTGTCCGGCATGGTCTATGGCGTTTCTTACGAATTTGTCAACAATTGGAGATACCTTGCTTTGGTCGAACCAGACACTGGCATACCCGAATTCAGCTTTTACTTCCAGTTTGATCTGATTGTTGGTGGCATGTTCTCTTAAAGAATCGACTTTGTTCCTGATAAACTTTCCCAATTCATATTCTGCGATGTCCACATTTCCGGAATGAACGAATAACTGTTTCAAGTTCATTAGGCCGGTTAAATGTTCGTTGAGACAATCTATATTTCGGATCGCCAGTAACAATTCCCTTTTGGCGCTTTTGGGACAATGATCATTGTATGCTGTTTTCAGAGGGGTATGAATCAATGTGATTGGAGTGCGGATATTCCCGAAAGAGTCTATAAAATGTCGAATCCCTTCTCTTAAGAAATTCTTTTCTTTTTGTATAATGATGAAAGACAGAATCCAATAAATTGAAATTCCACCTGCGATAAACAGTGTGACAAGGTTTAACTGATAAATGAGAGGTATAGTTATGACAATGGGAATGAGGGGGGATGTTATTATTGAGTATTTCATTTTAATTTGTTTTAATAGCGCCACTTAGATGAGATATACCTATTTCTTTTGTTTGGGATAAAAGAGTAAATTCAATGTAACTATAATCTCATAGTTGTATATTCATAAACTCAAACTATAAACTCATAAGTATCTATATTTTGAGGAGTGATAGTTGAAAGTAAAGTCTATATAAAGAGCTTGAATCCTAACAGTTTGAATCATTCTTTGAGAAATGGTGAACTTCCTCCAAGCAACAATGATAAATAGATCTATTTTTTGTTTATTGAATGTTTTTATTTACCACGTGGAAATATTGATGGAGGAGAGCGTGTTGTATATTCGGTACTATCAATGCATATCCTGATTAGTACCATTTTATATTTTCTCATATATAGATAAAAAAGGAAGTACGATTTGTTCCTGCGAAGTAAAAATACTGATAAGTTGTAACAAGTGGATGATGTTATGAATATTCGATAATCGTTTGTTGTCGTTTGGTGTGTTTATGGAGAAAGATGGTGAATTATAATTATGATTTGTTAGCGATTTGTTGTTGTAGGATGGCAAAAGAGTGAAAGAGGTGTACCATTTTTCCATTATCCAGATAACCTTCTTTCTGATTGAAGAACACCAATATGATTGGAAGTAAAGGAAAAAAATAGTGACGCTATCCCTGCTGGATGGCGTCACTATTTGAGTGAGATAGTGACAGTATCGTGTCGGGATACCGTCACTATTTTTAGATATGTATTCTACCAGTTTCTTTTCACTGTGCGGTAACCATAGCCGATAATTACAAGGAAGCAAATAAACGGCAGAACGAATGATACATTGACAGCTGGCAACCAGCCAATTTTTCCCATATCAATAATGCTTGCTTGTAGCGGGGGAAGAACAGAGCCTCCTAAGATAGCCATGATGAGGCCGGCAGCTCCGAACTTCGCATCATCTCCCATGCCTTTCAGGGCAATGCCATAAATAGTGGGGAACATCAGTGACATACAAGCGGAAACTGCTACTAGACAGTAGAGTCCGAAGATATTTTGAAGAAAGATAGCTCCTAGAGTGAAAATACCTCCGAAGATAGCGAGAATCATCAATAATTTGCCTGCATTAAGATAGCGCAGAATAAATGTACAGATGAAACGGCTGATACAGAATATCACCATTGCCACAATATTATATTGCTGTGATAACACTTCCGCACTTTTCTCGTCCATACCTTGCGACATGAACAAATGGGTTCCATACTGAATGATGAACGTCCAGCACATAATTTGTGCACCTACATAAAAGAATTGGGCAATCACACCTTCACGATAACGTGTTTGGGTGAAAATACGTTTCAGTGTAGGGAAAAAGTCTATTTTATGGTTCTGATCTCCATTTTTGGGCATCTTGACGAACCGTATCAGAAGCAACATCGCTACGATAACCAGTCCGATGATAAGATAAGGAGCAATCAGGACACTAAGGTCGCTTTCTTTGATCGCCTGAAATTCACTGTCGTTAAGCAATGCGCGGTCTTCGGTACACATCGGATGCAATTTCGCTTGAATGAATTGCATGGCTACATACATTCCGAGAAGTGAGCCCATCGGGTTGAAAGACTGTGCAAGGTTCAATCGCCGGGTAGCTGTTTCTTCCGTTCCCATGGAAAGAATATACGGATTACAGCTTGTTTCGAGGAAAGATAATCCGCAGGTCAGAATAAAATAAGCAATCAGAAACGGATAGTACTCACCCGTCATTTTGGCGGGGAAGAATAAGAAGGCTCCGAAAGCATACATACCCAGTCCTAACAAAACACCTGCTTTGTAGGAATATTTGCGGATGAAGATGGCAGCCGGGAAAGCCATTGCAAAGTAGCCTCCATAGAAGGCAACCTGTACCAATGCCCCGTCGGTGGCACTCATCCGGAAGATTTTAGAGAATGCCTTTACCATCGGATTGGTAATATCATTGGCAAATCCCCATAACGCAAAACAGGAGGTAATGAGAATAAAAGGTATAAGATAACTGATGCCATCTTTCGAAAGGATGGACTGCTTGGTGTGTTTCATGGTTGTTTCTGGTATTTTTTTTAAGTATTATACAAATGGAACATTCTTTCCATCGGTTTCCATTTCTCTGCGGAAGTCATTCCGGGTGCGGCTTGTTGGAAGATAGCCATATATTCTTCCCACTCCTGTTGGCGGGGAAGGGTGTTCAGGCGTTCCATTGCCGTGTCCCAGTCAAAATCAAGGGGAGTTTCGACAATCATAAACAGTCGGGGTCCCAGGATATAAATTTCCATTTCCAGGATGCCAACTTCCCGGATACCGGCAAGAATTTCCGGCCATGCTTCCGCCTGGCTATGTCTTTTCCGATATTCGGCGATTAGTTCCGGAGAATCGCGTAAATCAAGGGTTTGGCAATATCGTTTGACGGGAACGTCATAAGATTGAACCTGATAACCGGTTTTAGATGTTTCCATATACTTTATTTTTTAGGATAATATACTTGTGGTGTAACGCTGCGAGTGACAATTTCCCGCAATTCACGAAGATCGGCAATTTCTCCTTTAGCCATTGCCTGCGTAAGAATGTTTCCCATTGCAGTGGCTTCCACCGGACCTGCATAAACAGGAATACCGAGTTCGTCAGCTGTCAGTTGGTTGAGCAACTTATTTTGTGATCCTCCTCCGATGATATTTAACTGACGGATTGGAGCAGGGAGGCAGCGGTTGAGCTGTTCCACAGCCAGCCGATATCTGAAAGCTAATGACTGGAGCACACATCGTACAGTCTCTGCCTTGTTTTGGGGAATTTGCAAAGCATGATTCCGGCAATAATGAATAAGCGCGTTCTCCATATTTTCCGGATTCATGAATATGGTGTCGTCTACAGGGATGATTGTATCAATCTCGGCTTCAGCTGCTTGCGGGATGATTATATCATAATCTTGTTCCTCGCCACACGCTTTCCACTCGCTCATCAAGCGTTGCAGAATCCATAATCCTGTTATATTCTGGAGGAAACGGATTTTACCGTCTACACCTCCTTCATTGGTGAATTGAGCTTTTCTTGCTTCTTCCGTCAATATGGGTTCGTCCACTTCAACTCCCAGTAACGACCAAGTGCCGGAACTAAGGAAAGCGATGGGACTTTCTGCAGCAGGAACAGCAGCTACGGCACTGGCTGTATCATGTGAACCTACGGCAATAACGTCTACGGCACCCAGTCCGGTTTCGCGTGCAATATCCTCTTTTAGAGTGCCTCTGATTGTTCCGGGAAGAATGATTTCACCGAACAGATGCTCGGGAAGACCTAAAGTATGTATGGTATCGAATGACCAGTTGCGTGATTGGGCGTTGAGTAATTCAGAGGTGGAGGCGATGCAATATTCATTATTGGCTACCCCTGTCAGGAAGTAACTGAAGAGATCGGGCATGAATAAAAGTTGCCGGGCAACTTCCAACTGTGCATCTTGATTTTGTTTCATACTGTAAAGTTGAAACAGCGTATTGATAGGCATCACCTGAATACCGGTTTCGGCATAATGTCGACGTTCATCCATACACTTGAATACTTCTGCCGGCATTCCCTCCGTTCTTGCATCCCGGTAACAGACAGGATTTCCTAACAGGTTTCCATGTTTGTCAATCAGTCCAAAATCCACTCCCCAAGTGTCAATACCAATACCTTTTACGGCATATCCTTTTTGTGCAGCCAGTTTTAGTCCGGTTTTCATATCTTCGAACAGAGCCGGGAAGTCCCAGTAAATATGATTGCCTAGTTTGACCTGCCGGTTGGAGAAGCGGTATATCTCTTCCAATTCCAGCCTGCCGTTGAGAAGAAAGCCGGCGATGATTCGCCCGCTGCCGCCTCCGAAGTCTGCTGCTAAATAAGTGTGTTTGATGGTATCTTTCATGGTAATATGCCTGGATATTAGTTGGTTTTCTTTCCTAATACGTAGATTTCCAGGTCTTCAATTTCTGCCGGTGTGAGCACTGAATAATCACCGCCGGATTGAACAATGATGCGGCAAGCCATTTCGAAAAAAGTAGCCCGTTCATATACTTGGTCGAAGTCTTTTCCGCACACCACTTGTCCGTGGTTGGTCAGTAAAACCGAGTTATGCTTTTGCATGGCTTCTACCACGGCTTTCGCCAGTTCCGGTGAGCCGGGACGATAATATGGAATCACAGGTATTTCCGAACCTACATGGCAAGGAATTTCTGCTGTTACGTTGAAATTTGCCGGCTTGTTCTTCATGCAGGAGACAGCGGTGGCATATTCCGATTGGAAATGGAGAACGACATTGACGTCCGGACGTTCACGGAGAATACCCAAATGGAATGTACTTTCCATAGAGGGTTTTACACCATTGGCAGGAATGCCGCTGGCAATATGGCAGATTGAAACCTTTTCTTTGCCAAGTGTGGGAACCCAGGAACCCGTACCGGAAATCAATGCTTCTTCGCCGATTCTCCAGGAAAGGTTACCGCTGCTGCAAAGCATTAACTTTGCATCCCCGTAGCGATGTGCTTGTGCAATGAACTGTTCAATATGTTCGTTAGTAATCATAGTCTTACTTATTTAAGTCGCTGTAGGGGGCGGGGCTATCCCGACATTTGTATGTGTCGGGTGGGGGACCCCGTCCCTACAAACGGCAAAGTTAAAATATTTATTTATACAGGACGAAAAAAACTTGTTTATTTATAAATAGGACCATAAGTTGCACAAGCTCTGTAATCTGATCCTTCTTTGTCCATGCCGAAAGCATTCCAGGCAGCCGGGCGGAACATCTGATCTTCTTCTACATTGTGCATACATACCGGGATGCGGAGCATGGAAGCAAGAGTGATTAAGTCCTGGCCGATGTGTCCATAGCTGATGGCGCCATGATTGGCTCCCCAGTTATTCATGACTGAATATACATCTTTGAAAGCCGGTTTATCACACAAACGGGGCACAAACCAGGTGGTAGGCCATGTCGGGTCTGTACGCATATTGAGTTTCTGATGGATTTCCGGATCGATTTCCACTGTCCATCCTTCTGCAATTTGCAGGACAGGGCCTAAGCCTTTAATCAAGTTCAGACGCATCATGGTTACAGGCATTCCACCTTTTGACAGGAAGTTGGACGAGAAGCCGCCACCACGGAAGTAGTCACGATCTGCCGGATACCAGGTGGTTGCCTGGAGACAGTTTTCTACATCAGCATCCGTCAGGTTCCAAGGTTCTTTCATAACCGGATTACCTTCTGCATCTAATGATTGGCCGGAACCGTCGAGAGTCGTTGCACCGGAATTGATAAGGTGGATGATACCGTTGGCTGCCGCACCGCTCAATTCTTTGCCGGTTACACGTTTTACAGCTTCAGGGCTCCAGTAAGTACGTACGTCGGAGAATATTTGTGCGCGGTTGGTCAATAGATGTCCGAACAACATGGCTACACCGTTGCAGGCATCATTTTCGGTAGCTACCACAAATGCTTCACGGATGCCGTTCCAGTCGAAAGAAGTATTGAGTAAAGCTTCCGGATAGTCACCGTTAGGATAAAAGTCCGTCCATTGACGTTGTCCCTGGAAACCGGCTGCGATAGCATTGTGTCCCAAAGCTTCTTCCTTGAATCCCATTTCTTTCAGTTTGGGATTTCCGGTCATCAGGTCGCGCATGATAATTGTCATCTTTACAATGAATTCCCAGTCTGCATCTTTCTGCTCACGGGTTTTGCGCTTTTCAGGACGGTTCTTGAAGTCTTCGCCTTCGTTGGTCTTGCAATGTTTTTCAGTCCATGCCATTGCCTTGGCATATTCCTCGTGGTCATAGATGCCTTCATCCATCCGACGGATGATTTCTGTGAGGTCTATTGATTCATTACGCATTCCCAGATATTCCTGGAAGAAATCAGGATTGACGATAGAACCGGCGATCCCCATCGACACACTACCCATTGACAGGTAAGATTTGCCTCTCATGGTAGCTACTGCCTGTGCAGCGCGTGCAAAACGAAGAATCTTTTCCGATACATCTTCAGGGATTGTGTTATCGTCCAGATCCTGCACATCACGTCCGTAGATACCGAATGCAGGAAGACCTTTTTGTGCATGTCCTGCCAATACCGCTGCCAAATATACCGCTCCCGGACGTTCTGTACCGTTAAATCCCCAAACAGCTTTCGGATAATAAGGATTCATATCCATTGTTTCTGCGCCGTAACACCAGCAGGAAGTAACGGTAATGGTAGAACCTACTCCTTCTCTTTCAAACTTTTCCGCACAGGCGGCACTTTCGGCTACACGTCCGATAGTACTATCGGCAATGACACATTCCACCGGACTGCCGTCACCGTTTTTGAGGTTACTGCTGATTAACTCGGCTACTGCTTTAGCCAGATTCATTGTTTTTTCTTCAAGGCTTTCGCGAACGCCACCCTGGCGGCCATCGATTGTGGGACGAATCCCGATTTTCGGATACTTTTTCATGGTTTCTATCTATTAAAGGATTAATTAATATCTGTGCTGAACTGTGCTGATTATATTGCAAAAAAAAAATTAAAGCGACTTTCGGAGCCTTACTTCCGTCGGCAAGAACTTTTGTATCGGTACATTATTGAGAACGAAATTGGCTGCTTCGTTTCCCATCATTTCCCAATCAATACTCAATGAGGTTATTCCTTCATCAATCACTTCGTAAGAAGGAATATCATTGTAGGCCAACAGGCCGAAATCCTTTCCGCATTTCAGTCCTTCCAATCTGCCTTGCTTTACTACTTTTACTACATCTTGTTGCTTGATAGCGATGTAGGCAACTCCCTTGCGTATTGTCAGGTTCTCGATGTCCTCCTGAACCTCACAGAGAAATCCCTGTTCCTGACAAAAACGGGTGAAATATTCCTTGCTGCTTTGAGGGTGTTTCAGGCTTTTCGGAAACAGAAAAACAAGTTGGTGATAGTTTTTCAGTCTTTCCCTAAGCAAATGCAATGCCTGATAGAAAGATTCATCGAAATCCTGGCAGATATATGAATACTTCTCTTTTTCGAATTTGCCGAAATCAAGAAGTAGCAATTTGGTAGGATTAATTTTAGTGAGAACTGTGCTGAATTTCTCGTTATCGAAATTCATCACGATGTATTTGTTGTATTTTCCTATGGATTCCCGGAGGATGGTATTGAACAGCCGCTCGTTGTATTGATGAAACAATAAGTCTACCTTATAATTAATAGGCAGGTGTCTGACGAAACTGTTGTATAAAGCTTCTTTGAAAGGAGTGTATTGGTCGAGCAGTAATAAAACATTGGTCACCTGGCTCGTCACGTAATATCCTTTTCCGGGAGTGGAGTCGATCAGCCCTCGTTCGCGTAAATCAAGGAAAGCCTTGAAAACGGTGTCGCGTGATACTCCGTATTGAGCACTCAACTGATTGATGGAAGGCAAAGAATCTCCTTCAAGAAATTCTTTCCTGGAGATTGCCTGGCTAAGTGCGTCCGCTAGTTGCGTAACCTTGCTCGACTGTTGTCCGAATGTTGCCTTTTTATCAGTTCGTTTCATGCTGTAAAAATGAATAATACTGTGCTGAACTATGCTGATGCAAAGAAAGACATTTTATTCTGAAAGAGAATAATTATTTGCTATGTTTTATAGCATAAAGTAATAAAAAAATCCCCTCCGGCGAACCGGAGAGGATTATAGCTTTTTCCTAATTTCTTATTCGGAATCTGCTGAAATTTATTCAGCAGCAGCTTCTGTTGCAGGAGCTTCTTCAGCCGGAGCTGCAGCTTCCTCTGCAGGTGCTTCAGCAGCTTCAGCAGCTTTCTTTTCAGCGAGTGCTTTTGCTTTCACTTCGTTGATCTTCTTTTCTGCTTCCAGACGTGCTTTCGCTTCAGCTTTCTTAGCTTCGTCTTGTTTAGCTTTCAAAGTAGCCAAACCTGACTGTTTGTTGTTTTTCCAAGCTTCGAATTTAGCTTCAGCTTCTGCTTCTCCGAATGCGCCTTTTGCTACACCGCCCAGAAGATGTTTCTTCATGTAAACTCCTTCACGAGAAAGGATATTACGTACAGTGTCACTTGGTTGTGCACCTTTCAGTACCCATGCCAATGCAGCGTCGAAATTCAAATCTACTGTAGCAGGATCGGTATTTGGGTTGTAAGTACCAATCTTCTCAATAAATTTACCATCACGTGGTGCTCTGCTGTCTGCAATTACAATTGAATAGAACGCGTAACTTTTACGTCCGTGTCTCTGCAATCTGATTCTAGTTGCCATTTTTAATAATTGTTTTTAATGATTGATTTGAATTATGCTATTATCTCGTAATAGCGGGCACAAAGATACGGCTTTTCTTTTGATTGACAAACATTTCGCATCTTTTTTACGAATACCGTTTCGGATAGCGGAACAATATAGCGAGCAGGGCGCATGCTCCCATTGTAAACGGATAATAGAGATTGCTGATGATACTGATAGGGGAGATGCCGGCAAGTCCTGCTGCAATCAGCATCTGTGCTCCATAAGGAATAATTCCTTGTATCAGACAGGAAAAAGTATCGAGGATACTGGCTGTTTTCCTCCGGTCGAGATGGAATTTTATGGCAATATCTTTGGCAATCGGTCCGGTTGTGATAATGGCAATCGTGTTGTTGGCAGTACATAAATTGGCGATGCTTACCAGGGCGGCAATGCTTAGTTCGGCACCTCTCTTGCCATTGACGTGGCGGGTAAGTTTCCGGATGATGAAATCGATACCGCCGTTATAACGGATCGTTTCGAGCATACCTCCGGCCAGTAGAGTGATGATAATCAATTCTCCCATGCCTGTAATTCCCGTTCCCATGGCACCGAACCAGTCGAATATGCCGAAACTGCCGGTAGCGATGCCGATGATGCCGGTTGTCAATATACCTATTATAAGTACGAGCATCACATTCATGCCGGCAACGGCTGTTCCTAATACTATTATATAAGGTATCACTTTAATCCATTCGATGGTTTGTGTTTGGGCGGGAGCAGTAATGGACAGTCCCTGGAATATATAAATACCCAGTACGATGATGGCTGCCGGAACCACTATCATGGAGTTTACCCGGAATTTATCACGCATTACACATTCCTGGGTTTTTGTCGAGGCAATGGTGGTATCGGAGATAAAAGACAGGTTATCTCCGAAAAAGGAGCCGCCTACTACAATAGCTACCATAAAAGGGAGTGCTATTTCCGTCTTTTCTGCCAATCCTACGGCAACAGGAGTAAGGGCGACAATGGTTCCCACGCTGGTTCCGATGGATAAAGAGATGAAACAGGCGGCAATAAAGATGCCGGCCAGCAAGAGATTATCCGGAAGGATATGCAGTGTCAGATTGACGGTGGCATCGATTGCCCCCATTTGCTTGGCGCTTTGTGCAAAAGCTCCGGCAAGAATGAATATCCATATCATCAGGAGGATATTCTTATTGGCAGCTCCTACCGAGAATTGGTAGATACGCTGGTCCAGTTTCAAGCCGCGTGTAATGGCGATGGCATAACAGGAAGAGACGAGAAAGGCCACAGTGATAGGCACCTTATAAAAGTCGTTGACGAGGATGGAAGTCACCAGATAGAGGCAGAGGAATACGAGTAGCGGACTCAATGCCCACCAATTTCCGGGACGGTCTTTATGTATTTTTTCTTCAGTCATAAATGGATATTACAGTAATAATTCAAGCTGCAAAGATAGTAAGGAAACACATAAGTACGATAAAAGGCTCAAAATTTCATCCTTTCTTTTTCCGTTTCGTCCCATTCTTTGTTCCGTCTCGGCAATTTAAAAACGAATACTTTTTCTCTTTTCGTTTATCTCGAAACCATTCAAGGAAACAGAGCTTTCTTTCAAGGTGGCTGGCTCGATTGACTGTTTCGAAGTGTATGCCTGTATACAGAAAATTTCTACCATCGTGGAGATATGATTGCTGAAATAGATTCCCGTGATTTCCGTATTTGCAAAGAACGTGCGGAAGCTATCTACAATCAGGCAAAAGCTGTGTTTGAACAGATAAAAGCGCTGTATGAGAAAAATAACCTGTCAAACAGTATTGATTATCTTTTAAAACCGATTCATGAGGAACGGTTGTTGCAGACCATCTTGCGTTTTGAGGGATTAAGTAAAAACTATATCCATGATTTCAAAGCTGAAAGCTGGATGGTGGAAGTCTTGCAACAGCTCACTGTTGCACAAGAATCTTCTTTGTCCACAGCTAAAAAGTATCGCACACGGTTTTTAATCTTCAGTGGGGAGAAGCTGCTAACTCTGCAAGTCAGTGATATTGCTTATTTTTATTCAGAGAATAAGCTGACTTTTGCCGTGACACATAAAAAACGTGAATATCTTATTGGCCTGGCTTTAGACAGACTGTATGAACAACTTGATCCCGACCGGTTTTTTCGAACCGTCAGACTCTTGTCTGTATTGATGCTATTCAGCGTATTGAATCCTACTTCTTAGAGAAGGTAGTCGTACATATGCTACCCCCTTTCAAAGATAAAATCATAGTCAGTAAAGACAAAATGGCTTCTTTTAGAATGTGGTTGAATTGCTAAATGTCTGAAGGATTCAATGACTGATTTATCAAACGGCAGTTATCCGTCTTACAACAAAACAATGCGTTTGTGCATGATGTCTTTCAACTGTGCCTTCAACAAGCGGGCATTAATCGGCTTCGGCATATAACCGTCAAAGCCACTTTCCATAACTCGCTGCTCATCCGAAGCAAAAGCAAAGGCTGTGATGGCTATAATTGGTACTTTGGCAGAAAAGTTACGAATCTCTTTGGTCGCTTCATATCCATCCATGACAGGCATATTGATATCCATCAGTACGATTTGCGGATTATACTCTTTAAACAGATTAACAGCTTCCTGTCCGTCCCAGGCATGTATCAGATGATAATCATATTTTAGAATAGACTCGAACAGTTTATAATTGCTTTCGTTATCTTCGGCAACCAGGATAACAAGTTTGTCTTTCTCTATGCTGATGGTCTGTATCTCCTTTTGGGAAGTTTTTTCTACACTCTCTGCCTGTTTGTAGGGCAATGTAAACCAAAACGTAGAGCCTTTACCTACTTCTGATTCTACACCGATTTTACCGCCCATATTATCAACAAGCGTCCGGCAGATGGAAAGCCCGAGTCCTGTTCCTTGCGCAAATGAGTTCAGCTTGACAAAGCGTCCGAAAATACTATCCTGTTTATCTTGTGGGATACCGCAACCCGTATCAGCGACATAAAAATACAATTCATTATTTTCCCGTTTATATCCGAAACGGATACTGCCTTGTTCGGTGAATTTAATGGCGTTTGTTATAAGATTGATGATTAACTGGGATAATCTGTTCTTTTCTATATGTGCGCAACAAGGTTCTTCGGGAGCTACAAACTCCAATTTTACCTTGTCCGATTTGAGCTTTAACAGGCAACTGTTTTCCAAATCACTCATCAAATCATTAATCTCTACATTGGAATAATTAAAATCCAGTGTTCCTGCTTCTATCTTGGATAAATCCAATATATCACTGATAAGTTGCAACAACAAAGTGTTATTACTTTCAATGATACTCACATATTCCTGTTTCTCTTCTTCCTCTTCAGTAGAAGCCAATATACCCGAGAAACCAACAATGGCATTAAGGGGCGTACGTATCTCATGGCTCATATTTGCCAGGAAAGCCGATTTCAGACGATTCGATTCTTCTGCACGGTTTTTGGCATTCACCAATTCCTGCTCCATCTTCTTTCGTTCGGTAATGACTAGTGAAGAACCTACCAAAGTCAACGGATCTCCCTTTTCGTCCCGGGTTTCAACGGCTGCTTGCGCTTCCACCCAGTCTATTCTATGAAGTCCCTTATGAGTGTTGACTATACGATATTCTTCTTTTACCTTATTTGAACGACCTTCTATCAAGTCTTTGTAGGCTTGCTCCACCCGTGTCCGGTCTTCCTTGAATATCTTGGAGAAATATTGATTATCGGGCACTGCCAGTTGTTCTTCGGATACATCTTTTCCCAATATACTGAGTTCTATCGGCTTGTTGATGTCGCATAGGATAGTATGGCTTTGTAAGTCCCATTTCCAGGGTACGATATTAGCCACGTCGAGAGACATGGAGAGCTTATTGTTGATAGTGCTTAGCTTTTGTTGTGCCCTGTGTAGTTCTGTACTATCCAGGCAGAATACATCAATAATATTGCTGTGCTGTGTCCCTTTGAGTATCACATCATAGAAAGTGTCGATTTTTTTGAAGTAATAAGGGAAAGTAATTGCTTTATTCTCATCAAGTGCTTTCTTTATGAAATGCAAAAATTCCGGCATCGATTCCGGGAAAATCTCGCTTGCTTTTTTCCCAATCACCTCCTCTTTACCGAGGAAACTCTTTTCAAACTGTGCATTGACTTTCCGATAAATCAACTCGACAGGTATACCTTTTTCATCCGTGATGAGTTCTTCCTGCATATAAAGGATAGGCATATTGTTCACCAGGTTTTTGTAATTAGCCATGGCGTCTATTTCCTTCTGTTGCATTTTCTTTATAATATTAAAGTTGCGGATTCGATAAAAGAAAAACAGGGCAAGTAGAAATATAAAAGATAAAGAACCTATGATAAAATATTGGTTTTGTTCCCAAAACGAAAGTGGCTTATGCAAAAAGAGTGTGTTTGACGGACACAAGGAAGGGGAGATCCCTTTACGGAGTAATGTTGCATAATTAATGATGGGACGGCCGTCTGATGGCATATAGAAGGAAAGTTCACGGGCTTGTTTCCCTTCAAGGATAGCTGATATGGCATGAACCAATTCCTGATTATATATTTTTTGATTATAAGTGTAACCACCTATCATTCCCCCGTTTTCTTCGGTAATGTCTGTCATATTCAGGGTGAATACAGGAGCGGCAGTTGTCACGATAAGTTTGTGGTCGTTACTTATTAATGATGTATTGCCAGCAAATGTCTGTTTATAAAACCAGGATGCGAATAATACACCTGTTGTTTGGCAGTCGACACGATACAGTGAGTCCAACAATTGATTGGTAGTCATCTTTCGTGGTGTTAAAAACTGATATTCGATCTGAGGATAGTTTCTTTTTAATTCATCCTGAATGTCCAGGCTATTACTTAAATTAATTTCCCGTTCATCGCCAATGAATATAAATTTCTCGATGTTGGGCTTTAGGTGATTGATAAGTTGTATATTTTCGCGAAGATAAAGATTCGAATACAGGAAAACCATATTATAAGGATCGGCGAACTGCGATATCGGAGTACGATCGGCTGGTGCAATCTCTTTTTTCTGGAAGTAAGCTTTTTGCGGTCCTTGAAAAGCTTCTTCCGAACAGAGAATAACAGGTATATCTCCCCATAATTTTCTGTATTCATCTCTTAACGTAAATGCGGGACTTCCCAATAATACCAATAACCGGGGATGTGGTTGCGAGTATTTCTGGGAAATCATATTTTTAAATTCTCCTAAAATAGAATCATTGTCCATCATCAGTGTGTTCATATGCTCTGCATACAACGCCAGTTGAGGATCCTTTTGTACGTATTCCGATATAGTAGAAATCATCCGGCTACTCCACGGTGTAGATTCTGCATAAGAGTTGATACATAGAATGTATTTAGGAATATCTATATAGTTTCTTTGAGCTTGGATAGACGATGTAGACAAGAAACATAAAAAAAAGAGCCATAGGTATTTTCTTATATTCATGATAAATGTTTGCTTGTGGTATTTTTATTTCACTTTGTTTTATTTTAGTAGGACAAATGTAGTGAAAAAAAGGCTTGAAAAATTATTTCTATGATTAATTTTGCCGGAATACTTGTTTTATCGGACACTTTCGCTCTTTTTTATGCTAAACTCGCCTTTTGCGAGTACTAGCATACTTTTTTATCAGCCTGTATAGGGGTGAGTGAACCAAAAACGACTGCCGATTCCCAATTTGGATTCGACGCCGATAGTACCACCAAGGTGCTCGATAATACTTCTGCAAATGGACAATCCCAATCCTGTACCTTTTGAGAAAGAATTGAGTTTTACGAAACGGTCGAACACTTTATCGACTTTTTCGGGAGCAATACCCATACCTGTATCTGTAACGGAGAATTTTATTTCATTCGTATTTTCCTTTAGATGATATTCAAGAGTAATCTGCCCTGTCTCCGTAAATTTGAGGGCGTTATTGATGAAGTTCGTAATCACCTGCATCAAGCGCTTCTTGTCTGTATATATATAATATTCGGGCAAACCGGGTGCCAGCAGAACCGGTACGGGTTTATCCTTTTTTATATCATAATTGCGCATTATATCTTCACAGAAGCTCTTGATGTCCAGATGATCCATGGTGAAGTCGAGTGTTCCGGCCTCTATTTTTGATAAATCGAGAATATCGGATATCAGTTGCAAAAGAAGTTCAGTGTTTTCCTGCATGATATCGACATAATCCTGACGTTCCTTTTTGTCATCCGATTCGACCAGCAAACTGGCAAAGCCGACAATTGCGTTTAGCGGAGTACGGATTTCATGACTCATATTGGCAAGGAAAGCTGATTTTAAACGATCCAGGTTTTCCGCTTTTTCTTTGGCTATTCTTAGTTCTTCCTCAATGGTTTTCTGATGGTCAATATCTACACTGGTGATAACGTGTGCGATCTGTCCGTCGATCCAGGCAAATGCTGCGCTGAATACCCGGAACCAACATTTGTCGAACGGGCGTTGGTAATCCCAGGAGTAGACTTTGGACGGTTGCCCGTTTTCGTCAATCAAATGTTTTTTAGGGCAAAACTCACATTCTTCGGTTTTATCTTTATATAGAGCCTGCCAGCATTTTTTTCCTTCAAAATGTTCGATGCCTCCATAAGGGGCAGCCATGGATTCATTGGCATATAGCATATCATGAGAATCGAAAGAGTTTACATAGATGTCAACCCCCATGTTATTCATGATGCTGCTTAAAGTCTTGCCTGCCCGCACTTCTCTTTCCTTATATTCACGCACTGCTATTTCCTTGGAGAGTGATCCTAAAATGAGATGAATCATTTGCAGTTCCTCATCGATGAAAGATATTGCATGCTCCCTGTCTGCAAATCCGATGAATCCGATGATTTTTCCTTCGGAGTCTTGAATTTGCCGGATCAGTAAAGAATCGACTCTATAAAAATCAATGATGTCCACATCATCCCAGGAAGCATTTTGGGTTCTGCAAGCATAAAAAGGTTTGCTTTTGCCATTTGCGTGGGCAATATGTTGATTGCTCATTTCACTGATTTCAAAACGCTGGCGTAGGATATTGTCGTTATTGCCAATTGTTTCCTTTAAATAAAAGTAGCGAAATCCATCCGTTTGATAAATGAATGCTCTTTTAAAACCATAATATTCGCAAATATCCGTAAGTGATTCTGTGATTTTTTTCTCAATAGAGTCACAGCTATTCAGTCTTTCTAAAAAATGAAGTAAAAATGCATGGTAATTCTCTCTCTCTCTAATCATATTGTTTTAGGCATCTTGTTTGGTTATTTAAACTCGAAAGGAGTATCCTGTTTATCTCTTTCAAATCTTCAAGCTGCTAATATACGGACTTTTAAAAAATGATGAACGCTGTTTCGGATTTTTGTAATGTTCCGTTTTTCTTTTTCTTGGTACGAAAAGAGAATGTAAAATATGATATTTCCGTTGGATTTTAGTTAACTAACAACGGCCTTTTGAGAAATAAAGAGGTGGACTTGTGCGGATTTATAGAATTAAATGCTGTTTGGGGACGTTAGTCGGTCTTAGAATTTTTTGAATCTGTAAGTGGTTGATTATTAATACGTAATAAATGTGCATTTTTCCTTTAAAACCAACGGGTCGTTCCTTTAAAAGAAACGACTCGTTGCACACCGAGAAACACACCGTTCCTTTTAAAGGAACGCACTTTTTTATCTTCGGATACGTGAATTAAAATAATAATGTTTATATTTATTATTTTATATCTGCGCTGTCGGCATTATTTTAATGCTTCGATAACTTGCGGCATCATTGTCCAAATGGTATTTTCATCTTGAGCAGTGAAAAAGTTACCATCTATCTCTGATTTCTCATCAGTAGCTGTTCCGTTTTGAATGGCTGGTTTGGCTAATGGGTGAACTGCTACTTTCTTGTCTTTGGTAATTCCTGTAAAGTCGAACATCATTGCACCGGCACAATGTCCGATCATCATTTTTCCCTTATCTCCGAAACTTTTAATGACTTGCATTAAATCTACATTGTAGGGCTTATCAGCATTCTGCTGAAATACAGGCACTGCATCGCCACATGAGAAAACGAGTGCGTCGAATTCATCTTCGTGTCCCTTCAAATTAGCGATCATGTCATCTACTGTCAGGCTGATTCCTGAATTTGTTTTAATATCCTTCGTATCCGATACGGCAAATACTTTATATGAAATGCCATTTTCGAAAAATGCTTCCAAATATTGGAATAGTCCACAACCATTTACCGGATTCACTGCTAAAACTGCAACTTTCTTTGCCATAATCATAATTATTTAAATGAAACAATAGTTATTATTAGTAAGTTTATTACTTTTGTGATGCAAATGTATCTTTCTTGTTTGAAAAATGCAAGAACGTACTTGAAAATAAGGAAGTTACATAAAGGTAACTATTGCTGAATTTCAATAAAATACAAAACGTTAAAGAATGAAAAACTTTCATCCGACAGGAAATTGTCCGATAAGAGATGTGTTAAGCCGCTTGGGAGACAAGTGGTCGATGCTGGTGCTTATTACGTTGAATGCCAATGGTACGATGCGTTTTAGTGATATTCATAAAACGATAGAAGATGTCTCTCAAAGAATGTTGACTGTTACGTTACGTACTTTAGAATCAGACGGATTGGTGGAGCGGAAAGTGTATGCCGAAGTACCTCCCCGTGTGGAGTATTGCCTGACAGATACGGGTGGCACTTTGATTCCTCATATTGAAGGACTGGTAGGATGGGCTTTGGAGAATATGGATACCGTTCTGGAACATAGGCAAATAAATCAGCAACATGAATGAATTGGCAATGGCAGAAATGAATCAGATAGAAACGGAGTTGATTATGCTCGGAACGGGCAATGCTACCGTTACCAAATGTTATAATACCTGTTTTATCCTCCAAACGAAAGAGACTGTATTACTGGTCGATGGAGGTGGTGGAAATGGAATCTTAAACCAATTGGAAAAAGTAGATGTACCCATCGACAGTATACACGATATGTTTGTGACGCATGTACATACCGATCATATACTGGGGGCTGTCTGGATGATACGTATCATTGCACAGCGGGCATCAAACGGGCATTATTCTGGAACATTCCGTGTGTATGGACACGACAAAGTGCTGATGGTGCTGGAGCAAATATGTCGCATGACGCTGCCTGTTTCGGTTATGAAAGCTATCAATAAACATATTGAGTTCTACGAAATAAAAAACGGAGATACTCTTCAGCTTGGTGATTTGAGTTTACAATGTTTTGATATTGCTTCCACCAAAGAAAAACAATACGGTTTCCGGGCATTATTACCTAACGGCAAATCTTTGGTTTGTTTGGGAGATGAACCGTATAATGAGCAAGTTCGCTCATATACTGAAGGTGTGGACTGGCTATTGTGTGAAGCATTCTGTTTATATAAGGATCGCGAGCGTTTCAAACCTTATGAAAAACATCATAGTACTGCACTGGATGCGGGCAGACTGGCACAACAATTAGGAATAAAGCGTCTGTTATTATATCATACAGAGGATAAGACATTAGCCACTCGTAAGGAGTCTTATACGGAAGAAGCGTCCCGGGAATTTTCCGGACTGGTATATGTGCCTGATGATCTGGAGAAAATACTTCTTTAAAGGTTAGAGGGAAGGATTTTGCAACAAGTCGCTCGATGAGTGGATAAACAGGTATATTAGTACATACATTTGATTATAACACCATTCAAATATTTAAGAATATGGAGATAAAGCTAGTAACTTCAGATAAAAAAGAATTTCTCGAATTATTACTCTTGGCTGATGAACAGGAAAGTATGATTGACCGGTATTTGGAGCGCGGTGATATGTTCGTTCTTTATGATAACGGATTGAAAGCTCTTTGTGTAGTGACTCGTGAGGGGGAAGGTATTTATGAAATCAAGAATATTGCTACCGTTCCTTTCTTTCAACGGCAGGGGTACGGAAAACGTTTAATCGAATTTTTATTTGAATATTATCAGGGAAAGTGTTTTGAAATGTTAGTGGGTACAGGCGATGTACCTTCTTCCAGATCTTTCTATGAACACTGTGGTTTCACGGTTTCTCACCGGATAAAGAATTTCTTTACTGACAACTACGATCATCCGATGTATGAGGATGGTGTGCAGTTGGTGGATATGATATATTTGAAGAAAACATTTTAGTGTGTAACGATGGAAATGGATATCAATCATTTGGTGAAAAAATATGGAAATATGATTTCCACGATTGCTCACCGGATGATTCAGAATAAAGAAATCGCTTGCGAAGCAGCGCAGGAAGTGTGGTATGAACTTTGCAAAAGTATCAGTAGCTTTAAAGGCGATTCGGAATTTTCTACGTGGATATATACTATCGCTCGTCGCACTATAAGCAGGTATGCGGAATGTGAACGGCAGGTGAGAATGTTGGAATTTGAATATTTCCGTGCGTTGCCGGAAATCGAATACTCGGGTGGGGAAGAAGCGAAGCGGGAGTGGATAAAAGAAAGATGTGACTGGTGTATCACGGCTTTGAATCATTGTCTGAATAACGATGCCCGTCTGATTTTTATCTTTAGAGAAAATGTCGGGTTGCCTTATCGGCAGATTAGCGAAATCATGGAACTGAAAGAAAGTAATGTGCGGCAAATTTATAATCGTTCCATTCAGAAAATCACTGCTTTTATGAATGATACTTGTCCGTTGTATAATCCCGATGGTGCTTGTAAATGCCGTATTTGTAAACCGGTATATTCTATTGATATGGATAAGGAATATGCAACAGTACAACGAATGATGAGGCTTGCCGATTTATATAAGAAGTTTGAAAAAGAACTTCCAAGGAAAAATTATTGGGAGAAATTTTTGCAGTAAGTTGTCACAAAGCTCATTTACTTTTCCACTAACTATATGTATAATTTAAAAACATATAGTTATGAGTAAAATTGATTTTTTGAAGGAGCAGATTATAGAAGCTCGCACATTTGTGAATCGTTTGATGTCTGAATTGCCGGAAGATTTGTGGTATGTTATTCCTGAAGGAACAGATTCTAACTTTATCTGGCAAGTGGGGCATCTGCTTGTTTCGCAGAATTTCCACACGTTGACAGCTGTTACCGGTGTGAATGAAAGGGTAGGAAAGTGGGTGCCTATCCAAAAATATAATAGAATATTTAATGGCATGGGGACATTGCATCGTTCCATAGAGAAAGATTTGATTCCGGTTGCTGAATTGAGAGAACAAATGGAAATCGTTCATCAGATCTGTATCGAGAGTCTGGGAATATTGAATGATGATGTTTTGGCAGAGTGTTTGCAACCCCTCCCGTTTAAACATCCTGTTGCTGAAATTAAATATGAGGCATTGTCGTGGAGCTTTAAGCATGAAATGTGGCACAGTGCGGAAATGGAAGCTGTCAAAAGAAACTTGGGGTATCCAATCGTTTGGATGAAATAAAAAACAACTTTGTTCGTTTATGTTACTGTATGAATGAACGGCTTATTTATATCCTTTTATTGTATGAAAGTGCATTTCTCTATTTTTACATTCGAAGAAGACATTCTTAATAAACGCAATTTGGGTTTATAATAAACTTTGGGGTAGTTTATTATAAACGGTATCAGAGTTTATTAAAAACTATTTTAGTCGTTTGGGGAGATCATAGAAAAAGTTATGTGTATAAATACAAACAAAATAGGGCAATGATCGTCAAATCATTGCCCTATAATATATCTGTATTGGTCCTGAATAAGATCAGTTTAAGAGCTTTTTATGTATCTATTTTTCTTGTTATATTCATGTCGTTTATAGATTTTGTTTTCTCAAAGATACAAAATAAAAAGCCGTTTGTCAAGTGTTTCAGAAGAAAAGCCGGTTATTTGTTAAATAATTCCGAGACTATTTGTGACTTATAAACGATAAATCCTCTTGTCTGATGATTGTTTTTTGAAATAAATGCAGAAAAGTGATATTTAATGAGAAATTTTCGTTTTATTTGTAGCTGTAACTATATAAATGTAAAACATATGTTGATAAGGTTTATTGTATCTAACTTCCTTTCTTTTTTTGAAGAAACGGAGTTTAATATGCTAGCTGCTAAATCGCTAAAAAGTCATAAGGAACATGTGTATTCGGTTAAGAAGGACTTGAATGTACTTAAAGCATCGGCTATCTATGGGGCTAACGGGGCTGGAAAATCTAATCTGATTAGGGCTATTGATAGTTTGCAAATCCTCGTTAATAGTGGTAAGATTCCTGCAAGAGCAGGTAAGGTAAAGAATAAATTAGCAAAAGATGCTGATAAGATGCCAATATCGTATGAAATAGAATTTTCGATAAAAAATAAGGTGTATACGTATGGAGTTATTTTTGATTCTGGACTTTGTTTGGAAGAATGGCTATATCAAACAGGAATCAAAAATGCCAAAAAAATTTTTGAAAGAAAATATTCCGAAGAAAAGAAGCATCCAGTGATTACTATGAATGAGAAGTTTCTTATGACAAAAGAGAGTAAAATGCTGATTTCTTTGATGGAAGACAATTTACTTCAAAATGATGAATTGTTGATTTCAAAAAATAAGAATCTTAAAATAGACGAGATAGGCGATGTTTGTGAGTGGTTTAAAAAATACTTATGTATAATATATCCAAATTATAGACCGATATCATTGGCTACAAATATTTATATTAATAATGAATTTAAATGCTTCTCGGAAAAACTATTGCATTCTTTTGATTTAGGAATCGATAGTCTTGCTTTGAAGAATGAGGACTTTGACACTTTTTTTAAGAGAGAAAAAATGCCGGAGAATGAAGATATTGATGATATAAAGAAAGATATTGATGAAAAAAAGTTCGTGATATTTCGTGGAAAAGGGCGTTCTGTATCAGCTACAAAGGAAGAAGGAAAATATGTTATTAAGAGCTTGATTACCAATCGAACTATAAGTGGAAAGGAAGTGGCATTTGAGTTAAATGAAGAATCAGACGGAACCCAACGATTATTAGACTTTGTTCCAATGATCAATTCTATGCTTAAGAAAGAGAGGACATATGTCGTTGATGAACTAGATCGAAGTTTACATCCATCATTGTTGCATACTCTCGTAAAAAAAATAATGGATGACGATGACATTAAGGGGCAACTGATCTTTACAACGCACGAAGCTGGTTTATTGAATTGCAAAATTTTCAGGGCAGACGAAATATGGTTTGCAGAAAAAGATAAGGAAGTGCAAAGTACACATTTGTATACCCTTAATGATTTTAAACCAAGAAATGATTTAGATATAGAAAAAGGTTACCTTAACGGACGTTTTGGCGCGATACCGTTTCTTTCAAAATTGGAGGACTTAAATTGGGAATACAATGGGATTTAAAGTAAGAGGGTACGATAAAAATGTAGAGCAAGAAAAGACACGTGATTACAGCCTTTTTGCAATAGCTTGTGAAGGAACAGAGAGGGAACCGGAGTATTTTCGCCCTTTTAGTATGATTGATAGAATTAAAGTCGATATTATTGAAAATAGAATCGGAAAACGGGATTCGGCGCCAAAGAAAGTGCTTGAAAGAGTGCAGCGGTATATTGAAGAAGTCGGGCTTTCTGAAAAAGATAATGATACTTTGTGGTGTGTTATTGATGTTGATAATTGGCCAAGAAAACAGATTGAAGAACTTGCAGAGTATTGTAATAATTTTCCAAACTGGAATATTATAATAAGTAACCCCTGTTTTGAGGTATGGTTGCTATATCATAAACTGAAAGATTTGAAGGATATTGATTGTTCAAAAGCTCAAAAAGTGAAAGAAGCATTGCATAAGCAAGAAAAAGGTGGCTATTTTTATTTGAAATACTTGCCATTGTTGAAAGATGCAATAGTAAATGCAAAAGCTAATGATTCTCACTTAAAGAGTTATTTTCCTGATAGTAAAGAAACGAAAGTTTATCTTTTGGCAGAAGCTCTGATGGAGAAGATAGGTGAACCTAGATTTAACAAATTTATTGGTGAAATATTACCAACTTTAAACCCAACGAAGAGTAAAAAGTAATTTGATGAAATTGTTAGCTAATACTTTTGTTCTTTGTTGAAGAAATAGTTGAAGGATAATGTAAATACGGTAGTTTAAGAATTTTAATGATGTTCGAAAAAGATGATATTTGCTATTTTTTATCATTAGCTTCGCAAACAAAGTGCGAAGCTAATGATAGGTTGATATAACTTATTATTAGTCTAATGACGCTCTTTTGAAAAGCATATTCTTATTCATTGAACCAGTCTATTTTCTTTGAGAAATACATCACTATTGCCAGTATAATAAACAGTCCTAAGCTGCCTGCCAATAATGCGAAAGTCTCTAGTTGGATAAGGACAAATATATAGATATAGAGTATACCTAATAGTCCTGACATGATTAATGACGGTTTCTTTTTCCTGGTGATTCCGAACATATATCCGCCTACCAGTGTAATGGTCAGTGCAGAAGATAATAAATAGGCAGGATTGAATCCGATGTGTTCGGAGAAGGAGAGGAGCAAACTGTAGAATAGACAGAGTGCCAGTCCTACCAATAAATACTGCAAGGCATGAATACGGGTCTTATTCATAATTTCGGTGAAGAAAATCACTCCGAAAGTCAGTAAGATAATCAGGATTGCATATTTTGCAGAACGCATGGACTGTTGGTACTGTTCCACCGGGATTTTGAAGTTAACGCCGAAACTGGAGTTCTCAATGTCCTTGATGTTCGAGTTGTTGTAGTCAACCATCACCTGTGAGTAATTCCGGTTCAAATTTAAAACCTGCCATTGTGCAGAGAATTCTTTCTCTGTAATGTTGCGGTTATTAGGCAGATAGTTACCGGTGAAGCTAGGCGTATTCCAGTTGGCTTTCAGATCTACACGGGTTGTTTTACCCAATGGAATAAAGTTGAGTGACTGCGAACCTTTCAGTTTGATTTTTATTTCATAAGGTAGTTTTTTATTCTGTTTCAACTCCGATAAGTTTGCGATTGCATGAACTCCGGTGTTATCTATTCCTCTGTTGTCCATACCCGGTTCGAATATATAAACAGAATCTCCCAAAGTGATGCTGATTTGTTCGCTGATACCCCGCATATCGGTCATATTCAGGCAAATAGCCGCCCTGTCAAACTGCAACTGTTCCATATCTATTCTGCTCTTTTTCAATTCTTCCGAACTGAATGATCCTTTCAATGTCAGTTCCGATTGATATACATTGACCTCGTAGATACTTCTTTTCAGAATTTCAGTCTTTAGTTGCCCGCTGACCATGAGCTCATCGGGAAAAAGTATCAGGTCTTTGATAGAAACCTTCTTCTCGCCGTTATTTTCAATGACGACCGGATACTGGAGATTCAGGTAGGGGCCCGTGATGGTCTGTGCCAGACTCCATTTTTCACTTACCTCGTCGATAGCTTCTTCCTGGGTTCGTCCCCGTTCGGAAATAAGATTTTCAATCATGAACATCGGTATCATCAGGAGAAGAATTAATAACCCGATGATGACAACCTTGATTGTTTTGGAGAAACGGTGGAGACATCCCATAGGTTGCTGCGCCTGTTGCTCATTTGAATTTTCATTGAAACCGTCCATAAGCCAGTAGTGTTTTGATGAATTATTTATTTTGATTTTAGAAATTTCTCTAAGGCTTCAATATGAGATTTGAAAGCTTCTCTGCCTTGCGGGGTTGCTTGAAAAACAGTTCGTGGCTTTCGTCCGACAAAACTTTTGTTGCATACGATATATCCCAGTTCTTCCAGGGCACGGGTATGGCTGGCAAGATTGCCGTCTGTCAGAGAGAGCTGCTCTTTCAGAAAATTGAAGTCGGCTTCCTCATTTACCATCAGAATAGCCATGATACCGAGCCGGACCTTGCTTTCGAATGCTTTATTAATATATTGGAATGCTTCTATCATTTATGATCTCTTTCTTTCGTAGTGTAAATAGAACAATATGCCATAAAGAATATGGAAACCGCCAAAACCGATGGTCCAGAACAGCAGTGAATGACCTTCCCAAAAACAATCTACGACTCCCAGGCAAATGAAAGCATATCCTAACCATACGATACTGGAGTAAGTGAACTTGGATACGTTGGCCAGTGCCAGTCCGTAAAATAAAAGCATGACGGAAGCCAGGATGTCATAATACTCATGCATCATGATGGAGATGCATAAAACACCTCCGGTCAGCATCGGAAGAGAAAAGTTCCACAATGCCCGGTAAGTGAGGCGGCTGAAAAATTTCTGTCCTGTCTTCTTGGATTTATAATAGGACAGGATGCAGGCGGTGACCGCAGCTGCTACCAATACGAGCGAGGCTATAATAGCCATTAGTTCGAGAGCAACCATTAAATGTGTGCCCGGGGTGATAACTTGTGTGGCGATGTATGCGCCAGCTAATGCGTAAATGCCCGCCATGATTGCAGCGAGACCACTTAGAGAGATAAACTTGGAGGACTTTTCCATCAACTCTTTTATCTCATTTACCGATTCTAATACTTTATCTTTATTCATATAAAAAAGTACTTTGTAGTGCAAAGTAAAATAAAAGATTTCAGATGAACAAACTTTTTGCCTGAATATTTTAATGGTAAATATTTGAATGGTATGATAAAGCGTTCATATATAGTTGTTTAATGCGTGAATGAACGAATAGCCAGAAATTAGATAAAGAGGGTTTGAAAATGAAATTAGTCAAACGTTTGACTAATCCGAAGGAAATACCTAACTTTGCCGCCGAAACGAAACAGGTAAAAAGAGAATAGAAAATGAGAGAAGGAGCAGAGTTTAGAGAACTCATGTTGCAGATTGTTCGTACCCGTATGGCTTTCCGCCGGTCTATGCAACGGACATTGAGAAAAAATAATGCGGGTATTACGTTTGAGATGCTTCAGGTATTGAGTAGTTTATGGCATGAGCAGGGAATTAGTCAGCAGATATTGGCGGAACGCATTGCAAAAGATAAGGCATGTCTCACCAATTTGATGAATAATCTGGAAAAGAAAGGGTATGTTCACCGGAAAGAAGATCCTGCCGACCGTCGTAATAAACTGGTGTTCCTGACTCCCGAAGGAGAAGAATTTAAAGAACAGATTCGTCCGATTCTCGATCAGGTCTATGTATACGCAGAAAAGATTGTTGGTATAGAGAGCATTGAAACTATGTTGTCTGAATTAAAGAGTGTATGCGATGTACTTGAAAATGTATAAGAAGTATGGGGCGGTTTTATCTAGCCTGTTTTTGGCTGTTCAATCCATAAATGCACAAACCGATTCTTTGTTTCTCACTATCGATCAGCTTTTTGAACGGGGAGTACAGCATAGTCTGCAACTTCAGGCGGATGTAATGAAAGAATCTATGGCACAGGAGCGGATACGGACCGCACGGTCTGCACAGTTACCGGAACTGCAGATCGGACTGAAAGGGGGATTTGTAGGGCAGCCTGTTGTTTGGGAACGGGGATTATCCGATCCTTCATACCCGGAAGCGCCGGACTGGTCACAAAATTATGCGATTGATCTGGCACAGCCTCTCTATCAGGGTGGTAAAATCCGAAGTGCCATTCATAAAGCGGATATAGAAAAGCAAGTTGCCGAACTACAAACGTTGACCGATGAGGCGGAAATAAAGTTACGGTTACTCAATCAGTATATGAACTTGTTTAGTCTGTTTAAGCAGCATGAGATACTGACACGGAATATTGAAGAGTCGGAACTCCGGTTACGCGATATCCGGCGAATGAAAAAAGAGGGGCTGATTACCAATAATGATGTATTGCGGAGCGAAATGCAGCTGACTAATGACCGACTGTCTTTGGAGGAAGCGGAAAATAGCATTGCGCTTGTATCTCAGCAACTCAATATCTTGTTGGGGCAGGATGAGAACTTGTTGTTACAACCGGATACAACCGTTCTCTATCAGGCAGTTGCTTTGCAGTCCTATGATGACTATATTGTTCAGGCGTATGAAAATGATCCGGCGATGAGGCTGCTTCGCGCACAGACAGAATTGGCAAGGAATGAAATCCGTTCTGCCCAATCCTTATCTCTTCCCAGTGTGTCGCTATATGCATCGAATACATTGGCACGTCCCGTTTCACGTACATTGGCGGATATGTATAACAATAACTGGAATGTGGGCGTATCGGTTTCCTATCCTTTATCTTCACTGTACAAGAACAATCATAAAGTAAAAGAGAGTAAACTGATGGTGTCTTTGCGGAAGAATGAAGAAGAACAGAAAATGCAGGGAATCCGCATGGATGTGCGTTCGGCATTTTTACGCCACAGGGAAGCGTTGCAGAGGGTAGAGGCTCTAAAACTGTCTGTCCGGCAAGCGGAAGAAAATTACCGTATTATGCAGAATCGTTATCTGAATCAACTGGCTATCCTGACTGATTTACTTGATGCGAATTCCGTCCGTTTGAATGTGGAATTGCAGCTGGTCACTGCACGCACTCGTGTGATTTATACTTATTATCAACTTCAGAAGGCTTGTGGACGTCTTTAATAAACAGAACAGATATGGCAATTGAATGGAAAGAAAAACAGAAGAAACTGAAAAAAGTAAGGGTTCGTAATATCGTTTTAAATTTGGTATGTATCTGTTTAGCTGTCTCCGGGCTTTGGTGGACTGTTAATTACTTCTGGCGTTATGTCAATTACGAAGTGACTAATGATGCTTTTGTAGATCAATATGTAGCTCCTTTGAATGTCCGGGCTTCGGGTTATATCAAGGAGGTTCGTTTTAAGGAGCATCAATATGTCCATCAGGGAGATACTCTGCTGGTGCTTGACAATCGTGAATATCAGATTAAGGTAAAGGAAGCGGAAGCTGCATTGTTGGATGCACATGGCTCGCAGGATGTTCTTCATTCGGGTATTGAAACTTCCCATACGAATATTGCCGTACAGGATGCCAACATCGCTGAAGCGAAAGCGAAACTCTGGCAATTGGAACAGGATTATCATCGTTTTGAACGTTTGTTGAAAGAAGAATCTGTTCCGGAACAGCAGTATGAGCAAGCGAAAGCTGCTTATGAGGCAGCAAAGGCACGTTATCAGGCATTAGTTGCACAGAAACAGGCGGCATTATCACAATATGCGGAGACAAGTAAGAAAACAACCGGTACGGAGGCTGCCATTTTGCGTAAAGAAGCAGACCTGGATTTGGCTAAGCTGAATCTGTCTTATACGGTTCTCACTGCTCCTTATGATGGATATATGGGTAGGCGTACGCTTGAACCCGGTCAATATGTGCAGACCGGACAGACTATTTCTTATTTGGTGCGTAACAAGGACAAGTGGATTACCGCTAATTATAAAGAAACGCAGATTGCTAATATCTATATTGGCCAGCAGGTGCGTATTAAAGTAGACGCAGTGCCCGGAAAGATTTTTCACGGGGAAGTCACTGCAATTTCCGAGGCAACCGGGTCTAAATATTCCTTGGTTCCTACAGATAATTCTGCCGGTAATTTTGTAAAGGTACAGCAGCGAATCCCTGTGCGTATCGACTTGGAAGATGTTTCTCCGGAAGAAATGGCACAGTTGAGAGCCGGGATGATGGTGGAAACAGAAGCTTTACGCAAATGATTACCATGAAGGAATTGGAGGCACCTGTTCGTCAATGGGTGCCCGATTGGCTTGGGCTTATCAGCATTTTCATCGTAATTCTTCCGGTCACTATGCTCAATGGCTCGTATACAGGCAGTATGCTGGAAGTGTCGAACACGCTGGGTACTAATTCGGAAGATATTACGATGGGGTATTACGCTGCTTCGGCGGGTATGGCTATCGCATACCCGATTATTCCTAAGGTGTTGGCAGCCTTTTCCGTGAAATCTCTGTTATTGATTGATTTAGTACTGCAATTCTTATTGAGTTGGGTTTGTGCGCGTACGCAAAACGCAGATATTTTGATTGTCTGTAGTTTTGCTGTCGGTTTCTTGAAAGGGTTTCTTATGTTGTGGTTTATTCGTTATGCCCAGAAGATTTTCAGTCCGAAGAATGTGCGTAGCGAGTTCTATTCTTATTTTTATCCGTTGGTTTACGGTGGGGGACAAGCTTCGATGCTGGTAACGGCTTTACTGGCGTATCATTATAACTGGAAGTATATGTACTACTTTATGATGGTATTGATCTTGATTTCCATTCTGTTTGTTATCATCTGTTTCCGGCATAACCGTCCCATAAAAGCTGTCGCATGGTCTGATCTGCATATCCGTGAGATGTTTGTTATTTCAGCCGGGTTGCTGATGTTGATGTACGTTATCAATTATGGCAAAGTGCTCGATTGGATGGCTTCCGGCAAGATATGTATTTATATTGTAATAGCACCTATGCTGATTGCACTGTTCATCTGGTATCAAAGCCGTTCGGAGAATCCTTATGTAAGTCTGGCTCCTTTATTCCAACCCAAAGCAATTGTGGGCTATTTTTATATGATGCTCGTGATGTTTTTCAGTACATCAACCACTTTGCTGACTAACTATCTGACTGTTATTCTGAAAGTAGATACTACGCATACCTATTCTCTTTATATTTATTTACTTCCGGGATATGTAGTCGGCGCCTTTATTTGTTTTTGGTGGTTTCGCTGGCAACGGTGGCGTTTCCGTTTTCTGATAGCGGGAGGAATGAGTTGCTTTGTGATTTTCTTTGCCATTTTGTATTTTGGCATTTCTCCGGATAGTACGTATGAGATGCTCTACCTGCCTATCTTCTTTCGTGGTTTGGGTATGTTGACTTTGATTATTGCTTTTGCCCTGTTTGCCGTGGAAGACTTGAATCCGAAATACTTATTGTCGAATGCTTTCTTCCTGATTATTTTCCGTTCCGTGTTGGCACCTATCATGGCGACTTCTTTTTATAGTAATGTACTGTACCGACTGCAACAAAAATATATGTATTCTTTGTCGGAGACTATAACAGTTGCTGATCCATTGTCGTCAGCACGCTATAGCCAGTCGCTGAACAATGCGATGACACAGGGACATCCGTATGATGAGGCTGCGCAGTTGGCAACCAACTCCTTATATAATACGCTACAACAACAAAGCCTGTTGCTGGCACTGAAAGAGATTCTGGGTTATTTGTTGGTTATATCTGTTGTCATAGCTGTGATTTCTCGTTTTATTCCTTTCCATAAAACAATCCGCGTTACGTTTAAGAAAACAGGCGATGATATGGTATAACAAAAAAAGAGTTGCTATCCTTCACTCAATGATAAGTTGAACGGGATAGCAACTCTATTGTTTTAACAATGTATCTTTTATCTTCGATATATTTGTTGTATCAGATAGCGACCTGTTTACAAGGTTACCCCTGTTTTAAAGATAGCAATTTCGCGATAGCCTTTCTTTTCGTTGTTTACGAATTCACCGCTTGCCACTTTGATGATATAATCAATGAAGCGTTCACAAGTCTTTTCCATCGGTTCGTTTTCTACGATCACACCGGCGTTGAAGTCAATCCATCCCGGTTTGTTTTTAGCCAGGGTTGAATTGGTGGAAATCTTCATGGTCGGAACAAAAGTGCCGAAAGGAGTACCGCGTCCGGTGGTGAAAAGTACCATGTGGCATCCACTTGCTGCAAGAGTAGTGGCTGCAACCAGGTCATTGCCCGGAGCAGAAAGCAGGTTGAGTCCTTTTTTCTGTAAACGTTCGCCGTAAGGCATTACGCCGGATACATAACTCTTTCCACATTTCTGGGTACATCCCAGTGCTTTTTCTTCCAGAGTAGAGATACCACCGGCTTTGTTGCCCGGAGAAGGATTTTCACCTACAGGCTCTCCATGTGACAGGAAGTATTCTTTGAAGTCATTAATCAGATGGACAGTCTGTTCAAACAGCTCTTCGTTTTTACAACGGTTCATCAGGATCGTTTCTGCACCGAACATTTCCGGAACTTCAGTCAATACGCTTGTACCTCCCTGTGCAATCAGGAAATCGGAGAACATACCCAACAATGGGTTGGCCGTAATGCCGGAGAAACCGTCAGAACCACCGCATTTTAATCCCACACGAAGTTCGGACAAAGGTACATCGGTACGTTCGTCTTTAGAGGCTTTTGCATATAAATCACGCAGGATTTCCATTCCTTCTTCATATTCGTCACCTACCTTTTGGGTAACCATAAATTTGACGCGGTCTTCATCGAACTCGCCCAGGAATTCACGGAATATATCCGGTTGGTTATTCTCACATCCCAAGCCTACTACCAATACAGCACCTGCATTGGGATGGAGCACCATGTCACGAAGAATCTTTTTCGTATTCTCGTGGTCGTCACCAAGTTGCGAGCAACCGTAGTTGTGTGGGAAAGCGACGATGGCGTCCACTCCCTTACCTTCGGTTTCGCGACGCAGTCCCTCGGCCAGTTGTCCGATGATACCGTTTACGCAACCTACAGTCGGGATAATCCATATCTCGTTTCTTACACCTACATCACCGTTTTTGCGACGGTAACCTTTGAAAGTAAGATCTTTATGAGGAATATCTAAAGAAACCTGAATCGGGTTGTACGTGTAGTCCAACAATCCGGCAAGGTTGGTTTTGATGTTTGTTTCGTTCATCCAGTCACCCTGTTTCTTTGCCATTCGTGCATGTCCGATCGGGTAACCGTACTTGATTACATTTTCACCTTCCGCAAAATTCTTTAGTGCGAATTTATGTCCGGCAGGAATATCCTCGTTCAATGTAATCTCAATGCCATCTATAGAAAGATGCTCTCCTGCCGGGAGGTTAACAATGGCAACGGCAACGTTGTCGGCAGGATTAATTCTTAAATACTTTGTTTCCATGTAATGTACTTGTAAAGTTGTACTTTGTTGTTATTTGCTATGGTAATAGTCTATTGTCTCTACTGTTAACAGATCAATGGGCATATAGTTGATACGAGTCACTTCTTTCTTGAAAATAAGATGATCGCATAGAGCTTTGATGCCATTGGCTCCTTGCAGTTCCGGCTGCTGGGCGATGAGGAAGGAGATACTTCCTTCTTTCAGGCAGGTGACATTCCGTTCCAGAAGGTCATAGCCTATCAGATTGAAGTCTTTCTTTCCACGGCTTTGCAGGTACTCGCCAACGATGTAGGCTTTAGAGTTGAAAGTGATTCCGTTCTTAACCATCGGATAAGTGCGGAAGAATTCGTCCAGCATCTCGTTATCTTCGTCGTTGCGTTCGGCATGCAAGTCAAGTTCCAGTATAGTACAAGACGGATGATGTTCTTTCATGTACTGCCTAAAACCGATTTCTCTGTTCTCCTGCTGATTAGATCCTACAATTCCTTCATGTATTTTGCGGAAAATCACAATTTCCTTTTCCTCCCGTGCCAGTAACATCATCATTCGAGCAGCGAAATATCCGCTTTGACGTGAGTTCTGACCAAAGAAGGCGAGGGGAGGAACCTCTTTAATATTGGAGTCTATATATATATAAGGTATATCCAGTGCCTGCAACTGATCGGTGAATCCTTTCGTATATTGCGGAGCGGTAGGAGCTACCATCACTCCGTCTGGCTGCAGGGCCAGGATGGCTTCGCTGGCGTTGACGAATGAATGATAATCGTATGGATCGTAATAGTTGATTTTCACCGAAGTATTGAAATCCGAATAGGTCGCGATAGCTTCATGAATACCGATTTCTACAGCCGTCCAGTATTCGCCTTCCAGATGCTCCGGCAAAAGGCAGATAAACGTATACTTCTTGTTGGAAGCCAGAGCGCTGGCGTACATATTGGGCTGGTAGTCAAGCTGCTTCAGAATTTCTTCTACGCGTTTCTTACTGGCCTCCGATACTCCGCTACGTCCGTGAATAACGCGGTCTACTGTTCCCACTGATACATCTGCTAGACGGGCGATGTCTTTGATTCTGATCCTTTCGGGCAATTTATTCATACGATAACCTTTATTTATATCGGTTTTTGTGCTCGCACACAATAATAATCTTAATATTTTCGATACAAATATATAACAATTTTTGTAATTACGAAAATTGTTGTATCTTTGTGCCCGCACACGAAAGGTATGTAGTGTTAGTCATTTTGTAGATTAATGGTCATATAATCAATGTGTTAACCCCTAAAATAGGGCTGAAATGATAAATTGAAAGTTCATAATATTAATAACTTAGAATTTAAAACATAAGATTATGGGAAAGAAAGTCGTTACATTAGGCGAAATCATGCTTAGATTATCAACTCCGGGTAATACTCGTTTTGTTCAATCTGATTCTTTTGATGTAGTATATGGTGGTGGTGAAGCTAACGTTGCAGTAAGCTGTGCCAACTACGGACATGACGCTTATTTCGTAACCAAATTACCGAAACACGAAATTGGACAGTCTGCTGTTAACGCATTGCGTAAATATGGCGTAAAGACAGACTTTATTGCTCGTGGTGGCGACCGTGTAGGTATCTACTACTTGGAAACAGGTGCTTCTATGCGTCCTAGCAAGGTTATTTATGACCGTGCTCACTCTGCTATTGCTGAAGCTGACGCTGCTGATTTCGACTTTGATGCAATCATGGAAGGTGCTGACTGGTTCCACTGGTCTGGTATCACTCCGGCTATTTCTGACAAGGCTGCCGAGTTGACTCGTCTGGCTTGTGAAGCTGCAAAACGTCACGGTGTAACTGTTTCTGTTGACTTGAATTTCCGTAAGAAACTGTGGACTAAAGAAAAAGCACAGTCTATTATGAAACCGTTGATGCAGTTTGTAGACGTATGTATCGGTAACGAAGAAGATGCAGAACTTTGTCTGGGCTTCAAACCGGATGCTGACGTTGAAGCTGGTCACACAGATGCTGAAGGTTACAAAGGTATCTTCCAGCAAATGATGAAAGAATTCGGATTCAAATATGTAGTTTCTACTTTGCGCGAATCTTTCTCTGCTACTCACAACGGCTGGAAAGCTATGATCTACAACGGTGAAGAATTCTATACTTCAAAACGTTATGATATCGATCCGATCATCGACCGTGTAGGTGGTGGTGACTCTTTCTCCGGTGGTATTATCCATGGTTTGATGACTAAACCTAATCAGGGTGCTGCCCTTGAATTTGCAGTTGCTGCATCTGCTTTGAAACATACTATCAATGGTGACTTCAACCTTGTTTCTGTAGAAGAAGTAGAAGCATTGGCTGGTGGTGACGCAAGCGGTCGCGTACAGAGATAAATAGGTAATAGAGAGTTGAAAGTTTATAAAGTCAATTCATTTTAAAATAGTAAATAATAAGATGGCAAAATTCGATAAAATAGCCGTATTAAATAAGATCGGCTCTACAGGAATGGTTCCTGTATTCTATCACAAAGATGCAGAAGTTGCAAAGAAAGTAGTAAAGGCTTGTTATGACGGTGGTGTTCGTGCTTTCGAATTCACAAACCGTGGTGACTTTGCACAGGAAGTATTTGCTGAAATCGTTAAGTTCGCAGCAAAAGAATGTCCTGAAATGGCAATTGGTATCGGTTCTATCGTTGATCCGGCTACTGCTGCTATGTACTTGCAACTGGGTGCTAACTTCGTAGTAGGTCCGTTGTTCAACCCTGAAATAGCTAAGGTATGTAATCGTCGTTCGGTTGCTTACACTCCGGGATGCGGTTCTGTATCGGAAGTTGGTTTTGCACAGGAAGTAGGTTGCGATCTTTGCAAAGTATTCCCGGGTGATGTTTATGGAACTAACTTTGTAAAAGGCTTGATGGCTCCGATGCCATGGTCTAAGCTGATGGTAACAGGTGGG
The DNA here is from genome assembly GCF_014334015.1 of Bacteroides sp. M10. Lineage (GTDB taxonomy): Bacteria > Bacteroidota > Bacteroidia > Bacteroidales > Bacteroidaceae > Bacteroides > Bacteroides intestinigallinarum. Next base: position 5,592,821 of record NZ_CP060488.1, on the reverse strand, counting down.
GTAGAACCTACTAAGGAAAACCTGACTGCATGGATCAAAGCCGGTGTATTCTGTGTAGGTATGGGCTCTAAACTGTTCCCGAATGATAAGGTGGCAGCAGAAGACTGGGCTTATGTAACTGCCAAATGTAAAGAAGCTCTCGGTTATATTGCCGAAGCTCGTAAATAAGATTAGAGAGCGAAAGCTTATCTATAATAAAAAGAGGTTGATGCGACAGCCTCTTTAAAATATGCCTCGAGGGTTAGTTAGTTTAGTTAGTATATGAGGCATATTTTCATTTTGTTTAAAGGTGTTTAAAGGGGATAGGCCATCGGAATGAGTGACTCATTTCGGTGGCTTGTTTTTTTTGAGAAACCGTTAATACTGCCAAAAGTGGAAAGGGATGAACTAATCTTCGGGTAAGATGTTTTTTTGTATATTGGATATAATAACAATATATAATATGGAACCTCATCATCACCACGAACATAGTCATCGGTTGACATCGCTCAATAAAGCTTTTATCATAGGCATCGCTCTGAATATAACTTTTGTCATAGTAGAATTCGGAGTAGGATTTTATTATAATTCTTTGGGGTTACTTTCCGATGCCGGGCATAATTTGGGTGATGTAGCCAGTCTGGTACTTGCCATGTTGGCCTTCCGGTTGGAGAAAGTTCACCCTAATAGTCGTTACACGTATGGATATAAGAAGAGCACGATACTTGTTTCTTTATTAAATGCAGTTATACTGTTGGTTGCTGTTGGCATTATTATTGCCGAGAGCATAGACAAATTATTTCATCCGGTTTCGGTTGATGGTTCCGCTATCGCATGGACAGCTGGGGTGGGAGTGGTCATCAATGCGCTTACTGCATGGCTTTTCATGAAAGATAAAGATAAGGATCTGAATGTGAAGGGGGCCTACTTGCACATGGCAGCAGATACACTGGTATCTGTCGGTGTAGTTGCTTCCGGTATTATTATTACGTATACAGGATGGAGCATCATTGACCCGATTATCGGACTTGGCATTGCTGTTATTATTATTGTCTCTACCTGGGGATTGCTTCATGACAGTCTCCGGTTGTCTTTGGATGGAGTACCAGTGGGGATAGACGCTCAAAAGATACAGCAACTTATCGTGGAATAACCCGGTGTGGAGAATTGCCATCACTTGCATATTTGGGCGTTAAGCACAACGGAAACCGCTCTGACTGCCCACGTTGTCATTGATAATATCACACAGTTGGAGGAAGTGAAACATCATATAAAGGAAGCACTCGAAGAGGCAGGCATTCATCATGCCACTTTGGAGTTTGAAGACGAAAGAGCTACTTGCAGCAACGAATGTTGTGAGGATTAAATAAAATCCGTACCTTCGCGCCCTTAAACTAACTAACCTTTATTTTTATGTTTACTGACTTATTGCATTCCTCTTATTTTTCCCTTTTCCTGATTGTCGCATTAGGGTTTATGCTGGGAAGAATAAAAATCAGAGGATTATCTCTTGATGTGTCGGCAGTTATTTTCATTGCCCTTCTTTTCGGGCATTTTGGTGTTATCATTCCTAAAGAATTAGGAAACTTCGGTTTGGTGCTCTTCATTTTTACCATCGGTATTCAGGCAGGGCCCGGATTCTTCGATTCTTTCCGCAGTAAAGGAAAGACGCTTATTCTCATTACTATGCTTATAATTTGTTCCGCCTGCCTGACCGCAGTCGGGTTGAAGTACGCATTTGATATTGATACACCGAGTATTGTCGGTCTGATTGCCGGTGCGTTGACCAGTACACCGGGTCTGGCGGTTGCTATTGACAGTACCAATTCTCCTTTGGCATCCATTGCTTACGGTATCGCATATCCGTTTGGAGTAATCGGCGTGATTCTGTTTGTCAAACTGTTACCTAAAATTATGCGGGTAGATTTGGATAAAGAAGCCCGTCGCCTGGAGATAGAACGTCGCGGACAATTTCCAGAACTGACTACTTGTATCTACCGTGTCACCAATTCGCATGTGTTCAACCGTAACCTGATGCAAATTAATGCACGCGGTATGACGGGCGCTGTTATTTCCCGTCTGAAGCACAATGATGAAATATCTATTCCTACAGCCCATACAGTGCTGCGTGAAGGAGACTACATACAAGCCGTAGGTAGCGAAGAATCATTAAATCAGCTTGCTGTGTTAATCGGTAAGAGAGAAGAAGGCGAACTGCCTTTGGATAAAACGCAGGAAATAGAATCTTTACTGTTGACCAAAAAGGACATGATAAATAAACAACTGGGTGATTTGAACTTACAGAAAAATTTTGGTTGTACAGTGACTCGTGTCCGTCGAAGCGGTATTGATTTGTCTCCATCTCCAGATCTCGCTTTGAAGTTTGGTGATAAATTGATGGTTGTCGGTGAGAAAGAAGGACTTAAAGGAGTAGCCCGCCTGCTGGGTAACAATGCGAAGAAACTGTCTGATACGGATTTCTTCCCCATTGCGATGGGTATTGTACTGGGAGTGCTGTTCGGCAAAATAAATATATCTTTCTCTGATAGTCTGTCATTCTCTCCGGGACTGACCGGCGGAGTATTGATGGTAGCCCTTGTGTTGAGTGCGATTGGTAAGACAGGCCCCATCATCTGGTCTATGTCCGGACCTGCCAATCAGTTGTTGCGCCAGTTAGGTCTGCTTCTTTTTCTTGCCGAAGTGGGAACTTCTGCCGGTAAGAATCTGGTAGCCACTTTCCAGGAAAGCGGATTGCTGATGTTCGGAGTAGGAGCTGCCATCACATTGATACCGATGCTTGTAGCAGCTATTGTCGGACGTCTGGTATTTAAAATCAGTCTGCTCGATTTGCTGGGAACGATAACGGGAGGTATGACGAGTACTCCGGGACTTGCTGCTGCCGATTCAATGGTGGACAGTAACATACCGAGCGTAGCTTACGCAACTGTTTATCCGATTGCCATGGTATTTCTGATTCTGTTTATTCAAATCATAGCTTCGGCAGTATATTAACAGAATTTTGTATAATCATTGATTGTTAAATAAATAGTTCGTATCTTTGCCGCCTCAAAGAAAAAATGAGGTGAAACGATTGTTATTGAATATTACACGCTACTTCTTACCGATACTGTTTGTGTCGTATCTGGTAAGCTTCACATTCTTTGCCCACGTGCATGTGGTCAATGGCGTGACAATCGTCCATTCACACCCGTTTAAGAAAGGGGCGGCACATAAACACTCTACAGTCGAACTGCTACTGATTCATTTTCTGTCTCATTTAACGGCAGACGGTGCAGCCGTAGTTTTTGCTCTTTCCCTTTTTATTCCTTTCTTATTGTATTTGTTGCTCGGCCGTTCACCGTATGCTCACTATCACTGTCCGTATCATGGGGTAGTGGGACTTAGAGCACCTCCGGCTATTCGTTTCTCCATTCTTTGAATGATGATACCGTACCTTGCATGAGGTAGGGCATTATCTGTCTATCCATGTGAATACTTATCGAAAACGAATAACAAACGAAAAATGAAGAAATACATCTTTTCGCTTGTCTGCTTGTGCTGCGCATTGTTGCCTGCCCTTGAAGGACAAGCTCATGAATATCCTAATCATCCTGAATTACGTAAGTCAGATGCCAATATCGTTGGCCATATTCTTGATAAAAACACCAAAGAACACTTGCCCTATATAACAGTCGCCTTGAAAGGTACTACCATCGGAACGGTAACCGATGCTACCGGGCATTATTTCTTGAAGAATCTTCCTGAAGGCAATTTTGTGCTCGAAGTTAGTTCGGTGGGGTATAAAACCGTCAGACGGAATGTGACGCTGAAGAAAGGGCGCACATTGGAAGAAGATTTCGAGATAGAAGAAGATGCAGTTGCCTTGGATGGCGTAGTAGTATCTGCCAATCGTAACGAGACTACCCGTCGCCTGGCTCCGACACTGGTGAATGTGGTGGATCTGAAAATCTTTGAGAATACCAATTCTACGACTTTGGCACAAGGATTGAGCTTTCAGCCGGGTGTCCGTGTAGAGTCTAATTGTCAGAATTGCGGCTTCCAGCAAGTGCGTATCAATGGACTGGATGGCCCTTATACGCAAATCCTGCTCGATTCCCGTCCTATTTTTAGTGCACTTTCCGGTGTGTATGGCATCGAGCAGATTCCTGCCAGCATGATAGAACGTGTGGAAGTGATGCGTGGAGGCGGATCTGCTTTGTTCGGCTCGTCTGCTATTGCCGGAACAATCAATATCATTACCAAAGAACCGATGCGCAATTCCGGTATGTTATCGCATACCATTACAGGTATTGGTGATGGCGATGCTTTTGATAACAGTACGGCGCTGAATGCATCACTTGTGACGGACGACCAGCGTGCCGGTTTGTATATCTTCGGTCAGAATCGCCATCGTTCCGCGTATGACCATGATGGTGACGGATATTCTGAAATCCCCAAGATACACGGCCAGACCATCGGTTTCCGTTCATTCCTGAAAACAACGACATATTCGAAACTAACTTTTGAATATCACCACATGGAAGAATTCCGTAGGGGAGGAGACTTGTTGAACCGTCCGCCTCACGAAGCGAATGTGGCGGAACAGACCGAACACTCGATCAATGGTGGAGGACTGAAATTTGACTATTTCTCACCTAACGAGAAACATCGTTTCAATGTGTTTGCATCAGCGCAGCATATCAATCGTGACAGCTATTATGGTGGCGGCCAAGATCCGAATGCCTACGGAAACACCACCGACTTAAACTGGATGGCAGGATCGCAATATGTCTATAGTTTCGGAAAATGTATCTTCATGCCTGCTGACCTGACTGCCGGAATAGAATTCAATCAGGATAAACTGGAAGACAATATGTGGGGATACCACCGTACAGTAGACCAGAAAGTGAATATCGGTAGTGCTTTCTTTCAGAATGAATGGAAGAATGAGCATTGGGGATTTCTGATTGGCGGTCGTTTGGATAAACATAACCTGATTGACCATGTGATATTCAGTCCGCGTGCCAATCTGCGGTATAACCCGACAGAAAACATCAATCTTCGTTTCAGTTACTCATCCGGTTTCCGTGCTCCGCAGGCTTTTGACGAAGATTTGCATGTGGAGAATGTGGGCGGTAATGTGGCGATGGTTGAACTGGCCGATAATCTGAAAGAAGAAAGATCACAGAGCTTGAGTGCCTCGGCAGATATTTATCATCGTTTTGGTGCGTTTCAGGTTAACTTCTTGGTAGAAGGATTTTATACAAAATTATCAGATGTATTTGCCCTTACCGACGGAGAGATAGTGGATGGAATCCTAACACGTACACGTTACAATGCACCGGGAGCCCGTGTGATGGGACTGACTTTGGAAGGAAAGATGGCATACCTGACTAAATTCCAGCTTCAGGCAGGAATCACTTTGCAGCAGAGCCATTACAGCGAACCGCACGTATGGAACAAAGTAGCTCCGGCTGTAAAGAAAATGATGCGTACACCGAATACTTACGGTTATTTTACAGCAACCTATACCCCGATAAAACCATTATCTATCGCTCTTTCCGGTACATATACCGGTTCGATGCTGGTTCCCCACGAACCAGTTCCGGGATTCCTTGAAAAACCGATAACGGTGAATACGAAGGACTTCTTCGATATCGGTTTGAAGGCTGCCTATGATTTCAAACTTTACAAGTCGATGAACTTGCAGGTGAATGCCGGCGTACAGAATATTTTCAATGCCTACCAGAACGACTTCGACAAAGGGGCTGACCGTGACTCCGGTTATATCTATGGTCCGTCATTGCCGAGAAGTTTCTTTGCCGGAGTGAAGATAAGTTATTAAAATTCGATTAAGATTTAAAATCGTCATAAATAGGGATTGTTTTGCATGGAGACAATCCTTATCTTTGCAAAAAACAAACTAAACCTTGACTTAGGTGCACAGAATAAATGTGCAAGATGACCGAATGAAACAATTGTACCTACATATAATGAAGTGGTTTCTGCCTGTACTGTTTATCTCGTACATGGCAGGAATCACTTTGTTTACTCACTCCCATGTGGTCAACGGGGTTACAATTGTCCATTCACATCCATTTAAAAAAGGCAGCGAACATAGCCATACAACGGTTGAATTCCAACTAATTCATCTCTTGAGTCATGTGTTGGTGACCGACAGCGGTTTGATACCAACATTCTCTGTTGCTGCTTTATCTCTATTATGCATCCTGTTTGTCCGCCCGCAAATAGAGCATTTTCACCGTTCTTGTCCGGGCGTAATATCTCTTAGAGCACCTCCTGTCGCTTAGTTTATCTTTTTGGGGGAACAGTATTTATGTATTAGGATCAACGATTAACGATCGCTGCTTCCCTTTCCCTTTATTATTATTTTTCGAATTAAAACATTAAAAGACTAACGACAATGAAGAAATATCTTTTAGTCCTGGTCGGCCTGTGCTGTGTCTTGTCATACGCATTGGCTGAACGTCCGGACTACCCTGAACTGAAGAAATCCGATGCGAATATAATAGGTCATGTACTGGATAAAAAAACGAAAGAACATCTTCCATACATCACCATTGCACTGAAAGGAACGACCATAGGAACCGTGACTGATGCTACCGGACATTATTTTTTGAAGAATTTGCCGGAAGGAAATTTTATACTGGAAGTTAGTTCGGTAGGTTACAAGACAGTGACCCGCAACGTAACTCTGAAAAAAGGAAAGACACTGGAAGAAGATTTTGAAATAGAAGAGGATGCGATTGCTCTCGACGGAGTAGTAGTTTCCGCCAATCGGAGTGAAACGACACGTCGTATGGCTCCTACTTTGGTGAATGTCGTCGACCTGAAACTCTTTGAAACCACTAACTCTTCCACTTTATCACAAGGATTGAACTTCCAGCCCGGAGTGCGTGTGGAGACAAATTGCCAGAATTGTGGCTTCCAGCAAGTCCGTATCAATGGTCTGGACGGACCATATACGCAAATTCTGATAGATTCGCGTCCCGTATTCAGTGCCCTTTCCGGAGTGTATGGACTGGAACAGATTCCTGCCAGTATGATTGAACGTGTAGAAGTGATGCGTGGGGGAGGCTCTGCCTTGTTCGGCTCTTCGGCTATTGCAGGAACCATTAATATAATCACCAAAGAGCCTTTGCGCAATTCCGGTCAGCTGTCACACACCATAACTTCTTTAGGAGGAAGCTCCTCATTCGATAACAACACCTCACTGAATGCTTCATTGGTGACGGACGATCATCGTGCCGGATTGTATATCTTTGGTCAGAACCGTTATCGGTCGGGATATGATTATGACGGAGACGGATTTACCGAACTGCCCAAATTGAAGAATCAGACAGTGGGTTTCCGCTCTTATCTGAAAACAAGTACTTATTCCAAACTGACCTTTGAATATCACCACATGCAGGAATTCCGTCGTGGAGGGGATATGTTGAACCGTCCTCCTCACGAAGCGCATATTGCGGAGCAGTTGCAACATTCTATTGATGGTGGAAGTTTGAAATTCGATTATTTCTCTCCGGATGAAAAGAACCGTCTAAGTGTCTTTGCATCGGCTGCCAATACAGACCGGGACAGCTATTACGGACCGGGTAACGATCCTCTGAAAGCCTATGGAAAGACAACGGATTTAACCGCTATGGGTGGTGCACAATACGTACATACGTTTGACAAGTGCTTTTTTATGCCTTCTGATCTCACGGCAGGGCTTGAATATAACCGTGACCGCCTAAAAGATAACATGTGGGGATATAACCGTCACACGGATCAGACGGTGAATATTTACAGTGCTTTTCTGCAGAACGAATGGAAGAACGACCGTTGGGGGATTCTGATTGGTGGTCGTCTGGATAAGCATAATATGGTGGATAATGTGATCTTTAGTCCCCGTGCCAACTTGCGTTTTAATCCTACCCAGAATATTAACCTGCGTTTAAGCTATTCTTCCGGATTTCGTGCTCCGCAGGCTTTTGATGAGGATATGCATATTGAAAATGTGGGCGGAACGGTGGCTATGATCGAGCGTGCAAAGGATTTGAAAGAAGAGAAATCCCAAAGTTTCAGTGCTTCTGCAGATATGTATCATCGTTTCGGAGCATTCCAGACGAATTTGTTGATTGAGGGTTTTTATACAAGACTGACCGATGTTTTTGTATTGGGCGAACCTTACGACCGTGGTGATGGTATATTAGTGAAAACACGTAGCAATGGCCCCGGTGCTAAAGTGATGGGATTGACACTGGAAGGTAAAGTGGCTTATCTTTCTATCCTGCAAATACAAGCGGGATTAACTTTACAACGTAGCCGGTACGATGAACCGCATAAGTGGCATGACGATGCACCGGCAGAAAAGAAGATTTTCCGTACTCCCGATACATACGGTTATTTCACTGCTACTTGTACCCCCATCAAACCTTTATCTATTGCTTTGTCAGGAACCTATACCGGCAGGATGTTGGTGCAACGTATGGATATCACCGCCGAGAATGCCGAACTGGGTGAAATGCCTGAAAGAAAAGCGGAAGCAATCAGAACACCTCGTTTCTTTGATTTGGGAGTGAAACTGGCTTATGACTTCAAGTTATACAAAACGGTTGATTTGCAATTAAACGGCGGAGTTCAGAATATTTTTGAGTCTTATCAGAAGGACTTTGACAGAGGAGCTAACCGGGATTCCGGTTATATTTACGGTCCTTCTTTGCCGAGAAGTTTCTTTGCCGGAGTAAAGATCAGCTATTAATCGGTCATAAAAATAGTTTCCCGGCACGGTACTTTTTGTTTCCTGCGTTGAAACACTTTGTTTCAAACGGTGAAACGATTTGTTTCACACCGGGAAACACTTTGTTCCAAGCCTTGAAACTAAAAGTTTCAAGCGGCTGAAACTAATATGTCGTATAGAGACCTGTTCTTTTCTCCTTGTTAATCATTGATTGATCGGGCGTTGATAGGTGATAGATGCGGTGATAGGTTGCAAACAACCTGTCACCACCCCTGAAATCCCCATGAATAAGAGCTTTTGGAAGTGTCGGTGATAGGTGATAGAGGAAAGTGAAAAAAACTCTGTGTAGAGATGGATCAAACCATATCTTTATCGACCCCGAATTTTTCTCCTGTCTGACATTTACCGGCAGGTTCCACATGTACCAGAATGTCGTATACATTATCTACCGAATTAATGATGCTCTTCTCCACTGCATCGGCAATCTCATGGGCTTGCGTGATCGTGATTTGTGGATTCACTTCTATATCAAGGGTAATCATATAGAGATTCCCTATCATTCGTGACCGGACGCGATGCGGATTACTGGCACCGGGCACTTTCTCTACAGCCTCGAATATCTTATTATATACATTGACATCTTTCACCCCGTCCATTAGCTCCACATTGGAATCAATGAAGATGCTGATGGAAGATTTGATGATAAAGAGACTGATTATCAATCCTGTTATCGAATCGAGTATCGGCAATTTGAAGATAAAAGTAAATATCAATCCTAACAAAACACTGGTTGAAATGACAACATCATTACGCATATTGATAGCGTTTGCCGTGAGCATGGAGCTGTTGATCTTCTTTCCCTGTTTGTACTGGTATGAAGCCAGTAAGAGTTTACCGATAATAGAAAATATAGTGACATAGATGGCGATAGCCGATGGTATCTCTTTCACTTCATCTGAAAAGATGTTTTTAGTGGATGATAGCAACATTTGTACACCGGCATAAAATATCACGAGTGATAGAATCTTTGTTGCGATCCCTTCCGCTTTCTCATATCCGAATACATATTTCTTTGAAGGAGGGCGGTTGATGAGGCGTGCCGTAAAAATCATAACGATAGAGATAACGACGTCGGTTGCCGAGTCGATACCGTCGCCGACTACGGCTAAACTACCGGCAAATAAACCGATTATGATTTTGGATACGGACAAGATTGCATTGCCAATTGTGCTGATCCACGAGGTTGTGATTAGTATTTTCTCTCTTGACATTGAAGTGACTCTTTATAATTGTTTGTAATGGGATTGGGGAGCAAAGATAAACATTAATAGGAGTCTGTGATATGAAGTCGCAAAAAACTTTTTCTGCCTTTTTAGTAGTTTATACGTTTTAGTTGTATTATATATAGATGGTCAATTAAAAACAGGACAATTAATTTATTAAATAGTTAACCGCATGTTCAAAAAACTAAGTAGCTCTTTTCTCATTGTGTCAGCTTGTATTTTTTCTTCTTGCACGCCTACCGTCAAGCAAGAGATTGCAATCTTACCTACCCCCGTTAGTCTGACCGAGCAGTCTGGCTCGTTTGTTTTAAAAGATGGAATGAAGATTGGGGTTTCCGATCAGTCCTTGTTTCCGGCTGTCGGGTATCTGCAGGAGATTCTTCGGAATGTCATATCGTCTTCTGTTGAAGTCACTACCGATAAGAGTCAGGTAGATATGTATTTTCAGTTGAAGGATACTGTTGGAAAGCCCGGCTCTTATAAACTTGAGTCTACGCCGGAGTATATTCGGGTAGAGGCAACTGACTATTCGGGTATTATTTCTGCTATTACTACTATTCGCCAGTTGCTTCCTGCAACGATAGAAGTGCAGGGAGAGAAACAGAATTATTCTATCCCTGTCGTGCAAATAGAAGATGCGCCACGGTTTGAATGGCGTGGATTTATGTTGGATGCTTCCCGCCATTTCTGGAATAAAAAAGAAGTGAAGCATGTATTAGATCTGATGTCTTTGTATAAACTTAATAAGTTCCACTGGCATCTGTCCGACGATCAGGGTTGGCGTATAGAGATCGAGAAATACCCGTTGCTTACAGAAAAAGGGGCCTGGCGTAAATTCAATACGCAGGATCGTACCTGTATGGCACGTGCGAAAGAAGAAGATAATACCGATTTCCTGATTCCGGAAGATAAGATACGCATTGTGGAAGGAGATACGCTGTATGGAGGTTATTACACTCATGATGATATAAAAGAAATAGTAGCCTATGCTACGCAAAGAGGTATCGATGTCATTCCCGAGATCGATATGCCGGGACATTTCTTGGCAGCTATCGGTCAATATCCGGAATTGGCGTGCGACGGATTAATCGGGTGGGGGGAAACTTTCTCTTCTCCTATCTGTCCGGGCAAAGATACAACGCTGGAGTTCTGTCAGAATGTGTTCAAAGAAGTTTTTGAACTTTTCCCTTATGAATATGTGCACATGGGTGGTGATGAAGTGGAAAAAGCCAACTGGAAGAAATGTCCTCTTTGTCAGAAACGGATTCGTACGGAGAAACTGGGTTCGGTAGAAGAACTTCAGGCATGGTTTGTACGTGACATGGAGAAATTCTTCCTTGCCAACGGAAAGAAACTCATAGGCTGGGATGAAGTGGTATCCGACGGATTATCTTCCGATGCTGCCATTACCTGGTGGAGAAGTTGGGCGAAAGATGCATTGCCTACGGCAACTGCACAAAAGCAGAAAGTGATTGCTTGTCCGAATGAATATTTCTATTTCGATTATGCGCAGGATCAGAATTCAGTAAAGAAAATACTTGCGTATGATCCGTGTGCAGACGAGCGGTTATCGCCGGAACAGAAGAAATATATCTGGGGTGTGCAGGCGAATCTCTGGGCTGAATGGATTCCGACAATGAAGCGCATTGAATATTTGATTGTTCCCCGTATGATAGCGTTGAGTGAAATAGCTTGGGCGGAGCCGACAGCTAAACCGGGTCTCGAAGAATTTTATCGTCAGCTTGTTCCGCAATTTAAGCGGATGGATGTGATGAGGGTAAATTATAGGGTGCCTGATTTGCAGGGATTCTATAAAGTGAATGCATTTATTGATGAAACAACTGTGGAATTGACCTGCCCGTTACCCGGTACTGAAATACGGTATACGACAGACGGCAGTATGCCTACCAAAGAATCAGCTCTTTATAACGGTGCTTTGGAAGTTGGGAAGACTACGGATTTCGCTTTCCGCACTTTCCGTCCGGATGGTTCTCCTTCGGATGTGGTGCGTACCAAGTATGTAAAGGCTCCTTATGCGGAGGCGGTGACTGCTCCGGCTGCTTTGCAGCCCGGCTTGAAAGCAGTATGGCACGATTTCCGTGGTAATCTTTGTGCGGATATTGATGCAGCTCCTGTCAAAGGGGAGTATGTGGTGGAATCGGCATCCATTCCCGAAGAGGTGAAAGGAAATATCGGTCTGGTATTGACCGGCTATCTGGAAGTTCCTGCCGATGGTATCTATACATTTGCCCTTCTCTCGGACGACGGTAGCACATTAATGCTTGACGGTGAATTGTTGGGAGATAATGATGGAGCACATTCGCCGGTAGAGATTATTGTGCAGAAGGCTTTGAAAGCTGGGCTTCATCCGATAGAGGTACGTTACTTCGATTGTAACGGAGGCGTATTGCAGATGGAACTGGTGAATGAAAAAGGTGAAAAAGAAGTATTGCCAAGTGCATGGCTGAAACATGAATAGCAAATTTCATTATTTTTAGGTATTGTCCGTCTTGCCGGCGAGCTGTACCTTTGCAGAAAATATTTGAAAACTTATGCGAATCAGTGAGAGACGAGTCGAGATTAATCATATATCAAAGGTGCACATGCACCGGATTGAATGGGATGAAGAGAGCTTATAGAAATATAAGCTCTCTTTTTTTTGAACGATTTCGAATATTGTTCTTTTTTGAAAACAAGCGATAAGTTAAATGATTGTCGAACTTAATATAGATTGAACGTACGTTATGAGTACATTGAAAAAACTTCAGAACTACATGGGTAAACGGAAAGTGCTTTTGCCTGCGGCAATGCTGCTGTCTGCCCTAAGTGCCCTGGCGGGCATGTTGCCTTATATCCTTATTTGGCTGATTGTGAGAGAACTGCTTGAACACGGAGAGATAACCTCTTCCGGTAATGTGGTGACGTATGCCTGGTGGGCGGCAGGCATGGCCGTGGCGAGCATCGTCCTTTATTTTGCCGCATTGATGTCTTCGCATCTTGCAGCTTTTCGGGTTGAATCGAATTTGCGTAAAGAAGCCATGCGCCAGATAGTGCGTATGCCTCTCGGCTTCTTTGACATTAATACGAGCGGACGTATTCGCAAGATTATAGATGACAATGCAGGGGTTACCCATAGTTTTCTGGCACATCAGTTGCCCGACCTTGCGGCTACTTTTCTAGTGCCGTTGGTAGCTGCCATACTGATTTTTGTGTTCGATTGGATACTCGGTCTGGCATGTATCGTCCCTGTAATTATTGCCATGCTGGTTATGGGTTTTATGATGAATGCGGAGGGACGGCAGTTTATGAAAAGCTACATGACCTCTCTGGAGGAAATGAATACCGAAGCTGTAGAGTATGTGAGAGGAATTCCCGTAGTGAAGGTTTTCCAGCAGACTATTTACTCTTTCAAAAACTTTCACCGCTGTATCATGAATTATAATAAAATGGTATTCGGCTATACACGAATGTGGGAGAAGCCGATGTCGCTCTATACCGTAATAATCAATGGTTTTGTGTTTTTCCTTGCTCCGTTGGCTATTTTGCTGATTGGTTATTCAGGTAATTATGCATCGGTATTACTTAATTTCTTCCTGTTTGTTCTCATTACTCCTGTATTCTCCCAAAGTATCATGAAGAGTATGTATCTCAATCAGGCTTTGGGGCAGGCGAGTGAAGCTATCGGACGTCTTGAGAATCTGGTTGCTTATGAGCACCTGACTGTTGTAGCGCATCCACAACCGGTAAAGGAATTCAGTATTCAGTTCGAAAAAGTTTCCTTCAGCTATCCGGGAGCTAATCAAAAGGCGGTGGATGATGTTAGTTTCACTATTCCGCAAGGAAACACAGTAGCTCTTGTCGGAGCTTCGGGCGGAGGGAAAACAACGATTGCCCGTCTAGTTCCCCGTTTCTGGGAGGCAACGGAAGGGAAAGTTTTAATAGGTGGCATCAATGTAAGAGAAATCGCTCCCGAAGAACTGATGAAATATATTTCTTTCGTGTTCCAGAATACAAAGCTGTTCAAGACTTCTCTGCTCGAAAATATCAAATATGGTAATCCCGACGCGACAATGGAGGAAGTGGAACGGGCAGTAGATATGGCACAATGCCGGGAAATTATCAATAAACTTCCGCTCGGACTGAATACGAAGATTGGTACGGAGGGAACATATCTCTCCGGCGGGGAACAGCAACGGATCGTACTGGCACGTGCAATCCTGAAAAATGCTCCCATCATTGTACTGGATGAGGCGACTGCTTTTGCCGACCCCGAAAATGAGCATCTCATCCAGCAAGCCTTGAAAGAACTGACAAAAGGAAAAACCGTATTGATGATTGCTCATCGTCTTTCAAGCATCACTGATGCCGACAATATCCTCGTCATTGACAAGGGGAAGATTGCGGAACAAGGTACACATGCCAACCTGCTTGGAAAACAAGGCATCTATTATCATATGTGGAATGAATACCAGCAATCTGTTCGCTGGACAATAGGAAAGGAGGTTTCTAATGATTGAAGTAATAAAAAGACGTTTTGCCCTTTCAACTAAAGGAGCGAAAGATTTCTGTAAAGGTGTGTTTTTCACTACACTACTCGATATTGTATTGATGTTGCCGGCGGTATTTGTTTTTCTTTTTCTTGAGGAATATCTTCGTCCTGTATTTCAGCCTTCGGCTTCGGTGACGCATGGTATTCTCTATTATAGCATACTCGGTATTGTCTTTATGATAGTCATGTATATATTTGCGGTATTGCAATATCGTAGTACCTATACCACCGTTTATGATGAGAGTGCAAACCGGCGTATCTCATTGGCGGAAAAACTTCGCAAGTTGCCTCTGGCTTTCTTTGGCGAAAAGAATCTTTCCGACCTCACTGCCACGATTATGGATGACTGCACTGATCTCGAGCATACTTTCTCGCATGCGGTTCCCCAGTTGTTTGCTTCCATTATCAGTATTCTGCTTATTACCGTCGGCATGGCATTTTATAACTGGCAGTTGACGATTGCTTTGTTCTGGGTAGTGCCGCTTGCTGCCGCAATCCTTCTTTTCTCGAAGAAGGAAATACAGAAAAGCAATGAAAGTAATTATCTGAACAAGCGGATGGTGACCGAGCATATCCAGGAAGGACTCGATACCATTCAGGAGATAAAATCCTACAATCAGGAGAGAGACTATCTGGAAAAACTGGATGCGAGCATTGATATCTATGAAAAGGTATTGACTCGTAATGAACTGGTGCTCGGCATGTTGGTAAACGGTTCCCAGAGTGTATTGAAACTCGGACTGGCAAGCGTTATTATCGTTGGTGCCAATCTCTTGGCTTCGGGTACGGTTGATTTGTTTACCTATCTTATATTTATGGTTATCGGGTCGCGTGTGTATGCTCCGGTCAGTGAGGTGATGAATAATATTGCCGCTTTGTTCTATTTGGATGTGCGTATCAATAGAATGAATGAGATGGAAGCATTGCCGGTACAAAACGGGACTACCGAATTCACTCCTCAAGGTTATGATATCGAATTCAGACAGGTAGACTTTGCTTATGAGCAGGGAAAACAAATTCTGAATAACTTGTCTTTTATTGCCCGGCAAGGTGAAAAAACGGCTTTGGTTGGTCCTTCAGGTAGTGGCAAGAGTACGGCGGCCAGGTTGGCGGCACGTTTCTGGGATATCCAGTCGGGAAAGATTACCCTCGGCGGGCAGGATATCAGTCGGATTGATCCTGAAACTTTGTTGAAAAACTATTCCGTTGTCTTTCAGGATGTAGTTCTTTTCAATGCTTCCATTATGGATAATATCCGTATTGGCAAACGGGATGCTACGGATGAGGAAGTCCGGAGAGTTGCCCGCTTGGCACAATGTGATGAGTTTGTCACTAAAATGCCGCAGGGATACCAGACGATTATTGGTGAGAATGGAGAAACATTATCCGGCGGTGAGCGTCAGCGTATTTCCATTGCCCGCGCTTTGTTGAAGGATGCTCCGATTGTTCTGTTGGATGAGGCTACGGCTTCGCTTGATGTTGAGAATGAAACCAAGATACAGGCAGGTATATCTGAATTGGTACGTAACAAAACGGTGCTGATTATTGCGCACCGTATGCGCACCGTTGCCAATGCCGACAAAATTGTAGTATTGGAGAATGGAAGTGTTGCTGAAATGGGAACACCGGAGGAATTGAAAAAGAAAAATGGTATATTTGCCCGGATGGTGAACAGACAGGTTACAAATATGAATTGATAAGTAGCAACGATACTATGCAATTTTTGAAAGGAGATATACAAGAGGGAATCTTGAAGGCAGCCGAAGAAGTGTTTCTGGAAAAGGGATACAAGGATGCCTCTATGCGTGAAATAGCTTCGAGGGCAGGGGTGACGGTGAGTAATATCTATCATTATTTCACCAATAAGGATGAGATATTCCGTACGATTCTGAAACCGGTATTGAATGATCTGTATGCTATGATTTATAATCACGATGCAGATCAGATGACGATAGACGTCTTTATGGATTCGGATTATCAGAAAATGTCTGTACGGGAATATATCAGATTGGTCTCTGAACATCGTGACCGTTTGCGGTTGCTGCTTTTTCAGGCACAAGGTTCTGTTTTGGAGAACTTCCGTTCTGAATATACAGATTTGATGACGCGTACGATTTCTGTTTTTTTTCAAGGAATGAAGCAGAAATATCCGCATATCAATATAGTAATAACTAACTTCTTTATTCACCTGAATACGGTATGGTTGTTTGCCCTACTCGAAGAGCTGGTGTTGCATCCTGTGAAGAAAGAAGAGATGGAGAAGTTTATAGCGGAGTATATCGCTTTTGAAACGGCTGGTTGGAAAGAGCTCATGAATGCATGAGCTCTCTCACTTTATTCTCTTACTGATATAAAAAAACGTCCGGCTTTCACAAGCCGGACGTCCTTGCCTCTTTTAGAATATGTCATCTATTCATATTCCAAAATGAATACATTATATGGTTTTTCAACTTAACAACCAAATAAAAGAAATGCGGGTGAATCACTTCGGCCGATTTCTATGTATTTTTAATGTGGCTACGTAATATAATTATGACTAATTAATTTAATTCTGATACTGCAAAGATAGGGGCTTTCCGCTTTTCCCGCAATCCCCTAAAATGGGTATTCTTCTATCAATTACTAGCTATATATGGTGGTTCAGGCGTTTGCATAACTATGCATCCCTCCAAGAACATAATTTACCCCGAAATAGGTCATTAAGACGGTCAGGAAAGCAAGAATCATATAGATATGGAAGAATAGAGGCTTGCGGAAAATGCGCAGACTTTGTGAATGGAAGGCTACTCCATATACCAGAAAAGTAATCAGTGCCCATACTTCTTTCGGGTCCCACGCCCAGTATCGTCCCCAGGAAACGTTTGCCCAAACTGCTCCCAGAAAGATGCCTGCTCCTAAAAAGAAGGTGGCAGGGTAGAGCAGCAAGCGGCTGACTAGCGTCAACTGTTCTATCCGGTTGTCTTGTATAGCGTCGTTTCCGGAGACATTGTTTTCCGATTCTTTTTTCCGGAGGCATAATGCCAGTATTCCGTTTAGCATGATGAATGCCAATAGGGCATAAGACATCATAATCAATGAAACATGAATACTTAGCCATGGAGAGACGAGCACCGGCATTAATGGGGTTATCTGGGGATTCATTTGTCCCAGATAGGAAACCAACAAAGCAAAGCCGGAGAGGAGGAATCCGAATGGAAGTATAAATGAAAATCTTCGATGGAGCAGACAGGCTATCAAAAGAATACAAAGAGCCATAAACTGCATGGTTTCGTAACCGTTGCTAAGTGGAATACGACCGCCGATGTACCAGCGCAGGCAATATCCTGCTAAATGGAATATGAAAGCAAGATAGAGTGCAACAGAAAAGAAAGTTCCTGCTGTGCGGGAAATCGTTTTGGCTTTGGGCGAGAGGATATTTCTTTGCAGGCTGTTATGAAGTAGAAGCAGGAAAGACAACACTCCCAATGACAGATTTATCATAAAAAGAATCTTGCTGAACGGAATCCGGTTGTAGAGTAATTCTGCTTTCACTTCCAGTTCGGAGAGAGGTTGCACGCTGCCATCAGTGGGTAATGGATGGATGAATGTTCCTTTTTCCAACATCAGGATCAGGCCTACTTTTTCATCTGTTTCCTGGATTGCTTTGGCGAGTTTGCTTTGTTGTCCTTGTTCACGTTGCCAATGTTCACGGAGACGGTAAACAGAACCGTCAAATAAATCAGTTAATCGAGCATAAGGTGTTTGTATGTTTAATAAATGCTGTAATTCTGTATTTTTGATGTATATCAATGGCTCATTTCTCCACACTTCCGGATAAAGTAACCAGCCACCTATCACTTGTTCAGGTGTCAATCCTTTATATGAAGCTTCTCCTGTCAGTTTCTGAATGAAATCACGGGCTAATGTGTTGAAAGGTACTACCCGGTCGTGATAAATAACCTGTTCCTGTGCTAAACTGTCCGCTTGTGTTCGTTTCAATGCAGGAAGGAGTTTTTTTTGTGCTTGCATGTTACCTGCAAGGCAGAAAATAAACAGTATAAATACACCTCCTTTTTTAAGTAGCGGGTGGTTTAGCAGGCGTCGGAAATCACTACTGCGGGAAAATAGTAGCCAAATCATGGAGAGACCGAGCAGGATATATCCTGCATAAGTCACTCCTGTTCCCCATGGATCATAATTGACAGTCAGCCAGCTCCCTTTTCCGTCATCATCGAAAGATGACTGATAGAAACGGAAACCTTGTGATGTAAATATACGATTCATTGAAATCTGTTCGTGTAATAGAACATTTTTCTGTCCGGGAAGAGAGTAGGTGATATAGCTGATGTAGTCTGCCGGTGCTTCTGTTCCGGGATAGTATGCTATACGGAAACTATCTAGTTGTATTGTGAATGGCAGATCAGCTTTTCTGCCGCTTTCCGATTCCAGGAAACTGTCTATCGTTGCCCCCGGAAGCAAGTGTACGTATCCTTTTTTGCTTCCGATAAACGTAATCATGGCCCCCACCAAGATAACGAGGAGGGAGCCATGAAACAACAATATGGGGAACCGTCGCCATAAAGCGCGTCGGATGAGAGCAACAAGTGCAATGGTGGCAATTGTTCCCCACAAACAACAAAACCAGCATGTATGATATATATTTCTTTCTACAAAATCTGTCCCATACGCTTGTTCTACGAAAGTAGTCACAGCGAGTAGTCCCACCAGACAGATATATAAGATAATAAGTAACCTTTTCAACTGTATAATCTTTTATGATATTAAAATGGAGCGTATTCCTTATTCTTACATTCTTTCACTCCCATACATTCCATCTCAATCAACCATCCGGGACGGCATACCGGAGCATGAACAAATACTTTAGGAGTATGTGGGAAACGTTTGTCATACATTGCTTTAACAACTGCATAGTCGGCTATGTCACGCAGATATACAATCATTTGTCCCAAATCTTCAAACGTGCAGTCCGCTTCTTTCAACAGGGTTTCCACATTCTCCCACATTCGT
Organism: Bacteroides sp. M10; assembly: GCF_014334015.1. Taxonomy (GTDB): domain Bacteria; phylum Bacteroidota; class Bacteroidia; order Bacteroidales; family Bacteroidaceae; genus Bacteroides; species Bacteroides intestinigallinarum. Next base: position 5,573,260 of record NZ_CP060488.1, on the reverse strand, counting down.
TCTGTCTGTTTGCGGATGTTGCCGGGATATACCACTTCGCCTTTGTTGTTGATACTTGCCGTTCCTGAAATAAATACCTGTCGGCGGTCGCCATAATCTACATACGTGCCACGTTCAAAGCTTACTCCATATTCATAAGTTGGGTTCAGATGGGTAGGAGCATAGAGGAAATGAATCTGTTCCGGTTGCAGTCCTGCTACGGCGTAAGTATCCATTTGTACCAGTACTTTCGGGTCGGCATGCCGGCCGTCGATGCCTGTGCTGGAAATATAATGTGTTTTTTCTGTCAGGTTTTGGGTGACGAAAACTTCATTACGTGCTTTCACTACTCCGGCATAATTCACATCTACATTTTGCACGAAAAACCATGTACGGATACAATTGTCTGCCAGTTTACAACCTTGTTCCATGAGTTGCATCACATAGTCGTTCAATAATAGACGGGTCTGGTATTCCGAATTGGCGGCACGATTGAATGCACTACCGCCCCAGAAGTGGCGATAGGCACTGTGTTTCACCTCAAAAAGCCCGTTATGTAAGACTTGTGTCTGTACATCTGTCAACAGGTAAACCCATAAGGCTATTTTTGTTCCGTCCAGCGGGGGCTGTTCCACAATGGAAAGTGCGCAGTCCGAACCTTCGGTTGTCAATGCCAGTAGTGTATCTGCCTGATTGGCAGCGTCACTAAGGAAATAACGTTTGAGGATGGCAACTGCTCCTTTCAATTCTTGGGTAAGTAAATAATCGTAGGTGTTTAATACTGCATTCAGCTGTTCTTCGTATGTATCTTCCGGTTTAGTAGAATGAATGATAATATGATACTCTGAAGCTTCTCCTCCTGCATTATATTTAAAAATCTCTGTTAGCGTCTTTTCAGACTGAATATTCTGTTGTTTTTTGTTGTTCATATCAGTTGGGTAAATAACTATTTATTCTTGCGCACCGTTATTGATCCAGTCGTCAATAAGGGTCAAAATCGGAGATGATACTATTTCTTTTGAGTGATCGTATCCCCAGGTTGAACTAATAGTGGTATTCAATAATGTGTGCAATACGCTTTCTTGCGCACTGCCCGGCTTGACGAGTAACATGCCATCTACTTTCTTCGACGGGCGGTTGACCAGTGCCTCGTAACTTTTGCCTTCTGTCAGATACAGGTTGGCTGCTGCCGAACTACCTCCACCATGACAGTGTGCGCATGTCGTATTAAATACTTTTTCTTGAATACCATGGTACATACCTACATTTACAGTTCCCACATCCATAAGGATGGTGTCGTCAACTGCTGTAAGGTCGTCCATTGACTGAAAACTGATAACTCGTTTTCTCAATTTATTAATAACGCACAATTCAATAGTGGTTACTTTATCACTGACTCCTGTCATCGTAACCTGGATCTCATCATCTTCGACCGCCGGAATTGTTTTGGTGACAACGGCATACTCGCTCTCATCACTGAAGCCTGCCACTACAACACTATAACCATCGGGCCATTTACTGATACCATTGATCTTACCGCTCATCTTCAGCGTGCGTCCTTCTTCTGATAGGGTCTCTGTCTTTTCGTAAATACGTCCGTCATCGCATGATGTGATGTATGCCAATAACAGTAGATACCCCCCGAAAAGAATGTATTTTTTCATAAACAAATCCTTTCTTGTGCTATTTAGAATGTATACTGAAGTAGAATACTGGCCGAATGTACTGCCAAACCTAAATCGTCGTTATCCCGATCAAGTTGGGTATCATGACCTTTACGGGCAATATACTGGTACATCGCTTGTAACTTCAGATTACAGTTCCTGAAAAAATAGTTCATACCCACGGCTGGCATATTTAGAAAACCATTGGTGTCCATTCCGTTACGGTTGAAGAAATCATAGCGTGCAGCTGCTTGCAGACGGGGGGCAACGAAGTAACCACCTTGTACATAGCCGCCCAGGTAATTATATGACTCGGAAATCTTTTGTCTTTTTGTGAAGCCAACATTCATATAATAGACTTCAGCACCCAGGTAAAGTTTGTTCTTTAGCATTGCAAACTCCAATCCGGCACGATAATCATTGGTACTTTCATTTTCACTTTCTACATTGATAGAGGTAGAAATACCAAACATGATTTTGTCTTCATTCAGCCTGTTCGGATTTCCCTGTGTAGCGGGCATCACTCCTTTAGGCATATAGGTGAAACGTCCGGCGTACAGTAAAGACGGAATGTGCCAGTCATCACTAAATGTTTTTGTTGCTGTATTTACCGCTGCACCCGTACCGTTGAATAAACCGATTTCATACCCGAATTTATCAGCTACCAAACCGTGAATCTCTACACCTAAATCGAATCCGGTGCCAATATTGGGGGTTACCGCATTCAAAGAATAGGGGAGGATAACGGGAGCAGTCAGTGATACTGGCAAACTAGGTAACAATGTTTCTCCCAGTGTTGTCAGGTAGGCATGTGAAAACGGAGTTTTGAATTTACCGACCCGGATGGCAAACTGCTTTTTCAGTTGAACATCAAACCAGGCTTGTTGAAGTAATGCGCCTCCACTGGCTGCCGCATTTATGGAAAGGTTGAAAGATACTTTATCGAAAGCCTTTCCGGTGAATCCGAGTACGGCGTAAGGAACTGAAAATCCGGAGTTGGCTATGTTATCTTGATTGTATGCTTTATCCAGTCCTTCATCGTCGTACCAATTGAAGTTTGCACTGGTCTGTACGAGCAAATAGGGTTTGAATACAAAATCTCCTTTCTTGGTTTCGATAGTGAATCCTTCTCTTCCAGCTAATGATACTACACCATTTTCTGTATCTTCTTCATGTTGTGCCATAGCGGCCAAAGGCATTATGGCAGTCAGCATGGCAATGATTATAAATCTCTTCATAATTACTTTATATATACTACTTTTAGTTTAAAGTGAATTTAAAAATGCAATCAGCGCATCCCGGTCTTCCTTACTCATATTCTTAAATAAGTTCTTTGATGCTTCTCCTTCTCCGCCATGCCACATGATGGCTTCTGTCAGATTGCGGGCACGTCCGTCATGCAAGAAATAAGTATGTCCGTTGACCTTTTCTTGTAAGCCGATTCCCCAAAGAGGGGTAGTACGCCATTCGTTTCCACGTGCCAGCCCGCTTACATAGTTGTCGTTCAGTCCGACTCCCATAATTTCAGAACCCATATCATGTAATAGATAATCAGAATAAGGGTGAATCGTTTGACCGCCTAACCACGGGAGTTGAGTATTATTTAATAAAACACTACCACGTGTCTTAGTGTGTAAAGTGGTCACATGACAGAGATGGCATTTGGCTTTATAGAAGTTCTGTTCCCCTTTGATTACTTGCGGATCGTTTACATTACGCCGGGCGGGAACACCAAGACTTTGCATATAGAGATCTACGTTTTCCATCTCTTCTGTGCTGACATCCAGTTGGTCGTAAGAAAGCCCCATCATGCTACCTTGGTTTACTTGTATTTGTCCTTCACAGATTTCTTCCGGATAGCGGCTGTTGGTAACGCCCATATCACTGGAGAATCCCAATTCTACAGTTAAATCGGCATGTTGAGCTTTGTTGCCGGACAATCCCAGACTTCTCACTCCGCGTTCGGTGATGTAATTACATCGTCCGCTGATTCCATATTCGGGATAATTACTTTTTGCTGCAAGTGCTTCAATTTCAACAGGATCTAGTGCCATCATTTGCCCCATGCCTACATGGCGTAATGGAATACGTACGGTACAAAACAAATCTTCCGGTTTGATTTCTTCGGCATACCATTCAGATATAGTATAATTGGGTTTGCAAAGTGTGTAGGCTTCTCCATCAGGGAAAGAAAATGTCTCGTAAGTGTATTCCACAGACAGTTTGCCTTCCGGTTGCACTCCATAGATTGCCTGGTCATGAAGCACACGTCCATAATCTTGAAAGAAAGCTCCGTTTTTACGGGATATGTAGACTAGCATGGAAGAGAATCCATAGCTGCCCGATCCACCCTCTGTCCATAAAGAGGGTTTGGTACGTCCCGCATTCCGGTGGCAACTGCCGCACGAATAACCGGCATAAACGGGACCAAGTCCGCCGCCATGACCGTTGTTACTTGTACGTACATCGTCATATAGTCTGTCACCTCGGGTGAAACGTACATCGTATGCTCCTGTTATCCAATCTGCAGGCGTGTCATAAGCAACAGACGAATTCAAGAAAATAGTTGATGTTCCGGCTGATAGAGCATAGCCCTCCGGAATCTCGATATCCAATATGTCAATTCCGTCATCATTACAGGCAGAGCATGCCAACAGGCAAAAGAAAGAGAATGAATATTTTAGAAAGTGATTCATTGTTTATTGACTTTGTTTCAATAATATGTTTTAAACATACCAAAGAAGTAAAGGTGGATCATTGAATTCCAACCTTTACTTCTCAATAATATCTTAGCTAAGATAAAGCTTTATTGTACTTTACGTGGTTCACCGTTTTTGTAGAGAAGGAATTCCAATGTGTGGAAACCGCGTACATTTTGTGCCGATTCGACAGCAGCTTCATCATCACCTTCACTCCATTCGAGATCACTCCAACTTTGAGAATTCAGTATTTGTACAATAGCATTCTGATCCAAAGGCCAGCTGTCCATGTTAGGATCAAGTCCCATTTCGTCTACCGGACCGAATAAGAAAGCTTCGCTCTTTTCCCATGGTTCACGGGCAGTGATCCAAGCATCACAAGCTGTTTCAAAAGCACTATTTGACGGATTGTCTGCAAGGGCTATTACTGCATTGTAGAGAGCGTCATTTTTTTCTTTCAAACTTTTGTAGGTAGGCACTACTACTGCATCTACATATTGTGTTACTACAGGATTAAGTACTGCGTCCGTATTGATATTGTTGCTATTATTTGCAATATAGGATTTTAAGTCATTCTTCAGTATACTTTCCAGCTCTGCACAAGCATCCATAGCTGCTACCGTTTCGTTACTGGGAATATGATTACGGAAAGGTTGCGGAATATCCTGAATGGCTTTTGCCGCTTTTTGGATAGCATTCTTTATCTTGGTATCTAATGATGAATTAGCACCGGCGATAACAGTAGATAAAGAATTAGCATTTATATTACCGTCTAAAGAACCGTAATATGCATTCCGGATGGAATAAATGTTATTGGTATAGTCATCACGAGAATGCCAGCTGTACCAGGATTCCACAGCATATAATGCTTCTTCAGTATTTCCGGCTTTATACAAGTTGTATGGGTCACCAATTTTGGCAGTACCGACTTCATTGGCAATTTCCGCGCATTTATCCACGATTTCTTCCACACAGCTCAAGGCGCTTGCGTAAGGAGAGCCACTATGAGCCTTGAACAGGGAAGCATAGCTTTCACCTCCTTTATAGCTTGAATTCCATGCGTTGTAGAGATTGGTTGCATCTGTTTTTAGAAGTGCTGCTACATTTCTCATGTAGTTATGCCAGCTTGATGCGTTTTCAGGAGTGTAATCAATATTGGCAGGATCTACTGTTGGGTTGTCATCATCACTGCTGCAAGAAGTTGTTGTGAATGCTAATCCCAATATTAGGGCTGCGACATAAAAGAATTTTGTTTTCATCATATAAAAATTAAATAATTGATTATTTGTTATTTCTTAATAAACCATCCTATATAGGCAATTCCAATAGAAAATTCGTTTTCACTGTTGTATGACTTTGATACGCCAAAAACTTTATTTGTACCAATCTGGCGGGTTGCATAGTCTGCTTTTATCACTAAGTTTGGCAAAGCGTACCAATTTAATCCCGCTGTCCACATACTTACTTGGCAACGTTTTTCCATCGTTTGCCCTTTTTCCCCTTTCTCTTGTGGGTTGTAGTATTCATAGCGGGCAAATGGATAGATTACCGGAATCTTTTTATTGCCTCCGAAGACCGAGCGGATATTAATACCGGCTTCTGCTGCATAACTTACGGCATTCTTCGCTACCGGAGCCAGACGGCTGTAAGGCGATTTATTGGATAATTTGACATTTGCCTGACTCACTCCTAATGAATTTCCTAAATTTCCATATAAGATATTACCGCGTGTCGTTACATATTTATTGCGATACTGTGCATCTGCGGTGAAGATTCTTATCGGAATTTTTCCATAGTTTGCATAAGTCTGTTCTTTATCAGAGTTGGCTCCTGCATCTGCACAATAATAAAATGATGCACCTACACGTAAACCGGGAACTCCTTTATAATCTAAACGAAATACATACGCGGGAGAAGTGAAGTTGTCTTCCTCAAAGATTCCCTGTTTGCCACTACCTACCCATGTGTTACGATCGAATCCATTAGGGTTCAGGCCTGCTACCACCATAGCTTGATAATCGAAGCTTGCATACCCTTTTCCGAAAGAACCAAAGATTTCCAGACCATTTTCATGCCAGGTAGAAGGCAAAAGGCTTGTTTCACCTTCCGGGCGTGAAGTTCCGAAGAAATTGATCGGTTCATGGTGTGCGTTAGTCAATCCTACCGGAACAATAATATGTCCGGCACGTACATTGAGGGAGCGGTGAATTAAACGTGTGATGTGAAATTGTTCGATAGCTACTTCACCTCCTTTTTCAACTTCTGTTTCGTATTCACCGTTTTCGGTGTTTTCTAATTCGAAAGCTGTACCTGTTCCACCAGATTCGAACTCAATCTCTGCACCGAGTATCCATTTGGAATTGAACTTATAATCAAAAGCTAAAACGAAACGGGGAATTGAAATGGTATTCCTGTTTTTCTTTGGATTACCATCGTTTCCTCCATAGAAACGGTTGATGCCATAATCTTTAAAATTAGCGACCATTTCACCGTATCCTCCAAAACGGAATTTTGTATATTCTTCTGTAGAAGAAGAATTACTACTTTTGGAAATTTCTTTTGTCTCCTGTGCTGGAATTGTAAGAGAAGGTAGGAGACTAAGAATAACGATTGCTGTTATTTTTCTCATCTTTTTAATAATTTTATCGGCTGCAAAGTTAGATGAGGTTAAAAAATGTGGCAATACCTAATATTAGGCATAGTTGTTTCTTAAATTCAGTATATGTAGGTAATTTTAATCTAAAGAGTAAAAAAAATATAGTAGTAGATAAAATAAAACAGACAAAGGTGTATTTCAGTATGATAATTTTTACTGATATACACCTTTGTCTGTTGTTAGTGTGTAGAGTTGTCTTTATTATTTCATAGTGTCACCGATTTTGTTTGTAATTGAGCGAATCGTTTCTTCTACAACCAGTTTCCTTGAGTATATCTACCATCAGGAAACTACCTTTTCAGAAACGATTCAACTCAGACAAACTACATACAAACAAAGCTAAACTTATGCTAAGGTTATCGCTTAAACTGCCATCTTTATACCTTCTTTTTTACTGCAATATCGTTTGCATTGCTGGCAAAGGTCATATCCCAGCATGGCTCCTAAAATAAAATCTTCTTCAGCAGTCAGTTGGTTTAAAGGACGGATGATGATGTGCCGCATGGCTTCCATACATTCTGCCTTTCCAAAAAACAGGTTGATTTTATTGGTACCTACTTCCTGTATCATATAACTGATCTTTTGATTTTTCAATCGGCGGATGGCAAATTCTTCGTGCTCTTTACTCATTGTGTAAAGTACCATGTTGCGTACGCCTTTCTTAAACTCATAAATATGATTAAGAAAAATTCGGATTTCGCCGGGGATGATTCTTTCAGTTGCCATGATGCAAAGTATTCTTTTTATGTTAAGGTAAAATTAGCTAATTTCTTGTTTCACTTGTTCGGCCCATGCGCTGATACGTTCGTCTGTTTTGCTATCTTCGTTGACTTCGTCAAGTGGAAGACCTACAAACTTACCGTCTACGACGGCAATGGAAGAATCGAAGGTATAGCCTGCAGTATCTGTTGCTCCACAGAATTTGCAGTGGGTATCTTTCAGATCTTCATAAAGAATACCTATTGCGTCACAGAATGTGTCGCTATACGAGTCAGAGTCGCCGCAACCGAACAAGGCTACAGATTTGTGGGATAAATCACACTTCTTTAAAACTTTTACTCCATCGTACCAGTCGTCTTGAAGTTCGCCTGCTCCCCATGTGGAAGAGCCGAGCACCAATACGTCATATTCATTGACTAATGCCTCTGTTAGCTTGGATACATCAAATACATCTGCCGATGGTACATCTAATTTCTCTGCAATTCGACGGGCAAGGTCTTCTGTTGTTCCGGTTGTGGAACCATAAAATACACCAATTTTATTCATCTTTGATTCGTTTTTAAATGTAACGCTGCAAAGATAGAGGGTCTTAAAGAAATAGGAAATCCCCATTTATAATGGAAGATTTGTCTCCTTCTCATTATAAATGGGGATATATGGAATAAAAATGGTCGATCTTTTTAATGGTGGAACAAGCGGATGCCTGTAAATGCCATTGCCATATTGTATTTGTCGCAAGTTCCAATCACATGATCGTCACGTACTGATCCGCCCGGTTGTGCAATATAGCTGACGCCACTCTTGTGTGCGCGTTCTATATTATCTCCGAATGGGAAGAATGCATCTGATCCTAAAGCTACGCCTGTCATCGTATCCAACCATGCCCGTTTTTCTTCGCGTGTCAGTATTTCAGGCTTTTCAGTGAAGAACTGTTGCCAGATACCGTCTGCCAGTACGTCGTCATAATCTTCCGAAATGTAAACGTCAATCGTATTGTCACGGTCTGCACGACGGATTTTTTCAATCCATGGCAAGTTCATCACTTTCAGGTGTTGGCGTAAATACCAGATATCTGCTTTATTTCCTGCCAGGCGCGTACAGTGAATACGTGACTGTTGGCCTGCGCCAATACCGATTGCCTGTCCGTCTTTGGCATAACATACAGAATTGGATTGTGTATATTTTAAAGTGATTAAGGCAATGATTAAGTCGCGTTTTGCATCAGCCGGGATTTCCTTGTTCTGCGTAGGCATCTCTTTCAAAAGACTTTCATCGATCTTCAATTCGTTTCTTCCTTGTTCGAAAGTTACTCCGAATACATCTTTATGTTCGATAGGAGCCGGGCGGTATGCAGGATCTATCTTTATTACATTATAGGTTCCTTTTCTTTTATTCTTTAGAATCTCCAGTGCTTCGGGAGTATAGTCAGGAGCAATGACGCCGTCGGATACTTCACGGTTGATGATGCGTGCTGTTTCTTCGTCACAAGTGTCGGACAATGCGATAAAGTCTCCGTAAGACGACATACGGTCTGCTCCACGTGCACGGGCGTATGCTGTAGCCAATGGAGATAGTTTCATGTCATCGACAAAATAAATCTTCTTCAGCGTGTCGCTCATTTCTACCGCAACAGCAGCACCTGCAGGGCTGACATGTTTAAAAGAAGCGGCAGCCGGCAGTCCGGTAGCTTCTTTCAGTTCTTTCACTAGTTGCCAACTGTTGAATGCATCCAATAGATTGATATAACCGGGACGTCCATTCAATACTTCGATGGGGAGTTCGCCTTCTTTCATGAAGATACGGGCAGGCTTTTGATTAGGGTTGCAGCCGTATTTCAGTTCGAGTTCGTTTGCCATTTTATTAATTACAAATTACGAGTTACTAATTACAAATTGATAGCGACAAAATTACTAAAAAAAGACTAGCTTGCCTAAAGTTACGCTACAAAATAGTAGCATATAATTAGTATTTGGCTATTTCCGGTGAATTAAAATACCTATAAATGATGATTGTATTTCAGCAAAATATTCCGTTCCTTTGCAGTCTCTAATATAAATAGGTATGATGGATAATTTACAAAAATATAAGCCAACTGATAAGATGATCGATCTCATCAGCGATAATTATTCTTTGTTGCAAGTGATGAGTCGTTTTGGGCTTTCGTTGGGGTTCGGTGACAAGACAGTCAAGGAGGTGTGTGAACTGAATGGAGTAGACTGCCGGACCTTTCTGATTGTAGTCAACTTTATGGCTGAAGGCTTTTCCCGGCTCGATGGAGATAAAGATGATATTTCCATACCTGCATTGATTGATTATCTGCGGCAGGCACATATTTATTTTCTGGATTTTTCTCTTCCCGCTATTCGTCGTAAATTGATCGAGGCAATCGACTGTTCGCAAGACGATGTTGCTTTTCTCATCCTTAAGTTTTTCGATGAATATACACGAGAGGTGCGTAAGCACATGGATTATGAAGAGAAAACCGTATTTAAGTATGTCGATTCATTGATTAAAGGAGTTGCTCCCAAAAACTATCAGATCAGTACATTTTCCAAGCATCACGATCAGGTAGGGGAGAAATTGACAGAACTGAAAAATATCATTATTAAATATTGCCCTGCCAAAACAAATGAAAATCTTTTGAACGCGGCTCTTTTCGACATATATGCTTGCGAAGCCGGACTGGAATCTCATTGCAAGGTTGAGGACTATATTTTTGTTCCTGCTATTCTGAATTTGGAAAGGAGGATTAGGGAAAATGAAAAATAACGAAGTAGTTCGAATAGCTATTGCAGAGACCTCTGTAATTATTCGTGGTGGGTTGACTGCTGCATTGAAGCGTCTTTCTAACGTAAAAGTACAACCAATAGAATTACTGTCTGTTGAAGCTTTGCACGATTGCGTCCGAACGCAATGTCCCGAGATGTTGATTGTCAATCCTACTTTTGGTGATTACTTTGATGTAGCTAAGTTTCGAGAAGAAATATCCGGTAAAAGAATACGTTTAATAGCGTTGGTTACTTCTTTTGTAGATGCTTCATTATTGGGTAAGTATGACGAGTCTATTTCGATATTCGATGATTTGGAAACTCTTTCTAAGAAAATTGCAGGTTTATTGAATGTGGTTTCCGAAGAAGAAGAGATGGATAATCAGGATACGCTTAGCCAGCGGGAAAAGGAAATCGTCATCTGTGTGGTGAAGGGAATGACAAATAAGGAAATAGCGGAAAAGCTTTTTTTGTCGATTCATACAGTGATTACACACCGAAGAAATATTAGCAAAAAATTGCAAATACATAGTGCTGCCGGTTTGACTATCTATGCTATTGTAAATAAGCTGGTTGCATTGAGCGATGTGAAAGATTTATAGCCTGCGGAAGTGTTATAAAATATAAAACCGTTTGCGTACACGAAAAATATTCGTACCTTTGCAAAGCAGTTGAGAAATTGCTGTTAGTTTATAAGGTAAAAGAAAATATTAAATAAGGTATTAGATTAGACAGTTTAAGGTATTAAAAGTTTTTTAGTTTAGTTCAATAGGATAAGTTTTTAGTAGAAGGTAAAAGGATAACAATAGGTAAGACGTTTTTAGGTAAAAAGAAGATTAGTTTTCAGGAAATTTGAGGTACTATGGAAAAGCCTTTAGGCTTTTCTGATGCAGTGGCGAGTGGTTCTATAAAAAGAATTAGCTCGTTTTTTATTTATATGGGATTTAAGTCTGTGGATTGGATTAAGGTAATAAAAAACAAAATCCCGACGAAATCGCTTCGGCGGGACTCTATTTCATTTTTTACTTAAATGTGGCTACGTAATAAAATTATGACTAATTAATTCAATTCTGATACTGCAAAGATAATGCGTTTCAGAATGTGTCACAATCACCTTTATGAGGTATATTCTGTAGCTATTCTCACTATTTATGGTTAGTAGCAGGTGTTTTCTCTACTTTTTTCCACTCTTTAGTCTCGAAATCGTATGTTTTTATGATTCTTGCAGGGCATCCGGCACATATTGAATAGGGTGGGACGGAATGACTGACTACACTTCCGGCGGCCACTACGCAATGTTTCCCTAAAGTTACTCCCGGTAGAATGACCGAATTGGCGCCTACCCATACATCATCTTCGATGACAACAGGCAGTGTGCTGACACCTTGTTCGTCAATCATCTTTTCTGCATCCTGATAATTATGGTTGAGTCCTGTGACCGTTACATTCTGTGCCAGGTTGACATGATTGCCAATATTAACCGGACCTATGATTGTGTTTCTCAATCCGATGCGTGTATAATCTCCGATTGTCAAGTCGCCAACTGCATTATTCAGACAAGAGAAGTCTTCGACAACAGAATATTTACCCAAAGAGAATCGGTTGAAAGGAGGGAGGTCTTTGCGTACACTCCGATAGATGACAGAACCCTTTCCGCGTTTCAGGTATATGAAATCGAAGAGCCGTATCCACCAATTAGGGCGAGTTTTAACGGGGTGCATGATAAAACGATGTACAGCCTGTTTTAAGCCGGGGTTTTCTTTAATTCGCTGTTTAAGTGTTTTCTTCTCCATATTGAATGTTTTTTCTTCTTTTTGTCCTCTACCAGATAATCAGGAATTGCCAGGCTATAAGTGATTAATAGACCGAAAAGTGCAATCCACCATCCGAATGATAAGGTCCAATTATATACGGTAATCAACGAAGTCCAAATACTTACGAAGATACATAATTTAAGTGGAGAAGGCGTTAATTGTTGTACGATCCGGTTGCAGAAACTCCAGTTTCCTTCAAATATGGAAGGGAGTAAGTAGGAAGTTGTTTTCCGGATACGTTTACGGTAAGGACAGGCGGGTACGGACTGGCAATAAACAATCACATCCGGCAAGTAGTCAATGTATATATTCTGTCGGAATAATTTTCGTTCGATATTAGTCTTAGAACTTTTCATGTTCTTTTGCAGCCATTTTAGGTCGATTGCCATATTAGTCCCCAATAAATTGGATGACAGTCCGAATTGTGTATTGCCGGCTCTACAGAGGCTGTTTTTTATTTCCTCACGTATAGCCCGGAAGCGATTACGGATGCCTTTGCGGTTTTCTACTATCGTATGTAGTTGGATGGCTTGTACACCGGCATCATAGGCATTATATATCTTATTCAGGAATTGCGGAGATAAAGCGCATGCTGTATTGGACAGGAAGAGAACCAGATCATATCGTTCCTGATCTAAACTGTTGATTGCCTGATATAGATCGCTGTATGTGATAAACTCGTACGCTTCTTCTTTATACACATCCGGAAGAATACTTCCCTCCGGAACGAGAATGGCGCAACCATATTCCTTTTGAGCCTTCGGGTAGGTGATATGTTTGAAATGTGAGGCTATGGCCATCACAAAGAGGTATAGGAGCAAAAGCCCTGTACAGAAGAATACCAGATCATCTATTATGTAGATATAAGAGTCTATCATCTGGAAGGAGATTATACGTTCTCTTTTTGAATGAATGCAGTAACTGTTTTCAGAATAATCTTTATATCCAACCAGAAAGAGAATGTCTTTGCATAGGTGATATCCAATTGCTTGCGTTCTTCAGCAGAAAGTTTACCGGCTTCGCCTCTTTTCTCTACCTGCCATAAACCGGTCAATCCGGCCGGACCCATGAAACGGTCGATGTGTTCATCGCTTGTCAGCAACTCGGCTTCATAGAGTGGGAGAGGGCGGTTGCCTACTATTGACATATCCCCTTTTAAAATATTAATAAACTGGGGTAACTCGTCAATACTATATTTACGTATAATACGTCCAATCTTAGTTATTCGAGGGTCATTTTCCAGCTTAACGAAAGCATTGCTTTTTTCCTTGGACTTCTTGTTTATGTAGTCTTCTTCGGAGATTACGAAATCGTCAGATATCAAGAGGATTTCTTCTTCATCGATTTCTTCATTCACTTCCGCTTCCGGTTCTTCTCCCCAAATATCCTCATCTTCCTGCTGATATTGGTTAAGGGCATTGAAATCCTTTAAATGCTTGTCTGCATCAGTATACATCGAACGGAATTTAAGAAAGTCGAATATCTGATAATTACTTCCTACGCGCTTGGATTTGTAGATAATGGGTCCCTTGCTTTCTATCCGGATAGCTAGTGCGGTAAATATTAAGAGAGGAGAAAGACATAATATCGCCATTCCTGAAAAGAAAATATCAAAAGTTCTTTTCCATAAAGGCAGGCGAAAAGCATTTATATTTTGTGCTTTAAGTTGAAGTGCCTTTATTTTCTGATCTTTTCTTCGTTTAAGGAAAGTTGATAAATCTTTTAAAGCCTCCTGGCTTGTTTCATATTTTATCGTATTGTTGATACCGGCTTTAAGGTATTCGGATGCTTCTTCCTTAGATAAGGAGTCGATAACGAGTACCATATAAAGCCCCGGATACTTTTTACGCATGTATTGGATATCTGCAATATCTTTGGATATGTTCACTTGTTCGAAAAATAGAGCTGCGTCATATTTTTCGCGTATTTTCTCCAATACTTTGACAGCTTTGCTACAATTGGGTGCAGCATAGAATACCCCAATACTTAGTCGGGAGAGTAGTTCTATTGTTTTGCTATCTCTGCCTATATAAACAAAATATTGCATGTGTAGAAGACCCGGTATTAGTCAATAATCTTTTTGATTCGGATTTTGAGTTCCAAAGGGTTGAATGGTTTCAGGATATAGTCTTCTGCTCCTTCTTCCAATAGTCTGATTCTTTCCGTTGTACTTTCCTCACTGGATAACATAACGATAGGAATTGACTTGAATAATTCATTGTTCTTCATGTATCTTAAGAATTCATCCCCCATCATGAGAGGCATACGAATGTCTGAAATAATGAGGTCAGGTACATTGCCTTCATTAAGCCATTCTATTGCTTTGATGGGATCTTCCAAATAGGTAAAATCATACTCTTTTCCTAGATACACACCGGCCACTTTTCCGATTGTCGATTTATCGTCGACTAGTAATATTTTTTTCTTCATACGAATAGACCTTTCTATCGCTTGCTTTGTTATTTGATTTATAGATTAAGATTGTTGTCACATAATATTTGTGATACACTGCAAATATAGATATTATTTTAGAATAATCCCCAATCAGGAGAGTAAAATTCGTGATATATCTTTTTTTTCTATTAATTGCAACTTACAGCATCTTAATGAAAAAACACGGATTCCATAAAAACTGGAATCCGTGTTAAAGATTAATTGTTAGGCTTATTTATATACTCTTGATGAATCAAAAGTTTTCCACCATTCTTCATTCTTAGTACCGCCACTGGTCACCCAACTTTCGAATAACGAGTAAGCTGATTTGATATTCACATATTCCAAAGGCCATTTGAAGTCTGTCGGAACCATGATTCCCCATGCCAGGTTATCTTTGCTGATGTAATATCTCTTGCGGGAAGTAGAACTATCGTCGTTGTTGCCTCCGAACAAGTCGGTATTTGCCAACTTAGTTGGTTGATAACCGACAATATGAATCTCCTTACGCTGGTTTCTGTTTCCTTCTACGAAAATGAAAACATTCAGTTTATTGATATTAAGCTCATCCACAGAGATAGGATTGCTGAACTTTATAGTGAAACTGATATTTTTAGGACTCGTATTGGCAGAGTGACCTGCAATCGTATTGATCTGTTCGTAACGGTCTCTTCCCAATGCTTTGTGAGCATCGTCAAATAATGGAATAACCGCATAGTCCTGTCCGTTCTCAATCAGATTACTATTCACATTGAAACCTTTAAAAAGAGAGTTGTCACTGAATTCCACCGGCTGCGTAATGGCACTGGCAGGAACACCGTCCAGCATGATAGCAGCTCCAATACTCTTGGTAGCTCCGGCAGCCGATAAATCAAGACTTAACGTGAACTCTTCTGCCTTATTGCTCTTATTGATGGAGATCTTTCTTTCCTTGATAATCAGAACAAGGTCGTTCATATCGTAATCCCCATATAAAGGCCATTGGTCTTCAAACAGATAAGCATAATTGCGATTATCATCCATGATGATCGGGAACTTAGGATCTTCAGGATCTCCTCCTTCATTTCCACCATTTTTAATTCCTGTACAAACATCGATGATGACTTTAGAGTCTCCCATTTTGGTGAAGTATGGGCCATTCAGTACATGGAAGTTTTCCCACCATTGGTTCTTTTCAACGTGGCTATCACATTCAATAACCAAATTTCCATCATATGTGAAACCTTGTCCGGTGATAACCGGTGATTTTATCATAGAAGTATTTTCGCCTTTTCCATAAAACTTGGCATAACCGGGAGGTATGCTGATACTTGTCGTAGCATCCAGCATAGAACCATCACTTAAATTTACTGTTCCATTAACAAACTCCATTTTAGGAGCTTTCAAATATCCTTGAGTAAAGTTAAACGTCGCTCCGTTGGCATAGAAAGAAGTCGTTGCTTCCATGCTACAAGCGTTGTTGACAGTCGTATTGGTGAGACTGATGGTTGTAAACTTCATGATGTTGTTGTTGGTAGCAACAGCGTCGGAATTTGCAATTAATTTCTCTCCATAAATCTCTCCGTTATTTTCCAAAGAGAAATTAGACGGCAGATTTAATTCTCCTTCCAAACTGATTTTATTGTCATTTACAATTTTCGTATTGGAATTGATTGAGATATTCTTGCTGGTTATGGTTCCTTTGTTGTAGAGTGTTGCACCGGAATGTAGTGTCATTGTGTTCGCTACAGTCAGTGCACCCCAGTTTCTTAATGCAGCAGGCGCTCCATTGGTGAATGATATATCCTCTGCATTCACTTCTCCCTTTTCCATAATGGTCAACATGGAGTTTCTAATGAACGTCATGGTTCCTGATGCTTCAATTTTAGCATTATTCATCACAATGATTTCAATACCGTTTTGGAATTGGAATGTTGCGGGAATCGTCCATTTAGCATCTACATAAACTTTGGTTGCAATTTCACCGTCATAACCGTCAAACTTGAATGTGCCGGCATAGTCAGAGGTGATTTTGTAAGAAGCATCACGCAGCAAAGTGGTTCCTGACATTTCAGTCACTTCTTTTGCATTAGCAGGTATGGAATAGTAATCCGGCTTTTCAAATGAAAGGCCTCTTGTAGCAGCGGCACGACTCATCAACGCTCTATTTTGTGCAGTAGATCCTGCATAATAGAGTTTACAGGTAATATTATCACTGTTTTCCGGCACATCGAACTGATATACCTGTTCACGTCCTCTAGGGTCGGTTTGCTTCACATAAATACCCTTTTGAGTTGGCAGCAGACTGACAGCGGTTGTAAATTTAAAGTTGTTTTCTTTATTAGCTGTCCTTGCAGCGAGCACGGAAGCGCTTTCATTAGTCAAAGGATCTTCTGCATATATTTCAACTAAATAAGCAAATAGTCCTCCTTCTTCATCTTTCACTTCGACCGAGACATTTTTAGTGGTTATCATGTTCCAATCGATATCATCGGGAGCAGCAAAGCCATCTCCCATCGGGTTAGGTGTTTCGTAAGACGGATCATAGAGATCCTTTCCAGAGTCAACACAACTAGACATAGTACCTGCCATCGCTATTGCAATGATGGGTACAAATTGAATTGTTTTCTTCATCATAATGTATTATTGCTTGATTGTTTGTAACCAAATCCATCACAAAAATAACTGCATATCTTTTATTGGAAATGTTTTTTCTGTTATTTTATGGAGTGAAAACAACTATACTTCCGTTTTGGTTCTTCTTTGGCTCTTTTAGGTTTGATTCGGTCTTGATGATGATGAAGAGAAATCCCCTGATTTTCACTTTTATACAACTGTTTAAAATGAAAATCAGGGGGTTACAATAGATGGATTTAACTTAAGACTTGGTGATTTCTCCTATTAAGCAGGAGTTCATTTTATATCGGATATCCTTGTTGGGTAATCCATGTCCCAATAAAAACATGAGCTTTGTTATGGCACATTCGGGGGTACTGTCATATCCACTGATTACACCTGCTTCCAGAAGATGCATTCCTGTTTCGTAACGTCCCATTTCTACTGCTCCGGAGGCACATTGTGTAATGTTGACAATGATAATTCCACGATCGGTAGCTTCCTTTAGTTGGCGGATGAACCATTCTTTTTGCGGAGCATTTCCCGAACCGAAGGTTTTCATGACAACCGCTTTCAATCCCGGAACATGAAGCAGAGAAGTCACGATACTCTCTTGAATGCCCGGAAAAAGCGTTAGAATAACTACATTGGTGTCAAACAGGTAATGCGGCTTTAACGGTTTTGTCGGGTCTGGTTTTCGAATGAGATTAGGCTCATATTTAATGTGGATACCTACCCGTGCCAATGGCGGATAATTGAAAGAGCGGAAAGCATTGAAATTCTCCGCATTGATTTTGGTGGTACGGTTGCCACGCATCAAATGATTCTCAAAGAAAATACAAACCTCCGGAACAATGGCTGTACCATCCGGATTTTTAGCTGCTGCAATTTCGATGGCTGTGATGAGGTTTTCCTTTCCGTCTGTGCGCAAAGTCCCGATCGGGAGCTGGGAACCTGTGAGGATGACAGGTTTGCTTAGATTTTCGAGCATGAAACTTAGTGCAGAGGCAGTGTAAGCCATTGTGTCTGTTCCGTGAAGGATGACGAAACCATCGAAATAATCATAATTGTAATTGATGATCTTTACCAGTTTTGCCCAGTAAGCAGGTTCCATGTCCGAAGAGTCGAGAGGGGGATCGAATTGGTAGGAGGAAATGCGGTAGTTGAATCTTTTCAGTTCGGGGACGTGCTTAAGCAAATGATCGAAGTTGAAATTTTCTAAGGCACCTGTTTCCGGATTCTCTATCATTCCGATAGTCCCACCCGTGTAAATTAACAAAACGGAAGGAGTTTCTGCTCTCATAATTGTTGAATTACTGTTAAAACATTGGCAAAGATACGGATTAAATGCGAATAATGAGTGCTAAACGACGAATTATATAAAGTTGGAAGGACAAGACTATAAAAAATATCTATGTTGCATTTTTGCGATATGTAGTATGAAAAAATGTCCCCATCTTTGGGGCAGGTTGGACGAAGTGTCCGGCTTTAAATAAAAAACGAAAGAGAAAATGAAAAATGACCGGTATTTTCCGTTAGAAATCTGTTTTTGGGCAGGCGACAATTTGAGCGTCATGATATATCAGATAGGGGGAGTGCAACTTGTAGGGATTTATGTGTTGTTGCTGTATCTGTGTGCAAAGAATGACTACAGCAAATCAGTGGTTAATAGTATGCAAAAACCAGTGGAAAAAAGTGCAGTGGAAAAAAAACTCTGAAACGCCGATGGATAAAGGGCAAAAACCGAATGAAACCCAAGAGAGTAGAGTAGAAGAGAAGAGAAATATTACTACTGTTGTAAACAACAGCAGCAATATTGGCGAGGAAAGGAAGACTGCTGCTGTTGTTGTTCGGACTTCGGATTCGGTGAATGACAGGGGCAACGAGATTGTCAGCCCACGCCTCGATCCTGTTCAGTCCACGTCTTGTTTTTGTTCAGCTCACGGCTTGTCTCTGCTCGTCCCACGGGTGAAGTACGGCCTCCCCACGGCTTGCAGAAATAGCCCCACGGTTTGCGGAAATAGCCCTGCGGCCTGCGGAAATTTTCATCCGAGGCTCTTACTTCAGGGCTTCTTTCAGTCTGGTAATCGCCTTTTCCGGGTCTTTTTCTTCTTCGAGCAGAGTGACGAACTTACTGCCGATGATAGCTCCGGAAGCGTGTTCGCAAGCTGCTTGGAATGTTGCTTTATTGGAGATACCAAATCCCACCATCAACGGATTGTTCAGATGCATATCTTCAATCTTTTTGAAGTAAGCCCGTTTTTGTTCGTTGAAATCTTGTTGCGCTCCGGTGGTTGCTGCTGATGAAACCATATAAATAAATCCGTCGGTATGTGTATCTATCTCGCGTACCCGTTCTTCGCTGGTTTCCGGTGTGATGAGCATAATCACTCTGATGTTATAGCGTTCGGCAATGATACGATAATGTTCTTGGTAATCACGGAAAGGGAGATCAGGGATAATGACGCCGTCGATACCACATTCCACACATTTACGGCAGAAATTCTCAAATCCGAATTGCATGATTGGGTTTAAATATCCCATAAGCACAAGTGGGATTTTTACGTCCTTGCGAATATCCCGTAATTGTTCAAAAAGAAGTTTTAGAGACATACCATTGCGCAATGCCTGCGTAGCGGCATTCTGAATAACAATGCCATCTGCCATCGGATCACTGAAAGGAATGCCGACTTCAATCATACTCACTCCGTGCTTTTCGAGCGTGCGGATTACATCAGCGGTACCATCCAAAGTAGGAGTACCGGCACAAAAATAAATAGAAAGTATGTCTTTCTTGTTGCTATTGAAAAGTTGATTAATTCTATTCATGACGTTGGAATTTTTAGATTATGATTTTAATTCGTTTAAAAATGTCCGGATACGCTCCGGATCCTTTTCTCCCGGTTTCAATTCAAAACGGCTGTTGAGATCGTATCCGGCAAGCCGGGGATGTTTAAACTCTTTCAGGGCATTGGCACTGTATGAGTTAATGCCTCCGCTCAATAGGAAGGGTATATGTCCATTGTACATATCCAGGATGCTCCAGTCGAATTGGTTTCCCGAACCTCCATACTGTTCGCATTTGGTATCGAACAGAAAAAGATCACAGACTTTTTCGTAGTCATATACCTTTTTCAAATCTTTGGGGCGGTCTACTGAAAAGACCTTGATGATTTTCAATCCAGTGGAATGTAAGGACCGGCAGTATTCCGGCGATTCATTTCCGTGGAGCTGCACATAATTCAGTCCGAAACGATCAGCATACATACTGATCGTCTGCTTATCTTCGTTGACGAAAACTCCGACACGCCGGGCATGAATGGGCAAGTAAGCCGGAAGCTCGTAGACATATCGGGGAGATTTAGGATAGAAGATGAATCCCAGCATATCTATGCCTTCGATAGACTCTACGTCCTGTATGTTTTCAGCTTCACGCATACCGCATACTTTGATAATTTTTCCGTTAATCATAGGGCTGTCCGTTTTGAATAATTAGTTTATTGGATTGCTTGCAGGAAATTCTGTAAAGTTTCTCCCGGTTGCGGTGTTTTCATAAATGTTTCACCGATCAGGAATCCACGGAATCCGGCTGCCCGAAGTCGTTTTACTATTTCCGGATCGGAGATACCGCTCTCGGATACCAATACAGCATCTTGGGGAAGCTGTCCGGCCAAGCGGAAAGAGTTTTCTACATCAGTGAAGAAAGTACCCAGATTACGGTTGTTGATTCCTACCATATCTATTTTCTTGTCGATGTATATTAATTCCTCGGAGCTATGAATCTCCAGGAGAACTTCCAGACCTAGTTCATGAGCTTTTTCTGCAAGTTCATTACATTTCTCCGGTTCTAATGCGGCTGCGATAAGAAGTACGGCATCGGCACCGACAATTTTGGCTTGATAAAGCTGGTATTCGTCAATGATGAAGTCCTTCCTAAGAATGGGGATCTCTACCAAAGGGCGTGCAGTGCGGATATCCTTCAGACTTCCTCCGAAAAACTTCTCGTCGGTAAGGATGGAAAGGGCAGAGGCTCCTGCTGCTACATAGGAGGGAACAATCTCTTCCGGACATGCTTCTTCCTTTATCCATCCTTTGGATGGAGACCGACGCTTGAATTCAGCGATAATACCCGATGCAGACGAGGCTAATGCCTGCTTCATAGAACGAGAGGTCGGAACTTCGCTGATACCTTCCTGTAATTGCTCGATGGAGATAGCCTGCTTTTGCAGGTCAACTTCAAATCGTTTATTTGCTATAATCTCTGATAATATATCTTTCATTGATGTGGGATTATTAATTGTAAATGATGGATTTGCAAAAATAAAACATTAACTGTTCAATTCAATGAATTTTTTTAGGGTAGCTAATGCGCGTCCACTTTCCAATGACTCTTTGGCGAGAGCAATACATTCTTCAATAGTCTTCTCCGGACAAATCACATGGATGGCGAAAGCTGAATTGACTACCACTACATTTTTTTGAGCTTCCGTAGCTGTGTTATTCATGATCTGGTCGAAAATTTTAGCTGCATCTTCCGGTGTTTGTCCACCATCCAGATCAGTTTCCTTATAGCGGGAGAATCCGAGACTCTCGGGAGCGTAAATCTTTTCATGATCGCTGGTCGCCACTTTAAACTCATTTGTCAGAGAGATTTCGTCATATCCGTCGAGACTATGAACAACGGCAAATTTCGTCTTGCTTTCCTGATATGTATAGGTATAGAGGCGAAGTAACGGGAGGTTGTAAACTCCTAAAAGCTGATAGGCCGGTAATACCGGATTGACCAACGGACCGAGCATATTAAAGAAAGTGCGCACTGCCAATCCTTTACGAACCGGAGCAACTGCCTTTAATGCCGGATTGAATAAAGGAGCATGCAGATAGGCAAGATTACATTTTTCCATGCTACGACGCAGTTGATCGACGTCACTGGTGAACTTTACACCGTGTTGCTCCATCACATTACTGGCACCGCTGACTGATGTTGCTCCGTAATTACCATGTTTCACAACCGGGAAACCGGCTCCGGCAACAGTAAAACAAGAAGCTGTAGAAATATTAAATGTATTTTTTCCATCACCTCCGGTTCCTACGATATCTATCGGAGCAAATTCACTTAAATCAACCGGAATACGCATTTCAAGCAATGCATCGCGGAAACCGCATAATTCTTCCACAGAGATATTACGCATCAGAAAGACGGTAATTAAAGAGGCTACCTGTACATCATTATATTTTCCTTGTGCGATGTTCTGTAAAATGGTGCGAGCCTCATCGCGTCCCAGATATTGATGTTCGAAAAGTTTGTATAGAATCTGTTTCATAAGTTTAATCGTTTAAGAAGTTTTTAATAATTTCTTTTCCTTGCGGAGTTAATACTGATTCGGGATGGAACTGAATACCATGTACATTGTAAGTCTTATGGCGGATTGCCATGATTTGTCCTTCCTGACTTTCTGCCGTTATTTCCAGACAATCGGGAAAACCTTCCCGGCTGACTACCCAGGAATGGTATCTTCCAACAGGGATTTCTTTTCCCAACCCTTCAAAAAGCAAATCCTGGTGAAGGATGGTAATCGGAGTCTGTACCCCATGATATACTTCTTTGAGATTTTCCAAGCGTGCTCCGAAAGCTTCGCCGATGGCTTGATGACCGAGGCAGACACCCAGAATACTTTTGGTTGGAGCATATCTTTTAATAATAGGTAATAGTAGTCCGGCCTCTTCGGGTATGCCCGGTCCGGGAGACAGGATGATTTTATCAAATCGGTCTACTTCATCAAGCTCTATCTGGTCGTTGCGGACTACTTCTACATCTGTAGCCCCTAATTCTTTCACTGCGTGCAGTAGGTTATAAGTGAAAGAGTCGTAGTTATCTAAAAGTAATATTTTCATTTTTATTGTCATTGTAAAATGGTTGTTCAAATACTATCTCTGCTTTCAATTTTTTAATTTGACAGCTAAATCAATCGCCTTTTTCAGTGCTCCCAGTTTGTTGTTCACCTCTTGCAGTTCATATTCATCCTGACTGCGGGCTACAATACCTCCTCCGGCTTGGAACCAGAGTTCATTGTTTCGGCTTACAAAAGTACGGATAGTGATAGCCTGATTTAATTCGCCGTTCAATCCGATAAAACCGATACAGCCACCATAGGCTCCACGATTATGTGGTTCGATTTCGCTGATTAACTGCATAGCGCGTATTTTGGGGGCGCCGCTTAATGTGCCGGCAGGAAACGTATCAATAAACGTTTTTATTTTGTCTGCACCCTCATTCAACATACCGCTGACACGGCTTACCAGGTGAATGACATGGCTATAATATTGTGGTTCCTTATAGAATAGTACGCGTACATCATGACAATTACGGGAAAGGTCGTTTCTGGCAAGATCAACCAGCATGACATGCTCTGCATTTTCTTTTGGGTCAGCCAGTAAAGCTGCTGTCAGTTCCCGGTCTTTTACTACATCTCCGGTACGGCGGGTAGTTCCGGCAATCGGATCGATGTAAGCGCGACCATCTTCGATTTTGCAATGCGTTTCCGGTGAAGAACCGAAGATGCGGTAGCCTCCGAAATCGAAGTAGAAAAGATAAGGAGAAGGATTGATACTGCGGAGTGCGCGGTACACTTTGAAATCATCTCCGGCATAAGGTTGGATAAATCTTCTGGAAAGTACGATTTGGAAAACATCTCCACGCATACAGTGTGCGATTCCTTTGCGGACATTGGCTTTATGCTCTTCGTCGGTGATAGGGCTGGTAACGGGACCTGTTACAGAGAAGTTGTAAGAAGCATAATTCCGGTTTTCGATAGCAGCTTCCAGTTCCGGCAAGCCGCTTTCTTCTCCTTCGGACAACATTTCAACGAGTGTCAATTCATTTTTGAAATGATTGAAAACAATGACATACTTATATAATATGTATAGCAAATCCGGAGCGTCATTTTGCTCATCGTGACTTTCTTTCACCGGGATGTGCTCGAAGTATTTCACAGCGTTAAACGTCGTGTATCCGTAAAGTCCACATACATTCTTATTATCCCCGGTCACCTGGAATTGATTGATAAACCGGTTCATGGCCTTTTCTACATGGAAGGTTTTTGTCAGGGGTTCTTCCGTGCGGCTGTTATCGGGATAGTTGGCAGTGACAATGCCGCCGTTTATACCGATACTTGCCAGGGGACAGAGGGCTATAAATGACAAGGAATTTTCTCCGGCATGATAGTCGGAACTTTCCATTAATGCAGATTGCGGATACATGTCGCGCACTTTCAGGTAAATGCTGACAGGAGTATGCATATCTCCGAGCACTTGTTTGCTATGAGTTGTATAATTAAATGTTTTCATTTCTATAATTGCTTGATTATTGATTACGAATGATGGTTTACTAATTACTTATTGCTGTTCATTAAACGATAAATAGGTTTCAATATCTTTGTCTCCTCGTCCTGAAACAGTCAATACAACGATATCTTCCGGTTTGAACTTCAATTTTTTCAAAGCTCCTAATGCATGGGCGGATTCCAGTGCAGGGATGATACCTTCGAGTTTAGTTAGTTCGTAAGCGGCTTCTATTGCTTCGTCGTCATTGATCGCCAAAACGTTGGCACGTCTTTGTGCGGCAAGATTGGCGTGTATCGGACCAATGCCCGGATAATCCAGTCCGGCGGAAATCGAGTAAGGCTCTTCAATCTGTCCGTCTTCGTTTTGGATGACATAGGTACGTGCTCCGTGGATAATTCCCATTTTACCGAGTTGGATGGTAGCGGCGGTCATTCCGGTTTCTATTCCTTTACCTCCGGCTTCTGCCAGGATGATGCCTACCCGTTCATCATTGATATAATGATAAATCGTTCCGGCAGCATTGCTTCCCCCTCCGACGCAGGCTATCAGATAATCCGGATAGTCACGTCCTTCTTTTTCTTGCAGTTGTTTTTTTATTTCTTCGCTGATAACAGATTGCAGGCGTGCCACCATATCAGGATAAGGATGAGGGCCTACGGTAGAGCCGATAATATAATAAGTGTCGGCAGGATGGCAACACCAGTCGCGGATCGCTTCGTTGGTTGCGTCTTTCAAGGTCATGTTTCCGGAAGTAACGGGAATAACGGTAGCTCCCAGCATTTTCATTTTCTCCACATTGATGTGTTGGCGTTCTACATCCGTTTTTCCCATATAAACGATACATTCCATATCCATCAATGCACATACGGTAGCTGTTGCTACTCCATGTTGTCCGGCTCCGGTTTCGGCGATGATGCGCTTCTTTCCCATGCGGCGTGCCAGCAAGATTTGTCCGATGGTGTTGTTGATTTTGTGTGCACCGGTATGATTCAGGTCTTCCCGTTTCAGATACAACTTGCAACCATACTTTTCGGAAAGGCGTTTTGCCAGATAGAGTGGGGAAGGGCGTCCTACGTAGTCGCGTAATAATTGCTCAAATTCCTTTTTAAACTCTTCGCTTTCAATCACTTCGAGGTACTTGCTCGTCAGTTCCTCAACACATTTGTGGAGGATTTCCGGTACATAAGCACCACCGAATTCTCCGTAATAGCCATCCTGGTCAACTAAAAAACTTTTCATAATCCTATCTATTTTTTTATGTTATTATCTAAATCTGTTCGAAAATGGGCAAATAAAAAGAGCCCTGCCGCAAGTTGCGACAGGGCTCTTTCAAATCTGTTATATCTTTAATGAGGTATATACATACGAGCACTGCTCCCTTACGACTGTCGGAGTTGTAACGGGTGCCACCACCAATATGTATTTACTAACATTGTTCTCATTGTCTTTTGTAATTTTATGGGGGCAAATATAGACACTTTGTTTGAAACAGCAAACAAAAAATGACTTTTTTTCTCTTTTGCCTTCATTTTTCTGATATAGAACAATTTTCAACCTGAACTGTTCTTATAAATATTGAATATTTAAACAAAAACAATTATGAAACAGAGAAAAGTTTTAGTAGGTATTGCTATTGCCATTTTCATTATATTATTATTGTATTGGTTATTGGTAGCAGAGGATATGAAACCTTGGTTGTCGGCTATGGTTCCTTCCGTGGCACAACAATTCTTCGCTTGATTCTGACAGGGTTCGGATAAATCATGTATCTTTGCAAGGATAGTGACTAATAACCAAAATAATAACAATAGACTAAGATATGGAAAATTTTATTTTTCAAAATCCCGTGAAACTGATAATGGGAAAAGGGATGATTGCCCGGCTGGCTAAAGAAATACCGTCCGACAAGCGTATTATGATTACTTTTGGCGGCGGAAGCGTGAAGAAAAACGGAGTGTACGATCAGGTAAAGGAAGCATTGAAGAATCATTTTACAGTAGAATTCTGGGGAATCGAACCCAATCCTGCCATTGAAACTCTCCGTAAAGCTATTGCTTTGGGAAAAGAAGAGAAAGTAGATTATCTGCTGGCTGTTGGTGGCGGTTCCGTTATTGACGGTACGAAATTGATTTCCGCAGGAATCCTGTATGATGGTGATGCCTGGGATTTAGTACTTGCCGGACGACCAGTCACTCATACTGTACCTCTTGCCACTGTATTGACTTTGCCCGCTACCGGTTCGGAGATGAATAACGGGGCAGTTATTTCCCGTCGTGAAACAAAAGAGAAATATCCTTTTTATGCCAACTATCCAATCTTCTCTATTCTTGACCCGGAAGTAACCTTTACCTTGCCTCCTCATCAGGTGGCCTGTGGTTTGGCTGATACCTTTGTTCATGTGATGGAGCAATATATGACTACTCCCGGGCAGAGCCGCATTATGGATCGTTGGGCGGAAGGCATTTTACAAACTTTGGTAGAAATAGCTCCGAAAATCCGTGAAAACCAGCATGATTATCAACTGATGGCTGATTTTATGCTTTCGGCTACAATGGCATTGAATGGATTTATTGCTATGGGAGTGTCGCAAGACTGGGCAACTCACATGATTGGCCATGAAATTACTGCTTTGCACGGATTGACACATGGTCATACGTTAGCCATTGTTCTTCCTGCCACTTTACAGGTGCTTCATGAAGAAAAAGGAGATAAACTTTTGCAGTATGGTGAAAGAGTCTGGGGAATAACTTCCGGTACGCGAGAAGAACGGATTGATGAAGCGATTTGTCATACCGAAGAGTTCTTCCGTTCGCTTGGGCTGACTACACGTTTGCATGAAGAGAACATCGGACAGGATACTATTCTGGAAATCGAACGCCGATTCAATGAACGTGGTGCTAAATATGGAGAGAATGGAAATGTAACGGGTGCTGTTGCCCGCAGGATATTAGAGACTGCACTTTAAGCATACTCTTACATTAAGAATATAGGATAAAGAGGATATTGGAACATACTTTTCACCATATCCTCTTTTCTTTTTATTATTTCTCAATTTTCTCTGACCTTGGAATTCTGAACCAGAAGCGAGAGCCTTCTCCTTCTTTAGATTCCACTCCGATAACCCCGCCCAGTCTTTCTACTATGACACGGCAGATGGCTAGTCCGAGTCCTGTTCCTTTAATAAAGGAGTTCAGTTTGACGAAGCGTTCAAACACTTTATCTATCTTGTCAGCAGGAATTCCGATACCTGTATCTTTTACATAAAAGTATATTTCATCTTTGGCTTCTTCAATCCGGTATCCCATTTCGATAGAACCTTTAGGGGTGAATTTCAAAGCATTATTTGTAAAGTTGATGATAACCTGTGATAGACGTATGCGGTCGGTATACATCATGCATTGATCTGCTTTCTCTGTGAATAAGATTTGAACGTCTGGGGAAGAATTCTTTTCTTGCATTTGTCTGCAAATACCTTCCATCAATTCATTGATATCAGTCTGTGCAAATGTGAATTCCATAGTACCGGCTTCAATTTTAGAAAGATCGAGGATGTCGTCTATCAGTTGCAATAATAAGATATTGTTGCTGGAGATGATTTTTACAAATTCTTTTCTCTCTTCCTCTTCCTCCGTTTGGCAAACCATTTCGGAAAATCCTACAATTGCATTTAGCGGGGTTCGTATTTCATGGCTCATATTAGCGAGAAAGGCAGATTTGAGCCGATTGGATTCTTCGGCTTTTTCCTTTGCTTCCTGCAGCATTTTGTCCATCTTTAATTTTTCAGTGATGTTTTCAAAACGAAGTAATCCTCCAATAATTTCAGTTTCCTTTTCGTCACCGAATACAGGTGTTGCAGTCACTTCAAAATCTACATCGTCTACTCTGATGGTATGCCGGATAATTTTGCCCTGTTCGATAGCTTTCTTGAAAGCACATTGTCCACACGGTTCATTACGAAGTGCACTGGTCTGATAGCAAATTTTTCCCGGTATGTATCGTCTGCCTTTTACCAGGCTGGCTATTTGTCTTGTTTCCTCCCATTGTACCCGGTAATTTTTATCAATATAGATAAGGCCGAAGTCGATACTTTTTAGAGCTAGTTTTTGCTTCTTCAATGCTTTCTCCAGTTCTTCCTTGGCGGCAACTAATTCTCTTTCATAATTCTTGAGTTGTGTGATATCCCACCGGGTTGCCAACAGCCATTTCTTTTCTCCTTCCCATGAAATAATAGATTTAACAGCAATAGTATCATGGGTGATTCCATCGGGAGTGGTGTATTTTTCTTCCTTGCGATATACTTTACCTTCTTGTATGAGTTCTTTGTCGATATGCCGGTATTTTTCACCTCTTTCTTCTCCGTAAATCTCATAATCAGTATGTCCGATGGCTTCTTCACTGCTAATGCCGGATTGAGCGGCTGATTCTTTATTCCAGTAATAGTATCGGAAATCGTTTGTTATATCTTTTACAAAGATAGGAAAAGGAAGGTTATCGAGAATATCAAAGGAGAAACGGTAGGAATGATTGGTCTTTTTAATCGTTTTTTGCAATTTACGGATTCTATATAGTAAGATGCTGATGACAAGGAGCAGAATAATTACCAGTAAATAATTATAACCCCAATGAGCTTCGTTAATCCAATAATTTAACAAAATATTGTTTGCCATAAAATGTTTGATATAAATGAGGTGTAAAGATATGAATTGTTCTTTAACTTTCAAAAAATAATACATAAATATATTGCCTTTCAATATTATATTGTGAGGCTGTAATTATATGTGATGAAGAAATAGTGGGTATATGGTATCCTTTAGTTCTTGTATAGTATCATATTCTGTTTGATTTCGAGTCTTTTTTCAGAGAGAAAATGTATTAAAATATTAAATGATGTCTCATGAACTAAAATCATTTCTAATTTGTTTTAATAACGCTGGAGTATTTTCTATTTTTGTTCACCTAAATAAGTTTTGATAGAGTCAAAATAAAACAATCATTTAATTACGTATGCTAATAACCATTATTATTCTCGTTCTTTCGGCTGTCTTTTTCGTGAACGGCAAGGTTCGTTCGGATATTGTGGCACTGTGTGCACTGATAGCCTTACTTATTTTTCAGATATTAACTCCTGATGAAGCACTTTCCGGTTTTTCCAATTCGGTAGTCATTATGATGATCGGATTGTTTGTAGTGGGAGGGGCTATCTTTCAAACGGGATTGGCAAAGATGATTAGTTCCCGTATTCTTAAACTTGCGGGAACCAGTGAGATCCGGTTATTTCTGTTGGTGATGTTGGTGACTTCGGCCATTGGTGCGTTTGTCAGTAACACAGGAACGGTGGCACTGATGCTTCCTATTGTTGTCAGTCTGGCAATGAGTGCCGGTATGAATCCGAGCAGGCTGTTGATGCCGTTGGCTTTTGCAAGTAGTATGGGAGGTATGATGACTTTAATCGGTACTCCGCCGAACCTTGTGATACAAAATACGTTGACTTCTGCCGGACTTGAACCGCTTTCCTTCTTTTCTTTCCTGCCTGTCGGCATTGTCTGTGTGATTGTCGGTACGTTGGTATTGATGCCACTTAGCAAATGGTTTCTTTCTAAAAAAGGCCAGAAAGATGATAATAAACGTTCGGGTAAGTCACTGAAACAGTTGGTAAATGAATATGGGCTTTCCAGCAATCTGTTTCGTTTGCAGGTAATAAAAGATTCCCGGCTTTTGGGCAAGACGATTATTGACTTGGATATTCGTCGCAAATATGGTTTGAATATCATGGAAGTGCGTCGTGGTGATGCATCGCAACATCGTTTTCTGAAAACGATTACCCAGAAGTTTGCTGCACCGGACACGATGTTGCAGGCCGAGGATATTTTGTATGTGACAGGAGAATTTGATAAGGTACAACTTTTTGCAGAAGATTTCCTGCTAGAGATTCTAGGTGACCATGCAACGGAAGAAACTCAAAGCGCAGCTAACTCTCTGGATTTTTATGACATCGGTATTGCTGAAATAGTGTTGATGCCAGCTTCTAATTTGATAAACCAAACAATTAAGGAAGCCGGTTTTCGTGATAAGTTTAATGTGAACGTATTAGGAATCCGTCGTAAAAAGGAATACTTGTTGCAGGATTTGGGAAATGAGCGGATTCATAGTGGTGATGTGCTTCTGGTTCAGGGAACGTGGAATAATATAGCTCGTCTTAGCAAGGAAGATTCAGATTGGGTTGTTTTGGGACAACCTTTGGCGGAAGCGGCTAAAGTTACATTAGATTATAAAGCTCCGGTAGCGGCTGCTATTATGGTATTAATGGTAGTAATGATGGTATTCGATTTTATTCCGGTTGCTCCGGTTACGGCTGTTATGATAGCGGGTATATTGATGGTATTAACCGGATGTTTCCGTAATGTAGAAGCAGCTTATAAAACGATCAACTGGGAGAGTATTGTATTGATTGCAGCTATGCTTCCTATGTCTCTGGCATTGGAGAAAACGGGAGCTTCGGAATACATTTCCAATACGCTGGTTAACGGCTTGGGATCATACGGACCTGTTGCGTTGATGGCAGGTATTTACTTTACGACTTCGTTGATGACGATGTTTATCAGCAATACAGCTACGGCTGTCTTACTCGCACCGATTGCTCTGCAAAGTGCCATACAGATCGGAGTAAGTCCGGTTCCCTTCTTGTTTGCTGTGACGGTAGGTGCAAGTATGTGTTTCGCTTCTCCATTCTCTACACCGCCTAACGCCCTGGTGATGCCTGCCGGTCAATATACTTTTATGGATTATGTAAAAGTAGGATTACCATTGCAGATTATTATGGGGATTGTGATGATTTTTGTTTTGCCTTTGATTTTCCCCTTTTAATTATTAGTTTTTATCCTTTCAATAGGGAAATGAAAGAACTCGGGATTTTGTAGTGCTCTGTAGTACTGAATCTTTGTCGTTTAATTGAGAGTTGCATAGAATATGCAACTCTTTGTTTTTTGCTGCATACTGCAATGTTTATATTTCTAAGTTTTTTATATTCAATGATGTAGCCACCTATCTTTCAACGGAAATAATTAGATTTTCATCTTTTAAAAGATGTTAACTATGTATCGAAAAATACAACTTTAACTGTCTTTTATCTATAAATACAACTATCTTTGTGTGTTCATTACTGATTGTTGATTAGTGGTGATTTGTATTTTGTGCAAATAAAGCAAACTTAAGCATTCAAAGATTATGAAACAGAACATTGCAAAAGTCTTCACTTTTTCGTTGTTGGCGTCCTCCATCAGCTTTATCAGCTGTGTTGATAATGAGAAAAATCTGTTTGATGCAGATCAATTAAAACAAATTTACGAAGAAACCTTTCCTGTAAAAAATATTGATCCTGACGGTGATTGGACACTCTCCCGGAGTGTAACTGCGCATATCTTAGTTAGTGGCTATGAGGGAGTAAACTACAAGATACGGATATTCGATGCCGATCCATTAAGTTCGGAAAGTACGGCAAAAATTTTAGCGGAAGAAGATGCAACTCAAGGAACAACACTTACTGTGGTTTTTGATTGTGCAACTGCCTTGAATAAAGTGTTTGTAGCGCGTGTAGACGAGCATGAACATTATATGGTGCAGCCGGTGGCCATTGAAAATGGAGAAGTGACAGCACGTCTTGGATATGCGGATGTATCTACGCGTTCTATGTCGCGAGCTGTAACGACTGGTATACCGACTATGAAAGCTCCTTATACGGCTGATTTTATTAGTGCTAAAAAGGAGGATGCTACTCCGGTTGAGGCTGGTTGGGACCTTAGTGCAGGTCCCGGATGGTTTGAATATGCTAAATTACCTGTATTCAAAGAAAAAATACGTTGGTTTAAGATTCCGAGTGGAATTTTTAAAGCTGGATTAAAAACTTCTGGAACCAGTGGTGGAGCTGAAGCTATCAAAATAATTGTTCCACAAGGAAGTACGTGGATGATTGAGAATAGTAATCAATTTGATAATATCACAGAGATTATAGTTGAGAATGGTGGAATAATAAAGATAGCTGAAAATGCGACTTTGATATTGACGCAGGCTTCTTATATAACTGTAATGCCAGGTGGAAGTATTATGGGGAAAGGAACTATCTATATGACAAATAGTTCGGCCGGATTTACCAATTATAACGCAGGTATAATTGATTGTGATTTATTGAAGATTGATGGAGGTGGAAGTGGAGTTGATTTTATGAATTATGGAACACTTAAATTGAATTCTTACAGAGCTTCTACAGCTGGTACAACACTGACAAATCATGGAACGATTGAGGCTGTAACTATTGATGGTAATAATAATACCCATATAAAAAATGGTTGTTATTTGAAAACCGGTAAATTCCAATTTGGCACACTTGTTATGGGGAATACTTCCGAAGCTATTTGCGAGGAGCTTGGTTATAATGGTAATGACAACGACATTGTAATGGAGGCGCAATCCATGTTGACTTGTACAGGTAAGGCTAGCTTATATAGAACTGTTACCGGTCCAACTGTGGGTACTGCTTTATTGAGAATTAATGAGATTGCTAATCTTAGTGGTTTGGCTCAATCTAATTCTAAAGTAACAAATAATATCATTTGTGAAATAACAGATCAGACATATAAAGGTGAAGCGCACTATGACTGGTCTCCTTTTGCATGGCTAGTAAATAAAGGATTGCAGCAAGGCGCTACCTATTGCAATCCGGGTAAGGCTGATTTTATACTTCCTGCTGACGGTGAATGTATCAAAGAAGGATACAATTCTGATGAAAATCCGGATGATGTAGAGATTCGAAATGCAGTTTATTCTTATGCCTTTGAAGACAATTATCCGCAAGCGGGAGACTATGATTTCAATGATATTGTGTTGAATGTCAAATTGCCTGCTGCTGGAAATGATGTGAAAGAATTGAAATATACAGTCGACCTGCGTGCGGTTGGTGCTGTGAAGCAATTAGGTGCTGGATTAAGAATACAAGGAATCGATAAAAGTAATGTGGAAGAGGTAAGTTTTGGTGCAGGTGCTACCCAACGTACCAACTCATTAAATTCTGGTATATTTGAAAATGCATCTTATGAAACGAACGGTAATGAACTTGTGATTCCTTTATTTGGAGATGCACATTATGTATATGGATATACTGGATCACAACGTCCTATGTTGAATACGGGGAATGCTAGTACTCCTCTTACAGACATATATACTCTTGAAGTGAACATAAAACTCAAGAATGCAATATCCATCCCTAGTGTGACAGATGGCTTAGACTTCTTTATTGCATATCAGGGGGGAGCTCAAAAGAGAACAGAAATTCATCTGAATCAATTTAATTCGGCTACAGCGAATGGTCAATTGGCTGATAAGGAAGTGCTTGAGGTAATCAAAGCCGTTAATAATACATGGGCTCTTTGTGTACCTGAAAAGTTTGCTTATCCTACAGAGACAACAGTGATAACGAATGCATATTCTAAATTCGCCGACTGGGCGCACGATCAGAGTACAAATACTGACTGGTATAATACTGTAAGCAGTAATAAGGTAATGAAGTATTAAGTCATTGATTTTATAAAAGATCAGTTGCTATAATAAATTCTACTGAATATAGAAAGACGATTAATACGAAGGATTTTCCCGATATTAATCGTCTTTTTTTACATCATATACATCATATAAACTGTACATAGAACGGACATGAAATATTACCCTCCTAAGAAAAAGCCACTAAACTATTTTGAACGTCAACAGAAAAAGTTGCATCCAAAGAAGTACC
This sequence comes from Bacteroides sp. M10, assembly GCF_014334015.1. Taxonomy (GTDB): domain Bacteria; phylum Bacteroidota; class Bacteroidia; order Bacteroidales; family Bacteroidaceae; genus Bacteroides; species Bacteroides intestinigallinarum. The sequence goes on along the minus strand of NZ_CP060488.1, from coordinate 5,538,807 downwards.
ATTATTACTTCTTCGATTATATGTATTATTGTGGCGAGAAATGGAGTGAGAAAGGAAAAGGAGCAAGAACGAGCGGAATGATTGTACTCTTTTCATATTGGAGTTTTTGCATTATCCTGCCATTGTGTATGTACCTTTCTTCAGTTTCAATAGTATCACGTACAGATGGTTGGCATATCATTGGTCTGTTCTTTCTTTGTATTATCCCACCGGTCGTATTTTGCATGTTACGTTATCGAACCCAACGCCGTTCTGCCCTTATGATTCATTATCGCCGTAGTGAATGGTGTAAAGGAATTCCGGTGTGGCTGGCATGTGCAATGTGGTTTCCGCTTTGTATATTGGAACTCTGGGTATTGATCGGGATGGGCTGGCTTTCAACATAAAGTTACTAAAAAACTGATTATCCTGATATTTGTATATGTAATTGAGAAATTCACTATCTCGTATGTTTTATAATTTTCCTCTGTTAGCAAGAAAACACCCTTGAATTACTGAAAAATTATGCTTGTTTTTTACAAAAACGCTGCATACTTGCATAAAAAGCACCGTTATATTTGTGAAAAACATAAGGATAAAGTAAGCAAAAGCTGCGGATAGTGTAACCAAAAGCTATGGATAAAGTAAGTAAACCATTAGGATAGTGTCGCTATGCTATAAAAAATGTTGGTATTTTCTACTTTCTTTCCTTTGATTTCTCTATTTTTATCTTTGGTAATAGCAAATAGAAAAGAACAAAAAGAGGTCTCATGAATGTAAATGATGATGATTTGGTTGTATAAAGGCTAAATAATATATCATAATGTTGATATGTTACGCTTGATCCTGGAATAATGACTTGGAAAAACACTTCTGTAGTGACAGAAAAATATTCTTTCCAGATAAAGGGTGGAAAGAAACGATTCCTGATAGAGTAAGAATTACAAAGTGTCAGTAGTGACTTTTTGTAAAAAAGGAAAGGAGTTCTCCAATTATTTAATAGGAAATAATAGTGAAATAGTCGTCGGTTACTAATATTTTGTATATTTGTAAAGGTGAGGGATTAACTATGCAGAGTGATTTCGCCATGCGATGGAGGCTTATTTTTAAATGTCTAATATTATGAAAAGACTTTTGTTATTAGTATTAATTAGTTATCCGGTATTGCTATTCGCTAATTTAATGACTAGTAATCAGTATTATTTTCGTTCATGGAACATCAACGATGGTTTATCGCAAAATAGTATATATGCTATTCTGCAAGATCATCTTGGCTTTATGTGGTTTGGTACCAAGGACGGATTAAATCGCTTTGATGGTACTTCTTTTCAAGTATATTGCAAGGCTAACGGTATGCTGGGGAATAATTGTGTTACTGCACTCTATGAAGATAAGGAGGGATCTATTTGGATAGGTACCGATACCGGAGTTTATATCTATTCTATTTCCAGGGAAAACTCATATTTTTTTGATGTAAAAACTGCTGATGGTTTAGGTATCAATCGTTCTGTATATATGATTGGTGAGAATAAAGGGTGTATTTATATATCTTCTGCCGATGGATTTTTTTGCTTTCATCCACAACAACAAAAAATGGTACAGTTGAAAATACCATGGGCCGGTATGAAAAACTTTTTGTTCGACCAAGGGACTTGTTGGGGAGCTTTTTATGCAGACAATCTATATTTTACTCTTGATGATTTCAATACGGTATATCCTTTTGCTGCTCAAGATGGTACCCAGCCCTTTAAGAATGAAGTAGTCAATAAAATAATTAAAGGGGAAGAAAATCTGTTATATGTCGGTTTGACTAAAGGATTGAAAGAGATCAACCTGGCAACCCGGCAAGTCCGCACTTTACTATCTGTAGACGATAAAGGAGATGATATTTATGTACGGGAAATAGCACTTTACTCTGAAAACGAGTTATGGATTGGTACAGAATCCGGTATTTATACTTATAATATCAAGAATGGTGCTATAACCCATATCCAAAGTTTGGTGGGAACTTCCTATGCATTATCGGATAATGTTGTCTATTCTTTATATAAAGATAAAGAAGGAGGAATGTGGATTGGGTCTTATTTTGGAGGAATAAACTATTATCCTAAACAATATACGTTCTTTGAGAAAATATATCCTCATAAAGGGATGGAAGAATTAGGTGAACGTGTTCGTGAAATCGTGGAAGATGAAAAAGGAAATTTATGGATCGGTACGGAGGATAAGGGCTTGTTTCATTATAATCCCGTGACGAAGGAATTGAATCCATTCCATCATCAATCTATTTACCATAATGTCCATGGATTATGTCTGGAGAATGGCTTTTTATGGGTAGGTACGTTTTCAGGAGGACTTAATCGAATCAATTTGCAGACAAATACAGTGAAAACTTACCGGAAAAAAGATTCCTGCGGATTGAGTTCCAATGATATTTTTGTGATTCGACGTACGGCGTCCGGCAAAATATATTTGGGAACTGCTGACGGACTATTTGAATATCATAATGAGAATGACCGCTTTTCGCGAGTTGAATCAGTTCCACCGACTTTGATCTATGATTTGCATGAAGATTTAAAAGGACACCTTTGGCTGGCAACTTTTAATGGTGTGTATAAGTTGGAAACAGAGAAACGAAAGTGTATTCATTTCTATCATAAGGAAAATGACTCATTGAGTTTACCTTATGATAAAGTTTTGAGTATATTCGAGGATAGCCGTCACCAGTTATGGTTTACTACCGAAGGTGGCGGATTCTGCCGGTTAGTTTCAGATTCCGGGACTTTCGAACACTATGATTCGAATTCTATCGGATTACCAAGTGATGTTGTTCATCAGATTGTAGAAGATAAGCGGGGCATTTTCTGGCTGACTACTAATAAAGGGTTGGTTCGTTTTCAGCCGGAAACAAAAGTCATTAAAAACTTTACTATTGCCGATGGACTATTGAGCAATCAATTTAATTATCGTTCAAGTCATCAAACGGTGGATGGAAGAATCTATTTTGGTTGTATTGCAGGGCTTATATCTTTTGATCCATCTACTTTTATTGATAATGATTATGTATCTCCTCTGGTGATTACGGATTTTATGATATTCAATAAAGAAGTAGTGCCGAATGCCAAAGATTCACCTTTGAAACAGAGTATAACGGTGTCAGATTCTATAGAACTGACCGCATCTCAAAACTCCTTCTCATTTCGCTTTGCAACACTGGGATATTCTACTTTGGATCAGAATAAACTATTATATAAGTTGGAAGGATTTGATAAAGAGTGGTATGAAGCAAGAGGATCATTAATCAGTTATTCTAATTTGCCTTATGGCTCATATACCCTTTATGCGAAAGGAGTGAATAGTGATGGAATCTGGAATGATGCACCTTTAAAATTACATATTTATATTCGTCCGCCATTTTATTTGACGGGATGGGCTTATGCTGTTTATGTTCTTTTATCATTGTGCATTTTTTATTTTATTATACGATATTCCAAACGTCGTATGGTTCGCAAGCACATGAGGCAGATGGAGAAGTTTGAGCAAAGGAAAGAACGTGAGCTTTATTCTGCCAAGATAAACTTTTTTACGAATGTAGCACATGAAATACGAACTCCGCTGACGTTAATCAAAGGTCCTTTGGAGTGTATTTTGAAAGATAAGCCTCTGGCGGATGACGTACGGGAGGATCTGGTTATTATGAGGCAAAATTCGGATCGCTTATTGAATCTTATCAATCAATTACTCGACTTCCGCAAAACGGCCAATAATAGTTTCACACTAATTTTATCAGAGTGTAATATTCAGGAAATAGTATCTGGAGTCTATATTCGTTTTACATCTCTGGCGCGACAGAAAAATATAAAGCTTTCTATTGATCTGCCGGAGGAAGATATTTCTGCAGCCGTCGATCGCGAAGCATTGATTAAAATTATAAGTAATTTGTTGAGTAATGCAGTAAAATATGCAGCTACCTATATAACTATAACAGTAAAATATAATGAGGCAACAGGCAGCTTTATAATAAAAGTATGTAATGACGGGTCTGTTATTCCTGTTAATATGAGGGAGGAAATCTTTCAACCTTTTGTTCAGGTTCAGAATAACGAAGAATATGCTTCCGGTACAGGCCTTGGCCTTGCCTTGGCACGTTCTTTGGCAGAGTTGCATCATGGAACCGTGTACCTTGAGGATATGCAAGGAGTCAATTGTTTTGTACTGGAAATTCCGGTCACTCATGTAGAGGAGGTGCAAGAACTGCAAGAAAATGTATCAGAAAAGGAAGATAAGATATCAGGCATTGAAAATCCGATGGCGGAAGAGCAGGAAAAAGGAACTCATCTCCCTGTTATTCTGGTGGTAGAAGACAATCAGGATATGTTGACATTCATAGCCAAACAATTATCTTCGGCTTATAGTGTTCTGAAAGCAAAAGATGGGGTGGAGGCTCTTGAAATATTGGAAGATGCAAATATTGATTTATTAATCAGTGATGTTATGATGCCTCGGATGGACGGGATGGAATTATGTCATCGATTGAAGACAGACCTTACATATAGTCATATCCCTATAGTGCTGTTGACGGCTAAAACAAATCTTGAATCAAAGATTGAGGGATTGAAACTGGCGGCAGATGCATATATTGAGAAGCCCTTCTCGGTAGAATATTTGATAGCTACCATTGAAAGTTTACTTTGTAACCGAGAGAAGCTAAGGCAGGCATTCTGTCATTCTCCTTTTGTATTTACTGCAACGATGGCACAGACGAACGCCGATAAGATTTTTCTGGAAGAACTGAATAAGATTGTTTATGATAATTTGCAAGATCCGGATTTTAATCTGGATAGTATGGCACAGTTGCTGAATATGAGCCGTTCGAGTTTGAACCGGAAAATTAGAGGAATACTTGATATGACTCCCAATGATTATATCCGGGTAGAGCGCCTAAAGAAGGCGGCTGTACTTCTCAAAGATAAATCTTATAAGATAAATGAAGTCTGCTATGCTGTTGGTTTTAGTACTCCTTCTTATTTTGCAAAGTGCTTCCAAAAACAATTTGGAGTACTTCCAAAGGATTTTGTAGAGATGTAACCAACCTTTCACTGCAATTATCTTTTCTACATAGGCAATTATCGAATCAAAATCTTCATTTGATTCGATTGTTATATGAATAGCTTCAATAATTCTACTGAATTTAGAGGGTAGTGGCTACTTTTGGATACGTGAACAAAGTATCAAATCTATTATTAACTTTAAACGAAGCAATTTATGAAGAACTTCATCCGGCCTATTTTTTTATTCTTATTTATATTGATTTTTAATGTTGCGGCATTTGCGCAATGGTCGCCGGCTGGCGATAAAATAAAAACTCAATGGGGAGAGCAGATAGACCCGAATAATGTATTACCGGAATATCCGCGTCCCATCATGGAGCGTACCCAATGGATGAACCTGAACGGTTGTTGGGATTATGCTATTGTTCCTAAAGGAATGGAAGCTCCTGCTGTATACGATGGTAAGATATTAGTTCCTTTTGCCGTTGAATCTTCGCTGTCCGGAGTGGGGAAAAGAGTGGGAGGTGAAAAGGAAGTATGGTATAACCGTGTATTTAATGTACCCGAGAAATGGAATGGTATGAATGTTCTTCTTCATTTTGGAGCTGTAGATTGGAAAACCGATGTGTGGGTAAATGACATGAAAGTAGGAGAACATACAGGTGGATACACTCCTTTCTCATTTAATATATCTTCCGCCTTGAAAAAGGGAGGAAATAAACTGACTGTTCGTGTCTGGGATCCGACAGATAAAGGAGTACAACCACGTGGAAAGCAAGTAGAACGTCCGGAAGGTGTTTGGTACACTCCAGTTACAGGTATTTGGCAGACTGTTTGGTTGGAGCCTGTGCCTGTATGTCACATCACAAACGTGCGTACTACGCCTGATATTGATCTACGCCGGATCAATGTGACCGTTACTACTAGTGAGAACTTTACCGACCGGGTAAGAGTGAAAGTTTTTGATGGTGAACAATTGGTTACCGAAGGGCTGGCCGTAAACAAACAGGCAATAGAACTGCCAATGCCCGAAAATGCTAAACTATGGTCACCTCAATCTCCTTTTCTTTATAAAACAGAGGTGACTTTGGAGAACAATGGCAAGATAGTGGATAAAGTGAATGGCTACGTTGCCATGCGGAAATATTCAACCCGACGGGATAAGGATGGCATAGTACGGTTGCAGCTGAATAATCAGGATTTATTTCAATTTGGTCCTTTGGATCAGGGGTGGTGGCCTGACGGACTCTATACAGCTCCCAGTGATGCGGCTTTGCGTTATGATGTTCAAAAGACAAAAGACTTTGGCTTTAACATGATTCGTAAACACATCAAAGTGGAACCGGCCCGATGGTATACACATTGCGACCAGTTAGGGATTGTTGTATGGCAGGATATGCCAAGTGGTGATCGTAATTATGAATGGCAGAACCGGACTTATTTTGATGGTATTGATTTTAAACGTTCTCCAGAATCGGAAGCGGTTTATCGTAAGGAATGGAAAGAAGTCATTGATTACTTATATTCTTATCCTTGTATTGGTGTCTGGGTTCCGTTTAATGAGGCTTGGGGACAGTTTAAAACACCGGAGATTGCAGCTTGGACCAAACAATATGATCCGTCTCGTTTAGTAAATCCGGCAAGTGGCGGCAACCATTATACATGTGGGGACATGCTTGACTTACATAATTATCCGGCTCCTGAAATGTATCTTTATGATGCCCAAAGAGCAAATGTTTTAGGAGAGTTCGGTGGAATTGGTATGATCTGTAAAGAACATCTGTGGGAACCGGATAAGAATTGGGGATACGTCCAATTCAATTCTTCTCAAGAGGCTACTGACGAATATCAGAAATATGCGGATATGCTGTATAAACTTATTCCGAGAGGTTTTTCTGCTGCTGTTTACACACAAACCTCTGATGTTGAGATTGAAATAAATGGCTTACTGACTTATGACCGTAAGGTTGTAAAGCTTGATGAAGAACGCTTACGGAAAATTAATGAGAAGATATGTAATGCATTACGTTAGTGATAGAATAGAATAACTCTTATAAATTTAATACGATATGAAAAAATTAAGATTTTTAATGGCTTGTGCCTTGCTGGCTTTTCTTTGGTCTGAAGGAAGTTATGCAAATACTACTCTGGAAAACACGGGTAGTTCCCAGCAACAGCAATATTGGAAGATTAAAGGAAAAGTCTCTGATGAGAAAGGAGAGGCACTGATAGGGGCGACTGTGAAAATTAAGAATGCGACACATGGTACGGTAACCGATGTTAATGGTAATTTTGAGATCGTGCTGCCTCCCGGTGGTGTTCTCATTATAAGTTATATCGGCTATAGAGAACAAGAACTGAAAATCAATTCACAGCGTACCTATGATATTGTATTGAAAGAGGAAACTGCCGGACTTGATGAAGTGGTAGTGACTGCTTTAGGTATTAAACGTGACAGGAAAGCTTTGGGATATGCCGTCAGTGACGTGAAAGGAAAAGAACTCGAAAAAGCGAAAGAGACCAATGTTATAAACGCATTGGCCGGTAAGATTCCGGGATTGGTCATTTCTCAAACGGCTGGTGGTCCTGCCGGAAGTACGAGAGTAATTATTAGAGGTAATACTTCTTTAACTGGTAGCAACCAACCTCTTTATGTAGTAGATGGCGTACCGTTGGATAATTCTAATTTCGGTTCGGCCGGTGCTTATGGAGGATATGATTTGGGAGATGGAATCTCGTCCATCAATCCCGATGATATTGAATCCATGTCTGTGTTGAAAGGTCCTGCTGCTTCTGCTTTGTACGGTAGTCGTGCTGCACATGGAGTTATTCTTATAACGACCAAGAAGGCACAAAAGAATCAGAATCGCAGGGCGATAGGAGTGGAGGTAAACTCAACCGTTACTTTTGAAAAGCAACTTACAGAATATGATGATGTTCAGACAGAATTTGGCCAGGGATGGGATGGAAGAATTAATCTGAATGATGATGATGCAAAATCGGCTTGTGCCAGTTGGGGACCCAGATACGATGAAGGAATTGCTTTTAAGTATTTCGACGGAGTGACTCGTCCTTTTATATACAGGAAAGACAATATAAAGGGATTCTTTAACACAGGTGTTACAGCCACAAATTCTTTGATTCTAAGTTCTGCCAAAGAGAACAATAGCATAAGATTGTCGTATACGAATCTGACTAATAAGGATATTATGCCTAATGCCAAGATAAGCAGGAATACGATTGATTTAAGAACATTCTTTAAGCTTGCAGAGAAACTGGAAGTTGATTTCAAAGTCAATTACGTAAATGAATATGTAAAGAACCGTCCGGCATTAGCAGACTCAAGAACGAATGTAGCTAACAATCTGATGAACCTGGCAGGAAACTTTGATCAGGTATGGTTGAAGGATAATTATATGCATTCGGATGGAACCTACTACGACTGGAACCGAGGAGATGTCTGGAATATCAACCCCTATTGGGTGCAATATGCAATGAAAAATACGACACAGAAAGACCAGTATTTTGCAGTCGCTTCATTTAAATATAGTGTAAATAAGAATCTGTATTTCAAATTGACCGGTGGTGGTGAGAACGTGAACTTCTCATTTATGGATTATATTCCATATTCTACCCCTAGTACTTTATTGGGACAATTACAAAAAAGTACTTTTGAAAATAAGTCTTATAATGTGGAGTTTATAGCTAATTATCAAAATAGCTTCAAACGCTTCAATTATGGAATTACATTAGGAGGGAATGTGTATCACGTAGATAATAAGTCGCATACCATAACAGCTAAAAATATGTCAATGCGTGAGACGGTGGCTCTGCAAAGTTTCCTGCAAAAAGAGATTACTGAAGGTAGCTGGCGTAAAGAGATTAATTCGTTATTTGGAATGGTAAACCTTTCCTGGAAAGATTTATTGTATGCAGATGTGACGTTAAGACGGGATCAGTCGTCCACACTGCCGGTAAACAATAACGTTTATTTTTATCCTTCAGTTGGTGGAAGCTTCTTGTTTTCAGAATTGATTAAGCCGAATCCGATTCTTTCATTTGGTAAATTAAGAGCTTCCTGGGCACAAGTCGGTAGTGATGCAGACCCTTTCATGTTGGATTTGAACTACATTATGACGGATAAAACCTTTGGTAATTATTCTACGGGATATATTAGTACGGGTACTATTCCTAATAAAGATTTGAAACCATCCAAAACCAATTCTTTTGAGATTGGAGTGGATTTGAAGTTTCTGAATAACCGGATCGGACTGGATTTTACTTACTATAAACAAAACAGTGATAACCAGATTATGAATGTTGCCACATCAGTAACATCAGGTTATGGTACCAAACTGATAAATGCAGGGGAAATAGAAAATTCGGGAGTAGAGATTGCATTGAATACGACACCGGTTCAAACGAAAGATTTTTCTTGGGATTTTAATTTTAACTTTTCGAAGAATAGTAACAAAGTGAAGTCCTTGTCAACAGGAATCGAGAGTCTGGAATTGGCAGCTGCCCGTTGGCTGGGAGTAAAAGTACTGGCTGTTCCGGGAGAAGAATACGGAGTAATTATGGGACAGGACTTCTTGAGAAATGAACAGGGAGACGTGATTATCAATGCTGATTCCGGTTTGCCTGAAATAACCAGTGATATGAAAAAGTTAGGGAAAGCAACCTGGGACTGGACAGGGGGACTAACGACTACTTTCAGATATAAGCAATTTACTTTATCGGCAATTTTTGATATTAAAGTAGGAGCAGATATTTATTCTATGACAGCGCGTGGCTTGGCCAAATCAGGTAAAGCAGCATATACTGTAAGGGGACGTGACGAATGGCATAAATCGGAAGAACAGCGTTTGGAAGCTGGAGTTGCTGAAGGAAACTGGCAATCTACCGGTGGGTATGTTGCAGAAGGAGTTGTTAAGCAAGTGGATGCCGCAGGCAATGTATCTTGGGTGAAAAATACCAAAGCGATTGCTCCATACGATTATTGGGGATATATCTGTGATAAGACAGCTTCGCCTTTTATCTATGATAATAGTTACGTCAAGATGCGTGAGTTAACGTTCGGATATACCTTTCCCAAAAAGTTGATAGAGCGTTATGTTGAGTCGTTAAGTGTTTCATTTGTTGCGCGAAATCCTTTTATTATCTATAAGAATGTACCGAATATTGATCCGGACTCAAATTATAATACTTCTGCTATAGGTTTGGAATATGGTTCGTTACCTTCCAGAAGAAGTTTTGGATTGAATGTGAATATTAAATTTTAAATTGTCCGACTATGAAAAGAATATTGAATATAAAGTGGATGCACTCTTTGCTGTTAAGTGTCCTTTTGATGGGATTTAGTAGTTGCATAGACTATGAGGATTTTAATAAAAATCCAGTAGTGGCTACGACTATCGATCCGAACTCACAGTTATCCTACATACAATTATGTATGGGTGGTGATTGGCTGATGGAACAACCGTTTGCCTATTATTATTCAGGTTTTGTTCAACAACTGCAAGGTGACTGGTCGGCAACGCATTTTGGTGGCGAATACCTGATTGATGATGCACAGTTTCAACAACCATGGGAGCGTATTTATACTTGTCATCTGAAAAATCTGGCGGATATTCTTTGGAGAACGGAGGCAGATGTTGAACAGAAAAATATAAATGCGGTGGCCAGGATTCTGAAATGCTACTTTTTTCTTATCCTGACTGATATGTATGGTGATATTCCATATTTTGAGGCAGAGCAGGGGTATATAACAGGAAATGTTACCCCAAAGTTTGATGAGCAGGAACTGATTTATAAAGACATGCATAAAGAACTTCTGGAAGCGGAGGAGCAACTGGATGAAAAAGCTGATAAACTGATCGGTGATATAATTTATAGTGGTGATCTAAAGAAGTGGAGAAAATTTGCCAATACTTTAAACTTTCGTATTGCCATGAGATTGGTTAAAGTAGCTCCGGAGCTTGCAGAAGAATGGGTGACTGCTATTTGTAATATTGAATCGGGTCTTTTGGGAGTTGGAGATGATGCATTAATTCATTATATGGATTTATTGGATTGGGACGAAACGGAGTTCAGGCGTAATGGCTTGGCGCAGTTGTGGCGTAGCCGGGAGAATGCTCCTATGTGTTATTTCTGTACTACGATGTGGGATAAGTTAAAAACGACCAATGATCCCCGTCTGTTGATTTTAGGAAGATGTTATGCCGAAGATTCAACAGATCCATTTTTAAGAACAGATTTGACGGACTTTATTATAGAGAAGGCTCCGAAGCAACTGGAATCAATAGAAGCAATAAAACCGGGATTCTACTGGTGGGATAATTGGCCTGCTGGATTTATGGATGGAGATACGTATTACGGAAAGGAATGTCGTCCACAACTGAACAAGGGATTTATAAAGGGAGATTCTCCGGCCATCTTTATGAGTTATGCAGAAACTGAACTTTTACTGGCAGAAGCAAAACTACGCTGGCCGGCCATCAATGACAGTAAAACAGTAGAGACTCATTATTCAAATGGAGTAAAGGCGGCCATGGGATTACTGAAAAACTTTGATCTGGGAGAAGAAGTCTCCAATACGGAAATGGCCAGTTATCTGTCCCGGAATCCGCTACCATCAGATAAAGATGGACAATTACAGTTTATCAATGAGCAATTATGGATTTTACATTTGATTAATCCGTCAGAAGCTTATTCTAACTGGAGACGTTCGGGATATCCTGTATTGAAACCTTCAACAGAATATGGCGCAGCAGTCAAAGACTCCCGTACTATTCCCAGAAGATTGAAGTACCCGTTATTTGAGCAGACTTATAATCCGACCGGATATTATGAAGCAGTCGGAAGAATGGGAGGAGAAGATAACTGGAATTGTAGAATTTGGTGGGACAAAGAATAAAATACTATGATTATGAAAACATGGAATATTATAAAATCAATATTCTTTATTAGTATTTATGTACTAATAGCCGCGTGCAATGATGATGCGGCAGAAGAATCTATTTCGGCAGATAATTATCCTCGCATCATTGCGACAAGCCCTACATTACCGATGAAAGGTGAAAATGGGGAATTGGGAAAGCTCAATGTAAAGCAGGGGGAGACAATTACGATAAAGGCTATTTATACTCCTTTTGAATATGCAGAAGCTGTATGGTATGTGGATGGAGTACAAGAGGGAACCGGAGATGAATTTAAATACAGTAATGAGACTCCGGGAATTTATCATTTGAAGTTGGTTGTAAGTACTACCAGCTATGAAACCACTCGGGAAGTGAATCTTAATGTATATTCAACGGGTACTGGCGGAGAGTTTTCTGGTTTTGAAATTCACAAAGGAGTGAATATTGGTAATTGGCTCTCACAAAGTAGTGCAAGAGGAGAAGAAAGGAAGAATAAGTTTAAGGAAACCGATGCTATATTTTTAAGTCAACAGGGATTTGACCATTTGCGGTTACCGGTGGATGAAGAGCAGTTGTTTACAGAATCAGGTGAAGTCGATGAAGAAACTTTGAATCTGATATATAAAACTGCAGATTGGTGCCAATTGTATAATATGAGATTAATTTTTGATTTTCATATACTGCGGTCTCATAATTATGAAGCGGATAATAAACCTCTATGGACTAGTAAGGAAGAGCAGGATAAGTTTGTACGGATGTGGAAAACAATTCATGACAAGCTTCAACAATATCCTGATGATATGTTAGCGTATGAGTTACTGAATGAACCTGTAGCTCCCAGCAGTGATATTTGGAATACGTTAGTGAATCGCCTGATAACAGAATTGCGTGAAGTTGCCCCGGCAAGAATGTTGATAATTGGTTCTAACTTGTGGAATAGCGTGTCTACAATAAGTGATTTGCAGATACCAAGTGAAGATAAAAATATAATGTTGACTTTCCATTATTATGAGCCTTACTTGTTGACTCACTATCATGCTAGTTGGACAGACTTTGCCAATCTTAATTTACCGTTGAATTATCCGGGACTTTTGGTCAGAGATGAAGATTTCAATAATCTTCCTGCCGATCAACAGGAGATTGTGCGTCCCTATAAACAGGAATATACCCGTGAATCTATTTTGAATAACATCAATGTGGCTGTTACGGCTGCTCGGGCAAAGGGAGTGAAATTGTATTGTGGTGAATTTGGTTGCCTGCCTTATTCTAATCTGACTTCACGTTATGCGTGGTATCGTGATTTAGTTTCTATTTTTAATGAGACCGAGATTTCGTATGGTGCATGGGAATACAATGCGATCTTTGGTTTCTGTACTCCTGACGGAGGATTGAAGGATGCCACTTTAGTCGATATATTGTTAGGGAGAGAAGGAGCGGAACTGACTACCATCTATACTGTTGAGGCAGAGGATTGTGAAAAAGGCGGAGGCACTATGATTATAGAAGACAACACTGCGGCTTCAGGAGGAAAACATGTGAATCATTTTTGGGGAGATTCTAATTTAAAATTTGATGTGACTGTTGAAGAGGCGGGAGTTTATTATTTGAAGATTCGTTATGTTTGTGGTACTGACGTGTGGATTTACTCCCAAGTGAATGGCGGAGTGAAGCAAATGATACCTTGTCCGAACTCCGGAGGTTGGTGGAGTGAATTTACAGATGCAAAGACTGTCGTAAATCTTTCGGCTGGTAAAAACACAATATCTTTCACTCCGGAACCAACGGGAAGTCCTATCCTTGATAAATTTGAGGTTTGTAAAATAAAGAAGTAAGTAGGTATATGGCAAAATATATATTTCTGTTTTTTCTATGGATAGCTGGCTTCGCTTATGGGTGTGGAGATTCGGAGACATCTGTTAATGATGATATCCCTGTGAGTAAGGCTCCTACTTCAATAAAGCTGCCTCATTTGATTAGTGATAACATGGTATTGCAGCAAAACTCAAAAGTAATTTTGTGGGGAGAAGCTACACCTAAATGTGCAGTTACAATATCAGCTTCTTGGATAAAGCAGGATATAGTAGTGAATGTTGATGGTAAAGGGCAATGGCAGGCGTCTATTATGACGCCTGCCGGTGGTCCTGAAACGCAGACTCTTTCGTTTGATGATGGTGCTTCCGCCCCATTAATCGTACGGAATATATTGATCGGGGAAGTTTGGATATGTTCCGGACAGTCGAATATGGAGATGCCTTTAGGAGGCTGGGAGGGATGTCCTGTAGATAATATGGAAGAGGCTGTGACAAATGCTGATAAACATTCGGAAATTCGTATGTTGACGGTTGAACGTAACAGTGCAACTGTGTCCCAAAATGAATTGAAAGGAGACTGGCTGGTTGCTTCTTCCGGACAAGTAAAAAGATTTAGTGCTGTTGCTTATTATTTTGCATTGGAGCTACAGGAGAAGTTGAATGTTCCTGTTGGACTGGTGGTTGCTGCCTGGGGTGGTTCTGATATAGAATCATGGCTACCCGGTGGAGATAAATATAATGGTATGCTTTATCCATGTCATAAGTATGCAGCTAAAGGATTTCTGTGGTATCAAGGAGAATCGAATGTCTGGAAATGGTATGAATATCAGAAGAATATGAAAGAGTTGGTAAAATCGTGGCGTTCATTGTGGGAAGGCTCTTTGGGGACGGGTGAAAATATGCCTTTTTATTATGCCGAGATAGCACCGTATGCTTTGCCGGAAGATAATGGAGCCACAGGAATTGTTTCTGCTCTTTTGCGTGAGGTCCAATATGAAGTTCAAAAAGAGATTATGCCGGCTGGTATGGTTTGTACAAATGATTTAGTTGCATTATTAGAGGAGAATCAGATACATCCGGCAAATAAAAAAGGAGTAGGTATGCGTCTGGCACATTTGGCTTTGAACCAAACTTACGAGCATGGTGAAATAATCTCCGCCAGTCCTTCTTTTGAGGGAATGTGTATGGAGGATGGTAGAGTTCTACTAACTTTTAAAAATGTAGGTGGTGGCTGGATGGACATTGATAAGAATAGTGTGCTTCAAAATTTTGAGCTGTCAGATGGAAAAACACTGGTCGATGGATGTTATGTTTTCTATCCGGCATCGGATATATCATTTGGGGATGGTGATGTAGTCACAGTTTCTTCAGATAAGGTTGCTGCTCCTAAGTATATCCGTTATTGTTTCCGTAATTTTATGTTGGGATATATGCGAAACAAGGCGGGGTTACCCTTGATTCCTTTTAGGGGTGAGAGCAATATCGGAGGGACTTATATGGTTGAGGTCGAAAGTGGAACTTCAAGTGGCACATCAGTGGCTTTGAGCGATAATCCGTATGCTTCAGGCGAGCGACTTCTTACTAATTTTTATGGAGATGCACGTTTGAATTTGAATTTAGCGGTAGAAGAGGAAGGCTTATATGAATTGAGTGTATACTATATGAGTGAGGTGGATGCTGCCGTCCGGATTCAAGTAAATGGGGGAGTACAACAGAATCTGAATTGCTCTGCATCCGGTAGTTGGTGGAATAAGTTACAATGTGCAGGAATGACAGTGACACTATTAAAAGGGGAAAATACTATCGTGATAACTCCGGAAGCCAATGGAGGACCTAACCTGGATAAAGTAAATGTTGTAAAGATAGAAAGAAAATGATGAATCAGATTGTTCGAATGAGAGTTACAGTATTATTAATTATAGTTGCGGTGATGTGGACTAACCATACAATATGGGGAAATGTCCGGATGGAGAGTCTACAGTCAAATTTCGAAATTACGAGGGGAGTGAATATTAGCCACTGGCTTTCTCAAAGTAAAGATAGGGGTGAGTTGCGGAAAAGTAAGTTTGGCAAGGACGAAGTAGCTTTTCTTAAAAAGATGGGATTTGATCATTTACGTTTGCCGGTTGATGAAGAACAGTTATTTACTTCTTCAGGGGATATAGATACAGAAACGATGGGATTGATACATCAGGCAATTAGTTGGTGCCGTGAGTTTCAAATGCGGATAATTGTTGATTTTCATATTCTTCGTTCTCATCATTTTGGCAACAATGAGAGGCCTCTATGGACAGATCCCATTGAACAGGACAAGTTTATTCATTTGTGGAAGCTTATAAATAGGGAATTGGAAAAGTATCCGGAGAGTTTACTGGCATATGAATTATTGAATGAGCCGGTAGCTCCGGAAAATGGGGTTTGGAATGAACTGGCAAAGCGCCTGATAAAGGAGCTACGGGAAGTAGCATCCAAGCGTATGCTTATATTAGGATCTAATTCTTATAATAGTGTTAATACGATAAAAGATTTGCAGATACCTAAGGGTGATCGTAATATCATGTTGACATTCCATTGTTATGAGCCTTATCTATTGACCCATTATCGTGCGTCGTGGACAGACTTTGCCAAACTTGATATGGCATTGACATATCCGGGTGATTTAATTAATGAAAAGGATTTTGAGAAATTGTCTGATGAAGAGAAAAAGATTGTTGCTCCTTATAGAAGAATGTATAGTAAAAGGACCATTGCCCATGAAATAGAACAGGCATTAAAAGTGGCTAAAGATAATGGAGTAAGATTATATTGTGGAGAATTCGGCTGTCTACCGTTTGGAAACCATGCTTCACGTTATAATTGGTATAGAGATTTAATCTCCATATTTCAGAAAAAGAAAGTTGCTTATGCATGCTGGGATTACAAATCTATTTTTGGTTTTTGTAACACGGATAAAACCATAAAAGATGGTGTTCTTCTCGCTATTCTGCAAGGTAAGGATATTAGGGATTGGGAACAAAAAAGTTTGATTGAGGCAGAGAAATGCGAAATGATTGGAAGCTCTCTTTCTATTATAGCCAACCCTTATGCTTCAAATGGTGAGGTGGTGAAGGATTTCTTTGGTAATTGTAGTTTGATCTTTAATGTCGTTACTGAAAATGCTGGTGAGTACTTATTTAAGATACGCTATACGAGCGGAGAAGATGTGGGTCTTAATTTGCAAATAGGGAATTCACGTCAGGTCATCCGTTGTCCGAATACAGGTGGCTGGTATGATAAATTTGAAGAAACAGAAATCTATATCAATTTACCCAAAGGACAAAGTGTCTTGTGTATTACTCCGGGAATGAATGGAGGACCTATTTTGGATAAATTTGAACTGTTTAAAGAAGTCACTGATTAGAAGTAAGGTAATTAATTAAAGTATTCATGTCAATGATGAGAAGAATGAAAAGATGTTGTCTTTTAGTTATATATAATATATTATTAATACCGACTCTGTTATCACAGAATCATTACGAGAATGAAATGGACTGTTTCATTACCGACTTAATGGAGCGGATGACTCTCCGTGAGAAACTCGGACAACTGAACCTGCCTTCGGGCGGTGATCTCGTGACAGGTTCGGTGATGAACGGTGAACTTAGCGATATGATTCGCAAACAGGAAATAGGCGGCTTCTTCAATGTCAAGGGGATCCAGAAAATTAATGCCCTGCAACACCTTGCGGTAGAAGAAAGCCGGTTGAAAATACCTCTACTTGTAGGTGCAGACGTTATCCACGGTTACGAAACTATTTTCCCGATCCCATTGGCGCTTTCTTGCAGTTGGGACACTCTGGCCGTCGAACGTATGGCACGCATCTCTGCCATTGAAGCCAGCGCAGACGGTATTAACTGGACATTCAGCCCGATGGTCGATATTTGTCGTGACGCCCGCTGGGGACGTATCGCAGAAGGGAGTGGGGAAGATCCTTACCTGGGTTCTTTAATGGCTAAAGCGTATGTGCGTGGTTATCAGGGAAACAATATGCAGGGCAACGATGAAATACTTGCCTGTGTGAAACATTTTGCACTTTATGGAGCGTCTGAATCAGGACGTGATTATAATGTGGTGGATATGAGCCGCCTGCGTATGTATAACGAATATCTGGCTCCTTATAAAGCTGCCGTTGATGCCGGTGTAGGTAGTGTCATGAGTTCTTTTAATATCGTCGACGGTATTCCTGCCACGGCCAATAAATGGTTACTGACCGATCTGCTTCGGGATGAATGGGGTTTCGGGGGACTATTGGTGACAGATTATAATTCGATAGCCGAAATGTCCTCCCACGGTGTCGCCCCTCTGAAAGAAGCTTCCATACGTGCTTTGCAGGCAGGGACAGATATGGATATGGTTTCCTGTGGTTTTCTGAACACACTGGAAGAATCCCTGAAAGAAGGAAAAGTGACGGAAGAACAGATAAATGCGGCCTGCCGTCGTGTCCTGGAAGCTAAATATAAATTGGGGTTATTCTCCGATCCGTATAAATATTGTGATACTCTGCGTACCCGGGAAAAACTTTATACGGCCGAACATCGTTCTTCCGCCCGTACGATTGCAACTGAAACTTTTGTTTTGTTGAAGAACGATCGTCATCTGCTTCCTTTGGACATAAAAGGAAAGATTGCCCTGATCGGTCCGATGGCAGATGCACGTAATAACATGTGTGGAATGTGGAGTATGACATGTACTCCTTCCCGGCACGGAACGTTACTGGAAGGAATCCGTTCGGCAGCGGGTGATAAGGCTGAAATACTGTACGCGAAAGGCAGTAACATATATTATGATGCAGAAACGGAAAAGGCTGCTACGGGTATTCGGCCGCTTGAACGTGGAGACAACCGGCAGTTATTGGATGAGGCTTTGCGTATAGCTGCCCGTGCTGATGTGATTGTAGCTGCTTTGGGTGAGTGTGCGGAAATGAGTGGTGAATCGGTTTCACGTACCAATCTGGAGATACCCGATGCTCAACAGGACTTATTAAAAGCTCTGGTGAAGACGGGCAAACCTGTCGTACTTCTTTTGTTCACGGGTCGTCCTTTGGTTTTGAACTGGGAGGCTACAAATGTACATTCCATCTTGAATGTCTGGTTTGGAGGTAGTGAAACGGGGGATGCGGTTGCTGACGTACTGTTCGGCAAAGTAGCTCCAAGCGGTAAATTGACAACGACTTTCCCGCGTTCGGTGGGACAGTTACCATTATTCTACAATCATCTGAATACCGGTCGTCCTGATCCTGACAATCGTATATTTAATCGTTATGCCAGCAATTATCTGGATGAGAGTAATGAGCCTCTGTATCCGTTCGGATATGGTTTGAGTTATACAGACTTTGTTTATAGTGATCTTCAGATTAGCTCGGAAACTTTACCTAAAAACGGTGAGTTAACGGTTTCTGTGACTGTTACCAATAAAGGAAACTACGACGGTTACGAGACAGTGCAGCTATATCTTCGTGATATATATGCAGAGATTGCCCGTCCGGTGAAGGAGTTGAAAGGCTTTGAACGTATTTTCCTGAAGAGTGGTGAAAGTCGTGACATTAACTTCGTTATCACGGAAAATGATCTGAAATTCTATAATTCCGGCTTGGAATATATCTACGAACCAGGAGAATTTGATGTCATGGTAGGATCGAACTCCCGTGATGTACAAACCAAGCGGTTTAAGGTTGAATGACCTTAAATCGCTTTTCTTCTCATTACTACCAGCAGATTAAATCGTTTTTGTGACGGAGTTCCAACCTCAACTTCTTTTGGAGGAAATTGTTTGTCGAACTCATTAGCAGCAGATTTATCAATCTGATATATTTCATCTTCTATATAGCGGCCTTTTGCATTGGCTAAAGCATTATCATATAATTCACAAACATGAAGAGCAGTAGCATACATATTATCTTCAGTGCGAATCCCTAATGTTTCGGCAGGAATGAATCCTTGTCGGAGATAATAATCCGGGTCACCACAAAGTAAAATAGCACGAAATCCCATTTCGGAAGCTAATTTTTTGGTAAGTGCAATCATTTTTCCTCCGATACCCTGCTGTTGGTATTCGGGGAGAACAGAAATGGGACCCAAGCTCAAAACCTCATATTGGTTACCGTCATCTGCCATGATAAATGATTTGAGGCAGACAACATTACCGACAATCTTGTTATTATGTTCTGCAACAATATCGAGCTCCGGCACAAACTTAGGATGGTTACGCATAATATGAAGGAGGTAATGTTCGTCACATCCCGGAGAATAATGATTCCAGAATGCTTCCCGTGTAATGTTTTCGGTTTCATGATAATCCGAAGATTGCTCAATTCTAAGTTTTATATCCATATTGTTTCAAATATATAGTTGCACAAATATAAAGAACAAAATCCGAATACCTAACTCTTTTAAAGATGAATCTATACATTATAGCAAGATGAGACAAAAACTCCCGATACTAAGTCTGGATATACTGGTATCAGGAGTTTTTTTATATATTCATTCATCAAGATTGCGGAGAATCAGACCTGTTCATGTTTTGCGTGTATAAGCTATCTATAATACCGTCGGACAGTCCGATGGTAGGTACAATAATTCCGGTAGCTTTTACATGAGTAGCTATCTCGAGAAATATTTCTGCAGCAGGAACAATAACATCGGCCCGGTCCGGTTTCAACTTATATTGCTTAATACGTTGTTCGGTAGAGAGGGCTTTCAATGTTTCATATATATCTTGCAGTGATTCGATGGGTAGGAGAGACGCTTTTTTATCTTTCTTGTCCGCTAAACGAAATAACTTATTAATATTTCCTCCCGAACCGATGATACTGATAGGGGCATACTCTGTGGCAAGCCCTATCAGATCAGTGCGCAAAGCTTCCTTTTCTTCTTCCTTTACCATGCCGCTAAGCATACGTACCGTACCTATATTATATGAACGGGAATTTTTCAGTTCACCGTTGCTGATAAGATTGATTTCCGTACTACCACCTCCCACATCTGCATACAGGTAATTTTGCCCTGAAGCAAATAACTGTTCGATATGATTGTCGTAAACAATATACGCTTCTTCCTGCCCGTCGATGATTTCTACACGGATACCCGTCTTTTTGACGATCTGCTGAACGATATCCTTACCATTACGTGCATCACGCATGGCAGAGGTGGCACACGCACGATAGTCTACCACATCATATATCTTCATTAATTGTTTGTAGGCTTTCATCAGCCGAATCAGTTTCTTCTCTTTTTCTGCAGAGATAACCCCCACAGTAAAGGCGTCTTCTCCCAACCGTAACGGAATACGGATGAGCTGCACCTTACTCATTAATTCGGGCGCATTCTCCTCGTTTACACATTTTATCAGCAGTCGTACCGCATTAGAGCCTATATCTATTGCTGCATAATTAACTTTTTTCATACTTATCATAATGTATTCTTGTATTCGTTATATAATTCTTCTTGTGAGCGGAATGGGACACTGTTTTCTTCCCGTTCTTTTTCCCGGTTCTCACCTGTACCATCTACAATTCTTCCTTTTGCCGTATCCCGGAATCCGTAGCAGACAATTCGTTTTAAATCTGCCTGAATTTCTTTATCATAGACCGGTGCCGCCACCTCAATACGATTATCCAGGTTGCGAGGCATCCAGTCGGCAGAACCAATGTAGTATTTTTCTTCTCCACCATTGGCGAAGATGAAAATGCGCGAATGTTCGAGATAACGGTCGATAATACCATTGATGTGTATATTCTCGCTGATACCCGGAACGCCTGTCACTAAAGAACAGTTACCGCGTACTACCAGTTCCACTTGAACACCCGCTGTTGAGGCTTCGTATAGCTTTTCAACAAGTGCACGGTCAGTAATATGATTTACTTTAGCAAGGATATAAGCCTCTTTTCCCTGTTCCTTATTTTTTATCTCTTTGTTGATAAGCGCAATGAATCGTTTACGCATATCATTGGGAGAAACGAGCAATTCTTTGAAATCAACAGGAGTATAAGGCTTTTCGATAAAATCGAATACGGCATTGACTTCCCGGACAATGGGACGGTGAGCAGTCATAATGGTATAGTCAGTATACATGCGTGCATTTCCTTCATGGAAATTTCCTGTACTGATGCAGGCGATATCTCCGTGCCGAGTACCGATATACAGCAATTTAGAATGGATTTTCAAACCCTCTACTCCGAAAATAACATGAATCCCCGCATCCTGCATTTTCTTGCTCCAGTTGATATTAGACGCTTCATCAAAACGTGCCAACAGTTCGATTACTACTGTGACTTTTTTCCCGTTTCTGGCTGCACAGATTAAAGCTTTTATCACTTTGGACTCTTTAGCCAAGCGATAAAGCGTCATCTTGATACTTTTTACTTCTTTACTGATAGCGGCTTCTCGCAACACACGGATGAAAGTATCGAAACTATGATAAGGATAATGTAAGGAACGATCTTTCCGACGAATCAAAGTGAGCAGACTTTCCATGCCATTCAGTTCAGGCTTGAAGATAGGTTCCCAAACAGGATATTTCAGTTCATGATGACCGCAAACCGGAAATTTCATCAAATCCTTGAAATTGTGATAGCGTCCTCCGGCTACACGCGTGTCATTCTTATCCACGTTCAGGCGGCCGGTCAACTTTTTCAGCAAGTCTTTAGGAATTTGTTCGTCATAGACGAAACGGATCGGTTCCCCTTTCTTCCGGCTTTTCACACCTTTGGAAATCTTCTGAAGTACCCCTGTCCGCAGATCACTGTCAATTTCCATTTCGGCGTCTTTAGTGAATTTGAAAGTGTACGCCTCATAATCTGTGTACTTCATGCCAACAAAAATCATCGGCAAACAATAGCGGATCACGTCATCAAGAAACATGAGATATGTTTTTCCATCCGAATCAGGTAATTGAATAAAACGGCCGAAGTCTCCGGTCGGCAGTTCAATCACTGCATAGTCTTTCTCCTTTATCTTTCCCGTTTCATCTTTGCGCAGCAGACGGATGGCAAGGTAAATATCCTCATCTGTCTGATCGTCCAGCGAGCGGGTTCCATTGAGGAAAAGCGGATTGGTAGAACCATTCAGTTTGTTGCGATAGAAAGAAGTGACGAATGCTTTCTGTTCGTCCGTCATTTCCGCATCTTTGATGACGTAGATATTCTCTTTCTTCAATTCCTCCATAATGGAAGCGAATATCTCCTCAAACTGCTTGTAGTAACGATTGTGCAGCTTTCCTATTTGTTTCAGAGTGCAGGCGGCGGTTTCTTGTTCTGCTTGTATGTTTTTATCGGCATATTCTACGATCCGGTTCAGAGTCGCTACACGGACACGGAAGAATTCATCCAGGTTATTTGAATAGATGCCAAGAAAAGTGAGTCGTTCCAGCAGTGGCACTTCT
Organism: Bacteroides sp. M10; assembly: GCF_014334015.1. Taxonomy (GTDB): domain Bacteria; phylum Bacteroidota; class Bacteroidia; order Bacteroidales; family Bacteroidaceae; genus Bacteroides; species Bacteroides intestinigallinarum. The sequence continues at coordinate 5,515,629 of NZ_CP060488.1, read as the reverse complement.
GGACGGGCGGCTTCTAGCAGAATACGTTGGTTGAAGTACATCCAACTGATGTCACGCTCTACATAAGGGTATTTCTTTTTTATTTCGCTTTGTTTCATTGTGAAAAAGGAACTGTTTAAAATTTCTGCAAAAATATCAATGTGAGATGTAATCGTCATAACGATATTATTACGAACTTATTACAATGTTTATTTGTTATTTTTATATATCAGTAGAAACACTTATATTCGCAAAAGTATTGGAACAGACTCGGTTAAAAAATATAGAATTTATGAAAACAATGAATTATTCCCTTATTCGCATTCTCTTCGCACTTGTGATTGGATTGGTACTCGTGATTTGGCCCAATGCGGCTGCCAGTTATATTGTCATTACGGTAGGTGTTGCCTTCTTGATTCCCGGTGTTATCAGCCTTTTTGGCTATTTCGGCCGGAAAAGACCGGAAGGTGAAGCAGCTCCCCGTTTTCCGATAGAAGGAATCGGTAGCTTATTATTCGGACTTTGGCTGATTGTGATGCCTGAATTCTTTGCAGACGTCCTGATGTTTTTATTGGGATTTATCCTGATTATGGGAGGAGTGCAACAGATTGCTTCTTTGTCGATGGCTCGTCGGTGGATGCCCGTTCCGGGAGCTTTTTATCTGATTCCTTCGCTGATTCTTATTGCGGGTATTATCGCTTTGTTCAATCCGACAGGAGCGCGTAATACTGCATTTATAATTATTGGTATCAGCAGTTTGGTTTATTCTCTTTCCGAATTGATAAACTGGTTCAAGTTTGCCCGTCGCCGCCCGAAGGCTCCGGTTATGCATGACGATGATGATATTGAAGACGCAAAGATTATCGAATAAAAAAAAGAAGAGGACTGCTTCACAGCACCCCTCCCCGCAAACTTAAAACAACCAACAAAAGAAATAGATAATTTTTTTTCTATCTCACAAATAACAGTTCCCTGTATTTTGGAAGCGTCCACATCTGATTGTCAACAATCAGTTCCAACTTGTCGATGTGATAACGGATTTCTTCCAGTGCCGGGACAATCGTGTCGTGGTAGGCAATGGCTTTTTCCCGTTCGCTTTCTATCTTGTTTGCAACCTTACGAGCCTCAATCATTGCATCTACATGCTCCTTGATGAAAGCTGTACGGTCGGCAATCTCTTCAATAAGCTCCAGGTTCTTAGCAGACAATTTCGCAGCCTTTTCTGCCGGGAAAAGAGATTGCATCTTATAGACATTATTAATTAAGTCCGTCTGGTATTGAGTGGCAACCGGAATGATATGATTCATTGCCAAGTCACCCAATACACGTGCCTCAATCTGAATCTTCTTCGTATAAGTTTCCCATTTCACCTCGTTACGGGCTTCCAGTTCTTTCTTGGTCATTACACCGGTAGCTTCGAACATGGCAATTGTTTCCGGTTTCAGGTAATTGTCGAAGATAACAGGAACACTGGTTTCGCAATCCAGTCCACGACGGGCAGCTTCTTTCTTCCATTCGTCACTGTAACCGTTACCGTCGAAATGAATGGCTTTACATTCTTTGATATATCCGCGGATGATTTCAAGAATGGCGGAAACTTTGGGTTCTCCCTTTTCAATCAACGCATCCACGTCCTTCTTAAACTTCACCAATTGATTTGCTACGGCCGAGTTCAATGCAATCATGGCAGAAGCACAGTTTGCTTCGGAACCTACGGCACGGAACTCAAAGCGGTTGCCTGTGAAAGCAAATGGAGAAGTACGGTTACGGTCTGTATTATCGATCAGTAATTCAGGAATCTGCGGAATATCCAACTTCATTCCCTGTTTACCGCTAAGGCTGATTAAATCATCTTTCGTACTGTTTTCGATATGATCCAATACCTGCGACAACTGTTTTCCAAGGAAAGAGGAGATAATTGCAGGAGGTGCCTCATTCGCTCCCAGACGGTGGGCGTTGGTAGCACTGGAGATAGAAGCTTTCAGCAATCCGTTATGATGATAAACTGCCATCAACGTATTGACAACGAATGTAACAAAACGTAGATTGTCTTCCGGAGTCTTACCCGGTCCCATCAATAAGATACCTGTATCAGTGCCCAAAGACCAGTTGTTGTGTTTACCCGAACCATTGACACCTTTGAACGGCTTTTCATGAAGCAGTACACGGAAACCATGACGGCGGCTTACCTTACGCATTAATGACATAATCAGTAAGTTATGGTCATTAGCAAGGTTACACTCTTCAAAGATAGGAGCCAACTCGAACTGGTTCGGGGCAACCTCGTTGTGACGAGTCTTAACAGGAATACCTAATTTTAACGCTTCAATTTCAAGGTCCTTCATGAAAGCGGCTACGCGGGTGGGGATAGCACCGAAGTAGTGATCCTCCAACTGTTGGTTTTTGGCACTGTCATGTCCCATCAAAGTACGACCGGTCATTAGTAAGTCCGGACGTGCGGCATACAATCCTTCGTCTACCAGGAAGTATTCCTGTTCCCATCCTAAGTAAGCAACTACTTTTTTCACTTCCGGATTAAAATACTGACATACGGCTACGGCTGCTTTATCTACAGCACGCAATGCCTTCAGTAAGGGAGCTTTATAGTCAAGAGCTTCACCGGTATATGCGATAAATACAGTCGGGATGCAAAGTGTATCATCCACGATGAAAGCAGGTGACGAGGGGTCCCATGCGCTGTATCCGCGAGCTTCGAATGTATTACGGATACCGCCATTCGGGAAAGAAGAAGCATCCGGCTCCTGCTGTACGAGCAGTTTACCTGTAAATTCTTCCATCATACCACCTTTGCCGTCATGTTCAACGAAGGCATCGTGCTTTTCTGCCGTACCCTCGGTCAGCGGTGCAAACCAGTGCGTGTAATGAGTGACACCCATTTCGATAGCCCATTTTTTCATGCCGGCAGCTACCTCGTCGGCAATGCTGCGATCTAGCGGAGCACCATTGTCAATTGCATCAATCAGTGCATTGTATACCTTACTGGGAAGGTATTTGAACATCTTTTCCTTGTTGAATACATACTTGCCGAAGTATTCCGAAGGACGTTCGGCAGGGGTTGCTACCTCAACAGCTTTCTTTTTGAAAGCTGTCTCTACTACTCTGAATCTAAGTTTTGACATAATACCTGATTTGATTTGTTGTTAAATATGTTAGAGTTTCTCTGTTTTAACTGTTGTATGCGGATTCTCCATGTTCATAGATGTCAAGTCCCTCTTCTTCCACCCGTCTGTCGACGCGGATACCGATGAGTGAATCCACAATTTTGTAAAGAACAAAAGTGATGACTGCACTGAATAAGATAGAGACTACTGTTGCGACAATCTGCACCCACAACTGATGCCAGTCACCATAAAGAGCTCCTTCTACGCCGCCTTCACCAGTGATATATTGAGTGGCAAAGACTCCGGTAAGGATAGAACCTACGATACCACCGATTCCGTGTACCCCGAACGCGTCGAGTGCGTCGTCGTATTTGAATTTGGGCTTCACTACCGCTACCATGAAAAAGCAGATAACCGGAGTAATCAGACCGATAAAGAAAGCACCCAATAAATCTACCGTGCCCGCTGCCGGGGTAATGGCAACCAATCCGGCCACTGCGCCTGTACATGCACCTACCGTTGTCGGTTTTTTATTGCAGAACCAGTCAATAAGCATCCAAGTGACTGCTGCAACAGCTGTGGCAATATGCGTTACCATGAAAGCGTTGGCTGCAAGTCCGTCGGCGGCCAAGCCACTTCCTGCATTGAATCCAAACCATCCCAGCCACAGGAAAGACGTTCCCATGAATACGAAGGTGATGTTATGCGGAGTAATCGGGTGACCGATCCGGTAATCCTCTCTTTTCCCCAGCATGATCGCCATAACAAGGGCTGAAATTCCGGCATTGATATGCACTACCGTACCACCGGCAAAATCGATGGCTCCCATTTGCTGAAGGAATCCGCCTCCCCATACCCAATGTGCCATCGGGAAGTAAGCCAATATTACCCAGAGGATAATAAATACCATGTATCCGGAGAATTTGATTCTTTCGGCAAATGCTCCCAGGATAAGTGCAGGCGTGATGATGGCGAACATACATTGGAACATGACGAATGTCAGTTCGGGAATATCCCCGGTTGTTAACGTATTGATGGTGATTCCGTGGAGGAATGCTTTGTCGAATCCTCCTATAATGGCTCCCAACGGATTGCCTGATTCCATAAAACTGGTACCGAATGCCCAACTATAGCCGAAAGCGACCCATAATATACTGACTACACCGACAATGAGTAATGTCTGCATGATGATACTCAATATATTTTTCTGGCGTACCAATCCGCCATAGAACAATGCGATACCGGGAATACTCATTAATAAAACGAGAATGGTGGCTACGATAAGCCAAGCTGTGTTGCCGCTGTTGAGAACAGGAGTTTCTTCTACAATTGTTATCTCTTCTGATAACTTTACAGTGTCTTGTGCATAAGCACTGGGAGCAAATAAACAGGCCATAATGATGGCTGCCATGATTCCAATTTTGGAAATGGCATATATAATATGTCTACTCATGATGATTTTACATTATTAGTTATACGGATAGCTGTTGGGGAGAAAGAGTTATCTTTCTTGTTCTGCGTTGTAGAGTGCGATATCTCCTCTCTCGCCGGTACGGATGCGGATGGCGTCTTCAATAGGAATAACGAAAATACGTCCGTCTCCGATTTCTCCCGTGTGTGCGGATTTTAGAATAGCTTGTACGGTCTTTTCTGCATTCTTGTCGCGTACTATAATAGAGATCAGGATACGTTCGATAGAACTTGTGTCGTACATAACACCGCGATAGATACGGGCTTCCCGGGCTTTTCCGATGCCTCTTACATCGTAGTAAGAGAACCATTCGATGTCCGCTTCGAGGAGAGCTGTTTTCACGTCCTCGAATTTGGTTTTACGGATAATAGCTTCAATCTTTTTCATATACCTTAAATATTAGTGTTGACCTGTAAAAGAAAGAGGTATAGGGTGTGGCAGCCATAGTAGGTTACCATACAACAAACCGATAAAATCTAAACTCTAACTACCCGATCCCTATACGCTCTTTGATATTCTAAATTCTCTCTCTTAAAAACTTAATCCGAATGCGAAGTAGGCTCCTTCTGTCCGTGGATTGACAGATACCTTGGCAAATGCCGGAACGGAGAAGGAATCTGTGATTTTGATATCCTTGGAAGCTCCGAGACTTACATCTGATATGCAGAAACCACTTGTATAGCCATTGTAGAAAGTTGTCTCCCAAGGAACCATACCTAAATCTACTGCCCAGTCGAGACCTCCCAATTTGAATGGTGCGCTAAGTGCGAGGTAAGAAGAATAAGCTCTTTTGCCATTTTCTTTCACGCCGTCGGCACCTGCAAAATTTGTATACCAGTTGACTGCCAGTGGTCCGAAGTCATATCCGACTTGTGCTTCAAATACATGAGCTGTTGAATGAGCTCCGTATTTAAAATACTTGTTAGTTGCTACTTGGGTATTAAACCAATAATCCGTCACTGAAACGCTAAAACCACCCGTCGAATAACCGAGAGTTAAATCGAACTCTTTCGTATCTGTCGATTCGAACCCTACCGATCCCCATGCTCCGAGTGAGAAACCTTTGTAAGCGATTCCCAATGAAGGCTGAATACTAACTCCGCCTAAATCCTGGCCACGCCAGATGTAACCACTCACCAGATCGGCTCCAACGGAAGCTTCCACTTTATCTTGCGCCAACATTGCGGATGGAGCAAACCCTGTCAGTAATAATGCTACTATTATTACTCCCCATTTTTTGTTAATCGTCGTTTTCATCGTCTTTTTACCTTTAAGTTAGAAAAATGTGGATGTACGGTCCATGTATATAGTAGCGCGCGAAATACTATCTTATAGCCAGTTTTTTATTCTTCTCATTGCTTCGATACAGTCGTTACGTTCGCCAAAGGCAGTCAGGCGGATATATCCTTCACCGCTTGGTCCGAAGCCTACACCGGGGGTACCGACTACATTGGCTTCATATAACATCTGTTCGAAGAATCGCCATGACGAAAGCCCGTTCGGAGTTTTCACCCACAAGTAGGGAGCGTTGACTCCTCCATACACTTTCAGTCCTGTGGCTTCCAATCCCTCTTTCATAATTTTGGCGTTGGTCATATAATAGCCGATTGTTTCTTTAATCTGTGCTTTGCCTTCTGCACTGTAAACGGCTTCTGCTGCCCGTTGAGTAATGTAAGAAGTACCGTTGAACTTGGTGCACTGGCGGCGGTTCCACAATCTGTTGAGTGGGATGCGGTCTCCTTCCAATGTGGCGGCAGTAAGCTCTTTCGGAACTACGGTATATCCGCAGCGTACTCCGGTAAATCCTGCCGTTTTTGAAAAACTACGGAATTCGATCGCACACTTTTTAGCTCCCTTAATCTCATAGATAGAGTGGGGGACATTCTCGTCCTGGATATATGCTTCATAAGCGGCATCGAACAGAATCAATGTATCGTTTGCCAATGCATAGTCCACCCATTTCTTCAGTTCCGGTTTGGTCAAGGTCGTTCCTGTCGGGTTGTTCGGATAGCAGAGATAAACAATGTCTATCCGTTTGTCCGGAATTTCCGGAATAAAGTTGTTCTCACTTGTGCAAGGCATATAAGTAACATTACTCCATTTGCCCGTCTCTTCTTCCAACACTCCGGCGCGTCCGCACATGACATTGCTGTCTATATAAACCGGATAGATGGGATCTGTAACACCTACGCTATTGTCATGGCGAAGAATATCGCCTATATTTCCGGTATCGCTTTTGGCACCGTCACTGACAAATATCTCGGATGCCGAGAAGTGAATTCCACGTGGAATAAAGTCATTTTTTATAATTGCTTCAATCAGAAAATCATATCCCTGTTCAGGACCATATCCGCGGAATGTATCTTTGCTGGACAGCTCTTCTACCGCTTTGTGCATGGCTTCGATACATGCTTTCGGAAGCGCTTGGGTGACATCACCGATACCCAACCGGATAATATCCTGTTTAGGATGTGTTATCTTGAAGGTATTTACCTTTTTCGCTATGTCCGAGAATAAATAGCTTCCCGGTAACTTCAAAAAATGTTCGTTTACTAATGCCATCTTGTTATTGTTTTAAGTTCTGCAAAATCTAATACTCAATACCTGATACTTAATACTTTTTTAATACTTATCCTCAATCTCCCCATCGAAAACTTTGGTTGCCGGTCCGGTCATTAATATATGCCCGGAGATTTCATCCCATTCAATGGTGACTGTCCCTCCATCCATGATTATATCGCTTTTTCTTCCTGTAAGTCCGTTGATGAAGGCGGCTACTGCTGTGGCACAAGCACCTGTTCCACAAGCTTGAGTGATTCCCGATCCTCTTTCCCACACTCTCATCCGTATTGTGTCTTTGCTGACAATCTGTGCAAACTCCACATTAGTTCTATCGGGAAAAAGAGGATGATTCTCCAGTTCAGGACCGATTTCCGGTAAATTAATCCGGGTGATATCCTCAACAAATGTGACGAGATGCGGATTACCCATTGATACTTTGGTTGACCGGAAAAGATACTCTCCTCCCCACTGAATCTCTTCTGTTTCCAATGGGCTACCCATATCTACGGTGACTGCACTGACTGTTTTTCCCTCTACATGCAGTTTCAGAATTTTTATTCCTGATCGTGTATCCAGCGTAATTTCTGTTTTGTCAGTCAGGCCGTATTCATATACATATTTGCCTACACAACGGCTTCCGTTGCCACACATCATAGCTTCCGAACCGTCCGCATTGAAAATACGCATGCTGAAATCCGCTTTATCAGAGACACCAATCAATATAAGTCCATCACTTCCGATTCCTGTATGAAACTTGCTCCATTCGATTGCCTTCTTTGCAGGGTCGGCTATCGGATATTGGGTTGTGTCTACATATATGTAGTCATTTCCCGCTCCATGCATTTTTGTGAACTTAATCTTTGTTGTCATTTTGACTGATATTTATTGGTTGTTGTAACCTTTTGTTTTATTACAATGCAAAGGTATGACTTTTTGCTTTATATTTTGCTAAAAAGTATATCTAATATCTATTTATTTTCTCCAAACTTATAATCGCTTTATATACGGCTGTATTTAGTTATAATTTGAAATTATACCTATTTATATATTAATAAACTGTTATTTGGGTGAATTGTTTTGCATATTCTTCCATAATATATGAAGAATATTTAGCCTTGATAATCGGTGAAATCAGCAATAAAAACAAGAAATATATCCTTTTCCTTTTGACGATATGAAAGTGAAAATCCCTATTTATCTATCATATTGCTCGCCGGATATTCTGAAGAACCTTTTTCTGTATTCATTGTTTTAGCACTATCATTAATATAAAAACGTAGAGACATGAATATAGAGAAACAATTAGAAACAGCAGTTAAGACCAACCATTTGGTGTTGGTAGTATTTTATGCCGACTGGTCACCTCATTATGAGTGGATAGGTCCTGTGCTTCGGACTTACGAAAAGAGAACTGTAGAATTGATAAGAGTGAATGCTGAAGAAAATAGAACAATAGCCGATGCGCATAATGTAGAAACAGTGCCCGCCTTTCTTTTATTGCATAAGGGACATGAATTATGGAGACAGGTAGGAGAGCTTACGGTAGGAGAGTTGAAAGAGGTATTAGATGATTTCCAGTAAATCGTTTGTAATCTTTTATTGGCATATATGGAAATGACCTTTTCCTTTTCAAATGAAAAAAATGAGTGCTCTTAATATGTTGGTATTTAGTTTGTTATGAAAGCTCATTTTTCCTTTTAAAGAAACAGCTCGTTGTACTAAATCCCGCATACGTAATAGCTAAAGTTTGCTATCTGTATGCGGGATTTAGTACAACCACCCGTTTCTTTAAAGACGGATGTTAAATAGTTTACTTTGTAATGATTTTGTCTTATTGATGTTTTTTCAGTTCTTCTTGTAAGATGACTGGTTCGTTGGTGGTAATGAAATCTACTTTCTGTTCAATCAGCGATTTCATATCTTCCACTTCGTCCACAGTCCACACATTTACTTTCAAGCCGAGTTCATGAGCTTCTTTGATCCATTCGGGGTGTTTCTTAATCACTCCCATGTGATAATCAAGACCGGCAGCACCGAGTTCCTTTAATTCTTTGGGAGACAGTTCTCCGTTAAGGTAAAATACCGGAGTACCGGCAGGAGCCAGGCGGATAAACTCTTTCATGGCATGCAGGGAGAACGTGATATATTCCATGCGGTTTTTCAGTCCCATTTTCTTCACCATGGCAAGGATGCCTTGTACGGCTTTGGTTTCGCGTTTCTTATTGCTATGTGCTTTTAGTTCAAGAATCAGCCGGGTATTACAGTTTTTTCCAGCTTCCAGATACTGTTCCAGGCTGGGCAAGTTTTCTCCGTTGGATAATTTAAGTCCGGTCAGTGCGTCACCTTTGGAATACTCCATCGGTCTCATCTTGTATACAGGATCATGGTTGACCACCAACTTGTTATCCTTAGCGATCCATACGTCAAATTCTGAACCGTAACAACCGATGGAATCTGCTTTTAGAAGTGATGAAATACTGTTTTGTGATGATCCCGGAGTTTTCCAGAATCCACGGTGGGCTATCACTTTTGTCTGTGCCTGCATACAGCAAGCAACCATTAGAAGGGCAGATGCCATCATCATTTTTTTTAAATTCATTTGTTTGGTCTTTTAAAAGTTTGATAGATTTAATTGGGTTTGGCCTCAAAATTATAAAAAAGAAAACGCAAATCAGATAATAATATGCTAATCTGCGTTAATCCTTGGGATTTTAAAATAGAAATGCTACAAAAGAATAACAGAATCTGCTCTTTCCGTTATTTTTATCAGTTAAGTATAGGCCTCTTCGTGTATTCCTCTCACCGCACGTCCGCTAGGCTCATTCAGATTCCTGAAAGCAATATCCCACGCCAGCGCTTCTGCTGTGGAACAGGCCACACTGGGAACACTCGGTACGGTGCGTGCTGCACTTTCACTGGGGAAATGCTCTTCAAAGATACTACGATAATAGTATTCTTCCTTGTTTTGCGGAGTATGGATGGGGAAGCGTTCGGCAGCATGTTCCATTTGCTCATCGCTTACGGCAGCTGCTGTGATTTCTCTCAAAGTATCGATCCATGAATATCCCACACCGTCACTGAACTGTTCTTTTTGTCTCCACGCCACACTTTCCGGTAACATATCGGCAAAGGCTTCGCGAACAATCCGTTTCTCAATTTCCTTTCCGGGGCACATTTTAGCTTTCGGATTCAGGTTCATGGCTACGTCGAGGAATTCTTTATCAAGGAAAGGAACACGTCCCTCTACGCCCCATGCTGATAGACTTTTGTTGGCACGAAGACAATCGTACATGTGTAACTTTGAAAGTTTACGTACCGTTTCTTCGTGGAATGCCTGTGGAGTGGGAGCTTTGTGGAAGTATAGATACCCTCCGAAAACTTCATCAGCACCTTCACCGCTCAACACCATTTTAATCCCCATTGATTTGATGACACGTGCCAGTAGGTACATGGGAGTAGAAGCGCGTACCGTGGTTACATCGTATGTCTCGATGAAATAAATGACATCACGCAGGGCATCCAGACCTTCCTGAACAGTATAGTTTATTTCGTGATGGACAGTACCGATATATTCAGCCACTTCACGTGCTTTAATTAAATCGGGAGCACCTTTTAATCCGATAGCGAAGGAGTGGAGTTGAGGCCACCACGCATCACTCGCTCCATCTGTTTCTATACGCTTTGCCGCATATTTTTTGGCAATAGCGGAGATAACAGAACTGTCCAGTCCACCCGAAAGAAGCACTCCATAAGGTACGTCACTCATTAACTGACGATGTACGGCATCTTCTAATGCTGTTTTTACATCACTGGTTTGTGCGTCATTGTCTTTGACGGCTTCATAAGCTGTCCAGTCGCGTGAATACCAACGTTTCATTTTTCCCTCTTTGCTATGGAAATAATGTCCGGGAAGGAATACTTCATATTCGTCGCAAAATCCTTCAAGTGCTTTCAGTTCGCTGCCGAAGTAGATTCTTCCTTCTTTATCTTTCCCTATATATAAAGGAATAACCCCTATCGGATCACGGGCAATCAGAAATTCATCCTTTTCTTCATCATAAAGAACAAAAGCAAAGATACCGCTAATATCTTCCAGAAAGTGGATGCCTTTCTCTTTGTAAAGAGCAAGAATGACCTCACAGTCACTTCCTGTCTGAAAGTTATATTTTCCGGCGTATTGAGCACGAATGTCCCGATGGTTGTAGATCTCACCGTTTACAGCAAGCACCTGTTTACGATCAGGAGAGTATAACGGTTGTCCACCGCTCTGTGGGTCGACGATTGACAGGCGTTCGTGTGCCAGGATGGCACTTCCACCTACATAGATTCCACTCCAGTCCGGTCCGCGATGACGGATTTTCTGGGCCATCTTCAGTGCTTTATCTCTTACTTCTTTCGTTTGAACCTTTATGTTGAGTATACCTGCTATTCCACACATAACTTTAAGTTTTTTGGGGTGATGTAATATGTTGATTGTTTATTCGTTGTTTCTAAGAGGCTGATTCGCTATTCTTAATTCGTTCCACAGTTGTTATCGTTTCGTTCCACAACTGTTTCCCTTTAGTTCTACATCTGTTATCCTTTAGTTCCACAGATATGGAACGAACCGATAATAGCAGTCAGACCTTTTAGTATTCCTTATTTCGGAGATTATTTCGTCAAGTAAGTGTCTATTTCTGCAGCCGCTTTTCGTCCTCCTGCCATGGCACGTACGACGAGGCTGGCTCCTGTATCCGCATCCCCGGCAAGGAATACATTTTCGGCAAACTTTGGCTGTTCCGGTTTCAGGAATCCCATCGCCAGCAATACCATGTCCGCTTCGATGACTTCCTTTTTTCCTGTCGGTTTCATCGTGGAACGTCCGCCATCTGTTGCCGGAATCCATTCCACTTCTTCCACTTCTACGCCTGTCACTTTTCCATTCTTTCCGAGAAACTGATTGGAAGCCAGACACCAACGGCGTGTACAACCTTCTTCATGACTGGAAGTCGTTTTGAAGACTACCGGCCATTGAGGCCATGGGGTAGCCGGATTGTATCCGACAGGAGGTTTCGGCATGATCTCTATTTGAGTGATACTGACGGCTCCTTGTCGCACGCTGGTTCCGATACAGTCGGAACCGGTATCACCGCCACCTATCACAAGAACCTTCTTGCCTTTGGCATTTACCAACTTGTCTTTCGGGAAAGTCTGTCCTGCCAGAATCCTGTTCTGTTGTGCCAGCATTTCGAGTGCGAAATGAATCCCTTTCAGTTCACGTCCCGGAATACTCAAGTCACGTGCTGCCGGTGTTCCGGTACAGATGCAGTAAGCATCGAATCCTTCCGGTAAATGATTGACATCTATTTCTACTCCCATCTCAAACCGGATTCCTTCTGCGGCCAATATCTTCATCCGCCGGTCGATTACATTCTTGTCCAGTTTGAAATTAGGGATACCAAATCGCAGTAATCCTCCGGGAGCTTCATCCTTATCGAATAGAGTAACGCTATATCCTTTTAGATTTAACTGATTGGCAACTACCAGTCCGGCAGGACCTGCACCAATCACCGCTACTTTCTTTCCGTTTCTTTCCGGAGTTTTTACCTGTATATATCCTTCACGAAAAGCCGCTTCCACGATTGCCGCCTCATTTTCACGAATAGTTACCGGCTGATCGCACGAAAGTTTCAACACGCATGATTTCTCGCAAAGGGCAGGACAGATACGCCCTGTAAATTCCGGAAAATCGCAAGTAGACGACAACACCTCGTAAGCCTCTTTCCATTTCCCCCTGTACAATGCATCCTGCCATTCCGGTTGTTTATTCCCTATCGGACATGCCCAATGACAGAAAGGTACCCCGCAATCCATGCAGCGTGATGCCTGCAACTTACGGCTATTTGTATTCAATGTCTGTTCCACCTGACTGTAGTCAGTGATTCGCTCGCTCACAGGGCGATATCCCGCCTCCTGACGAGCTATATTTAAAAATGCTCTAGGATCTCCCATATAA